>NZ_JARHUI010000003.1:0-231620 GCF_029222925.1 Algoriphagus sp. CAU 1675 | reverse complement strand
CCGGTTACCAACCACACGGCTTGCCCCTTCCACATTGCTCAGCTCCAACGTGTATGAACTGCTCCAAGAAGTAGAACGAATCGTGATCGTATTCCCCTCAATCACCGCTCCGGTCAGGTACTGCAAATAAACCCCGTAAGCATATGCTCCCGCAATCTCATTGTCCCTCAATTCAAAACCCGGTGCCCGGTAAGTATTTGGCCCACCACTGTAATAAATACCGTGGTCACCCCCACTGATCCGATTATTGATCAACCTTACATTGCTCGACAGACTCGGATTCAATCGAACGTTACCCGCGTTAAAATTTCTGGAGCTCCAATCAGGCGCACTTAATACACACTGCTCAATCACAATATCATTAACCTCATTGATAGCCGCAATGGTCCAAGAATAACCATTACCCAGCGATTGAATTTTTAGATTCCTAAAAGCAAAGTGGCTTGCGTTATCCAATCGAATCACATAATTATCTCCAGTCCCTGTAGCTGTGTATTGAAGGACAACATCCTCCGCATTCCCCGATTGACTCTGAAAAGTAATGGTATTGGTTTCCGATGCTCCTGCTATCGCACCAAGGACCATTTGTTCGGTGTAGGTGCCACTTTGAACCTCAAAAACCACCGGTCCTGAAACCCCATTGGTATTAAGAGCAGAAACAGCATCTATAAAATTGATGTAGTCCCCTGAAGGCCCTATTATAAAGTTTCCGCTTAATTGTTGAGAAAGGGAAAAAGCCTGAAAAAAAATCAATAACGCCAGAGTCAGAAATGACTTTTTAAAGCAGTTCTTGATCTGAAGGTTGAAGTAAGGATTTTGCATAAATTGGAAATTTTGGAATTGGCGTATGTCTGTTTTTCAAAACATACTTTTACTCAAACCAAAAATCCGATTTTGCTTATCCTAAAAATGTCTCTGGCGTATCAAAGGATATCAATATTGTAACAACCACTGATAATTGAGATAAAAAAATCTTACAGGATTACAAAAATAATCCAGTTCTCTTATCTAAATCAAAACTTGAACTAAATCCCATAATTCATTTATAGCCAGCTTTTTACTTTTGATTTTATATTGAAACCTATTCTTTAAGATAAACTCCAATTCTAGATCCAGTTCGATATGATCCAGTTCCTCCCGGACCCTCAACCCATCTTTGGAATATACCCTTCTATACCCTGTAAGGAAGAGTTCCTCAAAATCATTTTTTAATCGCTCTTTGGAGGCATTCAAAATTAAAAATCCAGTCTTTCCTGCTCCGTCGATCAATTCCAAAGTAAGTTTTTTCTCAGGGTCATGCTCATTAATAAAGCGTATTTCTAATCCAATGACCTCCCCTGAAAACCTGCTTCCGGCAACAATTTTTTCAGCCTTATAGTCTCCTATTTTAACGGGCACCAACTTTCTGATGGAATCCAGTGAAAGTGGGACCAGTTGCTCCAAGCTATTCTTTAGGTTAGCTGAATTTTGAATAGGGGAATCTATAGAGGTAAAAATTGCTTTGGCACCAACTTTCGAAACTCCCTCTTCATCGCTTTGACATGAAACAACCAATAAGACAAAGAACAATAAAATACAGCTTTTCATTTTGTGAGGGGCTTGGAAATAATTTTTAAAACTATTTCAGTTTACCTTTTCACGATAAAATGAATGTATCTAATGATAAAAATCCTGTAACTGATTTTGAAAAAATGACGAAGAGTTTATTAGGTTTTGAGTAATGGATACTATTTTAAAAATCAAGGAATTCAACTATGATTGTTAAATTTTATATTTTAACAGAATGAAATCCAATTATTGTTATCCATTAATAATTTCTTCCACATTAATTCTTTTTTTAATCTTTTTTTTAGCGGAAAACTCATTCGGCCAAAAGGATATTTCCTTTAGACAATTGTCTGTCAAAGATGGTCTATCACAAAACAGTGCGGTTTCTGTAACCCAGGACTTGGACGGATTTCTCTGGATAGCAACCCAAGAAGGGCTCAATAAATTCGATGGAAGGCAATTCACCATCTATCCAAAAAAATTCAATGATATCACACAGGCATCCCAAGTGATTCTGGGAAAAGTAGTTGCAGATAGTAAAAATAGAATTTGGATTATTCCTGAAAGTACGGTTCCGGAAATATTAAAACAGGGAGAGGAAAAATTTCAAGCAATAACTGGTATATCAGCTGCCACACAAATTTATGAGGATGAAGGCGGTCAAATATGGATTTCCACACTTTCCGGCCAATTATACCTTTGGAATGAGAAGGTACAGGATGCCGAATTAGTTTGGTCTGACCCAGGAAAAGAAATAGTCCATTTATCTAGCCTTGATCCAGAACATTTACTCTTAACTTTTTCTACTGGAGTATATTCCTTCCATAAAAGTCGGAAGGAAGTTTTAGCACTAGTAACAGATGAAGAAATTGGTCCCTTCTCTGTTTCTAAAGTCACAGACTCAGGCCTACTTTTAGTTGGAACACTGAAAAAGGGATTGTGGGTACTCGACTCAAAAAATGACAAAATGGAAGAAATAGAATCTTTTTTGGGAATTGAAGAAAAAACTTATCCCGAAGAAATGATTCTGGATATCCTGATTGATTCCAATAATCTCATCTGGCTTGCTACTTATGGGAACGGCGCAGTCTTATTGGATTTAGAAGAGAAAAAGCTCAATCATTATTCCTACAGAAAACAAAATCCCCGATCCATCCATTACAATGACATCCTATGCCTGTATGAAGATTATTCCAAAACAATCTGGTTTGGTTCTGACGGAGCGGGATTAAGCTTTTATGATAGCTATCTCGAAAAGTTCAACTTCTACCATAACCAACAGGTTCCCGAAGAAATAAACATTGATGTAATCAGAGCTATTTATGCGGATAATTCCAATAAAATTTGGTTAGGAACATCAGGAAAGGGACTCACAGTATTTGACCGTAGTTCAGAAACTTGGAAAACTTTGAAATCCGAAGCCGGAGTTAATTCGGGAATCCAAAGTGACCGAGTCATGAGCCTATTGGGAAATGAAAACGAACTCTGGATTGGATATCAGGATGAGGGGCTAAGTATTCTAAACACTGAAAGCGGAAGATTTGAGCATTTTAACTCCAACTCTACCCCACAATTACCAATTAACACAGTTTGGAAAATATTTAAAGATTCCCAAAGCCGCTTTTGGTTATGTACCCGAAACGAGGGATTGATATGGTTTGATCCAGAAAAAGGGATTATTAAACAATTCATCCATGATCCAAGGAACAATAAAAGTATTCCGGATAATAATATTAGGACAATTATTGAATCAAAACCTGATGAATTTTGGATAGGAACTGAAAATCAAGGGATTGCGAAATTAGACTTGCAAAAAGAAACCTTTGAACGCTTCAGTCATCAAGAGTCTGACCCAAATTCAATCAGTTCAAACAGTATCAAGTCCCTTTACCTATCCCCAGAAAATGATCTTTGGATTGGAACCAATGGAACTGGGCTCAACCGGATGGACCTGAATACTGGTAAAATCGAATTTTACAATACAGAAAACGGCCTTCCCAATAATGTGATATATGGAATATTACCTGATCAAGAAGGCAATTTATGGCTCAGTTCGAACAGGGGAATATCAGAAATAAAGAAAACAGAGAGTGAAGGCTATAAAATCACCAACTACAGCAATTACGATGGGTTAGCCACTGAATTCAATACCGGTGCCTATTTTAGACATCCCGATGGAACCCTCTACTTTGGAAGTTTGGAGGGGTTTTACTGGTTTAGGGCAGAAGATATCTCCATGAATGAAATCAAACCCAAAACGGCTATTTCCTCCATATCATCTTTTGATAAATTTCTTCCGCTTCAGGATGGCTTGGTCCTAAGCCATGACCAAAATACAATCACATTTAATATTGCCAGTTTGGTTTTCTCATCCCCTGAAAAAAATGAATTTCTCTATCAACTGGTCGGTCATGATGAAAACTGGATCAGTAACGGAAACAACAATTTGGCTAGATATACCAATTTGGAAGCAGGCACCTATACTTTTATGGCCAAATCAAGCAATTACGATGGGATTTGGTCTGATGAACCGGTAAGTTTCAATTTCACCATTTTACCGCCCTGGTACTTGAGCATATGGGCAGAAATTGCCTATCTCCTGATCGCAATTTTTGGGATTTGGAGAATTTATGCCTATCTGCGTTGGAGATGGGAAATTCGCTATGAACTTCAGATGAAAGAGGAGGAAGCCAGGAGACTTCGGGAAATTGATGATTTCAAAACCAACTTCTTCACCAATATATCCCATGAATTCAGGACTCCCCTTACACTGATCATGGGACCTGTGCAGCGTTTGATGAATCAGTCGGACAACCCCGTTTTCAAGTCTCAGCTCAATCTGATCAAACAGAATTCCACTCGCTTACTAAATTTGGTAGACCAACTGTTAGAAGCATCCAAAATCAAGTCTGGAAAACTCTCCCTACAAATTAAAAAGGGGAATTTGGGTCTCCTGATCCAGACCATTACCATGAATTTCTTTTATCTGGCATCAGAAAAAGGAATGAAACTAGTCACCTCCATTCCATTGATGACGGAGATTTGGTTTGATGCGGACAAGATCGAAAAAATCGTGTCAAACCTTCTTCAAAATGCCATTAAGTACGGAAAACCCAATTCCAAAATTGAATTAACAACCAAGATTACTGACGGGAGATTCTGTATCTCTGTGAAAAACCATTCTATAAAAAACTATAGCCAGCAAGAGATCGACCAGCTTTTCACTAAATTTTTCAAACCGGACCGCAGTACTGAAGGATTTGGAATAGGCTTACCTATGATCAAAGATCTGGTAGAACTTCACAAAGGAGAAATCCAATTAAGGCTAGGCAACAAAGAGATTTTTGAGGTTTGGATTGAATTACCAGTGGATAAATACTCCTTCTCTCCAGACGATGTTGATGAAGAAACTGATTCAATTTTGGGTCAAGATACTGAGGCCTATCCAGTGCTTGCAGGAGAAGATGCTCCACTTGTATTGGTAGTTGAAGACAATGACAAGCTTAGAGAGTTCCTGATAACTGACTTAAAGGCCCATTTCAATGTGATCCAGGCAGAAAACGGAAAGCAAGGTTTATTTCTGGCTATGCAAAAAGTCCCTGACCTTGTCATCTCAGACGTCATGATGCCCGAAATGGACGGAATCGAATTGTGTAAAATGCTCAAGAACGATGAAAAAACCTCACACATTCCGGTAATCCTTCTCACCGCAAAAACTGAAGAAGAAAACCTGTTGAAAGGATTGGAGGTCGGAGCAGATGACTATATACACAAACCATTTTCAATCCGGCAATTATTGATCCGGATTGAGAAGTTGATTGAATTGAGGAAAAACCTCAGAATCCGTTATTCTGGAAGAACAGAAATCAAACCGGAGGAGATTGCGATTACTTCAACAGATGAAAAATTCCTGGAAAAAATCCAGAACATTGTCAATTCGGACTTGATGGATTCAAGTTTTACAGTGGATGAATTCTGCAAAAAGCTGGGCATGAGCCGCATGCAACTTCACCGAAAGCTCACTGCCTTAACCGGGCTTTCCACAACAGCCTTTATTAGAGACCAAAGACTCAGAAAATCACTCCAAAAACTGGAAAAATCAGATGAAACAGTTTCTGAAATTGCCTATTCTGTTGGATTTAGCTCTCCATCTTATTTTATCAAATGCTTCAAAGAAACCTATCAAATGACACCATTGGAGTACCAGCAAAGTAAAATCAAATAAAGCGAAAGGCCGGAAAATCCGGCCTTTCGCTTTATCACTTCTCGTAATGCTCTGAATAGTAATCTTGATAGGCTCCGGAAGTCACATGCTCAAGCCAATCCTGATTATTCAGGTACCAGTCAATTGTAATATCTATCCCCTCATCAAACTGTAAACTCGGTTCCCATCCCAACTCATTTTTGATTTTGCTGGAATCAATCGCATACCTCAGGTCGTGTCCTGCCCGGTCTTTTACAAAGGTGATGAGCTTTTCTGAAGTACCTGGTTCACGACCGAGTTTCTCATCCATTTTTTTGCATAGCAAGCGAACAATGTCAATGTTTTTCCATTCGTTGAAACCACCGATATTGTAGGTCTCACCTGTTTTCCCCTTATGAAAAACAGTATCAATCGCCCGAGCATGGTCTTTTACAAACAACCAATCCCGTATATTTTCTCCTTTTCCATAAACCGGAAGAGGTTTCATATTTTTGATATTATTAATGCAAAGAGGAATCAATTTCTCAGGAAAATGATTGGGGCCATAATTATTGGAGCAATTGGAAATAACAGTCCTCATCCCATAAGTATTGGCATAGGCTCTTACAAAATGATCAGAGGCAGCCTTGGAAGCTGAATAGGGTGACTGAGGATCGTAAGGGGTACTTTCTACAAAAAAACCTCCCTCATGCAAAGAACCATACACCTCATCAGTGGAAACATGGTAAAACAGATGTTGATCTAAGTCACTGGCCCAGGCTTTTTTGGCTGCATTCAGCAAGTTTACAGTTCCCAAAACATTGGTCTTTACAAATGCCAATGGGTCAGTAATAGAGCGATCCACATGGGACTCTGCTGCCAGATGAATCACATCGGTAATGCCATGCTTTTCGAACAATTCATCCAATATTTCTGCGTCCTGTATATCCGCTTTTTCGAAACAATAATTTTGGGCTCCTTCAATAGATGTAAGGTTTTCCAGATTCCCCGCATAGGTCAAAGCGTCCAGATTGACAATCTTATAATGAGGATAATTCTGAACAAACAACTGCACTACATGGCAGCCAATAAATCCAGCTCCACCGGTTATTAAAATTGATTTTTTCATTTTAGTCTTTGTAATACTCCTGAAACCAGTCTGTAAAAGCCTTCACTCCCTTTTCTACAGAAGTATCAGGCTTATAACCTGTATCCTTGATCAAGTCACTGACATCCGCATACGTTTCCTGCACATCTCCAGGTTGCATTGGCAAAAGCTCCATTTTAGCCTTTATCCCTAGCCCTTTTTCAATTGCTTTGATATAATCCATCAAAGAAACAGGAAATGAGTTTCCGATATTATATACTTTGTAAGGAGCTCTCCCACTTCCCGGATCGGGATTTTTCGGGTCAAAGTCCGGATTGGGTTGGGCAGGCCTGTCGGCTACTTTGATCACTCCTTCCACAATATCATCTATATAGGTAAAGTCCCGTTTCATGTCCCCAAAATTGAAAACCTTAATGGGCTCTCCTTTGATAATCGCATCTGTAAACAGATATATCGCCATATCGGGCCTTCCCCAAGGTCCATAAACAGTAAAAAAACGAAGGCCTGTCGTTGGTATTCCGAATAGATGACTATAAGTATGAGCCATCAATTCATTGGACTTTTTGGAAGCAGCATACAGGCTAATGGGATGATCCACTGGATCAGAAGTTGAAAATGGCATTTTTTCATTTGCCCCGTAAACTGAACTAGAACTGGCATAAACCAAATGCTTTACGGGATGATGACGGCAGCATTCAAGAATATTCAGAAAACCCAGCATATTGCTATGCATATATGCTGCAGGATTGGATAAAGAGTACCTAACTCCTGCCTGGGCTGCCAGATGAATCACTACATCAAATTGCTCATTTTCGAAAAGCTTCATCAAGGAATCCTTATCAGCCACATCCATTTGAACAAAGCGATACTTAGACAATAGTTGAGACTGAATCAGCTTATTCCTTACAAGTTGCTCCTTGGGTATCCCCATAAAAGCAAGCCTGTCATACTTCAAATTGACTTCGTAATACTCATTGATGATATCCAGTCCAACAACTTCCTCTCCTCTTTCAAGAAGCTTCTGTGCAAGATGGAAGCCAATAAAACCCGCAGTTCCTGTAACCAGATATTTCATAGTGAATCTTTCGCTAGGCAAAAATAAAAACTAATCGTTTTCCCCCACTTCTGCCAGAAGCCTGTTGTAATTTGCCAATATTTCCTGATGAATTTTCGTCCTCTCGAAATTGTCCCTGATTTCCTGGTTCAGTGCAAAAGCCAGATTGTGCATTTTATCCCGCTTTACGTAGGCGTATTCCAAAGCTTCTTTGAGTACTGATGTTTCCTTTGCAGGAAAAATTAAACCGGTTTTTTTCTGGGTAATCAAGTCCCTGTTCCCGATAATATCAGAAACGATCACAGGCAACTGCATAGCTCCAGCCTCTAAAAGTACATTGGGAAAACCCTCCCTATGGGAAGGATGAACCAATACATCTGACAAGGCCATGTAATGAGCCACATGGTCTGTCCAATCGATCTGTACAATTCTGGGATGATCCTGTATGGTCTGAATGATTTCTTGTGAAAGGGGGTTTAAATCCTGTTCAAAACTTCCCAACAAGACTAATTTGGATTTATTGACAATTTTAGAATCCACAAAGGCTCGAACTAACTCCTCGATTCCTTTGTCCTTCACCAGCCTTCCAACTGTCAAAATGATAAAATCATCCTCACCCGGTAAAATTCGCATGGTTGCAGCTACCAAATGATTTTCCTTCAGGCTTTCCCTGTTGAACTTGCTAAGATCCACCCCATTGGAGGAACCTTTACCGATGATTTTCAACTTACTCTCAGGAGAAAGTCCTTCCTTGATCACGAACTTTTTAAGCCCCTCAGAATTTGGCCAAACTTCAGTGGCATTTGAATAGGTCCATTTTTCTGCATTTTCCAAAAGACCTTTTTTATGCCTATCTGCAGCCATCGCAGGAATTCCTGCCAAGGTGTGGATTCTGATTTTTACCCCGGCCAAATTTGCCGCAATCATCCCCAATAAACCAGCTTTAGGAGTATGGGTATGGACAATATCCGGTTGTTCTCTTTTAAAAAGCTGTATCAGTTTCCAAATACACTTCAGGTCCTGAAGGGGAGTGATTCTCCTGGTGAAAGGAATTACCTCATGCTTCACTCCTTCTGCTTTTTCAATCTGCGGAATTTCTCTTCCATCCGCACTGACCATGATGACTTCCCAACCATGTTCCTTCATAAATCTCATTTGCCCGGCAAGCAATAATTTAAGGGAAATAGGAACAGTGGTAATTCTAATCAGTTTGGGCATCTGCAAATTCTTCTAAAAGTGCAAAGGTAGGGGTTTCAGACATTTTAACGGGCATAAAACCACAAAGCTGAAGCCAAAAAACAAAAGAGAGAAAATTATGGATGGGAATTCCCTTTCTCTCACCTACTTGCACTATTCATCCTTACACATCATCACAAAGGCAGGAGGGAAATTTTTCATGGTAAAGCTAACCTCTACTTTATTAAAGTACTTTTTAAACAGGCTTTTTAGAAGGTAAGAATAACAGATCTGGATAAATGCCCCTCCTTTGCTAAGCGAATGATTGCTAATTCTAAGAATGGCATCTGTAGAATTTTTAGGCATCAAGCTAAATGGAAGAGAAGAAAATATATAATCCACTTTTCTTCCATCCAGATATTGTTCGAGGTTTTCGGCAGAGTCATTGATGATCTTCACATTTTTCAGATCAAACTGATCCTCCATCACCTTACAAAAGGATGAATTGATTTCGAACACCAACAACTCAGCATCTGGATTCATTTTATCAATGATCCCCTGTGTGATGCTACCGTCTCCCCCTCCCATTTCAATAATGAGTTTGGCATGGGATAGGTCCGCATGGGATACCATTTTGCTGACTAGGGCCTTGGAGCTAAAAGTCACTGCTCCCGTTGTGCTGAGATTTGAATATAATTCTAAAAGAAGATTTGATTTGCTCATATTATTCGATACGGTCCTTGAAGATACCCGATTTTGCCCTATATTTTCAGCTCTATCTAAAAATCTTCCTTAGAATTTATGGCCCAAAAGGCTGCAATCCAATCCACCCTTCCTTTTCGCATCCGGAGAATTTTAAAATACTTCTGGGGCATGTCTCTGATTTTCATTGGAATAATGGGGCTGCTCCGAGTTAGCGAAATGACATTGATTTTCACCAATCACATTCTCAACTTTTCGATTAAAGATACCTTGACTTATAGCCTTTTTCAGGACATCAGCTGGAATCTCTATCTTTTGGGCTTGTTGTTCATCGTTTTTCTCTTTCTGAGCATTTTTTCTGTGAAATTGGCCAGATATGCAATCCAGTTATTTTTCACCCTGGCAATCCTTATTCATATTGCCCTTATTTTCTACTTCTTCAAAACTTTGATCCCTTTGGGGAAAGATTTATTTGGTTACAGTACAGACGACCTCCTCATGACGGTCAAAGCTTCTGGACAATTGAACCTAATTTCTTTGACAGGGGGAGCATTATTGGCTTCATTTATCTTTATTTTATTAAATCTCGGAATTAGACTTTTAAGTTTCTCACTTAAAGCCTACCTCTATCTTACTGGTGTCTTAATACTTTCCATAGTTGGCTCCAGTTTTTTTCCTATTGGCCAAAACCTCACCGCCAATGAGGTTCAAAGAAATATAGAACTCAACAAGTCCCGCTTCCTGATGGAGCAAGCCTTTGATTACTGGATATATGGCAGCGAGTATTATTTTGATTTTTACCTCAGGTCAGGAAATGATGACCTTATCGTACAAAAAGAATTCACAAACGACCTCTACCCCTTTGCTCATAGAGCGGAATACCCCGATGTGCTCAGCCCCTATTTTGATAGCCTTCAACAAAAACCTGATATCGTATTTATCCTAGTAGAAAGTTTGGGGAAGGCCTACTCCGGAAAGGATGCCTATTTAGGCAGTTTTACTCCCTTTTTAGATTCTCTGGAGCAACACAGCCTGGTCTGGACCAATGCGATTTCTTCTACCGGCAGAACTTTTGGACTACATCCTGGGATTATGGGGGGACTTCCTTTTGGGGAAAAAGGATTTTTGGAACTGTTTGAGGATTTTCCAAATCACCAGACACTGTTGAGTGTCTTAAGGGAAAATGACTATGAAACCCGCTATTTCATCGGAGCTGACAAAAACTTTGATAATGTAGGCTCATTTATAGAATACCAACAGCCGGTTCAATTGGTAGATGAAAAAGGATTTGACCCGAAATTCCCCAGAACTCCCTCCATTGGGAATTTCTCCTGGGGATATGCAGATAAAGAACTTTTCAACAATGCACTGGAAAAGCTTCCCAACAATGTCTCCAAACCCCAAATTCGGATTTTTCAAACCCAAACATCCCATGATCCATATTTGGTGCCAGAGAAGCCCTATTATGAAGCAAAACTCCAATCGCATCTAAAGGATTATCTTGACATTTCACAAGATAAGATCCAGGATTATTTAGCCTATTCGGATATCTATATGACTATTCTCTATGCGGACGATGCAATCCGGGATTTTTTCAGGGAATATCAAAAAAGACCTGAATTCGCAAATACAATTTTTATCATCACCGGAGACCATCGCCTTCCCGAAATCCCAATGGCCTCCAGCTTGGACAGGTTTCATGTACCCTTGATCATTTATTCCCCATTAATCAATAGGCCAGACTATTTTAAAGGACTCAGTAGTCACTTTGAGCTTACTCCATCACTCTTGGCTTTCTTGGAAAAACAGGTTGAAATCAAACTCCCAGAAGAAGTGATATGGCAAGGACAGGTGTTGGACACGGCGAAGGTATTCCAATCCAGAATTGCAATGCCTTTGATGCGGAACAAAAACCAATTACTGGACTACCTCAATGGAGAATATTTGCTTTCTGCAGGTCAACTTTACAAGATTTCCGACAACTTAAATATTGACCCAATCGCGGATAAGGATATGTTTACAAAACTGAGCGGAGAATTCGAAGATTTTAAAAACAAAAACCAATACATGATCCAGACCCGAAAACTTCTTCCTCCTTTAGAGGATAAGTAAAAAACTATTCCTCGGGCTGATAAATCTTTTCAATTAATTGGGAAACCAAGGGATAGTAATAATTCCAGAAAAAGCTTTGCCTTTTCCGAAAGTTTGCCTCCAAAAAAAATCCTCTCCATAAGTAAGGAGTTCCCATAAATTCAGGCGAGCCCAAATCAGCTGGAGAATCAGAAAAATCCCCCGAAAAATAATATATTTTCCCCTTTCCGTTGGTTCGAACGACAGCTGCTGGAAAATACCTGGGTAGCCCCATCCCTCTCAATCTTTGAAGGCCTTGGTCACTTGGGTTTATATCATAATAAGAAATCACCTCGTACTCCCGCTTGATCAAAACAATATCGAACCAATCAGGGTATGGAATCGCCTGGGGCAGATTAAACCCTTCCTTATTCATCCTCGGGGACCTGATCACCGGTGTTTGATTCATAAAATCCTCTCCAGTCAAAAACACCTCCATTTCACCCGAATCCTTGATAAAAACCATCCCCGAGCCAGACTTATCCCATGCTTCATTTTTCTGGTTCTCATAGTTTGTAACCAACCATTCAGGCAATTTTGAATTGAGAGAAGGGTCCAATTCCTCAAAATACCGAGCGATCCATCCGGTCCAAGTGAGCCCCATTAGATTCTCAAATTCAGCCCTTATCAGCTTCTCTGTTGGAGAAGCCATTGAATTATATTCAGCCACTATGGTTTTTTCCTGCTTAATTGCTTCTCCTAAAACCTTTAAATCTGATTCATTCAGTCCACCATAGACCGCTTTTTCATCTGAGGAATCCTGACTAATAGCGTATTGGCCATAGGTATCTGTCAGGAAAAACAGTTCATTCTTTTCGATCAATTCGGCTATCTGTTGATCAGAAAATTGAGAAAAATCCCTTATCTGGCCAGAATCAGTTTTTGGATCAGGGAAAAAACCATTGTAATCGGATTCCTTTTGATAAAAAGATCCATCTGCTTTGGTGTATTTATCATGATTGAGAGTCCATACTAATCCTGAATGTTCACGGAATTGATCATCAACTACAGTTTTGTCCAGAATTATTACCCCAAGGACTTTGGAGGGAGTAAAATACCACCAAGCGAAACTCAGAAAAGGAATCACAACAATCACCAAAATAAAGGGCCAAAGTTGCTTGAGAAAAAGACGAAATTCTGTTTTCATCACCAAGCTTTAAAACCTATACTCTGTACCAAGTGAAATATTGAGGTTATTCCTGAAATTACCTGCAGAAAGCTCATCTCTACTATACCCTGTATAGCCATAAATCATAAATCGGGGACTGATCAATTGTTGATATCCCAACCTTACCCGATAAGAATTAAGCAATTGGGAAAAATCTCGGTTTTCCTCATCTGGAGAAACTCCACTGCTAAGCTGAATACTGAAAAAGTCCTCCCCGGTCTTGAAGTAATAGCGGGACTGAAAGATAGCGGAACTACTTGTTCCATTAGAAGAAGGAATCACATTGACACGCATATTCATCCACCAGTTACCTAGATATTTCCCCAGGGAACCGGTGATAATATTAGTAACCTCAGAAAATTTAAGATAACGATATCCCCCATCTATTTCCCAGGCATTCGAGAGATTGAAATATACCGATGCTCCCCATCTCAAATCGGGAAAAAAGGAAGCCGAAGACCCACCCACATTTAAATAGGCATAGGAGTTCTTTCCCAAAGAAGGATAGGCGTCCAATTCATATAGAGTACCAAAAGAATCAAAGCGGGAACTTTGGGTCACTCTCGCGATCAATGATCCAGTGAGTTTGGTTTTAGTCCTTCCGTAAAATGACCAAGTATTCCAAGGATTCAATGAAAGGTCCCCACTAAAGGAGTCATAATCATAAGTTGCGCCAATGGCATTGGTTTTTCTCAGACGCTGCAAAGTCTGCATATAGCCCAATATGCCCTCTTGCTTAAATCCACCCTCAAAAAGCTCCTCTGCAATCTTAAATGCATCGTCATATTCTTCTTGAAAGTACAACAATCTGGATTCCTTATATCTCAAATTATCGGGCAATTTCTCTCCAAAATTAGATTTTGCCCTGGTCAATACTTCATTGGCTTTCTCGTAATTACCAGACCAGGTAAGGTTATCGAGAAAGGCAGAATAGGCATCTTCATACTTGGGAGCCGCTACTATGGCTCTTTCTAGATACATGCTGGCAGAATCATTTTTTCCTTCCCAAGCATAGCTCCTGCCTACTAGAATCAGAATATCCCCATAGGTGGGAAATTTTTCCAGAGCCCGAAAAGCCAATGTTCTACCCTCAATGTATTTCCCATCAAAAATCAATTCCCTAGCCTGAATCAGCAACTCGTCCGGATCAATTCGATCCTGGGCTTTAACTTGAAAAACAAGCGAAATCAGCAGTATAAGTAGTACCGGAAATTTTCTCATTGCATACCGGATTGTGTTTCCATATTCTTTTTGTCCTCAGCACTCTTGAAACCTGTACGGATCATTTTTCCCCAGCCTCCTTTGCCACTGATAAAATCTATATGCCCCTTCAAACCCCAAAAGGTAATTTTCGGGTGGATGAAAAATGGTTCTATCAAGATTACCCAAATCAGTTTTCTTAGGTCTTTTTTGTCCTTGTAATTATTAAAGGCCAACTGTTCATACAAAATGCTAAAAGCAGAAACCATCATGGAGAGCAGGTAAATCATTGCAAACAGGGCAATGAAATAAATAGCTGAAAAATCGCCAATAACAATCAGGACCAAGGTGTAAATCACCCCTAACAATTCAATAATCGGCGCAAATTTTTCGAATACCGTCCAGAACGGAAATGAAATCATCCCCAAGACATGGTATTTTGGACTTAGGCCAATCTTACGGTGAAGCTGCAAGGTTTCGATAGTTCCTCTCATCCATCTGTTCCTTTGTTTTGACAAAATCTCTTCACTTTCAGGAACTTCCGTCCAACAAAGAGGATCAGGAACAAACCCAACCTTGTAAGGGATTTTCCTCTCCTCCATATATCTCCTCATCCGCACTACCAGCTCCATATCCTCTCCAACCGTTTTGGAGAAATATCCACCAACAGCCAAAACCAAATCCTTTCTGAAAAATCCAAAAGCACCGGAAATCAACATCAATCCATTGATTCTGCTCCATGCCATCCTTCCCATCAAAAAGGCCCTTACATACTCAATTACCTGAAACCTTCCCAATAAAGTTTTTGGAACTCTGTATTTGGTAACTGTACCATCTTTTACATCACAGTTATTTGCTATACCGATCGCCCCTCCCACAGCTATTACTTTTCTGCTGGTTTCCTCCATAAACGGCCTCACCATCCGGGTAATAGAATCATTGGAAAGAATACAATCCACATCGATACAAGACAGGATCTCCATTTGGGCGATGTTGATTCCTGCATTCAAGGCATCCGCTTTCCCTCCATTTTCCTTGTCTATGACGGTCAGCCTTCTAAACGATTTATTGGTAGATTTATAGACGCCTTTGACTTTCTGAACTTGAATCTCAGCATGATAGGCATAGGCTGTTTTTTCCAGTTCAAAAAACTCGATCAATTTTTCCAGAGTATCATCCTTGGAACCATCGTTGACGATAATCACCTCAAATTTCCCATAGTGCAGGGATAAAAGGCTCTTTGCATTCTGGACAATATTCGAACCTTCATTGTATGCCGGAGCAATCAGGGATACCCCTGGTGCAATCGGAGAAGTAATGATATCTTGGTAATCTACAAAGCGGTTTTTCTTCAGGTAATCCCTCATTTCCAGAGCACTAAAGAGCATGATGATCAGGTAGATCAACACCACTGAAAAACTGAGGATCATGAAAAAGACCCCAAATACCTCAATCAGAAAATAGAACAGAAAGTTATACATTTTGCAAAATCGGGTCTAAAATGTGAGCTCTAATTGCTTGGATATCCGCTTCCTCATTGGCTTTAACAAAAACTTCAAATTCATCTTTGTCAAGCTGAAACAGACTTTTCAGAAGCAGTTTCTTAAGGTTAAAATCAGGGTCTTTTTTCAAAAGCTCTTCGATAATTTCAACGGAAGCCTTATTCCCCAATGCACCGGCGACCTGAATGGCTTCCTCCTGAATGGATAAAATGGGGGATTTCATACTTTGATTGATAAAATCCACCTCCGTATGCACACCCAATGCCTGATAAGCCCTGAGTAATTCCAGCTTTTCTTCCTCAGTGGCAATAGGAATTATATCACGCATATTTTGTAATAAATCAACGCGACCAAGCATTCGAACTAACTTTATTCCAAAAGCCCTTACACTTTGATTTTCAGAAGAAAACAATTGATCAATTTCAAGTTCTTTGGAGGAATGAACAAATTTAATAATCCTGAAATAGGTCATCTGCTGCCATTCAGAAATAGGATAAGTCTGATTGACCAAAAATCCCAGATCCATCTTTTCGGAAAGATTCAATAAGGTTGCCCCTGCCTGCGAACGCACAGGAAAATTGGAGGAATTGGAATGTTTCTTGACCTCCGGCAGCAGTTCTACCAAATCCATTTCGTTCACTTGAACAAGGCCTGTTGCCACCTTATCCCAATCTCCGCTTTTCAAATTGGCTAAAGTAACTTCCACCAATCCGGCTTTTTTATAAAAGGACTTGAGTTTTACCTTAAAGTCCCCCTTCATTTTCTTGTTAAGCCCAATCAACAAATTGATCATTACTTCATTGAAAAGAGGCTTTTTTAAATATTCAATGGGGAAAATTTCATTCATATCCCCGATTGTCATAGCATTGATCTGCTCCAGATCCTTTTCAAAAAGAAGGGAAGTCAAAGGACCAGCGATCATGCCTTCATAAGCCTTGATCTGTTCATCCCGCTGGTTTCTCTTATTCTTAAAAATCAGCATAAAGACAATCATCCCTCCAGCTGTAACCAAAAAGAAAAGTGTGATTACAAAAACCCAAAAGAATTTGTTATCCAAAAACAACCCAAACTGACCTTCAGAAATAGGTTGATATGAATCCCTCGATGCCATCAAGACCAAATCATCTCCGGATTTCTCAGTCTCAGCCCCCAAAACCACATCCCCTGCAGCAATCAAGGTTTGGAAATAGGTCTCGGCTCCAGTGAAATCAGCTTTCTTTCCAAAAACCAAATATTCAAGTTCGGGAGTATAAATTGACAGGGAACTGATCAATTTTTCAGATTGGCTCCAATCCGAATAGGTTTTACTGACCCAAACTTGGCCAGATTTGGAAAAAAGAAAGGCGCTGTCGGTTTGAAGGGAATCCGGAATCGTAGATATATCAATCGATATCCTATACTCAAGTCCACTCAATTCCCCTTGGCGAACCAATTCTTTTTGGAAGCTGAGGGAGTCTGGAAATGCATTTTTGGATTCTTGGGCGTTTGCGGATAAACCGAATACGATAAGACCTACTAGAAAAATATGGATTTTTATCATGCTGTCATTTTAAAACACGCCTAACTCGAATTGCTAATTCATTGGGGTTAAATGGCTTGGGGACAAAATCAACAACTCCCAGGTTAAACGCCTCTAAAACCACCTCTTCTTCTTCTCCCAAAGAACTCAAAACAATTACCGGAACATCGGGCTTATTTTTCCTGGCATAATGAATGATTTCAATTCCACTTCGGAACGGCATCATCACATCAGTGATAATTAAATCAGGGTCTTTTGTATTTATTGCCTCGATTCCTTCATTTCCGTCTTTGACGACAATGGTTTGATAGCCATCCTTATTGAGGCGAAATTGGACTAGACTGGAAATCAATAAATCATCCTCAATAATTAGGATTTTTTTCATAGAATGGGTGATTTGGAACTTATTCGAATCTAAATATACTAGCCTATCGGAATTAAGTAATACCAATTCCAACTTTTCAAACATGATATAATTCAATTTTCTATATGAAATTGAAATTCTAAAATCATTAACTGAGCCATTTTACCCGGCAGATTGCCATTGATCCAAAAAAAAACTTCGATAATAAAATCTAAATGGATTCTGAATAGGCATTCGCTAGATTGCTACAAGATTTAAACCCTTCAATGAATATGAAAAAAACATTTCTGAAGGCAAGTGTTCTTGGCTTACTGATAACAGGATTAATCTCAGTTCAGTCACTGTTTGCACAAAGTGACCCTACTGGGAAAAAACCAGTTACCAGTACTTATGCCATTACCAATGCCACAGTTTTTACGGTACCTGGGAGTCCTGGAACCAAAGCCACGGTTTTGATCAAGGATGGAGTAATCACAGGGGTGGGAAGCAAAATCAGCCTTCCAAAAGAAGCGAAGATCATTTCTGCTGACTCCCTTTATATCTACCCTGGCTTCATCGACGGAGCTTCACAGGCAGGTATCACCAAACCAGAAGATCCAAAAAGACCTGAGAACTTTGTATCCTCCAATCCCCCAGACGAAATCGCTGGAATCACTCCTTGGAGAAGTGCCGATGACCAATATTCCGGTTCATCTTCTCAGGTAAATGACTTCAGAAAGGCTGGATTTACAATTGCCCAGATCGTACCTGAAGGAGGAATGATTGCAGGAAAGGCATCTATCGTGGTCTTGGGAGATGAAAAATCCACCAATATCCTCAAAAACAATACAGCGCTTGCCGCCAATTTCAGAGGGGCCAGAGGAATGTACCCCGCTACAGCCGTAGGTGTGATGGCCAAATTCAGGGATGTTTACAAAAACACCGAACTGACTCAACAAAGAAGCGTTCAATTCACCTCCAACACTGGAGTTGTTCGGCCTGAACTCACTCCTACCTACAGCGCAATGGCAGATGTAGTCAATGGACAGGTTCCTGTTTTGTTTACTGCTGAAAATGATCTTGAAGTGAGAAGAGCCATCAGTCTGCAAAAGGAACTGGGTTTCAAACTCATTCTTACAGGCCTTGAAGAGTATGATGCGGTATTGGATTTGATCAAAAGTTCAGGGGCAAAAGTGCTCATCCAATTGGCCATCCCTAATGACAAGGCAATCAAAGCTCAGAAAGAAGATGTGGACGAAGCTACCAAAGCACAATATGCCCGAGTAAAAGAAGCCTACGATCAGGCTCTTGCCCAGGCCGGCAAGCTTGAAAAAGCAGGAATACCTTTCGCATTTACTACTGTTGGCGAAAAGGCCGGTGAAATTCTTCCTGCCCTTAGAAAAATGGTAGAAGCTGGATTGAGTGAAAATGCAGCTTTGGCTGCCCTGACTTCAAACCCAGCCTCTATTTTAGGAATCAGTAAAATTGCGGGTACAATAGAAAGTGGAAAAATTGCCAATATGGTCCTCACTACCGGACCACTATTTTCAGAAGATGCACAGATCAAACATGTGATTGTTGACGGTTTGATCTATGACTATGAGATCAAAGAAAAGAAGAAGGGCAATGGAAATGGAAACGGGGAAGTGAAAGCCGAAGGAACCTGGGAATATGTATCAGAAACACCCGCCGGATCTTCCGGGGGAACCATCACGATCAATAAGTCCGGAAGCTCCTACAACGGAACCATCACTTATGATAACCCTGGAGGAAGTGGAAGTGCCTCATCTCCATTGAAGGATATTAGTCTAAGCGGAAACAATCTGAGCTTTAGCTTTGATGTAGCAGCGGGTGGCATGTCTCTGAATGTGAAGGTTTCTGGGGAAATCGCCAACGGAACTTTGGAAGGAAGTATGTCCATTGCCGAATACGGCTCTTTTACTCTTACAGCTACTCAAAGCCCAACTTTCACCGCAAACAAGTAAAGACATGAAAAAACTGAATTATTTTCTTGCTGCATTGCTGGGTTTGAGTTTGCAAGTTGCGGAAGCTCAGACTCCGAAAGGCAGTGTATTGATAAAAAACGCAACAGTAATCACGGTTACAAACGGAAACCTGGAAAACTCTGACGTCCTCGTTCAGGACGGAATCATCAAGCAGATCGGACAAAATCTAAATGCACCAAGCGGAGTACAAACCATTGACGCTACCGGAAAATACCTTATGCCGGGAATCATCGATGCCCACTCCCATGTAGGACTGGATGTAGTCAATGAAGCCACCTCTCCTATTGTCGCCGAAGTCCGTATGAAGGATGTGGTCAACCCATACGAGGTCGGACTATACAGAGCTTTGGCAGGTGGAGTGACGATATCACATGCCATGCACGGATCCGCAAACGTAGTCGGTGGACAAAATGCAACCCTAAAACACCGGTGGGGTTCAAGCGATCCAGCTGATATCATCATGCAGGACGCGCCTCGAACTATCAAATTCGCTTTGGGTGAAAACCCAACCCGTGTACACGGAAGAGGAAATGGCATTCAGCCAAGAAGCCGTATGGGTGTGGAAGCTATTTTGAGAAATGGCTTCAATGAGGCTCTTCAGTATAAAAAAGCATGGGAAACTTATAATGCTGCAAAAAGCCAGAAAGGAAATACCATGGTTGCTCCAGAATATGATGAGCGCCTTCAAACCTTGGTAGACATCTTAGATGGCAAGATCATTATACACTGCCACTCTTACCGAGCAGATGAAATCTACATGCTGATCAATGTTGCCAAGGATTTTGGAATCAGCAAACTCGTCTTCCAACACACCAACGAAGGGTTCAAAGTGGCTCCGGAAATTGCACAATACACCATGGGTGCTTCCGTATTTGCTGACTGGTGGGCCTACAAATTTGAAGTGTATTATTCCACTGCCTTCAATGCTGCCATTCTTCAGAGAAATGGCGCCATTACATCTATCAACTCTGATTCAGCTGAGTTGATCCGTCACCTGTACCATGAGGCTGCCAAAACTCAGCGTTATGGTGGACTTACTGACGAAGAAGCTTTGGCCATGATCACGATCAACCCTGCCAAGCAATTGGGCATCGACGATAAGGTAGGTTCTCTTGAAGTTGGAAAGCAAGCTGACATGGTGATTTTCGAAGGACATCCGCTTTCTTCTTATGCAGTACCACAGATGACCTTTGTGGATGGTATCAAGTACTTTGATATCAAAACTGACAAAGATGATCAGCGCCAGAGAGTTAGCCCAACTGAAATGGTTGAGGAAGTGATGCTCACGGAGGAAAACCACAGATGTATGCAGGATACCGAATTCCTTTTCGAGACTGCCAATGCTTTATTCCATACCAATCATTAATCACCCCGAAAAAACGAAGACATGAAAAGACAAGTAAAATCCTTTTTCGCCTTCCTGCTGGCCTTTATGCCTATCATGGCTATGGCACAGATTGACGGGGAATTCATTAAGCCCCGCAGTGGAAAGTTTCTGCTTCAAAATGCTACTGTAGAAACCATCACCAAAGGAACCTTAAAAAACACTTCCATTTTGGTAGAAAATGGAAAAATTGCCCAAATCGGCACCTCCATCTCTGCCCCGGATGCAGAGGTAATTGACTGCAGCGGTTTGGTAATCTATCCCGGAATGATTGACGGGGGCACACAATTGGGTCTAGTCGAGGTCAATTCCGTACCGGAAACAGTTGATTATGCAGAAATAGGAAACTTCACTCCCAATATGCAGGCTTTGACTGCTGTTAACCCGAATACTGAGGCAGTTCCTGTAACCCGCGTATCCGGTGTGACCACTGTCATGACTGTTCCGCAGGGAGGTTTGTTCCCTGGAACGGCTGCTTTGATCAATTTGGTCGGATACACTCCTGACCAGATGTATGCAGGTGCAAAGGCCGTTGTTATGAACTTCCCTAGCTCTGCGAGAAGAGGCCGTTTTGACCGACGCTCTGATGAGGACATCAAAAAAGACAACGAAAAGGCACAAAAAGAAGCGAATGAAATCTGGGAAAGAGCAAAAAGCTATCATGAATTAAGCCAAAAAGGTGCTGAACTGGAGTACTATCCGGAAATGGCCCAGTTGGCAAAAGTGATTGCCGGAGAGCTTCCTCTTATGATTGAAGTGAATGCCGCTTCTGATATCCAAAACGCGATCAAATGGGTTGCTGACAAAAATGTGAAAGTAATCTTCAGTGGTGTGGATGAAGGATGGAGAGTTGCGGATGAAATCGCCAAAGCTGGCATCCCGGTAATTACCGGACCGGTTCAGGATCTTCCTACAAGACAATCCGACCGTTATGATGCTGCTTACAGCAATGCCGGTAAAATGGCAAAAGCTGGCGTGAAAGTAGCCATCCGTACCAATGAGTCTGAAAATGTAAGAAACCTTCCTTTCCATGCAGCATTTGCAGCAGCTTACGGCTTGGGCAAAGAGGAAGCCTGGAAAGCGGTAACCATCTATCCAGCTGAAATCCTTGGAGTAGCTGATCAATATGGTTCCATCGAACAAGGAAAAGTGGCCAACCTCATCGTGGCTACTGAAGATCCGTTTGAGACTCGTTCGCAGATCATGCATGTATTCATCAACGGATACAGAATTCCACTTTCAAACAGACACATCAGATTGTATCAGGAGTTCTTGGAAAGATCTCCTAACCTGAATACTCATTAATTTTAAATTGGATTCAAGACCACAAGCTAGCCTTTAGTTCAGTAAAGGCTTACTTGTGGTTTTGTCTTTCTAAATCTGCTGATCCATGAGAAAACTTCTCCTCATTACTGTAGTCACTTCCCTTCTTTTTGCCTCCTGCAACAACCCGAATGAAGACCAAATCAAAGGATTAATCGAGAGCTACAGAAAAGAAGTGGCTCCGGATAAACGGGTGGCACTTTGGGACCTGACTTTTGATAAGGACTCTCTAAAAGGAGAAACAGACCAAATTCCGGCTCTTGAAAATCTACTTAAAGAACTTGAATCCAAGGGAATGAAGTTTACCAATGCAGTCACTACCCTACCCGATGCCGAATTGGGAGAAAAGACAAGGGCATTGGTCACCATTTCCGTAGCCAATATCCGAAGTCAGCCCAAGCATTCTGCAGAGCTGGCCACTCAAGCTCTATTGGGAACACCTTTGAAAGTCCTGAAAGCAGAAAACACCTGGTATTTGGTGCAAACTCCCGACGGCTACCTTTCCTGGGTGGATCAAGCGGGGATTCACCGAATGACCGAGGAGGAATTGGCAGAATGGTTTGTAAGTCCCAAATTGGTCTATACCCCACTTTCAGGACATATTTGGGCAGACAGCCAACAAACAGAAATGCTTTCTGATCTAGTAGCCGGTAATATTCTGACTGCGCTTGAAGAATCCGGAAACCTGGTCAAGGCCTCCCTTCCAGATGGAAGAACTGGCTATATTGAAAAAACTGAAGCCATGCCTTGGGCAGATTGGATAGAAAGTCGGGAAACCAGTGCCGAAAATCTCATTACTACTGCCAAACAAATGATGGGGATCCCTTATCTCTGGGGAGGAACCTCCATAAAAGGAGTGGATTGCAGTGGTTTCACGAAAACCATTTTTTACCTCAATGGAAAGATCATACCCCGCGATGCCTCACAGCAAGTCAATGAAGGAGAAGAAGTGGATACAGACAAAAACTGGGAAAACCTCCAGGTTGGCGATCTGCTGTTCTTTGGAGAGAAAGCGGTTGGGGATCAAAAGGAAAAAGTGGTTCATGTGGGCATGTGGATAGGAAATCAAGAATTTATCCATTCCAGAGGAAGAGTGAGAATTTCCAGTTTTGACCCCAATAGCCCTAATTACGACGAATACGAACTCAATCGATACCTGCGTACCAAGCGTATCATCAATAAAAATTCCGATGGAGTACTTTCAGTCTCCGAACTTTTGACCAGCAAGTAATTTATGAAAATCACAAGCAAGTATGCCCTATTATTGGGAACCGTGGCCCTGACACTTTCCGCTCAGGCCCAGGACGGATTCCTGACTAAAAATCAGGAAAAACAGAAAAGCATTGAAAGCACCTTTCTTCAATCCGTCAATTTTGACCGATTCAAGGTCCATTTAAAAGAAATCACCAAAAATCCACACATCGCCGGAACACCGGAAAATGAGCTGGTCCAGCAATACATGGCCAAAATCATGGAGGATGCAGGCATGGATGTAAAACTCTATCCCTACGATGTGTACCTGCCCAATGATCCGGGAGAATCCCATTTGGAAATCGTTTCCCCTGTGAAAATGACCCTTTCCCAGCAGGAAGCGATATTGGAAGAAGATCCCTTTTCTTCTGATCCCAGACTGCACTTGGGCTTCAATGCCTTCTCCGGCAGTGGGGATGTGACCGCGGAAGTCGTTTATGTGAACTACGGTACCCGGGAGGATTTTGAGAAGTTGGCAGAGATGGGAGTTGATCTGAATGGAAAAGTAGTGATCGCCCGATATGGAGGAAACTTCAGAGGCTTCAAAGCAAAATATGCTGAGCAATATGGAGCCATTGGTTTGGTGGTCTACACAGATCCCAAAGACAACGGCTACACCAAAGGAAAAGTCTATCCAGAGGGACCTTATTACAATGAAACCACCATTCAAAGAGGATCCATGTTGACCTTGGAATGGACCGGTGATCCACTAACCCCCAATGAGCCTGCATTGCCTTTGGATGGCCCTGTAAAAGTGGATCGATTGGATCCCAAAGATGTGGCTTTGCACCATATCCCGGTAACTCCAATTGGTTACGGAGCTGCGAAGGAAATCCTTTCCAGAATGGAAGGACAGGCAGTGCCTGAGGCTTGGCAGGGCGGCTTGCCTTTCGATTACAAGATCGAAGGGGGCTCTAATCTCAAAGTCCGCGTCATGGTAGATCAGCCTAGCGATTTTATCCGTGCCAACAATGTCATAGGAACTTTCAAAGGAGCTAAAAATCCCGATGAATGGATCATCTTGGGAGCCCATTTTGACGCCTGGAGTTTTGGCGCCACAGATCCCAACTCCGGAACAGCCATGTTATTGACCTTATCCGAAGCATTGGGCGAATTGATAAAGCAGGGTCACCGACCGGATCGATCCATTTTGATCGGCCACTGGGATGCTGAAGAGCAAGGTGTAATTGGTTCCACAGAGTGGGTAGAGCATTTCCGGGATGAACTGGGAGCAAAAGCCATCACTTACATGAATTTTGACGGAGGAGTAAACGGAAGAAACTTCGGTGCTTCTGCAGCCCCTACCCTCAAAAAACTTATCATTGATGCTTCCAAAGAGGTGAGCTATCCAGACTCCGCCAAGACCGTTTATGAAATCTGGGCTGGCAAGCAAGCGGAACCAAGAATCGGAAACCTGGGTGGAGGATCCGACCATATTGCCTTCTACATGCACGTAGGTGTACCCAGTATGAGTGGAGGAACAGGAGGCTTGACTCCTTACCATTCCAACTATGACAATTTCCATTACTACAGCAAATTCGTAGATCCAAGTTTCAAAATGGGTGGAGCAGTTGCCCAGCTCTTCGGTTTGGTAGCTCTCCGGTTGGCCAATGGTGATGTCATTCCTTACGATGTACCCCGCTATGCCCAGGACCTAAAGGGACATTTCGAACAGGCCGTGAAAAATGTTCAGGCTCTCGATCCTAACTTTAAAGAATTTGATCAGGTGAATGCTGCCTTGGCGAAACTGGAAGCAAGCTCTGCAGCCTATCAGCAAAAACTGGACGCAGCCCTTGAAGGAAAGAAAATCTCCAAGAAAAAGCTGAAGTACATCAACAAGGGCTTGATTGGACTGGAAAAAAGCTGGATTGACCCCAAAGGCATGTACTACGGAGAATGGTACAAATCCCTTTATGTCTGCAATGATCCCTTCTCAGGCTATGCTTCCTGGATCTTACCGGGAATCCAATATGAAGTGGCCATTCGTTCCACCGAGCGACTGGAAGAATGGGACACACGCTATGCAGCTGCCATATTAAACCTCAGTCAAAAGATTGATCAGCTTTCCCAAAAACTGTAAAAAATAAGCCCCTAATTGATTTTAGGGGCTTTTTTTATGTCCTTAACTTTAAAAATCCACTCGGCTTAACTGATCCTGAATATAGGCCTTCATCTCCTCTCCCTCTTCTATTTTCACCTCTCCGGGAAGTCCCAAAATAAACCTCCCCAAACCCGGTAACTGAGGAATTTCACCTTCGAAATAGTAATGGTTTCTGTTCTTAATCACCATAAAAGGACGGGCATTGGGATGCTCTTCCAACATGAGTTGATAGGCCTTTTTGCTCAGCTTCAATTTCACATGGAAGCGCTTTCTGCCTGTAAAACCAAAGAGCTGTTGCTCGGGCAATTTGTGTTTGGCTTCAAACTTCCATCCGCTTTGGCTGATCACCACCTCCCCGATCCGCTCAATCTTAAAGACCTTCATACTCTTGCTTTCCGGTTCAAAGGCATGAATGGCTTCGTAGTTGGAGGTAAAAGCCACAGGCTCTACGAGTCGGTCACTCGTTGTATCACTGGACAGTGAATAATAATCCTTAAGCCAAATTTGTTTTTTATCCTGCACAGCCTTTCCGATTTCATCCACAATACGACCCAGGTTCGCCTTAAAAAGCTGATCGGTTCCCTGCTTCAATTCAGATCTGAGCTGGAGCTTCTGCAAAACAGAATCCTTGAGCAAATTCCCTTTTCCTTCGGAATCAATCAGCTTTTTGAGCCATTGGCTTTCCTCGGTAGAAAACACCCCATAGTTGAGCGTGGACTCCTGACCGGGACGTTCCTGTATCTTATACTTGCTGAATTCCTTTATAATATCGAAGCCCAGCGCCTCCAAGAGCTTGAAATAACGGTAAATCGTCCGCTCATCGGTTTCCAACAGTTCGGCCAATCGGTGTACCGGCTTTCCGATATTGCTCTGAAGTAGATTGATGAGTTTGAAAACCCGGAGAATTTTTTGCTGTTCGATTTTACCTGCCTGTGCCATTACCCTGAATTTTAAAATGAGTTTAAAAATAGGAAAGAGATCCAGAAACATGTTCTCTTTGACACATATTGCCAAAAAATAAATCTCAGTTCCAATCTTTCCTAAAGACTCAAAGCCCTATGTTCAAAACCAGAATGACTCCTATCTGGAAAGGCATATCTCTACCTTCATGCCTATCCCAAAGAAGGGGAAGATGTAGAAAGGCTGGAAGTTTGGTTGGGGGAAAATTACCGGCTGATTTCAGAGGGAAAATCAGGGAATGTCTGCATCCGGGAATATGAAAAAATTGGGTACTAACCCCGCAATTAAAAATACTTTCTGTCCAGGATTTCCTTCATGACCACAGCATCCTTGACCGTGGCTGGATTTTTCAGGAGATCCGCATAGCGGCTTTTAGGCTTGGGCTTGCTTTCATAGGCCTCCGGCACCACGGTGGGTATGGTCGGGATTCCCTCTGAAGTTTTGGCAGCCTTTACCTGACTACTTTCAAAGGCCCCCTTGTAATAGCTGATTTCATCATCGTAGTCCTCCAGGGATTTGTAAATGGTCTTCTTAGGTTCTGGCGCTTTTTCCTGAACTACCACCGGCTTGGGTTTAGGTGCAGGTTTGGGCTTTTGGGCTTCCCGGATCTCCCGCAGCAAATCCTCAAAACTAGGCGCTTGAGGCTGTTGTGGGGGCTGGGATTCAGGATATTCCTCCTCTCCTTCTGCCCGCTTTTTCTTGGTCGCCTGGTAGACAAAATAGGCGATGACCGCCAGGATATATATGACATTTCCCAAATCCATGGGCTTAAGATAGGGTAAATTCAAGGATTGGAAAATCCCAATACCGAAAATTTCCTTCCCTTTCTCCTTTTCCCGTTCCCCTTTCCCCTACTTCAAATTTATTCCTTGCCAAATCCTCCAAATGATACTATTTTGTTTGCTTTTAGGAAGAAGCAAAAATTGAATGTTACTCAGTAAGCTGGAGATCAAAGGGTTCAAGAGTTTTGGTGACAAAATGGTCATCAATTTTGACAAGGGAATTACCGGAGTAGTCGGCCCAAATGGCTGTGGAAAATCCAATGTAGTGGATGCCATCCGATGGGTATTGGGAGAACAAAAGACCCGGGCCCTGCGCTCCGACAAGATGGAAAACGTGATTTTCAACGGAACCAAAAACCGCAAGCCTACCAATATGGCGGAGGTTTCCCTGACTTTTGAAAACACCAAAAACCTCCTGCCTACCGAATACACCCACGTCACCATCACCCGACGCTACTACCGCAGCGGGGAAAGCGAATACCAGATCAATGGAGTGACCTGCCGCCTGAAGGACATCACCAACCTCTTCATGGACACAGGGATCAATTCCAACTCCTACGCCATCATCGAACTCAAGATGATCGACGAACTCCTCAATGACAAAAACAACAGCAGAAGGGAGCTTTTCGAAGAAGCTGCAGGGATCTCCAAATTCAAAAACCGCAAGAAAGAAACCCTGCGCAAACTGGAGGACACCGATGCGGATCTGGACCGGGTGGAAGACCTGCTCTATGAAATTGAAAAGAACCTGAAAAGCCTGGAAAAACAGGCCAAACAGGCTTCCAAATACTTTGAAATCAAAGCCGAATACAAGACGGCAAGCATCAATCTGGCCAAAAAGAGCATCGAGAAATACACTCAGTCTCTTTTGGAAACCAGCCAGAAAATCCAGGAGGAATCCGACCGGAAACTGGGTTTCCAAACCCAAATCGCCGATCAGGAAGCCCAACTTACCCAGTTGAAAACGGAACTGATCAACAAGGAAAAGTTACTTTCCAGCCGTCAGAGAACCCTCAACGAGCACGTCAACAAAATCCGGGCTTTTGAATCGGAGAAAAAGATCAAAAACGAGAGACTGCGCTTTCTGGAGGACCGTTCCCAAAAACTGCGTGAGCAAATCGATGCGGACCGGAAATCCAATGACCGGGCAGGATTCAGCATCCGTTCCCTACAGCAGGAAATGGAGTCCGCGACAAAGATCTTTGCCGAAAAGGAACTCATCATTTCCGAATTGAAGGAAGCTTATGAAAGCCAAAAGCTGATCCAGTCCGAAAAGCAACAGCAGCAAAAGCAACTGGCCCAGAGTTTCGAGCAACTGAAGGAGAAAGTCTATCAGATGAGCAAGGAACTGGAGATCAAGCAGATTCAGCTTTCCACCCTCAAGCAGGAACTGGAGCGCACCTCCAGCGACGACTCCCATCAGGAAGCCAGTTTGGTGGATTTTGAAGAAAAAATCATCGAGCTCAAGGCCGAACTGGATGAGGCCAACCGCTATTTTCTGGAGGCCAAGGCCAAGCAGGAAGATCTGGACCAGAAGATCGAGGAAAGCAACCGGGTGATCGAAATGATCCGGGAAGAACTCACCCAGTCCTCCCGAAAGCTGGATTCCAAAACCAACGAATACAACCTCACCAAATCTTTGGTGGAAAACCTGGAAGGCTTCCCCGAGGCCATCAAGTTCCTGAAGAAAAACAGTTCCTGGGGCAAAGACATCCCCCTCCTCTCCGATTTGCTCACCACGGATGAAAAATACCGCGTGACCATAGAGAATTACCTGGAGGGCTATATGAACTACTATGTGGTGGACACCGAGGCTCAGGCAATTGCCGCCATCCAGCTCCTCAGTGATGCCGCACGGGGCAAGGCCAATTTCTTTGTTTTGGAGCATTTTGAGCGCTTCAAACCTTCCCAAACCAAGCTTTTCTCCAATGCCCTTGCAGCCACGGAGATCATAGAATTTGATGTCAAATACAGCCGCCTGATCAATTTTATCCTGGACAATGTCTACATCGTGCAGGGGGATTACAAGGAATTCCCGGAAGACAAAGAGGCAATTTTCATCTCCGAAAACGGCAAATACACCAAGCGTAAATTCTCCCTTTCCGGAGGCTCTGTGGGGCTTTTCGAAGGAAAAAGAATAGGCCGGGCCAAAAACCTGGAAAAGCTGGACAAGGAAATCAAGGAGCTCAACAAAAAGGTCAGCTCCACCCGATCCAACCTGGACCAGAAGCTTTCGGATCTCATGAAACTCAAGGAGGTCAGCTACAAAAAAGCCATGGAGGAAGGACAGGCCCGCATCAACGAGACCAATCAGGCCTACGTGTCCATCAGCACCAAAAAGGAACAACTTGCCGAACTCCTCAGCTCCAATGCCAACAAGCGGGAGGATATTCTGGAGCGCATCGCCACGCTGGAAGAAAGTCTGGCGGAAATCCAGCCCCAACTCATCGAGGAACGGGCCGAATACGAAGCCGCACACATCGACCTGGAAGAACTCAATGAGGCGCTGGAAAAAGAATCCGCCCTGCTGAGTGAAAAGTCCCAGGCCTTCAACCAGGAAAACATCTCCTACCACCAGCAGCTCAACCGCCTGAAAAGCCTGGAGCAGGAGATCGAGTTCAAGCAGAACGCATATGACAGTTCCAAGGAACGCATAGAAAAGTCCCAGACCGAACTCAGCCAGCTGGATGCGGAAATCAAGTCTTTGCTGGAAAACAACGAGATCAAGGATGATGAACTGATCGAACTTTACGCCGAGAAAGAAGGCATAGAACAGGGCGTCACCGAGGCCGAAAAGGACTATTACGGCAGTCGCGGCCTGATCGATGAGACCGACCAGAAGATCCGAAGCCTGCAAAAGGCCAAGGAAAGCCATGACGAACTCGTACAGGAACTCCAAAACAAGATCAATGAAGTCAAGCTGAAAATGGCTTCCATGAAGGAACGACTCAGCGTGGAGTTTGAATTGGACCTGGATCAGCTGATGGAGGAAAACCCAGACCTGGATCCCGAATTCTTGGACTTCTCCGAGGAAGACCTGCGGGCTTTGGTGCAGAAGCAAAAGGACAAACTGGAAAAAATCGGACCGATCAACCCCATGGCCATGGAGGCCTATGACGAGATCAAAATCCGCTATGATTTCATCACTACCCAAAAGGAAGACCTGATCAAGGCCAAAGAATCCCTGCTGACCACCATTTCCGAGATCGATCAGGTAGCCAAGGAGACCTTTTTGGAGGCCTTCGAAAAGATCAAGGAAAACTTCATCCGGGTATTCCGCTCCCTCTTTACCGAGCAGGATGACTGTGACCTCAAACTCACCGATCCGGACAATCCTCTGGAGAGCAGCATCGAGATCATGGCCAAGCCCAAGGGCAAGCGTCCCCTTACCATCAATCAGCTGAGCGGTGGGGAGAAGACTCTTACGGCCACTTCCCTACTCTTCTCCATCTACCTGCTGAAGCCTGCGCCCTTCTGTATTTTTGACGAAGTGGATGCACCTTTGGACGATGCCAATATTGACAAGTTCAACCAGATCATCCAGCAGTTCAGCTCCGAGAGCCAGTTTATCATCGTGACGCACAACAAGCGCACCATGGCCAGCACGGATATTATCTATGGGATTACGATGATCGAAGCAGGGGTTTCAAGAGTGGTGCCGGTGGATTTAAGGGAGTTGGCGTAGGTTAATTTAATTTTATCGCCTATTTCTGACCAATTGAATAAAATCTGAAAGAGATAGAAACTCAACCTGTTGTTCCTTTGAATATGTTGGAAAAATATTAGCAGGAATTACTAACTGAACTGATTGTTCCTTCATCTCATTGGTTTGATTCTTACTTATTGCAGGCTCAAGGGTAATCAAATGTTTTAAAGATATTCTATCAGCCTCAGGAATAATTTGTCTCCAACGGTCTTTTGCTGTCGTTTTTAAACCAAGCATAGTTAAAAGTTCAGTCGGAAAATCTTTGTCGAAATATTCTTTTATTCCAGGAAATAAAAAATCTGGTTTATTATTTCGTTCAGTCTTTGCACCTCTAGTATATAAAATAGAGTTAACATTGAAAATTTCTGCTAAATGATTCTCAAAGGCATATCCTGCTCTTGATTTTCTTTTGTTTTGAACACTTAGAGAAAAACTTATGAAATCATCGACATCCAAACCATCCTTTCCAAAACCTTCCTTTAGTTTAATTTGAACTTGATATTTTTCAAATGTTCGGAAAAGCCTTTCCTCCCATTCCATCCATGCGATTAGTGTATCATCTGGGTTTTCAATTGGCGAAACCTCATTTTTTAATGTTTCCCTAGCATATTCAGAAAAAATGAATGTTGAGGGAAGTTTATTACCGAACCTTTTCAGCATATCCTCCAAATAATCCGGCTCCTCCTCTTCTATCTCCAGACCCAAAGAAGATATTATCGTTTTTCCAGCATATCCCAACTCAGCCCTTTGTTCTGAATAATCCTTTACAATAAACCTATTCTCTGATTCTTCAAGCCCAAATAACCACAAAAGTTGGCTTTCATGCGTTGAGCCTTTAGGACAAATCACCACCAATAATTTGTCCTCAGCAGTCTTGGCTATAATCACCATATCCTCTTCTTGGGCTTCTTTCATAGGATTATTGGTACTGTAATACAGTCGGAATTCAGTCCTTGTCGGATGATTTTCCCTAGCATCATACCAAGTAAGATGGCCTTTTTCTAGAATTTCTTTCTCCTCTTCGTCAGCTAAATACAGAAAATCAGTATCAAAAGTAATTCTTTCAGAACCAAAAAAATTTTTAAACCCAACTACCCCATTGAATTCATGCTGATTTGATGTGTCTGGCCGCGTTTCAACAGCACTTAATCTTTTTGCTCCAGCTGCGACAAAAAACTTAGATAGTGGATTTGACATTATTTGATTTAAAATTCTTAATTGTATTCAAAATCGATTTTCCCACCTCTTGCATTAGGGGCATTACTACCGAATTTCCAAATTGCTTGTAAGCTTGGGTATCAGATACAGGAATCACGAAATTTTCAGGGTATCCTTGAAGCCTTGCACATTCTCTAGGCGTCAACCTTCTTGGATTTTTACCATGCTGAGGAATTAAAATTTCAGACCCATCTTTATAGTACCTCGCACTTAAAGTACGTGATATCCCATCAAAATCAACCAACCCAAACCCAAATCCATTACCGGCAGCTTTATGTTTTTGGGCATATCGCTGAAGATAATCCCATAATTTATCTGTGAGCGTGTATTTATCTTCGACTTCTTTCTCAAGAATATCTTCAATAACCATAGGAGGTTTTTCAGGCATTTCTGGAAATTCAAAGATTTCATTTTGTCCAAAATCATCGTTATTGAATCCTACAATTAGGATTCTCTCTCTATGCTGTGGAACAAAGTACTTCCCATCCAAAACTTTATAATGAATGGAATAACCCAATTCCTTTAAAGTCTCCGAAATTACCTTGAATGTTTTGCCCTTATCATGGGAAACCAAATTCTTTACATTTTCCAATAAAAAAGCTTTTGGTCTTTTTTCACGGATAATTCTTGCTATATCAAAAAACAAAGTCCCTTGTGTCTCATCTAAAAATCCATGGTTTCTACCAAGTGCATTCTTTTTGGAAACCCCCGCAATTGAAAATGGTTGACAAGGAAAGCCTCCAATCAAAATATCATGTTCTGGGATTTCAGTTTCTGGCACCTTTGTAATATCACCAAAAGGAACTTCACCAAAATTTGCCTCATAGGTTTTTTGTGCATAATGATTCCATTCACTGGTAAAAACACACTTTCCTCCCAAATTTTGAAAAGCCATTCTAAAACCACCTATTCCTGCGAATAAATCTATAAAAGTAAATTTAGGCCTTTCTGGCGGAGGGAAAGGAACATCCCATTTTATAGGCAGAATTCCTTGGTACCAAGGCTCCTCAACAACATCATCGAATTTTTCTAAATAATCTAATGCAGCATTTTCAAAATGGTCTCGTTGTTCGGCAGTAGTAGATTGGAAAAAATGAGTAAGGTTAGCTAATTCAGTTTGCTCAGGTTTCTTAATATCGATTTTAAGCTTTCTTTTTAGCTCAGAGTACTTTATTGACATTTTTTAATCATTTGAGAATGCTTTCCAAAAATTTTCTTTTGGATATTCCAAATGTAAAAAATTGTCGACTATAGTCGACATTTGAATGCAAAGACATTCTCAGGTATTGTCAAAGAATTTAACCTAAATGATCAAAGATTAGCTTGAGGCAAGTACCTAACTCCCTCTTAAGCTCAAAATCCCAAAACCGCAAAACTGTCCAGTCTTTTGATTGGTAGTAGGCATTAATTTCCTGATCCCGTTGCATATTCCGTTCGATCTTGGCTATCCAAAATTCCCGGTTGGATTTGATGGAATCCTTTCTGTTTTCCCAATCATAACCATGCCAGAATGAGCCATCTACAAAAATCACCAGCTTGTATTTTTTTAAGCTGATATCCGGGTTGCCAAAAAGTTTCTTTTTAGGGGTTTTATATCGGATTCCAGCATCCCACAAAGCTTTCTTTAGAAGTATTTCAGGCTTGGTCCCTTTGGAGCGGATCTGGGACATGTTATAAGACCTCTTCTCCGTAGTATAGAATCCATTTTCTTCCGAAAACTTCGGGACTGCTACTTTTGGTTTTATGTAAGGTTTGGAACTCACTTATTCAAAATAATCAATGGGATTATTTTATCAACTACTAATGAGGTCAAAAAGTGTCCCTAACAAATTCCATTTCTTTACAGCTCATTAAATTCAATCAATAGGGTACTTCGGAAGTACCCCTCCCCACTTCCCAAGTACCCCCTCCCACTTCAGAAGCCCTCAACTTCGCCTTTTTTACAAACCAGTTCGCCTTGGAGAGAAACTAGTTCGCCTGATCGATGAAGTGGTTCGCCGATTTGATGAAAAGTTTCGCCACTTTGCTAAACTAGTTCGCCTTTTTTACAAACCAGTTCGCCGGATGGACGAAAAAGTTTGCCGATTTGACGAATTTGTTCACCGATTTGATGAACTTTTTCGCTTCCGAGGCGAACTAGTTGTTTTCGGAGGTATTCCGGTTCGCTTTTTTGGGGACTGCTGTTCCTTTTGAGGCGGTTGTTGGTTTACTTTTTACTAGTCAATTCACAAAAAAACCGGATGCTTTCGCATCCGGTCCCTGTATTAAGTTCACTCAGGCAAAATCCTCAGTCCTCAGGGATTGGAGTTGGTCCTTTTTCCCTGTCCCTCGAAGCGCTTGCGTAGGTCCTCGTAGATGGCTTTGGCATCCGGGACATTGATCTTCGCGGCCTGCTTGACTGAATTGTAATAGCTCAGCGCACTGACATAAGCTTCCGAGCCTGCCAGCATGGTGGTATCACTGAGGGTGTCCTCGATCTGCATGCAGAGTCTTAGCAGGGGTAGTAGACCACTGACGGCCTCCCAATCCTTTTTAAATTCCTCCTGAGGCACAAAAGGAGGCATAAATTGGGGATCGCTCACTGCATACTCTGCTACCTTTCCGACGAAAGGTTCCGTGCCATCACTCATCTTCGGAATGGTCTTCCGCTGATCCGGAGTGAGGGCAATCACAAAAGGTGCTAAAATACTTTGCACCTGCTCAAGGGCTGCTTTGGCAGCTTGGAGATCCGCCGCTGGGATCTCAATGGAAATCTTGTTTTCCATGGTAAAAATGAGTTTAGTAAAACAATAAATTTGAAAATGTCGAAGAAGTTAGTAATTCAAAACTAAAAAAGCAAAGCATGGTCGAAAGGGCCTAGGTTCTGAGTCCTGAATTCCAGGATTTCTTTCCCTTTTCCCTTTTTTTTTCTCTAATTCGACCAATTCGTGGTGAACATAAAAGTCTAATCTTGTGGTAATTAGCTACCCGTCTGGAAGTCTCCAATCCCTTTTGGACTTGTCCCTTTTTGAAGCAAAAAAGGTCCCTTAAGGCCTACCTTAACCCGAAAACAAAGATTTCACTTAAATATTTTTCTAATATCATCGACTTTATTGGCGCGGTGGGCTGAATTGGCCGCGGGGGTGCGGTTGATTTGTGCGGAAGGAGCTTAGCCAATTCTTGACCTTTTGGTTCTTTTGGGTCAAGCCAAAAGAACGTTAAATAAAAATCAAACCTTGATTTCCTTAGCTACCCGTCTGAAAACCTCCAATCCACAGCTGGGAGTAATATATGATTGATTATTAAATAGGAGTGTATCTGAGCGAAGTTTCCAGACTAAGCCCGATTATTTTAGGGATTTTTGTCATTCCACCCAGCCTATACTTGGAACTTTGGAGGTGCTGAGAGAAGACCGGCTCGGAAAAAAATCAGTAGACTTTCTGAAAATTTTAAAAGAACTTTTGCATTCAGGAACAAGCAGGAAAAATCTCCTGTTAGCTTTCATATCAATCACCTCAATCACCCATCCCAGCATCAGGCCCTTGTCGGATGCAAAGCCGTTTTCCTTTATGCCCAGTTTCCCTGCTTCCTCCAGTCTATGGTTTTCTTTTTCTTCCAAACTCCCTGGAATTCTTCTTTTGCTATTGCTTGGCTCGGCTCCTCTTTTGGCACAGGAAAAAAATGTCTCCAAGGACAGTCAGCAATGGATGCAGTACTACCATGAAAGCAAGCTCAGCGATTCCTGGTCATTTCTTATTGACGGTGGATTTAGATGGAAAAATGCCATTAACGACCCTTCCCAATACATCATCCGTACAGGCGCGGGCTATTACCTCTCTCCCATGATCCGGGTTTCGGCAGGCTTTGCGCATTTGGGTTTCTACTCGGGGAACAAGAAAAACAAAATCGAATACCGCCCCTATCAGGAAATCCTGATCAAAAACAAATGGCAGCGTCTGGGGATCAGTCAGCGGATCCGGGCGGAAGAACGCTTCTTCAAGGAGGTATTGGACGGGGAAGTACAGGATCCCACGGCCTTCAATTACCGCTTTCGCTACGCTCTGATGGCGAGGATTCCCCTCTTTCAGTTGTCCCCAACCCATCCGGACCGCAAACTCGTTCTGGCTTTTGGGGATGAGATTTTTCTGAATGCAGGACAGGAAGTTACCCACAATGTCTTTGACCAAAACCGCTTTATCCTCAGTCCGGGACTGCAATACAGCAAGAATCTGACCTTTTCCTTTACCTGGAACCGGCAGTTTGGCTCCACCTCCCTGCCTTCTGAATACAAGTTGAGTGATGTTTTTTGGCTCCAAGTCAAGCATCAATTGGATTTTAGAGGAGGAGGAAGTTGAAGGAGGTTTTAAGTTGGGGGTTGTAGGTTGTGAGTTGTGGGTTGTGGGTTCTGAGTCCTGAATTCTGGGTTTTCTTTACCCTTTGGCCTTTTTCCTTTTTCCTCATTTCCTTTATTCGACCAATTCATGGTTTTATTAAAGAATGATCCCATCTCTAACTAGTAACCTGTCTGGAAGTCTTCAATCGCTTTTGGATTATTTACTTTTTGCTGTCAAATAGGGACTGAGCGATCAGACAATTTCCAGTGGAAATTGACCGCGAAGGGCCAACTCTACACAATTCTAAATCATTCTACCCCTATAGTAAAGACAGGTGCGGTGGGAGGACGCAGCAGCGGGGTGTGGGTAGGGTTTGCGCGTGGAAGCTTGGCTGCGTCTTGACCTTTTGGTTCTTTTGGGTCAAGCCAAAAGAACGTTAAATAAAAATCAAACCTTAATTTCCTTAGCAACCTATCTGGAAAACATCAGTCCTTATTTGACTTGTTCCTTTTTGAAGCCAAATAGGGACTGAGCGATCAGACAATTTCCAGTGGAAATTGACCGCGAAGGGCAGGGATGCGCATAGGAAAAGCTTTTGGCCCCGGTCTTTTCTTCCATCCTGCAAGGATAATCCTAAATCCCTGTTTTTCGTTGAGGATGGATTTTTTCTCCTTCTCAATGCCTAAAAATGGCTGGATCACCGAGGCAAGCTCGGCGCTAAGCCATTTTCTTAACGGCTTTTCGAAATCGAAAAAACCGAAAATCCCGAAGGGCCTTCTTTAAACGGAAAACAAAAATTTCACTTGAATATTTTCCCAATATCATCGTCTTTGCCTGCGCGGTGGGCTGACGCAGCAGCGGGGTGTGGGTAGGGTTTGCGCGTGGAAGCTTGGCTGCGTCTTGACCTTTTGGTTCTTTTGGGTCAAGCCAAAAGAACGTTAAATAAAAATCAAACCTTAATTTCCTTAGCAACCTATCAGGAAAACATCAGTCCTTATTTGACTTGTTCCTTTTTGAAGCCAAATAGGGACTGAGCGATCAGACAATTTCCAGTGGAAATTGACCGCGAAGGGCCAACTCTACACAATTCTAAATCATTCTACCCCTATAGTAAAGACAGGTGCGGTGGGTGGACGCAGCAGCGGGGTGTGGGTAGGGTTTGCGCGTGGAAGCTTGGCTGCGTCTTGACCTTTTGGTTCTTTTGGGTCAAGCCAAAAGAACGTTAAATAAAAATCAAACCTTAATTTCCTTAGCAACCTATCAGGAAACCAACAGTCCTTATTTGACTTTTCCTTTTTGAAGCCAAATAGGAACCGTCCCGATTGGTGAAAAAAATAGAGACCATTGACCCCTCACCCACATTTAGAACCTTCAACCCTTCCTAACCATCTCAATATGCTCAATCCCATCTTCATCATACACCTCCCCTTCGGTCTTGAAACCCAGGGATTCGTAAAAGCCCAAGGCGTAGGTTTGAGCACCTAAACGGATGTCGCAGGATCCATAGAGATTCTGACAAGCTTCAATCCCTAATTCCATGACTTTTCTTCCGTACCCTTTTCCTCTGGCACTTGGGGCAGTTACCACCCGTCCAATGGCTACTTCCTCATAGGATACTCCCGCAGGAACGATCCGGCAATAACCAACCAACTGCCCCTCCTGATACAAAAGCAGATGATGGCATTTTTGATCCTTGTTGTCCTGATCCAGGAAGACACAGTTTTGTTCCACCACAAACACTTCGCTTCTTAATCGAAGCAAGTCGTACAATTCATCCTGGGAGAGTTCATAAAAGCCTTTGACTGTATGGGTGATATTCATGGAATTGGGAATGGGTGTTTAGATTTAACTCCAAATATAGTACATGTTGCCTTTTGCCATTGCCCGGCCTTCCCTGCTCCGGGCTCCTCGCTAAAAATGTCCAGTGGACATTTTTTTACGCTCGGTCCTAGGTCAAGCCAAAAGAACAGGAAATAAAAATCAAACCTTAATTTCCTTAGTAACCTATCTGGAAAACATCAGTCCTTATATGACTTGTCCCTTTTTGAAGCCAAATAGGGACTGAGCGATCAGACAATTTCCGGTGGAAATTGACCGCGAAGGGCCGGGATGCGCGTAGGAAAAGCTTTCGGCCCCGGTCTTTTCTTCCATCCTGCAAGGATAATCCTAAATCCCTGTTTTTCGTTGAGGATGGATTTTTTCTCCTTCTCCAAGCCTAAAAATGGCTGGATCACCGAGGCAAGCTCGGCGCTAAGCCATTTTCTTACGGCTTTTCGAAATCGAAAAAACCGAAAATCCCGAAGGGCCTTCCCTACAATTACAACAAGCTCTACTCTACACAATTTCCTACTTAACCACCCAAAGCATGGTTCGGAGGGGTGCGGTGAGAGGACGCAGCAGCGGGGTGTGGGTAGGGTTTGCGCGTGGAAGCTTGGCTGCGTCTTGACCTTTTGGTTCTTTTGGGTCAAGCCAAAAGAACGTTAAATAAAAATCAAACCTTAATTTCCTTAGCAACCTTTCTGGAAAACATCAGTCCTAATATGACTTGTCCCTTTTTGAAGCCAAATAGGAACCGTCCCGATTGGTGAAAAAAATAGAGGCCATTGACCCCTCACCCACATTTAGAACCTTCAACCCTTCCTCACCATCTCAATATGCTCAATCCCATCTTCATCATACACCTCCCCTTCGGTCTGGAAACCCAGGGATTCATAAAAACCCAAGGCGTAGGTTTGAGCGCCTAAACGGATGTCACAGGGTCCATAAAGATTCTGACAGGCTTCAATCCCTAGTTCCATGACTTTTCTTCCAAACCCTTTTCCTCTGGCACTAGGGGCAGTTACCACCCGTCCAATGGCTACTTCCTCATAGGATATTCCCGCAGGAACGATCCGGCAATAGCCAACCAACTGCCCCTCCTGATACAAAAGCAGATGGTGGCATTTTTGATCCTTGTTGTCCTGATCCAGAAAGACACAGTTTTGCTCCACCACAAACACTTCACTTCTTAATCGAAGCAAGTCGTACAATTCATCCTGGGAGAGTTCATAAAAGCCTTTGACTGTATGGGTGATATTCATGGAATTGGGAATGGGTGTTTAGATTTAACTCCAAATATAGTACATGTTGCCTTTTGCCATTGCCCGGCCTTCCCTGCTCCGGGCTCCTCGCTAAAAATGTCCAGTGGACATTTTTTTACGCTCGGTCCTAGGTCAAGCCAAAAGAACGTTAAATAAAAATCAAACCTTAATTTCCTTAGTAACCTATCTGGAAAACATCAGTCCTTATATGACTTGTCCCTTTTTGAAGCCAAATAGGGACTGAGCGATCAGACAATTTCCAGTGGAAATTGACCGCGAAGGGCCGGGATGCGCGTAGGAAAAGCTTTCGGCCCCGGTCTTTTCTTCCATCCTGATTGATTTTAGATGTTCACAGACTTTCGTTTAGGATGGATTTTTTCTCCTTCTCCAAACCTAAAAATGGCTGGATCACCGAGACAAGCTCGGCGCTAAGCCATTTTCTTAACGGCTTTCCGAAGCTCGAAAAAACCGAAAATCCCGAAGGGCCTTCCCTACAATTACAACAAGCTCTACTCTACACAATTTCCTACTTAACCACCCAAAGCATGGTTCGGAGGGGTGCGGTGGGAGGACGCAGCAGCGGGGTGTGGGTAGGGTTTGCGCGTGGAAGCTTGGCTGCGTCTTGACCTTTTGGTTCTTTTGGGTCAAGCCAAAAGAACGTTAAATAAAAATCAAACCTTAATTTCCTTAGCAACCTTTCTGGAAAACATCAGTCCTAATATGACTTGTCCCTTTTTGAAGCCAAATAGGGACTGAGCGATCAGACAATTTCCAGTGGAAATTAACCGCGAAGGGCCAACTCTACACAATTCTAAATCATTCTACTCCTCTGGGAATAGAAGGAATATGGTTAGGACTAGGTGTAGTTTTCAACTACACCTTTCTATTCGAACAAATTTGTAATTTGCTGCTTTCGGAAAACATGATTTTATGGGAGAAGCTTATCCCACAGGAAAGCCGCAGGGAATGGCTGAAGATGATTTTTGAATACCATGCCGAATTCAATAAACGCTCAGGTGATTTACAGTTTTGGACGCATGAAAATCATGCAATTGAACTATACAGGCCTGAAATGATTGAAGGCCGGATGAAATATATTCATGAAAACCCCGTAAGAGCAGGGTTGGTGGAAAAGGAAGAAGATTATTTATATTCCAGTGCCAGAAATTATTTTGGACTTCGAGGCCTGATAGACGTGGATTACTGGTGATTTAGGTTGGTTTTCCAATTACAAATTGGTCAGAATAGTTGGGTGTAGTTGCAAACTACACCCAGTCCCAGAAATTGACCGCGAAGGGCCAACTCTACACAATTCTAAATCATTCTCCCCCTAAAGTATAGACAGGTGCGGTGGGTGGACGCAGCAGCGGGGTGTGGGTAGGGTTTGCGCGTGGAAGCTTGGCTGCGTCTTGACCTTTTGGTTCTTTTGGGTCAAGCCAAAAGAACGTTAAATAAAAATCAAACCTTAATTTCCTTAGCAACCTGTCTGGAAAACAAAAATTTCACTTGAATATTTTCCCAATATCATCGTCTTTGCCTGCGCGGTGGGCTGAATTGGCCGCGGGTGGTCAAGCCAAAAGATCATATAAAGAAACCTTTTGATTGAACTTTAGGAAAATGATAAAGACTCGATTTAACCTATAAATTTTTCTTACTTTCAGGAAAGGACCTATAAGACCAAGCACTTGAATTCAAAGGTTTAAAAACCTAATTCACCCCAAAAAACCTGATCCAATGAAATACGCTCTCTCCATCCTTAGCTTTCTTCTTCTTGGCCTTCTCTCCTGCTCCACCCATAAGGAATGGTACAAAGGAAATCTCCACACTCATTCCTATTGGAGCGACGGGGACGATTACCCGGAAATGATTATGGATTGGTACAAGACCCAAGGCTACGATTTTGCCGTGCTTTCCGATCATAATACCCTGCAGGAAGGAGAAAAGTGGAAACTCATTCCCAAGTCACCCATGCATGAACAAGCCTATGAAAATTACCTCAACAAGTATGGAAAAGAATGGGTGGAGTCTAAAACCGACTCAGCAGGAAGGCTTCATGTGCGATTGAAAACCCTGGAAGAATACCGCTCCCTTTTTGAGGAAAAGGAGAAGTTTCTCATAATCCCCTCAGAGGAAGTCACGGCCAAGTTTGAGCAGAAACCCCTACATATGAATGTGACCAATATTCAGGAATACATTGAGCCGGCAACGGGAAATTCCGTTTCTGAGGTTTTGCAGAGAAATCTTGACCTGGTAAAACAGCAACGAGAAGCCACAGGACACCCCATGTTTTTGCATATCAATCACCCGAATTTTGTCTGGGCCATTACTCCGGAAGATATGATGAGCTTGAATGGAGAACGTTTCTTTGAGGTTTACAACGGTCATCCCGACGTCCACAATTACGGAGACAGCCTTCGCCCAAGTATGGAAGCCCTATGGGATCGGGTTCAGGTATCTTATCTCCAAGCCGGGAAGCCCCTACTCTATGGATTGGCCGTGGACGATGCACATCATTACCATGTGTTTGGAGGAAAACAAAGCAATCCGGGCAGAGGCTGGGTGGAGGTTTGGTCCAAATCCCTCAGCCCTAAAGACCTGATTGAGGCGATGGAAGCCGGGGAATTTTATTCCAGTACAGGCGTTCTTATCCATCAGGTGAAATTCAACGGAAAGAGTCTGAGGATAACCGTAAAGCCTGAGGAAGGGGTGACTTATACCATACGCTTTTTTGGAACGAAAAAATCCAATCCGGAGCAGGCGGGAATATTGCTCAGTGAAATTCAGGGAACTGAAGGCTCCTATACCTTGGAGGAAGATGATCTCTATGTCAGAGCCAAGGTTACTTCCTCTAAATCCAAGGAAAATCCCTACCGTCCGGGAGATATGGAGGAAGCTTGGATTCAGCCGGTGATGAAAAGATAAGAAGGTAGTCGCTTGTATGTTGAAGATTTTAAGTTCGATGTCAGGTCCCTTTTTTGTCAATTTTACAATCAAATAAAATTCATCAATGATCCCACCTGGCTTCCCCGATCCGAATATGAATTGGATCATGGGCCGTGCTTTGAAGTTTTGGGAGAAAAATAAAGGAACAATGGTCCTGATTTGCAGGAGGAGATTTGGATTCCGATCCGAGATAAAAAAGCTTTTTGATTTTTGGTATAAAAAAAAGCCTTCCTCATTACAGGAAGGCTTTGAACAAGTTGGTTTTGTTTATGGCAAAACTTCCGGAAGTACCACTTGGTTGATCACGTGTACCACTCCATTAGTTGCTTGAATGTCTGTATCCAAAATCATGGATTCCCGTCCATAGAAATCAATCAATTTTGGTCCAGAGGTATCGATGGTCAATTGATCTCCAGAGAACATCTCGATAGAGGTATCTGATAGGTCAGATGAAAACACCCTGCCTCCATCAAAAACATGGTAAGCCAAAACTCGAACAAGACCTTCCTGCCCGAGTGCAGCCACAACTTCATTCAAATCTGCGAATCCATATTCCCCTAGAAGCGCTACAAAAGCATCATTATCTGGTGCAAAAACAGTCAATCCATCGGTGTTAGCCAAAATATCCCCTACACCTGCTGCTTCAATGGCTGTTTTGAGAATCGAAAAATCCGCATTGCTTTCCACTAATTCCAGAATATTCTTAGTCGGCGGCATCAATACTGCATCAATTCCATGGATAACTCCATTTCTGGCCATTTTATCTACCAAGATGATACTTGCATCATTGACCATAGGATCCGTCATCACATCAATTTGCACGGCAGCACCATTTAAGGTTGGCACAAATCCCGACATCAGGTCCGTAGAAAGTACGGTACCTCCTACTACATGGTAAAGGAGAATTTCCGTCAAATTCGGCAGAGATCTGATATTTCCGGGATTCAATCCTAATTCTGCAAATGCAGCATCATTGGGTGCAAAAACAGTGAGTTCATTTTGTGCAAAAACTGAGGCCAGACCCGAACTTCCAAGAGCAGCATTAAAAGTCGCATAAGTATTTCCTGCACTTTTTCTGGCATTCAAATCTCCCTCATCCCCTTTTTCCATGGTTTTGAGAACTTCAGGAATGGACTTCAGGGTCATATCCTGGGTTACCTGACTCTGTTCCATGTCTGTGCAGGAACCAAAAAAAATCAGGAAACCAATCAAAAAGCTTCCTGGCAGTAATCGGTTTATTCTCTTTTTCATATTAAGTAGGTTTAGTGTTAAATAAAGAATTAATGCACTTTTAACCACTTGATTTTGAAATAGTTTTAAGTTTTATTGAGAAAAAATTAAAATATTTTAATAACCTTTTTAAAAAAAATTTATAGATCTACATCAACGATAGATCGGATTTTTGGTAACAGAAAGTTGAATGCCGGTAAAACAAAACCTAAAAGATCTCAGGTTTCCCATAGGAGACCCAAGGCAATTTTTTCCGGCATCCTTTCTGTCAATTCAAGGAAATTTTAAAGGTAAGTGCCGGATACGATTTTTGGATTCCATTAGTGGCACCTAGAATATAAAGGGGGTGATTTGAAAGAGTCAATTTATTTGCCTTCATCTTGGTATTATTGGCATGTATCAAGGTCACCAAACCAGAGACTACAGCAATACTCCCTGTATAAAAACAGACTCCTCCAATTGTTGAATCTAAATCTCCGGAAACAATTAGAAGTCCGGTCGTCACCAGTGCTGCACCTCCTCCTAAGAGTATGAGCCCTACATTCTTTTGTTGTCTACTCAATTCAAGATAATCTTGCTTGGTCATTTCCTGGGCCATGGTTTGATAGATTATTCCTGAGCAAAATGTAGAAATCAGGAAAATCAGGATCGCTAAGCGTTTCATGATGAATACGGTTAAATCATGTTTTAAGAATTAATGAAAGAAAAACTTTGAATCCTGGAATAATGAAAACTCCAGTCCCGATCGCCTTTAATCCAAAGGAATACCCACTGAAATAGATGGGTAACTCTTTGGAATCTGATTTGGAATTCTTGGAAAATTGATGGGTTGATGTTTAAGGCTAAGCCTAGCAGCCTTTTTGGAATTTGAAGAGGATTTGATCAGTGTTGGAATTCCGCTGATTATGCCGACAGAACCAAGTAACAATAACACTCCCCCTGTTTCTGATACGCCATTAGAACTGCAATTTCCCATGCATATAAAGTCGCCATCAATCATAATAAGTCCTGTTGTAACCATTGCGGATCCGAAAAGCAAAAGAGTGATGCCGGACTTTTTTTGTTTCTGACTCATTTCAAGGTAATCCTCCTTACTCAGTTCCTGAGCGAATAACTTGCTGAAAACTGCTGACTGTAACATTAATGTGAGCAAAAGCCAAAATCCCACTCGTTTCATAAATACCTCCTTTAAAACTTTTCAAGATTAATATTGACCAAACTAATTGAGAACCAAGCCTATTTTTCTTGGCACCTTCTGCATCAATTCAAAGGAATTTTTAGAGAAAGTGACGGATAGGACTTTGGCAATCGAGCATATGGCCTAGGCATTGTTAAAGGTTTATTTTGAAGGCTCAGTAAAATCGCTTTTTCAGAGTTACTTTTTGAACTTATAAAGAGCGGAATACTGCCGAGCATTGCAGCGCCCCCTACCACGGTTAGGATATTACCGTTGGTATTGGAACCATTATAATCCTTACCGCTTAACATGCCCACCAAAGCATCTCCGGTATTTGACATCGAAACGATAAATCCGGCACCTAGTAAAACAGCTCCTCCACCCAGCAGCACCCAAGCGGATTTTTTTTGGTCGCGGCTTTTTTCTAAATAATCTTGCTTGGTCATCTGCTGAGCAGTGAGTTTGAATGGAATTCCCATGAGCATCAGTACAAACAGGGAAATCAAAATCAGAAATCGTTTCATAATGAATTGGGATAATCGTGTTTTAAGAATGCATTAGAAAGAGACACTCAAAATTCTGGGATCATGGAAATCCCAGCCCCTGTAGCCATATAATTTGGTAATTGTTTGATAAGAAAATCCCGGTACAAACTCTGCCAAAAAGTTTCGCTTTTATTCCACTCTACTCCTCCAATTAAACGAAGTTCAAATCAACCAATAATCATTCATTACCCTCTGAAATTTAGATGCTTACAGACATTTTGAAATTAGTAAAACGCAGTATCCCAAGTGATTTTCATCATAAAAAACAGACAGTTTTGACAAGTAAAAAATCCTTTCCTCAGCGAAAGGACTTTCGAAAAGAAAAGTGTAAATTTCTATAAATCAGAACGCTATTCCTTTGCTGGGAATAGCACCTTATTTCTAGTCTTTTTGGAATGATGATACGAACCACCCTCAAATATCTTGCGCTCTGCCTGGGTTTGCTTCTTTTCTTGCACCCAGAAGAATCCTATGCCCAGCAGTATCATGTAGACTTGGGACTTCGAAGTCAAAAAGCTTTTGGCCTTTACTTCGAAAATGGGATTGTGGCCCAGTTCTCCTCGGATAGCATCGCCCCAAAAAGACTCTACTTGGGAATTGGCTTTATCAGTAGTCGCCTGGGTTCTGCCCTAGGTTCGAATGCCATCAAGCAGGACAATTACCAGATTTGGCTGGCTTATTACCTAAAGAAGGACCACCAACTTCGCCCATTCTTCAGCTTGGGGACCGGATATTTTAAGGCAGATTATGAATCTCCGGATTTTAAGGTCTTGGACCAGCGTTCCCCATTACTATCCGTCACGGCAGGACTGGAATGGGCATCGCCCTATCAAGTGAAAGTCAATCTTGCCTTAGGCTACAATATCATTTCCGGAAATGGTGAGAAGGGTCCGGGCACCCTATATCCCACCTTTGCACAGCTCAACTTTTTCTACCCTTTGAGATGAAAACCAACCTACTCCCCTATCTGAAAATGATTTCCTTTGGCTTTTTGAGAAATAGCATTGGAATGAGCATGATCCTGTTTTTGGGACTTTTCCTTGGGTCCTGTGGTGATCCTTCTGAGATCTCAGATGAACTTTTAGACGGCAAAGTGATTTTTGATCCTTCCCTTTTAAATCCAGAAAGCTATTTGACTTCCCTACGCCATCCCAATCCTACTGCAGAGGAAGCCTCCCGTCCGGTATTTATCCTATGCCATGGCTATAGCGCCAGCACTTTCGAATGGTCGGAATTTATAGATTGGTCAGAAGATACAGATGCCTATTTCACTTCCAGAGTACTACTCGGAGGACATGGTCGCAGCTATTCGGATTTTAAGTCTGCAAAATGGGAAGATTGGCAGCAGGCGATTTTTGATGAGTATGAGGCTCTTTTGGATGCAGGCTATACCAATTTGCATTTGGTGGGTTCCTCAACAGGAGGAGCATTGATTCTGGAAGCCATTGCCGCCGGCTATTTCAGGGATAAAATCCCTCCCAAAAGTGTATTCATGGTAGATCCCATCGTGCTACCCTCTGACAAGATTCTTCCTTTGATCGGCGTGCTAGGTCCCCTGGTGGGATACACTGAATCCGAAAATACAGAAGGTGAAAAAAATTATTGGTACACCTTTAGGCCGTATAAAACCTTGCAGGAACTCCAGGAGGTCATCAAAAAAGTCCGTCTAGATCTTCAAAAAGGAATAGAACTTCCCGCGGGAACATACTTGACAGTCTATAAATCCACACAGGACCCAAGTGCTGACCCTGCCAGTGCCGTCTTAATCTACCAAGGAGTTTCCCCTAAGAGTCAAATGAATATCCATATGGTCAATTCCTCTCTTCATGTGTTTACTAGGCTCAAGTACAGAGAAGACCCTGTTAGTGCTCAGGACTGGCTAAATCAGGAACAAACCTTTGAGGAAATGGTGGAGATTGCCTTGAGTAGATAAAAAGAAAAGCTAAAACAGCTTCATTTTCAACCGTTTAAAAAGACTGGTTTTTGGATGGATGAGTCCCATATTATCATTCTCTTAATTTTGAAATCCTTCTTCACAATGAGTTTAAGCAAACACCCATTTCATTAAAAACTTCAAAATGCTTACCCTGAAAAAAAACCACTCAACAGAATTATTGGACAATCATTAAAGATTCTTTAACAGTTTTGTACTCCATTTCTAATTTGAAGCTTTATTTGAGTCGCTAATTAGTCACTGTGTATTAGGTCCATTTGAAAAGGACCTTAATTCTAAGCCAATTATGATCAGGTTATTCTTTCTTTCTTTTCTACTGTTCGTTGGGGCGACCAGCCTGAGCGCAGCGGAAACCAAGATGGATTTCCCTGTCCGGGTAGATTACCTAGAAAAAAGCTCTGCCTCCCTGGATGTTGATTTAGATCCCATAGAGCTAAATGTCCGATTACTTCGGACCACCTTAAAAAATTTTAGCTCACAGCGTTTCAAAGAAGCAGCAGAAGCAACTCATGAATTGGGCAGGACTTTTTTTTCCTGCAAGCTGTCCCTTCGCTATTCCCAAGCAAGTAGCCCAGACGCATTTAGCCGGTATTTTAAATCGGCCATTCAGGGCAACGCGCCTTGATCCAAAGGGTTAACCCGCCCTTATTCTCAAAAATTCCTAAGTAAAATTTCTGCCACATGAATACTGAAAAAACAGTGGGTTTTTCTGCATGGAAAACCTATTATCCTCTATTTGCATTCTTCTTTGTTTTGACGATAGTTTTGGGTCTGCCTTCCTGCCAGTCCAATCCCAACAAGGCCAAAAAAAACAACCAGGCTCTGGAAATCCCAGTTTTGGAACTCCTGCCTAGGGATGTGGAAGTTCCACAAACCTATATCTGTGATATTCAAGCCATTCAGTTTGTGGACATACGTTCCAAGGTGGAGGGATTTGTGGACCAGATTTTTGTGGATGAGGGCCAGTTTGTCAAAAAAGGCCAAAAGCTTTTCCAGCTTTCCAGCGAGGAGTTCAATGAACTGGTCAACTCTGCCCGAGCCAATCTCATGCGTGCCAAAGCCGAACAGCAGGCAGCCAAGGTGGAAATGGAGCGTCTGCAGATTTTGGTGGACAAAAAGATCATTTCCCCTTCCGAGCTCGAACTCGCTAAATCCAAAAAGGCAGTGACAGACTCCCAAATTGTTCAAGCCGAATCCCAGCTCAAGGCAGCTATGACTGGACTTTCCTATACCACGGTGAGAGCTCCTTTCGATGGAATTGTAGACCGAATTCCCCATAAGATTGGAAGTTTGGTTACTGAAAACGACCTCCTGACTTCTATCACGGATATCTCCTCTGTATTTGCCTACTACAAAGTCAATGAGAGTGAATATCTCCATTTTATGAGGAGTAAGATTGAAAACGGGGACGCTTCCGAACTGAATGAGCAATTGACCCTGATTCTTTCTGATGGACAGGAATATCCCAACAAGGGCATTTTGGAAACCACTGAAGGAGATATTGAATCCGGTACAGGTTCAATTGGTTTCCGGGTACGCTTCCCTAATCCCAACCAACTGATCAAGCATGGAGCATCAGGAAAAATCCAGATGCTCTCCAAGATGGAGCATGTGTTTTTGATCCCTCAGAAATCCACTTTTGAGATTCAGGACTTCACCTATGTCTACATGGTGGATCAAAACAACACCGTCAAAGTCCGAAGCTTCAAGCCTATACAGCGCTATGGCAATTATTATTTGGCTGAAGGCTTTATGCCAGGAGACAAAATCGTCTATGAAGGCATTCAGCAGGTTCAGGACGGAAGTCAGGTAGAACCCAAGGCCATTGCGGCCGCCGATGTGTATCAGGATTTTATCACTATTCGCTAAGTAAGCTCATTTCTTAGACCAGCACTTATGTTTGAGTTATTTATCAGGAGACCGATTCTTTCGACGGTCATCTCGGTTTTTATTACCCTTTTGGGATTGTTGGCATTGACTTCATTGCCTATTACCCAGTTTCCGGATATCGTTCCTCCTTCTGTGACGGTGACGGCCAAGTATACCGGAGCCAATGCGGAAGTTTTGGCAAAGGCAGTCGCTACACCTCTTGAGCGTGCGATTAATGGAGTACCCGGGATGGAGTATATGTATTCAGTAAATACCAACGAAGGGATTACTTTGATCACCATTGTTTTCCAGGTGGGTACCGATCCCGATCAGGCAGCGGTAAACGTACAAAACCGAGTAGCCACAGTAGTCGATGAACTTCCGGAAGAAGTAATCCGTGCAGGGGTAATGACTGAAAAGGAAGTTAATTCCATGCTTTTGTACCTGAATCTTATCACTTCCGATCCGGCTCAGGATGAAAAATTTGTATACAATTTCGCTGACATCAATATCCTACCCGAACTGAAGCGAATTGACGGTGTGGGTTTTGCCGAAATCATGGGTATGAAGGATTATGCCATGCGGGTGTGGTTGAAACCCGATCGATTGGCTGCCTATGATATTTCCCCTCAGGATGTCACCGAAGCCATACAGAACCAAAACGTGGAAGCTGCTCCGGGAAAATCCGGAATATCCTCAGACCGGGATCCTCAGGCACTTCAATATGTATTGAAGTACACAGGTAAATTCAATGAGGAAGAGGAATATAGAAACATTACACTCAAAGCCCTTCCGGATGGCTCCTTGCTGAAGCTGAAGGATGTGGCCGATATTGAATTTGATGCATTGGACTACAATATGATGTCGATGACGGATGGCCGTCCATCTGCATCCATCATGCTCAAGCAAAGACCGGGTTCCAATGCCCGGGAAGTAATCGCCAATATCAAAGAGAAAATGGATGAACTGGAAGGGACTTCCTTCCCTCCAGGTATGTCATACAATGTTTCCTATGACGTGAGCAGATTTCTGGATGCTTCTATTTATGAGGTGATCAAGACCCTGATTGAGGCCTTCCTGTTGGTATTTATTGTTGTATTCCTTTTCCTTCAGGATTTCAGATCAACTTTGATTCCGGCTATAGCGGTTCCGGTTTCTTTGGTGGGGACCCTGTTTTTTATGCAGCTCTTCGGTTTCTCCATCAATCTGCTGACCCTCTTTGCCTTGGTTTTGGCGATTGGTATTGTGGTGGATAACGCCATTGTAGTGGTAGAAGCAGTACACGTGAAAATGCATGATTTGCACCTGAATGCTTTTGATGCCACTATTGAGGCCATGAAGGAAATCGGTGGAGCGATCGTGGCCATTACCTTGGTGATGTCTGCAGTATTTGTACCTGTGAGCTTCCTTTCCGGACCTGTAGGGATATTTTATAGGCAGTTTTCCCTGACCTTGGCCATAGCCATTGTGATTTCTGGAATCAATGCACTGACCCTCTCTCCTGCCCTATGTGCCATGATGCTAAAGCCGGTTTCCCATGAGCCCAATCAAAAGAAAGGCTTGATGCAGCGCTTCTTTAATGGCTTCAATGCACGATATGATTCCCTGGCAGGAAAATACTCCCAGGTAATCAACAGAATCGCCGGGAGAAGAGGCCTGACCTTTGGAATTTTGGTCGTATTCTTTATTCTGACCTATGGGATGATTTCAATTGTGCCAACTGGCTTTATCCCCAATGAGGACCAAGGCATGATTTACGTGAATGTAACGGCTCCTCCCGGAGCCACCGTTGATCGGACTACAGAAATCATGGATCAGGTACAGGCTGCTTTGCTTCCGCTCAATGAAGTAGAAACTGTATCTACCTTGGCGGGTTACAGTTTGCTTACAGAAACAGCCGGTGCTTCCTACGGTATGGGGATGATCAACCTGAAGACCTGGGATGAGCGGGATAAAGACGTCAATGAGCTGATCAGGGACTACACGGAACGCACCAGCCATATAAAGGGTGCTGATATTCAGTTTTTCGCACCTCCGCCAGTTCCGGGATTTGGAAATGCATCCGGTTTTGAATTAAGACTTCAGGATCGTTCCGGAGGGGATTTGGACAATATGGCCCAGGTGACCGAGGAATTTGTCAAGGCTCTCAATGAAAGACCTGAGTTGGAAGAGGTATTCACCAATTTTGACCCAACTTTCCCTCAGTTTTTGATCAGTGTGGATCATGACAAAGCCGCTAAACTGGGTGTGTCTGTTCAGGAGTCCATGGAAACCCTGCAGAGTTATATCGGTAGTTTTTATGCTTCAAATTTTATCCGATATGGACAAATGTATAAGGTGATGATCCAGGCCTCCCCTGAATACAGGACCTCTCCGGAGTCTCTTCTGAATATGTATGCCAAAAACAAGGAAGGGGAAATGGTTCCATACTCCAACTTCATCAGTTTGGAACGGGTATATGGCCCAGAGCAATTGACCCGATACAATATGTTCAGTTCGGCTTTGGTTTCCGGTGAAGCTGCCCCAGGCTATTCCTCCGGGGATGCGATCAAAGCTGTGGAAGAAGTCTCTCTTCAAATATTACCAAGAGGATTTTCCATTGACTGGTCCGGGATCACGAGAGAGCAAATCGCCTCTGGCAATCAGGCAGTGTATATTTTCCTGATCTGTTTGGTGTTCGTATACCTGCTGCTCGCAGCACAATATGAAAGTTATATGCTGCCACTTCCGGTGATTTTATCGCTTCCTGCCGGGATATTCGGATCCTATTTCTTTCTCTACTTGGTTGGATTGCAAAATGATATCTATGCCCAGGTTTCCCTGGTGATGCTGATCGGGTTATTGGGGAAAAATGCAATCCTCATCATTGAAATCGCCATCCAAAACAGGCAAAAAGGCATGTCAATTTTACAAAGTGCAATCAAAGGAGGAGTAGAACGCTTGAGACCTATTTTGATGACCTCCTTTGCCTTTATCTGTGGTTTGATCCCGCTTACTATAGCCAGCGGTGCTGGAGCGATTGGAAACCGGACCATCGGAACTGCCGCCGCAGGGGGAATGCTCATCGGAACACTCATTGGAGTATTCCTAATCCCCGGCTTGTATGTAGTATTTGAAACCATAGACAGCCATCTGAGAGCCAAAAAAGAAAAAAGACAAAATCAATTGAAACATAGCCCGGTGATAGATCTATGAAAAGACAAGTCCTAATCAGTCTGCTGTCCTTCCTGATTCTTGCCGGATGCAAGATTCAGCAAGTTGACAAACCTGAAAACAGAATTTATTTACCAAACCAATACCAAGGCTTGGAGAGTGATTCCTTAGTGAACAGTTCCCAGGTCCAATGGGAAAGTTATTTTAAGGATGAGTACTTGAAAAACCTCATTCGCACTGCCTTGGACAATAATCAGGATAATCAGATCGCTCTTCAAAAAATCCAAGCTTCCGTGGCTGCGATGTCAAGGGCAAGAATGGGGGTATTTCCTTCAATTTCCCTAAATGCCGGTGCTTCCAAAAGGAAATTTGGAGAATACACTATGGATGGTGTGGGGAATTTTGACACTAACTTCTCGGAAAATATTGGTGAGGATAAAAAACTCCCAGACCCCTATCGGGACTTTATGCTTGGGGCTCAATTTGCCTGGGAGTTAGATGTATGGGGAAAACTCAGAAACCAAAAAAGAGCGGCAGTATCCAGGATGCTGGCCTCAGAGGAAATGAGTAAGCATGTTCGCACCTATTTGGTAGCTGAAGTGGCGACAAATTATTACCGCCTATTAGCTTTAGATAAAGAGCTTGAGGTATTGGAAGAAAACATCCGGCTCCAGGAGTTGGCCCTTCAATTGATCATAGAACTGAAGGAAGGAGGTAAAGCCAATCAGTTGGCAATTGATCAGTTTGAAGCCTTGGTATTGAATACCCGTGCGCAATTGCAGGCCAAAAACCGGGAATTGAAAAGTGCTGAATACAACCTTGCCCGCTTGATTGGTTCCCTGGACTTTTCCATGGAGCGAATGGATCTTGACAGTGCCATCACTATTCAGGAGAAAATACAAGCTGGATTACCTTCCGATCTGATCCAAAACAGGCCTGATCTCAAAGAAGCTGAGTTCCAGTTGAGAGCCAGCAATGCAGATGTAAACAGAGCAAAAGCAGCCTTCTACCCTTCCTTTAATCTATTTGGTCTGGCAGGGTTTAATGCTTTTGATTTTGGAAAACTATTTCTAAACCCAGCCTCCGGCGTTTACCAAATGGGTGCCGGTATCACTGCACCGATATTCAACAGGAGAGAAATTCGCTCATTGTACGAAATCGCCAAGGCAGACCAGCAGATTGCCTTATTGGAATACGAGAAAAAAACGCTGAATGCCTATCTGGAAGTATTGGATTTGGTCAACCAGATGGAGACCTATGATCAACAGCTGAAGATGAAACAATACGAAGTTTCGGTCTTGGAGAGATCCATTGAGCATTCCAATACCCTCTTTTCTGTAGGCTACGCCAATTATCTGGAGGTCATTAATGCCCAAAGCAGAACTTTGGAATCCGCCATAGAACTGGCTGATTTGAAAGCTTCACGATTACAAGCCAATGTACAGCTGTACAAGGCCCTGGGAGGCGGATGGAATTGAGCTTAAATCCATCAATAAAATAAAAAGGGGTAGATGAAATCATCTACCCCTTTTTATTTAGCTGGAGCAATTCGGCTAGGTAAATACATGGATCAATCTTTTCCAAAATCTTAACTCCCAAACTGTTTATATCTAGTTAAAGCACTTTGTCATTCTTTATTTTTTCATAATGACACAATTGATTAGATTAGGCCAAATCAATTCAAAACCAATGAAAAATAACCTTTTCTCAACCTATGGAAGATTCCTTCTTTTTGGATTAGGAATAATGGGTCTGTCTGAAGTCAGTCAAGCCCAAGAAGCAAAAAAGCACGCTCCTATCATCGATGTACACGTGCATGCTTCCCAGATCAACCCGAATTTTGCAAATGATCTTTGTCCTTGGTTCCTTTCCAATATGCCGGGAAGTGGCCCCAAGCAGACTCCCCCATCATTTATCAATACAGACTGTGCACGTCCCTTGAAGGCGGCAAAAAGTACGGAAGAATTTCAGCAGAAATTGATGGAAACTGCCGAAAGACTGAATATCACATTTGTAGCAAGTGGAGATGCAGAAATCCTTCATCGCTGGAAAGCAGCTGCTCCAAAGCGGGTAATTCCATCCTTGGGAATAAGTAATGCCGAACAAATGACAGTAGAAGCTTTTGAGGATTCCCTCTCCAATGGATTTTACCAAGTCATGGGTGAGGTGGCACCTCAGTACCAAGGTATGTCTCCAAGTGATATGTCATTGGATGAGTATTTTGGAGTAGCTGAGAAACTTGGAATCCCAGTAGGGATTCACATGGGAACAGGTGGAAATGGTATGGCTAACATTACCTCTCCTAAATACCGTGCATCCATGGGCAACCCTTTCTTATTGGAAGACATGCTGGCACGTCATCCTAAATTGAAAATCTGGGTAATGCATGCAGGCTATCCTATGATAGATGAAATGATCGCCTTGATGGGAGCCAATGCTTATGTTTATGTGGATTTGGCCGGATTCATCTGGAGTTATCCACTGGAAGAAATCCACATGTATCTAGAAAGATTGGTTCAGGCAGGATTTGGAAAAAGAATCCTATACGGAACAGACCTGATGGTATGGCCGGAGCTTTTGGAAACATCCATTGGTGTAATCGAAAATGCCAACTACCTTTCCGAAGATCAAAAAAGGGACATTTTCTTTAACAATGCAGTCCGATTCTTCAATTTAGACCCAAGTCAGTTTGAAGGAATAGAAGACTAAATTTCAAAAATTAGAAACCCGCACCGAATTCGATGCGGGTTCTTTGTTTATTGGGCCAAATACCCTCCGTCAACTGGATAGTATGCACCTGTAGCAAAGGAAGATTTATCAGAACCTAACCAGAGGATCAATTCCGCCACTTCTTCGGCTTTGCCCAACCTTCCCAAAGGATGAAGGGATGACACCATTTTAATCGCCTCATCATCCAGGGCGCCAGCCAACATCGGGGTCATGATATACCCGGGCCCAATGGAATTGACCCGAATATTTTTGGAAGCATATTCCAATGCCACAGCTTTGGAAAGCCCCACTACCCCATGCTTGGAAGCGGTATAAGCTGGGGAACCTTGGGCGGCGACTGCACCCAAAATGGAAGCGATATTGACTATGCTTCCTCCTCCATTTTTTTCCATGGCCTGAAGCTGGTAATGCATTCCATAAAATACCCCTGATAAGTTCACTCCGATCACTTTTAGCCAGCCATCAATTGGGTATTCTCCTGTCGGAGCAATTGGACCTGCTACACCTGCATTGTTGACAGCAATGTCCAATTTGCCATATTTATGGACAGTAGCTTTTACCAAAGCCTCATTGTCCTCAGGCTTGGATGTATCCGCTTTTACAAAGAATGCATCCCCACCATTTTTCTGGATTTCTGCCACCACCAATTGCCCATGTTCCTCATTGATATCAGATACAACCACCTTTGCCCCTTCCCTTGCAAAAAGGACTGCTGCTGCCTTTCCAATACCGGAACCAGATCCTGTGATAATGGCTACTTTATTCTTTAGAGTTTTCATAACTATATAATATTTAAATGATTCAAACCACTGAATTTTAATTCCTTACTAATGTTTATTTTACGAAAAAGCGGGATAAACAGGCATGAAAAAACATAGTTTCTAGCCTCCAACTGACATAAATCATGTAGATGAGAAGTAATATATCCGTCAAAAACTTTCTTGAAAAAACCAGAAGATCTAAACAACACACAACAAAGACATTCACTCTTCAAAACTTTCAAATCTTACCAAGAGGTTTTGATATATTCCCAATTCCATGGATTTTTAGGCTACAATGAACCCGATCCACGAACTTGATTCAATCCGCCTCAATTTTTCTCCTAATGACCTTCTTGCCCTTAATCTGGCCTTAGCCTTGATCATGTATGGAGTAGCACTGGATCTTCGTTTCGAAGACTTTAAATATTTGGTGAAAAATCCAAAATCCTTCGTTTTAGGGGTTCTTTCACAATTCGCATTCTTGCCTTTCTTGACTTGGTGCCTGATCATATTTATTCAACCACCGCCGAGTGTGGCATTGGGGATGTTCCTAGTTGCAGCCTGTCCAGGCGGAAATGTCTCCAATTTTCTCAGTAACCTAGCCAAGGGAAATACCGCATTATCAGTCAGTCTGACAGCCTTTTCAAGTTTATTGTCGGTAGTCGCCACTCCATTGAACTTTGCCCTTTGGGCTGGACTATACCCTCCCACTTCTCTCCTTTTGACCGAGATTCATTTAGATATTCAGGAAGTTTTACTGACTGTCTCCTTAATACTGGGTATTCCATTGGTATTGGGAATACTGACGAATACTTATGCCCCAGTTCTTGCCTTCAGAGTTTCCAAGATTCTGAAACCCCTCAGCATTTTGATCTTCTCGGCATTTGTAATCCTAGCTTTCGCCGGAAATTTCGATCTTTTTCTAAAGTACATTTCGGTGATTTTTCTTTGGGTTTTTGCACACAATCTACTTGCCTTGAGCACGGGATATTTAACCGGGAAAATGGGGAAACTGCCCTTTGCTGATATTAAAACATTAACCATAGAAACCGGAATCCAAAATTCAGGTTTGGGGCTAGTATTGATTTTCACTTATTTTGCGGGCCTTGGAGGGATGGCCATCATTACCGCTTTTTGGGGAATTTGGCACCTAATCGCAGGAATGGGAATAACCTTATTATTCAAAAAACTCGAATGAAAAATCTGATTAATGCATTCCTAACGGGTTTAGTAAATATTGCCCTGCATGGATATTTTCGGAAAATCATTGTTCAAGGAAAAGAGAATATTCCTAAAAACGTCCCTATCATCCTCGTCGCTAACCACCAAAATGCCTTAATTGACCCACTTCTGATCGCCACCCAATCAAAGTTAAAGCCATGGTTTTTGACTAGGGCTTCGGCATTTAAAAAACCTTTTGTGGCAAAGTTGCTGAACTTTATCAGGATGCTCCCTGTATTCCGCGTCCGGGATGGTTTTTCAACCATTACACAAAATCAGCAAACCTTCGATCAAACCTACGAGGTGCTGAAGGATAACGGAACGGTCATCATTTTTGCAGAGGGAACCCACCATCTGGAAAGAAACCTCTTTCCCTTAAGCAAAGGCTTTACCCGAATGGCATTTGGCTTAAAAGAACGATTTCCGGAAAAAGAACCGGTGATTCTTCCTGTGGGTATAGATTACAGTGCCCACCAAAAATCAGGGAGTATTGTCCGGTTGAGATTTGGAAAATGCATACCTGTAAAGATGAGTTCAGCTCAGTCAGGCAAATTAACCAAATCCGTAGAGCGAGCCTTGAAAGAACTCATCGTCGAAATTCCTCTTGAAGGGTACAAGGAAACCTTAAAGAAGCTAATCGAAAATGGAATTGACGTAAGCAATAAAAATGAAGTTGATGCTTTTCTTTTTGAAGACAAAAAACCTGAAAAGGGTTCTAAGGAGTCTCAGAGCACAGTCATTAACAAGATGATGAAGATTTTTCATTTTCCTCTGTTCCTTTTTTGGCTAGGGATCAAAAGCAAAATCAAAGACCCGGTCTTCGTATCGACATTTAAGTTTCTGATAGGTTTTGTCTTTGCCCCTTTGTGGTATGGGCTGTTGCTTTGGCTAAGCTTTAATTCCAACATAGGTCCGGAAACCTTTTCTATCCTGATAATGGCTTGGCTCACACTCTACATCAATAGGAACCCTCAGGAATAAGTTTGGAATTCACCAAATAATATTTGGGAGAATCTGTACCTTTGTCTTAGACCAAAACCCAAAAAATAACTTTAACATGACACAAGATTTCCTTCCAATCAACGGAACAGATCATGTCGAACTGTACGTTGGTAATGCCAAGCAGTCCGCTTTATTTTATCAATATGCCTTTGGTTTTGAACTCATCGCCTATTCAGGGCCTGAGACCGGAGTTAGAGATCGGGCTTCCTATGTGCTCAAGCAAGGCAAAATCCGTTTGGTATTAACATCTCCTTTACAATCCGATCATCCAATTGCAGAGCATATCCAAAAGCATGGTGACGGTGTAAAAGTGTTGGCACTTTGGGTGGATGATGCTGAAAAATCCTGGTGGGAAACTACCTCTAGAGGCGCGGAGTCTGTGTCCGAACCTAAAATCCTGAAGGATGAGTTTGGTGAAGTGAAGGTTTCCTCCATCAAAACCTACGGAGATACCATTCATACTTTCGTCGAGCGGAAGAATTACAAGGGTGTATTTTTACCAGGATATATCCCAAAAACAAGTACCTACCAAGCTGAGCCAATAGGTTTGGAATACATTGACCACTGTGTAGGCAATGTGGAACTGGGTGAAATGAATCATTGGGTGGAGTTTTACGAAAATGTAATGGGTTTTAAACTCCTGATTACCTTTGATGACCAGGATATTTCCACAGAATACTCAGCATTGATGTCCAAAGTGGTTTCCAATGGAAACGGGTACATCAAATTCCCAATCAATGAGCCGGCGGAAGGGAAAAAGAAATCCCAGATTGAGGAATATCTGGATTTTTACAATGGGCCGGGAGTTCAGCATATGGCTATTGCCACCAATGACATTATCCATACAGTAGGAGAGTTGAGAAGAAGAGGCGTGGAATTCCTTGAAGTACCAGGGACCTATTACGATGACCTATTGGAACGTGTTGGGGAAATCGATGAGGATATCCAGCCTTTGAAGGATTTGAATATCTTGGTGGATAGAGATGATGAGGGATACTTGCTTCAGATTTTCACCAAACCACTTCAGGATAGACCAACCCTCTTTATTGAGATTATCCAGAGAAAAGGAGCCACTTCTTTTGGAAAAGGAAATTTCAAGGCTCTTTTTGAGGCAATTGAGCGAGAGCAAGAATTGAGAGGCAATCTTTAAAAAATAACTACTCAATATCTGGAAATCAGATAATTAAAACCAGAAAACTGGCAATCCATTAAAAAAGCTGAGAAAATCTCAGCTTTTTTATTTATCCCATTTAGAAAACTTAATTTCAAAATTTATAATCCACGGAATTTATCTTGTTGTTTTTCTTTTGAATGAGGTCTAATAGAAAAGAGCTGACCATCAAATTCTTATTCTTTAAGTTCATTTTTAACCCAAAAATTCAATAATTTAAATTTATCTATATATTAATTTATTTTATATAATAATAGATTCAACTTTTTGTATAATTGGAGGTTTTGATTGAACCTTATCAATTGATGATTTTATAATGTATGCAAAAAACAAATAAGCTTAAGAGATTATGGGTAGCCATACTAGCATATTGCTTTACCCCTACAGTTCTTTTCGGACAATCCTACTCTACAGGATATAGTGATCCAGCACCGATATACGAACAAGGGTTAAGCGTCAGTATTCTTGGACGGTTTGATTTAACTTGGAATAATAATGACAGCGGATTATTCGGAAGTAAAGGGTTTAACCTGGAATTTGTATCATTTGTTGGAGGAGTAAACACGCTCTATGGTATTGAATATAAGGGCAAAGTATACCATGATTACTCTTTTGATGGTTCACTAAAAGAATATTTTTCTGCTTTGAAGGTCAGGGCAATAAATTATCAAATTAAAGTTCATGGATTAAAAGAGTCGACTTGTCAAAACATATCTGACACCAATGCCGCACCTGGAAGCAAAGTTTCACGGTTTTGTAAAGATGACGGTAATCAAATTTGGATTGACAAAGTCATAATTACAAAGGTTTATTTAGACGGAGTAGCTGCGTTACAGAGAAGAATTGATGAACTGGAACGGGAGGCACAGGAGCTTGAAAAAAAGGAGGAAGAACGACTTAAAAAAGAGCAAGAAGAAAAGGAAGAGCTTGAACGATTGGAAAAAATTCAAAAAGAAAACCTGCAATTAGAAGAGCTAAAAAAACTTGAAAAATTAAAAATAGATCAAGCGAATAAAGAATTGCTAGATCAGCAACAATCGGATACTGAATCAATACAGGCTCAAGAATTAGAGGCGGCTGAGAAAAGAAGAGCTGAAGCCTTGCAAAAACATAAAGAGCATCTGAAGGAGATGGATAAAATTTACAACAGTAAAGAATCAATTGACTTAAGAGCTAAAATGCTGCAGGCTAAAGCATTAGAAGCAGAAGGAGATCAGCTTTGGGAAATGGGAAGTATGTATGCATTCCAGGCATATAAAAAATATGAGGAAGCTCAAAAAATTTATTTTTCGAATGATGTAAAGCTTAAAATGAATGAAATTGGTGGATATGTTCAATTAGCACAGGGGCTTTCGGCTATGGGGGATATCATTGATCAAGAATTAGAAGAAGTGATCACAGTTTTAGATCCGGAAAGAAAATCAAGCTGGAGCCATTTAGGAATTTATCATGTAGGAAACTTTTCAAGTATTGGTGACTTATACGCTCAGGAGCCCTCTTCAACTAGTTTGGTAATGGCGATGAATTTCTTAGCAATAAGTTTAGACTTGAGAGCAAGCTATCATGTTCTTCCTGTACAAACTTATTCAATTTATCGTGAAGGGTGGAATTTGGTTATGCCGGAGACTGCCACTATTTCTACCACAGCTTTCGGTTTAGGATTTTCAGCTGGGTTGAATCTGCCATTTAAATATGTCCAACCTTATGCAACGTTTGGTAAGGATGTTCTATTTCCAGATAAATATGATATAAGCGCGCCCAATTTTGAATATGACGGTGCTGGATACCCAGGAAACGATAAAACATTAACCAGATATATTGTGGGAGTTAATTTCCAGATTCCTAATACATCCCTAGGTTTAGGTCTATCATATAATCTAAGTACGTTGTCAGGAGGAGAAAAACTGGATTCAGTCGTTCAATACAATATGCAATATACCGGCACTGATTCAAGTCGTGCGAATAGCAGGGGTTTAGAGTATCAACTCTATGAAAACCTAAACGAAAACTATAAATACAATAATTTCGGAGTAAACCTTTTTTACCGATTTAGCGCTCGCTAACAGCGTCGATAAAAAAGAAAAAAAGAGATCAAAAAGGAAGCTAAAATATCCTTCCTTTTTGATCTCTTTACCAACTTGGTTTAGTCAGTCCAGAATTTTTCACCGAGTGAAGTACAACTTTTGATGCAATTTCTTTAATTCAGTTACGGGGAGTTTGATCACTTTTCTGTCATAGGTAATCAGACCGTTGGTTTCTACTTCCACATCGGTAGTCTGGGTGTAAATAGCAGCAGCTAGGCCTTTGGGAATATACTTGAGCAGGTCCTCAATAAATCCTTCATACCTGGCCTTCAGTTCCTCAGCAGACTGAAAACTCTGATAGCCCCAATTGTCCTTGTCCTGCCAGGTGTGTCCCTCCAATGGAAGTCCCAAACCACCATATTCTCCCAAAACCATAATGCTATGTTTTCCAAAGATCCCCGGATCAGGCATCACTGGGTCTGGGTAATTATGTAAGTCCAAGATATCCCCTACTACTGTGGCTCCATTCATTTCAAAATTTCCTCCACTGGCACTGTTGATTAGACGGCTGGGATCCAGTTTTCTTGTTAAATCCACAATTTCTGAAGTCTTAAACTGTCCCCATGCTTCATTGAAAGGCACCCAAACAACAATGGAAGGAAAAAACTTAAATTCTTGCATGATCTCAGTCCATTCGGTTTTGAATATGGATTCCGACTCTGCAGTTCTTTCCTTATTTACACCCTCCCGGATAATTCCAGGTCGCACTTCCCATCTATTTCCCATGTCTCCACTTGGCATATCCTGCCAAACCAACATCCCCAGACGGTCCGTATGGTAATACCAACGGGCAGGTTCAACTTTCACATGCTTTCGGATCATATTGAATCCCATTTCCTTGGTTTTCTCTATATCAAATACCAAGGCCTCCTCTGTAGGTGCCGTATACAAACCATCAGGCCACCATCCCTGATCCAAAGGACCGTACTGGAAAAGAGCTTTACCATTCAGGAAAATACGCTGATGCCCTGTATCATCCTTTGCCATTTTCACATCCCGAAATGCAAAATAGGAATTGGCTTCATCCACCAATTTTTTTCCATTGAGGACACGGACTTTTACATCGTACAAAAAGGGTTGGTCGGGAGACCAAGGCTTTGGATCTGAAAGTTGAATCTTAATTGGAGAATTGGCTTTTCCTCTTGAAGTAGAAATTACAGTACCTTTATCTAACAAACTTATTTCCAGATCTAAATCTTCACTTGAAGAATGGATCTCCGGATAAAAGATTTGTGAGGAATTTTCCCAATCCGTTACAGAATAGATGCTGCTCAAATAACTTTCGGGAACGGACTCCAACCAAACGGTCTGCCAAATACCAGTCACTGGGGTATACCAAATGCCTCGAGGTTTTTTGACTTGTTTTCCTCTGGGTTGTGGACCTGCATCACTGGGATCCCAAACTCTGACCCTGATACTCTGTTTGCTTCCTTTTTGAAGAAATTCTGTGATATCAAAACTAAAACTATCAAATCCACCCTTGTGGGAACCTACAGATTTACCATTTACCCAAAATTCCGCTTCCCAATCCACAGCTCCAAAGTGAAGTAAAATCCTCCTTTTCGAACGGGTTAAATCCAAGTCAAACTCTCGCTCATACCATAATTCATTTTCTTCTCCTACTTTCTTTTGCACCCCAGAGATTAGTGATTCAACTGCAAAAGGAACCAGAATTTCCCCATCAAACTCAGAAGGATTTCCGCCTTTGGGCAAAATAGCATAGTTCCATTTGCCATTCAGATTTTGCCAATCCGGTCTAACGAGTTGTGGTCTAGGGTATTCAGGAAGAGGATTGGATTGATCCACCTGATCGGCCCATGGAGTTTTTAGAGATTTTTGTTGGGTAAATCCGGCGGTGAAAAACAGTAAAAGAAGGGTAATTGATAAACAGATTTGTTTCATAGTGATAGGTTATAGATTAGGTTTTATTGAAAATCAAACCATAAGGTAATTGGGCGAAGGGTATTCCCATCATGGTCCGTCCCGGATTTAATTTGGGAGGACGGCCCCATTTCACTCGCCAAATGAAACTTGGTTCCAATTGGGGGAATTTTGAACAAAAAACTCAGATCATATCGAGGCAAGACAGGCAAAACCCCGGGGGTGGAATCATCCGGAAACTCAGGTTTGAATAAGCTTAGGTATAGGTCTGGGGTTTCTGTACTGATTTCTATGGTCCCTTCTTCCGTTTGGAGTTTCATCGCATAAAAATCAGCATGATACCCCTTGAATTCGGGATATATGAGATTATCGAAACTGTATCCTGTAATAGTATTGTTATTAGCTTTTTCCCAAAGCCCAAACTTTGCTCCTTTTAAGCGATTTTGCCAAACTCTGTACGGACCATTTCCAAACCATTGAACATGCTGGACTTTTTCTGCAGGGTAAGAAAAGCCAAAGCCTAACACCTGGGATTCAGGAGAAACAATTTCTCCTTCAGATGCTTCAAATTTCACTCTTCCGGTTGGGAATATGGTCCAGGTAATAGATTTTGGATAGGGCTCATAAAATGACTTAAATTCAACAGCCCCGTCTTTCAACAATTTCCAAGTGAAATTTTTAAAGGTAGTTTTCTGGCCTTCCGAACTTCCCTGAGCAAAATTTATATAACGTTGACCAACTCGGACAAGCTCCAGGTTTCCTCTTTCTTTGGAGAATACAAATACCTTATCCCCCACATTTACCTGAAAATCAATGGTGGATTCCCTAACCACAAGCTTTTTCATGGGGAAGTAGAATTTTTCGGCAAAAATTCTATAATTCAAATCCCTGGGTTGGAGAATTGGGAAAGTCCAGGTAAATAGTTCTTCATTATTCAGTCCATTGACTTTAATTCTCAACTCATCACCTTCTTTCCAATTAATCGGCAAATCCAAAGAGATATCCCTGTTTTCCCCTGGTCCTGCTGAAGGTAGACTTAGGGTCTTGCTCGCCATCAAGGTTTGGTTTTCCCAGCCCTTGAAATTGACGATTTCCCATGTAAGACTGCACTCAGACAAATTGGAATACAGGTATTCATTGCTTAAAGTGATGATTCCGTTAAAATTTGAATCGAGTTCAAAGGACTTCAACTGCACTGGGGACCAAATTTCTTTGATGGTATAGAAGCTCCCCTCCTTTTCCCTATGAGGGCCCAATATACCGTCAGGGGCATGATTTCCATCAGAATCATAGATTCCTCCCAAATCCCACCTTAAAAAAGCCTCATCAGAAAAGGCCCAAAGAAACATCCCTGCGCTTGTAGAATGAGACCTGTAAAGATTCGTGAAGTCCTCAAGACCTGCTCCCAAGCCTCCATCATACAAGCCGTGAAGAATCTCAGTGGGCATAAACACATATGGGCTGTTGAAGAGTCGCTTTCCGGGATCATAGGCCGGATAATGGTATGTATCTATCCCATTGCGATTCAACCAAGGATACAGAATAGGTCTTTTTTGTATATCCAACTGGTGGAATCCTTTCTCATTGGCAAAGTTCCATCCCCCTTCATTCCCGTGATTCCAGGCAATGATGGAAGGGTGATTAGCATCCTTAAGAATAGCTTCCTGGATCAGTTTGGGTCCAATTACGGTATCATAGGCATCTTGCCAACCGGTCACCTCATCCAATACGAAAAGTCCCAGGGAATCGGTGAGCTCCAAAAAGCGTTCATCCGGAATATAATGAGACATCCGGACGGCATTCATATTCATCTCTTTCATCAGAAGGATATCCTCCAGATGATTGGCTTCACTTAAGGCCCTACCGGTAGTAGGATAAAAGGAATGCCTATTGACTCCTTTTAGAAAAACTTTTGTTCCATTGATGTAGAGCCCATCTTGTTCTTTTAGTTCCACTGTGCGAAAACCTACCCGTTCCACCTTGGAATAAATAATCCCAAGTTGGTTTTTCAAGGAGAACTTGGCTTCATATAGGACCGGCTTCTCGGGGTTCCAGGGCTTGATTTTGTCAAACTGATACTCCAGCCAAACAGAGTCTGATAGAACAGGGCTGCTGAAGCTTCCCACCAAACTCCCATTTCCCAACTCAAAAAGTTCAACTTGAATTTCCGAGTTTTCTATAGGTTCATTAAGAGTAATCAGGCTTTTGAACTTTCCATCTGCTTTTGCATCAATTGCCACACGGGTGAAATGATTTGCCGGAAGTACTTCCAAAAACACCGGGCGATAAATTCCTCCGAAAATCCAAAAATCAGCCTGTCTCTCGGCAGCATTGACTGAAGCATTGGAGGAATGCTTGGCCACTTTTACCAGAAGTTGGTTTTCTTTACCAAATTTCACCAGATCAGTGATATCATAGGAAAACCTATAAAAGCCACCCTGATGGGTTTCTCCTGCACTTTTCCCATTTATCCAAACATCCGTATCGGTCATTGCCCCATCGAAAACCAGTTTGATGACCTTTCCTTTCCATTCCTCTGGAATATCGAATTTGTGGCGATAGGTACCCGTTTCTTTTCCCAATTTCTTATTGGGATCTCTGAAATCATGACCATAGTTGACTGTACCAAAACCAAATGACTCCCAATTCGAGGGGACAGGTATTTTAAAGTGAATTCCTTTATTCCTTCCATCGGAAATCTCAAACTCCCAGCGCACGGGAGAACCTGCATCTACCCCGCTTAAATAATGACGCCTGTAAGCCGAACTGTCCTGGCCCTTTGCAGAAAAATCAAACAGAAAAACAAAACCTAAAAGGATAAATGATTTCAGAAAAATAACTCGCATAACTATTTGAAAGTAAAATTGAATATAACCAAGCATGTGCAGAGTGAAAAGGAATAATTTCAAATAGGATTGAAAAGGACTTGAATTGAAAATTTATCAGATGAAAATGCCCCCTATTCTGAGATTATTTCACATTTTCTATAAATTAGAAGCAAAAGAAATTTTTAAGAAACCATGAATTCTATAGACCCTTCAATTCAAGTAAAAGCCCAAGCGTGGCTAAATGGTAATATTGACCAAGAAACCAAGTCAACTATTCAAAAGCTAATTGATACCAATCCCACCGAGTTAATTGATTCCTTTTATCAAGACTTGGAGTTTGGTACAGGAGGACTTCGCGGTTTGATGGGAGTCGGGACCAACCGAATGAACGTTTACACAGTCGGGATGGCTACTCAGGGATTGGCAAATTACCTTTTACAATCTTTTCCCGGAGAAGAAATCAGTGTTGCAATCACTCACGATAGCCGAATCAACAACACCCTTTTCGCCAAGACCACGGCGGATGTATTCACAGCCAATGGCATCAAAGTTTACTATTTCCGGGAAATGCGTCCAACTCCGATGCTTTCTTTTGCAGTTCGTCATTTCGGGTGTAAAAGCGGTGTAATGATCACAGCTTCCCACAATCCAAAAGAATACAATGGCTACAAGGCTTATTGGGAAGATGGTGCCCAGGTAGTGGCCCCCCATGACACCAACATCATTAAGGAAGTTCAGAAAATTACCTCATTTGACCTTGTAAACTGGGACAAAGACGACTCCCTAATCCAATATATTGAAGAAGACTTTGACCAAATCTATATGGACAAAGTCAAGGCATTGAGCCTTTCTCCAGAGGCAATAACCCAGCAAAAGTCCATGCCTATTGTCTTTTCTCCAATTCATGGAGCTTCTGGGAAAATGGTTCCGGCAGCCTTGAAGGCTTTTGGATTCGAAAATGTCCATGTTGTCAAGGAACAAGCTGAGCCAGATGGCACTTTCCCAACGGTGGTTTATCCCAACCCTGAAGAGGCTGAAGCGCTGACCCTTTCAATTGAACTTGGTAAAAAAGTGGGGGCTGAATTGGTATTGGCCTGCGATCCTGATGGAGATAGATATGCTGCTGTCGTACCCAATGAAAAAGGAGAATATGAGTTATTGAACGGAAATCAAACCGGGACTTTACTAACCTACTACCTCCTGAGCAAATGGAAAGAGGCTGGAAAACTGGACGGTAAACAGTTTATGGTCAACACCATTGTGACCACCGAGTTGATCAATGAAATGGCCAAAGGATTTGGCGTCAAATGTTTCAATGTTTTGACCGGATTCAAAAACATTGCCGCCATTATCCGGGAACTTGAGGGGAAAGAAACCTTTATCGGAGGAGGTGAGGAATCCTATGGCTATTTGGTGGGAGATTTTGTCCGGGACAAGGATGGAGTCAGTGCCTGTGCAATGGTAGCCGAACTGGTGGCTTATTATAAATCACAAGGAAAAACGGTTTTCGATGTATTAGCAGAGATATACAATCAATTCGAATTCTATAAAGAATCTTTGATTTCCGTCACAAAGAAAGGGAAAGACGGAGCGGAACAAATTCAGGCCTTGATGATGGACTTTAGATTAAATCCTCCAAAGTCCATGAATGGAATTCCAGTAGAAAAAATCATTGATGTCAAGGAAAGTAAAATAATCGATGCAAAATCCGGTAAGGTTGAAAAACTGGACATGGATAAGTCTAATGTAATGCAGTTTTATCTGGAGGATGGAAGCAAGATTTCTGCGAGGCCATCAGGAACCGAACCAAAAATCAAATATTATTTCTCCGTCCATGCACCTCTTCCTAATGTTTCAGACTACCGAAAGGTAGAAGAAGAACTAAACCAAAGGCTTGAAGCATTAAAGAGATATTTCTCCTAACAACAAAAGCACCGGAAATCGGTGCTTTTTCTTTTTTGATTGTCCTATTCTTTACCCAAGTGAATCAAAGCTTCCCCCACATTGATTACAGGAAGGTTATTAATCCCTATTACATAGCCATTTGTTGGAGATTTAACTGGTATTTTCACTTGCCCATAAGGATCTGAAATTCGGGCCAAAATCTGGCCTTTTTTCACCTGATCACCCAACTTTACCGAAGAATTGAACACACCGGAAGCCTTGGCTCTTACCCAATCACTCTCTTTGATGATAACTGTTCCCTTTGGTTCTGGGCTATCCGCCATCATTCCCAATTTAGCCAGCATCCGTTTGGTCCCAGCGAGTCCCTCCTCAATCGACAAGTCATCCAAACGCATGGATTCGCCTCCTTCAAAAACCAGAATATGCTTTTTTTGCTTAAAGGCGGCCTTTCGGAATGATTTCTCGATCAATCTGGAATTTACCACGAAGTGGGTTCCAAAAGATTTTGCCAGCTCCACTCCCACTTTGTCTTTGAAGTCAACCCGGATTTGAGGTTGATTAGAGAGCATTCTTCCTCCTGTATGAAAGTCAATCCCGTAATCAATCAAGGGAATAATCTCCTCGTTCACAATATAGGCTATCCTTCCTGCCAATGATCCCTTTTTACTTCCAGGAAAACTTCTGTTTAGATCTCTACCATCAGGAAAGGCGCGGCTATTGGATAAAAAGCCGTAAATATTAACCAAAGGAATAATGATCAGTGTACCCTTCAAAAGTTCTAGCCCACTGTCCATTTCTTCCAAAAGTCGTCTTGCAGTGACGATTCCATTGATTTCATCCCCGTGGATTCCCCCACTAACCAAAACAACCGGCCCCTCCTCTTTGGCTGCTCGAATAAATACCGGGAGATCGATCAACGTATGAGTTGGAAGTTTGGCAATGGGAATTTCTATATTCACGGATTGCCCTGGACGTATTTTTACTCCATTGATTTGAAGTTCACGCATAGATTTTAGGTGATACAAATTTGATTTCTTATTCGAGCAAAATCTTCTTTATTTCGCAAGACAAGCTGAATCCATGAATATACAAGAAAACATATCTCTCCAAGCCTTTAACACCTTTGGAATAAATAAAAATGCCAGATTTTTTACGGTTTGTAAGAGCATAGATGATTTAAAAGATTCTCTGAGTTTTGCTGCCAAAAAAAATCTTCCGGTTTTAATTCTCGGAGGAGGCAGCAATATATTACTTACCAAAGACCTGGAGGCATTGGTCATGAAAAATGAACTCAAGGGAATCCATAAAATCAAAGAAGACAAAGAATATGTTTGGGTAGAAGTAGGAGCAGGTGAAATCTGGCATGATTGGGTCATGACAGCAATTGAAAACAACTGGGCAGGAATTGAAAATCTATCTCTAATCCCGGGAACTGTTGGAGCCTCACCTATGCAAAACATCGGGGCATATGGAGTAGAGATCAAGGAAGTATTTGAGGAGCTAAAGGCCCTCAATCGTAAAACCCTGGAAATTGAAAAATTTGATGCCGAAGCTTGCCAATTTGGTTACAGGGAAAGTGTTTTTAAGAATGAATTGAAGGACCAATACATAATTTGTTCAGTGACTTTTAGACTTCGGAAAAACCCGATTTTTAAAACCGAATACGGAGCAATTCAGGAGATCTTAGAGAAAAACAAAAGCCAAAAGATATCCATTAAATCCATTAGCGATGCAGTCATAGCAATCCGAAAATCCAAGCTGCCAAACCCAAAAGAAATCGGAAACGCAGGCTCTTTTTTTAAAAACCCTACCATTTCCAATAAACAGTATGAAAGAATCCGATCGGAATACCCTCAAATACCTGGATACCCAACCGAGGAAGGAATAAAAATCCCTGCAGCTTGGCTAATTGAACAGGCAGGATGGAAAGGAAAACGTTTTGGTGAGATCGGAGTCCACGAAAAGCAACCTTTGGTTTTAGTGAATTATGGAAAAGGAGAAGGAAAAGAAGTCAAATCCCTTTCTGAAAAAATCCAAAAGTCAGTTCTTGAGAAATTTGGAATCCAACTAACTCCTGAAGTAAATTTTCTTTAAATCAGTTGATCATTTACTTCTATTTCTTTTCTATAACGATCTACAGTTACGCCGAATTTTCTTAAAAAATCAACTCCTTCGTCGCTCCCAATTCCTTTGTATTCAGCATAGGAAAAGAGGTAGACCACCTTGGAAATCCCCATTGAAAAGATAATTCTAGCACAAGCAAGGCAAGGAGCCAATGTTACATATAGTGTAGACCCATCCACGGAAGTATTATTCTTTACAGCGTATAAAATCGCATTTTGCTCTGCATGAAGGGCGAGAGAGCAACTCCCCTTGCTATCCCGGGCACATCCAGTCTCTGGAAATTCCACATCGCAATTGTGGGTGCCTGCAGGAGGTCCATTATAACCGATGGAAATAATGCGGGTTTCTTTTGTCAAAACAGCTCCTACGTGCTTCTTGATACAATGTGAACGTTTGGCCAGATTTACTGCCAGCTCCATAAAAATATCATCAAAGTCCGGTTTGCTCATTTTCTAATTTTTGACCAAAAATAGTATTTGGATCGATGTGGTGACAAAAACAATTCAGAATCATTCAAAAATTTAGAATTTAATTCAGAAATTCAACATAAGACGTTTGACATCGTTGTTTAGAAAAAAACATTTAATGAAAAACCGGTTAGTTCCCCTTTTGTCCATTTGGGTGCTTTTCTCATGCAGTTCCATTGATATCTTCAAAGAAAACTCTGAAATCCCCCTAACAAGAAACTATCAGTCCTTTGTAATTATCAATGAGGAAATCGGAATGAGAGGATTTTCATCCCCTATGCTGGATGAAAAAATTCAAGAATATATTCGTTATTCCCTAGAAACTCAGGGGATGGTCTATGATAAGACCAAACCTGATTTGGTAATCAGATATACATCTAATGAGGATCCTAGAAAGCGGGAAATCTCCAGCTATTCCACGCCATACCCATTTTGGGGCTATAGGATTTATGATCCATGGATGTTTAACCCCTATTCGAGAAATTCCTTTTACAACAGAAGGACAAGTGAATATGAATTACTTCAGGTAATCGTAGATTTTATTGACCCTGCGAAGGATAAATTCCTAATGACACTTACTGGAGTTACCGAAGTATCCAGTCCCAAATACAAAGAAAAAAAGGTACTTAAAACCACAGAGAAAATAATTGAACGGTTTGTTTTAGAAACCAGAACAACCCCATACAGAAAATGACAATGAACAAGAGAATTCAAACCTTCAATGAATTTTACCCATATTACCTCAAAGAACATCAAGATCCAACCTGCAGAAAACTTCATTTTACAGGCACTGGTTTGGTATTTTTCATCTTGGGGGCAAGTATTATCACAGGAAATTTAATTTGGTTGGCCTCCATTCCTCTTGTAGGGTATGGTTTCGCTTGGGTGGGACATTTTTTCTTTGAAAAAAACAAACCTGCAACCTTCAAATACCCCCTATTCAGCCTCATATCAGACTTTCGTCTATTTTTTGATCTCCTCACAAGAAACGAGAAGTTTAATCCGGAGAATTAAGACACTCAAACCCAAAAACTTATTTGGTAATTAATTTGGTTTTTTTTTAGAGTGTATTACTTTTGTAATAGCTTTAATGTAGTTCGAGCTTAAATATTTGCATTTAATGCTAACAATAGTCCTCATAGATGATGATCCAATCAGTACTTTCGTAACTGAGAAGTTGATTTCAAAAAATATAAATCAGCCCTGTCAGTTCTATAAGTACCTTAGTGCTAAAACCGCTTTGGATGAAATCTATGATTTGAAACCGAACTATCTGTTTTTGGATTTAAACATGCCTGAAATGAATGGGTGGGACTTTTTGGATAAGTTTGACACCCAAAAAAACGAAGCAGAGGTGTATATCCTAAGCAGTTCAGTAGATGAAAGGGATATCAAAAAGGCAAGTACTTATCAAATCGTAAAGGACTACCTATCAAAACCCTTGATTAAAAAATCAATCAAAAGCATATTCAACTGACCTTGACAAACTTCAAGGTCTTTTTTTTTAATTCAAATGCGAAAGATGGTCAAGCCGGAACAAGTGACCTTCAGCGTAAATTGAGGGTTAAGCTATTCGAAAAACTTAAAACTCTACATACCATTTTGCTTCCAGAATTGTTAAATTGAATAGGGTAAAAAACGGCAGTTCCATTTTCTCAGATTAAATTGAAAAAAGTTGAAAAAAAATTAGCCAATCTTACATTGACCAAATTGATTTTTTATTTTACTTCGTAACGTAAATTCATTAAAAACCCCTTTTACTATTTGCTATGGAGGATTTTGAAGACGATTTCGACGAATTTGATGAGTTCGAAGAAGAGGATGATTTCTCGGGAGATTTCGAAGACGAGTACGATCTAGACGAGGATAATGAATTCATCGATGATAATATCATGGATTTCGATGAGGAAGAGGATTTCCAAGAAGATTTTGACGAAGACAACGAAGAAGATTTCGATTAAATTATCAAGTGGGCACAAGCTATTTTGGTAATTTAATATCAAGAGTTTATCTTCGGGCTATTATTAAAGCAAAACAATCGACATGATCTTACTGGATATTTTCTCTTCACCCCTGGCATCAGGAGCTCAATTATTTCTTTTGATTGTATGCATCCTGATTGGATTTGGAGCAGGTCTTTCAGCAATTGATGCTAGAAGTACATTTTCTAAAGGCAAGAAACACGATCATTGATATTTACTAATTCTAAAAAAGAGGCTTAGGCCTCTTTTTTTTTACCCATCATTTTATGAAAACACAAAATTTCAAGAATCATGCACGTTATTACGTGCTTCATCATTATATCATCTTTCCTCTTTCGCTGAGTTATTTCATTTTGACTTTATCAAAATTGGACTTTTCAGAATCCCTGTCCGAAAACTTACTTTCCATAATTTTAGCTGTCTTGTTAATACTATTCCCCTTTTTGGCTAGAATCTATGCATTAAAAAACCAAAACAGAATCATCAGATTGGAAATGCGGCAAAGATATTTCGAACTCAGCGGAAAATCATTTTCAGAGATAGAATCCAAACTCAAACTTGGACAAATCATCGCATTAAGATTTGCTCCAGATGAAGAGTTGTTAGACTTGATTAAACAAGCTCAAGCAGAAGAGTTGAGTAGCAAAGAAATAAAATCAAGAATCAAAAACTGGAAAGGGGATTTTCACCGAGTCTAAAGATTTTGAAAAAAATCAAAGTCAAGATTGGTCCTAATTACGGATTTCAAATTCAATTTTGCCTGGTCTGGATAATCCACTTTGGAAAAATCCAGGTCAGGCAATTTTAGTATTTGGTTAAAACCTACTCCAAAAGCCTCATCTCCAGCGGTGATCAGAATCACTTTTTTGTTTTTCTTTTTTGCAAGACGCAGCAATTCAAAACAGGCTTTCCCTTCCTCAGACTGAGAATCATATCTACCCTCTCCTGTTATGATGCAATCTGCAAGTTCAAGCTCTTCACTGAGATGGACCATTTCAAAAAAGTATGGGGCACCGAACTTCATTTCTGTAGGAAAAAAAGCACTCAGTCCCAAGGCAATTCCACCAGCTGCTCCAAAGCCTTGAAGATCTATAAACTCCTTCTTTGCTTTGGAAAACATCATTTCAACTACTTTCCTACATTTTGATTCATATGGTAAAAATTCTTCTTTCTTCAATCCTTTTTGAGGTCCAAAAACCGGAATAGCTCCTGCATCACCAAAAAACTGATTCCTGACATCACAAAGGCATGAAAATTTAATTTTCGGAACAGAAGGGCTTAATTGAATATGAGAAACTGAAGAAAGGAAGCTATCTGTAAATGGAACTAACTCCCTCCCATTTTGATCTAAAAAATGGATACCTAGTGCCGACAAAATCCCAAGCCCTAAATCTACTGTAGCACTACCTCCTAAGCCAAGTACAATTTCTTCAGCCCCTCTTTGTACGGCATCCTTGATTAACAAGCCAGTTCCATAGGTTGATGCAACCCAAGGATTTTTACTCTGATTGCCCAAAAGTCCCAAACCAGAGGCAGTGGAGACATCCAAATACGCTTTTCGATTTTTTGGGGACCAGCCGTAAAACCCCATTGTGGGTTTTCCAAAAGGATCCAGAGACCAAACCTTGATTTTTTCCAAACCCAAAAACTCACTTAATAACGCACAGGTTCCGTCTCCACCATCAGCAAGTGGAATTACTTTAGTTTCAAAATGAGGGTGATTTTCCTTAAAAAACTGGTCTATAATTTCTCCTGCCTCTCCGGCACTGATTGTTCCTTTGAAGGCATTTGGAGAAATCAGTATTCTCATAATTCCTGGTTCTTCATTCTTCGAAAATAGTCCTTGTATGCTGCCCTAACTTTCGGAGCCAAATAAATGGTAGAAATCATTGTAGGAATCGCCATAATCGCATACATACCGTCTACCAAACTCACAACTACTTCCAAGGAAGCAACTGCTCCAGCTACAATTGTAATGAGATAGAAGTAATTGTAAAAGTCTGCCCTTTTCGCTCCAAACAAATAATTAAAGCACTTATGCCCATAATACGAATAGGTAAACATAGTGGAGAGTGCAAAAATCAAAACCGCCGTCATCAGTAAATATTTCCCAATACCTGGCAAGGCCGTCTCAAATGCTTCCAAGGTCAACCGAACACCATCTGCTTCGGTACTTTGCCATACTCCTGTCAGCATAATCACAAGGGCAGTAAGAGTACAAACTACAATGGTATCAATGAATGGGCCCAACATGGCAATGAGCCCCTCTCGGATAGGCTCCCTGTTTTTAGAAGCTCCGTGAACCATAGGAGCAGTACCAATACCAGCTTCATTTGAAAATGCAGCTCTTCTCGCACCAGTTACAATCACTGCACCGACCACTCCCCCGGCTGCTGCTTCACCTGTAAATGCATCTGTTACAATTTTCAAAAGCATATCCGGAACATCCCCTACATATTTAGCTACAATAATCAATACAGTAACAAAATATAGGCCCACCATAAAGGGTACCAATTTTGAGGCGACCGAGGCAATCCTTTGAATTCCTCCCAGGATGACAGTAGCCACCAAAATCATCATGGAAATCCCAATAATCCATCGGGTGGTTTCACTTGAACTGATTCCAGAAGGTTCCAATATTACTGCCCTAAATACAGCTGACAATTGATTGGCTTGAAAGATTGCCAACAAGCCTACGATCCCTGCTAAAGAAAAGATTATGGATAGAAATTTCCATTTCTTGCCCATTCCTTCTTCGATTACATACATCGGACCACCTTGTACCACTCCAGCCGAATCTTTTCCTCTAAACATAATGGCCAGACTACAGCTGTAAAATTTGGTTGCCATACCAACAAAGGCAGAAACCCACATCCAAAAAATAGCCCCAGGGCCTCCCATACTTATCGCTATTGCAACTCCACTGATATTCCCCAATCCAACTGTCGCCGCAATAGCTGAGGAAAGGGCCTGAAATGAGGTAATCTGACCCGGAGCAAGATCGTCATCATATTTTCCTTTAAAAAGACTTATCGCATGACCTATTTTTCGAAATGGGACAAATCCTGAATGTATCAATAAAATCATCCCCCCTCCCATTAATAACAATAACATTGGTGTTCCCCAGATCCAGTTTGCAAAAGAAATTATGAAGTCGCCCATTAACACAGCTTTTCTCCGGATATCATTTCCGGTTCAATTGATTAAATAAATAAGGAAGCATAATAGCCTCAATTTGTCCAATTATCAAAGAAATTAGACTTTTTTACAAATAAAAAAGCCCAAATCGAATCACTTCGATTTGGGCCTCAACAGGTTTAATAAGGCAATAAGTTTACCAATTCACTTTTGGTGATTTGTAATAACCAATTCCTCTCACATCCCATTTTTTACCCATAAGAGCAATTCTTTTCTGGAAGCTTACCCAGTCTCTGGAACTGGCAGGAGCCCACGCAACTTCAGCGATTGCTGCGATTCTAGGGAAAATAAGATATTCCATGTCCTCCCTGTTTGTTACCGTCTCTGTCCAAAGCGGAGCTTCAACTCCGAAAATGTCCGCCTTTCCAAGCCCTTCAACAAAAGTTGCCGGATCCCAAAGATAAGCCGAGTCCAATTCAATATAGGCAGCCCAATTATAACCGATTCGGGAAAGAGAATCATATTGCATATCTAAATATGCCTTGGTTGAAGGGGACATCAACACCTGGTTTCCTTGCTCTTTAGCCAACTGGGCATTGTCTGCCATTGCCCAGAATTGAGCAACATTGCCTGGCAGGAGGTTGGAAGTTGCCACTTCATCCCATCCAATACTGGTTTTTCCATATTTCTCAACAATGCCCTGAACACGTTCGATGAAATACACATAATCATCCTTTTCAGTTACATGTGATTCATCCCCTCCAATATGAAAATATGGTCCTGGAGTCATTTCAGTAATCTCTCTTACCACATCATCAATGAACTGATAGGTCAGTTCTAATTTTGAAGAAAAGGTACTGAAACCAACTTTGGTTCCGGTGTAAAGTTCAGCAGCTTGAGGATTTTTCAACGGCATGGAATAATCCAACTCTTGTTCATTAACAGTTGAATAGTCCCCGTCAGGAAGATTGACTCCGGGATTCAATTCAGCATAAGAAGCCAATGCTGCATTGGTATGACCTGGCATATCCACTTCAGGAACAACAGTGATAAAACGATCACTAGCATACTTAACAATGTCTTTGTATTCTTCCTGTGTATAGAAACCACCTTCTCCACCTCCAACTTCAGTCTGAGCACCAATTTCAGTCAATTTAGGCCATGACTTGATTTCAATTCTCCATCCCTGATCATCAGTAAGGTGTAAATGGAGATAGTTCAATTTAAGGGTAGCCATCTCATCGATATAATGTTTCACATCTTCTACAGAAAGAAAATGTCTGGTAACATCAAGCATAGAACCTCTATAGCCATATTCAGGCTTATCCGATATAGTTCCAGTGGGCAAAACCCATTTTGTATCCACCTTCGTTTTGCTGAAAATCTCAGCCGGGAAAGCCTGAAGCAAAGTCTGTACTCCGTAAAACACTCCTGCCTCAGAAGGAGAAGATATTTTTACCTGATTATCAGTTATCTCCAACTCATAACTTTCATCTGAACTTGAAGAGCCAGTTAGTTCTAGGACAATATTTCCTGATTCACTCCCTACAGGAATCGAATAGCCGGTAGAAGGCTGTAACTTCTCTGCTAAATACTGAGCTGTGAAACTCAGACCGGATCCTTCCCCAATTACTTGGATAGAAGAATTTTCTACCAATTCAAAAACTCCATTTGAATTTGTGATGGTAACAGGAACTGGAATCAATCCAGATTCGGTCAGTGGGCTTACTTTCTCCTGACAGGCCTGAAAACCAAGAATAACAAGCCCAATTAAAGGGGTGATAAATCTTTTCATAACCAATGATTTTGCATTAAACTTAAGTAAAATTTTTAAAAATCTCCTTTCATATAAGACATAATATCAAAAAAGACATAAGAGCCTATTACGGGAGTTCTTCAATGAAAGTTTATTTTTTTCAAGAAAGGCCTGTTGGATAATTATAAATATATTCTGGAGATGAAATCTAAAGGCTTTTTAATAATTTAAGATCTCTGTTAACAACAACTGAATAACCATGAAGAAACATGAACCAAACCCGGGCAACTCCCGGAGGAATTTTATTAAGGGCTCTGCCCTAGCAATGGCCGGTTTTTATATTGTTCCCCGTCATGTACTTGGGGGGCCTGGGTTTGTGGCCCCTAGCGACAAATTACGGGTAGCAGGCATAGGCGTTGGCGGAATGGGATATGGAGATGTCAGTGGAGTTTTTAGGAGTGGAAAAGCAGATATTGTTGCTCTTTGTGATGTGGATGACACCCGGGCAAAACGTAGCCGTGAAGATCATCCAAAAGCTGCTTATTATAAGGATTTCAGGGTAATGCTTGAAAAAGAAGCAAATAATATTGACGCAGTTACCGTTTCTACTCCCGACCATATGCACGCCGTGGCAGCCATGATGGCCATGAAGATGGGAAAACATGTTTATGTACAAAAACCGCTTTCCCATGACATCTATGAAGCAAGAATGCTGACAGAGGCAGCTGAAAAATATAAAGTGGTAACCCAAATGGGAAATCAGGGCTCTTCAGGAGATGGGGTCAGAAAAATGGTAGAATGGTACCAGGCCGGATTGATCGGCGAGGCAACCAAAGTTTATACCTGGACCAATAGACCGGTTTGGCCACAGGGAATTCAATGGCCAAACACTCCCAAAACCCCACCTTCGGACCTGGACTGGGATCTTTGGCTAGGCACAGCTCCCTACAAAGATTATGTGGATAATCTCGTTCCTTTCAATTGGAGGGGCTGGTGGGATTATGGAACCGGTGCTTTGGGAGACATGGCATGCCATATTATGGAGCCTCCTTTCAGAGTGCTTGGCTTGGGTTACCCAAAGTCCGCTGAGTGCTCTGTAGGATCCGTTTATGTTGGAGAATTTACCAGGGGGTATTTTCCAGAAAGCTGCCCTCCTTCTTCACATATCACACTACGATTTGATCGACCTGGAAAAGAAGACCTTGAGTTCCACTGGATGGATGGAGGAATACAGCCAACCAGACCAGAAGAATTGGAACCAAATGAGCAAATGGGTGATGGTGGAAATGGAGTAATCATTGAAGGGACCAAAGGAAAAATGATGTGCTCCACATATGGAGTCAATCCACAACTTCTTCCTACTTCCAAGACCAAGGACATCAATGTTCCAGAAACACTGTACAGGGTTCCAGATGGAGATAGAGGGCATTATAATAACTGGGTAGAAGCTTGTATCGCTGGTTACGGTTCTCAAGAATATAAGAATTTGAGCTCTCCATTTAGTATTGCAGGCCCTTTGACCGAGTCTGTCTTGATGGGAAATCTTGCCATTCGAAGCTACGACTACAGAGTTCCAAGAGAAGGCGGTAATGCAAACCAGTTTGATTATCCTGGTAGAGGAATCAAACTAGTTTGGGACGGCCCCAATATGAAGGTTACAAATTTCGAGCCCGCCAATCAATTTGTAAAAAGAGAATACAGAGGTAATTACACCCTCTAAAACAAAAAGGTCCGGTGCAATTCCGGACCTTTTTTATACTTATTTCTACTTTATAATTTGGTGGTACCTAGGCACCCCATTTTCGAATAAATTTTTATTGCTCCACTGTGATTTCCACCCTTCGGTTTTTTTCCCTTCCTACTTCAGTGGAATTGGAGGCGATGGGTCTAGTGCCTCCCCATCCTGAGATCCTCAAGCGTTCAAAATCCACGCCTTGCTGAATCAAATAATCCCGGACTGAAGCTGCTCTCTCCAAAGATAAGGCCTTATTCAAGCTAGGATCCCCTGCGCTGTCTGTATGTCCGTTGATTCGGATTTTTACATCAGGGTTTTCTATCAAAAACTGAACAAGTTTATCTAAAAATGCTTCGGAATCCAGACCTTCGAGTACTGCTGTCCCTCTTTTGAACTCCACCTTTTCCAAAAGAAAACTGTTTCCAGCCTCTGCTTTGATCAACAAAACCACCAAGGGCTCCCCAGCCTTGAACTGATCCACCTTGATAGCTTGCGGAAAATAGCCTCCAGACTTGACCACTAGTTCCACTACCCCATCTTCACGAAGCTTGGAGAGGAATAAACTATCTTGTGAGTATTCCTTTTGAAGATTAAGGGATTGGAGTCGAAAGGGGATTCTCTCTTTGGTTTTTTGATCCAAAACCACAACACTTAAGGGTACTTCAGCTTTCTCAACTTGTACCATTATCTCAGGAAATCCAATTGAAGTGGATGGATATATTGGAATAATAGACTTGTTTTCCTTCTCTTTTTCAGGAACTCCTTGGATTTCAGTTTCTTCAAATTCCGTTGGAATTTCAAGCGGAACTGGTATTGAAAAAGTCAACAGATCTGCAAAACCATCGCTATTTTGGGTACTGGACCAAACGATTTCGTTCTGTCCAATAAAAGTAACGGATCCTTCCGAGCCTGGTGAGCTGATTTTCTCCCATTTTATAGGTTTTGACCAAGCTGTTAGATCTTGATCCAAGGCTTTTGAAACAAAAACATCTTTCCCTTCCGCGCCTTCGTGCATGTTGGAACAAAAGAAAAAAAGCATTTTTTCACCGTCAAAATAAGGACTTGTCTCCTGTCCAATTGTATTTATCAACGATCCAAGATTTTTAGGAGTGGACCAGCCTAATTCTTCCTCATTAACGGAAAGGTAAATATCCTCATTCCCTCTACTATCCTCTCCAATTCCAGATAGAAACAATATTTTCCCATCAGATGAAAGTCCTCCTGTAATTGTTCCCTGCAATTGATCCAAACCTGGAAAATCAACTTTACTTAAAAAATTCCAATCAGCTCCAAATTTAGAATACTGATAAATTCCCTGGCCGTTTTGGTTCTTTTGATACACCAAAAGCGTCAAAGCATCTTGCATTCCCAACACAAGATCATATCCCGAGCTACTCAGTTCAGCAATGTGAATAGCTTCAGACCAATTTCCATCGGGAGTTTTCCTACTCATCCAGATATCCCCGGGATCATTGACTCCACCCTTATTTAGAGGATGAAAAGCACGGGTAAATAAAAGCGAATTTCCACCAACCCAAACCGGATTTCTGTCATCCTGGCTACTGTTGGCCTCAGAAAGAGATTTGATCTCTTGACCGATGGCACCTGCAGAAAAACAAAAAGCAAGCAGTGTAATCCTGCTTGCCTTGGAAATAAAACTCAATGAATTTGTCATAATTACTGATCCAATACAATGGCGAATACCAATGGAGCCACGATTGTTGCATCAGATTCAATTATGTATTTTGGCGTGTTTATACCCAGTTTACCCCAGGTGATTTTCTCGTTAGGAACTGCCCCAGAATATGAACCATAAGAAGTGGTAGAATCAGATATCTGGCAGAAATATCCCCAAAGCGGCACATTATCACGCTGTAAGTCCTGATGCAACATCGGAACCACACAGATTGGGAAATCCCCTGCAATTCCCCCGCCAATTTGGAAAAATCCAACAGTACTTTCTTCAGTTGCATTGTTGGTATACCATTCAGCAAGAAACATCATATACTCAATACCGCTTCGGACGGTATGCACATTCTTCACATCTCCTGAAATCACATGCCCAGCAAACATATTTCCCAAAGTAGAATCTTCCCAGCCCGGAACAATAATCGGCAGGTTTTTCTTTGCGGCTTCAAGCAACCAGCTGTTTTTAGGATCGATTTGGAAAGAACCATCCAGTTTTCCGGAAAGCAGAATTTTGTAGAAGAACTCATGAGGGAAATAAGCCTCTCCAGCCTGATCGGCTTTTACCCACTCCTCCAAAATCACATCTTCAATTCTTCTCATAGCCTCCATTTCCGGGATACAAGTATCTGTCACACGGTTCATGTGTCTATCCAACAAATCCTGCTCTTGCTCTGGAGAAAGGTCTCTGTAATGAGGAATCCTTTCATAATAATCATGAGCTACAAGATTGAAAACATCTTCTTCTAGGTTTGCCCCGGTACAGGTAATGATCTGAACCTTATCTTGGCGGATCATTTCGGCTAGTGAAATTCCCAGTTCGGCAGTGGACATGGCTCCTGCCAGGGTAACCATCATTTTGCCCCCATTATCCAAATGAGCTTTATAGCCTTCAGCCGCATCAATCAGGGCTGCAGCATTGAAATGTCTGTAATTGTGCTTTAAAAATTCAGTGATTTTCATTCTTAGATTTTCAAATTAGAGTTCAAAAATACCCAATTTTCACCTACAAAAAAACCCGGACTAGCCGGGTCTCTTTTAGGATGAAATTATCCCCCTTATTTTGCTGTATCAGCAGGTGTTTGGCTATATTCCTTGTTCAGTCCATCAATCACTGACTGAGTCACATCCAAAGCATCAGATGCAAACCAAACAGCTCCACCACGAGTATAACTCAAAATGACTTTCAAATCATTTTCAGCCGCATATTTCTTCATATAGGCCTGTACTTTTTCATATACTTCATTGTACAAGTTTGCCTCATCTACAGAAAGTTCCTGCATAAGGTTGTCTCTGTAGGTAACCAAGTTTTGCTCCTTTTTAATCAGCTCTTCCTGCTTGGCACGTTGCTGATTTACAGTCATATTACCACCTGTTTGCTGAAAATTAGCCACTTCTTGCTCAAAACCTCTGGCTCTGCTTTGAAGGTCACCTTCAAACTTCTTCCCTTTCTCGGCAAGTTCTTCAGATTTCTTCTTGTAAAAATCGTATTTGTTAATCACACTATCTGTGTAAACAAAAGCAACACTCATTTCTCCTTCACTCACAGAAGATTCAGAGGATGAAGCGTTGGCATTAGAATTTTCCTTAGGCTGACAGGCATAGAAAAGTACAGTGGCCATTCCCAGTACTCCAATAAACTTAAATGCTTTTTTCACTTGAATTTGGTTTTAATGACAAGGGCGCAAATATAAAGAAAGAATTGATTTCGCAAGATGCCAGAGCCTTTGTTAAGATAATTTCAGAAAAATCACTAGAAAAACAACTCCTGGGCTAGTCTATAAACCTGGGCATGGGCTTCTATTATTTGGCTGATTTTTTTACTGTATCCTCCACCCATACAACACATTATAGGTACATTAAGCTCAGCTCCCAAATCCAAAACCGTCTTATCCCTCTGCCGCACACCTTCCATCGTTAAGCTCAATCTCCCCAGTTGATCAGACTCTAGCACGTCAACTCCGCTTTGATAAATAATAAAATCTGGGTCAAATCCTTCCAGTATTTCATCTAGATATTTTTTGAGCAAATACAGATACTCCTTATCCCTAATCCCATCAGGCAAGGCTACATCCAAGCTTGAAAACTCCTTTCTGTAGGGATAATTCTTTTCTCCATGCATGCTAAACGTGAACACATCATGACGCCCTTGAAAAATAGCGGCAGTTCCGTTGCCTTGATGGACATCAAGATCCACTACTAAAATATTCTGGGCCAAACCTTTTGCCTGAAGGTAATTTGCAGTCAAAGCAATATCATTTAACAGACAAAAACCCTCTCCTCGATTGGCAAAAGCATGATGAGTCCCCCCTGCTATGTTCATGGCAATCCCATGGTCCAAAGCAAACTCTGCGGCTTGGATAGAACCACCAGCAATAATCAATTCCCGCTCCACTAACTCTCTACTAAGAGGAAAACCAGTCGCACGGATTTCAGATTTACTTAGTGTTAGGTTTTTTAGTTTTTCCCAGTATACCGGATCATGGGTTTTAGTAACCAACTCTTCTGGAACCTTCGTAGGAGTGAAAAAATTTGAATGATCCACTGTTCCTTCGTGCATCAATTGCACAGGGAGTAACTCGTATTTTTCCATTGGGAATCTATGTCCTTTTGGCAGGGAATGGGCATATAGAGGTGACCAGGCAATTTTGAGCATAAAAAAAACGCTTGTCTACTAACAAGCGCCTAAAGGTAAACTTCAATATTTTGTTTTTCAAACGTCTTCTTCCTCAGACTGGAAGGAATACATAGTCTCATCCAGAACTAAGGTATCATCATTGAATTCCTTAATAAACTTTACAATGACCTTTTCATCTATGGAGTCTACATTTAAAGCTGCATCCACACCGATTCCAAAATCGTGGTGCGTATCTATATCCACAAACTCCTGAACTTTTACGGTTTCCTCCTCCTCAATTTCCATTATAATTTCGGTAATAAACCAACCAACTTCCTCCTGCTCACTTGTTAATGGAAGCAAATTACCGTTTTCATCTTCTTCGTAATGAATTCCGTTGAAATTCGGGAACTTCTTTGCCGCTTCATGTTCCGCTAGTTCGTATACTTCACTGGAATGATGGAGCCTCAAAGTATAAAGAGCTGCATCATAGATCACTTCCTTTCCTTCATACATACCCAGAAAGTAAAAATTGACAAACTCATCTGAGTTCTCTTCATCAGGGATCACCTTGAAAGGCTTGCCAATTCTTGACAATTCATCTTTTAGTTTTTCGATTTCTTTTGGGTCGAAACCAGGATTTATAAATGGCATCTATTTAAAAATTTTAGATTTCTTCGTTAATATTTCGGGAATATAGATCATCCTCCCGAATTTGAAATGAAATATATTTTAAAATCTAAACGATAAAAATGAATTCAGCAAAAAATGAAGAAGATTTTATAAGGAAAATTCTTCAATCCAAAGAAGGTATCAGTCTGGATTTCAAGCAGAAAATAACTTCTAAACAAAAAATAGCACGGACTATTGCTTCTTTGGCCAACACCAAAGGCGGTATGTTAATTATAGGAGTTTCGGATAAAAAAAGAATAACTGGAATTGACCCTGCAGAAGAACGATATATGATTGAAAGTGCCAATGAAAATTACTGCAATCCCCATGCAGAACTAAAATTCGATGAAATTAAATGGATAGACCCATATCCCTCCCCTAATGAAGCCGAAGAGAAATATATTCTTTTGGTCTTTATATTTAAAAAGACTCCCGGACCAGTAAAAGCCCTAGACAGAAACGGAACCCCTCAGACATATATCCGCAAAGGAGATAAAACTATTTTAATTGTCTGAATTGAGCTTATTTCCAAAAAGACCGTTAACTATACTCAGTACCACTGAAAACAATAAGGCCCACCAAAAACCATCCACTTCAAATCCAGGAATGATTTCGTCTGCAAGCATGATTGCCAGAGCATTGATCACCAATAAGAAAAGCCCCAAAGTCAAAATAGTGAGTGGAAAAGTGAGAATAATCATAATGGGTTTAATGGTCAGATTGATCAGAATCAGCAGTCCAGCCAGCAGAAAACCTGTCAACCAACCTGAAACATGAACTCCCGGAAGAAAAAACTCTGCGATCAATACAGAAATTCCACCCAATATAATTTTGACCAAAAAAGAGGACCCTGTATTAGTAGTTTTCATAAATTTTTAAAGTCTAAATTTTGGTTGAGGACAATTGTTTCATGACATAAATCATCCCCTACAATTACCGGTCTTCAAATTCGTTGTTTCAGTATCTCAAGATACGCCTTATCTTTGTATTCATTATTAATAAACAAAATTACGAGTGATTATAATTATCTTCTTTCTACTGCATTGGTATTTCTCCCTGTTTTGCCAAAGCTTCTTCCTTCATAGATATTCAGCCCACCAGATGTTTGTGATGTCAAAATTCTGGGAACGCTTCTTCTACATCTTTACTTGGATCTGGCAAGGTAGCTCTTATCTTTCCCCACGAGCATATGCTATTTTACATAGAATGCATCACGCATACAGTGATACTCCAAAAGATCCCCATAGCCCACATCATACCGAAAATCTTTTCACTATGATGTGGAAAACAAAAAACATCTATAATGACTACTTTTCCTTCAAATTAAAGCCTGAAGAGAGATTCTCCAAAGACATTCCAGACTGGGGAAAATTTGATAAAATGGCCGACAATATGTTGGTTAGAGTCTCCTGGGGATTAATTTATATTTTGATATATGTGTTGTGTATTTCCGTATTTGAATTGCCAGGAACTCATTGGTGGATGTACTTCTTACTGCCTATACACTTTTTGATGGGCCCCGTTCACGGTGCTATCGTAAATTGGAGTGGACATAAGTACGGATATGCCAATTTTGACAACAATGACAAATCTAAAAACAGCTTGTTGTTGGATGTCCTGATGCTGGGCGAACTCTTTCAAAATAACCACCACAAATTACCCAACAGACCTAATTTCGCGGTGAAGTGGTATGAATTTGATCCGACCTACCCCATTGTCAAGTTGTTGCATGCAACAAAAATCATCAAACTGAAAACCAGTTAAATAAAAAAGAGCCTCGAAAAGGCTCTTTTTTTATTTCATTGAATTACAGAAGATTAAACAACATTGAAATTTATACTCCAACTAAATTCTAAAAGAATTCTAATTTTTTTTTGGATTTAAAGAACTAACATGATAATTTTCTATCAGTTTAAAACTTAACACATTATGAAACCATTAACCAGAGCAGAAGAGGAAATTATGCAAATCCTCTGGGATATCGAAAGAGGCTTCGTCAAAGATATCCTTTCACCCATGACGGAGCCCAAGCCTGCATACAACACCGTTTCCACCATTGTGAGAATTTTGGAAAGAAAAGGTTTTGTTAGTCACAAGTCTTATGGTAAAAGCCATGAGTATTTCCCAATCGTTTCAAAGGATGAATACAGAACATTCATCATCAAAAAAATGCTTGAGGGATATTTTGACAATTCATTTGCGAAGCTTACTCAGTTTTTCAAGAATGATGAGTCTTTGAATACCAAAGATTATCAATAACCACTAGTTGGATAATCAAGAAAGAAAAAGACCGGGATTTGACCCGGTCTTTTTCTTTTTATGCTAGTTCAACTCTTTCATCAATTCTTCTACTGCCTTTTCAAGTTGCTGATCCCTGCCTTTATCAATCATTCCAGGCATATTCTTCACTTCGAATTGCGGTCGGGTCTCATTGTTTTCCAACCATTCTCCAGCCATATTTTTCGCAGAAATAGGTACGGCTCCCCATCGGATTCCATTAGGTAGCCCTTCCCAACCGGCATAAGAACAGGTCCCCGGAGTTGGCATGCCTACAGTTTTTCCAATTTTCAAGTCAGTATATCCACAAGCGAAACAATGCCCATCTGAGTAATTGGCTTCATTGAACATAGCTAAGGTAGGTTTAGTCCATCTAGCTGTTGGTTCATAGCCTACCTCTTTTGCCTCAGTTGCATAGGTCAAAAAACGCTCTCCAGTAAAAAACATAGCCAAATCCGCAACCAGATCTCCTCCTCCATTGAATCTTGTATCCACGATCACTCCTTCCATGTCATGATATTTCCCCATCATTTCCTCAAAGACATTTCTGTATGGACCATCACTCATACCCGGAATATGAACATAGCCCAATTTTCCCCCACTGAGCTTTTCTACTTCAGCTTGGTTTTGCTTTACCCATCTTTTATAGAGAAGTCTATTTTCTTCAGTCAAGGATATAGGCTTTATGGTGACTTGTTTTCTGGTATTGGTTTTGGGGTCCATAACCTCAAGTAGGGTGAACTTTCCTTCCTTTCGGTTCAATAGTTTTGCAAAATCCAGGGATGGGTCAATTAGCTCTCCATCAATCTTTTCTATGATCATCCCACTTTTTATATCCAAATCGGCTTTGTCCAAAGGACCGCCAGATATAATCTCATCTATTTTCAATCCATTCCCCTGATATCCATAGTCCCAAAAAATCCCAAGGGAAGCAGTAGCATCAGCCAATGGAATACTTCGGGAATAGCGTGCTCCGGCATGAGAAACATTCAACTCCCCGATCATTTCGGAAAGCAGTTCAGAAAACTCATAGTTATTTCCAATATGTGGCAGGTATTTGGCATAATCGACCTTTATCCGATCCCAATCAATTCCGTGCATAGTTGGAGTGTAGAAAATACCTTTAGTCCGCAGCCAAACATGTTCAAATAAATGAGCCACTTCCGCCTCTCGATCAAAACTCATTTCTCCGGCAATTTTAATCGACTCACGCTTCATGGATTCTGGATTGATTTTAGAGATATTTCCATCACTTAGCAGAAACAGATTTTTCTGATCCTTATCCCAAGCCAATCTTCCAGAATTTGCATTTAAGCTTATCTCTTGTTTGGTTTCTTTGGTTCGAAGATTGGTACTCCAAAGGTTCAGGCCTTTTTCAAAGCGAGCCAGGTAATACAATTTTTCACCATCCTTGCTCAATACCGCATCACCAAGTAAACTAGAATGAATGGTCAATCTGGCTTTTCTATCTTCTATTCCATCCCAATCAAACTTGATAGGCTCGATTACTTTGTCCTTATCCTCCTTCTTTTCATCTTTTTTGCCCTCTTCTTTTTTGCCGGACTCCTCTATTTCCTTTAGAAGATCAAACTCCTCCTTAGTTAACCTGAACTTATCCCAAGCAGCCTTTTCAAAAAACAACATATAGACATCGTCTTCACTCCTTCCACTTGTAGCATAACTTTTTAGTCCGTCCCTATTGGAAAACCAAAGCATCTGTTTGCCTTGGTTTACCCAAACAGGTCTATCATCACTATAGCCACTTTGAGTGATCTTTCTCATTTTCTCCTTACCACTGGCATCCAACAACACCACTTCGGAATTGACCATGGTGGGTCGGTAAGTTGCCAATAGCCATTTGCTATCAGGACTCCAGGTAAAATATTGGTCACCATCACTCATATGAAACAATTCCTCTGGAGTCATAAGTGTAACGGTACTCTGGTCCGCAAGATTTAAAACCTTTAAAGTTCTCCTACCTTCTATATAAGCAAGTTTTTTACCATCCGGAGAAAACTTGGGAAGGTACACATCAGTCTCAAGACTCAACAGAGGTGTTTCTTCCAGCAATGTAGAGGCAAAGAAAAAGGGCTCTTCATCTCTGAGTTTTTTGGCCTGGAAAATCTTCCATTTACCCTCCCTTTCACTGGAATAAATCACAGATTTACCATCCGGAGCAAATTCAACGAATCGTTCTTGCTCTGGTGTGTTGGTGATTCTTTTGGTAAGAGAACCATCAACTGAAGTGACGAATACCTCTCCCCTAGCAATAAAAGCTATTTCCTTTCCATTTGGGGAAATGGACATTTCCCTTACCCCACCGTTGATTTCTATGAAGTTATCAGAATTGGCAATAGACTGGGTTCTTAAACTTATATCCAATTTTTTAGGGTCCTCTCCTTTTCTTAAGGTATAGAGTTCGCCATCATAGCCAAAAGACAACAGGCCGTCTTTAGAAATACTTAAAAAACGTACCGGAAATTTGTCATAATGAGTCAAGGCAGTGGTTTGACTCGGATCAGCCAATGAAAGAGAAAACACATTAAAACTTCCACTCGCTTCACTCAGGTAAAACACCTCAGATTCATCAGGAGAAAAAACAGGATTCCTGTCTTCCCCATAAAAAGAAGTCAACATCTTATGGCTATTGCTGGCTCTGTCAAAAATCCAGATATCTCTCGCTACCCCTGATTCATGGTGTTTCCTCCATTCATTTTCTCCGCCTTTTTTATCGTGATAGAGCATTTTACTCCCATCCGAATTCGAGAAGACATTTTCTGCCGGTATGGTCCACACCTGATCTACTCTCCCACCATTTGCAGGAACACTGTACAGCTCTGGCTGGTATCCTGTCGGATATTGCCTATGAGCAGCAATATCCATTCTTACAGCACCAAATATGACTTTATTTCCATCATTGGAAAATTCATAGGGAGACTCATCATTGCTGTGATATGTCAGGCGGGTAGCCGGGCCTCCCTCAGCTTCCATGATGAAAATATCGAAGTTTCCATACCTGTCTGATGCAAAGGCAATTTTACTTCCATCCGGACTCCAAATGGCCTTGTAGTCATGCGCTTCATGAAAAGTGATTTGTTTAGCATCCCCCCCTGTACTAGGCACGGTATAAAGGTCCCCTTTATAAGTAAAAACTATGGTTTTTCCGTCCGGAGAAATTGACGGGTACCGCATCCAATTGGGGGCACTTTGACCAAATCCATGCCCTGAAATCAATAAAAACAGAATCAGGGGGATTACTCGCATTTTTAATTTCATACTATTCCTGTTTGTTGCTGAAAGGTAAATATATTCCCAAAGTCCATTGGAAAGCAATAAACAGAAGGTTTCCATAGTTGGTAAATGGTAAATTAATAAGGAATCGCTTGTCTGATTTCTTCATTCCTGTACTTTGCTAGGCTATATTTGCGCCTCGAATTATTAATAAAACCATGAATTCATTTATAGCAGAATTACGCTGGAGAGGAATGCTCCAGGATATGACACCCGAAATAGAAGAACACCTTAACAAAGGAATGGCTTCGGCATATCTTGGATTTGATCCAACAGCCGATTCCCTACATATTGGACATTTGGTTGGCGTGATGACTTTGCTGCACTTCCAGCGTGCAGGCCATAAACCATTTGCTTTGGTGGGTGGAGCTACAGGAATGATCGGAGATCCTTCTTTCAAGTCTGCCGAACGTAATCTATTGGATAAGGCTACCCTGGATCACAACATCCAATGCATTAAAAACCAGCTTTCAAAATTCCTGGATTTCTCAGGGAGTACAACCAATAAAGCCGAATTGGTCAATAACTATGACTGGATGTCAAAATTTGGCTTCTTGGATTTTATTCGGGAAGTAGGAAAGCACATTACCGTCAATTACATGATGGCAAAGGATAGTGTGAAGCGACGACTTGAAGAAGGCAATGGACTTTCTTTTACGGAGTTTTCATACCAATTGATCCAAGGCTATGATTTCTACTACCTCTGGAAAAATAAAAACTGTACTGTTCAGTTGGGAGGCTCCGACCAATGGGGAAACATTGTAACAGGTACTGAACTGATCCGTCGAATGGGTGGAGGCAGTGCCTATGCATTGACTGTACCTTTGATAACCAAAGCTGATGGAAGCAAATTCGGTAAAACCGAAAGTGGATCGGTTTGGTTGGATCCGGAAAAAACTTCCCCTTATGCTTTTTATCAGTTTTGGCTGAATGTCTCAGATGAAGATGCTTCTAAGTACATCCGAATCTTCACTGTTTTGGATAAAGAAACCATAGAAGGTTTGGAAAAAGAACATGCAGAAGCTCCGCATCTTAGAAAGCTGCAGAGAGAATTAGCAAAAGAAGTGACCATCATGGTTCATAGTCTGTCAGATTATGAAATGGCCTTGAAGGCTTCCGAAATTTTATTTGGAAAATCTTCAACCGAAGATTTGGCTACTCTAGACGAACGCACCTTTCTACAAGTATTTGAGGGAGTTCCTCAGGTGAAAATCTCCAAAGGTGAATTCTCCAATATCAGCAATGTGCTGGATCTTTTCGGAGAAGCGACCCAAGGTGTTGTCTTTTCCTCAAAAGGAGAAGCAAGAAAAATGATCCAAGGTGGAGGAGTCAGTATCAACAAAGAGAAGATTTCTGACCCGAATTCAGAATTGAATTTCTCCCTGCTTCAAGACAAGTATCTACTGGTTCAAAAAGGAAAGAAAAATTACTTCATCGTTGAAGTGGTTTAAGTAGAATGAAATTCGAAAAAGAGGCTTCAGAGTAATTTGAAGCCTTTTTTTTTACAAAACAGTGATTTTAAAATAGACTTGAGTCTGTTTTTGACCCGAGTTTAATATCTTTGAAGGACTTTTAAAAAATTACCCAAATACCATGGCAGGAGAAAAAAATAAGGAAAAGCTCATACTGGATTCGGCGATTTCTCTTTTCACATCAAAAGGCTTTCAAGCGACAAGAATGGAGGATGTGGCCAAACAAGCTGGAATCAGTAAAGGTCTCAGTTATTTTTATTTCAAGAATAAGGAAGACCTATTCATGGCATTAACCAAAAAGGCCTTTGATCAATTCAAAGAAGAGTTCAGGGATATATACCGATCCAAAGGAAAGTCCGGTTTGGAAATGCTTTCTGAATTGGTTGTCAGGATTACTGAATTTGCGAGAAACAATCAGGTCCTTTACGATTCCATTATCAATTTTTTGGATCTGATGAAAAAGTACAATGATCCAGAAACCCGGAACTACATCAATCCCCTGATCCTGGAAAGTAATCATTTTCTTAAACTGCTGGAGATCCATCACGAACCTGCCAAAATCGGAATAATGATGGTCAGCCAAGGAATTAAAGACGGAAGTATCCGACCAGAATTACAGCCTGAGATTACCTTTTATACCATTTGGTCAATGATTATAGGCTATGAAAAAATGAGAGGACCTATTGGCTATGAAGGCAAGGAAATTAAAATCCATCAAGATAACTGGCAGCCAGGTTTCCTAAAACTCATGCAGGAAATGCTCAAAGGAACCATTCAGGCAAGTCGCCCGACAACCGTTCAGACAAGCTTATTCTAAAAAGAAAAAAGAGGCTCGAAAATGATTCGAGCCTCTTTTTTTTAGTGGACATTCCCCATCATCCTTCGGATCATTGGCCGGAGCAGGAAGAGTACCACAGCAGAACCGATAACTGTGTAGACGATCATCATATACTGATCCGGCATTTGGGCCAGAGCTTCCTCTGTTCCCCCACTGGCTTCACCGGCAATCAAACCGGCAAGAAGATTACCGAGAGACACAGAAAGGAACCAGATCCCCATCATTTGTCCACCATATCCTTTAGGAGCCAATTTGGTCACCAAACTCAATCCAACAGGCGAAAGGCTCAGCTCACCGAATGTATGGAACATATAGGTTAAAATCAGCCATGTTGGGGCGGCCAAATCTCCAGATGCGGCGATCTTGGCGGCGAAATACATTACGAAAAACCCAAGTCCCAGAAGAAGCAAACCAAAGGTAAATTTCAAAGGAGAGCTTGGTTCGAGATTTCTTCTACCCAACCAAACCCACAATCCTCCAAAAATTGGAGCAAATATGATAATGAACATGGAATTGATGGACTGGAAATAACCAGTAGGGATTTCAAATCCAAGAACGCTTCGGTCAGTAAATCTTTCTGCAAACAAATTCAAAGTCGAGCCTGCTTGCTCAAAGCCAGACCAGAACATGGCCGAGAAAAAGAAGAGAATAGCAATTACTCCTACCTTGTTTTTGTCGGATTTATTAAGTCCTCCAAACAGGATCACATACCCTAAGTAGCCAAATGCTACCAAGGCTATAATTGAACCGGATGCCCCTGCAATAGCAAACACATTAAAAGGAACAATACCAGTAAATAGAATAGCAACAAATACAGCTAATAGGATTCCAATCCAGGCAACCGTAGACTTGAGCTTTTTCCGCTGGGATATTTCTTTATCACCAACTGCTTCAGGAGCATCACCATAACCATCTAGCGTACTACCACTCAATTTGTATTGGATTAGGCCAAAAACCATCCCCAATCCTGCCAATCCAAAGCCAAGATGCCAGTCATATGCAGCAAGTGTAGAACAAGCTATGGGAGCAATCAAAGCACCCAAGTTGATCCCCATATAGAAAATAGAAAAGCCTGCATCCCTTTTTGAACTACCCGCAGGATAAAGCTGGCCGACAATCGAACTAATATTTGGCTTTAGGAGACCAGTCCCTAAAACAATCAGGATCAAGCCAAGAAAAAAGGAATTGGTATCCAAAGGAGTTAGAGAAGCCTTAGAAGCATAATCTGAACCGTAATTAAAGATCCCTGGTAATGCCATGGTAAAATGACCCAAGGCAATTATTATTCCTCCATACCAGACAGATTTTTTTAAACCAAAGAGTCTGTCAGCAAGCCAGCCTCCCGGCAACGCCAATAGATACACCCCCATGGTATATAAACCATAAATTGCTCCGGAGGTCTGGTCGTCAAAGCCGAGACCACCATCGGTGATTGCTGTGGTCATAAATAAGATGAGCAAAGCTCGCATTCCGTAATAGCTGAAACGTTCCCACATCTCTGTGAAAAACAATGTCATCAAGCCTTTCGGATGGCCGAAAATGGTTGGCCCTTCAAATTCAGGGTTATTTGGAGTTTCCAATAGATAGTTTGATTTGGGTTAATACGATTTTACAATGATAAACCAATTTCCTGTTTCTTTCCAAAGAGCTTTATGATGAAACTGCTTTACTTCCTTGGAGATGGCTCTTTTTTAAATCACCAATTTTGGTAAAATCTGAACCTAGAACTCAAATTCCAAATAATACCCTGTTTTTTCTTCGTAATCGATTGAATGAAGAAATTTTAAAGATTTTTCATTTTCAATTTGGTGCTTTTACTTAATTTTGATCAGACAATTTTCAGTTTGTAAACCCAATATTTATGCAGGATTTTGTTCTGGACAACCAGACCTCTCCTATGGCTTTTTCTGACTTGCAGACAAGTGGAAAAGTCTATCGCAATCTAGCCCCAGCCGAATTAGTCGAACATGCTTTAGCTAGAAATGAAGCAGTTCTTACTTCAACTGGGGCTTTGATGGCCGATACAGGAAAATTTACCGGAAGATCCCCTAAAGACCGTTACATCGTGCGAGATGAAAAAACCGCAAAAAGTGTCTGGTGGGGAGACATTAACATTCCTTTTGATGAAGACAAGTTTGACGGCTTGCTCGAAAAAATGAAGCATTTCCTGTCTGATAAAGACCTTTTTATTAGAGATGCTTATGCCGGTGCCGACTCCGATCACCGCCTGAACCTTCGGATCATTAATACCTGGGCTTGGCATAATTTATTCTGCAACAACATGTTTCTAAGACCTGACTCCAAGGAATTAGAAAGTTTCCAGCATGATTTCACTATTATTTGCGCTCCTGAATTTCAAGCTGACCCAGAAATAGATGGTACCAAAAATTCAAATTTTGCTATCCTAAATCTCAGCAAACGAATGATCCTGATTGGTGGAACCGGTTATGCCGGAGAAATGAAAAAAGGAATCTTTTCGGTTTTGAATTTCATCCTTCCTCATGAGAAAAATATCCTTTCCATGCACTGCTCTGCCAATGTGGGTAAAGATGAGGATACGGCCATATTTTTCGGGCTTTCCGGCACTGGGAAAACCACTCTTTCAGCAGATCCTAAAAGAAGGCTGATCGGAGATGACGAACATGCCTGGACTGAAAAAGGGGTTTTCAATTTCGAAGGGGGCTGTTACGCCAAGGTAATTGATCTAAGCAGAGAAAAAGAACCAGAAATCTGGGATGCCATCCGATTTGGGTCCATAGTTGAAAATACTCGATTCAAACCTGAAAGCAGGGAGGTGGACTTTTCGAACAAATCAGTAACCGAAAACACCCGAACGGCCTACCCGATCCATTTCATCCCAAATGTAATGGAGCCTTCAACAGGAGGCATTCCTAGAAATATTTTCTTTTTGACTGCGGATGCATTCGGAGTGATGCCTCCGATATCAAAACTGGACAAGAGCCAAGCCATGTACCATTTTATTTCCGGATATACTGCAAAAGTTGCAGGAACAGAAATGGGGGTTACTGAACCTAAGCTTACCTTTTCAGCATGTTTTGGGGCAGCATTTCTTCCCTTACACCCTACGGCCTACGCCACTTTATTTGGGGAGAAAATGGAGAAATACGACACCAATGTGTGGCTCATCAACACTGGATGGACAGGCGGTCCTTTTGGAAGAGGTTCAAGGATGAAACTGGTATATACCCGCGCGATGATTTCCGCTGCCCTAGAAGGTGCTCTGGATGATGTAGAATATCAAGAACATCCCGTTTTCGGATTCAAGGTTCCACAAAGCTGCCCAATTGTTCCCTCCGAGATTCTCAACGCAAGGAATACATGGGCGGATCCTGATGCTTATGATAAAAAGGCAAAAGAACTTGCCCAAGCCTTTATTGAAAACTTCGAACAGTTTAAGGAATTTGCTTCCGATGACTTATTGGCAGGAGCCCCAAGGATTTGATTTGGAGCTTATTAACTAAATTGAAAAGCCTGTTTTTAAGCAGGCTTTTTTGCACTCCTTTACTTTAAAGTCTTAATTTTTCCGGTTTTAAATTAATAAACTAATGAAATGCCTTTTATTAGTTTAAAATTTTATAAATAAATTTCAATAAAAACAATTTGAATTAAAGGATGGGAAATCCACCCCAACTCTTATTTTTGTCCGAGTTTAAAGAATAGAAGGAAAATATACCAATAGATTCGCATGAAAAGCGCAGAAATCATCACTGAAAAAGGAACCATGAAAGTGGAGTTTTATGAAAAAGATGCTCCAAAGACAGTCCAGAATTTTATTGACCTTGCAGAAAAAGGATTTTATGATGGACTCACTTTCCATCGGGTTATTCCAAATTTCGTGATCCAAGGCGGATGTCCAATCGGAAATGGCACCGGAGGACCAGGTTACAAAATTGACTGTGAACTGGATGGGGAATTTCAGTACCATGACCGCGGGGTTTTATCCATGGCCCATGCAGGAAGAAATACCGGAGGTTCCCAGTTTTTCATCTGCCATAGTAGGGATAATACCGCACATTTGGACAGAAGACACACCTGTTTTGGAAAAGTAACCGAAGGCTTGGATGTAATTGACGCCATAAGACAAGGTGACAAAATAGAAAAAATTGTAATCCATGAATCATAAAAAAATCCCCTCCTTGAGGGGATTTTTCATTTATATACGTACTACAATTTCCTGATGGATTGTAAATAGGCTTTTTCATGGATGTCCGAATTTTTCACCACACTCCTATACCATTGTAGTCGAAGCTCTTGTTTTTCTTCGTCGCTTAAATAAAAATCCAAATGCTTATATGCCTGGGCCTTATGGATCAAATCATACAGGAAAATAGAGGCTGAGACAGAAATATTGAAACTCTCGGTAAAACCCAACATGGGAATATGAACTAGCCCATCTGCATTCTGCTTTACTTCATCGCTTACTCCCTCATGTTCATTTCCAAAAACCAAAGCCAACTTCTGATCGGGCTCCAAATCGTAAATTGAAATTGAACTCGGATCAGGACTTGTCGCCATGATCTTATAACCCTTTTCCCTCAAAGTATTGAAACAATCCTGAACCGCCGAACCTTCCTCGTTGTAAAACTTATGCAAATCAACCCATTGGGATGCTCCTCGAGTTACGTAAGGATTGATTTTATAAGTATTGGTTTTCTCGATTACATGGACATCCTGCAGGCCAAAACAATCGCAGGTTCGAAGCACAGCACTGGCATTATGGGGTTTGAAAATATCCTCCAAGACCACGGTCAGAAATCGGGTTCTATTCTTCAGTACCTCCTCCATCACGTTTTTTTTATGGTCGGTGATGTACTGTCCCAAATAATCCAATAACCCTTGGTTGAGATTTTCCTCCCCTTTATCCATTGATATGAACTTTTGAATCAAAACAGTCCCAATTGCTCATCATCCTCATTTTTGGGTGAGAGGTCTATAGTACTGCCTATTTCGAGTTCATCCTCATTGCCGGAAGTTGATTCAGACTCCTCATTTTTGGCTTCCTCTTTTTTCAATACCGGCTCAATCAATTTCAGTTCTTTGATTGGATGAGTGCTCAATTTGTTGCCAATGGCTTTCCATCCTTTCACATCCACCAACATATCCAGATCATACTCAACCTCTTCCTCTGTCTTTCCTTTCAACACTGTCGCGATCACCTGTGGTTGTTTTTCCGTAGATATAAGCTTCAAATAAGATTGTCTATGATCGGTGATAAAGTTGAACTTCTTATTCATCGTAGTAGTCTCTATCAGGAAACGCTTCACTATGAAGTTTTTGCCTACACCATCGTAATAGACCGCAGAGATAACTTTTTCAGGATCAAACTTCTCAATAAAAAGCACATCACTCGGCTCATATCGATTGGTTAATTCAAAATTGGTCAACTCATAATCACCAGATTTATAGCACACCAAAATTCTATCTTCTCCAAAGAAATTCCCGATCAGCTTGCCTCTTTGATCCGTATTGAGTCTCCCTACAACCGGGTCGTAGTAAATGTCAAGTCCTCCCAAAGTGGATGCACCTTCCATTTTAAGCTGGATTTTTCGAATTGGATATTTGGTCAGAATATTTCCTCCGGCGCCTCTGCCCTTGATTTCAATGGTAGCAAAGTCAAAATCAAAAACCTTAACTCTTGCCTTTGCTCCCTGGGTCAAATAGACTGTCACTATTTCGGCTTCCCCGTTCGAATTTGCAGTCAAATACAACACTTTAGAACCCTTTGTTCCTTTTGTTAAGTCGTATTCTTTATCTCTGGTGACTCCCAACACCTGGAAACGCTTCACCATCGCTCTCCCTGAAGTCCCGTCAAGGTATATCAGGTTGTAAACCATCCTTTCATCCCCTTTCCGGAACACTCCAACGTAAAGGATGTCCTTACCCATGAAGTTTTTCTCCTGGATTTTGGACACCATGCATACCCCGTCTTTACGGATTACGATGATGTCATCCAAGTCAGAACAGTCACAGACAAATTCATCTTTCTTTAGCCCGTAGCCAACAAATCCATCCGTACGGTTTACATACAACTTGGCATTATTGGCAGCAACCACAGTGGCCTGAATGGTATCAAAGGCACGAATTTCTGTCTTTCGCTCGCGTCCCTTGCCATACTTGTTCAAAAGATTCTCAAAATACTTGATTGCAAATTCGGTCAGGTGCTTGAGATTGTAATTGACCTCTTTAAGCTCCTCTTGCAAGCGCTTCATCAACTCATCTGCTTTGAAGGCATCGAATTTTGAAATCCGCTTAATTCTGATCTCTGTCAGTCTGACCAAATCCTCTTGGGTGATTTCTCTATAAAAATCAGGCTTATAGGGGTCCAAGCCCTTATCTATCGCTTCCAATACACCTTCCCAAGTGGTACATTCTTCTATATCCCGGTAGATCTTATTTTCTATAAAGATTTTTTCCAGGGATGAGAACAACAACTTCTCCATCAACTCAGCCTTTCGGATTTCGAGTTCTCTTTTCAGAAGGGCTTTGGTTTGCTTGGTGTTGTATTCCAGGATCTGATTCACCGACATAAAGACCGGCTTTTCATCCACAATCACACAGGCATTTGGCGAGATGGAAACCTCACAGTCCGTAAAAGCATAGAGCGCATCAATGGTCACATCCGGAGAAACTCCAGCAGCCAGATGCACCTGAATTTCTACATCCTTGGCGGTATTATCTACAACTTTTTTGATTTTAATCTTTCCTTTGTCATTCGCTTTTAGAATGGAATCGATTAAAGAATCCGTCGTAGTACCATACGGTATTTCCTTGATTAATAAAGTCTTACTATCCTCTTCTTCAATTTTTGCGCGAACCTTTACTTTCCCACCTCGAAGTCCTTCATTGTACTCTGAAAAGTCTGCCAATCCACCCAAGTTAAAATCAGGGAGAATGTTCGTTTTATTGCCTTTTAGGATTTCAATGGAGCCTTCCAGTAATTCGATGAAGTTGTGCGGAAGAATCTTGGTAGAAAGTCCCACCGCGATTCCTTCTACCCCCTGAGCTAGCAAAAGTGGGAATTTGACAGGAAGGGTTACTGGTTCACGCTTTCTCCCATCATAAGAAAGCTGCCATTCAGTAGTCTGAGGATTAAATACAACTTCAAGTGCAAACTTGGACAAACGCGCCTCAATGTATCTGGAAGCTGCAGCCCTATCTCCGGTACGTACATCACCCCAGTTTCCCTGGGTTTCAATCAAAAGGTCTTTTTGTCCAAGATTTACAATGGCATCACCGATTGAAGCATCACCGTGGGGGTGATATTGCATGGATTGCCCTATGATATTCGCAACTTTATTGAAGCGTCCATCATCCATTTCCTTCATGGCGTGAAGGATTCGCCTCTGAACCGGCTTCAACCCGTCTTCTATGGCAGGAACAGCACGCTCCAAAATCACATAGGAGGCATAATCCAAGAACCAATCTTTATACATTCCGGTTACAGGCACCGAATCATGAAGACTTTCGTCCTGACCTCCCAAATTAGTATTCGTAATATCGCTCATTTTAAAACTCAGAATTTTGGCTACAAAAAGGCCAAAAATTAATGAATGGGTTCAATCTATTAAGCCGCCTCGCTTTCCTCTTCCTTCACGCTTTTAGGATCATCCAGGGCCAAATCCTTTTCAATCCTTAGGTTATCAATGATGAAACTTTGGCGATCTGGAGTATTCTTACCCATATAGAAGTTCAACAGATCGGAAATTTTGGTTTCCTTGTTGAGAATAATGGGATCCAATCGGATATCCTCCCCGATGAAATTCCCAAATTCCTCAGGGGAGATTTCTCCTAAACCTTTGAATCGAGTGATTTCAGGTTTATTTCCCAGTTTGTGAATTGCACGCTGCCGTTCTTCATCGGTATAGCAATAAATTGTCTCCTTTTTATTCCTTACCCGAAACAGAGGTGTGTCCAGAATAAACAGATGCCCATTTTTTACCAAATCTGGAAAAAACTGCAAGAAATAAGTCATAATCAAAAGACGGATATGCATCCCATCCACATCCGCATCGGTTGCAATGACAATTTTCCTATATCTCAAGTTTTCAATTCCATCCTCAATATTCAGGGCATGTTGGAGAAGGTTAAATTCTTCGTTCTCATAGACCACTTTTTTGGTCATACCAAAGCAGTTCAACGGCTTACCACGAAGTGAAAATACTGCTTGCGTTTGCACATCCCTGGATTTGGTGATGGAACCAGAAGCCGAATCTCCTTCTGTGATGAACAGCATGGTGTTGTTTTTTGCGTCTTCATTAGCCTTTGAATCATCGTAATGAATTCTACAATCCCTCAATTTCTTGTTATGAAGATTGGCTTTTTTCGCTCGCTCATTAGCCAGCTTTTTGATTCCTGAAATTTCCTTTCTTTCCCGCTCAGACTGAAGAATCCGCTTCAACAAAGCATCTGCTACAGCCGGATTCTTATGGAGATAATTATCCAGTTCGGTTTTGATGAAATCATTGACAAAAGTCCTTAGCGTTGGACCGTCTGGACCCACGGACTGGGATCCAAGTTTGGTTTTGGTTTGGGATTCAAAAACAGGTTCTTGAACTCTTACTGCTATAGCCGCAACAACACTTTGACGGATATCTGAAGCATCGTAATCTTTTTTGAAAAACTCCCGGACGGTCTTTACTAAAGCTTCTCGGAATGCAGCCAGGTGAGTTCCACCTTGAGTGGTATATTGCCCATTGACAAAGGAGTAATATTCCTCGCCATATTGGTTGCTATGAGTTAATGCTATTTCTATATCGTTACCTTTTAAGTGTATAATTGGATAGCGAATACTTTCCTCATCAACCTTATTAGCAAGCAAATCATAGAGCCCTTTGTCAGAAAAATATTTCTTGCCGTTGTAATTTATAGTAAGCCCTGCATTCAAATAGGCATAATTCCAGATTTGGTTTTCAAGGTATTCGGGAATAAAATGGTAATTCTTGAAAATACTGGCATCTGGAGAAAAAGTCACCTTGGTACCGTTACGTTCGGTACTTTTTTCAATTTTATTATCTGACAAAAGAATTCCTTTTTCGAATTCTGCCGTTTTAGATTCCCCATCTCTAAAAGACTGAACTTTGAAGTAATCCGAAAGAGCGTTTACTGCCTTTGTACCTACCCCGTTCAATCCCACAGACTTCTGAAATGCCCCGGAATCATACTTCCCTCCTGTATTAATTTTGGAAACGCAGTCTATGACTTTACCCAGAGGAATCCCTCTACCGTAGTCACGAACCTCCACTCTATGTTCGGAAATCTTCACATCGATGGTTCTGCCAAATCCCATCATGTGCTCATCTATGGAATTATCCAGAACTTCTTTTACCAATACATATATCCCATCATCCTGTGCACTTCCATCCCCGAGTTTGCCGATATACATACCGGGACGCAATCGGATATGTTCCCTCCAATCAAGGGACTTGATACTGTCTTCTGTATATTTTACTGCTTCTGCCATAATTCTTATTTCTTATCCCTGACTTTTCAACTGTCTGGCTTTTCCTGCAAAGAGCAAGAAAAGTACTACAATCCAGACAATCAGGAAAAATGGTACCAAATAGAAAACAAAATCCAGATCGTAGGATCTGATTTCTTCCTGATTATTGATGGAATGAATATAAAAAACCAAAAGGGACAAACTCAAATTTACCACGCCTCCAAATGAATAAAACCATGTCAGAAAATAATCTCTGAAAATGTCACCAAGTGGAAAAATCCTATGCAACCTTCTGTGGGATTTGGTTTCCAGCATTTTAGGCGGGAAAAGTACCACAGCATTGATTAACAAAAACACAAGGACCATCCCATAAAAAAAGCCACTTCGGCTCAAACTGGAGACTGCAAAGCCTTCTTCATCAAACTGATACGCTACCGAATCCGGCAACGCAGAGTAGAAATAAAGCAATAAAAAAACGAAGAATGCGACACTGAGAAAATAAAAGGCTTTTCCAAATCTATAATACATATCGAAGGGGGTAATTAATTGCGCTAATATAAAGGATTTAAGCAAACAGAACCGGGCAATTCCAAGTTCAATCTTTGACAAAAACTGTCTCCAATTGTGGATTTACATCCAAAATGATGAGAATCAGAGAACTTATAAATCTTTGAAATTTCAATCACTTGATGAAGCCGCATTCGTATATCTGTACTTACTTTGCACAGCAAACCAATTACCTGTGCAGGCTGTTTCCAATTGCCGAACGGAATTAAAAAATATCCCAATCTGAAAAAACTGACATGCAGAAAATAGCATTAATTGTTTCCCTGACTCTACTTGCTTTTCTTTCTTCTTGCTCCGGAAAACTGGAGACCGGAACCATCAATATTGAAAACTGGAAAAATGACAGGTACGGTTGCAAAGGTTTGAGATTGCAGGATAAAGATGAGTTCGAGAGGATCAAGAATAATTTCCTTGGTGCAGACAATCAGGCCCTGATCAAAACTTTTGGAAGACCGGACCGGGTCGAATTAGTAGACAAAAGCCAGAGTTTCTTCTTTTACTTTTTGGAACCGAGCAAGGATTGTGAAGGAGTAAAAATAGAAAAAGAACCCCTCAAGGTTCTTTTTCGAATGAATGCTTTAAGCCGGGTTTCAGAAGTGACGATCACAGACCTGAACCCATAAAACAAAGCGCAGCTGCACCTAGTGTACCCGCGTTGTTTTCAAGTGTGGCTTTTTTAAGCTTAAGATCTTTATTATAGTACTGAGTTAGGTATTGTCTGATGGTTCGCTCCATTACCGGAGACATAAACTCCAAACCTGCCGAAATTCCTCCTCCGAAATAAATTTCTGTCACGTCTAGAATTCGGATGGCTGATACAATCGCCTTTCCTAGGGTAGTTGCCACTTCCTCAAAAACCATCAAAGAAACCTCATTTCCAGCCCTGGCTGTATCTACCAATAAATGGATACCCAGCTCATTTTTCAATAAATCCCCGGCCTTTTCAGGATAAGCCTTAATCATCCGGTCCATGATATCCAGAATACCTTTTCTTCCTATCAAGGTCTCCAGCCTGGAATTTCCATCAGATAGCATATGTCCCATTTCCATGGCATTTCCACGGGAACCTTTGAATACTTGCCCATCTAAAATCAAGGCACTTCCAATTCCCGTTCCCATAGTGATAAACAAGAAATTTTCGGATGGATCCCCTTGACCAAAGTAAAACTCCCCTATAGCTGCAGCTGCTGCATCATTTTCCAAGAAAAAATCATGGTGAGGGTATTTAGCTTCCAAACCACCTTTTAAATCAAAACCATTCAGGCTTGGAATCGCTGGAATTTCCAAAGTTGTTGTTCTGTCCTTGCTGATCAAGCCCGGCAATCCAATTCCGATCTTTTCGACTTGCGGGTATTTTTTGAGGTATTTATCCAAACCCTCAATAAAGGCTGTTCCAAAACCTTCCGGATGATCACGAAAAGGCGTCGTTTCCTCTTTTTCAAAATCAAGCATGGTCCCATCCTTATCGATAAGGCCAATTTTAAGGTGGGTTCCCCCCACGTCGACGCCCAAAAAGTGGGTATCAGTATTTTCTATCATGTTATTCATAGGTTTGATACTCAAAAAAGCCAAAAAAATGCCTTACTTCCTATAATCTTTTCCAATCTGCTGGAAAATTTTGAAAACTGCAGGGCAAACTAGGCTGTTTTTAAGGGTTAACCCCAAAATGCCGTGGATATTTTTTCTGTTTGTATGGGGATATTCCCGACAGGCTTTAGGTCGACTTTCATATACCAGACATTTATTGTCCGTACCCAAAAAAGGACAAGGCGCCTCCTTTAATACAAAGTCCCCCTCTTCATCCCTGTAGAGATATTCGTCCATGAATTCACTTGATTTCATTCGAAAAACCTTAGCTAAACGATCTATATCCGTCTGCAAAAAAATCGGACTGGTGGTTTTGCAGCAATTGGCACAGGACAAACAATCCAATTCCTGAAAAACAGAATCATGAAGTGTCTCGAACTGTTCGTCAAGGACCTTTGGCTTGACCTTTCTCAGACGTTCTTTTAGTTTTTTATTAGAAGAATATTCCGATTTACTCTCCTTTATGAAATTTTCTAAATTTATTTCCAATATACGTAAAATGATATTTTCGAAACTGACTTAAATCAGGTAATTCCGCTTTACCTAAGCTGGGATTTTTCGTAATTTAAATGATACTAAACAACTGGAATAATGAAGACGCATCCTTCCGAACTTTTCTTTTACCACTGCGCAGCTCAGCCTGTGGATAAAAAAGCACTGGCCTATGCAAGTTCAATCGCTGATTACGTCAATCAGATTGATATTTGCAAAGAGGATATCACCGAAACCCAATGGGAATCAATACTGCTCAAACTTGATATGCATGCTAAAGATCTTTTGAACCGCGCCCATCCTGATTATCAGGAATTCATAGCGGGAAAGGATTTTGATGATGCAGGTTGGTTGGAGATTCTTGTCAAATATCCTTATCTGGTAAAAGCACCCATCGTGATCTACCATGATAAGGCTATTTTATGCAACACTCCTTCCGATGTACTTAAGTTCGATTAGTCAGTAATCAGGCTTATCCCATCTGGTAAAATCAGGATCTCCCTGGCCTTGTACAGTTGCCCAATGCACTGTTTGAAGTGCTTTTTGCTCATTCCCAGCACCCTCTGGATCTCTTCTGGATCAGATTTGTCATGAAGGGGCAAAAAAGACTTTTCTTTCAGAATGGACAGTATTTTTTCCGAACCCTCATCATATTTAGCTCTTCCTATAGGCAAAAGCTGTAAATCTATTTTGCCATCATCTCTCCTCTTCTTGACAAAGAGTTTTTTCCGTTCCCCAATTGAAAGAGGCTGAAAGACCTCATTTGCATATATCAGACCTTCGTATCTATCCTCTAATAATACCTTATAACCCAAGTCAGTCTTTTCAAAAACCAATCCCTCCACTTCATTTCCCCTTTCATAATCCTTTGGAGCTGGATAAATGAAATCCTTGTACTTACTGACACCAATTAGGCGGTTGGATCTATAGTCCACGCATAATCTGATCAGGTATTTTTGTCCGGCCTCCATGGGCTTTGCCATTTCAGCATTTGGCACAAAAAGATCTTTAGGTAGCCCCCAATCCATAAATGCACCAAATGGGGTCACTTCCTTGGCTTCCAAAACCGCAAATTCATCCAAGAGAATTAAAGGTCTTTGGGTAACAGCTACAGGTCTGTCCTCACTGTCGGTATAAACGAAAACTTCAACTTCGCTTCCTTCCTCCTCATCCCCATTCAAATAAGCTTTTGGCATCAATACCTCTTCGCCGGATTCCAATCCCAAGTATGCACCGTATTCTGTAAACCTTCTAATTGGAAGTTTGCTGATTAGCCCTAATTCTTTCATGAGGTAAAGGTAGGCATTAATCCAGAATCTTAGGAAAGCTTTCATTACATACAATTCAGGAATGGAAGCCTGAAAAATTGGAATTCCTTTACCTTGGAATTAGTTTTAGGTCCATAAAAAAACAGTCTTTCTTGTAGGCTCATAAACCCAAATACTACGCTTTTAAAAACCAGACTCTTATGAAAAACATCTCAGTAATAGGTTCCGGCACCATGGGAAACGGCATTGCCCATGTTTTTGCCCAACATGGCTACAAAGTTTCCCTAATCGATATTAAACAGGAATTTCTGGACAAAGCCTTTGCGACCATTCAGAAAAACCTGGACCGCCAGGTAAGTAAAGGCCTGATAACAGAGGAAGAGAAAGAAGCCGCGATTTCTAATATTGCGGGTTTTACGGACCTGAAGTCGGGTGTTGAAAATGCGGACCTTGTAGTCGAAGCTGCTACTGAAAATATGAACATCAAACTGGATCTGTTCAGACAGTTGGATGAGTTTACTCCAAAATCTGCAATTCTGGCTTCTAATACTTCTTCGATTTCCATTACCAAGATCGCATCAGCCACCCAAAGACCAACTCAAGTCATAGGAATGCACTTTATGAACCCAGTTCCTGTTATGAAATTGGTAGAAGTGATCCGTGGATATGCTACTTCAGATGAAGTGACAAATCTGATCATGGAACTTTCCAAAAAACTGAACAAAGTACCAGTAGAAGTCAATGATTACCCTGGCTTTGTTGCTAACAGGATATTGATGCCAATGATCAATGAAGCCATATTCAGCCTATATGAAGGTGTGGCTGGAGTTGAAGAGATTGATACGGTCATGAAATTGGGAATGGCCCATCCCATGGGACCCCTGCAATTGGCAGACTTCATTGGATTGGACGTATGTCTTTCCATCTTGAGGGTATTACATGACGGATTTGGAAATCCAAAGTATGCACCCTGTCCCCTATTGGTAAACATGGTTGAGGCCGGCCATAAAGGAGTGAAAACCGGTGAAGGCTTTTATCACTATACTCCCGGAAGCAAGGAATTGGTCCTCGCTCCAAGATTTAAAAAATAAGAGAACAACAGTACACTATGCATTTAGCAGTATCCGGAAATATCGGTAGCGGGAAAACTACGCTCACCGAGAAACTTGCAAAACACTATGGCTGGAAGGCGGAGTTTGAATCTGTAGACAACAACCCCTACTTACCAGATTTCTATGAGGATATGAAACGCTGGGCATTTCACCTGCAGGTATATTTTCTCAATTCACGTTTCAATCAAATAAAGAAGATCCAGGAAAGTAAGAATCCAACGATTCAGGACCGAACGATCTACGAAGACGCGTATATTTTCGCCGCCAACCTCTACAAAAGTAAGCTTTTGACTGAACGGGATTATTACAATTATAGGAATCTCTTTGAGAGCATGATTGCCCACGTAAAGGCCCCTGACTTACTGATTTATCTCAAAGCGGATATCCCCAAATTGGTCGGACAAATCGAAAAAAGAGGCAGAACCTATGAAACAGCCATGCGAATCGATTACCTGAAAAACCTCAATTCGCATTATGAGGAATGGATTGGTAATTATAAGGAGGGAAAGCTCTTGATCATTGATGTGAATGAGCTTGACTTTGTGGAAAGGCCTGAGGATTTTTCCTTCATTGTTGAAAAGATCGAACGGGAAATGTTTGGCCTTTTTGCCTAAAACTCAAAAGAGGAAGCATTTAGCTTCCTCTTTTTTTATTGTCCTAATTTCCTGATAAACCAACTTAGAATCACCTTTCGCATGTCCTCCTTAGGATTGATTAAAAGTTGATCCAATCGCTTCAGCGAACCTCCTGTCATCAAAGTTTCATAGGGGGATAAACGAACCAATTTGTATCCGTGAATCCTGCTTTGAAGATCAATTTGAGCATCATTGTAAGCAGTCAGTTTCCATCCAGAGGCCCCAAAACCGGAAAAATCCCCAGGCTCAGACGCCTGCCCAAACCAACTTTTTGCAACTGGCGGTCCATCCCAGATTCTTTGTTGTAGCCCTGATTTCAAGCAGTCTTTTTCGTAATTACGACAAAGTCGTTTGTGGCTTTCAAAAAAAGGAAAGGATAGATTTTCATACAATTCAGATCGCAATGTGATCAATCTGTACCGATTGAAATGAAGTTCAGAGTCATAAATAAAAAGATGCCTGTTTATTTTAAAATCAAACTTCAGCCTTTCCAAAAGGGGTAAATCACCTACTCCACCTAAGTCCTCAAATATTTCCTTTAGCCAGCTTTTCCCCTTTTCATCCAGAAAATTGGGGTTGATTTCCAATTGAAAATCATCTTCAAAAAACACTTCTCCTTCCTTAATGATGTCAAGAAGGTTTCGAATCAATAAATTATGCATTGTCAATTATTTGAACGGAGAATCTCCCAAGTGTGGTCTGCCAATAATTTTACTTCAGCCACAAATGCTGAGAAATCCCGTTTTCTGCCCCATTCCTCAGGAGCAATCATACTAAGAAAATCACTACCGTCTTTCTTCTGGTACAGGTAGTAGATATGGTTGATCAAAGGTTCAAAGGAAATAGACGCTTGGTAGATACGTTCCGAAACCTCCACTCGTGCTTTGATTTTGTTGGCCTGATCTGCCAACAAACGCATTTGCTCATAAATCTGGGCCATTTGCATATCGGTTTGGGAATGCATGGAAGCCACGGCCCTGCCGGTGATTTTACCTTTGTCTTCCGGCCTGATCACTGAACTTCCAGAATGATGGGCATAGGGAAGTGTTCCGGGGTTTTCAGCCGTCTTATCTTTCATTCGCTCCAAATCGAGCCGGTCTACATCTATTTTCTTACCTGTCATTGTACTTCCCCTTCATTTGAAATCCGCTCTTTCAAATTTCCTTTGGAACCCGGAAAAGTTGTGCGCTGGGATATATCGTAACCAATCCAAAGCATAATCAGCATAAAGATCACAAACAGAATCAGAAATATCTTTTTATTCTTTTGCATAGCCTTTGTCCTTTTCCTTTAACTCCAACAAAATTAGAAATTGAGTCAATACTTTTCCAGTTCTTTCTATATTCTGGAAACTCGTATGAGAGAAATATAGTTTTTTGAAAAATGTTTTTATTTTTAAGAAAACAATCAGGATATGGATTTTTTGTCCCTTATCCTTTTTTCACCCAACCTCTATGTATAAAATCATCAGTGAACAAGCAATTCATCAATATTTCGGGGACGATGACCCGGAGATGATTATTGAAATGATTCAAATCATTTTGTCAACAAACATCCATGATTTGAAAGAACTTAATCACTTTTATGAGCAAGGGGATTATTCAACCATTAAAAAAAGGTGCCATAAGGCAAAGCCAAGTATGAGCTATATCGGTGCCTTAAAAACCCGGAAAATCCTGGAAGACATAGAGGCAAACCTAGAACAATCCAAGGAACTCAATGCAAAACTTCAAGAGCATCTGAATATTATTGAAAGCGAGCTGCATCAGTTTCTCAAGTCCCTTTCTTAAATTTCGCCTTTCATACTTCAAAATCCCATGAAGCAAAAAACCCTTTTGCTGATTCTCCTATTGGCATCATTTCGGGAGATTCAGGCTCAATCCCCTTTGTCTGTAGAATATATCATGCGCGATCCTATGTGGATGGGAGTTTTCCCTTCACAAACCCAATGGAGTCAGGACAGCAAAACTATTTATTTCCAATATAATCAAGACAGAGATCCTGCCGATTCCCTGTATAAGATCATCCTTGGGTCTTCAGAAATCCTAAAAGTAAGTTGGCCTGAGGAAAAACAACTCAGAAGAGCCGAAGCAGATTTCAATTCGGAAAAAACACTCCGAGTATTTCTAAACCAACAAAAAATACTTCTTGAAAACCTGCGGACAGGAAAAATAACCGAACTCTTGGACTGGCATCAACGAATCAGTAATCCCAGCTTTTTGGCAGACCCAAAATTGATCTCTTTTATCAGTGACAACAATATTTTTATCCTTGATACGGAATCAGGAGCCGTAAAACGGGTCACGGCAATTTCTACCGGGAATGCCCCAAAAAACCCTGAAAAATCAACCGAGAAAGATGCAGGATTTTTGAAAGAGGAGAATCTTCATCTTCTTCAGGTGGTCAGGGAGCGTGAAGATGCTGCCAGCCAGAGAAAAGCCTATAGAGAATCCATAGCTGAGCCTAAAAACAAAGACTTTGTTTATTATACCGAAGGGAAAAATCCAGTAAACCTTCAGCTCTCTCCAGACGGACATTATGCCACATTCTCTTTTTATAAAACCTCACCCAACAAAAACACAAAGGTTCCAGATTATGTGGCGGCATCAGGATATACTGAGGATTTGAATGCCAGACCAAAAGTAGGAACCGAACCAACAACCTCCGAAATTGGAATTTATGATTTGCAGCGGGACACGGTCTATTTTATAAGTACCGAAAACATCCCCGGGTTAAAAGACTTGCCGGACTATACCAAGGATTATCCTGAAAAGAACTGGGAGGAAGTAAACCGAAAACTGGCATTATTTGGACCTGTATTTTCTCCGGATGGTAGTAAAGCCATTATTCAGGCAAGGTCTTTTGACAATAAAGACCGATGGATATTGCAGGTCGACCTTGCCACAGGCAATCTAAAAAACCTGGACCGCCAACGTGATGAGGCTTGGATCGCAGGTCCTGGAATTGGCTGGACTTTTTCGGGAGGAACTCTCGGGTGGCTTCCCGACAATCAGCACATCTACTTCCAATCGGAGGAAAGCGGGTATTCCCATTTATACCTTTTGGATGTAAATACGGGAGATAAAAAAGCCCTGACTTCAGGTGATTTTGAAGTATTCGACCCCTTTATTTCTAAAGATCAAAAACATTGGTACCTGACTACATCAGAAGTAGATCCAGGTGAGCGGCATTTTTACAGAATGCCCTTGATGGGAGGAAAAATGGAGAAATTAACCTCCATGCCCGGCAATAATCAGGTTGAACTGTCTCCAGATGAAAAGCACCTAGCAATTTTACATTCCTACAGCAACAAACCAACAGAATTATACCTACAGGCCAATAAAGCAGGTGCGGAAGCCAAACAACTTACTTCAGGACAAAGTGAAGAATTTAAGGCATATTCCTGGAGAGACCCGGAAATAGTAAGATTCAAGGCGGAAGATGGAGCCATGGTCCCTGCACGGATTTATGCCCCTAGCCCTGAGAAGAAAAATGGTGCTGCAATAATTTTTGTACATGGGGCTGGTTACTTACAGAACGTGCATAAATGGTGGAGTACCTATTTCCGGGAATACATGTTCCACAATCTGTTGACCGACTTAGGCTATACTGTTCTGGATATTGACTATCGTGCTTCAGCAGGATATGGAAGAGATTGGAGAACCGGCATTTATCGCCATATGGGAGGAAAAGATCTGTCAGACCAAGTAGATGGAGCCAAATACCTAGTCAATACACATGGAATTGATGCAGGACGGATCGGCATTTATGGAGGAAGCTATGGAGGTTTTATTACTCTAATGGCTTTATTCACACAACCGGATGTATTCAAATCAGGCGCAGCTTTAAGATCTGTGACTGATTGGGCCCATTACAATCACGGATACACCTCAAATATCCTCAATACACCCGAAGAAGATCCAATTGCCTACAGACGCTCCTCTCCTATTTATTTTGCGGAAGGTCTCAAAGGAAATCTCCTAATGGCTCATGGTATGGTAGATGTAAATGTTCACTTTCAGGATGTGGTGAGACTTTCTCAACGTCTGATTGAACTGGAAAAAGACAACTGGGAAATGGCCATTTATCCTGTAGAAGATCACGGCTTCGTTGAGCCCAGCTCTTGGACTGATGAATACAAGCGAATATTAAAACTGTTTAATTCCACCCTCCTGAATAAATAATATGAAAACGCGTAAAATCAACCTTAAACTCTGGGCAAGTCTAGCCTTGGTTTCTGTTTTCTTTTCCTGTAAAAAAACAGAAACAACAACCTCTAAAACCGGACTGATTGCGGAAAAAGCAATGGTGGTTTCCGCTAGGCAGGAAGCCTCAGCAATTGGTTTGGAAATCATCCAAAAAGGAGGCAATGCTTTTGATGCAATGATGGCCACAGAAATGGCTTTGGCCGTAACCTATCCTTTCGCTGGAAATTTGGGAGGCGGAGGATTCGCAGTTTACAGGTTAGCGGATGGAAGTGTCGGTTCCATAGATTACCGAGAAAAGGCACCTCTTGCCGCAGAAAAGAACATGTACCTCGATGAAAACGGAAATGTGATCCCCGGATTGAGTACTAAAGGAGCTTTGGCTTCCGGAGTACCGGGAACCATTGCTGGAATCTTCAAAGCACAGGAAAAATTCGGAAAGCTTTCACCGGAAGAAATCCTGCAGCCAGTTATCGAACTTGCCCAAAAAGGGTTTGTCATAACAGAAAGACAGGCAGAAAGACTACAAAGACTTCGGGAGACATTTATTGAAGTCAATGGAGAGGAAACCTTCTTTGCCCAGGAAATCAAAGCAGGCGACACTTTAAAAATCCCTGTTTTGGCACAAACCCTTGAAAGAATAGCAAAAAATGGAAGGGACGAATTTTACAAGGGAGAAACTGCCAAAATAATGGCAGCCCATATGCAGAAAATTGGAGGGATCATTACTGAAGAAGACTTAGCTTCCTATGATGCTGTTTGGAGAGACCCGATTGTCTTTGATTATAAGGACCTGAAAATCATTTCCATGTCACCTCCAAGTTCAGGAGGAATTACCATCGGGCAGATTTTTAAAATGATCGAGCCATTTGATTTAAAGGGCTACGGCCATCATTCTCCGGAACATATTCAAATCCTAGCTGAAGCAGAGCGCAGAGCCTATGCGGATCGAAATTATTATCTGGGCGATCCTGACTTTGTAAAAATTCCTGTGGCAGACTTACTCGATTCTGATTACCTGAGATCGAGGATGGAAAATTTCAGTTTTGAAAAAGCCACCAAATCCGAAGACATCGCAAAAGGAGAAATCGCTTTTTCGGAAAGTATGGAGACCACCCATTATTCCATTGTGGACGCTGATGGCAATGCTATTTCCATTACCACAACCTTGAATGGAGGGTATGGATCCAAAGTGTTTATCGATGAATTAGGCTTTTTCATGAATAATGAAATGGATGATTTCAGTTCCAAACCTGGAGAACCCAATATGTTCGGATTGGTTGGAGCAGAAGCAAACAGCATTGCACCCGGTAAACGAATGCTGAGCTCAATGACTCCAACTTTGGTGGAAAAAGAGGGGAAACTTTGGATGGTAGTGGGCACCCCGGGTGGGTCGACAATTATTACTTCAGTTGTTCAGACTATTCTCAATGTTCACGAATTTGGCATGAGCATGCAAGAGGCCGTAGAAGCTGCCCGATTCCACCATCAGTGGCTACCTGATCTGGTAAGTTTCGAACCGGATTCTTTTGACAGCACTTTGATTGAAAACCTAAAAGCAAAAGGATATATCATTCTGGAGAACAATAATCCTATCATTGGAAAAGTGGATGCCATTTTGGTACTACCTGATGGCAAACTTGAAGGCGGAGCTGACCCCCGCGGAGATGATGCTGCAGTCGGTTTCTAAAAAAAGAAAGGACTCTGAGAAATTCAGAGTCCTTTCTTTTTTTATTTGGTAAATGGGATTTTCTGTGTCGCGTAAACATTTCCATTTTCTCCCTTGATCTCAAAGAGAACTTCTTCCTTTTCCCAATCGAATTTGGCCAATCCATAATTAAGCTTGGCAATTAACTCCCCAATTCTAAATTGATTGGGTTCCTCTGAAATCGAACCCCAAGTATGGGTCAAGCCACTTGAGGTAATTTCAAACAAACCCTGGGGGAATCGCTCATCTTGTAACTTCATGATTTCCGCTATATGTCGGTCTCCACTAAGCAAAATTGGAGTTCCTGCACCTGATTTAGAAATTAGGTTCAACAAGCGTTCCCTCTCTTTGGGAAAATTAGCCCATTTCTCATAAGCATGCTCTACAGGAAGCATCTGAATTCCGGAGACAATAAGGTGCACCTTTGCCGGACTGTTTTTTAACTCTTCCTCCAGCCATTTCCACTGAGTCTCTCCTAAAACTTGCCCAGTTTCATTGGTTTGATAAACTCGGTCGATCCGCTCAAGAGTATCCCTAAAATAACGCGCATCCAAGAGCAGGACTTTGACTAGATTTTCACCCTGACCAAACAAATGGGAAGAATAAGCTCCTTCCCTCTTCCGCTCTGGAGCATCCTCTGGAACACCTAAAAAATCTAACATGAGTTGCTTCGATGCTTCTTTCTGGGCAAATTGTTTTCCCCCGTCATTTATGCCATAATCGTGATCATCCCATATACCTATTATGGGAGTGGATTTTTTCAGTTCCTGATAATCAAGCACTTGGTTTTGTAAGTCATACTTTGCTTTCAGGGTATCCATTATCGGTGAATCCCCATAAATATTATCACCCATCCAAACCCATAAATCAGGATGGTCTTCAATGATAGGTCTCCATAAGGGCTGAGGGAGATTTTGTCTGTTGCAGGATCCGAATGCAATAGTCTCGATGGGAGTTGAGAAAACTTCCGCTTCCTTCTTTTGGCAAGAGCTTGCAAAAGCCAAAATGGAGGCAAAGAGAAAAATAGAAAGTTGTCTTTTCATAGGTGTCATTAATCGTTATTCAATATTGAGTTCAAAATTCAATCATTCTAATTCAATAATGAAAACTATCCCTAAAAAATATACAAAAGCTTCAATTTCAAATATTTATAATTGATTTAGACAAGATAATTTCCAATATTAAAGGAGTTTTCATTATTGATGCACCGGATTTTAGTACTCTTTAAATTTTAAAAGGTGCAACTCAACAGTACCTGTTTACATTTTAAACTTACATTTTATGGTAACACATTTCATCATCACAAACAGAGAGGTCACGTCCCGTAAAAGCAGCAATTACATTTCAGTAAATGAAAAAGAATTCATGCGAAAAGACGGAGATGAAGAGGCTCGTCACAACCTACGATATGGTACGGTTTCATTTGACCCCAAAAAGGCAAGGAAACTGAAGGACTTTAAAATCAATATTTTTTCTGAAGTCGCCGAGGCTACTCTGGAGAAATATGCCGATGACAAAGAGGTAAACAAGTCTGTCTTCCCCTCCACAAAGGTTTTTGAGGAACTCTATAATTCAGGGGTAAAACAAAGAAAAAACAAAGAAGGAGTTATTATTCAGGAAGACATACTGGTTTTTGTCCACGGGTTTAAATCTGATCTTGAAACAGCCCTCCAGACTTTGGCAGAGTTGAATAAAAAATATGTAGAACCTGAACATTCCACGATTAAGCACATCGTCCTGTTTACCTGGCCAGCCAAGAAAAAACTCTTGAAATACAGATCAGATGCTTATGATGCCATGCAGTCTGGCTTTGCCCTGGCTCGATCCATGGCATCCCTTCGGGAATTTTTCAAAAAGAAATTCGTACAGGAAAGAAAACCCATGTGCAACCAGAAGATTCATCTTATGTGCCATAGTATGGGCAACCGCGTTTTGGAAAACATGGTCAAAGGTGTGAATGATATCGGGATAGAAGTCAGTTCAATTTTTGGGGAGATTCTTTTAGTGGGGGCAGACATCGATTATTATGCCATGGAAAAACCCAACCCCCTTTACAAACTGATCGATTTTGGGGAGCGGGTCCATATTTATTACAACAACAAGGATCAAGCTCTGGGTATTTCCGAATTAACCAAAAATGCCTTTAACAGACTGGGAAGATGGGGAGCCAAAAACTCCGTCAATCTTGCGGATGACATTTACCAATGTGATGTCACCTACATTGAGGACGATGACGGACTTTTGCATGACACCGTCCACCATTGGTATTATACCAACTCCCCTTCGGTTGTGGAAGACATTATCCAGGTTTGCAAAGGCAACAGTTCCATTTTTTCTATTTAGGTCATGGCTAGGAAATTCTCAGATCTTCATTGCCACAACCATATGCGTGCGCATTTCCAGATGCAGGAAAAAAGGAAAAAATTCGAGCGAAAGGGGGAGTTTAGTCCTTGGACTGTCATTGCTTCTAACAAAAAGAACCATGAGGCTGGAAAAATGGGGGCTTCCTATTCCCAAATCGATCTGGTAAAATGCTGGAATTCAAATCTAAGACTGACTTTCAATTCCATGTATCCACTCGAACGGGATTTTGTGAAGGGAATGAAACCACAAATTGGCGAGGACAAATGGTACAAATTCCTGATAGCATTCGCAACCTCCCACAAATTGCCACTACGGGACTTTATTCAGGTAGCCTATATGAAAATTCCGGATCGGATGGTGGATTATGTCCAGTCTTCCGATTATGATTATTGGGAATCCTTGAACAGGGAATTTGAGTTTGTTTCCATGGATTCGGGAAAAGTCATTCCAAAAAATGAAATCTATCTTCCCGGAAATTTACTTGGGAGAAAACGGGCTGAACTGAAAAGAGCCCGCCAATATCCAAAGGAATACTTGGCTACCAACTCTTCCTATCGAATTCCAAAAACAAAACAGGAGCTAGAAAATTCCCTGACAAACCCAAATGAAATCACCATGGTACTTTCCATAGAAGGTGCTCATTCCTTTGGTACGGACCGGGTCCAATCCATTCAGGAAGTCTCCGATCGAATAAAGCACATGAAAAAGGAATGGGACTACCCTGTCTTTTTCATCACTTTTGCGCATCATTTTGATAATAAGCTTTGTGGCCATGCGCATTCTATTCCTGATAGCGGAAAACTCCTTCTCAATCAGCGGAAAAGAATGAACCAAGGCTTCAACAATAACGGGAGAAGAATAATTAAAGAAATCTTAGGACTGAACAATCATCTGGAAAAGGACACAGAATTGGGTTACAGAACCCTGATCGATGTCAAACACATGAGTGCAAGGTCAAGACAGGAGTATTATGCCATGGTCAAAGACTGCCTTGCCAAAGGCGACCGAATCCCGGTAATCGCATCTCATTGCGGTTATTCCGGAATCAGCACCTTGGACAAACACATAGAACTGGAAGGAAAAGAAAAGGACGATTACACCGACCCTAGTGGCAAGTTTAATGCTTGGAATATCAATATGTGTGATGAGGACATCGAGATCATAGCCCAAACCCGTGGCCTATTCGGTCTATCCTTTGACCAGCGAATCTTGGGAATCACCAAAAAAGACAAAAATACAAGCCGAAATGGAATCCAATTGATTTGGGAAAACATTGAAGGAATTCTAAAAAGTGCTTTTGAGAATCCAAATCTTAGCGACTCAGAAAAACGCCAAATTTGGAAATCCCTGACCATAGGAACTGATTTTGAAGGCTTGATCGATCCTGTCAACCCCTATCCCACCGCTCTGGAATTTGAGCAATTCTCAGAAAATTTGATTTCAATTATCGATCAAGAAAGAAGGAATGCGGGCAAAGCGCATTTGGCACATTTGAAATCCAAGGAAGATGTGGAAAAAGCAGTAAATGATTTCTGCTACAACAATTCAGAGTCTTTTGTTTTGGAAAACTTTCCGGACAAAAAACCAAAAAGCGCAGATTCCTAAATCTGCGCTTTTTTCAATCTTCTTTTCCAAAAATCTCCTTGACAACCCAGCCTTTCCCCCACTCTTCCATTTCTTCTTGGGTCCACAGCTCAGGAAAGAAAATCACTTTCTGAAAACGTGGAGGCAAATACTTTTGCCAATTGGTCCCCCCTGTAGCAGCGATATCCACAGGATCTCTTTGAAGATATCTGACAGCTGATTTGTAATGGGCCAAAGGCCAGAACACATTTGCCTTGAGGTCAAACTGGCGCATGAGTTCCACCAGTTCTGGAGACTTTTCTTTTAACTCTAAGTAACGCTGCCAGATATTCTTATCTCTGTATGAATCAATGAGTTCTGTTAAGAATTTCCCATACTTTTCTTCAAAACTTCGTAAAGTCAACGTCTTTTGACCTGTGGCCAATTCAATAGCCCCTTGCTGCCAATACAAATGCTCGAATAAGGAATTTGCCGGTGAATGTGCTCCAAACTCTCCTCTTTTTTCCATAGTCACCAAGTTGTAGGCATCGGTTGCCATCAGCTCTATTTCTCTAAACTGTGCACTTTGAAAGCCCGAAGAAGGCAAAAGAGACATCCTGAATTTCAGAAACTGCTCCCTTTCCATCCCTTTCCACATCATCGCAAAAGAACTGATCAAATGATCAAAATACATCAGAATCCTTTCCAGCCTTTTTACAAAAAAATCATTGGAAATCGGTTCCTTTTCGGCTATCTGCTCCATCTCAGAGATGATTAGCTTGAAGTACAACTCCGTGATCTGATGATAAATGATAAAAATTTTCTCGTCCTTAAAACTAGTTTTGGGTTGCTGAAGAGAAAGCAAAACATCCAAATTGATGTATTCCCAGTAGGTTAAATAATCGGCGTAAAGCAAACCTTCCAGATATGAAAGCATGTCCTGTCCGGAAGCTTTGAACTTCTCTTCCAGTTGATGGATTTTCTCTAGAATCTTCGGATCAAAATCAGCTTTGTGCATGGGGATTTTTTGAAAAAGGGTAGTTTTTTAGTTGCCGATCTATTTAATTCGAATCGGCTGGGAGTGCTTTTAATCCCGACAAAATTGTCTGATTCTATCCAAAAAAAAAAATTAATATGGAGGAGGTAACTATCAACAAATCCTTAAAGCAGGACCAATTCGAAGGCGTGGATTTTTTGAATATTGATGATCTGCTGACTGATGAGCACAAACTGATCAGAGGATCGATGAGAGATTTCGTAAAAAAAGAAATATCTCCCTACATAGAGGATTGGGCACAAAAAGCCCATTTCCCTCAGGAAATCGTCAAGAAATTCGGAGATGTTGGAGCATTCGGCCCTCAAATACCAGAAGAATATGGCGGAGGTGGACTGGATTACATCGCCTATGGATTGATAATGCAGGAAATAGAAAGAGGAGACTCTGGTATGCGTTCAACCGCTTCTGTTCAGGGATCCTTGGTAATGTACCCCATTTATAAATTCGGTTCGGAAGAACAACGTAAAAAATATCTTCCGAAGCTCGCCTCCGGTGAAATGCTTGGTTGTTTTGGATTAACGGAGCCGGATTATGGATCCAATCCCAGTGGAATGGCCACCAACTTCAAGGATATGGGAGACCACTATCTCCTCAACGGCTCGAAAATGTGGATTTCAAACTCTCCCAAAGCTGACATTGCTGTGGTATGGGCCAAAAACGAAGAAGGAAGAATTCATGGCCTGATTGTAGAAAGAGGAATGGAGGGTTTCACTACTCCGGAAACCCATAACAAATGGTCTCTTCGGGCTTCCTGTACAGGAGAATTGGTTTTTGACAATGTGAAAGTACCTAAAGAAAACTTACTTCCGGGCAAATCCGGTCTGGGAGCTCCCATGATGTGTTTGGATTCTGCCAGATTTGGAATCGCATGGGGTGCTATTGGTGCTGCCATGGATTGCTATGAATCTGCTAGAAAGTATGCAGCAGAAAGAATTCAGTTTGACAAACCCATCGCAAGCTTCCAATTGATGCAAAAGAAGTTAGCTGAAATGCTTACAGAAATCACCAAAGCCCAGTTACTGGCTTGGAAAGTAGGCAAAATGATGAATGAAGGTAAAGCCAAAACAGTACATATTTCTATGGCAAAACGAAATAATGTCGCAATGGCTTTGGAAGTAGCTAGAGAAGCAAGACAAATGCATGGAGGTATGGGAATCACAGGAGAATATCCTATCATGCGCCATATGATGAATTTGGAATCTGTAGTCACCTACGAAGGAACTCACGACATCCATCTTCTAATACTAGGTCATGAGATTACTGGAATTCCAGCATTCAAATAAAAATAAAGAAGCCTCAAAAGTAGATTTTGAGGCTTCTTCATTCAAGGGGTATTTTGGATTATTTAATCCTCGATTTGATTACAAGTCCCTGCACAGGATTCAGGGGATCATTACTGAAAATATAAATATTCCGTTGATCAATTCCTTTTCTTCCTTTTGGGTCAAATGTAATTTTGAGTTCAATTGATTCTCCTGGATTCACACTAGTGGTGGGCAATTCCAGTTTCAAACAGGAACAATTCCCTTGGATTTTAAGGATTTCGAGTACCTGTCTTCCCTTGTTGGTCAAAGTAACAACCTCATGCTGAATAGAATTGGCGCTGATTTCCTTCAGATCAATTTCCTTAGTACTTAGGGCAAGGTTGGGTACTGCCCCTAACTCCTCTTTGGAAAAAGGAGGGAAATATTGAAACACATTGGCTACCACATCCAATTGAAGGGTGATACTGTCAGACCAAGAAATCGCCATCGGGTCTTCGAAAAACCCCAGGTCATCTTTCTCAGCACCAGAGTAGATCAGCTGTATAAGTCCTCTATCATTAGAGGGGATCATCTGTTGAATCTGTCGAACCTGAATGTATTCTGGACCAAATTTAGTGAGGCTGTCTGCGTGCAAAACCTGATCACTAAAATTGAAAATCTCAAAATCCTTCACTTTAGGTTCATTGGTAAAAACATCTCCCATATTGACTTTCTGAAGTCTCAGCCCAATATCACCCTGACGAAAAGGATATTCTCTTTCGGGATTTTGAGGGTATGGAATCACTGTCCCTTCCAGGTAAAGGGTATCTTGAGTTTCAAACAAATTGCCCTTTACTACCACCAGTCTGCTGAAGTTTCCCGCAGCAGTTGCTGGATCAAAAGAAACCTGAAGGCGACCCTTTCCTCCCACTTCAAGGGTATCCTGAGTATATTCCACAGTGGTGCAACCACAATCGGTCCAGACCTTTTCAATATAAAAAAGTGAGTCCTGAGTATGGGTAAAACGAAACTCCACTACCTGTGTTCCCATTTCCTCAAGAATAGTCCCTAACTCGATTTTATTTACCTCCCAGATAATCTTGGGCGTCACAGTTTCCTGAGCATGACTGAGTTGCGTCAATGAAAGGGCAATTGCTAAAATTAGAGTCAGGTTTTTTAGGAAGATCATACCCGCAAATAACGCATAAATTCAGACGTATTATAGGCCGATTTACTTAATTTGCGCTAAAATCAGACTGATGGCAAGAGTACTTACAGGCATTCAGAGTAGCGGAAGACCCCACTTGGGAAATATTTTAGGTGCAATAATTCCCGCTATTGAATTGGCAAAGCAAAACCAGGAAGAATCCTTCATCTTCATTGCGGACTTTCATTCCCTTACCAGTTCCAAAGACGGTGAACTAAGAAAGGAAAATACACTTGCAGTAGCAGCTGCATGGCTGGCATTTGGTTTAGATATTGAAAAAACCGTATTCTATAGACAGTCCCGCAGACCAGAAGTTGCTGAGCTCACCTGGTACCTCAACTGCTTTACTCCATTTCCCATGCTTGCCAATGCGCACAGCTTCAAAGACAAATCAGAGCGTCTAGCCGATGTGAATGCGGGTCTGTTTACCTATCCCGTTTTGATGGCTGCTGATATCTTGTTGTATTCGGCAGATTTGGTACCTGTTGGCAAAGACCAGCTCCAGCATCTTGAAATTACTCGGGATATTGCTTCAACCTTCAACAGAATAATGGAAGAGGATATTCTAACCATACCAGAAGCCAGAATTTCGGAATCTGTCAAAACCATTCCAGGAACTGACGGACAAAAAATGAGCAAATCCTACAATAACTACATAGACATTTTTCTTCCTGAAAAACAGCTGAAGAAAAACATCAACAGTATTGTAACAGACAGCACCCTACTAGAGGAGCCCAAAGATCCAGATACCTGCAACGTATTCAAGCTGTACAGCCTGCTAGCTACCGAAGAACAAATTTCCCAAATGCGCTCCAATTATCAGGGAGGCAATTATGGCTATGGACATGCCAAAAAAGAATTCATGGAATTAATTCTCAGTAAGTTTGCTGAGGAGAGGAAAGCCTTTGATTACTTTATGAGCAATCCTGAGGAAATTGAGAAAAAGCTTGCTGCTGGAGAAGAAAAAGCGAAAGCAGTAGGAGAAAAACTTTTGAATACTGTTCGAGAAAAACTTGGTTTCAGATAAGCATAAAAAAGCCCGGCATTGACCGGGCTTTTTTATGCTTATTCGTTTCCTCCAAAGATTTTTTCATATGCCCTATCTCATACCTTAACGAGGCAGGAAATCCGCTGAAATGGCAAGAAGAATAATTGTTTAATCTGTAATCCTGCTGAAACACACGAGGTTCACATGGGTACCACACAAGTCTTGTTCAGGAATTGCCAAAACCCCTTCAAAATCCAAGGATTTTCAAGCAATTAACTTCTTTTGAAGTGACAAAGGTCATAAAATCCCTCATGGTCAATGGTTAAATTTAATTGTAGTAGTAAGTCAGCAATTACATCTTTTAAAGTCATGCTCAAGATCAGGAAAAACATCGCCATCAGTGACTCGGGATTTGTGTTTGACCCCATGTCCGGAGAGTCCTTTTCTCTAAACCCCATAGGGTTGGAAATAATCCAGTTGATCAAAAACGGGAACAACTTTAAAGAGATAACAAAAGTCATTTTGGATAAATACCAAGTCGATGAAGAAACACTCGACAGGTATTTCTATGATTTTATCTCTACCCTCAAGCAATTTAATCTCTTGGAATCAACTAGTCATGGCTAAGCTCACCATTGCCCTATCCGGGCTGAACAACATCGATAGTCCTGGCCCCGGGATACCTGTCATTCGCGGGATCAGAGACTCAAAAATCCTGGATGCCAGAATTATTGGTTTGGCCTATGAAAATCTGGACCCAGGGGCTTATATGCATGAATTAGTAGATAAAACTTACAAGGTTCCTTATCCCTCCGATGGGGTAGAACCCCTACTCGAGCGCCTGAAGTATATTCATGAAAAGGAACAGATTGATGTCATGATCCCAAATTTTGATGCGGAACTTTTCACCTTCATGAAGTCTGAAAAAATCCTTCAGGAAATGGGAATACAAACCTTTCTGCCCACCCTCAAACAGTTTGAAGAAAGGCATAAAGCCAACTTACCGGAATTTGGAGAAAAATACGGGGTGAAAGTACCCTATAGCGAACCCATCACCAGCGTACAGGATTTTATGAATCACAAGGATAAGTTTGAATTTCCTGTCGTGGTAAAGGGTAAGTTTTATGATGCATATATCGCCTATGACCTGGATCAGCTCAATATGTACTTCAATAAAATCGCGGCAAAATGGGGGCTTCCCATCGTGATTCAGGAATTTGTCATAGGAACAGAAGTCAATGTAGTGGCACTGGGTGACGGCAAAGGCAATACTATCGGAGCAGTTCCCATGCGGAAAACCTACATCACCGACAAAGGAAAAGCTTGGGGAGGTATCACATTGGAAGACCCTTCCATGATGAAATTGACAGCTAAAATCATCTCCCAAACCCAATGGAGAGGAGGCATGGAACTAGAACTGATCCGGACTGCCAAGAATGAGCTTTACCTAATTGAGATCAACCCCAGATTGCCGGCTTGGGTTTACCTCGCAGTAGCGGCTGGACAAAACCTTCCCGAAGCCTTGGTTAGACTCGCTTTAGGAGAACAGGTAGAACCTTTTCAAGAATACCAATCAGGAAAAATGTTTATCCGATACTCCTACGATATGATTACTGAATTACACGAATTCGAACAACTGTCCACCAAGGGTGAACTGTAGAAATAAAGACTAATTGCCATGGAAAAGTTAGCTTTTGAAAGACCAATTATACAACGAATCAATGCCGGATTGCCCAGCAAACATGGGATTTCGAGAAAATTGGAACCGATCTCTCATATCGATGAGGTCCCCATCAAGTCCCTGATGGATGAATATGGTTCTCCCCTATTTATCCTATCAGAGTCCACCATTAGAAAAACCTACAAGGAAGCCTACAGAGCCTTTAGCTCCAGATATCCCAATGTCCAGTTTGCATGGTCCTATAAAACCAACTATCTCAACGCAGTGTGTAATGTATTCCATCAGGAGGGTTCCTGGGCTGAGGTAGTTTCAGGGTTCGAATATGACAAGGCAATTGCTAATGGGGTTCCGGGAGAATTGATCATTTTCAACGGCCCGGATAAAAGTAGAGAAGACCTTAAAAAAGCGATCAACAACGGTTCCTTGATCCATATTGATCATTTTGATGAACTCTATGACATCATCCATATTTCAAAGGAAATAAAGGAGAGACCAAAGGTGGCAATTAGGGTAAACATGGATGTGGGGGTTTATCCAAAGTGGGACCGCTTCGGCTTTAACTTTGAAAATGGGGAAGCCTGGGATGCACTCAACAGGATCATGGGCAGCAAAAACCTGGATCTCATCGGTTTGCATACTCACATTGGCACCTATATGATGACCACTGAAGCTTACCGGGTGGCAGCCTCAAAACTTGCTCATCTGGCAGTCAGTTTGGAACGAAAACATGGGCATGTCATCCAATACATTGATTTGGGAGGTGGTTTTGCTTCCAAAAACACGCTCCGTGGAGCTTATTATCCGGGTACAGACACAGCCCCTTCTTTTGATGATTTTGCTGAGGCAATTACCACAGCATTGATGAATTCTGAAATCAAACCGAGTCATCTTCCCATGTTGATCCTCGAAACGGGAAGGGCCTTGATCGATGAAGCCGGATATCTGGCAGGAACCGTTTTGGCCAATAAAAGGCTGTCTGACGGTAGAAGAGCTACTATTATTGATGCAGGTGTCAATTTGCTCTTTACGGCTTTCTGGTACGAACATGAAATTCGTCCAATCGAGCCTATTTCGGAGCAAACTGAGGACACAATCATATATGGTCCCTTATGCATGAACATCGATGTGGTCCGAAGCAATATCACGTTTCCTTTGCTTAAAAAAGGTGACCATTATGTCATCCGAAGAGTTGGTGCTTATAACAACACCCAGTGGCTTCAATTCATCAATATGCGTCCAAATATCGTGATGCTGGATGTAGATGGAAAAACCCATTTGATCAGAAAAGCCGAAACCTTGGAGACCATAAATAATCAAGAAGTGACACCTGAACATCTCAGAAGTTTCAACCTCTAAATGGGCCAAGCCCAAATCCATGAAAAAGCTGGAATGGTTTACAAATGCCCTGTTTAATAGTTATGCACAGGTATTCTTTTCCAATAACAAATGGTTTGGACTGATCTTGCTCTTGTTGACTTTCGTGGATTTTTATGTGGGACTATATGGTTTTGTAGCTGTTTCCACAGCACTCCTGACAGGATATTTCATTGGTCTTAATGAGTATAATATCCGTCAGGGGTACTATGGTTTCAATTCATTACTTGTAGGAGTTGGCTTAGCAATTCATTTCCAACCTAGCCCATTGCTTCTTTTTTTAATTGTGATTTCGGGTGTATTTACGCTCTTTATTTCCCTGGCCTTTGAAGGGGTTTTAGGCAAATACGGACTTCCATTTTTGAGCATGCCATTCATTACGGTCTTTTTGCTGCTCAGTCTTGCTTCCCGTCAATTCATGGCTCTGGGGCTAAGCGAAAGAGGAATTTATGTATTCAATGATCTTTACTTTTGGGGAGGAAACATTCTGGTGAACATGTATGAATGGTGGAATCAAGTACAATTTCCACCTTCTCTGAAAACCTATTTTCTTTCCTTAGGCGCTATCTTCTTTCAGCAAAATGTCTTTGCCGGAGTCTTTGCTGCAATCGGCCTGCTTATTTATTCCAGAATAGGGTTTACACTTTCCTTGTTGGGATTTTACATCGCATATGTGTTTTACCTCGTTCTGGGAGTTCCTTTTACCGAAATCTCTTACAGCTACATCGGCTTCAATTTTATTTTGACTGCCATTGCCTTGGGTGGATTCTTCATCATTCCCAACAAAAGTTCATTTGCAAGCCTTTTGGTCCTGATACCTATGTTGGTCGTATTGAGTATTTCCATTCAGGAAATCTTCAATCTGTTTTACCTTCCTGTCCACTCCCTTCCTTTTAACCTGGCGGTACTGACTTTCTTGTATGGATTAAAGTTCCGGGTAGATAACCGCATTGGGTTGAGCACTATATTTTGGCAACAAAATTCCCCTGAGAAGAATCTGTATCACCACGTCAATTTCATGGAGCGCTTTGGAAAATCCAGTGCCACTCCTATTTACCTGCCATTTTTTGGGAAATGGACGGTCACCCAGGGACATAATGGCTCCTACACGCACAAAGATGAATGGAGGCACGCATGGGACTTTGAAATCAAGGACGAAGAGGGAAAAACATATAAAGATGAAGGCGACTTCCTTTCCGATTACTATTGCTACGACAAAAACATACTGGCTCCAGCCGACGGAACTGTAGAAGAAGTGGTCAATGAGATTGAGGACAACCCTATCGGTATAAGAAACCTTGAGAAAAACTGGGGAAACACCATCATCATCAAGCATGCAGATTTCTTGTATAGTAAATTATGCCATTTGAAAAAAGGGAGCATTATTCCCAAAAGAGGAGACCGAGTCAAAAAAGGAGATATCATTGCCAGATTGGGAAATTCGGGAAACTCCCCCTATCCCCACTTACATTTCCAACTGCAAGCCACTCCCTACATTGGGTCCAAAACAATTGACTATCCGATCTCAGATGTTTGGATGCTTTACAAGGGAAAAGATTCCTTGCTCTCAGTAGCCAACCCTCCAGAAGAGGCTTTGGTCACTTCCCTGGCTCCGCATACCTCATTGAAAAAGGCATTTTCATTCGTCATCGGAGAGCAATTAAAATTCAAAACCAAAGAGGGACAGGAAATCATCTGGAATGTCAAGCGGGATTATTTCCTCAACAGATTCCTGGAATGTGAAGCAACCGGAGCAAAAGCCTATTTCAAATTGGATGAGGCCATGCTGCATTTTACCCATTTTGAGGGAAGCCGCAAATCCCTTTTGTACCGCTTTTATTTGGCGGCCTACAAAATCAGCTTTGGCTATACTAGCGGATTGGAACTATCGGACAGTTTTCCTATCAACATAGTCTATCATCCTTCAAAAATCTTTCTACAAGATCTTATTGCCCCATTCTATAGATACCTGAAAGCCGAATACCGGCTCAGGTATCCGGAAAACGGAAAGGGACTATTCTTTAAGCCCCTTGAATTAAAAGGCGAAGTCATCAAAAGTTCCTTCGGCAGAACCACAAAGACTTCTTCCTTTGAGTTTATCATCGACAATTCTGGAATCAAAAGATTTCAATTTCAATCCACCCATTCAAACTCTGAAGCATCATGGATAGAAGCATTATAGGCATGGGTATCATACTGATACTCATTTGGGCCCGTCCGGCCCTTGCCCAACAACTTAGCCTAACCGAAGTGGATAGGGTCACCTATGAGTTATACCAACAAAAAAACTGGGATGACTTAGTCACGGAAGGTAATAAAGCCTTGAATTACGGCATTGACTATTACTACTTAAGAGTAAGATTAGGCATTGCCTATTATGAAAAACAAAATTTTCATTTGGCAGCAAAGCATTTAGAGAAGGCTTTGGAAATGAATAGCAGCGAGGTCTACGTAGAAGAATACCTGTATTATTCGTATTTATTGGCCGGTAGACAGGATGAAGCCCTACTAGTTGCTTCTGGGTTTTCTCCTGATCTTAAGCGAAAAACAGCTACAGATAAGCAGACCTTCATTGAGGGATTGGACTTGTCCTACAATTATACAAGTATCACCAAACCTGAAATCATAGACAATTTTACTGCGGATGTTCCATTGGACAGAGATGGTGCCCAATTCATTCCAAATCAGCAACACTACTTCTTAGTAGGGCTTCAACATCGTTTTTCACCCCGAATTTCATTTTATCATGGCTATTCCAACCTGCAAATCAGCCACCTGACATACACGCAGGTTTCTAGTGAGACATTCACAGATAATGATTTTAAGTCGGATCTGAATCAATATTATGCAGCACTTAGAGTGTTGATAGCCAAAGGGCTTAGCCTTTCGGGAGGTTTGCATTTTGTCAATTCAAGCTACCAAGCAACAACCTCAACAACTAGCGGATCGGGAAATAGCCCAATCATTAGATCAGTGACTTCCCGGGTAAGCAATAATGATTTTGTTGGCTTTATTTCACTTGAAAAGCGATTTGAGTACATCACACTTGGGGCAGGTTATTATAGGGGAAGCATCGCTGATTTCATTCAGAATCAGACTGACTTCAAGCTATTCACCTATCCCTTGGGAAATCTAAATCTATATACCCTCACAACTGCTTCCTACCAAAATCAAGATTTCAAAGACGGGAATGTCACCAACAGGGTATTGCTTGACCAACAGGTCGGACTGAAAACAACTGATTGGCTTTGGTTGGAAGGCTATGCCACCTTTGGGGAAATGGACAATTTTTTCCTAAAAGACGGCTTGGTCATCTACAACCGAATGGATGTTGTGAAACAAAGGTTGGGTGGGCGTTTGATCCTGCTCCCAAATCCTAAATGGAAGATCACATTGGACTATACCTACCTTTCCAATCAAAGCCAGTTTATCCAAACTCCCTTTACCGGAGAAGATTATAACATTAAGAAATACCAACTTCATTCGTTAACTGCAACAACATCATGGAAATTCTAACATCCCCCCCAAGCATAGGTTTCAAAACAGTTAATTCTAGCATATTATTCAAGATTTTGAAGCCATTCTTAATGACTTTAGCACTAATGGTGGCATTTAATTCAAGTGCCCAGGACAATGTCATAGCTGCATTCAAACAAAGTTATGACTTGGAAAAAACAGGTGATTTCAAAACAGCAGCTGAAAAATTAAAGGCTGTTTATCAGGAAGATGGCTACGAGATTAATTTACGCTTAGGTTGGCTCCATTACCTGTCAGGACAGCTACCCGAATCAGTTGATTATTACCAAAAAGCAGTCAACCTGAAACCCTATGCCATTGAACCCAAACTGGGTTTGGCATTTCCTCTGTCCATGCAGGGAAACTGGAATCAAATCATTGGGCTTTATGAGGAAATCCTGAAAACTGATCCCCAAAATTCCTTAATTAATTACAGGTTGGGGTTGATTTATTACAACCGGGAGAATTATAACAAAGCAGATCCCTACTTGGAAAAAGTCGTCAATCTCTACCCCTTTGATTATGATGGGTTGATCCTGTTAGCCTGGAATAAACTCAACCTTCAAAAAACCAGAGAAGCGAAAGTACTGTTCCAAAAAGTCCTGATGAACAATCCAGGTGATACGTCTGCTTTAGAAGGACTGGAACTTATCAAATAAGGATTATTGAAAATGCATCCAACAAAAGCTAATAAGGGAAGATTCTGCGAGTTCAATTCCTAATTTGATTTTTCTTCTAATAAAAATGCCCCCAACAAGTCAGACACTTATTGGGGGCATTTAGTATTAGGCTCTCTTAATTTTATCTACTTCTCCAAAGATCTTTCATTTGCTGACCATTGATAAGCATCACAAATCTAACCGGATTGGGAATCAATACGATTCGAACATCCAGTTTATCAAATTGATCTGATTCAATCGGAACTCCCTCCTGTCCCTGAACTTCATAACTCACAATTCCCCTGGCATCTGCAAGCAAAGGCTTGTACTTATTGGCAATGTAAGCGGTAGGCAAAAGGATATCAGTATCCGACTTGAGAACGGCATAGATCTTCTCGAGTTCATTTTCGAGAAGCTCTTCATACTCCTCATTGAAATCATCTTCCAAATCATGTATCTCCTCCTCTAGGTCATCATAGTGAGCATCACTATAATCCATTTCAGCCAATTGATTCCTTTTTTCAACAATTTCGGTGAGCTCCTTATCCAGCTTATCCCAGTTCATTTTTAATCTTTTTGTTTGAATTTGGTTTTGTTTTACAAAGATGGCTATTCCCTTTGTCTATGCAGAAGGATTTTCGAGAAATTAACTAACCAGAAGGATTTTTCCGTTTCTTCCAGGCTTTTCATAGGCTTTTATCGCTTTTCTGAACTCTTCCAAGTGGAACTTCCCCTCTATATTGATTTGAAAATCCTCCTTCATCAGAAATTCAAATACCTCATGGAACATCTTTCTTCTTTCATGAGTATCCAAGCCTTCCAGCCAAGTGCTCAACCAGAATCCTTCCATTTTCAAATTTTTGAAAATAAACAAACCACTGTTTACCGGCATATTTTCAAGACTTAGAGAACCGAAAACAATCATTTTTCCGTTTTTGCTGAGACATGAAAAAGCCTTTGCACCAAGAATCCCTCCAACTGCGTCGAATACCACCTGTACCCCGGTTTCTGTTTTTTGGAAAATGAGTTTTTGAAGACTTTCCTTCTCGGTGTTAATGACCAGATCTGCTCCCAAATGCATTAAAAGCTCTTTTTGCTCTTCATGGCGAACAGTCATAGCTACTTTAATTCCCCTAGCTTTGGCCATCTGAACTGCAAACTTTCCAAAAGCGGAAGCTCCTGCCGTAATCAATAACCAATCCCCCTCACCAAGACCTGATTGCTCCAACATTCCATAGGCTGTCAAGGGATTTATCAAAACCTGACAGGCTACTTCATCGGGCATTCCATCCGGAACTGGGACAACCCAAGCAACAGGTACACAAACCCATTCTCTCCAAGTCCCAAGTGTGGTAAACATCACCCTTTCCCCTTTTTTAAATTTCCCTGTAAGATCCCCTTCTTCCACTACACCAGAGGCTTCAAATCCGGCGCTGCTCGGCAGTTTAGGGCTAATTCCATATATTCCCTGGATAAAAAGCAAATCCGAAGGATTGATGTTTCGGGCTGTGACCCGGATTAAAACTTCATCTTTCTGAGGCAATGGAATTTCAGACTCTTTCAGCATTAAAACATCAAGAGGAGATCCGGTTTGTTCAAATATGACTTCTATCATTGAATTGTCTTTTGGTTTGTTTTTTAAGGGTTTTAGGCTTTAAAACTAGGGAGATATTTCCCCTTCAAATCCCAATCTACCTTGTTTTTTCCTATATTGAAATAGAAAATAAACCCTTTTCAAATGGACTTATCACAAGTTTTTTCTCTAGATGGAAAGGTGGCAATAGTCACCGGGGCAAGCAAAGGAATTGGATTTGAGATTGCCGAAATTTTTGCGGCGGCAGGGGCGAAAGTCGTACTCAGTAGCCGAAAACAGGAGGCCGTAGACGAAATGGCCGATAAACTCAAAGCCCGTGGCTATGAAGCTACAGGAATAGCCTGCAATGTGGGAAACTTGGAAGAACTACCTTTATTGGTGGAAAAGACAGTGAAAATCTATGGGGGGATCGATGTTCTGGTGAATAATGCAGCCACTAACCCCGTCTTTGGACCTGTTCATGAAGTAAGTTTAGATGCCTTCGATAAGATTATGACCGTAAATGTAAAGGCCCCTTTTGAACTGACCCGTCTTTGCTTTCCTTATTTGAGAAAATCATCCGGAGGGTCTGTCATCAACATCAGTTCCATAGGAGGTATTTCGCCTGAACCTAAATTGGGGATTTATTCAGTAAGCAAAGCAGCGCTCATTTCTTTGACCAAAGTATATGCAAAAGAATGGGGAGAAGCGGATATCCGAGTTAATGCCATCTGTCCGGGGTTGATTCAAACCAAATTTTCACAAGCCATTTGGACCAATGAAAAAATCATGGAGCAAGCCATGAAGCAATTAGCAATTAAGAGAGCCGGAAAACCTGAAGAAATCGGGGCTTTGGCGCTTTTCCTCGCATCTGATGCATCCTCTTACGTTACAGGTGGTGTTTATGTAGCAGACGGAGGCTTTACGATTTAATTTCCTTGATAATTTGTAAAAATTACCACTAGATAGATAATAAACATTCCCCTTGGAATGTCAAGTATTTTTTAGGACAAAAACTTTTCCCAAAGGAATTAAAGTTGGTTTAAAGTCTATTTCGCACCATTCTCCTACAACTTCGAGAAAAGGTTAAATAACCCGGGATTTTTCATCCTTATCTTTTATTGGGTGCTGAGAACTAGGAAGAAAATTTTATCAATCCGATTTTCACTAACATTTCAGCTCCAAATTAGTTTATTAGTGGTTGTAATCACCAAATGACCCTATCACCCTCACAAAAATGCGAATTTACCCCATCGCAACAGTTTTGATTTGTTGGATTGCTATCTTACCTCTGTCAACTTTTGCACAAAACCTTTCCAATACCTATCCCAAATCCATCTATACGGATGCTCAAATTTTGGATATGGGAAATGAGTTTACTCCTTTACAAGAGGTACTCAGAAATGAAAACTCTCTTAAATTTAATCCCCTTTCTAACCCCAATTCCAATCTTGGTTTTACTAACCATCATTTTTGGGTTAAGTTTTCATTAAACAACGACCAAAACTTTCCCGTCAATTTATTCCTTGAAACAGGAAGACCAATCACAGATGTAGCTGATTTATACTATGAAACCTCTCCTGGAGAATTCGAGGTTATAAAAAATGGTGATATGATGGCCTTTGAAAACAGGCCAAGCAGGCACCGAAAATTGATTTTCCCAATTACTCTAGCGGCTAATTCCCAAACCCGATTTTTTCTTCACCTTCACAGCGACGGAGAAGTAATAAACCTACCATTGACACTTTATGATGGAGATTCCTTAATACAAAGCACATTTAATGACCAATTGGTCTTTGGAATATTTTATGGAATTCTACTTTTAGCAGGTCTGACTTACCTATTTTTCTATTTTGGAATAAAGGAACGAAGCTTTATCCTCTATGTAGCCTATGTATTCTCAGTAGCCATGCTACATGCTTCCTTGGACGGATACTTTTTCAAATACGTTTGGAAGGAACCAAGTTGGTTTGCTGATCGAAGTGTCTTGCTTTTTGCTGCCATATCCGCTCTTCTTTTTGGCCGATATACCCAAGTATACATTCGGGTCAGGGAATATTCAAAGGGACTTAACATGTCAATCAATGCAATGGTAGGATCTATGATTCTGTTATCAGTTGCTATTTTATTTCTGGATGCAGGTAGAACCTTTTACTATCCCTTTGTAAACGCCATAGCTTTTATAGGAATTTTATTATGTATCCTAGGCGTAATTTTAAGTTACATTAAAAAACACCCCGTAGATCCCTTCTTTGCATTAGGTATAGCTTCCTTAACCATTGGATTCATCACTTTTATCCTCAATAATTTTTCATTGATAGAGAATTCATTTATAACTGAAAATTCAGCCAAACTGGGCACTGGTTTGGAGATTTTGTTTCTTTCCCTTTCAATGGCCAACCGAATTCGGATTTTACGAACAGATAAAGAAAAGGCTCAAGAAGTTGCACTGCAACGGTCTGAAGAAAGCAATGAAATCAAGTCCTTTTTCCTTTCCAATGTCAGTCATGAACTTAGAACCCCATTGAATGCAATTTTAGGGCTTTCACAGTCGATCATGAATGAAATTCAGGATGATAAAATCAAGAACAATCTGGAAATGATCCGATATTCCTCAGTTTCCTTACTTTCCTCCATCGAGGATATTCTTGACTATTCTAAAATCGAAAAAGGTGAACTTAACCTTGAAAGAAAACCCTTTGATTTCCAAAAAATCATCCAGCAAGTCAAAGTGCTTACTTATCAACAAGCAAGGGACAAAGGACTGACTTTTAGCTATGAAGAAAAAGTTTCATTACCCCAAAAAGTCATTGGAGATGCTCCAAGATTGAGGCAAATCCTGATGAATGTGATTCAAAATGCCATCAAATTCACCCCTGAGGGAGAGGTTAAATTAATAGTGGATGAGTGCATAGAAGTTGAGAAGGAAGTAAAAATCGGCTTCAAAATCCAGGATACAGGGGTCGGAATCAAACCGGAAAAGTTGGATCGGATTTTTGAATCATTTATTCAGGAACAAATCGATGACAAACGTAAGTTCGGCGGGTTTGGCCTCGGGCTTTGTATTGTAAAAGCACTTACTTCCCTTTATCGAGGAAGTGTAAAAATTGAAAGTGAGGAAGGAAAAGGAACGCTTGTCAGAATTCAAATCACCTTTGAAAAGGCTGAAAAAGACCAAGTGGAAATAATCCAATCGCACAAAGAAGAGCTTTTAAATGGAAAACATATTTTGGTAATAGAGGACAACCCAGTTAATCAATTGGTAATTAAATCAATCCTGAGAAAATGGAAAGGTATCTCCTTTGATTTTGCCAACCATGGATTGGAAGGATTGGAAAAACTAAATACAAGGAATACAGACTTAATTTTAATGGACCTCCAAATGCCAGAAATGGACGGGTATGAAGCAACAGAAGCCATCCGGGCAGGCAAGGCAGGAAATCATCACATGTCCATACCAATCATCGCCGTAACAGCCGACACCATGGAAAAAAGCAAAGTTAGGGCAATAGCAGTGGGTATGGACGATTACATGACTAAGCCAGTTGATTCAGATGTTTTGTTGGAAAAAGTATTACAGGCTTTTTATTTGGAGAAAGTTGAGATAAAGTACCCTTAATCGATAAACCGAAACTTCAGGTATTTGATCTTTTCACCCTTATCAGAAAACATCTTTTCATATCGGGTTTGAATCCCAAAATGATCGTCTTTCCACTCACTCTGGTAAAAATCATGAGTGGATCCAATTAACTCGATATCCTCACGTGAACGAACCAGTTCCAAACTGTAGTCGAAGAGGCCAGTATTATCGGTTTTGAAATGAACCACTCCACCCTTTTTCACCAAAGACTTATACATGTCCAAGAATTTGGGAGAAGTCAATCTTCTTTTCTCATCGCCATCTCTTGGAAAGGGGTCTGGAAATGTGATCCACAATTCTGAAATTTCCCCTTCTCCAAAAAACTGATCCAATTGTTGTATCTGAGTTCTCAAAAAAGCCACATTATGGATTCCTTCCGAAGTAGCAGTGGAACTTCCCTTCCATATCCGGCTACCTTTGATATCTACCCCAATGAAATTTTGACCTGGGAACACTCTTGCGAGTCCTACTGTAAACTCCCCTCTTCCACAAGCCAACTCAACCACGATAGGATTGGAATTTTGAAACTGTTTTTCATTCCAGTGTCCTTTGATTTCCTCAAATATGGGTTTACCGGTCTGGACTACATTAGGGTTCTGCTCATTTTCCTTGAAGCGAACCAGTTTTTTTCTACTCATTAAAGCTCGTCGATTTCTGCGACCACAAAAGTACTGCCTCCTACAAAAATCAAGTCATTTGGAGCAGCATTTTTTCGAGCAAAGTTCAAAGCTTCATTTACATCGGGAATGCAAGTCCCTTTTAAACCAAACTCAAGGGCTTTTTCTTCCAGCGAGCTGGCTGCCAATGCCCGGGGTAAAGAAGCTTGACAAAAAACATAGTGGGCATCTTTTGGCAACAGCATCAGGATTTTGGAAATATCCTTATCTTGAACCATCCCGATCACCATCCAAAGTCTCTGAAAAGTATACGATTTGAGTTGCTGCAGGATTTCCTGGATTCCCGGTTCATTATGTCCTGTATCACAAATAACCAAAGGGGTCTGGCCCAAAATCTGCCACCTACCCTTAAGCCCAGTTAACTCAGAAACATTGGCCAATCCATTTTCGACGGCCTCTTTTGTAATAAGCCAACCAACTTTTTGAAGTTGGACTACTGATTCCAAGATTCCCGGAAGATTAAACCTTTGGTAATTACCCAAAAGTCCAAAATTGAGTTCACCAGTCTTTTCGGTCGAGCTATATTTATACATGGCTTTCCCCTCCCTTTCTTTAATCTTTTCCACCTTCCAATGGTGATCTGCAAAAACAATTGGGGCTCCTTGCTCATTGGCCTTTTTCAAAAAAACTGGACTGGTTTCTTCTTGGGTTTGACTAATAACAACTGGTACCTTTGACTTAATGATACCTGCCTTTTCTTCAGCAATCAGGGGAAGTGTGTCCCCAAGAAACTGCATGTGGTCAAAACCTATATTGGTGATCACGCTCAGAACTGGGCTGATCACATTTGTACTGTCAAGGCGCCCCCCCATTCCTACTTCAATCACTGCAACATCAACTTCCTCCTCAGCAAAGTACCAAAAAGCCAGCCCAACGGTCATTTCAAAGAAACTAGGCTTGAGCTGATCCAAAAAAGATTTGTTCTGATCTACGAAGCGAACTACAGCTTCCTGCGAAATCTCCTTTCCATTCACCCTAACCCTCTCTGTAAAGGACTTTAAATGAGGAGAAGTATAAAGTCCTACCTTGTATCCTGCGGACTGCAAAATAGCCGCTAGAGAGTGAGAAGTACTTCCCTTTCCATTGGTTCCTGCGACGTGAATTGATTTGAACTTCCTCTCAGGATTCCCTAAATGGGCACAGAGTGCAATTGTATTACTCAGATCCTTTTTGAAAGCGGATGCACCAACCCTTTGGAACATGGGAAGAGCATGATAGAGATAATCAAGTGTTTCCTGATAGTTCATCAGTCAACCTGAATAATGAAAGTTATTTTACCGGTGGAATAATCGGCAACAGCCCCTCCTTGCTTTTTGAAGGAAATCTGATTGACGACCTGGCGGTAATATGCCAAAACTTCATTGGAGACATTATACTGGTCAGGTATTGCCTGAACCACTCTACCGGAATCGTCCACAGTAATCTTAAACACTATTTTACCGTTTCTTGTAGAAACACGGTCATTGATGCTCGGTCTAGCTGCAAAATCCCATCCTGCCAAATCCAAACTATATCCTGAACCGGAATTAGTCCCCTGTCCAGATCCCTGCCCCATGATTGCACGTCCATCAACAGTTCCGGTAGGATCTCCGGCATCTCCTTTGTCAGTAGAGGTTCCTTGGGCTCCACCGGAAGCGGGTTGGGTTCCCTTTCCTTTAGTTCCTCCAGCACCAAAAATGGCTCTTTGATCAATTTTTGGCTCCTCGGGAGCTTTTTGGGTAGTTGTTTCAGCTTCTGCTTTAGCAGGAGTTGTTACCGCTTTCGTAGGTTCAGTTTTTACCGGATCCGGTTTTTTGGTGTTTTCCGTAGCTTTTTCTTCTCCTTTTATAGGGGAAGGGTTGGTTGTTACCGCTTGATTGACAGCTGGCTGAGATGATGTTTTAGGCCTTGCTACTTCTGTTTTGGGACTTGATGTTGGAGTTGTTGCCTGCGTCACCTGTTGAGAAACCTCCCCTGGAGCCGCTGCTTCCGTAACTGGAGTAACAGCTTCTGAAGGGGCGTTAGGAGAATTTCTATCCCCAGAGCCTGTTGGAGTGAAACCCAAATTGAGCTCCAATCCAAAAGTTGGTAATGGAGGTATAGGTTGTTTCCAAACAATAATAAAATAAAACGCAATCAGCAACAGTAGATTGATGAGCAGAGTTATCAAACCTGCCCGTTTCTTGTTTTGGTTTTCTACCTTATCGGCGTCCCAAAATTCCATGAATCAATAGGGTTGTGTGGCAATGGAAACATTAGCTTCCAATCCAGCAGCGATTCCACCAATTTCCACTAAGTACTCTACCGGAACTTCCTTATCAATATGAAGGACCACCTGTCCCTTTTTATCCTGTAACAAATTAGTCAGCTCTGACTTGATTTGCTCTCTGGACACAATCCTATCGTTAACAGAGTAGCGAAGGTCTTTGGTCACAGAAACCGTCACCTCTTGCATCACTATATCCGAGGTCTCACTGGAAGGAAGATTGACAGGCAAGCCTGAAGGAGTGATAAACGAAGAGGTAAGCATAAAGAAAATCAACAACAAAAAGATCACGTCCGTCATCGAAGACATGCTAAATGCTGATTCTATCTTATTTTTTGACTGAAGTGCCATTATTTTTCCTGTAGAAGTTCGATAAATTCAATAGAGGAATACTCCATACTATGCACCAATTTTGAAACCTGGGTAACCAAATAATTGTACCCCAAATAAGCCAAAATACCCACAACTAAGCCGGCAGCCGTTGTAATCATGGCCTCATAAATCCCTTCAGAAAGCAGTTTAGGGGAAACCATCCCCTCTTCCTGAGCAATGGCAATAAATGCCTGAATCATACCGGCTACTGTACCCAAAAAACCAATCATTGGAGCCGCGCCGGATACTGTTGCAAGTAGATTTAGATTCTTCTCCAATTTGTAGATTTCAATTTTCCCTACATTCTCAATGCTGACCTCAATATTCTTCAAAGGGGAACCTATCCGTTCAATTCCTTTTGCAATCATATTGGCGACGGGTGTTTTTTCTCCTGCACAAAGAATTTTTGCCTTTTCTATCTGTCCACTGGAAACCAAAATCTTCACTTGATCCATAAGATGGGAAGAAGTTTTTGAAGCTTTTTTCAAGGTCATCAATCTTTCAAAAAAGATAAATATTGCCAAGATAAACAGTAAATAAAGAGGCACCATCATGTAGCCTCCTTTAATTAATAAGTCCAGTAAACCAATATTTTGGCCACCGGCCGCAGCCATTAAGCTATCTGAGGCAGAAAGAGTATCCGCCGAAAGGGTTTGAAGAAGAATCATATTAATATTTCAAAATCCATAATGCTTCACTGTAATCGGCCTTAATCCTGTCCAACTCAGCTTTTGCTTGGGTAAACGAGGAAAAGGCACCTATTGCCAAACGATAGTTTTCAACTCCTTCGTATGGCAAAATCAAATACACATTTTCCACTTTGTCAAAATACTGAGCTGATTCTCTGGTTGCAATCCGTTCATTAGGAAGACTGGCTGCCACAATGAAAAATTGAGGGCTGGCTCCTCGGTTTTCAACCCGAATCAAGGTTCTATCCTCTTTATGCTCAATAGTTGTACCAGTTTCTGGAATTTCTGTAGACTCAGAGGGAAGGGAATCGGAAATCAAAATATCACCCTGATTTTCAACACTTTGAATTTCTTCACTTTGGGCATTTTCTAGGACTTCCTCAGACTCAGTTGAGGAACCGACCTGAGATATTGGCTCTTCTTTTTCAGCCTCTGAAACTGAGGGGTTTTCTTCCTGCATGAATTGCCATACAAGAGCAGAAGCCAACAACAAGCCAAAGATCATTACATAAATGATCCAAGTCTTTGATTTTTTAGGTGAAACAGCCATTTGTGGCTCCTCAGAAACGAGTTCCTCTTCCACTGCGGCAGACTCTTCCTCAGGCAAATCATCAGATTCCTGGACCTGCACAATAGGCTCTTCCTGATGCTCAGAAATAGCTTCAACCTTGGGTTCTTCCTGTTCCAGACTACTGGATTCCACCTGGATTTCAGGAGCTTCAACAGGAGCTGCCACTTCCTTAGAAGGTTCAGTGTCGGATACAGATTTTTCTACTGGCTCTGCCTTTTCCAAAGATTCTTCAGGCTCCTTAAGGGGTTTCACTTCCACAAAAGGCAGCCCAAAATCCTTGGGATCAGTCCATGATTTTTCTTTAGGTGAATTTTCAGCCATTTTTTAAGATCGGTGATTACGAAACTAATGGAAATGAAGGGAAAGCCAAACCCATCAATCAGAATTTAAGCCATACTCCACCGATCAATTGAACTCCCCTAACCGGATAATTCAGCCAGCGCATATTCCGGCTATTAAGCAGATTGTTGCCTTCCGCAAAAACTCCAATCCTATCAGAGACTTTGTAGTCAGCTTTCAAATGAAGATCCGTGATTGTCTTGAGCTTGATTGTTTCATATTCTTGAGGTTCTTCGACATTTGTTTCCATAAGATTCCCTCTGGCCTTTACCCCGCCCATCAGATTGATATTTACCTGCACCAAGAGCTGATCTATCGGTGTAATTTGGTTATTGAGTCCCATCTTCCAAATAGGACGATGCCATGCCTCTTGCTGAAGATTCAAATCATATTTAAACAGGTCAAGGCGCGATGTAAGCTTATACATGTCTGAAAAGGAATAACCCAGTTCAGCATTGAGGTTAGCTACTGTTACCTTATCATCATACACCAAATTGAATCTTGACGTGTCGGCTGGAGTATTCACAAAAAAGTGATACTGGTTATACCTACTTAAATCAATTCCTGCCCGATAATTAAAAGATTCCAGAAACTGTCCCTCTATCCCACCTGCAACTTTGTAATTGTTAATGGTATTAAGAAGTTGGGCACTTGGACCCATAAATGGATTTTCCTGAACAAAACTGTAATAAGTATTTCTTTGGACATCGCCTGAAAACTCTCCATAAAAACCAAATTCCTCTGCAAACTGGTAGCTTGCCTTGAAATTGGGAAAAATTCTAAAATCACTGGATTTTCCCGGAACAGGATCATTCTCAGAGACCACATTTATTCCCGCAGTGACAGAAAAATCAGCGGTTGAATACCCAACCGAAGGCCTAATTGCAAAGTAGGTTCTTGTCACATCATAATCCCTATCTACTGGATCGGTGTAGAAATATTCAAGCCCAACTTTCCCCAACCAATTGTCTGCCGGACGAAAAATGCCCTTGGCTTTTCCTGATATTTGATTTTCCTGAACTAAGTAACTGTCTTTGAAATTTCGAAAACCAAGTTCCGCTTCATAGGAAACAGGTCCGACCTTTTCAATATCCCGAATCCCAGCATGTACTTGCACAGTATTGAGAACATTGTCCTGGATACCTGCAAAATCAATACGGGGATCATTCAAAACAGAAGTGTCAATGCCATAGAAGGAATAGCTGTCTTGTTTCCAACCCAATCCCCCAAATATTTCAACTTGGTCTGTAAAGTAACTGCCATCGAAGGAAGCATTGGAATGAGACTCATTGGACTGTTCTCCTAATACAGGCCCCTTTCCAAAGCTTTGATGCCTTAATTGAAGAGCATAATTGAAATCCACTACCTCAGTAGCCATAAACCCTGCTTCAACCAAAGGAGAGGCAAAATTCCCATATCCGGCTTTTAAAAATCCGGGATAGAGATCCAGGCGCTCGGGACGGAAGGATTTTTGAACTGGGCTAGCTTCCAATTGAACAGGAGGAAGATTCAATTCGTAAAAATTGACCGTATAGGAAAATTGATCCAGGCCTTTTGGCTGTGGCAATATTGGAAGTTTCTCGAAAACTCTGGGCTGGACAGGAACAGTCAAAACGCGGTCTTTTCGGATTACAAATTCCTGATCCTGAACTTCCCCTCTCGATTGTGTTTGGGCTTGAAGGTTTCCCACAAAACCTAAAACAATTGCCGCTGATGAAATATAAGCACTTAGTTTTTTCATAATTATTGCAGCGTTTGAAGTTTAGTTTGAGCCATCTCCCTGATCTCATTATTCGGAGTATTGTCTACAATCGACTGTAAAGTTGCCTTTGCCTGAAACTCCTCCCCTAGCTTGATATAATTATCGGAGAGCAGGAGAAACATTCGACCATACCAATAATCAAAGTCCAGATAAGGTCCTGAAAAATCAAATATGGTCTCGTTGGAACGCTCCACATCTCCCTTTTCCTGGAAGGAATTGGCAAGCAAATACAAGCCTTCTGCCCCCTGGACCGTCTTATATTCATTCACCAAATCTAAAAGCGTGGACTCTGCTTCGGTTCTTCTATTTAAAGCAAACTGGGCCTTTGCCTTATTCAATATTGCCTTAGGTGTACTTTCAGGAAGGATTCCATCCAATGTCATCAAGCGGTCTGAAGTTGTAATCACCTGATTGAATTTCCTGGTTTCAAAATATGCCAAAAGCAACCCTTCCAATGCTTCGGCTTCTTCCACTTTGTTTCTGGCATTTTGAACAGATGTTTCCAAATATGGAATAGCCTGATCAAAATTCCCTTTTCCAAGTTCAATGCTACCGATTCGCTGCATTGCACGGATTCGTTGAGGAGAAGCAGGCTCCTTTTCCAGCATTTTAAACTGGACCAAAGCCTGATCCTCGTCTCCTAACTGGAAATAACAATCCCCAAGAAAATAGAGAGCATCCAATCTCTGAGCAGACTGAGGATAACTTCTCATATATTTTTCAAGAGCTCTACTTGCCTCTGAATATTTCTTGTCAAAGTACAGGCTTTTGGCAGCTTCAAACTCCAAGGCCTGAACACTTCCAGAAGATGGATTGGAACCTTTGTACCGATCCAGATAATCCGAAAACTCCCCTGATCTTCCCTGGAGTGCCAGAGCTTCCTGCAAACCCTTCAATGCCATTTCTGAGTTTTGTGCATTGGGATGTCGGTCCAAAATGGTTTTATAATCTTCTATGGTCTGATTGTAATTCTGCATGGAGAAATTAGCCACAGCCCTCCCCTCCAGTGCATAGGGCACGAATGGACTATTGGGCTTTCGACTGATCAAATCTGAAAAACCCGAAGAAGCTTCATTATATCTGGTTTCTTCCATGAAGATCTGTCCTCTTTGGAACAAAGCATCTTCCATGTACAAACTGTTGGGATAGCGGCTAATCAACTGGTCCAGATGAATTAATGCTGCATTGTTGTTGGATTGGAAGTTTTGGACTACCGCCAAGCGGAAATAAGCATAGTCTATTCCCGAATTATATTCGGAAATAGCACGCTGAAAAATCTGCTCAGCATCTCCAAACTTTTTTTGTACATAGTAACAATCACCCAATCTTAGAAGAGCATCGTCATAGTTTTCTTTGTTGTCTCTTCGAGAAAGGCGATCCGTATAGGTTTTAAAATATTGCTCCGCTCTGGAATATTGCTGGGAATTAAAGTATGCGTAACCCAAACCATAGAGACTTTTGGTCAAATAGGCACTGGAAGTAGTTTTTCCCAAATCCAATGCCTTTTCATAGGATGGGATAGCTTTTGACAGCTGGTCGGAAGCTGAATAAATTTCTCCTTTCCAGAAGTGAGATTCCAGCACCAAATCCCTATTGACAGGGTAAGCCAAAGATTTATCCAGGAAAGAAATGGCGGCAGGATATCGCTTGTCCCGGAAATAAACCATTGCCTGATAAAAAGCGACTTTTTGATAAGCCTCCTTAATTCTTGCCGATTTATTACCGATCCTGTCCATTTGCTCAATGGCCCGGAGGTAATCACTCGTGTTGATCAAAGCCTCCGAGAGCAGGCTTTCTGCCTCACTTCTATATTTTCCTGCCGGATATTTATCCAAATAATCATCTAACCCGGAAATTCCAGACTGAAAACTCCCGTTTTGAAGATTTACCTTGGCAAAATTGAACAGGGATTCTTCTTGAATAGCAGCATTGTAGTTTGAATTGGATGCCGCCTTGAAACTTGTGCCAGCAAACTGATAATTCTCGAGTTTCAGGTAAGCATGCCCTAAGTAATAACTGGAGGCTTGTCCCATTTCACTGGAAGAGGAAGCCGAAACTTTAAAATAATCCGTAGCTCTTTTGAAATTTCCCGACTCAAACTGGGCAATCCCTCCTTTGTAAACCTGCTCCTGTGTCAACTCTCCTTTTCTGGAATTGATAAAGGCATCGTAGTTTTCAGCTGATTTGCCAAATTGTTTTTTTGCAAAATAGGCCTCAGCAAGATAGAGATGGATCATTTCCTGTCGATCCAGTGACTTCTGAGCATACAGCTGTGCCTCTCCATACTTGATCACCTGATCGTAATCTCCCTGATCATAATAAAGAGCGGTGATCAAATAGGGAACTTTTGCAGCATAAAAGGAAGACCTGGAGGCTGCATTTAGGTCTGCAATTGCCTTGGAAGTATTTCCGCTTTCCTTTGCCAAATACCCACTGTAATAAAACGCATCCAAACTGATGGGCTGGTTGAGTTTTTTGGCCTGGTCAAAATACCCGGCAGCTTGGGGATAGTTTTTCAACTGGAAATGGGAATAACCCAATTTAAAAAAGACATCGGCCTGCTGTTCATAAGGAAGCTTTTCGGCTGATATCAATTCAAAGGCCTCAATTGCCTCCTTGTAATTTCTTTTGTAAAAAAAGTGGTCACCAAGGTACTGACCTGCAGCGGCCATTGAAGGGTGATTCCGGTTTTCAAAGATGTAATTCTTCATCAAGCCAGGACCATCGGGACTTTCCAATTTGAGGGCAGCCATAGCAGCACTCAATTGAGATGACCTTTCCTGATCTACGGAGAGGAGAAATTGGTTGGACTTTCTACTGTCATAAAGTGCAGCAGGAAATAGTTGCTTATCAAAAAGCTCCAGTTGATGGTCCAGAGGTTGCTGAGGGCCGGTTTGATATAGGGAAGATTGTGAAAAAGCCTCCAAACTTAGCCCTAGGCTCGCAACAAGCACCAGGTAGTATTTCATAAATTGGCTTTAGTGTTCAGTGCAAAATTTTATACACAAGTTCTCGGAGGATTTCTGCATCGCTCATACTTCCGGAGTCGACTCCTTTAAAGCGAAGATCTGCCTCTTTGATGTATCTGAACACCTCAATTACCTTGCCCATTTTATAGTTTCTAGCCGCCGCCAGATATTCTTTTGCTACAAAAGGAGGCAATCCGATCATACTCGCAATCTGAGCCTCTGAAGCCCCACTTGCCTGATGTACCATCGCAATTCGGGTAAAGTAGGTATAAATCAGTGAGAACAAAGGGATAACCGGATGGTTTTTGGGGTTTTGTGAAAAATAATGAATGATCTTATTTGCTTTACCAACATCACGAAATCCTATGGCTTTCAAAAACTCAAAGTTATTGTAGTCCTTGTTGATCCCTATGTATTGGGATATGTGCTGAGTGGTGATTTGGGTAGGGCCCTGGAAATTGATTAGCATCTTCCCTACCTCATTGGTCAAGACCTCCAGATTATTGCCAATGGAATCTGCTAGTAACTGGCTGGCTTTGGGTTCAATAGTATGCCCCAAATCCCGGATATATTCATCTATCCAGCCGGTCAATTTGTATTCCGACACTTTATCAGATCTTACGAAAATCGCTCTTTTGTCTAGCTCTTTGGCCAAAGCCAGTCTTCCGTCCAGTTTTTTATACTTGTGCGCAAAAACCAAAATCGTACTCGGAAGCGGATTTTGGATATAATTGATCAATAGCTTCTGCTGTTCCTCTTTACCCAAATCCGGAATACTCTGTGCTTCTTTTACAATGACCACCTGACGCTCAGCCATCATTGGGAATTTACGGGCATTGTTAAGGATCAGGCCAACATTGGCATCCTTTCCGTACAAGACCACCTGATTAAATCCACGTTCGTGCTCCGGGATAGCATTCTTCTCGATGAAGTCTGTAATCAGGTCTATGTAAAAAGGTTCCTCCCCTTCCAAAAAGTATATAGGGGCAAACTTTTTCTCTTTCAGCTCTTTAAAAACAGCTTGTGGTGTCTGGGGCATAGTATGGTGGAAATCTTCGCCCTTAAAGATAACAGTAGGACCCAAATGCCTGCAAAAAGAGAAGAAAGATTCTTGGTTAAACTAAAGCGGGCTTAACTTTGTATTATAGAAAAGATTGAAAAGATGAGTTTTGAAGCTGGAATAGAGTTTTATAAATCAGGGAAATTTGAAGATGCATTGAATATATTCAATGAGCTGATAGAATCTAAAAGCGGTCAGGCTGAGCTACACCTGTATCGGGGAAGGATTTTGTCAAGAATGGGTAAAACGGAATTGGCCTTGGAGGATTTTGACATGACAGTCAGACTAGAGCCCTTCAACACAAATTATATCAGTGACCGAGCCGTAGTCCTTCATCTTCTCAAAAGAAACGAGGAAGCATTGGAAGAATTTGATCGAGCAGCCAATCTAGACACCAACAATCCTTATCGGTATAGTAGCCGGGCATATTTCAAGGATAGAATCGGAGACCTTCAAGGCGCGATTGAAGATTATGAAAAAGCCATTGAGTTAGATCCGGAAGATGCCGTAGCCTACAACAATAAAGGACTCGTAGAGGAGAAGCTTGGCTATCAGGAAAAATCCAAAAGGAGCTTTGAAAAAGCAGATGCCTTAACCGGCTATCAGGCTCCTAAACAAGAAGCTGCAAAACCTAAGGAAACCATTGCTCCACAAGCAGAACCCCAGAAAGCAAGTAAGAAGCTGACCTTTACGTATTACCTAAAAACCTTAGGGTCCGTTTTGACCGACACCAAATCCAGAAAGGAGTTTTCGGTCTTTGTCAAGAAATTGATTTCAGGAAAATAGCTTAAAATGATTTGATCACCCAAAGTGGCTTATTGATGAAATAAGCCATTTTTTTTGAAACACTTTTCGTAAAAATCTGCTCAAAAAAGTCACGTTTTCTACTCAAGGTCACCAATATGTCCCCCTTGGAAGTTTGAAGGTGATTTTCCAATCCCAATGCCAAATTATCCCTGAAAGACCTTAAAACGAAGTTTACTTTCTCATAATTGATAAAAGGCCGAACCTCCTCGACCATTTGCATATGCAGGGATTTATCCAAAGCCTTCATACTAGGACTGATGTGGATCAAGTCAATTTCAGAATCAAAAAAAGAAGCAAACTCGACAATTTTTTGAATAGCCAATTTATCCTCTTCCAGATAATCACTTGCATAAACCACTTTCCTAGGCTTTTTGAAAAAAACTCTTCTTGGCACTACCAGGGTATCCCGATCTCCTTTTTCCACCATTTGACTTGCCCGTGACCCAATGATCTTCTCCCGCAATTCATTCATCCCTTCGGTCCCAACCACCAATAAATCAGCCTGAATTTCCTTCGCGAAATCCAAGGTTCCCTGCACAATTTCCCCTTCTCTGATTTCGATTTCACAGGATTTCAACCCCTTTACCAAGCTTTCTTTTTCTACCGCCCTTTGAAGGCTCCGCAACTTATCTTTCAAAAAATTCATTTGGTATTTACCCTCAACATCAGCTGGGGAAAGCTTCAAATAATCCTCCCTGTTGATCACATGGAAGAGGATCAATCTAGCTTGATATTTTTCTCCCAAACGTGCAGCATACTCAATCGCGTTGAGAGAACATTCAGAAAAATCTGTGGGGCAAAGTACAGTAAATAATCTCGTCATTTTTAAAAATTAATAACCTTTGATTCGATTTACGGGATTCTTAAGCGGACTGTTTGATTTTATTAACTTAAAATTTTCAATTACCTGAGGAGCAGCAGCCGAAGGATTGGTCACACTGGCAATATGAGGAGTCATTGTGATCCTTTCTTCATTCCAGAAAGGATGCGATTCCGGCAAAGGTTCTGTGCGGTACACATCCAACATAGCACCTGATAAATACCCCCTATTTAAAGCTTCCAACAAATCCTCTTCTACCAAGTGTTTCCCTCTTGCAACATTGATCAGGTAAGTGCCTTTCTTACATTTCTTGAAAAATTCAAGATCAAGAATATCCTCTGTATCAGGAGTCAAAGGCAATAAACAAACGATCACATTGACTTGGTCAAGAAACAGCTCCATTTGATCTTTGGTATAATAAGGAAATGGAAAATCTTTCTTTTCAGAGAATCCCAGACCAAAAACCGGAAATCCCATAAAGTCTAATTTTTCAAGAACATCATAGCCCAAGGCACCTACCCCCATTACCCCAACTTTCACTTCGATCTCGGGATTACTCATGTCCCAGACTTTTCGTTTTTGATCTGCTTGATAGCGTGTGATTTGTCTGTGAAAATTCAAAACTCCCATCACCACATAATTCGTCATGGACCAGGTGAGCTTTTCATCCACTATCCTGACGATAGGCAAGTGCTCCGGAATTCCGGAATCCCTGAGAATGTGGTCTACTCCAGCCCCCATGGAACTTACCAATTTGAGATTGGGAAAATCTGAAAGTATTCCTTCCGGGTGCTGCCAAACTAAGGCCACCTCAACATCTTCGGGACGCTCAATTGAGGGATAAACCTGAATGTTCAATTCAGGATCAAGTTTGGAAATTGCTTGGATCCAGGGTTGAGGATCTTTACCAGGACAAATTATTGCTAAACTCATACTACAAAATTCAACAAAGATTTCAGGTATTTAAAATCTTAAATGGACACAAAGGCCCGTTGATCAAAAAAGCAGTAAATTCAGACCCAAATTGATTGAAAATATTTCATTTTGCAGCTGAAATGAAAAAAGTACTAATCAATTTTAATTCCAACATTCAATTACTACAAATCATGAAAAAACAATTGTTTTTACTTGCCTCATTGATGGTGATGGTAAGCACCTGGAGCTTTGCCCAACAAATCCAAATGCCACAAGCTTCTCCTTCGGCGCAAATCTCCCAAAAAATCGGACTAACGGATGTATCAGTGGAATACTCCCGACCAAGTACCAAAGGCAGAAAGATTTTTGGTGAACTTGTTCCGTTTGGACAGGTTTGGAGAACCGGTGCCAATGCTGCCACTACCCTATCCTTTTCCACAGATGTCATCATTGCAGGAAATAACGTTCCAGCTGGAAAATATGCGCTTTATAGCATCCCTGGAAAAACCTCATGGACTATTGTCCTTTCCAAAAACACAGAACTTTGGGGAGCAATTGGGTATAACTCAAATGATGATATACTAAGATTCGAAGTTGATGCAAACAAGCTGAGCAGAAAATATGAAACATTTGAAATCAGCTTCAACAATATGACTGATACAGGGGCTGACCTTTCCATGAAATGGGAGAACACCCGTGTAGATTTCAGAATCGAAACTGAAGTAGACCCAATCGTCATGGCTCAAATAAAGGAACTAGTCATAGACGCAAAAACCACAAACCCAAGCCTTCTCTACGCGGCTGCTAACTATTACTATACCAACACCAAGGATATGAGCTTGGCTTATGCTTGGATCAAACAGTCCGTAGAATCTGATCCTAAATATTGGACAGTACACTTAAAAGCAAAAATTGAAGCCACATTAGGAATGAAAACTGAGGCAATTGAATCAGCACAACAATCCATGAAAATGGCTGAAGAAGCAAAAAATCCAGATTACATAGCTTTGAATGAGCGCCTGATCAAATCTTTGAAGTAAGACACCTTCAAAACGAAAAAAGCCGACCGGAGTTATTCCTGTCGGCTTTTTTCGTTTCCATTCTTTACATTAATTCTTCACAAACTTTTGAATGATCATACCAAAAAGCATCACCGAAAGACAACCCAGGGCATTGTACCAAAGGAATCCAATATCCCAAACAAATCCGAACAAACCTTCACCGTTTCTAAAATGAACAAGTAGGATTAAAGCCTGTGAAAGCAAAGCTGCTAGAAATACTGCTTTTCCTCGAATCCACTTCATAAAGAAACCTACCATGAAAATTCCCAGAATAGTTCCATAAAAAAGGGATCCTAATAAGTTGACCGCCTGGATCAAATTCTCAAAAAGGGAGGCGTAAATGGCAAACAGAATGGCCCCCATCCCCCAAAAGGCTGTAAATATTTTGGAAGAATTCAGATAATGTTTGTCCGAGGCTTCTTTTTTAATGGACCTTTTATAGAGGTCGATAGTACTCGTCGATCCCAAGGAATTAAGCTCTGAGGCACTTGAGGACATGGCCGCCGAGAAAATAACAGCAAACAGCAAACCCACGATCCCTTTTGGAAGGTGATCCATAACAAAACGCATAAACACATAATCCGTATCCCTGGTTTCTGCCACCGGGTCATTTTTCAGGATCAATTCTTTTACTTCACTTCGAATGGTCTGCTGCTCCTCTTTCAGTCCTTGAATACGGGATTTGATCTCCTGTTCTTTGGCAATATCCTCATGCTTGATCGCCTCCAGCATCTCCAAATAATTGTTCTTATTCTCCTGGAAATTCCTGCTAAACCTTTCTTCAAGTTCTGCATATTCTCCTGCAAATCGGCTTTGAGCCAGCTTTTCAGTCTGAACCTGATTGAAGACCACTGGTGGCTGAAAAAACTGGTAGAACACAAAAACCATTACCCCAATGAAGAGTATGATAAATTGCATCGGCACCTTCAAAAAGCCATTCATAATCAAACCCATACGGCTTTGTGCCAAAGTTTGGCCAGAAAGGTAACGCTGAACTTGGCTTTGGTCTGCTCCAAAATAGGACAGAAACAAAAACACCGCAGCCGTCATTCCTGACCAGACATTATACCGGTCAGCAGGGTCAAATTCAAAACTCACCAAATTGAGTTTGTCCATTTTTCCGGCTACATGAAGTGCTTCCTGAAATGATACCGGCAAGAGCTGAATAACAATCATACCTGCCAAAATCATCCCACCCATCATCACTGTCATTTGTTGTTTCTGAGTAATAGAAACCGCCTCTGTACCACCTGATACCGTATAAATGATTACAACCGCGCCAATAAAGATCACGGTCCAGGTCAGGTTCCAACCCAACAAAGTCGAAAGAATAATTGCAGGGGCATAAATGGTAATTCCTGCCGCTAGTCCCCTTTGGATTATAAACAATAAGGCTGCTAGGGTCCTTGTTTTCAGGTCAAACCTATTTTCCAGATACTCATAGGCTGTATATACTTTTAGCTTATAGTAAATCGGAATAAAACTGACTGAAATGATGATCATGGCGATCGGCAATCCGAAATAAAACTGGATGAAACCCATTCCGCTTTCATAAGCCTGTCCGGGAGTACTCAAAAAAGTAATTGCCGAAGCTTGGGTTGCCATGATAGACAGGCCAATAGTCCACCAATTCATGGTGTTTTTTCCTCTCAAATAGCTATCAAGACTCTTTTGTCCAAAGGTTTTATACACACCATAAGAAGCTATCAAGCCCAATGTCCCAAATAAGACTATCCAATCAATTGTACTCATGAGTAGGAGTTCATTAGCCAATAAAACAATGCGATCATCCCCACGAGGCTTATCAAAAGACTTATATAAAAACTCTTCCAGTTGTTTGCTTCTTTTTCCAATTTACTGCTCAATCAGGTTAATAAATAATTTAATAGCTCCAGGAACCCCGGCGGGCAATTGGCGGAAAAAGGAAATTCCTGTATAAAAGAATTTTCCCTGTCCATAATTCGCATAGATCAAAGACCCCTTACTTGCTTCTTCTCCCGGATCCTGCATGCTGAGTGGAGAAAAGAAATTTTCATCCATATTGGAAGCGAAATATAAACCTCTCTCCTGAACCCATTCCTCAAAATCTGAAGCTGTAATCTGATTTGGATTAGACAGAATAGGGTCTGAATAATCTGCAATCACAGGGGTATCCTGAACTGCCACCCGATTTCTCGAAATGGTAAAGTCAAATGGGCCTAACTGACTGGTGAGCAGAGGTGATGAAGTGTTGTATTGCACAATCAAATTGCCACCTGCTTTGACATAGCCCATGACTGCCTGTTGATTCGCCGCCAAATCCTCATTGGTGTTATAGGCTCTGATCCCGACCACGATTGCCTTAAACTTATTCAGATATTCCACATGGTAATCCCCGGAATTGATGAATGTCACCGGATAGCCCAAAGCTTCCAAAACTTGGGGAACTTCATCCCCGGCACCCGGAATGTAGCCAATTTCCTTTCCCGAAACTTTCCAGTCCTCCTGAATCAAATTGAATGAAGCCGGAAGGAAATAAGTCAAGTTGGGAATATGTTTATAAGAAATCCTATTGGTAGACCAATCAAATGCTTTTCCCTCAGAAGTAGAATACCTAGCTGTAATGACTTTTTTCCCATTGCCGTTTGGAAGAAAAGAAACCCGGTAAACTCTCTTTTTCTGGAAGGGGACATCTTCCACGCTTTCTATTTTATACTGGCTTGCATCAATCCCCTCAAAATCCAGCTCCCCGTTTTCCATCTTATCCCTAAAATTCACTGTTACTACAATACTAGGATCTGCGCCTTCTACTAGAAAAACGGTGCTTTTAGAGACATTCAGGTCAATTTTAGGTACAACAGAAAAGGGCTGTTTTACCTCCCCATCAACTTGGTCATTATATTTATACATGAGAGGTAGGGTCACTTGAAACTCCTCCCCTGACACAGAAAACTTCAAAATTCCAGATACACTGGGTTCATTAAATGGCTTTCCAATTTCCAGTTGATTGGAAATTGGGTACATGGGGCCATCTTTATATTCTTTCAACCAATAAGGCTGAGAATAAGGAATATCTATTGGCAAAGAAAAATCAACCATTTCCTTCACAGGTTCGTTACTAGCCGCTTTTTGATCTTCAAAACTTAACTTCTGCCCAAAAATCTCAAATGATAGGTCCTCCACAGGAATTAAGGAAGGATTGTTCAATACCAATTCTCCACGGACATCAGACCCAGGGAATCCAGTTTCCTTTTTCACATTGAACTCCATATCCAAGCCCAAACTTTGCATCAGGAGTCGGTCAATTCCTTCCCTTTTTTCCTTAAGCCAAGGCTCTGAGGATTTCAGCCCATGGATGATTTTTCGGATCTCTACCAATTGAGGATAGTTGTTGGAGGGGTTTACAAAATCAAAATCACCTATCAACTTTTGAATTAAGGCTTTTGCCTCTTCTCCCCCCGCTATATTTTTCCACCTATCTTCAACTCCATCGAAAGGCGAACTTTCAAATTGAGCTCCTTTTAGAAACTGGATGTGATCTACTGCTGCTCCGATTTCAGGAGTTGCTCCAAAACCTTGGGATTTGTGCATGGTACGACTGTCCGCAGCAATTTGACTGTAACTCTCTCCTAAAAGAAAATTGAACGATCCAGTTGGAAATTCATGATAAATCTCCCCCTCTAAAGGGACAAACTCACCTCTGAAATTGTAGGCATTCCAAAAAATCCGCTTAGGAGCCCATGTACTTACATATTTCAATTGTTCTGGAAAAGCAAGACTATCACCTGCCAGATTAAAAGCTTCCTCTGCCAATATAGCTGAAGTGGTATGATGCCCATGTGTTACCCCAGGAGTGGTATTGAATCTTGTGATGATAATATCAGGCTGAAAGGAGCGAATAACCCAAACCACATCGGAAAGAATTGTTTGTTTTTCCCAATTCCCAAGCGTTTCATCCGGGTTTTTACTGTATCCAAAGTCCTTTGCACGGGTAAAAAACTGTCTTCCACCGTCCGTTTCCCTTGCCTTCAACAACTCTTGAGTTCGGATCTGTCCCAAACCTATCCCCAATTCTGGCCCAATAAGATTTTGCCCTCCATCACCACGGGTAAGGCTCAAATAAGCGACTTGAACACGTTCTTCATTGGCCAGATAAGCTATCAATCGCGTATTTTCATCATCAGGGTGAGCTGCTACATACAAAACTCTTTTGGTTTCTTTCAGCTTGAGCAATTGATGAAAAAGTTCGGAAGAGGTCAAGGACTGGGCATGAGCGAAAGGATTAAACAATCCCCAAAAAACCAGTCCAATTACGATAAGGCGTAAATTTTTAATCATACACAAATATGAAGGATTCCCTAAACTAGAATAAGCAATGATTAAATGAAAATATATTTTGACCAGTGGATTTGAATGTTGCGATCCATTGAAGCTACAACTTGACAGGCAAAGTATAACCGATGGTAAACTCAAAGAAATCCGCCTTTAGTTTGTGTGCTTTGATCTGAAAACCGGCAAACAAGTCGTTTTCAAACCTATACCTCACTCCTATCCGCTCGTAAAACCAAGTAAGCTCGTCATTCAACTCATTCCGCTTGAGATAAGCACCCAGCCCGATCGGGACATAGATTTTTTGGCTAACCTTCCACTCCCAAGAAGACACCAAACCCACTGACATCAGGTCGAGAAAACCAAAATCTCCACTTGGGTTTCGCTCACTCATTCCTGGAGCTATGAATACGTCTGTTCCAAAACCAAAGTTGTATTTATAATTGACGGCCCAGAGATAATTCAAGCCCAAACCACCTCTAAAATAGGTAGGCATGCCAATTTCATAATTTTTAAAACCTGTATAAACAGCAAGGTTGACGAAAGTCCTATTGGAGATCGGAGTAATTTCTGGTACCTCCTGGGGGATATGCTTTATTTCCTTTCCCAATACCGTTCTTATTCCAAATGCCAAAGGGGTAAGGTTAATTCCTGCATTTGGCTTTTTGGTTGCTCCGTTTGAAAAATGCTTTAACCCAAGGTTTGAAAAAATTTGGATTCGGTCAGAAAGCCTATAGTTCACCTTAAAGCCCATATTCACATAGGCATTTAGATTTGACCCGATGTATTGATTGATGGAGTTTAGATTGGGATCATAGGGATTCATATTAAACCCCAGTCCGATCTGAAAGAAATAACTTAACTGAAAGCTTCTGAAATTTGAGTGGTGATTTATTGAAAACTCCCCAAACATATACAAAGCTTGGGGCCTGCCCACTTCTGGGTAATAGGATAAAGCAGTGTTGAACCCCAAACCAAAGGTCGGATAGCGGTAGAGATATTGATAAGTTTTTGGTGAAAGTCCTTTCCAGCCCAGCTTGAAATCAATTCCATGATAATCCACAATGCGATTCAGCTCCTCAGACCATTCCTTCCCATTTCCCAGCAAGGAACCAGCTTCGTAAGAAACTTCCACGCTTTTTTGATAGCGGGTTTGGGCTTTGACAATGTTGGAAAAACCCAAAAAAAACAAAAGAATCAGAAGATGTTGAACTTTCATGACAACCTTTTGAAAACCCTAATTTATCATACGGAAAAAAACTAAGAGCGAATGACTAAAAAAGATAATTAAACCCTAATAAACTGCTTCAACCTAATATTAACCTACAAAAAAAAATGACCGCCAAAATGACGGTCATTTCTATTTAAATGATCAGAATCTTAACGATCCATCCAGTTTGGACCAAGAAGTTCTATCAATTTCTTGTTATACTTTTCAGCTTCCGCATCGTTTTTCAAAATCACATGAACTTGGTACAGAATAGACATGATATCTGTATCATCTGGTCTCAATTCCAAAGCTTTTTCAAAGTAAGGAATTGCATCAGTGTAGTACTGATTAGCTTCTTCTCCCATTGACTTGGATCTTTTTTCCCACTCATCATCAGGTAGAGAATTCAATTCAGCCAAAATTGATCTGGATTTCTCCAGCATCAGGGCTCCGGCATAATAATTTCCTTCGTAGAAATTAGGATCAACCTCTACAGACTTTTTGTAATCGGCCAAAGCACCATCAATATCACCTGATTTTTCTTTCAGATATCCAGATCTCAGCAAGATAGAAGTATTGTTAGGATCAGTTTTCAAAGCTTCCTGGATTTGAGCCATCGCCTCATCCATCTTGTTCAATTGAAGCAGCAATTGGATTTCAAATTCAGCAAAGGTCTTTTCTTCAGGGAATTCCGCTCTTGCTCTAGTCACTGTCTCATAGGCAGCTTCCGGATTCTTTTCTTCAGTACTTAAAATAGGAATCAACATGTAATAAACGTTGATTTTCCCATTGTAGTCAGGAACTTCCAAAAGATAATTCAAGTGCTTTTTAGCGTCCTCAAATCTTCCCAAGTCATTGGCAATAAATGCCGCATTGTAATTGGAAAGGGTATCAGTCTTATCAATTTCACTAGAAAGGTTGAAGAACTCATAGGCCATATCCATTTCTCCTTCATTGTATCTTTCCAGAGCTTTGTCGTAGGACACGTTTTTTAAAGTTTCTAGGGAATAAGGACGAAGGTTGTCAGGAACTCCTAGGATATCACCCTCATAAATCTCTTTTCCAACACCTTCCTCTTTATTACTTCCAGCCATTTCAAAGGTTTCGTTGAAAGTAGCAAGAGAAGCCTCACCTTTGGCTAAAGTCTCCATAGTATTGGTTGAATCAGTACCAAACATTTTCAACTGGATTTTTGCCTTTAGCAAGTAGGTAGCTGGATCAGAGCTTGTCTCAGGATTGGCAATGGCAGCTTCGATTTCAGACATTGCTGTAGCCAAATCACCGGATTTGAAATTTTTCTCAGCGGAGCGAACTACTTTCTTTTGTCCGAAAGCCAAGGACGTTGCTCCAACCAGGATCATAGATAGAATTAGCTTCTTCATTTATTAGCGTTTTAACTTAATTGTTTGGTTATTCTTTTGTTTCTTCGGATGATTCTGAAGATTCATTGGCAATTTCAGTAGAATCTTTGATTTCTTCTTCTTCTTTTGAAATCTTTTCAACGGAGGAGATTTCATCCCCTTCCCCTACTCTTATCAGACGAACACCCTGTGTGGCTCTACCCATCACTCTCAGTTCATCCACTGCAAGTCGAATGATGATTCCAGACTTATTAATAATCATCAAATCATCGGTATCGACCACTTCTTTAATTGCAACCAGCGCTCCGGTTTTATCGGTGACATTCATTGCTTTCACACCTTTACCTCCCCGATTGGTGATTCTATATTCTCCAAGGTCAGATCGTTTTCCATACCCTTTTTCAGACACTACGAGCAAGGTTGCATTTTCTTCGGATGCACATACCATGCCAATCACATAATCATTAACATCTGTTAAGGTTATGGCTTTCACGCCTGTCGCAGTCCTTCCCATTGGGCGAACAGCAGACTCATGGAAGTGTATGGCACGACCCGATTTAGCGGCAATTACTATGTGCTGGTTCCCATTCGTCATATCCACATTCACCAATTGGTCATCCTCCCTGATATTGAGGGCAATGATACCGTTGGTTCTTGGACGGGAATATTGCTCGAGGGTGGTTTTCTTAATCACCCCTTGCTTGGTAACCATCACGAGGAAGTGATTATTGATGTAATCCTGATCATTCAGATCATTGACCTGGATAATTGAACGTATTTTATCATCCGTGTCAATATTGATCAGGTTTTGGATCGGTCTTCCTTTAGAGGTCTTGGCTCCTTCAGGAATTGCATAAGTTTTCAACCAGAATAATTTCCCTTTGTCAGTAAAGATCAAAAGGTAATTATGAGTGGACGCTGTGAATAGATATTCGGTAAAGTCATCCTCTTTGGTACTCACACCTCTGGATCCTACTCCCCCTCTTCCCTGAGTCCTGTACTCTGTCAAAGCAGTACGCTTCACATATCCCTGATGAGATACAGTGATGACTACTTCTTCATTCGGAATCATGTCCTCATAGCTGAAGTCCTCTGCATTATGCTCAATCTCAGTACGTCTATCATCACCATACCTTTCTTTCATTTCAGTCAGTTCGGTTTTGATGATATCCATACGCTTATCTTCGTTGGCAAGGATTTCTTTCAGTTCCTCGATCAAGGCCATGATCTCCTTGTATTCCTGAACGATTTTGTCTCTTTCCATGCCGGTGAGACGCTGCAATCTCATATCCAGAATCGCCCTTGCCTGTATTTCACTGAGCTGGAATTTTTCCATCAAGCCATTTCTGGCTGTTTCAGGGTCTGCTGAATTTCTAATCAAGGAAATCACCTCGTCCAAATGATCCAAGGCAATCAGGTAACCCTCGAGGATATGAGCCCTCTTTTCGGCCTCATTCAGTTCATATTCAGTTCTACGGACTACAACCTCATGCCTGTGGTTCACATAATGAACAATCAGATCTTTTAGATTCAAGGTCTGAGGACGGCCCTTAACCAAGGCCACGTTATTGACAGAGAATGAAGTCTGAAGTTGGGTCTGCTTGTAGAGATTATTAAGCACCACATTTGGAATGGCATCTCGTTTCAACTCATAGACAACCCGCATCCCGGATCGGTCGGATTCATCTCTAATGGCGGAAATACCCTCGATTTTCTTTTCGTTGATCAAGGCTGCGGTTTTTTCCACCATACTTGCCTTATTGACCATGTAAGGAATCTCGGTGATGACAATCATCTCCTTGTTTCCACCGTCTTTGGTTTCAATGTTTGCCTTACCACGAAGTACTACCCGACCTCTTCCCGTTTCGAAAGCAGCCTTTACTCCATTGTAGCCATAAATAATGCCTCCAGTAGGAAAATCCGGGGCTACAATATGCTCCATCAATTCCGAAATCGTTATTTCACGATTGTCTATGTAGGCGATAATCCCATCAATAACTTCTCCAAGGTTGTGAGGCGCCATATTAGTAGCCATACCTACGGCAATACCAGATGCACCATTCAAAAGCAAGGCTGGAACCTTCGCAGGAAGAACGGTTGGCTCCTTTAGGGAATCATCGAAGTTGAACTGAAAATCAACCGTATCTTTATTGATATCAGTCATCAATTCTTCAGCAATCCGCTTCATCCTTGCCTCGGTATAACGCATCGCAGCGGCATTGTCACCATCAATGGATCCAAAGTTTCCTTGACCATCCACCAATGGATAACGAAGGGACCATGGCTGGGCCATTCTTACCATCGTCTCATACACGGCAGAATCACCATGAGGGTGATACTTACCTAGTACTTCACCGACAATCCTGGCTGATTTCTTATAGGGTTTATTATGCAATACTCCCAGCTCCTGCATCCCGTAGAGGATTCTTCTGTGAACTGGTTTGAGTCCGTCACGGACATCTGGAAGTGCTCTGGAAACAATAACCGACATCGAATAATCGATGTAGGCACCACGCATTTCCTCTTCAATGTTAATGGGTATGATGTTCTCGTTTTCTCCTTGAGCCATAAAATGCTATTCACGGGGTATGATAAAGGCTGCAAGATAGTAAAAAGGAGGTGCTTTGAAAAGAGAAATTCAGCTTACAAAAAAGGCAGTGGAACATCAGTACCACTGCCCGATTTTTCTGTTTTGAAGCCTGAAAATTGAACTTCCTCTGTATTCAATTCCATTGTGCGAATGCTTCATGACAACTCCACATCCGGCAACCTTACATCTCTTGGTTCCTGGTATTTTAATGGCAAGTCCAAGTTGTAAGGCATATACTCGCTGCTCAATATCCTGAACCTCAGTAAAATCAAAAGACGAATAGGTGAATTTCCGAATATCCACTCCCCCTTTTACAAACAACTTGGTGTATTCGGAAAAGTCCCGTTCAAGCCTCAATCCCAAACCATAGTAAGGATTACCTGCATCCGTCAATCTCGACAAATATGGATTTCCGGGCGAATCCAAAGCAGGATCATAGACTTTTTTCAGGTTAAGCCTTCCATATTCTCCCTCCAAAATAAATCGCCAAGGATAAATTTGTCTGACTCTCTGACGAAGTTCTGACTGCATATACAGGTTGGCAGAAGCATATTTTCTGTACCTCCACTTCAGATATTTTGCCCTGCGGCCAGCATCCCAAAGCACCAGACCTACTGTCCCATAAAGCTTACTGGCTTGGTAACTGGCTCCTTCAAAAGGGAATTCGAAATCTCCTCCCTTCATGGAACTGAGTTGTCCCCATTCTCTTCCATATCTACCACCAACGGTCAAAATATTGAAGAGATTGAGTCTTACTCCCGCATTTGCCAAAGGAAAGGCCCAGTCATTGGCCTTTAAAGCCAAAGGATTTTCCTCAGAGATATCCAAAGGGCTATCAAAGTTCTGAACCTGTGTGAGCGGATAGTTTTGTGGAGTTTCTGAGAAAAAGTCCATTCCCATCTGATGATAGGCCGCACCAGTTGAGAACTCTATGGCAAACTGCTCCAAGATATTCCTATAAGTATTCCCAAGGCCGGACTCACTTTTTGGATTTTTGGCTTTTCTGCTGATCCCAAAAATATCATCATCTTGGGCCATAAGAGATTGCCCTAAGGCAAACAACAAAATTGTAAGGACTGTCTTATTCCAATTCATAACTGTACTAACGAATACAAAAAACGATTGGTGTGAAATTATAAAAAAAGCCTCCCAAAAGGAGGCTTAATTCAAATTTAGATGCAAAATGCTGGCTTATTTCTCATCAGAAGCATCTTCAGCAGTACCTTCTTTCTCAGCATCTGCTTTGGCTTTTAATTCAGCCACCAATGCATCCAATTGCTCTTTTACAGATGGATCAGACTTTCTTGCTTCATTTACTTTGTTGTAAATGGAAACACCAAGAATTGAATCGTTTTTAATCAATTCAGTCTTGTATTCGATTGCTCCTTTTTGAAGGGAACCCTGAAAGTCCTGAATTTTTTGAAATGCTGCCTTCTCTTCGTCAGTTACATTAGCTTCAGCCATTTTGGCATCATCCCCCCAAGCAGCTTTAATCTCATTATATCGTGCTCCTCCTTCAATTACTTCATTTTTGAGGATCATGTTTTTGAGTTCCTCCGTCTTGTTTTCAACAAATACAGCAGTCATCACTTCTACATTTGCGAACTTGGTCAGGTCTTCTTGAGTCACTCCTTCTTCAGCAGCCTCCTGAGCAAAAGCAGACATTCCGAGGAACGCAAAAAACGCCCCAAATAGTAATACTTTTTTCATCATCTTTTGTGGATTTAGTTTGAGATAAGTTTTAAAAGAAATACCTATCACTCAAAAAATCAAGTAAAAAAGGCCTTTTTAAGGTATTTTATGATGAATGGTAGTTTGAAATAAATCAAACTACCTGAATTGATTTGAGATCTTTAATGGTTTTGACAGGATCTGGTGCATTGAAAACAAAGCTTCCTGCAACCAAAACATCCGCTCCCGCTGCCAAGAGTTTTGGAGCATTTTCCATATTGACACCACCGTCAATTTCAATCTGTGTGTCTGCTCCCTTTTTTAAAATCAACTCCTTAAGTACACTTACTTTGGTATAGGTATTCTCTATGAATTTTTGCCCTCCAAAACCAGGGTTTACCGACATGATACAAACCATGTCAATATCCTGAATCACATCCTCCAATACATTAATTGGCGTGTGAGGATTGAGAGAAACTCCAGTCTTGGCTCCCAGTGAACGGATCGTTTGCAAGGATCTGTGCAGGTGGTTACAAGCTTCATAATGAACGGAAATAATATCTGCACCGGCATTTCTAAAGGCCTGAAGATATCTATCCGGATCCACAATCATCAAATGTACATCTAGAGGTTTCTTTGCATGGTGATTGATGGCCTCAGTAACCGGAATCCCAAAAGAAATATTTGGAACAAACATTCCATCCATAATATCAACATGGATGTAGTCAGCCTCGGAGGCATTTAGCATTTCAACTTCTTTCTGAAGATTGGCAAAATCAGCTGCCAGAATGGATGGGGCGATGATTGGGTTCATGGGGAGAAATTTTCGTCTTGCAAAACAAATAAAATTTTGTCCGAGCCCAAAATTCTTATCGAATTAAAAGTTTGTTTCGTTTCACGGTATTCCTATCCTGTACCGTTACTAGATACATTCCCGGTTTCAGGTTCTTCAAATTCAAATAATAGGGCTCCTTTATAGAATTTCGGATCAAACTGGAATTATGGACTTCTCTCCCGCTTAAGTCAAAAAGCACCAATTCGGCTTCCAATTCCCGACCAAATAGGATTTCAATTTCCCCTCCTGTTACCGGATTGGGATAAACCTTCCACTCCAAGTGTTCCGGATTTTCTTCAACAGAAAGAATCTCCCCAAAATAGGCATTCAAAAAGCCTGGTATTCCATATCCCAAAATATTATCCGGGTTTTCATATTGGCTGGCGCTTCGGAGCAAATTCTGAATAAGCTTGGCTCTGGTCCATTCCGGTCTTGCCTGCCAAACCCCTGCAGCCAAAGCTGTGATTTGGGGAGCGGAATAGGAGGTTCCACTACCCAAACCGGTATTTCCACTTGGCCTCAACATCACAACTCCACTTCCCAAGGCATCCAAATCGGGCTTGATCCTTCCATCAGCAGTGGGCCCTCTTGAACTAAAGGTTGAAACACTTTGGTCCTGCTTGACCGAACCAATAGCCAACACATTTGGGGAATCAGCGGGCGCGATTAAGGTGGACTCATTTGGACCATAATTGCCGACACTGTTCACTACCAAAATCCCTCTTTGAGAAGCAATGTTTGCAGCCTGGGTAATTACCGTGCTTGCCCCGTCCAGATCTTCAAAACCGTAGTTCATGGAAACATCATCAAAATCATAATAGCCCAAAGAGCTATTGATGATATCTACCCCCAAACTATCCGCAAACTCAGCTGCTCTCGTCCAGTTGAATTCTTCTATTTTATATTCCGTGTAGACGTATTCGGTCATGGCCAAAAAATAATTGGCTTCAGGAGCACCTGAAACCAAAACACCAGGCTCATTGGCTGCAATCAATGACAGGACATTCGTACCATGCTCATAATCCTGGTAAACATTGGTATTCCAGGGCCTTACAAAATCCCGGGTGGCAATGATTTGATTATTGTCGAAAAGATGTTTCAAGGAGGAAGCCGTATTAACTCCGGGAAATCCCGAATCAAAAACCGCTATGGTAATTCCTGCTCCCAAAAATCCCGCTTCTTGCATATCAGGAATGCCCAATAGTGCATTTTGAAAATCATAGGCGTTTTCCTGGGAAGACAACAATCGGGACTCCGAATCCTCAATCGGTCTAAATTTGGAAGGTAGTTCTTTTTCTACTCGGGCATCGGGTATAGGAAAAAACCCGGGCGCGACCAATTCCACTTTTTCTACAAAAGGAAATAATGCTATTTCCTGAACGGCAACCTCACTAGCTACTAAGACAGAGGCATTCATCCATTTACTATGGTACAATAAGTATTCGGATTTGGCGGAAACCTGATCTATATAAATTTGGGAAACAGGCAAATCCAAGCTGTCGATATTCACCCCTTCCCTTTGTCTCCGGTCAAGCGCTTTTTGGGTTAAAAATTCTTGAGGTTGATCCAGTGAAAAAACGCTCTGAGGTTTGAATTTATAATAAACAGCATATCTATCCTGAGCAAACCCTTGGAACAAATTCAAAAGAAAAAAACCAAGAAATAGAGAAAACAGCTTATTCACTGCCATAGTTGATCAATTTTAAATGAATTCTACTCCCAGAGTCCACCAATTGTTGACCTAAACAATCATTTCTGGAGCAATAGGTCAGCACCTCATCATATTTCTCAATCAGCCCCACACCTTTCTGATATACTTCGTACCGAATGTCTCTGTAAGTGATTTCATCATCGCTCTCTTCCTGAACAACCTTAAATTCATTGGTGCCTCCAAAATCAGATTCGGTAATGGTAAATTCATCCAATCCTTCATTCCTATAAGCATTGCCATTCCAAGACTTGCCTTTTTGCGGAGGAAAAACCAAACTCACCAGAGGCTGATTGTCCACCGTCCTGATGAGGGCATTATTTTTAATCATTAGCGTATATTCCTTGGATTTGAACCAATTCAATTGATCTTCAGAAATGCTTCGCTCCACAATAAAAACCTGATCAAGATCATCATTTACATAAACCGTCCGGATTTTATCCTTGAAATAAAAAAAAGACTGCTCAGAGTCATTTGTTCCGAAGTAAATGGTTTGATCCACTTCATAAACCCAAAAATCACCAATAAATAAAGGCTGGAAATCATAGCCTGCATCAGGCACAGGAGATTCATCATTGCTGCAAGCAAAGCCCATCAATAAAAGACCCAAGAAAAATAGTTTTAAAATCCCCTTCATATACGCTTCAAAATCATAAAAATAAACGGAATAAAGCAAAAATCCTTTGGCTTATTTCAGGAAGAACACCCAAAAACTAGGAACATGACTCAGTTCCTTTTTACCTTAGCGCCTCAATTAAATCTAAAAATGGCTCTCAGTACCTTTGTAAAGATCGGTGGGATCACCAACCTCAGCGATGCAAGATATTGCTCGGGAATGTATGTGGATCTATTAGGCTTCTCTTTGGAAGAAGACTCCCCAAAGTTTGTTTCACCAACACAGTTCTCTGAAATCACAGGATGGATTGCAGGAACTGAACTGGTTGGAGAATTTGAAACTGATGACTTGCAAACCATTCAGGCAAAACTCGAAAAATACCCAAATATCACCTGGATCGAACACAGAAGGTTAGCCCCTCTATTGAGTCTGCAGGATCAGGGAAAGAAGCTCATTTACAAAGCAGATATCCAGGAAATCATTCACATAGAACCCGAACTTGCCGCAAAACTGAAGGCTAATGGAGTTTTATTGCATCTGACTTCCGACCATAAAAAACTTCAAGAAAACGAACTTGAAACAGTTAAGAAAATATCCAGTGAAATCGATGTGATCCTAGGAACGGGCCTGACTCAATACAACGTGAAGGAACTAATCCAAGACCTCAATTTGAAAGGAATAGCACTGGAAGGTGGAGAAGAAATCAAGCCGGGATTGAAAGACTTCGATGAACTTGCCGAAATATTGGAAGTCCTGGAAGTTGAAGATTAAATCAAAGCCCTGATGCTAAATCAGGGCTTTTTTTTATTCATCCCAAAAGTCACTTGACTTATATGGACTGTTGTGACTGGTATGCAGAGAACCGTCCAAAAACCGATGGCTGATGCCTATATCCCGAATTTCCATGAGGTCATGTGCATCCAGTTCAATCTGAGCAGCGGCAAAATTTTCGATAATTCTGGATTTATTGACAGATTTTGGAATGACTGCAATTTCTCTTGCTATTGACCATGCAATCAAAATCTGCCCCATACTCGCCTGATGCTTTTTTGCGATCTCGGCGACAACCGGATTTTCCAACAATCTAGGGTCATTTTTATGCCGTTCATTTCTTGAATCCGGAGTTCCCAATGGAGAATAGGCTGTCAGTAATATTCCGTGTTCCCGACAGAAAGCCACCAGCTTGTCCTGAGGAAGAAACGGGTGGAGTTCCACTTGGTTCATTTCCGGAATCTCCCCTCCTGCCTCAATCAATTCCAATAACTTGGCTCGGTTAAAATTTGAAACTCCTATATGACGGCATAAGCCTGCAGCCTTAACATCCTGCAAAGCTTCCCAGGTTTGAGTAAGCGGAACGTCCAGATAGGTATAAAAATCCTCCCTGTTTTGGGCAAAACCAACACCGTGCTTCAAAGCCACCGGCCAATGGATCAGGTACAAGTCCAAATAATCCAAACCAAGATCATTGAGTGTTTTCTCCAAAGCTGGTTTGACATCCTCATACCTATGGGAGTCATTCCAAAGTTTGGAGGTTATAAAGAGTTCCTCCCGCTTTACTATGCCTTCCAACATGGCATCTTTGATCCCTTGGCCTACTTCCTTTTCATTTTGATAAATAGCCGCACAATCGATATGCCTGTAACCGGCTTCCAATGCCCAAAAAACGGCATTTCGAACTTCACCTGGCTCACTTTTCCAAGTACCCAATCCCAAAATCGGAATGGGATCTCCATTTTTAAAAGTCAAATATTTCATTTTGTCACAGATCCAATAAACCCTCTTTTTTCTTTAAGTTAAGAACATTGAGCCGGAACTCTTTCATTTTTTGTATTTCTTTTGAATAAACTATCCCCTCCAGTTTATAAAAAAAAGGCTGTTAGAAGTTTGAGCTTCCGTCAGCCTTTTTCAAAATAAACTAATAAATTATTATTTCATGGCAAAAGCTCTTGCTTGGGTGGTGGTATAATATTTTGTAATCATATTTGGCACCTCCCATTCAGGCATTTTACCCTCCTGGAAAAACTCCAAATACCGTTCGGTAACTTGACCAAAATGAGCCTCATGCCCATTGTGGTATTTCTCTGGCACATTTATTCTATATTCACCGGAGGAGAGCTTTTCCAGATCAATTCCCGGATACTTACCCTGAAGTGTTTCCCGAACCGCTTTACTCAATTCGTCTTCACTTGACTCGATGAGTTTTACATACAAAACCGGTCTATAATTTTCTTCCTTACCCTGTCGGATTATCAGATTAGCTTTACTTCCCCTCATCATGCTGAAATGAGTATCACCAGTACCCTCAGGTGCCTGAAATCCCCAGATTACGCTTACTTTCGCATGCTTTCCTTGAAGGGTATAATTCATCTCTCCGTTGGAATAAACCTGAAGCACCTCATCATCGTCAATATCTTTCTGCAGAAAATCAGGGAATTCAGCTTTCCCTGTTACTTTTTCAAATTCCTCCAAGGTCATAGGGGTAGCCCATCTTCTTGCAGAAAGCATTTGCACGTCTGCGGTATCCAAAACTTGATTAGGAAAGGCTTCCCACTGGATCAAATCCACCAAATGGGTGGTCACATCTACAATTCCGTCTCCTTCCTTTTCCACATCAAAAAACCAATCAGGACGGACCAATGGCTTTCCTGAAACATATTTGAAGAAATAATGGACACTTTCCTTGGTGATTGCAGGGTTCTCGGGAGTTCCCACTTCAAGTTGACCAAAAACCTCCGGAATCATGGAGAGTTCACGCTGTAGCAAAGTTGTGATCTCAAAACGCTCAGTCATGATATCATACAAAAGCAGATTTTGATCCTCCGCTAGCTTAAACGCTTTTACCAACTTTTGAAACCCATCGGAATTGATTACCAATGGTTTGTCGGCATACACATTCAATCCATTTTGAATGGCTGAAAGAATGTAATCGATTTTGAGGTCATTTTTACCGGCAACCACCATCACATTTCCGGGTTTATCGGAAAGCATTTTCTGGAGATAATCATCCCCAACAAAGACCTCCAAACTCCATGCAGTAGGCGACTCCTCCCGGGTATTATAGCCTTCAATCCTGGAGAGATAATCCTTCAGTTCTGGACCCTCGGGAGCAAACACATAAATTGTCGAATCCACAATTTGATACATGGATTTATGGATCAAACCTGCATGAAAATGTCCGGGGTCCAGAGCCATAATCCTGACTTTTGAATCTGAATTTGACGTGAGGTTTTCCGTGTTTTTCATCGCTTCTTGGCCACATGAGAGAAGTAAAAGAGCTGAAACAACTCCAAGAAGAATTTTATTACGATACATAATTATTGATTTCATTAGGGATTAGGATCCAAAATTAACTCCTCTGCTCATTCCTCCTAAACCTTGACATAATCTGTCCCCCAAGGTCTTCTCTGAGGTCGACTCAAATACGAATTTGCCTCCACGTCATTAACAAAGACCTCCTGGGTAGGATTCCACTCTAGTTTTCTTCCCAATTTCATCGCTATGTGAGTCACAAGACAAACTGAACAGGCCCTATGCCCAATTTCAACCGGAGACAGCAACGTTCCTTTTCCTTGGATTGCATCCAGCCAATTCCCGTGGTGCTCGGTACTTCGGGTCAGGCGTATTTCGTTTTCGCCAATTTCGGACTGAAGGATTCTGGGATCGGAAGCGTCTAGTGCTTTGGCATTATTGCTCTGAGCCACTGGATCTGAGGATGATGCCACATAACTTCCTCTGGAAACCCAAATCCAACCTTCAGTCCCTTCATATCTAATCCCATTGGGATACCCTCCGGAAGTCAACATAGTAACTCCATTTTCATATTCAGCTTTGACCATAAAATCCCCATGGACATTCCAAAACCCTGACTTTGGAAAATCTGCAACGGCCTGGATATAACGTGGTCCGGTAAGCTCAGTATCCATTCCCCAAGCTGCAGAATCAAAGTGATGCTGTCCCCAACCGGTGATCATCCCTGCTCCGTAATTTTCATGGCGCAGCCATCCTGGTCTGCTGTAATCATTTTGAGGGTGAACTCCTATCTCAGAATAGGGAATTTCAGGCGTAGAGCCCAGCCACATTTCATAGTTCAGATTCTCGGGGACAGGCATTGGAGTAGCCTCTGGACCAGAAGGATCACCGGGTAGGCCAATTTTCACCGTATGAAGCTTTCCTATCCTTCCGTTTCTCACCAATTCTGCGGCAACCCGGAATTGCTCACTGGATCGCTGTTGGGTCCCAAGCTGAAGCACCACCCCGGTTTTGTTGACTACTTCTACCAATTGTCTCCCTTCCTTGATTGTCAGAGAGGTCGGCTTCTGCACATAAATATGCTTCCCCGCCAATGCTGCTTCCATTGCTGGTTGAGAATGCCAATGGTCAGGCGTTGAAATAATCACAGCGTCTATATCCTTATCCAAAAGCATTTCCCGATAATCACCATATTGCTTCACATCCAAATAGGGACGCCCCATTTTTTGGGTGTAATGAGCTTCAATGAGCTTTTTACCATCTGCCATACGTTTGCTGTCTACATCTGAGACAGCCACAATCCTTGCAATATCATGTCGCCAGGTACCTGGCAAGTCATGTTCCCGGGCTATTCTACCGCATCCAATCTGGCCAATATTGATTTTGTTACTCGGGGCATTTTTACCAAAAACTGAGGAGGGGACAATGGTAGGAATTCCAAAAGCAGCTCCTGCCAAAGCAGTTTTTTTCATAAAGTCTCTTCTTTCCATGATATAAGAACTGGTTTATTCTGGGTCTATTATTTTACAAATGCTCTCCAATAGGCTTCCGCCTCTCCTGCACTGAGTTCTCCGTCAAAAACAATCATTCGATATTTGAGGCTGTACCTTTTATTGGGAAGGATCTCCCATGATTCATGACGGATTGGGCAAAACTCGATGAATACATTCTCCTTGCCGCCATTTGAATCTTCAGGCCAAACCCTAAGAGGTTCTGGATGTGATTTATTGGTATTGTGGCTCATTAAAAGAATCCCGCTTTGCCCTGATTTATCCGCTGTCTTTCCTTTCACAATAATCCATTTGGCATTGGTTCCGTCTGCCTCTACCCGGTTTTTTCCTTCAGAAGTCAAAACCGAACTATTGCTTGGATCCCACATTTCTGTAGCCCTAAATCCAATTCCTCCTCCATAGCGATAATCATCCAATAAAATCCCTTTTTCCAAACTGGTAAATATTGTTGTGGTATAATCCACCATATATCGTCCTTTGTCAGCTGGCTTTACTTTGATCCTCAGGTCTTCAGATATTGCCAGGCGTTCTGCTTCCGGAGCTTTTAGATCCAGGTGATTTTGTCTGACATTGAGTTCAGCAGCCCCACCAGCTTGTTTTTTGGAGATGATGTGGGAGAAGTCCACTCTTCCTTTACCATCTCCCAAATTCCAAAAATCCACCTCTCTTCCATTTATGGTAGCTCTTGTCCACGGTCCCCAGATTCCATAGTGATGATAGTGGTCCGGCGGCTGAATCCTGGTCAAAACCTGACCGCTTGGAGAAGTAAGAGGATGAATAAATCCCGATTTTTTGAATGCAGCTTTAATTCCTTCCGGCACATCTGCTGTTGCAGTTTGATAGGTCAAAACTCGCTGATTTCCAATTACAAAATCCACCCCATTAGAAGTTTCTTTTAAGGAAACATTTTGGGAAAAAGCAGGGAAATTCAAAATAATGGCAAATACCAGGAGAAATAATTTTCTTTTGAAACTCATGGAAAATTCAGGTTATTGGACTTGTACTTTTGAAATTATCAAAATCCATCAGAAACCCTTTAACCGCTCAACCCAATAACCTATGAAACAGAAGTTTTTCTACGGAATCGTTTTCTTAATTTCCCTGCAGTTTGCACAGGCTCAAAGCTTGCCTGAAGTAGAATTGAATCAGGAGTGGAAAGACAAAATCAGATCACTGGCACCCAAAAAGCCAACTTTTCCAACTTCAAGCAAAAAGAAAAATATACTGGTCTTTTCCCTATTTACAGGATTTGAGCATTGGGTGATTCCCCATACAGAGGAAATGGTCAAAATTTTGGGAGATAAAAGCGGAGCCTTTCAGGTTTCGGCAAGTACCGACATTCGGGAATTTGAAGCAAAAAATCTCAAGAAATACGATGCTATTGTTCTGAACAACACCTGTTCAAAGCCAGATCACCGGAATCTTTTCTGGGATAAATTAAGAGCTGAATCCGATGCTGATTCAGTCTCCTTGATGAAAAAGGCACAGGAATTTGAAGCCAATCTATTGAACTATGTGAAAAAAGGAGGAGGATTATTGTTGCTTCATGGGGCAGTTACTACACAAAACAATTCCTGGGATTTCAGCAGATTGGTTGGGGCTAGTTTTGACTATCACCCACCTCAGCAGGCCATTCAAGTCCGGTTGGCAGATCCTGAGCATCCTTTGGTTCAGGCTTTCCCAGCAGAAGGATTCAACCATGTGGATGAGCCCTATTTCTACAAAAACGCTTATGGAGAATTGAACTTCCATCCCTTGCTTTATTTCAATAATTCAGAAATCAGCCAACAAAGAAAAAACCAAAACCTGACAGAAGGTAAAACCTACGTAGCTTGGATTCGAGCCGAGGGCAAAGGTAGAGTCATGTACTCCTCCCCTTCCCATAATGCACAAAGTTTTGAAAACCCTGATTTACTCAGGTTTTTCCTTGATGGAATGCAGTATGTTGTCGGAGATGTAGCTTGTGATGAAAGTCCAATAAAATAAGGGAGCCAGCTAACCACCCATAAAAAAGCGGTCTGTGAATCACAAACCGCTTTTTTTATCCCGAATAGGATTAGGCTTTTCGGACAAACTCAGACTTTAGGGCCATGGACCCGAATCCATCAATCTTACAATCAATGTTATGATCCCCTTCTACCAATCGGATACTTTTTACTTTGGTACCCGCTTTGATTGGTTTTGGAGCTCCTTTTACTGGCAGGTCTTTGATGATTACTACGGCATCACCATCCTGTAGGATAGCACCATTTGAATCTTTTACAATCAGACCTTCTTCGGCAGTCTCTTCATTTTCAGATTCTGCAACCCATTCAAACCCACATTCAGGACAAACTAATTTTTCGTCCATTTCATAGGTATAGGGAGAGTTGCAGGCTGGGCAAGGTGGTAATTTTTCCATGCGCAAAAATAGCCCTTTTCCTCTATTTTTCAGGGGAAATCGGGTTTAAAATTAGTATTACTAACTAATGGCCTGCCGCCCAAATGAATCTATTCCAATCAATAGGTAGGCATAAAGGAATGTACTACAGCTTCAGCCGCAATTCTTCCCGAAGTCATAGCAGCATTGATGGAACCATTGAGCAAATAATCTCCAGCCAAGAAAACCTGATCGGTAATCCTGCACTCTGTCATGGGAATACTATATCTGAGATCTTCCGAATTTGGTAAAGCAAAAGGAATATGATAGGTTTTAACCGGTTTGAAAAACCCTGCTTTAATTCCTGAAATCTCTTCCAGTTCCTCCTGGACTTTAGCAATCAGCTCCTTTTCAGCAAGATCAGAGTCCAGAACCGTGACAGACAGTAAGGACTTGCCACTAGAGGAATATGCTCTAGAGACATCATCCATAAACACCAAATTGTTCACCAAATGGTCTCCAGTCACTAAGCCGAGCATAGGTCTAGCCATGAAGGATTTTTGAAGGGAAAAATATAGATTGGTCACTGATTTTGGAGGAGCAAATTGTCCCTGCAGCTGTTTCATAACCCGGTCTGGCTGCACTCCTATGATTATTCTGTCAGCCTCGACAGTTTCCCCGCTTTCCATATAGATTACATTTCCCCTTACCTCTTTGACCGGGGAATTAAAATAAATTTGGGTTTTGCTCAATTGTCTGCGAATCATTTCCGGGATCTGCCCCATTCCCTTTTCTGGAATGGCGGCTTGACCAATTGCAAACATTTTGAAAACATATTCAAACATCCTACTGGAGGTGTTTAGATGTTTTTCAAGAAAAACGCCCCTAAAGAAGGGCTTAAAAAAGTTTGAAATAATTAAGTCTGAAAAACCATATTCTTTCAAATATTGGAGTGTTGGTTTTGAAGGCTCATTGAAAATATCCTCCAAAGATTTTTTCTTCAATTCCTGGGTTAGAGAAAACATTTTCACCTTGTCCAAAAAAGTACCCACCTTGGAGAAGGCCATTCCCACAATTTTAAGTGGATTTCTCATCGGGTCGGTAATAATGTAAGACTCTTTTCCGTCAAAAATCACAGCTCCCGGATCAAAGGTCCGTAAATTAAGGGCCTGTAGGTCCAAGTATTTATGTGCTTCGGGATAGGCCGTATTTAAAACCTGAAATCCATGATCCAACAAAAAACCATCCATTTCATCCGTTTTCATCCTTCCTCCAACTCTGTCTGTGGATTCTAAAATAATGGGTGAAAAACCGGCTTTTTCTAACTCTAAGGCTGAAATCAGACCAGCTATCCCTGCTCCTATAATATAAATTTTCTTTTCTTCCATAATGTGTACTTGCTGCTGGGTAAAAAAAGCCGTGCCACAATAATTCGAAGTATTGGCTTTTATTACCCTTGATAACTACGAATCTTCAAAAGAGTTTGCAATAATTTATCAAATCAAACAGGGAAATGAAGATTCTTTGGCTTAAATCCATTAGCGGTTGCCCTATTTTTTATTTAATTCTTAAACTCGCACAAAATCATTCCATCATGAAAAATTTCAATTTACTCTGGATTTTCACCCTACTTATTTCTAGCACGGTATCCGCACAAACTTACTTTCCTGCAAAAAACTCTTGGGAACAAAAAACTCCGGAGGAACTGGGAATGGACGCTTCTAAACTCCAGCAGGCTATTGACTTTGCGAAAACCCATGAAAGTGATCAAAACCCCAACTTGAAAATCGCCCACTACGAAAGTGCCTTTGGAAGAGAGCCTTTTGGATATCCTGTTGGCCCGATGAAAAGAAGGGGACCTGCTACTGGTTTGATCATTTATAAAGGCTATGTAGTCGGACAGTGGGGAGAGCCTGAGCGTGTGGATTTGACTTTCAGTGTAGCGAAAAGCTTTCTATCCACTACTGCTGGATTAGCGGTGGAAGAAGGTCTGATCAAAGACGAAATGGACTTGGTCTACCCTTATATGGCTCCTATTTATCCTTATGATCCGATCAAAGCCATGATGAACAAAGCAGATCATTTGGACCAGGAAGATGTTTTTGAATTGTTTGACACAGAGCACAACCGAAAAATCAGATGGTATGACTTGCTTCGTCAAACATCAGATTGGGAAGGAACCCTTTGGGGAAAACCCGATTGGGCCGACCGTCCGGCTGAAGGCGTAGCTCAAAAGAGAGCAAGAGCCCAGAACGAACCAGGATCGGTTTATGAATACAATGATACCCGGGTAAATGTCCTGGCTCTAGCCTTGCTGAATGTCTGGAGAAAACCCCTACCTATAGTATTGAAAGAAAAAATCATGGACCCTATCGGAGCGAGTGATACCTGGAGATGGACAGGGTATGAAAATTCCTTCGTGATATTGGATGGTCAAATCGTTCAATCTGTCAGCGGCGGCTCCCACTGGGGAGGTGGAATGATGCTCTCTGCATGGGATCAGGCCCGATTTGGATACTTGACTCTAAGAAATGGAAAATGGAATGGAAAACAGTTGATCCCGGAAAGTTGGATTGCGAAATCCCGAACTCCTACACCAGCCAATCCGGGCTATGGATTTATGAACTATTTCCTGAATGAGGATCTAAAACAAGTCCCCGCTGCCCCAAAAACTGCATTTTTACATATTGGAGCCGGCACAAACATGATCTATGTGGATCAGGAAAACGACTTAGTCATTGTAGCCAGATGGATTCCAAATGGTGACAAGGCCGAATTGGTGAAACTGATTTTGGAAAGCCTTCCGAAATAGAATAATTCAAAACCAAAAAAAAAGGAAGCTACATGGCTTCCTTTTTTGTTTCATCTCTCCGTCAAATTCATGGTACCCGAGACTTCTATTTCCTCTGCTATTTTGGTTAAAACCAAATTGGGGATTTCTACTTTATAGTCTTCCGGCCTGACCAAAAAACTGAATTTCAATTCATACCGGTCCTGAGATTTCTCAATGGTTCCTTTGACTTTTACAGGCTGGCTTACTCCATGGATGGTCAGATTCCCCTCTGCAAGCAAGGCATGAATTCCATTGACCTGAAGTGCTTCAATACCAGCAATTATCCCTTTAAATTGAGCGGTTGGGTATTTTTCGCTTTCCAGATAATTCTCATTGAAATGTTCCTGCATCAGTTTGTTGGGAAAAATGAAATCCACAATCCGCATCTGTACGGCAATTTCCCCTGACTCTGTATTTACCAGACAAGCAGTCTTTTTATTCGTCGCCTGTATAGTTTCGAGCGGTGTATCAGAATAGAAATGTACCTCTCCGCTACTTGTTCCCAATAGTTTCTGCCCAAAGATCAGTCCTGAAGACAGGAACAGATAGGTTAATAAAAGGGTCTTTTTGGCTCTCATTTGTCCTTGTATTTAGCGTCTTTTTCAAAGCTGAAGGTTCTTGAAATATTAAATCCATAATAAATATCTCCATCCATCCAATTCCCCGTAGTCTGACCTATTACATGTTTTTCAATCATGCCACGGGAATTGGTGAAGTGCAATTGAAACACATGTCCACCTGTCTCTATATCCACTCCGATTGCTATGGCGTCATGGTATGGATAGGGATTTCCTGTTTGGTTTTCATAAGCTTTCTGATCTGCAAAAGCCTTGTAATATTCTCCGGAAAGCGTAAACCTCTTGGTCAGTTTATACCTTCCCCCAATTCCAATTGCAGGCAGGGAGTTTGACATGGCCGGGGATTCAACTTTGTTGTAATAAACCAAAGTAGGCATCACCTGAACAGAGAGGTTTTCATTGACCTTTCGGGCAATCAAGACCTGTCCCCAGTATGAATAGCGCTCCGGATTGGAGAAGAATTTCATCTCAGCACCGGATTCCATCACATAACCCGTAGGCATGGTATTGATCCCCATACCTGCCAGCCCGGTAACAGTTACTGGCATTTTATTGGACTGTCTCAGCACTTTGTATTTGGTATAGAAATCATAGGTCTTCTCCACTGAACTTCTACCTGCACCCACCAACCATCGATCCGTAATCCCATATTCCAGCCCCAACCTGATCTTGGCTTCATCCAGACCAAAGAAATTGGCTATAAAACCACTATTAACAGCTCCAAATCGGTGGGAAATCCAAAAGTTTAAATGCTTTTTGGAAATAGTCTCAATCGTCTGTCCATTGATTAGACGGGTAGCCTTAAAGGTAGCCTGGGTATAACTGGGCTCCTTCGCCAAATCCTGATCAAGCAGAGCCATCAGGTCATCTTGAGCTCGCACACCTTCTGAGATCAAAAGTCCCATCAGGAGGAAAAAAACGGTCAAAGGGATTTTCCCAAAATCACGAAAGGTCTTCATCAGCCAAAAACGCGTAAAGTGGTACCATTCAACTCTGTCTGATAGGTTTTCAAACCCATTGAGCCCTTTGAATTCAAACCTGAACCATCTGTTGCAAACCTTGCCCCATGTTCAGGACAATAAAACTCTCCGGAGCGGTAATAAACTTTTACTTTCCCCTCATGGGAACAAACCTGGGTGACTGCCGCAAATTGGGTTTGGGAAATACGGGCAATGACTATCCTGTTTACCACTACATAGCCGCCCACTGTATTCAATGCAGAATAAGCTGAGGAAGTCAGGTCCAAAGTTAAATCCGCCGTACTTCCTCCTGCGGCAGGATCAACATTTTCATTGATACATCCGGTAAGGGTAGAACCGGCACAATAGACAGCTAATAAAGAGGCACCTTTGAGTCCCAGAGATTTCAGGAACTCCAATCGATTCATTTTTTCGCTCATAATTTAATAGGATGATAATTGGGTGAAAGGTATTGGTGTGATTATTAATTAAGGCTTAGCTGAATCTTGAATTCGCCTTAAATGAACATTTCATTGAACCGGAGATATTTCCTTTTAGTATTTGCTGAATCAAATTTTGTAACCCGAATTCTCATTTTTTTAGAAAAAATCATCATGTGATCTTCCGTCGAAAACTTTCATTCAACCGAAGGAATTTCAGACTGTGGAATTGATAAAAAAGGAAGCTTCAAGCTATTGGGAAAAGAAGATTAAACAGGCAGGGAAAAAGAGACGGTTACTGCTAGATTTAGGAGTTAACAGCCTCGAAATTTGACTAAATTCGAAAAAAACCAATGAAGCTATGATCGCTCAAACTCCTTCTCCTCCGTACTACGCAGTTATTTTTTCAAACCTAAGGACAGACCTTGAGGATGGATATGAGGAAATGGCAGACAAAATGGTGGAATTAGCACAAAACCAAGAGGGCTACTTAGGGCATGAAAGTGTCAGAAACGGCCTCGGAATTACCATTAGTTATTGGGCGAGCAAAGAGGCTATCAAAAACTGGAAAGCTCAAACAGACCATCAATTGGCCCAGAAATACGGGAGGGAAAAGTGGTACAGTGCCTACAAAACCCGGATTTGTTTGGTTGAGCGGGATTATGGATTCGAATCAGAATCTATCTAAAAGGCATAGCCAAAACCAATTCCCGCGAAAAGGGGCCAAAATCCATTGTTGTTGAAAATCGGATTGATATTCACCTTCCACATAAAGCCTCCGTCCACTGGTACTTTTCTATAGCCAAAATTCATGGTTCCCATCACACTTGGGGACCCGTCCACATCCAGAATGAAATTATAGGGTTCACTCACGTAGGAATTACAGATGTACTCCCCTGTATTTGGGTCATAATATCCCCCATAACAGTAATCATAATTTTCCTGATTAAACGTAAAAAAAGTAAAGCCAAAGCCCAACTCAAAATAATGGGGACCTTTGCCATAAAGCTTATTGGCCATCAAGGGAATAGAAAAAAAGGACTCTCCCCCTGAAACCGTATATCCACCGGCACCGACCCGCATCCCCCAGGAATCCATTCTTGTTTTATCAAACCTGAAATCATAATTGAAACTATAAGGAAGTCCCGGGCCTCCCAATTCAATGAAAACGGATTGAGTGGGCAAGGCTTCCTGAGCCTGCAATCCTAGTCCGAACCCGAAAAACAATAGCAATACAAAAGTTAATTTTTTCATATTCAAAATCATTTGATTTAGATACGCTTAGCACCCGAAAAATGATACAACAATTGCCCAGAATATTGAAGAAATGTTAAGTACTGAAAATTAATAAGGAATAGTTCGTCCAAAACTTTAATTTTAATGCAAAAATAAGTTTCGGCGTGAGCAACAAAAAAGCACATACCACTATGGCATTGGTTTTTGGCTACATGGGATTACTGATTTTTGGATCCTGTCTAAGCGAAACTAACCCTGATCCCTACAACCAATGTCCGGGTCCAAGGATGGCAGATGCCAAAGGGCTCAACGTTTTCCATGCTCCTTACACGGACAACCACTATTCAACTTTTGAAGATACAGTATTGTTGGAGGACTACATTTTTGTTTTGGAAATCACTCCTGAGGTTTTGAAGGAGTCTTTTTTGAAAAATTCCTTGCCGGGCCAGGCTTATGCACTCAGCTGCTTGGAGTCTTATAACTTCAGAAATATTTCAAACCTTTCAGTTACCTTAACAGCTCCTTTTGGGGATCTCCCAACAGGCACGGATATTTCCTATTTGTTCGAAAATTACAATAAGGAAATGCTTTCCAAAATCCGTGATTTCAATAACCTTGAACCTTACTTGGGACTTTATTTTAAATCAGTTCCAAAAGAAAATTTCAGTCAATTAAAGACCCGAACTTATCTTTTTTTGAAAAACGGAACCCAAATTTGGGTTGATTCCACTTCCCCCCATTTGAAAACTAACTGAATTCCATGTTAAGAAAAATATTTCTAGGTCTATTTGCCGCTGCAATTGTACTGGTGATCCTTTACATGCTTGGACCAAAAGTAAAACCCCAGCAGCTTAGCATCCATTTTCCAGAAGTACCCACCCGTATCAACGAACTCGAGGCATACATCGACCAGCGGGAAGATACCGTGATAGGCCTCAAACCAGGAAACGAAGCGTATATCCTTTGGGCAGATTCGCTCAACAAAAGAAAAACCCCTTACTCCATCATCTATATCCATGGATTTGGTGCAAGCCCCATGGAAGGAGATCCGGTACACCGGTTTTTGGCCTCTCATTTTGGAGCAAATCTATTTGTAACCCGACTTCCCGAACACGGGATCAAACGTGAAAATGGAATGGAATACCTCACTGCCCAAAAATTGGCAGATGCAGCAGGAGAAGCTTATCAAATCGGCAAAAGCCTTGGGGACTCAGTGATTGTAGTTGGTACCTCCATGGGCGGAGCATTGAGCTTGCTTCTGGCAAGCCAACAATCGGACATCCATTCGATTTTATTGTACTCTCCTGCTATCCGGGAAAATGGAGAAAGGTTGGAGGCATTTTTTAAACCATGGACCAAATACCTCATGGAAAAAACCGTCATGAAAAATGGTGTATTGCACCAGAAGAGAGAGGGAGAAAAAGCCGCTTTTTGGTCCGAAGATTACCACATCAATGGCTACGAAAGTCTTGCAGTGTTGCTTTACAGCATGATGAACAAGGAAACTTTCCAAAAGGTCACTCAACCCTTGTTTATGGGCTACTATTACAAAAGTGCCGACGAGCAGGATCGGGTTGTTTCAGTTCCAAAAATGCTGGAAATGTATTCTCAATTAGGAACTCTTGAATCCAGGAAAAGAGAAATGGCTTTTCCAAAAAGTGGGGACCATGTCATAGCAAGTTCAATTACCTCCAAAGATTGGGAAGGGGTACTTTTTGCAAGCATTGATTTTTTGGAAAATGTAGCTCATGTCCCACCCAGACCGGAATACCTGGAAATGGTTCAGGAAATGATAGATGCCAAAGATGTGATTGAAAAAATCAATTGATTTGAAAAAAACACCTTTTCGGACTGATTAAAAATCAGTCCGAAAAGGAATTGCAGGAAGGTTGAGGTCATTCACCAAATTCACCTCCGGATTATCTGCCCAAGCATAACGGATCTCAACAGGCACCACTCCCTTGGGTATTTGCACTCGTACCAAATCCGGTCCAGCAAGTTCCGCCTCTGCCACTTCAAACTGCCCCTCTGCATCTTGAACAATAAAGCCTTTTACCTGATTCCCATGACTTAATTTTAGCCCTTTCCCAACATCCGTAAAAGAGACAAACAAAGCATCTTCCTCCCATTTCACTTCTTTAAAAGCTGGGCCACCGGCGATGATTTTTTCTCCATATGCTACCTTTCGGGCCTGTAACCACAATCTTTCTCCCACATCTTTCTTGTTTCGAGGATGAATATCCTCAGCTTCTCCAATATCAATGATCACGGCCATCCCGGTATTGGGCAGGTTCAATGTCTCCCTTTGAGCTTCTCGAAGATAAGCCCAGTCACTTTCGGGTTGTAAGTCTTTCCTTTCCATGAAATTTGCCAGCTGCACAAACAAAAACGGAAAATCCCCAATTTCCCAAAGCTCTCTCCAGTTGCTAATCATGGTCGAAAAAAGGTCCTTATATTCTTCATGCCTTCCCGCATTACTTTCACCCTGATACCAAATCGCCCCTTTGATGGGATATTGGGCAAGTGGGTAAATCATGGCATTGTACATGAATCCGGATTTCCAATTTAGGTATTCCACTTTGGGTAGTCTGGGTTCAACAATGTTGTTTGAATATTTCCAGCTGCCCTCAAGGGAGATTTTATTTCCATTTTGAGTCAGATACATCTCCCCTTTTTCACCAACAACCGGCTGATTATTCCATGTATTGACGATTCGTATGCTCAACACATTTCTGCCCTTGTTTAGCAGATCACTGGCTATCTTCAAATCCGGTATGGAACCGCTCCAATCCTTATGATGAATTTGTTTACCGTTCAGATAGATAAAAGCCATTTGGGACATATTTGGCAGATGGAAACTGATTTCATCCGTAGAATTCAATACAAAAGTCTTTCTCAGCCAAGCTATATGAGCCAAAGGATTGGCATTTGGAAGTTGGATTGAAGTCCAATTGGCATCTGAATACTCTATACTACTCACTTTCAGGGCCAAAAGAGAGTCGGGCTTCTCTACAAGACTATCCCTCAGCATTTTCTTTTGTTCGTTTTCCAAAATAACTGCCTGCCATTTATCGGCATTCTCTACTACATCTTTGGCCTCTTTGGTGTAGGAAGCATCCATAGTAGCAAGAATTTCTGCATCAGTCCATCCTTCTGCTGGTGTACCTCCCCAATTGGACTCAATGACCCCAACAGGGACTTTCTTTTCTAGGTGATTTCTCTTGGCAAAAAACCAGGCTACCGCTGAGAAATCAGGAAGGTTTACTGAATCTGCCACTTTCCAGCTTCCTCCGACCACATCTTCCAAAGGGACTGCAGCGTACGAATTAGGAACTTTGAAAAAACGGATTTCCGGGAATCCCCCTTCCTCAAATTCTTTTTTGGCCCCTATTACCTGGGATTTTAACTTCCATTCCATATTGGACTGACCACCTGCAAGCCAAACATCCCCAAAAAACACATCCTTGATTTCCCTTTGGTTCACAGTCAATTTAAAAGGACCTCCGGCTTTGGCGGCAGGCATTTTCAGATGCCAGGTACTATCTGCATCTACCTCTCCGCTGGCAATTGCCCCGGCAACACTCACACGGACCATTCGCCCGGGGATTCCTTTTCCCCAAACCGAAAAAGGAATATCGCGTTGAATGACCATTCCATCAGAAAACAATTTTGGCAGTTCTACATCAGACTCAAACTTGTCGGTATCACAAGATCCAAGGAATAGTAGGGTGACGAGGAAATAGGATAGCTTTTTCATAGGGACAAAAAAAGAGACCTTTCGGTCTCTTTAAGTTAAATAAATCGATTCAATAAATTCTCGAAGTACTCCTGTTTTCCACTAATTTGTGCTGGTTCACCTACCTCCGCTGCATAATTGCGAAGATCTCCCAATGTCAGTTTTCCTTCTTCGAATTCCTTCCCCTTGCCGGAATCAAAGCTTGCATAGCGATTCTTTCTTCTTTCCAGGTAATCAGATTTTTCCAGTATATCATTGGCAATCAACATGCCTCTTGCAAAAGCATCCATACTTCCGATATGTGCCAAGAAGAGATCTTCCTGATCGGTGGAGTTTCTTCTCACTTTGGCGTCAAAGTTGACTCCCCCACCTTGAATTCCTCCAGAAGTTAGAATCACCAGCATCGCCTCAGTCAATTCTTGCAGGTTCAAAGCAAACTGATCTGTATCCCAGCCATTCTGGTAATCCCCTCGGTTGGCATCTATACTACCCAACATACCTGCATCCGCTGCTACCTGCAATTCATGCTGGAAAGTATGTCCTGCAAGGGTAGCGTGGTTTACTTCAATATTCAATTTGAAATCCTTGTCCAAACCAAAATGTCTCAAAAATCCAATCACCGTTGCTGAATCATAATCATACTGGTGCTTGGTTGGCTCCATTGGTTTTGGCTCAATGAAGAAAGTTCCTTTGAATCCATTCTTTCTTGCATAATCCCGTGCAATGGTCAGGAATTGCGCCAAGTGCTCCGTTTCACGCTTCATGTCCGTGTTGAGCAATGACATATATCCTTCACGTCCTCCCCAGAACACGTAGTTTTCACCTCCGAGTTTAATGGTGGCATCAATTGCGTTTTTAACCTGTGTTCCGGCCCAAGCCACTACGTTGAAATCCGGGTTAGTGGAAGCACCATTCATATAGCGCGGATTACTGAAAACGTTTGCAGTACCCCACAAAAGTTTGATTCCGGTTTCTTTTTGCTTCTGCAAAGCATAATCAGAAATGATTTCCATCCGCTTTTCATACTCAGCAAGAGAAGGTCCTTCATCGATCAAATCCACGTCATGGAAGCAATAATAAGGAGCTCCGATTTTGGTGATGAACTCAAATGCGGCATCCATTTTATCCTTTGCACGCTGGATGGGATCAGGATTCGCATCCCAAGGGTGATTGATGGTTCCAGGTCCGAATGGATCTCCACCGGTACCGCAGAAGGAATGCCAGTAGGCGATGGCAAACTTGAAGTGTTCCTTCATAGTTTTACCGGCTATGATGCGATTTTCATCATAATACCTAAAGGCCAATGGATTATCACTTTCCTTTCCTTCGAAAGGGATTTTGCCAATGTTGGAAAAATAAGTCTTTGACATAGTTTCGGTTTATTTTGAGGTTAATAGGTTGTTTACTGCAATTATAGGTTCATTTTGACAATACTTTCCAAATGATTTTTCCAATGGGAATAAACTTCTTCGTATGGCTCGTAGAAATTCTCATTGGGCTCTATGCTTTCAAGCAAGGTCAGCCCTTCAAAAGCTTCCTGCTCAGTTGAGAAAACACCGGCTCCAATACCAGCCCCTCTTGCTGCTCCCTGGGCTCCATCCGTATCATAAAGCTCAAGTACAACTTTATTCATATGGACAAATGTCTTTCTGAAAATCGGACTTAGGAACATATTCGCCTTTCCGGCCTTGACCGTCTGGAGGTCCAGGCCCATATCCTTCATGATTCTGAACCCAAAGGTCAAAGCTGAAACAATTCCCTCCTGAGCCGCGCGGATCACATGGCCTTTATCGTGCTTCAACAAGTCCAACCCCAACAAATGCGCTCCCACAGGTTTGTTTTGCATAATCCGCTCCGCCCCGTTTCCAAAAGGAATAAAGACAAGCCCTTCTGCACCTATTCCTGCATAGGAAGCCAGGTTGTTCATCTCATCGTAATCAATCTTGCTTGCTCCCATCACTCTTTTCAGCCAACTGTTGAGGATTCCTGTTCCGTTGACACAAAGCAGAACTCCATAAGAAGGTTTTTCCTTGGAATGATTGACATGGACAAAGGTATTTACTCTAGAAAGAGGATCGTGAAGCGGAGTATCACAAACTCCGTAGACCGTCCCGGAAGTTCCGGCAGTAGTAGCCAACTCCCCGGGTTTAAGCACCTGAAGGGAAAAAGCATTGTTAGGCTGATCTCCAGCCCGATAGGAAACCGGAACTCCAGCTTCAATCCCTGTCAACTTGGAAGCTTCCTCAGTGACTTTACCCTGAATGGAATAGGAAGAAACAAGCTCCGGAATCCAGGATTTCTGGATCTTATAGTTTTTCAACACCTCTTCACTCAAGCCGTTTTTCTGAAAATCCCAGAAAATGCCCTCTGAAAGTCCTGTTTCAGAAGTCAGGATTTCCCCGGTTAGCTTCATGGCAATAAAGTCTCCCGGCAACATCATCTTGTGGATTTTGGCGGCTACTTCAGGTTCATTTTCGATCACCCATCTGAGCTTGGAGGCCGTGAAATTTCCCGGTGAATTCAAAAGGTTATTGAGGCAATAATCTTCACCGAGTTCTTTGAAGGCTTTTTCACCTATCCCAACTGCCCTGCTATCACACCAAATGATGGAAGATCTCAGTACATTTTGGTCTTTGTCAACCAAAACCAAACCGTGCATTTGGTAAGCTATCCCGATTCCCTTCAACTCTCCACTCTTCACTTCAGCCTTATCCAATACATAGTTACTGGCCTGCCGCACATATTTCCACCACATCTCCGGGTCCTGCTCTGCCCAGCCTTTTTCAGGGGAAGCAATAGGCATTTCCACTTCAGGAAAAGCCTTTGAAACTACTGCCTTCCCTGAATCGGCATCTAAAAGGGAAGCCTTGACAGAGGAACTCCCTATGTCAAGGCCCAATAATAATTTTCTCATCGTCTATTACCAGAAAATAATGTATAGCGCTGCAATGATACCGGAAATAATGAAGGCGCCAATCTTGAATTGTGTACTGGTCCGGAACAATTCCTTGTTGATTTCTATACTGTTTGGATGATCTTTTCCTTTTCCTTCCACCAAACTGATGACGATCATCAATGCAGCGAGGATAAGAAATACATAGCCCATTCGGTCAATGAAGGGAAGAGAAGGAACTCCCAATTTCAACACCACTGACAAAGGAATACTCAATGCCGCACCAACAAGAGCTGCATTGGAAGTAGTTTTCTTCCAGAAGACACCAAAGAAGAAAATAGCAAAGACTCCAGGGCTGATAAATCCGGTATATTCCTGAATAAACTGGAATGCCTGGTCCAATTGTCCCAAAGCCGGCGCCACAATGGCTGCGATTACAAACGCCGCAAGAGCTGTGATTCTACCTACTTTCACCTGCTTAGATTCAGAGGCGTTCTGACCAAAATATTTCTTGTAAATATCCATCGTAAAGATGGTTGAGGTACTGTTTGCCATAGAAGCCAGCGAAGACACAATCGCCGCTGTCAAGGCTGCGAATGCAAGTCCTTTCAAACCAACCGGCAATAGCTGAAGTAAGGTTGGATAAGCTCGGTCAGATTTCACCAAACCTGTAAGCGGATCCTTCATGGACTCCATGAAACCAACATCGACTCCGTTTTTCACAATTACCCAAGCTGCAATTCCAGGGATTACCACGATCAATGGCATCAACAATTTCAGGAAACCGGCGAAAATCATCCCTTTTTGGGCTTCATCAAGACTCTTTGCCGCCAAGGCACGCTGGGTGATGTATTGATTGAAACCCCAATAACTCAAATTGGTAATCCACATACCCCCTACCAAAACACTGATACCGGGAAGGTCCAAATAAGCATCCTTTGTTCCTCCCTTTCCATCAGGGATCATCATTTCACCTTTGGAAAGAATCATGGAGAAATGTCCCGGAACTTCTTTTCTCAAAAGGCTCAAGCCATCCCAGACATCGCCGCCACCTACCATTTGAAGGGCTATATACGTGGTGGCCAAACCACCTGCAATTAGGAAAACCACCTGTACTACATCGGTCCAGGCCACCGCTTTCAATCCTCCGTAAATGGAATAAAGCATGGCAAACAAGGCCAAACCTACTATACCCGTAAACATCGGTACACCCAGGATGGTGTTCAAACTCAATGCCCCCAAATACAATACAGAAGTCAGATTGACAAATACATACAACAAAAGCCAGAATATCGCCATGGTCGTACGAACTCTCGTATCATAGCGGTCCAAAAGAAAGCCTGGCATAGTATAAATCCCCTTTTTGATATAGACGGGAAGAAAGAAAATTGCCACCACCAACAAGGTAGCTGCAGCCATCCATTCATAGGTGGAAATCGCCAGTCCAAGCGCAAAGCCCGATCCTGACATTCCTATAAACTGCTCAGCAGAAATATTGGAGGCAATTAAAGAAGCACCTACTGCCCACCAAGGCAAGGCTTTGGAAGCAAGGAAATAATCAGAGGAATTTTTGACGTGACCTTTTTTCTCCTGAGAAACAAAAAGGCCCATCCCGATAATCAGCAAACAGTATCCTATAAATACTGCAAGGTCTAAGGGTTCTAAGAGCATGTTTTATTAGGTTGGTTTATTGCGTAAATAGTTTTTCTTATGATACAAATCTGTGGAAGATAAGCCGATAAATATAAGGTTTTCAAAGAAACCTCAGAATGAAATTTATTACTAATCCCGAATTACAAAAAAAGCGAAGTCAAAACCGGATGTATCTCAGCAGAATATATTTTACTTCCCAATTGGACTATGGAACTGATTCCCGTGACGTTACTGACCCAAACACAGTCCGCTTTTTTCAGTTCCTGAGGAAGAAACTCCCCTTCCCTGCAGTTGACACCCGCTTCCCGGAGGGCATCCAAAATCACCCTTCTTCCTGTTCCACTGATACAGCCACAGGACAAGGAAGGTGTAAACACCTCATCCCCTATTTGCCAAAAGAGATTAGAGGCTGTGGCTTCGGACAAATATCCTCTTTGATCCAACAGAATTAATTCATCCAAATTTCTGGACTCCCTTTCCAAAGCGGCCATCACATAGGGCAAAGCATTCAGGGTCTTGCACTCACTCCATGGAGAAAAGGAAAGTCTTACCCTATCGGAGATTTCACAACGCTCCTTAATTTGAGGGGCCGGGCGAAAAGCCGAAACTTGGAGCATTTCCTCACAGTCATTGGATTCAGCCGTGTATTTTCCGGAACCAGCTCTGTACAAATTCCAGCGTACACGAAAAGTACCGGAAGGATAGCTCTCCAGAAGAAAATCCTCCAAAGATTCAAAGTCTACCCCTTCCCGATGAATCTGTAAAATATCAAGCCCCCTGAAAAGGCGATTTTTATGCTGCTCAGAAAAGCGGATTCTTCCCTGATCCAAAACCATCGTCTCAAAAATACCATCACCGAAATTCATCCCTCGATTCGGAACTTTCAGAATTTGGGTTTCTTCCCAAGCACCATTTCTTTCCGGTTTATAAAAGACTGTTTCAAAATCGCTCATAAAAGTGTTCACTATCGTTCAAATCGAAATATTGTCTGATTCAAAAGATGTTAATTTTTCAATCAAATGCTCAATAAATCTTTCAAAATCTACAATTATCCCCAATTTTGGGAACTGTTGAAAATACATTTTTACCTTAGCACTAAAATTGGTGAATCATCCTTATGCCTTCAAAAAGTAGTGTTTTTGATATGATCGGGCCAGTCATGATCGGCCCCTCTTCTTCCCATACGGCCGGAGTTGTACGAATTGCAAGAGCCGCTATTCGAGTTTTGGGTGGAATCCCGGACGAAGCAAGTATTACCTTTTACAATTCCTTCGCCCGAACTTATGAAGGTCATGGGAGCGACCGGGCAATTATTGGAGGATTATTGGATTTCAAAACCGATGATGCACGGATCAAGAATTCACTGAGTCTGGCTAAAGAAAAAGGGCTAAAGTTCGAGTTTAAATCCATAGGCAACTCTTCCGTCCATCATCCTAATACCATCAAATTGGTCCTCAAAAAAGGAGATCAAAAGATTGAGGTTTGGGGTGAGAGCTTGGGTGGCGGTATCATCAATATCGCAGAGATAGATGGTTTTGTTGCAAATTTCTCTGCTCAGGCACATACCTTGATTATCAAAGCTGAGGATATTTCAGGAGCAATTGCTTTTATTTCCAGTGTCATTGCCCAGGAAAAAGCCAATATTGCAACCATGTCCGTTTCCAGGAAAGGCAAAAATGACCTTGCCTGCCATGTAATTGAAATGGATTCGGGAATCAATCAGATTACAATAGATTACCTTAGATCCTTACCATGGGTCAAAGAATTAAAATACATACCAGATATAGACCGATAACAACCACATGAAAAAGCTTTTTTTCTGCTTGATCCTGTTTTCGGGGTTAATTTTCAAGGCCAATTCTCAGGGAAGTGTAGAACCCCTTGACTTGAGAACGGCTGTTGAAATTGCTCTTGAAAACAATTTGACTCTCAAGCGAAGTGAACTCAACCAGTTGACCAACGAGGCAACCCTTCTTCAAAATCAAGGATCCCGTCTTCCATCCCTCTCCACAGGAGCTAGTACGGGATACCGTTGGGGTAGATCCATCAACCCGGTTACCAACTTGTTTGAAACCCAGCGAATCGGAAACGTCAACGTTTCAGCCTCTTCAAATGCCACCCTGTTTGCAGGAATGAGAGTGAATAACTCCATCAATCAGGCACAGGCCAATCTGCAATCCGGATTGTACAATATCGAGGCTACCAAGAATTCAATCACCCTGAATATCATCAACCTCTTTATCAATGTGATATTCAACAGAGAGCAGGTCAAAATCGCCCAAAATCAGTTGGAAACCACTCGGGAGCAATTGGAAAGAACAAGCAAACTGGTGGATGCAGGTTCCCTCCCTCTTTCTGATAAATTGGACCTTCAGGCCCAAAACGCAACGAATGAACTGGAAGTGATCAATGCTAAAAACAGCTTGAGAATATCCAAACTCCAACTGGCTCAAGCCATGCAGGTTCCCTTTACTGAGGAATTTGATGTAGTGGAACCTGAATTGGAGGTCAATGAAGCCCTGATGGCCAGTGAAACCCCTTCGGCTATTTACAATACCGCCGTAGAGGTCATGCCCGAAATCAAAGCCGCAGAAAAGAATGTGGAAAGTGCTGAATATGGTGAAAAAGTAGCCAGAGGAGCTTTTCTCCCTTCCTTGGGTGTCGGAGCCAATCTGTTTTCCAACTACGTAGACCGAGCCGCTCCGGGAATGGAACCGGCAAGTTTTTCAAGCCAAATTGAAAACAACCTTTCCCAATCTGTCAACCTTCAGTTGAGTATCCCGATCTTTTCCCAGTTCAATAATAAAGCAAGCTTGCAAAGAGCCCGGGTTCAAAGACAAATCGCTGAAGTAGCTGAACTAGAGGCTAAAAACCAACTGAGACAGGATATAGAATCCGCATACAATTCAGCTCTGGCAGCAGAACAGTCCTATCAGGCCTCCCAAAAGCGAGTTCAGAGCCTGGAAGAATCCTTCCGAATTGCCCAGCAGAGATTTGATCTGGGAGCAATCAATTCCGTGGATTTTCAGGTAGCGCAAAACAACTTTTACAATGCCCAAGCAGACCTATTGAATGCCAAATACACCTATATATTCAGAGTAAAAGTCCTTGATTTTTACTTAGGCAACCCCATTAACCTTAACTAAACCATGGCCAATACGAAATCAAACAAAATTCTTTATTACCTGCTCGGAATTGTTGGGGCAGTGATACTTTTTGCAGTGATCGGTCGATCTGCAGGTTGGATCGGTGGAGAAAAAGAAACTCCTGTCGAGATTGCAAAAGTTGGAAGAAACCAGATCATTGAAAAAGTCAGTGCTTCCGGTGAAATCCAACCGGAAATTGAAGTAAAACTGAGCCCTGACGTTGCCGGGGAGATTATCGAACTCAATGTAGAGGAAGGAGACTCCGTGGAAGTCGGAAAACTTTTGGTGAAAATCAGACCTGACAACTTCATTTCTGCCCTGGACCGAAGCCGGGCCAACCTCAATCAGCAACAAGCCAATCTTGCTCAGGCAAAAGCAAGCTTACAGCGTGCCGAGGCGCAGTTTACCAGAAGTGAACTGGAATTCAACAGACAGAAAAAACTCTATGAGCAAAAGGCAATTTCTGATGCGGACTATGAGCAGGCCCAAGCCAATTATGTCACCGCACAGAAAGATCTGGAAGCAGCCAAGCAAAACGTAGTGGCCTCAGAATTCATCGTCAAGAGTTCCCAGGCTACCGTCAACGAGGCGGCTGAAAACCTCAGACTCACCAATGTTTATTCCCCGGTAAACGGAATTGTTTCCAACCTGTTGGTTGAAAAAGGAGAGCGTGTGGTAGGTACCCAACAAATGGCCGGTACCGAAATGATGACGATCGCGGATCTTTCTCTGATGGAAGTTCGGGTGGATGTCAACGAAAATGATATTGTAAGACTGAGCAAGGGAGACACCACCATCATCGATGTGGATGCCTATTCTTTCTCCGGAAAAAAATTCAAAGGAGTCGTGACCAGTATCGCTAATACAGCAAATGCCAAAGCCTCTGCTGACGCAGTGACGGAATTTGAAGTGAAAATCAGGATTTTGAACAGCTCTTATCAGGATTTGGTCGCTGAGGGCAACCGCTACCCGTTCCGACCTGGAATGACCGCATCCGTGGAAATCATGACGGATGCCAAAAACAACGTGCTTTCTGTTCCACTTTCAGCAGTTACCACCCGTGATAATAAATTGGATACATTGGAGGGAGGAACTACGCGGGCACAGGAGTTGGTTTTTGTCATGGACAACGGCACAGCCAAACTTAAAAAAATCAAGACCGGTATCTCTGACTTCCAAAACATCGAGGTCTTGGAAGGCTTGACCGAAGGGGAAGAAATCATTTCCGGACCTTACTTCATCGTGAGTAAAGAATTGAAAGACGGGGACAAAGTGAAGAAAACGGAAGCCCCAAAAGCCAAGACCAACTAATTTCGAGAATTCAAAAATTGGAATGCCCTGAACCAAAAATTCAGGGCATTTTTTATTCCCCCTATTTTTGGTCTATTCATTTAAACCCGCTTAACCGAATTTATTTGTCTACAATTGATCAATGGAAAGTATTTTAGACTTCGGTAGTTTATCTTTCCAAAAATTCTCAAACCACCATGCTCCAATTAGTTAACAAAGCCCAACAGTATGCTGAGAAAATAGCCATAGTAGACGGTTCCGGATCCTATACCTTTCAGCAGCTTCTTGACAAAAGCCAAGAAGTCGCCGCTTTTTTATTACAGGGACAAACTGATCTCAAGCAAAGCCGGGTTGCCTTCATGGTTTCCCCGGGTTTCAATTATACAGCTGTTCAATGGGGAATCTGGAGAGCTGGAGGAATTGCAGTTCCCCTCTGTATCACCTACCCTTTTCCTTCCTTGGAATATGTCATTGAGGATACCGGAGCGGAATTCATTCTAACCGGTCCTGAATACGGAGAAGTCTTAAGCCCCTATAAAAACCATTCTTCCAAAAAGCTGATTTCACTGGAAGAAATTAAAGCAACAGACTCCAGCACCCTGCCTGCTATTAAAACAGACCGGGGCGCCATGATCCTATATACTTCCGGGACCACTTCCCTACCCAAGGGCGTATTGACTACCCATGACAATATCCAAAATCAGGTGAGCACCTTGGTAAAAGCCTGGCAATGGTCTTCTGAGGATTATACCCTGGGTATTCTCCCACTCCATCATGTACATGGAATCATCAATGTCATGTCCTGTGCCCTGTGGGCAGGAGCTACCATAGAATTCCTCCATCCTTTTAGCGCTTCCCGGGTTTTTGAGATTTTCGAAGAGGGCAAGGTCAATGTATTTATGGCCGTTCCCACCATTTATTTCAAATTGATTTCCCAGTTTGAATCCTATCCTGAAGCACATAGAAAGGCCCTAACGGAAAGAATGCAGCGATTTAGGCTGATGGTTTCCGGATCTGCTGCCTTGCCGGTTTCAGTGATGGAAAAATGGAAAACCATTTCCGGGCATTATTTGCTGGAACGGTACGGAATGACCGAGATCGGAATGGCCATATCCAATCCCTATTCCGGAGAAAGAAAAGCAGGGCATATCGGCCAGCCTTTGCCCGGAGTTGAGGTACGACTGGTGGATGAAAACAACCAGGAAGTAGCCGCCGGTGAACCCGGGGAAATCCAGATCAAAGGCCCTTCGGTATTCAAGGAATATTGGGGCAAGGAAGAAGCCACTGCCAAGGCTTTTACAGAGGATGGCTGGTTCAAAACCGGAGACATCGCCCAGGTCGATGAGGGTTATTACCGGATTTTGGGTCGAGACTCAATCGACATCATCAAATCCGGAGGCTACAAAATCTCTGCTTTGGAGATTGAGGAAATTCTCAGAAAATACCCGGAAATCAAGGATTGTGGCGTAGTTGGGGTTCCTGATGAAGAATGGGGAGAAATCGTCGTGGCAGCTTTGGTAGCTGATTCGTCTTTGGACAGCAGTAAATTGAATGCTTGGCTACGGGAAAGAATGCCTGCGTACAAAACCCCTAGAAAATACATCTTCCTGGAAGATCTTCCCCGAAATGCCATGGGAAAAGTCACCAAAAACGAATTGAAAAAGCTGTTTTAAAATGATCTATGGACTCGCAGTTTTAGCCCTCTCCTTTCTGGCCGGACAATGGTTGGGAGAATTGGTGGGTTCCTGGCTGGGCATCAATGCCAACGTAGGAGGTGTGGGATTCGCCATGATTATTCTGATGCTGATTCAGGATAAGTTGGAGCGGAAAGGCTGGATGCGGGCCGATATGAAAATCGGGATTGATTTCTGGAACCGGCTTTACATTCCCGTAGTCATTGCCATGGCTTCAGTTCTGAACGTAAAATCAGCCCTCAGCTCGGGAAGCTTGGCCTTGGTTGCCGGGGTACTCCCTGTTTTTCTGGGTTTTGCGGTTTTTCCTTATCTGATCCGAACTTTTAAAAAAGACTGACATGGAAGAACTGCTCAAAATCATCAATAAAAACGGACTGATTGTAGCCTTTCTGGTAGTTGGCGCCCTGGCACTTTTTTCAGACCGCATCTCCAAACTGCTCTTTCGGGGAAGGATTCCCGGTTCGGCAATCGCCATTTTCCTGGCCTTGGCGTTGGGCTATATGGGAGGAGTTTTCACTGGAGGCACGAAAGGTCTGGCAGATATCCCGGTTTTAAATGGGCTTGCCACCTTAGGGGGTTCCATGTTTCGGGACTTTGCGATAGTCGCTACGGCAGCCGGAGCCAGTTTTCTCTTGATCCAGAGAAGCGGCTTGCTGGGATTTGTTTCCCTACTCATGGGAATTGTCGTGTTTTTTGTTTCCGGAGTACTCCTTGCACTGGCTTGGGGCTATACGGATGCGGTCAGCTTATGCACCATCGGAGCAGGAGCCTGTACCTACATCGTGGGACCCATCACCGGAGGAGCTTTGGGAGCTTCTTCGGAAGTAATTGCCTTGAGCATTGGAACGGGCGTAGTGAAAACCATTGCCGTCACCATTTTCACGCCCATGCTTGCCAAAAAGATAGGTCTGGACAATCCTGCTGCTGCCATGGCTTATGGCGGAGTAATGGGAACCTCCAGCGGAGTGGCTGCCGGACTGGCAGCAACCGATCCCAAATTGGTGCCTTATGGAGCAGTGACCGCTACATTTTACACCGGTCTGGGCTGCCTCCTCTGCCCTTCCCTGTTTTTCCTGGTACTTCAGCTTTTTTTCTAATAGGGGTATCCGCTTTCTTGCCAGTTTCTAGTTGAATAGAAAAAAACAGGATACATACCTGTGTCTTTTTTCTTACCGCAAAGGCGCAAAAAGCGCAAAGTATGGCGCAAAGAAAATGGCTCTATTGGTTATTTATACTTCTTTTCAGGCTCTAGGCCATACTGGGGAAATTATTACTACGAAACTTGAAAAACCAAAAACCAACCCTTGCGGACTTCTTTGTGTCCTTGGCGGCTTTGCGGTAAAAATGATATGCCATGGCTAGGTAAAAGGAAAAAACAGGATACATCCATGAGTCTTTTTTCTTAACGCAAAGGCGCAAAAATCGCAAAGTATGGCACAAAGAAAATGGCCCTATTGTCTCCTATAGGTTATTTATCCTTCTTTTCAGGCTCTAGGCCATACTGGGAAAATTATTATAACGAAACTTGAAAAACCAAAAACCAACCCTTTCGGACTTCTTTGTGTCCTTGGCGGCTTGGCGGTAAAAATGATATGCCATGGCTAGGTAAAAAGAAAAAACAGGATACATCCATGAGTCTTTTTTCTTACCGCAAAGGCGCAAAAAGCGCAAAGTATATCGCAAAGAAAATGGCTCTATTATCTCCTATAGGTTATTTATCCTTCTTTTCAGGCTCTAGGATATACTGGGGAAATTATTACAACGAAACTTGAAAAACCAACCCCTTGCGGACTTCTTTGTGTCCTTGGCGGCTTGGCGGTAAAAATGATATGCCATGGCTAGGTAAAAGGAAAAAACAGGATACATACCTGTGTCTTTTTTCTTACCGCAAAGGCGCAAAGTATAGCGCAAAGAAAATGGCTCTATTGTCTCCTATAGGTTATTTGCCTCTCTTTTCAGGCTCTAGGCCATACTGGAAAAATTAAAGACAACGAAACTTGAAAAACCAAAAATCAACCCTTGCGGACTTCTTTGTGTCCTTGGCGGCTTTGCGGTAAAAATGATATACCATGGCTAGTACTAGGTCAGTTTTAGCATACGAAATTTGACTAATGGCAGGATTGTGAACCATCCTATTTTCTAAAAACAGAAGCCAAGTTTCCCCTTCGAATTCCGAACTCAGCTATTATTTTTTCCCCGGGCAAACCAAGCTATGGGAAAGGCGATTAAATTCGCGGATTCTAACACCCACCACCCATGACAGCGCTCGCACATCCCAAAACATTTTCTGCCTTGGCTATGGCCTTATCTGCTGCCATATTTTGGGGAGTTTCGGGAACCTGCGCCCAGTTTCTTTTTGAACAAAAAGGCATAGATCCGGCCTGGCTGGTTGGATGCAGGTTGCTGATTGCAGGAATTCTACTCATTCTATTTTCCATCGCCAAAAGAGACCCGGATGTCGTCCGAATCTGGAAAAACCGAAAAGACCTGATCCAGTTGCTGATTTTCAGTATTCTCGGAATGGTGGCGGTACAGTTCACCTATTTCTACAGCATCAACCTATCCAATGCGGCTACTGCCACCGTGCTCCAGTACATTGGGCCTTTGTTTGTCGTGGCCTTCTATGCCATCAAACACAGAAGATGGCCTTTGGTTTTGGAATATGCCTCCCTTGGACTGGCGCTTTCCGGCACCTTTCTGTTGGTCACGCATGGAAGTTTCGAAGAACTGGTCATTTCCCAACAGGCACTTTTATGGGGGATTTTGTCTGCCATTTCACTGGCTTTTTACACCATTCACCCGGTTCAACTGCTCAAAAAATATTCCCCCGGAAGCGTGACCGGTTGGGCCATGCTCATCGGTGGTTTGGCTTTTTCATTTTATAGCAAACCCCTACAGATCAGCGGAACCTGGGATATGGAAACCTGGCTTGCTTTTGCCTACATCATCTTGATCGGAAGCATCCTGGCCTTTTACATTTTCCTGACCTCCATTACCATCATCGGAGCGACCACGGCCAGCTTGATGTGCTCTGTAGAACCCCTTGCCGCTGCTCTGGTAGCCGTTTTTTGGTTGGGCGTTTCCTTTCAGGCCATGGACTGGCTGGGTACCCTGTTCATTTTGATCACCATCATTTTGCTCACTTTGGGGACCAAAAAGAAAAAATCCCTCCTCTGAGCCCGGGTCTTGATTGGGTTTTGGGAATACAGGAACTTAATTTAGTATCCAGCACTTTTAATCCTAGATAAAGGCAGGTATGGAATCCAGGGAATTGTATATCAAAAACATGGTCTGTCCCCGCTGCATAGAAGCAGTGGCGGAGATTTTTGTCCATGAACATCTGGAAGCCCAAGTGGAATTGGGAAAAGTCAGCCTGACACTTTCCATTTCTGATGCAGAAAAGGAGAAACTAGGCCAACTGCTCAGGCAAAGAGGCTTCGAACTCCTGGAATCCGGAAAATCTGCCCTGATCTCCCAGATCAAAACCCTGATCATTGAGCTGGTGCATCATCAGGAAAACTCCATTCATGAGAACCTATCCACTTTTTTGTCCGAGAAGCTGAATCAGGAATATACAGGACTGAGCAAGTTGTTTTCGGGAGTAGAGGGTATCACCATCGAGCGCTATTATACCCGGCAAAAGATCGAGAAGGTAAAGGAATACCTTTTTTACGACGAACTCAGTCTTTCCGAGATCGCCTTCCGCATGGGCTATAGTTCCGTGGCCTATCTGAGTGCCCAGTTCAAGAAAGAAACCGGCATGACTCCCAGCGAATTCAAGAAGAACGGACAGGACAAGCGAAGAAGCCTGGACGGGATTTAAGTTTCCCTCCTGCCAAGGCGCAGAGCAGACAAAGTTTTTTTCTTTCCACTCCTAAATCCTTGGCTAATTAAAAACTAAAGACTATTTTCAGTCAGTTTTAAAACTGAGCAGGGACACCTCCCTGATTTTTGAAAAAAAATAAAAAGCATAAAAACCGTACATAGCCATCCATATTTGGAATATAGGTACGGAAAACCTGGACAAATAAATAAGTTGTATGCCATGCTAAAAAAGCCGACTACACAAATAGCACATTTGGTTTTTGCCAACACACTGGCACAAGCTGAAAAACCAAAAGAGCTATTTTTTGCCAACGCTAACAAGATATTGAAATGACGGACCGTCAATTGGAAATTCATAAAGGCCTAAGTTCAATAGGAACAGAGATTGCTGCTTTCTACCATGATGGCGTGACATTGTCCGAAATGGATTTGGATACTAAACCATACTTACTTGGCCATCTATCAAGGGAAATTGAAAGTGGATTGCGTGATGTGCTGACACCCAAAAGTCTTGAAGATATGGAACTTTGCGAAGCGTGCTCAAGACCATTAAATAGGAAGATAGGTCACAAGGAGTCTATCATCCATTCATTAGGCTTAGATGACGAAACCGAGTTTGTTAAGCAATGGTATAAAGTTGCAAAGCAATTCCCAAAATATGCCCATCGACATGGTGTATGGAAAGATCCTAGGGAAAAAGAAGCTTTTGACAATTTATGGCGCCAATTTGAAGATATTCTGGCATTCTTGGTTGGCAATTACTATGCAATTGCGGATCGTTTAGATGGTATCCTCAGAATGACTGAGCCTTCGAGAGAGGTTTTAAATGCTTTGCCAAATTTGCTTAAAGAGGATTCTAGGTTTTTATATTTTTTCAATGGCTTAAAACATCGACAATGGCTGTTATTTCTTGAAAAGGAAGAATATTTTGTTGGTTCGAAAAATCCGGAACCACTAGAGGCAGAAGATAATCCTGGATTTTATTCTATGCCTTATTGGGCTGTATTGACCTATCTTGAAGAAGTTGCAAGACAAAACTTAGAGAAACCAGATAAGGATACAACAGAGTCACTTGTTAGAATTATTGATAACATATCTCAATTTAGAGCTGAGGATGGGCAAAGAGTTGAGAATTATAAAACTGACTATGCTGTGTTCAAGCTTATTTGTACACTGCCTGAAGAATATCTAGATGACAGACATTTTGAATATATAAAAATTGGCCTCACGGGTAAATGGGACGGTTTAATAGGGCATAGTTTTAATGACCTTTTAGAAAGATTGATATCAATAGGAAATAAGGACCTATTGTTGAAAAGTATTGAAGTACTGCTAACTCATAGAGTTACTAGCGACACATTCGAAAAAGTACATTCAATATTTAGTAGCTATGAATTTCAAAGAATACTATCTGATTACAAGGAGAAGTTAATTCCTATTCTCGGAATAGATATTTTGAACATCAGCTTGCAAAAAATTATTGAAGTTATAGAGATTGATAAATCTTCTTTCAACAATATTTCAATTCCTGCAATTGAAAACCATGAACAAACTTCATTCACCGACAAGTATGATTGTCAATTAGTCTATCTTTTAAGAGACACACTTGAGAAATTAGATTCAAAGGAAGTAGCCAATACATTAAAGGAACTCCTTCTCAAAGAACATCCAATTTTTAGTCGGATTTCAATTCACACTATTCGCATTAGATATAATGAGTTTAAAGAGCTTTTCTGGGACCTAGATAACCCACTAGACCTAACACTTACCAAACATGAGGTTTATGAATTACTCAAAGAGCATTGCTCAAGTTTTTCTGCTAAAGAGATAGACCAAATAATTGATTGGATCAATTCAAAGGAATATTATATACCTGAAGAGTTTAAGGATGATCAAGATAAAATTGACCGGTCGATAGCATATCGAAAAAAAGAGTGGCTAACCTCCTTAATACCAAATGGCTCAAAAAAAGTTACAGACTTAATAAAGGAACTCGATAAGATCAATGATGCTGACGTTGAACATCCTGGATTTGATTCATGGCATTCAAGTCTTACTGGAACCATTTCGCCTCTCACAATGAATGAGATTGATGAAATGAACATGGAAGAAATAATCAGTTACTATCATGATTTCAATCAACAACATCATGATTTCGTGGGGCCATCAGTGGATGGGCTAATTGATATGCTTACTATGACAGTTCGGAAAAATCCAGAGAAGTATATCGTTGACTGTACGCCAATAGTTGAGGCTCCTTCACAAATACAATATTCTTGGATAAGAGGACTTGGTGAAAGTTGGAGAGATGAAAAAAAGAAGTTTGAATGTGCGAAAGTATTTAATGTCGTATTAGAAATAATTCAGAAAGAAGAGTTTTGGGCATCGCATAACTCTGATGACAACTATTGTCGCTGGTTTGTTTCAAGCCTAATTTCCTTTATTGAAAATGGTCTTCAAAACGATAATCATGCATTTAATCCTGAGGATCTTCCGATAGTCAAAGAGATTTTGTTCAATATTCTCAAAAATGATAATTACCCTGTTTTTGATCATTCAGATCTATCAATGACTGTGCTCAATAACTCGAAAGGAAAGATCTTTATGGCCCTATTTCAATATTCATTAAGATTGGCTCGCTTAGAAGGAAAAGAGAGTAATCGTTGGGATAATGATGTACAGGAGTTGATAACACAAAAAATTGAATCAAAAGATGATAATCCCCTACTCTTTTATGTAATCGGACAATTTTTACCAAATATCCACTACCTAGACGAAAATTGGATGATCCAAAATTTTAACAAACTATTTCCTTTGGACTCTAAAACCAATTGGTCGGCATCTATTAGTGGCTATTTCTTTCATCATAGACGGCCAAACAGAATACACTTCAAATTATTCATAGAAGGCTCTCATCTTCAGGAGGCCTTATCAAATGACCTTATAGTTGGTGAAGCAAAGAACAGCTTGATACAGCAGATTTGTACAGCTTATTTATACGAATTTGAATCTATTGTTATCGACAATGATATTATTCAAGCATTGATAAACTCAAAAAGCGAAAATGTTTTATCAAGTTTAATTTATTTCTTCTGGAGTCCTCGGTTTCCGTTTGAGAAAAGCGTCACATCCAAAATCAAACCGTTTTGGGTTGCACTTTACCACAAAGCAATCAAAATGGAGGATAAAGAACTTGACTCATATATTCTTTCAGGTTGTTGCAAGTGGTTAAATAGTGTTGAAGAAATAGATGATGAATTGTATGAAGTATTACTGAATTCTGCTGTTTACATAAATCAGCGAGATCGATATTCAATAATAGAGTCGCTATCAAAGCACATAAAGAATTGCTCTGAAAAAGTCGGAAACATTTTAATAGAAATATTCAAAAAAGAGGTGAGCTATGATATTTCAAGAGGAAAACTTCAAGAAATCGTAGAAGGTCTGTATGACAAGGGGTTAAAGGACATTGCAGATAAAATATGCCTTTTACACGGGGAGAAAGGGTTTCACTTTTTGAGAGATATTTATGATAAATATAATTCCTAACGCCGCCAACCATACACATTGGCAAGTCGCTCAAAACAGCCGCGCAAGCTAAAACTTGCCAAAGAGTATGGCTGTCCCAACGCTGACAGAAAGAAAATGAAAAAGCACGGGCATACAACATTGTGTATAAGCAATAGCGGGTTAAGTGCTAATTTGAAACGTAAAACTATAAGTCAAAGATCAGTGCTATCTGACAGTTTAGTGGGTTAAAATCCGCTACTGCTCATACACGGGACCGTTGTGCCTCATTGTAAAAAAGCCAACCCACATTCAAGCACATTTGGTTTTTGCCAACACGCAAAGCCCGAACTAAAAAACCAAAAGAGCTTGAATTTCACCCTCGCTCGACAAGAATATTATCGAATAATTTATTATTTTTGACCAAATTAGGACAAGTACAAATTAAGACAATGACGCTTGGGCAAAAAATAAGAGAACTGAGAGAAAATGCAGGACTTAAGCAACGAGAACTTGCATATCAACTTGGAATTGGTGAAGGATTTTTGAGCAAAGTAGAAAATGACCAAAAGCCACTGAAAAGAGACGACTTATCAAAGCTGAGCAAACTTTTCAAAACACCTATTGACGAGCTTGATTCTTTATGGTTAGCTAATAAAGTCTATTCAATTGTCAGAGACGAAGAATCGGCTTTAACAGCTTTGAAAGTTGCTGAGGAACAATTGAAATATAAAAACTTTAAAAATGCTTAATCAAGTCTGTGAACCATATAAAGAATTAGAAGAGGGTGCACAAACCTTTGAGGAGCAGTTGGAACTATTCTTTTCCCAGGATTTTGAGACTAAAACTAATAAACCTAAACAAGATGAAAATTTAGGACAGGTTTTTACGTCTGCAATTCTAGCCAAGTTTATGGTTGGTTTACTACGAGATGCTTTAAAGTCAAATTCTTCCATACTTGATCCTTGTATTGGCCCAAACACTTTTTTTAGTGCAATGACTGAAGACTTTGCATATTGTCATTTAAAAGGAATTGAAATTGACCTTAACCTAATCACTGAAGAAATAAACAGGTTTTACGAAAGGCCAAATAGAAATTTAATTAAGGGTAGTTTCTTTGACTTACCGGTTAGCGAAAAGTTCGACCTAGTTATCCAAAACCCGCCTTATGTAAGGCAAGAACTATTATCAGACGGTGCTAATTCAAAAGATAGAATCAGATACAACGAATCTTCTTTGTTATCAACTATTCCTTCAAAATCAAATTTATATATCTATTTTTTATTGAAGTCAATTTTACATTTAAAGGAAGACGGAGTAATGGTTGCCGTTATATATGACAGTTGGCTTTACAGTAGTTTTGGGAAATTTTTAAAAGAATCACTCCTTAAACTAGGACGTTTAGAAAGTATTTATCATTTCAAGAAAAGTGCTTTTGAAAATGTAGAAATAGGTGCTACTGTAATAAAATTTATAAAAGATAAGAGTCATAAGAAATCTATATCATATTATCCACTGACTGATTTGAACGATTTAAAAGCTTATAATGGCTTAAATACAAATTGTTTAAAACTTAAGCAGCAAGAATTATTGACTTATAGCTTCAACAATAACAGTATAATCAATTTCAAATCCAGCTTATTTAAAGAACTTAAAACAATTGTTTCTCAACCAATCCAAAGAGGAACATCGGCAGTAGTAAATAGCCATTTTATTTTCTCAAAAAATGAACTTCCTGAGCTAAAACCGATTGTCAAAGATGTTTCACAGATTAAAACCTACACTGTAAACCAAGAAAACGCTTATATCCTAGCAGTTAATGGGTCAATCTCTAATGAAACTAGACAATATTTAGAATCAGTCAAAAATGAAATTTTAAAAACCCCTGCCAAAAAGTTTATAGCTGTAAAAAGAGATATTCAAACTAAAAGAGATTGGTATAAAATCAATTTGAAAGCAACAGGCAATTTTATCTTCAATTATTATTTACGAAAAAATATTGATTTCATTTATAATCCAAATAAGTTTTTGGCTTCTGATAACTTTTATATTCTCAATATCAAGGATAATGAATTAGCTAATTTTTCAATTTTAAACTCATCTTTTACGAGATTAAATACACTTGGTAAATCAAGAAGTCAGGGAAATGGTTTAAGAAAAATACAGCTTTACGAGTTTAAAGAAGTAAAAATTATTGACTTTAATAAGCTTTCAGAACACAGCATTAAAAAATTAGAATTACTAGGAACAGAATTGATGTACGTGAGCAGGTATGAAAACGAACAAAAGCAGATAATTGAACAAATTGATTTAGTGTTGATTGACGCATACAATGAAAAAACCAGTTCATCATTAACAATTGATGATTTAAATAATGAGATAAAAGAATACTTGAATTAAAATGATAAACCTTTGGTATAACTCTGATGAAGTTACTGGATTTCATCCTGTCGTTGAAAATGCTATTAATAGTGCTATCGTAAATTGTGGCTATGATTCGGTGATGGAATTAGTTCATCATCCGTCTATTCCAAATAGTACAATCATTCCTGACTTTGCTATTAAGCTGAAATCTTCAAATAGATACATTTTTGTAATAGAAGTCAAAAAAACAGCTCGTGACGTTACGTCCCAAAGATTTCAAAACCAATCAAGGTCTTATGTTTCTGATTTCTCGCCATACTGGGAACCAAATTATCCAAAGTATTTTTGTCTGACGAATATTGAGGAGTTAATCTTATTTGCAGACAGGCAAGGACCTATTTCAACTTGCATCCTAAAGGGAAACCCAAAATCTCATACTCCATTTAACCCTCAAAATCGAGATGCAACGCAAACAAGCATTGAGTTTCAGGCAACATTTGAACAAATATTACCAATTATATATAATCGTACTCAGCCTGACTGGGATAATAATTGGCAGCCGATAATTGACACGTTTGTTCAAAATTATCAGAGTGTTAGTAATAGTTTACAACTAAACAAAGACTTAGCTGATGAAATTTCACTTTATGAGTTTTTCAGATTGTTGGCATTTGCTTACCTAAAAGATTATTATAATCAAACGAGTAATCCAAATCAAAGCTATTTCAGAACTTTTCCACTAGCTAATGACAATCTTCAAACATTCGTTACAAAACTAACCAATAATTACAACCGAGTAATACAGTTAGATTTCAATCAAGTTTTTTCGAATCACCCGAATTCAACAGATAGAATATTTCCTGAAAATTTCAGTTCATCGATTATTCAATACTTCAAAAATACTATCCAAGCTTTAAATAGCTATAGTTCTCAAGCGGTTTCCGACAACCCCTTGCCTGAGTATATTTTTAACCTATTGACTTCAAAAGTTTATGACAAAAATACACTTCATAAGAAAGGTAAAATTATGTCTGATACGGAGTTATCCATTTTATTGGCAACAGTTACAATCGAAAATGAAAACTCAACTGTAATTGATCCTTGTTCAGGTGATGGAGCTTTATTAGATGCTGCATACGACTACTTAAATATTTTGAGCCTTTCTAATACAATAACTAAATCTCATAATCAATTACTGAATCAAGTTAATGGAATTGAAATTGACCCATTTTTAGCTCAATTAGCTACTTTTCGGCTTGTTTCCAAAAATCTTTCTGGTGTAGACAGTTCCACCAATGCAAATATTATCACAGGGAATACTTTTGATAATCCAAATATCGCTAGCTATGATGTTTTATTGATGAATCCTCCTTTTTTAAGAAATGACAATCCTGACGCACCAATAACCATTGCTGATAAGGCTTTGATGAACAATGCAATAACAAACAACGGACAAACAAATTTCGTGACTCTTGCATCACAGCCGAATTTATATTTTTACTTCGCAAATTATTCTTGGCACTACTTAAACCCTCAAGGTAGAGCAGGATTAATTTTAATGGCTAAATTCTTAAACAATGAAGAAGGTGAACATTTAAAGCAATTCATTTTAGACAAAGTTGAATCTATAATTTTGTATCCAAGGAATTACTTCGAGGACTTCAAGGTAACAACTGTAATTACTGTTTTAAGTAAACAGCCGTCAACCCAAATTAAATTTTTAAGGATTATTGATTCCGACCTATTAGCTAGACCAAATGATATTAAATCAATTCTTTCCTCTTCAAATAATTCTTTAGTTACAGCAAATTACACATTAAAGGTAACAGATAGGAATATAGACCCTTCTGCAAATTGGAAAATGTTTTTCAATGACCCAGAAGAAAAATTTCAGACTTTGGATTCTCTTTCGTTCTTAGAACCACTAGACACCTTTTTTGTTAACAAAAGACGTGGAGGAGCAGAAAATAGTGGTGGTTCAAAAATTATTTTTCCTGATTTTACAAAATCGCCTTATTCGGGAATTTTAAATTCAAATAAGGGTTTTGGTATTAAAAACAGTAGAAGTGTTAGAAAATTAATCTTAGAACAAGCAAATTTAGAAGAAGAGCCTGCAATACATTTTCCAAGTCAATATGACGACAATTCGCCAAATGGGTTAAATCCTAGTCATCAAGCAGATGCTTCGCTTAACTCAATATTTAGCACAAATAATGCAACAGATTCAGACAAATGGAGGCAAATTGTAAATGCAGCATTTAGAAATAAGATTTCTTTTGATATTCTAATTCCTAGAGCCGAAAGAACTAAACATACTTGTTATTACAATCCCTTTTCTGCACCTGTAGTACTTTCTACTAATTTCTTTTATCTCTCTGGATTTCAAAATGGCAGTATCAATCCATCAATCTCGAGTTCGAGTCAAATCAAATTTATAACTGCATACCTTAATTCTTGCTTTGGTCAAATTCAATTTGAAATTCATTCAAATAATCAAGAGGGTTTAAGGAAATTGGAAGGTTTTCACATTAATGAACTCAAAGTACCTAACATAAGACTGCTTTCAAAAGCTGAAATAGATTCTGTTGTTTCTGCTTTTGAAAATCTTAACAATTTAAGTGTAGCAGTAAGCGGAGACGAAGGATTAACAACACCAAGAAGATTATTGGATGAAGAGATTTCGAAAATTATTTTTTCCAAGAATAATTTAGGATTCAATTCAAGCATTGAGCTGACAAACTTCTTTGAACTCTTTTTAGCAGACCTAGTAGAAGACAGAAGAATATGAAAAAGAACAAGATTAAAGTAATAGGCTTATTCTCAGGATGTGGCGGTTTAGATTTAGGATTTAAACAGGCTGGCTATGAATTAATATGGGCAAATGACATTTTGAAAGATGCCTGTGATACTTACAGATTGAACATTGGAGACCATATAATAAATGAAGATATTACAAAAATTAATTTAGATACAATCCCAAATGCTGACATTATAATTGGTGGCCCACCTTGTCAAGGCTTTTCAGGAATTGGCAAACGAGACCCTAATGATAATAGATCAGCCTTAGTGTATTCTTACTTAGATGTTGTTAATAAAGTTCAACCAAAAATATTTCTTTTCGAGAATGTTACAGGAATTAAATCCTCTAAAGCAGTTGATGGCTCAAAGGTAATTGACAACTTGAAAAAAGCATTTGAGGACATTGGGTATCACATAAATATTTACACACTAAATGCTGCTGATTACGGTGTTCCACAAAGAAGAAAAAGAGTATTTATTATTGGTAACAAAATAGGAGTTGATATTTCAGCTCCACCGCAAACCCATTTTGAGAAGAAAGAAGGAAAAAGAAAATGGATTTCTTCTTTTGAAGCAATATCTGATTTGGATTCTCCGTCAGAAAATGGAGAAACAAAATATAAACACTACCCAAAAAATGAATATCAAAAGTTGATGCGAAAAAATGCTGACAAAACAACTTTACATATAGTACCTTATTCTAGCCCAACAGACAAAGAAATTATTAGCCACGTTAAACCAGGTGGTAATTATATGGATATTCCTGATAGTGTTTCAACAAAAAGAATTATGTATTTCAAGAGCACAGGAGGAAGAACTACAACTTATGGAAGACTTGATCCTGAAATGCCAAATTACACTATTAACACTCACTTCAATCGTCCAAATATTGGTTGTAACATCCATTACGAAGAAGATAGAATGATTACTATTCGAGAGGGATTAAGATTTCAATCATTCCCTGATGATTTTCAACTGGTTTCAAAAACACAAAGAAATTATTATGTACAAGTTGGAAATGCAGTTCCTCCATTACTATCAAAAGCTTGGGCTGAACATTTATTAACGTATTTAGAAGATATCCCTTCACCTAAAGCCATACACATTGCCAAGTCGCTAGAAAGCCAACCGCACAAGCCAAAACTTGTCAAAGAGTATGTCTTTTCCAACGCAGAAAACGATACTGAATGAAAAACAACGAAGGCACAACATTGTGTATAAGCAATAGCGGGTTAAGTGCTACTTTGAAACATAAAACTATAAATCAAAGGTCGGTACTATCTGATAGTTTAGTGGGTTAAAATCCGCTACTGCTCATACACGCCACCGTAATCCCTTTAAAGAAACGATATGATTACAGTTCAGCATAGATTTTTAGTCCACCAAATAAACCCAAAAACAGAAACGCTGATAATCGGAAACGTTAATCCCCCAGCTGAGCGTAGTAGAAACATAAATGTGACTAAGCGTAGTCCTCGACAATTTTCGGGAACCTCTTCCCCTTTCTATTTTTGAAATATGCATTTCCGCTTCCCCTTGAAAAGAACAATAAGCCTCCTGTTTTTTCTACTATCAGCATCAATTTGTATTGCTCAAGTTGAAGTCAAGGGAACGATAATATCCAATGAAGATGGTTTAGGAATACCCAGTGCAAAAATTCTTGAACTGGGAACCAAAAATGAAACACTTTCCGACTTGGAAGGAAACTTCCATTTAACAGTAAGTAATCCAAATGCTACACTTGAAATCTCCTTTATTGGCTTCATCACAAAAAAAATTGAATTAAAAGGTCAAAACTCAATTTCAGTTACTTTAAAACCAGATTGTAACATTGATTTCTTTGATTCACAGAGCATCAGTATTTACTCATTAGTTGGAATCAACTACAATCCAATTGGAGGGCAGATTGATTTTGCTTTCCCTAACTTCAGCAAAGGAACATTGATACCTGGTATTGCTTTTCAATCTAACCTTAAGGGCAACCACTTCCTTAATGGGAAGCTTGAATACAAGCATTTCATTTTTAATTGTGATTTTGATCTTGACCTGAATTGGTATCACAGAAGAGTGAATTTTAACGATTTCAATTCGGTCACCAATTCATTCGAAACCAGTTTCAACTATGGGAATTTTAGATTGACAGCTGGATACAGCAATCTTAACTTTAGTAACCTGGTATCTGATGCAACTCAAAATTTCTCAGCTCCAGTTGTGGGTGTTGGAACTTGGATAAACACCAAACCTGTGAGAACATTAATAAGTGGAAAAGTAGCACTCTATGGAACTCGAAAAGAAGTTATAACACAGGCTACATTTTACACCAAGTATTTTGAGCTCTTTGTGAATTACTACGATCTAGACTCCTTCTCCCAACTTACAATTGGAATAGGAAAGACATTTGGGTATTTGAATAAATCTCAAAAACAATTTAGACAGCAACAGAACAATCTTAAATCCCCCAGCTGAACGTAGCAGAAACATAAATGTGACTAAGCCTAATCCTCAACAAGTGTCGGGAGTAGCTACGCTTTGCTAAAGGAATTTGCAATTCCCCTTTGCGCAAGCTTTGCGTCCTCTGCGTCTTTGCGTTGAAAAAAACACACTTGCTGAGCTCCTGTACTGAGCAATCTGCAATTCCTTCCTTTCCAGAGATTTTTCCAAGAATCACCTATTGATCAGGAGATAGTTCTCATTCCTTAAGCTGTCTCGATTATCATAGAGGTAGTTCCACTGTGTCATATAATCATCGGCCGGCAGAAATTCATCCTTTGTTTGCCTCAGCTTGGCTTTTAGCACCTTTTCCATCCTGTCCTGAAGATTTTTGAACTGGGCTCTACCCACTAGATTCTGTTGTTGGAAAGGATCTTCCTGATTGTCATATAAAAGCCAAGGCCCCTTCAAATCTTTGACATAGGTGTATCTATCTGTTCTGATACCCCGGAATTCCCTCCCTCCATTCATAAACTGCCATTCATGAAATGGAACGGGTAACATGATCAGGGCTCCCTCACTGGAAATGTCCTTGCCTTCGACCAAAGGCTTTGAAAAGTCCGTTCCTTCAACGGTTTTCGGTACTTTGATCCCACTGAGTCCAAGCAAAGTTGGCAATAGATCCGGTGTGTTGATGGGGCCCTTGATCTTTCGGGGCTTGGCCAGTTTTTCCGGATATCGAATCAGCATCGGAACTTTGATAGACTCATCGTAAGGACGCTGTTTTCTCAAGACCCCCTTGGAAAACAGCATATCCCCATGCTCTGAAGTAAAAACGATAATCGTGTGATCCGATAGGCCTTCCTTTTCTACCGCTGCCAAAAGATCGCCCATAGCCTTGTCCAATGCGGTGATATGGGCATAATAATCGGCGATGATTTGCCTGGCACTATCCTGGAATTCTTCCGGTACGTTTTCCCTGAGTGTAATCTTTGCGGGGTCATAGAGCTTCCTGTATTCCTCAGGGGCGGTATGGTAAGGATTATGGGGCGGTCCCCATGACAACATGATCAAAAATGGATTTTCCCTGTTTTTTCTGATGTAGGAGATGGCACTGTCTGTCTGGGAAAAGGCGTCATACCCTGTCCAAACCTGTTTCTGATCATTCTCGTCAAAATAAAAGGAGTTGTTATAATCGTGGGTTACTTCCCTTACCTTCCAATAGTCAAATCCCTGTCTGCGATCTTTTGGAACCGGCTTGTCCCTTGCACTGAATGGATGCTCTTCTCTTCCATGTCCATTCAAATGCCACTTCCCGATATATCCGGTCTTGTAACCCTTTTCCTTATATATCTCAGCAAGCGTCAGGGCTTCATTGGGAAGAGGTTTGTCATTGTAAAACACCCCGTTTGTCAGGGGATACTGTCCTGTTAAAAAGCTGGCCCTCCAGGGTGCACACACCGCCATGACCGTCACGGCATTTTCAAAAACCAGGCTCTCTTGTGCCAACCTGTCCAAATTTGGAGTGATGACATCTTGGTTTCCCATATAACCCACCGCATCCGACCTCCATTGATCGGCAAGTACGAAAATAAGGTTGGGAGGTGTCGACTCGCTCGACGGGTTCTCTGACTTTATAGATTTAAATCCCCAAATTGAGAGTACTAGTCCTATCAGAAGTGGAAGCTTAAAATCTTTAGACATATTTTTTAACATGGTAGGACTTGAATTGATACCTGGTTCATTTAGTGATAAGAAGCCGGTTGAGACAGTGGTTCTTAACCGAAAAAATGGAGCTCTAGTCAAATCCATCATTTTGGAAAAACGGTCTATTCCGAGCCATTTAATTTTCGTTTTACTCCGCCATATTCCGTCCTGCACTATGGGGGTTGACACTACGATTCCCCTCTCCCACTTAGCGTAGTCCTAGCCAAATTCCGGAAGTAGCTACGTCTTTCTTTTTAAAGGAATTTGCAATTCCTCCCTTTGCGCAAGCTTTGCGTTCTCTGCGCCTTTGCGGTTAGAAAAATTCTGCTTAATGAGCCCTTGTGCTGAGCTTGTCGAAACATGTCGATCCACAAAATCTTTAAAATCTTACCCCAATTCTCCCCTACATTCCGGAGCTCCCCTAAAATGTCCCTTGGATAATTTCCTCACAGTCAAAAGCATATGCTTACTTAGGGTTTTTATAGGGTTTATTTAGGGTATATTAGGGTTTTACTTATTTTATTATTATATAAAGGCTATAGAAAACTTATATAAAATCAGCAGCCACTGCACATTTACTGACTGGAATCCCTGCCTCTTCCCCTAATAAGTGTAGTATATGTTTGATTTATAAAACTGGAGTGACTAAGCGCAGTATCCAACAATTGTCGGGAGTAGCTAGGCTTTACTTTTGAAGGATTTGCAATTCCCCTTTGAGCAAGCTTTGCGTACTCTGCGCCTTTGCGTTGAAAAAAATCCCTTACGAAGTCTTGGACCGAGTCTACCGAATCCAAAATCTTATAAATCTTACCCATAATTCTATAAGACTTTCCAGCTGATTACTTCCCAATTTTGTAACGTAATCTTTTATCCCATGGAAACAGCTGATCAAGTTCTCAAAACCCATAAAGAAACCTTCCCGGTAACCGGAATGACCTGTGCCGCCTGTGCCTCCAGCGTGGAGACTATTTTGCAGTACACGGATGGGGTGAAATCCGCTGCGGTGAATTTTGCCACCAATACCGTACAGGTGGAATACGATGAGACCACCAGCCCCGAAAAGCTCAACGAAGCCCTGACGGATATAGGCTATGGATTGGTGATCAGTGCCAAAAATGTCCAGGAAAGCGTTCAGGAGGAACAGGAAAAGAAATACCAGGCCGTAAAGAGACAGACCATTGGGGCAGCTTTGTTGACCTTGCCGGTTTTCATTTTGGGCATGTTCCTGATGGACTGGGAACCCGGAAAATGGATCAGCATGGGACTCGCCCTTCCGGTTTTGTTCTTCTTTGGAAGGAACTTCTACATCCATGCCTGGAAGCAGGCCCGGCACGGCAAAGCCAATATGGATACGCTGGTGGCACTGAGCACCGGAATTGCCTTTATTTTCTCGGTTTTCAATACGGTTTTCCCGGAGTTTTGGCATCAGCGGGGCATTCACCCCCATGTGTACTTTGAGGCAGCCACAGTGATTATTGTCTTTATTTCCTTCGGAAAAATGCTGGAAGAAAAAGCCAAATCGCAAACCGGTACTGCCCTGAAAAAACTAATGGGTTTGCAACCCAAGACCCTGACCAGGATCGAAGACGGCAAAGACCGGGAGATCAAAATCGAAGAAGTACAGGTTGGGGATAGAATCCGGATCAAACCGGGAGAGAAAATTCCGGTGGACGGAAAAGTCCTGGAAGGCAGTTCCTATCTGGACGAGAGCATGATCAGCGGAGAGCCTGTCCCTGTGGAAAAGAAATCCGGGGATGCGGTTTTTGCAGGAACCATCAATCAAAAAGGCAGTCTGGAAATCCAAGCTGAAAAAGTGGGAGCTTCTACCCTACTTTCCCAGATCATCCAACGGGTGCAGGAAGCTCAGGGAAGCAAGGCACCCGTGCAGAAGCTGGTGGATAAAATTGCCGGGATTTTTGTTCCGGTCGTGATGGGTATAGCCATAGTGACTTTTGGCATTTGGATGATGTATGGAGGTGAAAATGCGTTTTCTCATGCCTTATTGGCTGCCGTTTCGGTTTTGGTCATCGCCTGCCCCTGTGCCCTGGGTTTGGCTACGCCTACAGCCATTATGGTGGGCGTGGGCAAAGGGGCTGAGAACAACATCCTGATCCGGGATGCAGAAAGTCTGGAATTGGGACACAAGGTCAATGCCATCATTCTGGATAAAACGGGGACGATTACCGAAGGAAAGCCGACTGTGAGCAGTATACAGTGGGCAGTGGGCAATGTTGAGTCGTCATTGCGAGCGACGGAGGAGCGTGGCAATCTTTCTGATTTCGAAAAAATATTACTGGCTTTGGAAAGCAAATCCGAACATCCACTGGCTGAGGCGGTTGTGAAGTATTTGAAAAAGGAACAGGTGGAAGCAGCTGGCCTGGATCATTTCGAAAGCATCACGGCCCGAGGGGTGAAAGGAGAAAAAGAGGGTAAAAGTTATTTTGCAGGGAATCTCAAATTGCTTCAGGAGAACGGGATTTCCATTCCTGCTGATTTGAAAGACACTGCAAAAACCTGGACAGAACAGGCACAGACGGTGATTTGGTTTGCCGATCAGAACCAAGCCTTGGCTATCTTGGGCATTCAGGATCAGATTAAACCCAGTTCAAAGTCTGCGATTTCCAAACTCCAAAAATCCGGGGTGGAAGTGTATATGTTGACGGGAGACAATCAGCAAACAGCCTCAGCCGTAGCCAAGGAAGTTGGAGTCAAGGAATTTCAGGCAGAAGTGATGCCTTCCGATAAGTCCGAGTTTGTCAAAAAGCTTCAGGAAAAAGGCAAAGTAGTCGCCATGGTTGGGGACGGAATCAACGATTCTGAAGCTTTGGCTCAGGCGGATGTCAGCATTGCCATGGGGCATGGATCGGATATCGCCATGGATGTGGCAAAAATCACCCTGATCACTTCCGATTTGGAGAAAATCCCCCAGGCTTTCCATTTGTCCCACCTGACGGTAAATGGGATCAAACAAAACCTGTTTTGGGCCTTTATTTACAATTTGATCGGGATTCCCATTGCAGCAGGGATACTTTATCCAATCAATGGGTTCCTCCTGGATCCCATGATTGCAGGTGCGGCAATGGCATTCAGTTCGGTCTCTGTGGTCATGAACAGCCTTAGACTTAAATCACGAAAACTATAAAAACAGAACCTTCCAAATATTAATTTAACACAATGAAAACGCTAAAATTCAAAACCAACATCAACTGCGGCAACTGCCTGGCCAAGGTCACTCCCAAGCTCAATGAGCAATCGGATATTGAATCCTGGGAGGTGGATCTTCAGGATCCGGACAGAACCCTTACTGTAAACACCGAAAACCTGGAACCAGAAGACATCAAAAAAGCGGTGCTCAAGGCCGGATTTATCGCGAATCCGAAATAAAACGGTATCATGCCTACGGCATTTTCCGGAAACCTTCAATCATATTTTCAACCCTTTTGCCTAAAAGGCTACAGAACTAACGTGCCTAAAGGCACTTTGGCCCCCTGAAAATCCAAGAGGAACGTAAAATTGGCAGTCCCGTAGGGACGTAAGCTTGGTAGTCCCAGAGGGACGTTAGGTTAGGAATCCGTAGGGCAAATGATTTGCAGATCCATAGAGCCTGGGTTTATAGCGAAGATTAAATAAAACGGTATCATGCCTACGGCATTTTCCGGAAACCTTCAATCATATTTTCAACCCTTTTGCCTAAAAGGCTACAGAACTAACGTGCCTAAAGGCACTTTGGTCCCCTGAAAATCCAAGAGGAACGTAAAATTGGCAGTCCCGTAGGGACGTAAGCTTGGTAGTCCCAGAGGGACACCAGTTTGGTAGTCCCAGAGGGACGTTAGGTTAGGAATCCGTAGGGCAAATGATTTGCAGATCCATAGGGCCTGGATTTATAGCGAAGATTAAATAAAACGGTATCATGCCTACGGCATTTTCCGGAAACCTTCAATCATATTTTCAACCCTTTTGCCTAAAAGGCTACAAAACTATCGTGCCTAAAGGCACTTTGGTCCTCTGAAAATCCAAGAGGAACGTAAAATTGGCAGTAGTCCCGTAGGGACGTAAGCTTGGTAGTCCCAGAAGGACGTTAGATTAGGAATCCGTAGGGCAAATGATTTGCAAATCCATAGGGCCTGGGTTTATAGCGAAGATTAAATAAAACGGTATCATGCCTACGGCATTTTCCGGAAACCTTCAATCATATTTTCAACCCCCTTGCCCAAAGGGCTACTGAACTACCGTGCCTAACGAGCTACAGAACTATCGTGCCTAAAGGCACTTTGGTCCTCTGAAAATCCAAGAGGAACGTAAAATTGGCAGTAGTCCCGTAGGGACGTAAGCTTGGTAGTACCAGAGAGACGATAGAAAAAAATAATGATGTTGAGGAAGTCCCGTAGGGACGATACCTAAATCAAATCCTTAAAAATGTATCTAGGGTCAAATTCAATCTCCAGGTCCTTCAAAATCTTCTTGTACTCTTCCAAAAAAGTCTTCTTCTGATGATGTTCTTTTTGATTTTGAATGTATTGAATCACCTTGGGCACATCCGATTTGGTGTAGGAAAATGCTCCAAATCCTGCTTGCCAGGAAAATTTGCTAGGAGAAAGCTTTTCTTCATTGATCCATTTTGAACTTGATGCTTTCACCTTTTGAATCAAGTCACTAAGCGATTGATCCGGATTAAACCCGAATAGAATATGAATATGATCTGGCATTCCATTTATTGACAAAACTCTATGTCCATAGAAATTAAAAATACCAATGATATACTCGTACAAGCGGGATTCCCAAAGTGGACTGATTTGAGCTTTTCGGAATTGAGTTGCAAATACAACTTGAATATGAATTTGAGTAAAAGTATTAGCCATAAACAAAAAATCATTTCCAAAATTTAAATACAACGAACTGTAAATCAAGTCCTGAAACATTAAAATTTGAACTTCCCAAATTAAATTCCGTATTTTCGAATCGATGAAGGCATCAGTTTCTATAATACTAGCCCTGTTGGTTTTCTTCTCATCCGTCGGGATGGCGAAGACGACCCATTTTTGCATGGGTATGGAAATGAAATCCGAAATCGGTTTTGGGGAAAAACACGTGGACTGTGGAATGGAAATGCCCATGGACCACAGTGAAAACCAAGACGATAATCAACAAGACCCCAAATCCTGCTGCGAAAACGTCACCACCCATTTGCAGGTGGATGACGAAGTCCAACTGAAAAAGATAGACATCAACTTCTCTCTGGATTTCGCAGTTGCCTTCGTACAGGTATTTGTTTTCGGAATCAAACCTATTTTTTCCGAAAAAACCCAATTCCCCACTTATTCCCCTCCCCCTATTGAGCAGAACCTTCAGGTGCTGTATCAATCTTTCTTGATCTAAATCCCGGGTGGCAGGTTTGACCTGCATGCATTCCTTTTGCCAAAATCCTTTGGCACAACTCATTGCACTTAACCCTTTGATTTATGCTCAATCGAATCATTAAGTATTTCTTAGAAAACAAACTGGTCACTGTTATTCTTCTCCTGGGATTGGTCTCATGGGGAGTCATAACTGCTCCCTTTGGATGGAAAATATCCGCACTTCCCTCCGACCCCGTTCCCGTGGATGCTATTCCTGACATCGGGGAAAACCAGCAGATTGTATTCACTCCCTGGCCTGGGCGTTCGCCTCAGGACATTGAGGATCAGATTTCCTATCCTCTGACCACCTATTTGCTTGGAATTCCCGGAGTAAAATCCATTAGAAGCACTTCTATTTTCGGCTTTTCCAGCATTTACATCATCTTCGATGAGGATGTTGAATTTTATTGGTCCCGATCCAGAATTCTGGAAAAGATCAATTCCATTCCTTCGGGACTCCTTCCCCAGGAAGTAAAACCTTCCCTGGGTCCGGATGCCACAGCCTTGGGTCAGGTATTTTGGTATACCGTGGAAGGCAGGGACCAAGACGGCAATCCAACCGGAGGCTGGGATTTGCATGAAATCCGCTCTGTCCAGGATTTCTACATCAAATATGCCCTAAATGCGGTGGAAGGAGTTTCGGAAGTGGCATCCATTGGAGGCTTTGTTCAGGAATATCAGATCGATGTGGATCCAGATGCCCTCAAATCCTACAACATCCCTCTCAAGATGGTCATGATGGCAGTGCAGCAATCCAACCGGGACGTAGGTGCAAAAACGGTAGAGATCAATCAAGCTGAATACCTGGTTCGTGGTTTGGGGTACATCAAAAGCCTGCAGGATCTGGAAGAAGCTGTGGTTACGGTTACAGACAATGTTCCGATTCGAATCAAGGACATCGCCCGGGTCAATCTTGGACCTGCCAACCGGAGAGGTGCCTTGGATAAGGATGGCGCTGAAGTAGTCGGAGGCGTAGTCGTAGCCCGCTATGGATCCAACCCCATGCAGGTCATCAATCAGGTCAAGGAAAAAATCAATGAAATATCACCTGGGCTTCCTAGCAAGACTTTGGCGGATGGTAGGGTCAGCAAACTTACCTTGGTGCCCTTCTACGACCGCTCAATCCTGATCCAGGAAACCTTGGGAACCTTGGAGGAAGCGCTTTCTCTGGAGATTCTGATCACCATTTTGGTGGTTATTGTGATGGTTTACAATATTCGTGCTTCAATACTGATTTCCAGTCTTTTACCAATCGCTGTTTTGATGGTATTTATTGCCATGCGGAACTTTGGGGTGGATGCCAATATTGTAGCGCTTTCGGGAATTGCCATTGCCATAGGCACCATGGTGGATTTGGGAATTATACTTTCCGAAAACATCATCAAAAGCCTGGACGAGGCTCCTCCGGGTCAAAAGCTTCTGGACACTATTTACAAAGCCTCATCGGAAGTTTCCTCGGCCATTTTAACAGCGGTTTCCACGACCATTGTGAGTTTCATCCCGGTATTCACCCTTCAAGCTGCCGAAGGAAAATTGTTTGGTCCATTGGCCTTCACCAAAACCTTTGCCCTTGTTGCGGCACTGATCGTCAGCCTGTTTATTCTCCCTACTCTGGCCCATTGGTTTTTTGGTTTCAAAATCAAAAATGAGAAAACCAGAATCCTGGGGAATTTAGGATTGATTGTCCTCGGTCTGTTGAGTTTGTTGAATGGATATCAATGGGCTGGGGCAATGCTTGTAGTATTGGCAGGGATTTCAGTCTTGAAAATATATCTGCAGAAGAAAAGCTTTGAGCCCAAGGGTCCTCAGAAATGGGTACTGGACAATGCCGAATTAATCCTTATTCTGGCCGGAACCACCTGGCTTTTGGCAGAATACTGGCTTCCTTTGGGTCCTTCCAGAAGTCTAATTTCCAATTTCCTTTTTGTTGCCTTGATGATCGGGATCATTCTTGGGGCATTTCTCTTTCTAGAGAAATACTACAAATGGATCCTGCATTGGTGTCTGGAACATAAAAAGACCTTTTTGAGTATTCCTACCTTCCTCATTTTGGTGGCCACATTTATCTGGTTTGGATTCAGCACCGTGTTTGGTTTTATCCCCAAAGGATTTGATCTGCTGGGTTGGAACATCCGGACGACCAAAGTCTGGTCCGGTCTCAGCCATACTTTTCCCGGAATGGGTGAAGAGTTTATGCCTCCATTGGATGAAGGAAGCTTTCTCCTAATGCCTACTTCCATGCCGCATTCCGGAATGGAATTCAACAGGGAAACCCTGGCCAAACTGGATATGCTCCTGACCAGCATTCCGGAAGTAGAACTGACGGTTGGGAAACTTGGAAGAGCCGAGTCTGCCTTGGACCCCGCTCCTATTTCCATGTTTGAAAATGTCATCAACTACAAGTCCGAATACATCCTGAATGAGAAAGGACACAGGATGCGGTTCAAAACAGATAAAGAAGGGAATTTAGTACTGAAGTCAGGTTCCAGCATCAGTCAGGAAGAGGCTTTGCAAAAGGGAATTACGAAAGCCGATCTCCTTCCGGATGATGGAGGGAGTTATTTCCGGAACTGGAGAAATACCATCCATTCCCCAGATGATATCTGGGATGAAATCGTTCAGGTAACCCAGATCCCAGGAGTGACCTCAGCACCCAAACTCCAGCCTATAGAAACCCGATTGGTGATGCTTCAAACCGGCATGAGAGCTCCCATGGGGATCAAAGTTTATGGTCCGGATTTGAATACCATTGAAGAATTTGGACTTCAACTGGAAGAAATCCTCAAAGAGGTACCCTCTGTCAAAGCGGAAGCAGCCTTTGCGGACCGAATTGTAGGGAAACCCTATCTGCAGCTAAACATCAACAGAAGGGAAATAGCCCGTTATGGATTGAGTATAGAGGATGTACAGCAGGTCATTGAAACTGCCATCGGTGGAATGAACATCACGACCACTGTGGAAGGAAGGGAACGCTATCCTGTGCGGGTTCGCTATCCCAGAGAATTGAGGGATGACCCGGAATCACTGGGAGAAATTCTGGTCAGCACTGCATCTGGGACACAGATTCCCCTTTCCCAACTGGTGGAATTCGACTATGTGAGAGGTCCTCAGGCAATCAAAAGCGAAGACACCTTTTTGGTGGGCTATGTGCTTTTTGACAAAAGAGAGGGCTACTCCGAAGTACGAGTGGTTGAGGACGCAAGAAATACTATCCAATCCAAAATCGATTCCGGCGAACTCACAGTTCCGGCCGGCATCAACTTTAAATTCTCCGGTTCCTATGAAAATCAAATCCGGGCAGAAAAGCGGCTTTCCATCATCGTTCCGCTTGTTTTGGCTTTGGTCTTTCTGATCCTCTATTTCCAATTCAGGTCAGTCAGCACCTCCCTGATGGTTTTTTCAGGAATTGCCATGGCCTTTGCAGGGGGATTCCTGATGCTATGGCTTTACGGCCAAAGCTGGTTTGCTGACTTCAGCCTCTTTGGAACCAACCTCAGGGACTTGTTTTCCATGAAAACCATCAATCTCAGTGTGGCCGTTTGGGTAGGCTTTATTGCCTTGTTTGGAATCGCTACCGATGATGGAGTATTGATGGCAACCTACTTGGATCAAAGTTTTAAAAAGAACAAAACCGATAATCTCCAAGGCATCAAAACCGCAGTGATTGAAGCGGGAATGCGAAGAATAAAGCCCGCCATCATGACTTCTGCGACTACCATCATCGCCTTATTGCCCATTTTGAGTTCCACGGGAAGGGGTTCGGATATCATGATCCCTATGGCAATTCCGGCATTTGGAGGAATGCTCGTGGCTTCCATTACCTATTTCATTGTCCCTGTGCTCTATTGCATCCGTGAGGAGTACCAATTCAAAAAGAACAACAAATGAAAAAGCAGCTATTCTTACTACTCATAAGCTTTTTGGTGGGATTTCATGCAATTGGTCAGGGTCTGGAAGATTACCTGAAAATCGCCGCAGAGAACAACCCGGGTGTGCAGGCAAAATTCAAGGAGTTTGAGGCATCCCTACAAAAGGCTGCCCAGATTCGAAGTCTGCCGGATCCAACGTTGTCATTTGGCTACTTTATCTCCCCTGTCGAAACCCGAGTGGGTCCACAGCGCGCACGATTTTCCATCAACCAGATGTTCCCTTGGTTTGGTACGCTGAAATATTATGGAAATGGAGCTGAAGCTTTGGCAGAGGCAAACTACCAAACCTTCCTAAATGCCCGAAACGAATTGTTTTACAGGGTTAAAGCGGCCTACTATCCAATGGTCGAGCTTGAACAACTGATTCATTTGGAAGAGGAGAATATCCACATTTTGGAAACTTATAAAAGCCTGGCGACAGACAAGTTTGCGAATGGAAGTGGAAGCATGGTAAATGTCCTTAGAGTAGACATTCGATTAAAAGATGCCATCTCCAATCTGGACATCCTGAAAATGAAGCGTAAAACACTTCAAACTTCCTTCAACAATCTCCTCAACAGAAATGAAGATGAGCCCATCCATTTGGAAGAGTCGCTGACATTCGATCCAAATTCAGGGGTTTATCGCTACGACTCTCTGCTTTTGGGACATCCCCAATTGGAGGCAATTTCCATGAAAATCAAAGCAGCTGAATCCAATGAGCGGGTAGCTGCCAATCAGGCCTTGCCAAAAATCGGTGTTGGTCTGGACTACGTCCTGATCGGAAAGCGTGAGGATATGAGCGTGGATGACAATGGAAAAAACGCGCTAATGCCTATGGTTTCGATGAGTTTGCCCATTTTCTCAGGCAAGTACAAAGCCGCCGAAAAAGAAGCCCAATTGATGCAGGAAGCCTATTCCTATCAATATCAGGAATTGGAAAACCAACTTCTGAGCAACTTTGAAATGAAGGCATACGAACTGGAAAAACAGGCCACTCTGATCCAGTTATATGAAACCCAAACCTTACAATCCCAACAATCCCTGGATCTGCTTTTCTCTTCCTTTTCCAATTCAGGAAATGACTTTGAAGAAGTGCTGCTCATGCAACAGGAATTACTGAAGTATCAAAAAATGAAAGTAGAAGCCCTGGTAAAACTTGAAGTGACCAAAGCTGAACTGGATTACATCACTGCAAAATCATTTGAGCTATGAATACGACTCAAAAAAAGACATTCATTATAGCCCTTTCCATGTTGGTAGTGGGCTTATTGGGAGGCTATCTGATCTTCGGAAATTCAGGATCGGATGAAGCTGAACTACACAGTCATGATGCCGGAATAGAAGGAATATGGACCTGTTCCATGCATCCACAAATCCAGCAAAATGAACCCGGAAAATGCCCGATTTGTGGTATGGACCTGATTCCTTTGGAGACTAGCACAAATTCCTCACTGGATCCAAATGCAATCTCCATGTCCCCTACGGCGATGCAACTTTCCAATGTGCAGACACAGATAGTCGGAAGTTCAGAGGCTAAAAAGCAACTCAACCTCAACGGAAAAATCCAGGTTGATGAACGATTGTTATATACACAGGCCACGCACATCCCGGGAAGAATTGAGCAACTCATGGTCAATTTTACGGGAGAATACATCAACAAAGGACAAACCATAGCCTTGGTTTATTCCCCTGAACTATCTGTCGCACAAGAGGAACTATTGCAGGCAGCGAAGATCAAATCCACACAACCTCAACTTTATGAGGCAGCAGTTAAAAAGCTGAAAAACTGGAAAATAACCGAAGATCAAATTTCAGAAATCCTCTCAACTGGAAAACCTATTCAGCAATTCCCAATCAAGGCAAATGTATCCGGTTTTGTAACCGAAAAACTTGCAAACCTGGGTGATCACCTCGGTATAGGTCAGCCCATCTACAAGGTTTCCGACCTTTCCCGAGTATGGGTACTTTTCGATGTGTATGAGTCGGATTTAGCCTGGATCAAAAAAGGAGATGAAATCGAATACCGGATCTCCTCTCTTCCGGGCGAGACTTTCAAAGGTAAGATCACCTTCCTGGATCCCGTCATTGATCCTGCCACTAGAGTAGCAAAGGCTAGGGTGGAAATGGCGAACCCCAAGCAAAAACTCAAGCCTGAAATGTTTGTTTCGGGAACCCTCAACAGCATTTTGGACACCAACACTACTGGCTTGACAATTCCAAAATCAGCTGTTTTGTGGACCGGAAAAAGGTCTGTGGTCTATGTCAAGTCTCCATTTGATCAGCAAAGCAGTTTTAGTCTTCGGGAAGTGACTTTGGGCCCGGCTTTGGGAGAAAGCTATCTCGTAGAAGATGGATTGGAACCCGGTGAAGAAGTGGTTATCAATGGAGCCTTCAGTATTGACGCAGCTGCCCAGCTTGCCGGAAAACCAAGTATGATGAATCCTGAAGGAGGAAAAATGGGAGTTGGACACAATCACAGTGATCAGGCCAATGATAGCTCCTCTACTCCAGTAGAAATATCTGGAGAAGCTAAAAATGCTCTCAAACCACTTTTCGAAGCCTATCTTTCTTTTAAAAACGCTTTGGCTCAGGATGATTTCCAAAAGTCAAAAGATGCGGCAAATCAAATGAAGAAAGCTATTGATCAAGTAGATATGAAACTGTTTACCGGAGAGGCCCATACCTCTTGGATGGAATATGAATCCGGAATCAATTTGGGATTGGCCCAAGCCGATAAATCCCAAAAGATTGAAGTTTTACGAAAAGCTTTTCAACTGATTTCCATAGAAATGGTCAGTCTTACTGAGCAATTCCAAGCCTATGAGGGGAAGATTTATGTACAACACTGCCCAATGGCGGATTCCTTCAAGGGAGCAGATTGGCTAAGCCTGGATTCGGCCATTATCAACCCCTATTTCGGAGCTTCCATGCTGACCTGTGGAGAAGTCACCAAATCATTCAATTAATCAAATTATAAACCCAAAAAACATGGAGTTTTCAACCAACCCTTTAAACAATATGAAAAAGTCAACCATCCTTGCCTTTGCAATCAGTCTTGCTTTTTATTCATGCAGTGGAGAGAAAAGCACCGAATCCCATGAAGATCATCAAGCACAAGAGGAATCTGCAATGCAGTCCGTTTCTGTGCCCGAATCAAAAGGGACCTCTGAAATCATCAACTCCTATTTGGAAGTGAAAAATGCCTTGGTGGAAGACAATGAATCATTGGCTTCAGAAAAAAGTCAGGCCTTGGTTACATCTTTAGAGCAATTTGATATCGCTACAGTGGCAGGAAACGAAATCGAAGAATTGGAAAGACTTCAGTTGGATGCGATTGATTTGGCTAAAAACATCCAAGGTTCCCAAATAGCAGATCAAAGGGAAAGCTTCCAGGCGCTGAGCATGCTGATGAAGGATCTTCTGAAAATTGCAGGAACTGACCGTACGCTGTATCATCAATATTGCCCAATGTATAAAAACAATACAGGTGGAATGTGGCTCAGTGCAGAAAAGGAAATTAAAAACCCGCTATTTGGAAGTTCCATGCTCACTTGTGGTGTCGTAGAGGACAGCCTTATTTCCACTGTAGATTAAGTGCAAGCATTTGTATTCCGATACCCAACCTAAATCATAAATGAGAAAAAACAACCAATATTACGTCCGGAAGATCCATCGTTTTCTGGGAGTTTTTATAGGAATACAGTTCCTTCTTTGGACAATCAGTGGATTATACTTCAGTTGGACTGATATTGATGAAATCCATGGGGATCATTTTCACAATGAGCACATGATGCATATGACTGCTTCCAATTTGGTTGATCCGGGATCCTTGGATTCAACCCTGGAAATTTCTTCCCTGGAGCTTCGTTTTGTCTTACATCAGCCTCATTACTGGGTAAACGGAAAGAATCTTTACAATGCCCAAACCGCAGAACTGAAAGGTGAAATCACCGAAGAGGAAGCCAAGGAAATTGCCAAGATTTATATCAAAGGGAATTTTGGAATCAAAGAGGCTGAATACCTCACGCAGGCTGGACCCCACCACGAATACAGAGGGAGGCCTCTCCCTGCTTGGGCAATTCATTATGACCATCCCGAAAATCTAGTCGCTTATATCGATGCCAAATCCGGAAATTTTGAGCGGGTACGACACAGAAGCTGGCGATGGTTTGACTTTCTCTGGATGTTCCATACCATGGATTATGCAGGAAGGGATGATTTCAACAACCTATTGCTGAGAGCTTTTTCCTTATTTGGTTTGGCTACCGTTTTCTCCGGATTCACTCTTTTCTTTATGTCCCGAAAAAGAAAGAGAAAAGGCCTTTATTAATCAGAAATCGTAAAGCGAAATCCCAGAAAACCCCGGATTCCCTGATTGGGTGCAAACACATAGGTGGGGTCAAAGGTCAGCGCATTGGGGTTTTCTGGAGTTGGCAAAACCGAGCCATCCTCAGCAAATTCAACTCCTCTGTCAAAAGGGTCAAAAGCCCGGGCAATACTGTTTGCCGGAGGTGTGAAATTCAACAGGTTTTTCACACCTCCATAAATTTCCCACTTCTTCCCAATATTTTTCGTAATCTGAATATTCTGAATGCTCCACCAAGGAGAAAACTCCGCTCTGTCATCCAAAGGCCCCAAAAGTGGTAATCGCATGGGACTATAGATATTTCCCGTATAATCCAACGTTAGTCCCCATTGCCAAACCTTATAACTCAAAGACCAAACTCCCGAGATGCGCTCCGTGAGCAATTGCCTTCGTGAAACTCCATTTTCTTCCAGACTTACATCCATAACAGTGGCACCCAGACTCCCTTCCAAACCATTTGCCAAAGCAAGGGTAGAATTGAGGGAAATGCCCTTGGAAATCGCTTTTCCGTCCAGGTTGGCATAAATAATCTGATTGGGATTGCTCTCATAGTCCGGAATAATGCGGTTGCTGAAATGGGTGTAAAACAACGTAGCATCCAAACTGATAAAATTTCCACCGAGGGTATAAATCTTCTTCACCAGGTTTCCATTGACGTTCCAGCTTTTCTCAGGCTTGAGTTCCTCCTCAAAGACTACTTCCCTGGCTCCAGTCAAAGCTGCATGATCTTCCGTAAACACATTGGCTACCCGAAAACCATTACCCACAGAAATCCTCATTACCAGACTTTTATCAATAGAATTGAATTTGTAATTGAGTCGGGGAGAAAAGATGGAACCATGGATTGAATTATAGTCAAGTCTGCCCCCGATCAAGAGGCTTTGTTTATCTCCGAGGCTAATCTCATCCTGAATAAATATTCCTGGCAAATGAATTTGGGAAGCTTTGTTCCTTTCCTCCACCCCACTATAAGTCGCTGGGGTATTGTCGTCATAGTAGGTGTAGCGATAAGCCAAGCCTGCCAAAAACTGATTCTTGGAAAATTCTTTTCTCCAGGTCAATTGGCCGAAGGCAATGGACTGATTGGCTTTGTAGAAGGTTTCCCCATATACAGAGTTCTGTTTATGTCCATTTGCAGAATATTGAAAAGTAAAATTTTCCTTCCCAGGAAGATCATAATTCCCAAATACCTCCCAGCGGTTGGTATAAATACTTTCACCATACACTTCATCCCCTCCACGGAATTTGCTGTTCCAGTTCATTTCTCCTCCCCAGCGATCTTCATAAACCCAACGACCCGCCATATTCAGGGATTTATTCCCAGGACGTGAGATGTGCAATTTTTGAAAAACCGAAATCCTTTCCGATAAGGTCAGATCGGTAAAACCATCCCCGTTTTTGTCAATTGGATGAGCATAATGAAAAGCATTGATTCCGGTTAGTGATTGAATATTTTTCCCCCATTTACTTTTCAGACCTAAATCCAAGGTTTGTTCTCCCCAGCTACTCCCAAAATAATCAGCCGAAAAATAAGGGGCATTTTCGGGGCTTTTGGTAATCACATTAATCAGCCCTCCCACAGCCTCGGAACCATACAAGGTAGAAGCAGGTCCTTTGACCACCTCTATCCTTTCTATCAAAGCCTGAGGGATTCCGGTCAATCCATAAACAGTCGCCAAACCACTGACTATAGGCATGCCATCTATCAAAACCATGGTATAAGGTCCCTCAAGCCCATTAATATGAATATCTCCGGTATTGCAGATATTACAGTTGACCTGAGGTCGAATACCGTTGACATTTTGAAGGGATTCAAATAAAGAGGGTGCCGGATTGGCTTTGAAAAATCCCGATTTGTAAACCTCAACAGGAACAGGACTGGAGAGTTTAGATACCTCCTGAAGCGTTCCACTGACTACCACTTCCTCCAGTCCGGAATCAATTGCTTCCAGTTGAAAAGTCAAAGATCTCTCAGAACCTTGGATAAAACCCTGAAAAGTCTTGTAACCAATGCTGGACACCTGAACAGTGAAGGGACCCTTACCGGTTAATTTCAAAGTGAACTTTCCTTCCTCATCTGAAGAGGTTCCAGCCGACAATTCTTTGATAAAAATAGTGGCGAATGCGACCGGCTCCGAGCCTGAAAGCACTTCTCCGTGAATTTCATTCTCCTGTCCATTTACTTGAGCCACCAAAAAAATCAAGCTTATCAATCCCAGTATAATTCCTCTCATAAATCAAATTCAACCTAATCGAATGATCAAAGTTATATTGTTAGATTATTCTAACAAAATTCTTTTTTAGAAAAAATAAATCATATTTGAGATTCCAAACTAGAAGCTATGGCATCAACCACGGAAGAAAACTACCTGAAAGCCCTGTTCAATCTGGCCAATCCCCAAGGGGAGGTGAATATTTCTGAATTGGCGCATCAAATGCAGGTCAGCATGCCTACTGTAAACAGTATGGTCAAAAACCTTCAGAAACAGGGATGGGTGATTTATGAAAAATACAAACCGGTCTTACTTACCCCCGAAGGAAAAAAGACTGCTGCTTTGGTCATCCGAAAGCATAGATTGACAGAAATGTTCCTGGTGACCAAAATGGGCTTTGGTTGGGAAGAAGTTCATGAAATAGCTGAGCAAGTGGAGCATATCCATGCACAAAAATTATTTGAGCGCATGGATGAAATGATGGGCTATCCAACGGTAGATCCACATGGCTCCCCTATTCCCGACAAGTTGGGACGTATGCAGGAAATCCATTACAAAAACCTTTCCCAGGCAAAAGCAGGTCAGGAAGTGTTGCTGGCTGCATTGGCAGATTCATCCACGGAATTTTTACAGTTCCTCAACAGCCGAAATCTTTCATTGGGAATGGAGTTGAAGGTGGTGTCCAAGGAACCCTTTGACCAAAGCATGGTGGTGAGCTATGAAGGAAAAAGTGCCGAAACACTGAGTGAAAAAGTCTGCGAAAAACTCCTGGTTCGAATATTGGACTGAGAAAATACTATTCAAATCTTTAATCTTCCCTCTTCCAGGATCGGTTGGCTTTTTTCTGAGCTTGGGATTTTTTGGCTTTTAAGCGCTTTTCTACAGCGGCTTTCCCGGGTTTTGTAGCTTTTCGGGCCTTCCTTCTTTCAAAAGCCTTCCTGAGCAACTCATAAAACTTCTCCAAAACCAATTCCCTGTTCTGCAACTGGGATCTTTTCTCCTGGGCTTGCAACTGTAGAATCCCTCCCTCCGAGATTTTGGATTTAGCTTTTTGGTGAAGAGTAGCTTTCTCTTCCTCGGTCAAAACAAGCGAAGTATCAATATTGAAAAAAAGCTGAACTCTGGTTTCAACCTTATTGACATTCTGACCACCGGGTCCACTGCTTCTGGAAGTCCTGAATTCCAGTTCCGGAAGAAATACTCCGTTTAATATCCTATTTTGAATGGATGTTGACATTGGCGAAAATTAACAAACAAAACTCTAGAAGTAGGCCCCAAATGCCAATTAATGTTTCATTTAAACACATTATTCGCCTCTCAACCTTAAATTTTAAAAATCAGGATCAATTCTTGATTTCCATGAAAACATATTGAGTATTTTAAATCGCATAAAATAGCTCAACCTATTCAATAAACCCTAAGACCATGAAAAACAGAAGAGAGTTTCTGATCAAATCCGCACTTGGTGCTACTGGCCTGGCTTTAGCTCCTTCCTGGCTTCAGGGAGCTCCAGCCATCATCAAATCCCTGAACAAGCCCAATTCCCTTATTAACGGAGTACAAATCGGATGCATTACTTATTCTTTTAGATCCTTACCTGACCAAAGTGCGGAAGCCACGCTCAGTTATGTGAAAGAATGCGGTATTTCTGCCATCGAGCTGATGGGAGATCCAGCGGAAAGCTTTGCAGGCATGCCCGCCAACCCAATCGACCGTATGGCTATGTTTCAACTGATGGGGAAACAAAGACGTGGAGAGGAACTCTCCGAGGACGAAAAAGCAAAAATGGCTGATATGCGCGCCCAAGCTGACTCCTATGGCAAAGAGGTTGCCGCTTGGAGAGCAAAAGCCGACATGAAGAAATTTGAGCAAATCCGCAAAATGTACAAGGATGCCGGAGTCAGCATCTATGCGTTCAAACCAAGTGCTTTTGGAAAAAATAACAGCGAACTGGAAATCACTTATGGAATGAGAGCTGCCAAAGCCCTGGGAGCAAGTCATGTCACTTTGGAGCATCCATCTGACGATGCCCACACTTTGAAACTAGGCAAGTTGGGGGAACAAAACGGAATGACCGTGGCATACCATGGACATGAGCAGCAAACCTTCGATTTTTGGGATACCGCTTTGGCACAAAGTCCTAAAAATGCCCTGAATCTTGACATGGGACACTATATTGCCGCAGGCCACAAAGATTTGATGACTTTGATTCAAAAGCAAAGCAAGCATATCATGAGTATGCACACCAAAGACCGTCAAACTCCTGAAAATGGAAAAGGAAATGTAGTTTGGGGATCAGGAGACACTCCAATAGGAGATGTGCTCAAAATGATGCAGAAAAATAAATACTCCTTCCCGGCTACCATAGAATTGGAATATCAAGTTCCTGAAGGCTCAAGCCCAATAACGGAAGTTCAAAAATGTCTGGAATTTTGCCAGAAAGCACTGGGATAAGTTGCCCATCGCCCCCCCTCCAAAGCCCGAGTTATTCGGGCTTTGGTTTTTTAAAACAGGGAGGCTAAGTTGGTAAGCCTTCCCAATGCTTCCTGAAGTTCTGACTCTTCCTTGGCAAAACAAAAACGAATCAGTTTATCGTCTTTGTGATCATGATAAAAGGCCGAAACAGGAATACAGGCTACTTTTAGTTCTTTGGTCATTCGCTCTGCCAATTCCCTATCAGACATATCCGAAAGGTGCGCATAGGATGCCATCTGAAAAAAACTTCCTTCTGCGGGAGTAAAACTCAATCCACTTTCCTTTAATCCATCCACAAAAAGATCCCGCTTTTTTTGATAAAACGCTGGGATTTGTTCGTAATGCTCCGGTGTTTTCAAGTAATCAGCCAAGGCATGCTGAAGTGGAGTGACTGTACTAAAGGTGACAAACTGATGTATTTTCCTGAACTCCTTGGTCAATGCCTCAGGAGCAATGCAAAAACCGATTTTCCATCCCGTGACATGGAAGGTCTTTCCATAGGAACCACAGACGAAGGTTTTTTCCCGAAGAACCGGATGGGTAAGCAAAGAAAGATGGGGCCTTCCATCAAATGTAATGTGTTCATATACTTCATCACTGACCACAAAAATATCCCGGTCGGAAATCAGCGCGGCCAGTTGGTTCAAGTCTTCCTGAGTCCAAAGGTATCCAGTAGGATTATGAGGGGAATTGACCATGATCAGCTTGGTCTTGTAGTTGACAGCTGACCTTACCCTGTCCCAATCCACCGAAAAATCAGGAAGTTTCAAGGGAATATGAATGGGAATCCCTCCACTGAGCAAGATTGACGGCTCATAACTGTCATAAGCTGGCTCCAGGACAATCACTTCATCACCGGGCTTAATTATTGAAGTAACTGCCGAAAAAATAGCCTCGGTTGCTCCGGAAACAATCGTAACCTCTGTTTCCGAATCAACTTTTACCCCATAACATCGCTCCGTCTTTTCTACCATGATTTCCCTCAAATGAGGGATACCGCTCATGGGGGCATATTGGTTAAAACCCTCCAGGGTATATTTTGCCACCAATTCGAGTAGTACAGGATCAGACCCAAAACCGGGAAACCCCTGCGATAAATTGATTGCCCCAAAATCCTGGGCCATTTTTGACATGACCGTAAAAATGGTGGTTCCTACCTGTGGAAGTTTTGATGGAATACTCATGATCTGTTCAAATCCGTTGAAACTTCAAGTAACCCAATTTTTATCAATTCCCAGAAATATATAATCCTTTAAATTCCTTCTCTCTGATCTGAATGAATTCTTTAAATTCACAGATCAGCAGTTAATCTTTTTTTATTCCATGAAGACTTTTGAGGCCAAACTGAGCCGTTTTGATTTCAATCATTGGCAGAATCACATCCCTGTCCCCGATCCTATTGCAGCGGAAATGATGGATGGAAACCACAGAAGGGTCTTGGTTTACCTCCAGGACCGAGGGCCTTTTCACATGGCCCTGATGAAAGCAAAAGACTATTGGTACCTATTGATCAATCAGGATTTGATCAAAAGCCTCCATTTGGAACAAGGAATATCAATTCAGGTAAAACTTGAAAAAGACAACAGTGAATTTGGCCATGAAGTCCCAGAGGAATTTGAGGTATTATTGGATCAGGACAAAGAGGGAAATGACTTTTTCCGGACTTTAACTCCAGGAAAACAAAGAAGCCTGATTTACCTAGTTTCCAAAGTGAAAAACCCGGAAAGCAGGATGAAAAAATCCCTGGCTATTCTCCATCATCTAAAAGTCTCCAAGGGAAGATTGGACTTCAAACAACTAAATGAATGGATCAAATTCTACAACAATCTATAAAAAGGAAGGGGCCGAAGCCCCTGTGCTATATCCAATCGATTTACTTTTTGACCAATCCCATTTTTTCACTTTTCGTCTTTCTGTTTGCCTCTTTTTTGGGTCTGCTTGCTCCGAAAGTTCCTCGATTGATTTTGCCTCTTCTGGATTTCAAATCTCCTTTTCCCATAATTAGTTAGGTTTAAGTTAACGATACCCAAATTTAAAAAATGAGGAATTTTCAGTCAAATCCTCCCTTACTTCCACAATCCTAACTTGCACTCCCAGGCAAAAAGAAGTTTCTCCCAATACTTTATTTAAATTCGGGCATGGTTAATTCGGAAACTAATCTCCAAATCAATTGTGACCTAGGTGAAGGCATTGCCCATGAGGAAAATATTCTCCCTTTTATCGATGCTGCAAGTGTAGCCTGTGGGGGACATTTTGGTGATCGGGATAGCGTGCACCAAACCCTGAGTCTTTGTGATGAATACCATATAAATGCCGGAGCCCACCCTTCCTATCCGGACCGGGAAAATTTTGGAAGAAAATCCCTCGAACTTCCTACAGCGCTTTTATTAAATTCCATTCAAGAACAAATAGCGCTTTTTATGGAAGAGGCTGAAAAATTGGGACTAGCTATTGATCATATCAAATTCCATGGCGCGCTTTACAATGATGCCGCAGCCAATCCTGGTTTGGCAGAAACTCTTTGTCAATTCCTAAGGCTTAATTATCCAAATGTACCGGTATTGGTTCCGCCGCATTCGGAAATGGAAAAAGCGGCCAAAAACCAAGGCTTGAAAACCAGGCTTGAGATTTTCGGAGACCGAGCCTATACTGATGATTTTCGGCTCTTGGCCAGATCTGAACCCGGCTCTTTATTGACCACCTTGGAGGAAGTCCAAAACCAGCTCAGCCCTTTGTTTGAATCTTCAGTCCTGATTTCTACTGAAGGAAACAAACTTCCTGTCCAAGCTGATACCATCTGTTTTCATGGGGACAATCCCGGAATCCTTACCTTCCTTCCCGAAATCCGAAAAAAGTGGTGGACATGAGCCCTACCCTAACTTTTATAACACCGACTATCTCTGAGTTTTACTGGGATCAGGAAGTTTCAGACCAACTCCTGATGGATCAATTGGCCTTTGATTCCTTGTTGACCCAGGAATTCAATGCTCAAATTCAAGAAACCCGCTTGGGCTTTAAAACCCTTTCCGTTCTCTGGAAAAAAGCCATGGAGCAAGATGAAATAGAAAAATTAACGAATGAATTTCAGCCAGGTCATTTTTCCCTTCCCGAGACTCTATGGGAAGTTCCGGTATCCTATTCCCATTCCCATGGACGGGATCTAAAGGGACTGGCTGCATCCAAAAACATATCTGAGGATGAGTTTATAGCCCTACACTCCAATCCCCTGTATAGAATTCATTTCTACGGCTTCTTACCGGGGTTTATGTACCTCAACGGTCTACCCAAAAAGCTCATTACACCAAGGAAAAAAATCCCTGATCGTAGTATCCCTCCAGGATCTGTGGCTATTGGAGCTTCCCAAACGGGGATTTACCCTATGGAAAGTCCCGGAGGATGGCATTTGATTGGGAGAAGTCCCTTGTTGTTTTTTAATGTCCAATCCAATCCCCCCGTCTGGGCAAAACCAGGAGAACGACTAAAATTCACTCCCATTTCGGAAAAAGAATTTGACCTGCTGATCCGTCACCCCAAAGCTGCCAGAAGATTATGATAACAGGGAGCGCTTTTGTGGAAATTCTAAAATGTGGCCCCGGCACAACCGTCAGAGACAAAGGCAGACTGGGATTTGCCCTATACGGAGTCCCCATGTCCGGCCCAGCAGATTCCCTGGCTTTTGAATGGGTAAATCATCTTTTGAAAAACGACCCAAACTCGGCTGTGATAGAAATCTCTCAACCAGGCTTAAGTTTAAGGTTTCAGCAGCCAACTCAAATTGCTTTGGCAGGTGCAAAGGCAAAAATCAATATTAATAACCATACAGTGGCAAGTTTCGGTTTGCATCAAATCCAGAGAGATGACATCCTAGAAATCGGAGCTTTCTCGGCAGGAAGTCTTCTATATCTGGGAATTCATGGTGGAATACAAACCGAAGTCGTTTTGGGATCCAGAAGTTTTTATCCCGGAATTACTCCCCTTTCCTTTTTCAAAAAAGGAGACCAAATTCCTGTCAAACCCTTGATGATCGAAAACAAAAAAACCACTTTTTCCAATGTCAAATGGGATGTTAATCGATACGCTTCTGAAAGTATAGAGGTATATCCGGGGCCAGAATGGCATTTGCTTACCGAATGGGAAAAGGAACAATTGATTGGAAAGCCGCTTACGGTTTCAAGCATGAAAAATGCAATGGCAATCCAGCTCGAGGAACTCCTTCCCAATCAACTCCCAGAAATCAGTACTGCCCCTGTTTATCCAGGCACGGTACAACTGACCTCAGGAGGGAAACTTTTGTGCCTGATGCAAGACGCACAAGTCACCGGGGGCTATCCCAGAGTACTTCAAGTGACTGAAAATTCCTTGGGCAATTTGGCCCAAAAGAAACCCGGAGCCATCGTAAAATTTGAACTGATGTGCTAAACCTTCGCACTAGTTAAAAAATTCAGAGCTTCTATTGAGTTAAGTCATTCTGGCTGTTATCTTAGTTTCTGTACCACTAACAAATTTTATTATGGATAGCAGTTTGAAGCAACAGATATTGGACCAAGGCATGGATCCGAATACCGTTGAGCAACAAATTCAGAATTTTAAAACCGGATTTCCATTTTTACATATAACCGGACCTGCCACTCCAAGTGACGGGATCAAGGTAATGAGCGATAGGGAATTGCGAAATTACATCCACACTTATCCTCTAAAAGCCGCTGAGATTGACGTGGTCAAGTTTGTGCCAGCAAGTGGTGCGGCATCACGGATGTTCAAGGACCTTTTTTCTTTTTTAGATGGGGACGGCGATATTTCCAAAAGTCCTTTTGTCCAGAAGTTTATGGACAAGATCGAAAAGTTTGCCTTCTATGAGGATTTAAATGAAACCCTGAAAAAACAGGGAAGTAGTGTTCATGACTGTCTTGACAGAAAAGACTACAAATCCATATTGGCAGCCTTACTTTTGGACGATGGATTGGGCTATGGGAATTTACCCAAAGGCCTACTCAAGTTTCACCGATATCCTGACGAGCGTAGAACCCCAGCCTATGAGCATTTAATAGAAGGAGTTCAATATGCCGTGGGAAAAGGAAATACTGTGAAAATCCACTTTACCGTATCACCCGAACACGAGCAAAAGTTCAAAGAAGAAATTGACAGTATCCTGCCTGATCTGAGCAAAAAATATGGATTGAGCTTCCAAAGCTCCTACTCCACTCAGAAAAAATCCACAGACACCATTGCAGTGACTATGGACAATGAACCTTTCAAAGAAGAGGATGGGACTCTCCTTTTCCGACCTGCCGGACATGGTGCTTTGCTGGAAAACCTGAACGATATCTCTGCGGATCTGATTTTCATCAAAAACATCGATAACGTGGTTCCCGATCGGTTAAAAGAGGAAACCAAAAACTATAAAATGGCCATAGGAGGTCTATTGCTTGAAATCCAGGAAAAAGTCTTTCAGGCACTTCATGCCCTAGACACTCATATACAAGCTGAAACTGTCAAGGCAGCTGAAGAAGTTTTCACCAAGGATTTGGGAGCTAAACTTCCCTCCGATTTTCACAGCAAATCCATCAATGACCAAGCTGCTTTTCTCAAAGGAAAACTAAACAGACCCATTCGCGTCTGTGGAATGGTCAAAAACACCGGAGAACCTGGAGGAGGTCCGTTTTGGGTCAAGGAAAATGACGGTTCTCAGTCTCTTCAAATTTTGGAAACTGCCCAAATCGATTTGGACAATCCAGAGTCCAAAAAGCATTTTCAGGCAGCCACCCATTTCAACCCAGTGGATTTGGTTTGTGGTACCAGAGATTATAAGGGCAGGGAATTTGACCTGATGCAGTTTCGGGACATGAACACGGGCTTTATCACAGAAAAATCAAAAAGCGGAAGAGAGCTCAAGGCTTTGGAACTCCCCGGACTTTGGAACGGATCCATGTCCGGATGGAACACGCTCTTTGTGGAAGTTCCACTGATCACCTTCAACCCGGTCAAAACCGTCAATGATCTATTGAGAGACGAACACCAGTAAATGGTAAAAACTGAAAAAAAAGCTGAAATTGACTATGATGTCGGTTTCAGCTTTTATTTTTTTCTGTTTCTAAGCTTTAGAATCTTGTCTTTTAGTTCCAAGATATGGACTAATAACTATTTCCTATTTTCTACCGACTGATCACTTCTTACTTGTCGGTGCCTGAAATAAGTTGACCGTTTTTGTCTGAAAAAACTTAGATAAAAAATGGCAAGACGAGAACAATTTACGATGAGTGAATCGGAGCGTAGAGTTCGCAGATTCAGTGACAATTTC
>NZ_JARHUI010000002.1 GCF_029222925.1 Algoriphagus sp. CAU 1675 | reverse complement strand
CCCACCTCTTCCCATCCCGAACAGAGAAGTTAAGCCCTGCAGCGCCGATGGTACTGGGGTTACACCCGGGAGAGTAGGTCGCCGCCACATTATTCAGCCCCGTTACTTTACGGGGCTTTTTTTTTAACTGTCTTATCTACCTGGCTTGTATTCAATCAGACAAAGTTTATATTTCATTTTATAGATTATTATTGCAGATTTGCATCAAATCTCCAATCCATGAATGTGCTCTTTAGAGATCTGACTCTTATTACCCCCAACAAAGAAAGGCTAACCGGAAACTTTGTTTTTGAAGATGGTAAGCTTTCTCTCCTAGAAAAATCTCAATCATTTGCTGGAACAGAAATTAATGCTTCGGGTTGGTTGGCTTCTTCTGGATGGGTTGATTTGAGGGCTTCATTTGGAGAACCGGGCCTTGAATACAAGGAAACTATTGAGAGCTTTTGCCAAAGCTTGGTTGCTAGTGGCTTTTCTCAGGCTGTAGTAATGCCGAATACTAACCCTGTTTTGCAATCCAAAAATGATGTTGACTTTGTATTGAACAAGGCCAAAAGATTTACCCCAGAGCTATACGTTCAGGGTGCGGTGACCAAAAACACAGCTGGAGAAGACCTGACTGAAATTTTGGATATGCACTACCAGTCCGGAGTGAAAATTTTTGGGGATGGAATTGTACCCTTGTCCAACGGGGACAGGTTTCTGAAAGTCCTTCAATACCTTCAAAAGATTGATGGGGTGCTTTTTGACCATTCCTATGATCCTTTGCTGGCTATTTTTGGCCAAATGCATGAAGGTGAGGTTTCTACTAATTTGGGGATGAAAGGAATTCCAAACCTTGCCGAGGATGTTGCTATTCACAGGAATCTTGAATTGTTACGCTATGCTGGTGGTAGAGTGCACTTCCAGACTATTAGTACTAAAAAAGGGGTTGATTTAATAAGAAACGCTAAAAAGGAAGGCTTGAATGTTACTTGTGACGTTTCCATTTATAGTTTGATTTGCCACGATTCTGATTTAATCGAATTCAATCCTAATTATAAAGTAAAACCTCCCTTTAGAGGGGCTGAGGATAGATCCGCTCTTATTGAAGGCTTAAAAGACGGGACCATTGATGCGCTTGTTTCTAACCATCAGCCGCAGGATTATGATTCCAAATTCATGGAATTTGACCTAGCAGAATTTGGGATGGCTGGTCTCCAGACCTTTTTACCTGCAATGGTTCAACTAGAGTCCGAATTAAGTTGGGATGTTTTGCTTGAAAAGGTGACTACAGGTCCTCGAAATGTTTTGGCTGCTGGTGAAGATTTTTCTTGGACCATTTTCGACCCGAAAACTTCCTGGGTTTATGACGAACTTTCCAATAAATCTTTGGCATCCAATAACCCCTGGTTTGGTGATAAGCTTACCGGACAGGTAAAGTATGTCATTCAAAAAGGACAGTTAATCTCCATAAATGAATAAGTATTTCGGCTCATCTTATCAATTTGGCTCTTTAGGAGGTTTTCTAAGTGTTTGTGCTTTTGGGCTTCTTTCCTTTCTTCAACCTGATCCCACCAATTTGAATTTGGTTTTTGGGTACATTATTACCCCGGTTTCTATTTTCTTGGCTCTCAAGTTTTTTAAAGAATATTTTAATAATGGGTTTATTTCGTTTGCTGAAGGAATGTCAGTAGGCTTTGTTACTTACATGCTATTGGCTCTTATCTCTGGTTTGGGGATTTGGATCATCCTTCTTGCTTTTCCTGATTTATTTGAAGCGATAAAAATTTCCAAGCTGGAAGTACTTCAAACCAACGTTGAAACCATAGTGTCCCAAGTAGGAGAAACTTCCTATACTAGTACCTTGGATAGCATTAAAGATATGGTGCCGTTGGATGTGGCTCTTAACGACGCAATTTGGAAAATCATACCAGGTCTGTTTTTTACCATTATTATTTCTATTATTTTAAGAAAAAACCCTAACTAACTTGATGATCTATGGAACAAACTCCTTTTAAAGCCGCCATAAAACCTGGACTAACAATTGGTCTAGCTGCTTTAGTGATTACTTATCTCGCTTATTTTATCGATTCCTCCTTACTGGCTTCAGGTTGGTTTGGCCTGGTAGCCTTTGTATTGTTTTTTGTTTTGATTATTTATTTTGGAAAACAATACCGTGCAGAACTGGGCGGTTTTATGAGTTTCGGAACCGCCTTTAATTTTAGCTTTATAGCAATGATTGTTTCTGGTTTGATTGGTTTAGTGGGACAAATATTGCTTTATCATGTGATTGACCCTTCTCTTCCGGGCGTTCTTGCAGACCATTCTTTAGATACAGCCTTAAAAATGATGGAAAATTTCGGTGCTTCTCCGGATGCACTCTCTCCTGAGCAATTGGATGAAATGAGGGAGCGTACCATGAGTAGCTTTTCTGTTTCTGGCCAGATTAAAAACTTTGGATTTGGACTTATTATCTATGCGATTATTGCTTTAATTTTGGCAGCGATACTAAAAAAGCGAGACAAATCGCTAGACTATTAAGAATGCCGCAAATTTCAGTAGTAGTTCCGGTTTTCAACGAAGAAGAATCTTTACCCGAATTGACCCAATGGATTAGCCGTGTCATGAATGATAACGGCTTTTCTTATGAAGTCCTTTTGGTGAATGATGGAAGTACAGATCACTCTTGGCAGGTGATATCAGGCCTATGCAAGCAATATCCAGAAATAAAAGGCCTGAATTTTACCCGCAATTATGGTAAATCCGCTGCTTTGGATGCGGGTTTCAAAAAGGCGTCTGGAGATGTGATCATCACAATGGATGCGGATCTTCAGGACAGTCCTGAAGAAATTCCTGGTCTGTATGAAATGATCACTGAACAGGGCTTTGATGTGGTCTCAGGCTGGAAAAAGGAAAGACATGATCCGATTTCCAAGACGATTCCATCCCGTTTTTTTAATGCAGTGACCAGATGGATATCCGGAATACAGCTCCATGATTTCAACTGTGGACTGAAAGCATACAAGCTGAAAGTTGTAAAAAACATCCACGTGTATGGGGAAATGCACCGGTATATACCCCTCTTGGCCAAGTGGAATGGCTTTGGAAAAATCGGGGAAAAAGTCGTTCAGCATCAGGCCAGAAAGTATGGCTATTCCAAGTTTGGTCTTGAACGTTTTCTCAATGGTTTTTTGGATCTGATTTCGGTCTCTTTCGTCCATAGGTACAAGAAGAAACCTATGCACTTCTTTGGTCTATTGGGGACTCTTTCTTTCTTTACGGGCTTTATTATTACCTGTTGGTTGATATTTCAGAAAATTCACGGCTTGAGCAAGGGAATTGAAGTTCGGGAAATTGTGGATCAGCCTCTTTTCTTTTTGGCTTTGGTAGCTTTGATTATTGGGGTTCAGCTCTTTGTGACTGGCTTTATTGCTGAATTGATGACATCCAGTCAATCTAAAGAAGCAGAGTATAAAATCGATGAAGAGATAAACCTCTAGCCCCAATGTTTTTTTCGGTTATCATACCGGTCTACAACCGCCCGACGGAACTTCATGAATTGCTGCGGAGTTTGGCTGAGCAAAACTTTAGGAACTTTGAAGTTCTTGTAGTGGAAGACGGATCTATTCAGAAATCAGATCAGGTGGTGGAAAATTTTCAAGGTGAATTTCCTCTTTCTTATTATTATCAGGAAAATGCAGGCCAAGGATTTGCCCGGAATTTCGGAATGGAAAAGGCCAAAGGGGATTTCTTTGTCATTTTGGATTCGGATGTGATTTTGCCTCCCAACTATCTTGAGATTCTGGATATAGCTATTTTAGCTAGAAGCCTGGATGCGTTTGGAGGACCCGATGCATCAAGAGGTGATTTTACAGCACTTCAAAAAGCTATGGATTTTGCCATGACCTCTTTTCTGACCACTGGGGGGATCAGAGGGAAATTGAAAGATCCTTCCAAGTTTCAAGCCCGGGGCTTTAATATGGGGGTGTCCAGAAAAGTCTTTGAATCTCTTGGAGGCTTTGTTGATCCCAATAGAGGAGAGGATATAGAATGGAGCTTACGGATCAAAAAAGCCGGATATAAACTGGAACTTGTAGCGGATGCCTTTGTCTATCACAAGCGCAAAAATACCTTGGCTTCATTTGCAAAGCAGGCTTTTTCTTTTGGAAGAAACCGGGTAAATGTATCCAGATTTCATTCAGGAGCCATTAAGTTAGTTCATTTGTTTCCCAGTCTATTTTTACTGTTTTTGATTGGAACCCTGGCAGGTTTTATTTCAGATACCCTTGTTTTTCAAAGATTTTTATTGGGCTTTTGGGCTGGAATGATTTTGTTGACCGCTTCCTTCCAAGCTAAATCCCTTTGGGTAGGTATTCTTTCTTTGGTTTGCTCCATCGTTCAGCTTTCTAGCTACGGACTGGGTTTGATTTACGAATTACTGATTAAGGTCTCCAAAGGTTAATTCCCTTTCCTGCACACGTAGACTGTTTCCTCCATTGGCAATGCGTATTTTTTCACCAAATCTTTGGGTAACTCTTTCACGAATTGATTCTCCTCTATACGGAGTCCTGATCTTCGTAGCCTTTCGGCATAATCTTTTCCAAATTTCCTCACATGATCCCTTTGTCCGAAGACTCTTTCCCGCTCTGAAGGATCAGTAATGCTTTTGTCCTCAAGCGTTTTTTCGATGTTATAAACTGGGGATTGCAATATGCCCCAACCGCTAGGTTTTAATACCCTGTTGAATTCAGAGCATGCTCTCAGATCGTCATCTACATGTTCGAGTACATGATTGCAAAAAACCACATCAAAGGAATTGTCAGGAAATGGAATGTCATGAACATCCATTTTTACTTTTGCCAATGGTGATTCAATGTCAGCGGTAATGTATTCCAGATTGGGTAGGGCTTCAAACCGATCGATGAAGCAGTGTTCAGGTGCAACATGGAGCACTTTGAGGGGAGTATGAAAGAATTCGGTTTTTTGCTGAAGAAACAGCCACATAAGCCGGTGCCGCTCCAGTGAAAGGCAGTTGGGACAAAGCGCATTTGGCCTTGCTATTCTTCCATAAGGTAAAAATTTGGAAAAGCTTTTTTCACAGACTGGGCACTGGACATTTTTGCCTTGATTGACCAATGCAAAAAAGCGCATAAATAGGGGGCTGATGCGTTGTAGGAATGGTCTGGGTACAAAACGTATAATAAAACTGATGATTGATTTCATGCCAGGTTGATTGAGTTCGCAAGTTAAACAAAGCTTCTTTCTTCAGCCTTGGAAAATGGTCCTGATTTCGGATTTAGCAATTTTTAGGAAATGGTTTTGAAAACAACTTGGTAGAGTGGTCTAACTATCTTTATTTTAGTTGAATTGATTCAGTCATCATTTTATTTTGGAATTTTATGAAAGCCAACCTAGTTTTTTTTCTCGGCTTTTCCTTTTTGTTGCAACTACCCCAGATCGCTGCAGCTCAGGAAACAGCTACTTATACTTTACAGGAAATGGTTCAAAGAGCCAAGGATCGTTCTCCAGCGGCTTTGAGGGCCTTGACTTTGAGGGAAAATAGATATTGGCAGTTTAGACAATACCAGTCTAATTACAAGCCTCAGTTGCGAATAAATGGAACTCTTCCCAGTTATTCCCGAGCATTTAATAGCATAACCCAACCGGATGGATCTATAGAGTTTTTGGAAATCCAGCAGAGTTTCATGGATTTGGAGTTGGGTTTGCAACAGGTAATCACTGAAACCGGAGGAATTCTTTCCGTGAATACTTCAACCAATCGGTTTGACAATTACATTGCTGCTCCTTCTGAGGCCCAGACCCGTTGGTCAGGTGTTCCGGTCAATGTTAGACTTCAACAACCCTTGTTTGCATTCAATCCGCTGAAATGGGATAGGAAAATTCAGCCCTTGGTCTTTGAAGAGAGCAAAAGGGAATTTGTACAAGAGATGGAGGAAGTTTCACTCAACGTTACCCAACTGTTTTTTGACTACCTGATCGCTCAGGTGAATGTTGAGATTGCCGAACAAAACCTTGGAAACACAGAGGAGATTTTTGAGATTGAAAAGAAGCGATACCAGTTGGGAACTACCTTCGAAGATCGTCTTCTTCAGGTAGAACTACAGGTGTTGCAAGCCCGTCAGGATCTCGCTCAGGCAAAACTGGATTTGGAGAGTTCTGCTTTTGCAGTCAATTCATTTATTGGCTTAAATCAAAATGCTAAAATAAATCTGCTTTCCCCGACCGAAATACCGGACTTTCGGGTTGATGTGAACCAGGCAATTGAACTTGCTTTCCAAAACAGGGCCGAAGCTTTGGGTTTTGACAGAAGGAAACTGCAGGCCGAAGCAAGTGTCGCAGAGGCAAAGGGACAACGCCTTGGAATGCAGCTGAATGCGAGCTATGGATACAATAATGCAGCCTTTAATTGGGGAGATATCTACTCCAATCCAAATACCCAAGCCTTGGTGAACCTGGGCCTTTCAGTGCCCATCTTGGATTGGGGCCGAAATAAAGCCAGAATGTCCCAAGCGGAAGCCAATCAGAGATTGGTGGAGTACACTGTGGAGCAAGACAGAATCAATTTTGAGCAGGAAATATTTACCAAAGTGAGAAATTTCCTGATGATCCAGGAGCGCTTGAATGTGACTAAAATGTCAGATGAGGTGGCTCAGAGGAGATATGAAATAGCATTGAGCAGGTATCAGTCCGGGAATGTGACCATCACGGATTTGAATATTGCCCAGAATGAAAAAGATACCAATAAACGGGCATTTTATAATTCCCTCAGAGATTATTGGACAGCTTATTATGAGTTGAGAGCCCTGACTTTATACGATTTTGAGCGGGAGGAATTATTGTACAAACCGGAAACATTATAAAAAAAGAGGGCTTCTACGAGCCCTCTTTTTTTGGTAGCCTTCCGGATTTTTTTAAAGCCTCACGGATAATCCATTCTAGTTGTCCATTCGTACTCCGAAACTCATCTGCAGCCCATTTTTCAATAGCCTTCATGGTTTCTTCATCTATTCGTAATGCAAATGCTTTCTTCTTAGCCATAAATCAATCCTCCAGCCAATCCGCCAAAAATGCCTTCAACTCCATAGCTTTTCTGGTTCCTATCATTATTTTTTTGCTTTCTCCGGCATCAATCAATAGCCCTTCATCTCCCATGATGCTATAGGCTTTGGTTGTACTATTGCCTTTGATGCCCCAGCCCCCAAAATCTGAAATTGGACTGTAGGTAATGACCTTTATGGAGCGAATGGTTCCCTTGGGAATTGTTTTCCATTTATTGATAAAAGGGACATAGCGAAAGTGAACACCTTTTTCATCTATTCGGTTAGAGAGCCTGATATTCATGAGCAAAAGGAATACCCCAATACTTGCAATGGCAAGGATCCCCAATGCCATAAAATTTTCATTAGGCTCCTTATCTGAATAGCGTATTAAGGTCAAAGCCAATATGAACAAGGGGATTTCTGTCATGAGTAGCAGATACATCACCCAAGTGCCCCGATAGCTTTGGTGTTCATTGAATACTCGATTGGCCATTTTATTGGTGTAAGGTTCCCACGTTCAATACCGGGCTGGCACTTTTATCGGAGCAAAGAACTACCATCAAGTTGGACACCATAGTAGCTTTTTTCTCCTCGTCAAACTCGATAATGTCTTTCATCTTCAAGTCTTCCAAAGCCATTTCCACCATTCCTACAGCTCCTTCAACAATTTTTTGTCGAGCCGCAACTATGGCAGTGGCCTGCTGTCTCTGAAGCATGGCGGATGCGATCTCGGAGGCATAAGCCAAGTGTGAAATTCTAGCTTCAATGACCTTAATTCCCGCATGATTCAGGCGGTCTACGATTTCGGCCTCCAGAGAATGGTTGACTTCTTCCACCCCGGATCTTAAAGTGATTTCAGCTTCCTCATCTTCAAAATTGTCATAAGGATAAGAACCGGCCATCTTACGGACTGCGGCATCTGATTGTAGATGAACAAAGTTCTCATAATCATCTACATCAAATGTAGCTTTGAAAGTGTCTTCCACTTGCCAAACTACAATTGTACCTACCATGACAGGATTACCGATTTTGTCGTTTACTTTCAAAGGCTTGTTTTCAAAGTTTCTCACACGAAGGGAGATTTTCTTTTTTGTCATAAAAGGATTCACCCAAAAGAAACCATTCGCCTTAACCGTGCCTTTATAGTCTCCAAACAGCAGTAGAACCATGGCTTTGTTGGGTTCAACGATAAAGAATCCCGGGATCGTTAGAATGAACAATAAGAGGGATGCGGCTATAACCACAGGATTAAAGTCGATAATTGAGAAAACTGCTGAAGCAATCAAGATCAGCTCAAGGAGGATAAATAAATATCCAGATACGGGTTTAATTATTTTTTCCATTTCAATATGATGTTAAAATGATATCATATTTAAATACGGAAATATTTTTCAAAGGTTCAAATTCTAACAAAAAAAGCCCTGGGGTTGCCAGGGCTTAAATATTGGATTGAGGTGTTTTATTTTTTTCTGGAGAAGAGAGAGTCAACAAATTCCTTTCGGTTGAAGATTTGAAGATCAGTCATTTTTTCCCCTACACCTATGTATTTTACTGGGATTTTAAACTGGTCAGAAATCCCAATAACTACTCCTCCTTTTGCTGTACCGTCTAGCTTGGTGATTGCCAAAGAAGTGACTTCCGTGGCTTTGGTAAATTCTTTTGCCTGAATGAAAGCGTTTTGCCCGGTAGAACCATCCAATACCAACAGAATCTCATGAGGTGCATCCGGAATGAATTTCTGCATGACTCTTTTGATCTTGGTGAGTTCATTCATCAGGTTGACTTTAGTATGAAGTCTACCGGCAGTATCCACGATTACGACATCTGCTTTCTGTTCCACACCCTGCTTAACAGCATCAAAGGCAACTGAAGCGGGATCAGTGTTCATGCCATGGGATACAACAGGAACTCCTACACGATCTCCCCAAAGAATCAACTGGTCTACTGCTGCGGCTCTAAAAGTGTCAGCTGCCCCAAGGATTACCGATTTGCCTGCATTTTTGAAAAGATTTGCGAGTTTTCCTATAGTAGTGGTTTTTCCAACTCCGTTCACTCCTACAACCATAATGACATATGGTTTTTTATCTGTTGGAAGCTCAAAGTCCAGAAAATCCTGGGAATTATTTTCTTCCAGAAGTGCTGCAATTTCTTCTTTCAGGATTTTATCCAGTTCCTCCGCATTGAGGTATTTATCCCTAGCGACCCGCTCCTCTATCCTCTGAATGATTTTGATAGTAGTGTCTACCCCCACATCGGAGGTGATCAGTATTTCTTCTAACTCATCCAGTATTTCTTCATCAACTTTGGATTTGCCGACTACGGCTTTGCTAAGTTTTGAAAAGATATTCTCACTCGACTTTTGAAGACCTTGGTCCAGGCTTTCTTTTTTATCTTTTGAGAACAGACCAAATATGCCCATGGTTACTTTGTGTTAAAGATGGAATATAATGAAAAAGTCCCTGCTGACCATTGGACAGAGGGACTCTTTAACATTACGATGCTCTTGGCAAATTATTTTTTCAATGTCTCCTGTACCATGGTGGAAGGAACCATTTCTTCTTTGAAGGTGTATGCACCTGTCTTATCAGACTTCACGGCTCTGATCACTTTTGCATAAGTTATGCCACCTTCTTTTTTCAGGGTTGCTACTACTTTCTTAGCCATATCTTTGTCTTTTAATGAGGATTATCCCCAGCTAAATTACTTAATTTCTTTATGAACAGTTACCTTCTTAAGGATTGGGTTGAATTTTTTCAACTCCAGTCTTTCTGTGGTGTTTTTTCTGTTCTTGGTAGTGATGTATCTGGAGGTACCTGGCATGCCGGAGTTTTTGTGCTCTGTGCATTCCAAAATAACTTGTACTCTATTTCCTTTCTTAGCCATCTTTCAGTTTATTTAAGGGTCGTGACTTTGATTATTTGATTACAATCATGCCTTTATCCTGAGCATCTTTCAATACTGCAGTGATACCTTTTTTATTGATCGTCTTCAATGCCTTAGAGCACACTTTCAAAGTGATCCATGCGTCTTCCTCAGGAACGTAGAAAGTCTTCTTGTGAAGATTTGGGTAAAATCTACGCTTGGTCTTGTTGTTTGCATGGGACACATTGTTACCTACTCGAGGTCTTTTTCCGGTAATGTCACAAACTTTTGCCATGATTCTATATCGTAATTTGAATGCGTTTCTGTAATGAGTCTGCAAATATCGGAACTTTTTGGGAATTAACAACAAAGGCTTTTAAAAATATTCCTGATTCTCTCAGCCTTTTGAAAAGGGACAGTGAAGACAGCCATTTCCACAGCAATACCCCCTTTTTTTATGGTATTTTTCAGTGAATACCATCAATCCATTTTCATTAAGATAATAATCCCCTGGTTCCAAAGTTGGTAAGGGTCCCTTCTTCTTTTCCGATTTCATGCTTCTCCTCTCCCGCAATTGGTATATTTGTATTACGAGATCTATTCTTAAGGTTACAAATTTACAAAAAATCATGGAGAGCATCACCTCAAGCAAGCAGGCAATTGTCCTGGAAGATCAGTATGGAGCCCATAATTACCATCCCTTACCTGTTGTTTTGGCAAAAGGGGAGGGGGTTTTTCTTTGGGACGTAGAAGGAAATCGCTATTATGACTTTCTTTCGGCATATTCTGCAGTCAATCAGGGGCATTGCCATCCCCGGATCAAAGATGCCTTGGTAGAACAAGCTGGATTATTGACTTTGACCTCCCGTGCCTTTTATAATGATGTGTTGGGCCCATTTGAAAAATACATTACTGAGTATTTTGGTTTCGACAAGGTTCTACCCATGAATACAGGAGCAGAGGGAGTGGAGACCGCCATCAAAATTGCCCGCAAATGGGGGTATGAGAAAAAGGGTGTGGAAGAGAATCGAGCCAAAATCATAGTAGCTGAGAATAACTTTCATGGAAGAACTACTACGATTATTTCATTTTCCAATGATTCAAATGCCCGCAAAAATTTCGGTCCATTTACCGAAGGGTTTATCAGGATTCCTTATGATGACATGACTGCGCTCAATGCAGCACTGAATGATCCGGATGTGGTAGCCTTTTTAGTAGAACCTATCCAAGGCGAAGCTGGAGTTTATACTCCTGCTGAAGATTATATCAAGAATGCCAAAGCTGCGTGTTCCGAAAAAAATGTACTGTTGATTGCTGACGAAATCCAGACCGGTATCGCACGAACAGGTTCCTTATTGGCTGTATGTGGCAACTGTACCTGTGAAGGGCATTGTGAAAAACAGGAAAGCTATACCAAACCAGATTTGTTGATTTTGGGCAAAGCAATTTCAGGAGGTTTTTATCCGGTTTCAGCTGTTTTGGCTGATGAGGAAATCATGGAGGTGATTAAGCCTGGTCAACATGGATCCACTTTTGGAGGAAACCCTCTTGGCGCCAAAGTAGCAATGACAGCTTTGGAAGTAGTGCGGGATGAAAAACTGGCCCAAAATGCCCGAAAGCTGGGACAGGCTTTCCGAGAGCGTATGGAAAGAATAGTTGAAAAATATCCTATTGCTAAATTGGTTCGGGGAAAAGGCTTGTTGAATGCTGTGGTGATCAACGACTCCGAGGAAAGCTCTACTGCTTGGGATATTTGCATGAAGTTGGCAGAGAACGGACTCCTCGCAAAACCCACTCATGGAAACATCATTCGCTTCGCTCCACCTCTGGTCATGACCGAAGAGCAACTTCATGAATGCTGTGACATTATTGAAAAGGTTATTTCAGAATTCAATTCCTAAAAACGATTAATAACTAATTTAAAAGAGGCTGACTCCTGCATTAATTGGAGCAGCCTTTTCTTGCAAATCAATAAGATGTCAAAAGCAGTCATTTTTGATATGGATGGGGTGATATGTCATACCAATCCCTATCATTCCCAAGCTTTCAGAGAGTTTTTCTCCAAGAGAAACATGTTTCCTACAGAAGAGGAGTTTGCTCAGCACATGTATGGAAAAAGTAACTCTTATATAATGAGTCACTTTTTCGGAAGAAAAATCGAAGGAGAAGAGTTAAATGTGTTGGAAGATGAAAAAGAGGGTTTGTTCCGGGAAATTTATCAATATCATGTGGATCCTATTTCGGGTTTTCTGGAGTTCTTTCACAGCTTAAAAAAGGGAGGCTTTCGAACGGGAGTTGCAACCTCTGCTCCTTTTGCAAATTTGGAATTGATTGCGGGAAAGTTGGAGTTGCTCCCGCACTTTGAATCTGCGTTGGCAAGTGAACATGTGAGTAAGCATAAGCCGGATCCGGAAGTGTACTTAAAATCTGCCCAAAACCTGGGGATGGCTCCGGAGAATTGTCTTGTGTTTGAGGACTCCTTTTCAGGTGCAACGGCAGGTTTGCAAGCAGGGATGAAGGTTGTGGGAGTATTGTCTTCTCACGGTGTGGATGAATTGCCTGAATGCCATTTTTATATTGAGGATTATAGAAAGATGACTTCTCAAATTGTTCTTGAAATCTTGAATAGCTAGTTAATAATCAGTTAATAAATTCTCAAAAAGTAGTTTCAAGTAACATAGAGGTAATTTAAGTTCTTTTCATATTCTCCTGTTTTTTGCTGATTAATAGGTTTTTGGTGTTTTGTTTTTTGATTTCTTTTTTCTAATTCTTTAGGGAAAGTAACAATTTGATAACAATTGCGTCATTATATAGACATTTTAGGTTCCCAATTTTGCAGCGCTGTACAATTTATCATCTCAATTAACATTTCTGCTATGCGAAGATTATTCGCGGTAGCGCTCGTCTTTTTGACGATTTCTTCCTCTGTTGCTTTTGCAAGGAGTACAGAGACAGATACGCTGCCAAACACAAAAACTACTCCTGCGGTAGCCAAGGGGTTGTTTGAAACTATACGCCTGCGCGGGTATGCGCAATTGCGTTACAATGGCTTATTTCAGACCAATCCAGATCTCAAGTGTGACCAATGTGATAAATCCTGGGGAGGGGAAGGGGGAGGTTTCTTCTTTCGTCGTATTCGTTTGGTGTTCTCTGGTCAGGTTCACGAAAGAGTGTTCTTTTATATTCAGCCTGATTTTGCCTCTGGAGGGGCGAATTTTGCGCAGATACGGGATGCCTATTTTGATTTGGGTTTAGATGCCAAAAATGAATTCAGAATCCGAATCGGTCAATCCAAAATCCCATTTGGTTTTGAAAACCTGCAATCCAGTTCAAACCGTCTTCCTTTGGATAGAAATGATGGATTGAATTCTGCTGCTCCAAATGAGCGGGATCTAGGGGCTTTCTTTTATTATGCTCCATCCAGAATCCGGCAACGATTCAGTTATTTGACTTCTTCTGGTCTGAAAGGCTCTGGGGATTATGGTATGTTTGGTATAGGTGTTTACAATGGGCAGGCGGCAAACAATATGGACAAAAACAAAAATGTTCATGTGGTCAGCCGATTTACTTACCCATTTGAATTGCCCTCAGGTCAGATAATTGAAGCTTCCTTTCAAGGTTATACAGGTAAATTCGTGATCAACAAGAGCCAGACTACTGTCTCTGATCAAACGGAATTTAATGAGCACCGATACGGCCCGTCTTTTATATTATACCCCCAGCCATTTGGTTTGCAGGCCGAATATAACTTGGGGAGAGGTCCAGAATATGATCCTGAAACCAACGAGGTGAAGGATGCTCCTTTGAATGGAGGGTATGTTTTGGCTAGCTACAGAATCAATAATGGGAAAACTATCCTAATTCCTTTCAGTAGATATCATTATTATAAAGGAGGAAAGAAGTTTGAGCTAGATGCTACAAAACATAGGGTAAAGGAATTGGAAGTAGGTGTAGAATGGCAACCGAATAAGAGTTTTGAACTCGTTGCCATGTATACTTTTTCTGAAAGGACCTTCGAAAATTCCTTGAATCCAGAAAATGAGCAAAAAGGAAGTCTTTTGAGATTACAGGCTCAGGTTAATTTCTGAAAAGAGTTTGAAAAAGAAACAAAGAAGCAAGGCATTAGCCTTGCTTCTTTGTTTTGATGCAAAATTTTAATCAGCAGTTTCTCATTAGTACATTTGAGCAAAAATTTGATAATCCCATGAATCGACGTCCAAGAAGAAACCGAAAATCTGAAGCTATCCGTAACATGGTTGAGGAGACGAGTCTATCCGTAAAAGACCTGATTTTTCCAATGTTCCTTGTGGATGGTCTTGGGAAAACAATAGAAGTGGATTCGATGCCAGGAATTTTTCGGTATTCGATCGATACTATGCTTCGGGAGATTGAGGCGTGTATGAAATTGGGGATAATGAGTTTTGATGTTTTTCCTGCTTATCCTGAATCATTGAAGGATTCTGTAGCATCTGAAAGTTATAACCCGGAAACTTTTTATTTGAAAGGTCTGCGTGAGATAAAGAAAAACTTTCCCGAATTGTGTTTGATGTCTGATGTGGCGATGGATCCTTATAGTTCGGACGGGCATGATGGATTGGTGAAGGAGGGTAAGATACTCAATGATGAGACTTTGGAGATATTGGGAAGGATGTCTTTGGCTCAAGCGGATGCGGGAGTGGATATTTTGGGGCCTTCTGATATGATGGATGGAAGGGTAGGCTTTATTCGGGAGATTTTGGATGATCATGGATTTAAGGATACTTCCATAATGTCCTATACTGCCAAATATGCAAGCGCATTTTATGGTCCGTTCAGAGACGCTCTTGACTCAGCGCCGAAATTTGGAGATAAGAAAACCTATCAAATGAACCCGGCTAACAGTCAGGAGGCTTTAATTGAAGCAGACTTGGATTTGGAAGAGGGAGCAGACTTTTTAATGGTTAAGCCAGCTTTGTCATATTTGGATATCATTCGATTGCTGAAAGAAAATTATCCACTTCCAATTGCTGCGTATAATGTGTCAGGTGAATACTCAATGATAAAAGCCTCTGCGGCCCGTGGTTGGTTGGATAATGATCGTGCTATGGTAGAAACTTTGTTAAGTATAAAGCGTGCGGGGGCTAAAATTATCCTGACTTATTTCGCAAAAGAATATGCTGAGATGATTAAGAGTTGATTGTCTCCCTTAATATTGAACCTTAAAACCTGATTTTGTCAGGTTTTTTTTGTTTTTAGGGGTTTGAAAAAGATTGGTTTTTCTCTTTTAGTGACCTGTTTTTTGATTGCTGGTTAAAAAAAATATCCAAATGTAAATATTTACATTTTTTATAATTTGGGTCAAGTGGTTAAAAAAGACGAAAAAGTGATTAATACAAAATTTTATTCTTCAAGAACATTGATTTTGTTCTAGATTGTTTGATTTGGCAATTGCGGAATCGATTTCAAAAAATATCCTGAAGATTTGCGAAATATTTCTTTTTTATATCCTTGGGTTAAAAAACAATTGGTTTTTAGTATAAAATTGAAAAATCCTCAAAAAATGGTTTAAAAAACAACCATAAATTCAATAAAAAATGCTTAAGATTTAAAAACTGATTTGTTTTATTACTTTTTTTTGAATTACATTCGTTTCAAGCAATTGCTTTCAGACCTATATAAAATTTTGAAATAAGTTCAAATTAAAATCTAAAACCTATGAAGTATTTCGCAACCCTGTTGGCCAATGATGTGGCCGCGATGGATTTGTCTGTTGAGATTTCTCAGAATATTCTCACGACAAACAATGTTTGGATGATGCTGTCCACAGCCCTGGTGTTTATCATGCACTTAGGGTTTGCTGGTGTAGAAGCGGGATTTGGCCAAGCCAAAAACACAGTAAACATCCTTTTTAAAAATACTGTCACTCCTATTATCGGTATTGTCTCCTATGCAGCTATTGGCTTTTTCCTGATGTATCCCGGATTTGAGGTGCCCGGATGGTTTAGCTTCGATTCAGCTGGATGGGATATGTTTTGGTTTTCTCCTTCCAGTGCAGATGTTAGTGCTGGGTATGCAGATGGTGGATATACCTATTGGACAGATTTCTTGTTCCAGGCCATGTTTGCTGCTACGGCAGCCACTATCGTTTCCGGTGCTATTGCCGAGCGCGTCAAGCTGGGAGCCTATTTGATTTTCACGCTTTTCTATGTGGGATTTATCTACCCATTGATCGGAAGTTGGAAATGGGGCGGTGGTGCATTGGATGCCATGGGATTTTATGATTTTGCTGGAAGTACCTTGGTACACTCCGTTGGAGGATGGGGTGCTTTGGCTGGGGTTATTCTCGTAGGTCCCAGGATCGGTAAATATGTAAACGGTAAAACCATTGAAAAGCCAGGTGCCAGTGTTCCCTTGGCTGTGATTGGCGTATTCTTGCTCTGGTTGGGATGGTTTGGTTTCAATGGCGGTTCTGTACTTTCTGCAGATCCCGGTTTGGTTTCATTTGTATTGGTAACCACTTCTTTGGCAGCTTGTGCTGGAGGTTTGGGTGGATTTTTGGCAGCTTATTTTGCATTCAAGCGATTGGATTTGGGAATGGTTCTCAATGGGATCCTTGCTGGTCTAGTAGCAATTACTGCCGGTGCTGATGTAATTAATCCAGGTCCTGCTATCCTTGTAGGGTTTATCGGAGGGATTTTGGTAGTCCTTTCTGCAATTTTTCTGGACAAACTCAAACTGGATGATGTCGTTGGCGCAGTTTCAGTTCACTTGACTTGTGGTATCTGGGGAACCTTGGCAGTAGGGATTTTTTCTACCAACCCTGAGCACTCCTTCATTACTCAGTTGATGGGAGTTCTGATTTGTGGTGTGACGGCATTTACAGCTGCGTTCGCAATCTTCTTTGCCTTGAAAAAGACAGTGGGTATCCGCGTTTCAGAGGAGCATGAGCGTACCGGATTGGATTCCCACGAGCACGGGATCAGAGGTTATACCATCGTATTTGACGAGTAAAAGCCTGAATCTAAAAAATAAAGAACCCCTCCCGAAGAAAAAAACGCGACTCTCTTTCGATCGGGATGGGGTCCTATTGGTCAACTCTATCATTCACCAACATTTAAAATTAAAATGAAAAATATATTCCTACTCATTCTTTTTATAACAATTTTATCAATTCCTGTTTCTCTGGCTCAAGAAGGAGAAGACTCAACTCCACCTGCATTGACTCTTTCGGGTTCCATTGATGCCTATTTCCGAAGTAATTTCAATGCTCCAAACAAGGGCGAAAATGCCTTGGCTCCGGCTTCCTCCTTTGGGAATTTACCCGGATTTTCTCTTGGTATGGCAAATATCATAGCAACCTATGAAGGTGAGAAAATCGGCGCAGTAGCTGATTTGGTTTTTGGACCAAGAGGTGAGGACGCCGTCTTTGGTTCTCCTCTATACGGTGGAGGTATGGCTGGAAGTTCTCAGATAATCAACCAGCTTTATGTGTATTGGAATGTAACGGATAAGGTCACTTTGACCATGGGGAATTTCAATACCTTTTTAGGATATGAGGTGATTTCTCCTACTGGAAATTTCAATTATTCTACCTCCTATATGTTCTCCTATGGACCATTCTCACATACTGGTTTAAAAGCAGATATCGCGCTTTCAGATAAATTTTCTTTCATGGCGGCGGTGATGAATCCTACGGATATGACCGAATTTAACATGAACGGAACCTATACTTTAGGAGCGCAATTGGGCTATTCTACAGATGCAGGAAGTACCTATCTGAATTTTGTTTATGGAGATCAGGATGGGAAATTAATAAACGACGGCTCATTGCTCTCTGGCCAAGCTTCTGCAGGAAATACTTTTCAAGTAGATCTGACAACTGGTTTCAACCTGACTGATGCGTTGTATTTAGGAGTTAACACCACTTATAACACAACCTCTTCCGGAGAGATTTTTAGTGGGTCGGACATTCAGGATACAGATGGGGATGGATATGGGTTTTATGGATTCGCAGGATATTTGCAGGCTACAACTTCTGACAAATTTGCCCTTGGTCTCAGAGGGGAATACTTTAATGTATTCAACGGGGGACTGGACGGAGTTGTCGGTTTGGACGGTGAAGGAGACGGGAATGTTTTTGCAGTGACGCTCTCCGGAAATGCGAAAGTCGGAAAGAACTTGACATTGATCCCTGAGCTCCGTTTGGACACTATGGGAAATGATTACTTCATGAATAAAGATTTGGCTGCAAGCAAAAATCTGTCATCTTTCCTTTTGGCGGCAGTGTTTGCATTCTAAAATTTAAACAGGGTCTATTGTTGTAAAAAGCCGGGGTGAATTTCACCTCGGTTTTTTTTATAGAGCAGTATTCAAAATAATCTGAGGGGGAAATAAGCCCTTTTCAAGATGTTTTTGACTGGAATTCCCAAAAACTGCTTTCATTTTAAACCGATATATCTTATTGAAAAAGAATATAATTTCTTAAAACTGAATATTTCAAAAGAAAAATGTTTTTTAACGAAACAATTTCTTTAAAAAATCTGTATTATTTTGGAAGACCCAATTATACAGAGATGAGAAAATTTAGTGTTTTGATTGTTGCTTTAATGTTGAGTGCAGCTTCATTTGGGCAGGAATCCCAAACTGGGCCTGCTGCCAAAAATGCCAAACCCTGGAATTCTGAAAAAAAGACCTTAAATGTGGTTTTTCAAGCTGAGCCGGCAATAGTGACGGGAGCCGATGCACGTAAACATAAGCTTTGGAATTCCGAGAGAGCTTCCTTGCAAATTCGAACCAGAAAGGAAGTCAATAATCCAAAAGGTTTGGAAGCCAAAAACCGGAAAGTATGGGAAGAGTCTGGTAGGAGAACTGTCAATTCAAAAGCCTCCTATGCTTTGCCTAAAACCATGAAAAAGAAAAAAATCTGGTGGCATTAATCCAAAAAATGATAGCTCGGAAAATCTCCGAGCTTTTTTTATAAATCCTGTTCTCTTTCAAGCATCAAGATGGCTCCTTGGGATACGATGTAATATTTTTCCCCTTCATAAAGAACCTCATGTGCTCCGGAAAGTAAGAAAATAGCCAAATCGCCTTCTTTTGCCTGGAGTGGCACATACTTGACTTTTTCATCTGACTCCATCCAAGGTTCATGATCCTCAACCGGCATGGGAATAGGATAGCCAGGTCCGGCTTTGATGATGTAGCCTTGCTGTACCTTTTCTTTTTCCTGAACGCCAGGGGGTAAATAAAGCCCTGATCCGGTTTTTTCATTCGGTTTTTTCAATCGGATCAAAACCCTGTCTCCTACGATGATGAGCTTTTTCAATTTGTTGTCAGCTGTCAGTTGCATTGCTTGAGATTAATTTGATATCAGGTTTTCTGGGTTAGTTTGGATTCTCGTCTGATACTTTTGGTATTTGATACAAAAAGAACGGCACCTGTCCTAAAACAGATGCCGTTTAAGTTGGCTTAGCTCAGCTTATTTTTTATCCTCGCTTACTTCTTCGTAGTCTACATCGGATACTCCGTCACCGGAAGTTCCGGCATCCGTTGCTCCGGCATCAGCACCTGGCTGAGCTCCCGCTCCTTGAGTTGCATTGTAGATTTCCTGAGAAGCAGCTTCCCAAGCTTTATTCAAACCTTCCATAGCAGCATCGATTCCTTCGATGTTTTGGGATTGATGTGCACTTTTCAGAGTTTCCAAGGCTCCTGAGATAGCAGTTTTGTTTCCTTCGGAAAGCTTTTCGCCATATTCCTTTAATTGCTTTTCAGTCTGGAAGATCAGGCTGTCAGCTTGGTTCAACTTGTCAATCTTCTCTTTTTCTGCTTTGTCAGCAGCCGCATTTGCTTCTGCTTCTTTCTTCATTCTGTCGATTTCTTCCTGAGAAAGTCCAGAAGAAGCTTCGATCTTGATTTTCTGCTCTTTGCCGGTTCCTTTGTCTTTGGCAGACACATTCAGGATACCGTTTGCATCGATGTCAAATGTCACTTCGATTTGAGGAACTCCTCTTGGTGCAGGTGGAATATCGGAAAGCTGGAATCTACCGATAGTTCTGTTATCCTTCGCAAGTGATCTTTCACCCTGAAGTACGTGGATATCTACAGCGGGCTGATTGTCAGCGGCGGTAGAGAATACTTCGGATTTTTTGGTAGGAATGGTCGTGTTGGCTTCGATCAATTTGGTCATCACACCACCCATGGTCTCGATACCCAGAGAAAGAGGGGTCACGTCCAAAAGAAGAACATCTTTAACCTCTCCTGTCAAAACACCACCTTGGATAGCAGCACCGATCGCTACTACTTCATCAGGGTTGACTCCTTTGGAAGGCTTCTTCCCAAAGAACTTCTCAACTTCTTCCTGGATTTTAGGAATTCTGGTAGATCCACCCACCAAAATCACCTCATCGATGTCAGAGGCAGTCATGCCGGCATCTTTAAGTGCTTTTTTACAAGGCTCCATCGATCTTCTTACTAGATCTTCGGAAAGCTGCTCAAATTTTGATCTGCTCAGTGTTCTTACCAAGTGCTTTGGTCCGGTTTGGGTAGCAGTGATATATGGCAAGTTGATCTCGGTAGAAGAAGAACTTGAAAGTTCGATTTTAGCTTTCTCAGCCGCTTCTTTCAATCTCTGCAGAGCCATAGGATCCTGTCTAAGATCAATTTGCTCTTCGGATTTGAATTCTTCAGCTAGCCAGTTGATGATCACTTGGTCAAAGTCATCACCACCCAAGTGTACGTCACCATTTGTGGATTTTACTTCAAATACGCCGTCACCTAGTTCAAGGATTGAGATATCGAATGTACCACCACCTAGGTCATACACTGCGATTTTCATGTCCTGGTTTTTCTTGTCCATACCATATGCCAAGGCGGCTGCGGTAGGCTCGTTGATGATACGCTTCACTTCCAAACCTGCGATTTGGCCGGCTTCTTTGGTGGCTTGACGTTCTGCATCGTTGAAGTAAGCAGGAACTGTGATTACAGCTTCAGTTACTTCCTGTCCCAAGAAGTCTTCTGCTGTGCCCTTCATTTTCTGAAGGATCATTGCAGAGATTTCCTGAGGTGTATAGGATCTGTCACCGATTTTGATTGCCACGGTGTCATTGGATCCTTGTTCTACTTTGTAAGAGGCATGTTTTTTCTCCTCAGAAACTTCAGAGAATTTCTTTCCCATGAATCTCTTAACGGAGGAAATGGTATTGGCAGGGTTGGTGATTGCCTGACGTTTTGCCGGGTCACCCACTTTTCTTTCTCCATTACCATTATCAAGAAATGCCACAATGGAAGGTGTGGTTCTTCTTCCCTCACTGTTTTGGATGACTACAGGTTCATTACCCTCCATGACAGCTACGCAGGAGTTGGTTGTTCCCAAGTCAATACCGATAATTTTTCCCATGATTATAAATTTTAATTAGTTGCTAAATTGATACTTCTCCCATTCTTCAATGCTTGTGCCATCCCTAAAATGCCCAGATTTTGTGTCAGATTGGCAGAATTTCTGGCATAATCCAAGTTAGGTTTTCGGAATTTGGCACAGCCATCATTTTTTGAAACTGAGATTCTGGCAGTTTTTTTAAAAAACTCGTCGGATTTTGCAACCTCCTTTGAGTTATCTGCATCTAGGTAGTTGAAATGGGAGCTATTATTGGATATTGGAATAAGGAACGTTTTCGCTGGTTATCAGTGGCTTTGATTGGGTTTGCCTTAATCTGGTCTAGACAGCAAATCGACTTTTTGACACTGTTCTCTCAATTTTTCGAGGTGATTTTAGCGGATTTGAGATTATTTCCCCGTTAAGCTGGGTTTTTGATGATTGCCAGCCTTATTTTTAGAAATGAATCAAGCGTTTATCGTTCAGGATATTTTCATTTATCCAATAAAGTCGTTGCAAGGGATTCGATTTTTAGAGGCCAGGGTGGAGGAAAAAGGCTTTCGATATGATCGAAGATGGATGTTGGTAGACCAGGAGGGAATATTTGTAAGCCAGCGTACCGATCATAAGCTTGCCCTGCTTCAGGTTGAATTGGGTGTCGAAACGCTGTCTGTTTTCCCAAAATCAAATCCCGAAAATTTCATCCATATTCCATTGGCCGAGGCAAAAGGGGAGGAGGTCAGCGTCACGGTTTGGGATGATGAGGTCAAAGCAAGAAAAGTTGCCAGCCAAATTGATCAATGGTTTTCTCATTTTTTAGGAAGAGAGGTGTCTCTTGTCCAAATGCCGGAAAGTAGCCAAAGAAAAGTCAGTCCAAAATACGCGGTAAATTCCGAATCTGTCAGTTTTGCTGACGGGATGCCTTATCTGATCATAGGACAGGAATCTTTGAATGATCTGAATTCCCGCCTTGATTCTCCGGTATTGATGGATAGATTTAGGCCGAATGTAGTTTTCAGTGGAGGGACTCCTTTTGTTGAAGATGGTTGGGGCAGTATCAAAATCGGGGATGTAGCCTTTCAGGTTGTCAAGCCTTGTGCAAGATGTGTCATGATTACCGTGGATCAGGAAACCGGTAAGTCGGGTAAAGAACCTCTGAAAACCCTAGCTTCCTACCGGACAGTTGGGAATAAAGTAATGTTTGGACAAAACATGCTGGCATTACAAGAAGGTGTTGTGAAAGTTGGGGACAGAATTACCCTAGTATGAAATGAAAAAAAGGAGCTTTTTGCTCCTTTTTTGATTAATGAAATTCCTTTACAGTTTGGATAAAGACTTTGACCATTTCGGGATCAATGTCCGGATAAACCCCATGTCCAAGATTGGCGATGTGTCTGCTTCCCCGGAACTGTTCCATCATGTTAATAGTCGCTGCTCTTACTTGATCTGGATTCCCATAAAGAGCGGCAGGATCTAGATTTCCCTGCAAAGTCTTGTTTGGTCCTATTAGTTTTCTGGATTCGGCTATTCCCATGTTCCAGTCCAATCCAATCGTTTCACACTTGAGCTTGGCCATGGATTCTCTTGCGAAAAATGCGCCTTTTGCGAATACGGTTTTTGGAACTTCGCTGATGGCATCACAGATTTGGGAAATGTATCTGAGTGAAAATTCCTCGTATTGCTCAGGTCCTAGTATACCTGCCCAACTGTCAAAAATCTGAATCAAGTCTGCACCAGCAGCGATCTGTGCCTTCAAATAGTTGATGGTGCTGTCAGTGATCATTTGTAGCAGCTGATGGGAAAGGACAGGCTCGGTATAGAGCATAGCTCTTGCCTTAGAGAAGGTTTTGCTGCCGCTTCCTTCTACCATATATGCAAAAATAGTCCAGGGAGCTCCTGCAAATCCTATGAGAGGAACCCGACCGTTCAGTTCTTTTTTGGTGATTTTGATGGCATCGATGACATAGCGTAGGTCGTTTTCTCCATCAGCAATCCGTAATTTTTTTAGGTCGGAAGCCGAACTTACTGTGCTTGGGAACCAAGGTCCTCTTTTTTCCACCATTTCGTAAGGCAGGCCCATGGCTTCCGGAATGACCAGAATATCCGAAAAAATGATGGCAGCATCCACACCTAGGAGATCCACAGGCTGAATGGTTACCTCTGCTGCCAACTCTGGAGTTTGTGCCAATTCGATAAACCCACTCACGGATTCTCTTACGGCTCGGTATTCGGGAAGTATTCTTCCTGCCTGACGCATCAGCCAAACTGGAGTTCTTTCAACGGCCTCGCCTTTGGCGGCACGAAGCAACAAATCATTTTGTAATTGCATGGTGCAAAGATAGGAAGCAAATAATATTTGGCATTGAAAAATGAGAACATAAAAAAACAGGATCAAGTCAATTCGCCGATCTTGTTTGTAGTAGAAGTTGGTTTAGTAATTATTGTTAATTTGATTTTGCGGGTAGTCTCACGAAATCTTTATCAGTCAATCCTAACATTTTGGTAACTGCATCATAATTGGTCCAGTCAATTCTCGCACCTGCATAATCTCCAGGAACCACAATCACACGAAACAGCTGATTGTCTGTCCATTCAGGTCCCAAAAGAGAGTAGTCAAGGGGTCCGTCCAAAAATAATTTGAAGTCAAACCTTGTGAAATCGTAATTGTACATCAATACTCCCTCGTCAAAGAAAACGGTTTGGGGAAGTGCTCTCCAAATAGGAGTGTTCCCATCCCTATCCCATTCGATAAAGGCCAAGACCACATCGCTTTCTATCAGTTGTGGATCAAATTCTCTCAATTCACTGTAATCATTTTGAGCAGTGAAGTCTACCTCAACCTCAAATACCTCAGCTACAATATTCACTCCGTCCAAGCCGTCAAGTCCTGGAGGGCCTTGTGGGCCTTGCGGACCTTCACAGGCTTGAAAGATCAATAAGCCGGTCAGGCCAAATAGTAGGGATAGTTTTCTCATGGCAATTAGGGTTAAGTGATACTTGATAATTTTCACGAGTAAAAGGTTCACAGGGTTGGTTAAAAATCCTTAATTGATCAAATCAACGGATCGGAGCCAAGACATGCACCTCTTTTTCAGAGATGATTTTGTCAATAAAAATGCCAGAAAGTTGGACTTGGGCAGAATCAGCAAAAGCCTGGATTTTTGCTTTTACTTTTTCCGGTCCAGGCATCACCCAATTGTTTCCTGTGATTTTTGCAAGTAGGTAGCGCTGTTCTTGGAATGTTCGGGTTTCAAATTCATCTCCAACCAAAAGATGATTGATGCCAACAAACACCATCATGGTGTCTAGTTTACCCGCAGGTTCCACTTCATAGATGGTATGCAAAAAAGTGCCGGGATGCAGGGATTTTTGGTCTTCCACTTTTTGAAATGACTCGCCTAGTTTCGGGTCCTGTGGAGTTCCTTTAAATAGGATTCCTGAAAGTGCTTCGGGGGATTTTTCGACCAGACTGATTGCAATGGGATTGTTTCCTCCCAATCGGCTGAATATCCAATAAGCAGCTGATCCTAGTATAGCCAGGACCATGATCCCGATGAGCAGTTTTTTTTGCATGATTAGAATAAATATCGAACGCCAATTCCCCCTTGCCCTCTGACATGTCCCAAACGATCTGCCAGCTCCATGAAAAAGCCGATTTCAGCAAAGACACTCATGGGTAATTCGTCCAAATAGTATTCCGAGCCCACAAACACCTCCGGACCGAAATCAATATTACTTCGCCTATCGGAAAGGGTAGGGGTTCCGTTGCCGATTTGGTCCAGATAATATACATAGGTGACTTGTGTGGTTCTCAACTGGGCTCCAACTCCCCCATATGCCAATATATAGCCCTCCTCGATTCCAAACATATCCGTAATGTCCTCATGGTAGGCACCCCGGATATTGATGGAAGCTCCGTTTTCGGTACGATGCCCCACATAAAATGCATTGGATGCGGGAGGGTTGTTGTCAAAGTCCCTTCTGAAATAACTGTCCCCATTCACTCCTGCTGTTCCAAGCATGACTTCAAAGGAAAAATAATCATCCAGGAAATCTTTGTAGGTCAGTGATAGAGGTTCTCCAAGTCGAATCCCAACTCCCCTTTCCTGAGCCATAGAGAAAAGTGGGAGCACTAGCAAAAGAATAAGTAATCTGTATTGCACGATATAGTTGGTTTTTAAGAATGACTCACAAAATTCAGGCTAGATTGCCATGGTTTTTAATTGCATCTTGTGAAGTTGGGTATAGTATCCCCCAAGTTCCAATAGACTGTCGTGTGTTCCTTTTTCTACGATTTCACCTTTGTGGAGGACAATGATCTGATCTGCCTTTTGAATCGTAGATAGTCTATGAGCAATGACAATGGAGGTTCGACCTTTCATCATTTTTTCAATGGATTCCTGAATCAGTTCTTCAGTCTCAGTGTCTACCGAAGAGGTGGCCTCATCCAAAATAATGATCTCAGGATTGTATACCATGGCTCGGACGAAGGAGATCAGCTGTCGCTGCCCCACAGATAGAGTCGCTCCTCTTTCCATGACATTGTAGTCCAAACCTCCGGGAAGACGCTCGATAAACTTTCGGGCCCCCACCATTTCAGCTGCTTCCATTACCTGTTCCCGGCTGATGGCTGGATTGCCCAGCGTAATGTTGTAGTAGATGGTATTTGAAAAAAGAAAGACATCCTGAAGGACGACTCCAATATGCTTTCTTAGTGTGCTGAGTTCGAATTCTCGGATATCCGTACCGTCAATGGTAATTGAGCCCTTGTTGATTTCGTAGAATCTGGAAAGCAAGTTGATGATGGAGGATTTTCCGGCACCGGTAGCACCCACCAAAGCCACGGTTTGGCCTTGCTTTACCTCAAAATTGATATTTTTCAGTACGTAGTCCTCGTCCACATAGGCGAAGTAAAGGTCCTTTACCTGGATATTGCCTTTGATTTTTTCAGGATTAAAGCTTCCCTCGTTGGCAATGTGTTCTGTGTTGTCCAAAAGTTTGAAGATTCTGGAAGAGCTCACAACACCCATTTGAAGGGTATTGAAACGGTCAGCGATCATTCGGATAGGTCTGAAAAACAACTGGAGGTACATGATAAATGAAATCAAAACCCCGATCTGAAGATCCATTCCCAGCACTCCTACAGCACCATACCATACTACCAGTCCGATTCCAATTGCTTGAATGATTTCGGCCACAGGGAAATAGATGGAATAATACAATACGGAGCGGATATGGGCTCTCCGGTGTTCCTGATTAATTTCCTTGAATTTTTCAAATTCCCGTTCTTCTCTATTGAAAATCTGCACGATGTTCATTCCGGTGATGTGCTCCTGAAGAAAGGTGTTCAGGTTAGATACGGCATTTCGGACATCATTGAAAGTCACCTTGATTTTTTCCTTGAATATGTAAGTGGAAATAATCATCATCGGCAGGGTACACAAACTCACCAACGTCAGCTTCCAATCAATGTAGAACATGACTCCCAAAATGGTTACCAGCTGGAGCAAGTCACCGATAATGGCAGCAAGTCCTTCACTAAACACATCTGCTAGGGTTTCAATGTCTGAGACATTTCTGGTAACCAATCTTCCAATTGGTGTATTGTCAAAAAACTTCAAACGAAGTTTCAATAAATGCTCATAAAGTTTAACCCGAATGTCCCGGATAATCACCTGTCCTATCCATCCCGAATAAAAGGTATGAGCCCACTGCGCAAATGCCTGAATGATCATCAGACCTACTAAAATATAGATGGTGCGAACGAGTCCCTGACTGTCCCCAATGGCTACATGGTCATCGATGGCTACCTGTATGAAGTAGGGTCGGGTAGGAGCCAATACTGCCAGAGAAATCGTCAAAAAAACCAACAGGTAAAACTGGACCTTGTAGGGTTTTACGTACCTGTAAAGCTGCCTGAGGACACGGGTGTCTACGATTTCACCAGAGGATTCTTTTTCTTTTTCTAAGCTCAAAATATTCTAATCTAAATAGATGTTTTCCGGGTAGGTGACCTTGCTTAGGAATAAACCTTTTGCTGGAGCCGCTTTGCCGGCTTTACTTCTGTCCTTGGATTCAATGATTTTGTCCAGGTCTTCTGGGGCTTTCTTTCCAGTTCCTATCTCTATCAAAGTTCCAACAATTGCTCGTACCATGCCACGTAAAAAACGATTGGCGGTTATATGGAATAACAATTCCCCGTCTTTTTGTTCCCAATGGGCGGATTTTATCTGACATCGGAAATGATTGACCTCTGTATTTACCTTGCTAAAGCACTCAAAATCATCATGTCGCATCAAAGCCTCGGCGGCACGATTCATTTTGTCCACATCAGGCTGAAAGAAACAGGTCCAGGCAAATTCATCCAGAAATGGGTTTTTGCGGAAAATGATCCGGTAAATATAGGAACGCTCCAAAGCGTCAAATCTGGCGTGGGCTTCATGGGTTACTGGGCGGATGTTATGGATGGCGATTTCTTTTGGAAGAATGCCATTTAGACTCTTTGTCAATTTCGCAATTTCAAAATTCTCAGGGGCATCAAAATGACAAACCTGCATGGAAGCATGCACCCCCGTGTCGGTTCGGCCACTGCCCATAATAGTCACCGGACACTTGAAATAAGTGGACAAGGCGGACTCCAAAGATTCCTGCACAGTAAAGGAATTTTGCTGGATTTGCCACCCATGAAAAGGGGTTCCATTATAACTCAATTCTATAAAATAGCGCTTCATTCCACTCATAGGTTACAAAGATACTATTCCAACTCAATTCCTCCCCAGAAAGATTCTTTCCTTGTGAAAGCGGGGATTAGAGCTTTTCTTTGCCAAAAAAATAACTCAAAATGATTCAGCGCATACAAAGTATATTTATGTTGATGGTAGTGGTGGCCATGGGTGTGACCATAGGTACACCTCTTTGGGAGCAGGCTGGACCCGGTTCGGAAATTGGGGATAGTTGGAGTCTTACAGCCTTTATGCTGGACCATACAAATGCTTCAGGAGAACTAATCGAAACTTCCTCCAATTGGTATTTTGCGGCACTGGCCTCCTTTGCTGGTTTATTGGCTTTGATTTCCATTTTCCAATACAAAAACAGAGGAAGGCAGATGTTTTTGAATATGATCAATAGCCTAGTAATGGTGGTATTGGTCGCCGCTGTTTTCCTTACTACGAATGGGATCAATTCCGATATTAATGCCGTTTCCGGGGGCACCTATAAAATTGGTTTTTGGGCTGTATTAGCCGGGATGGTCTTCAATATGCTGGCCAATCGCTTTATCCGAAAAGATGAGGCACTGGTAAGATCAGTGGATAGAATCAGATAAGATTGGAACTTTTCAATCTTTCAAACTCGAAATGAAAGACAAGGCAGCCCTTTTTGGGACTGCCTTATTTTTTTGCGTTTTGGCTTATTCCAAAGTGATAAAAGCACTTTCTAATTCTATAATCCTTTCTTACCTTCCATCTCAAAGAAACCATACCACTATGAAATTCGAGACGCTGGCCATTCATAAAGGCAATAAAATAACAGATCGCAACCAACCAGTTGTACAGCCCATTACACTCAGTACGACTTTTATACATGGTAACGAAGAGGGGATTTTATATACTCGGGCTGGGAATCCAAACCGAAGCTCTTTGGAGGAATTGATCGCAGTTCTGGAAAGAGGGGAAGATGCGGCAGCCTTTTCTTCAGGAAATGCAGCAGGAACTGCGGTATATCAGGCCTTGGAACCAGGGGCTCATATCATAGCCCCTGACGATATGTACCATGGTCTGCATAATTCCATGACCATGCTTTTCAAAGGAATCCATGAGGTTTCCTTCGTGGATATGAGTAATCTGGATGCCATTAAAGCTGCTATTCAACCCAATACCAAATTGATTTGGATAGAAACGCCCTCCAACCCTTTGCTGAAGGTGACTGATATTCGTAAGGTCTCAGAGATTGCCAAGGAGACTGGAGCTCTGCTGGTGTGTGATAATACCTTCGCAACTCCGGTGCTTCAAAACCCTTTGCTTTTGGGGGCAGATATCGTGATGCACAGCAGTACCAAGTATTTTGGGGGCCATAGCGATATTTTGGGAGGAGCCTTAGTGACCAAAACCAAGGATCATTTTTGGGAGAAGATCAGGACTGTACAACGGGTAGGTGGTGCAGTGCCTTCTCCAACAGATTGCTATTGGCTGACTAGAAGTATACGATCTCTGGCTTATAGGATGAAAGGGCATGTAGAACATGCTATGATACTGGCTGAATACCTTTTGGATCACCCAAAGGTTGAAAAAGTACACTATCCTGGGCTCAAGAACCATCCCGGACATGAAATCGCTGCAGGCCAGATGAGTGGTTTTGGGGGAGTGGTTTCTTTTCAGGTAAAAGGAGGAGCCGAAGCCGCAGATTTACTGATAGAAAAGGTTCACTTATTTGCCAATGCTACCAGCTTGGGAGGAGTGGAAAGTCTGATCGAACGCCGCGCATCTGTTGAGGGACCGGATACGCTTACACCACCCAATCTGATCCGGGTTTCCGTTGGCCTGGAACATACAGATGATTTGCTGGAAGACCTGGAGCAGGCATTTTCACAGATTTAATCCAATTCTATTGCCCTGGGATATTCGGGCATTCTTAGATGATTTTTTTTCTTCTGAACCAAAGAAAGATCAACACAGAGATGAATGCCATTGCTCCTAGGGTAAAGAAATAACCGTACTGCCATTTGAGTTCTGGCATGTGGTTGAAATTCATTCCATAAAGTCCCGCAATAAACGTCAAAGGCAGGAAGAACGCTGAAAAAATGGTGAGCAACTTCATGACGTCATTACTCTTTTGAGCCGTTTGGGACATGTAAGTATTCATCAAGGTGTTGGCATCTTCAGTAATTTCCTCGTATTGAAGGATTTGGCTGACAATGGTTTCTCGGAGATCCTGGAGATTAGATGCCAAACTTTCTTTGACATGGATTTGATTGAGTACCCCTTGAGTCAAGAAAAGTAGTTTTCTGGAAATTCGGGCTTTGGATTTTTGGAAGTACAAGGTTTCCAATGAGATTCTATCCCCGCCTTTTAGGAAGATTTGTCTTTCTATATCATCGATTTTTTCACTTTGCCAGTTGAGAGGTCCTTCAAAAGTTTCCAACATTTCGTTGAAAATATCCAGCATCAGACTTTCTGAGTCATCGTATTCATTGGTGAACTTATCCAGAAAGGAAAAAGGAGTGCGATGTATGGTGATCAGCCTTCGGTCATTGACAAAGAATGCGATTTTGTTCGATAATTCCGTGACAGATGTGGCTACGTCTTCATAGCCTGCTGAATAGGCTCTCAGTAGGATGAAAGTGTAATCCGGGATTTTTTCCAGCTTGGGGAGGTGACCGTGTTGTAAACTGTCCTCCAAAAGATTGATGTCGATCTTGAAGGGAAGTGTGAGTTCAAGCAACTCTTCCTCACTGGGATTTTCAAAGTCATACCAATCAAAATTCTCAAATTCTCTTTTTTTCTGGCCCATGGTATTGGCGTAAAATTCTAGAGGTCCTCATCGGGAGATACTGGTTTTTTCCTTTCACAGGGGGGGCTGCGTAAAGCTTATCTCCAAGCTACTATAAAATATTGAAGATATGGATTTTTAGAAAAAAAACACATCCGATAGTTGGGACTGATCCTAGCCTTTTGGCAAACAACAGTTGAAGTTGGGAGGGTATAAGTCAGTTCTCTGCTTCAAATTATTTAGTCAGAGGATAACCGCTTCGAACCCAAGTCCCCAGACCGTCTTCCAAACTATATACTTTTTCATACCCGTTTCTCTGAAGGATTTTCGCTGCTTGCATGGACCGTACCCCGGCACTGCAGTAAACGTAGACTTCTTTGTCCTTGGGAAGTTCTGCGATTTTCTCCATAAAATCCTGGCGATAGATGTCTATTACTGTGGCATTGGGAATATATCCTTGAGCAACCTCGCCTGGAGTACGTACATCTAAAATGATCCCATTCCCGGATTCTACCAATTTTTTGAAAGTCGTCGCATCTACGGACTGGATGAAACTACCTTGAGTAGGGGTGGATTCCGATCCCTGAGTGGAACTTTCCGTAGACTTGGAATTACAGGACAATAGTGCTATTGATAAAAAAAGCAGGAGGGACAGTTTTTTCATTTTTTGGTTTTATAGTTTTTCGGAAGTTAAAAATAAAAAAGTCCCAATAGATGCCTTTGTGATAATTGGCACTAAAGGTAAAAACAAAAGAGGGTCTAATTACGGGCCCTCTTTTGTTTTTAATTCAATGGAATGCTCAGAGATATCGCCGGATAGGATTTGGGGATCTTTCCGGTATATCTTGGGATATTCAAAGGCTGAGATTTGATGCTTAATAAACCAGCTTTTTCGGCATTATTCCTTGAGCTTATAAACATAGGGACACTGGCAATCATGGCTGTACCGCCTATCACAGCCATTGCGGTACCGGCATTAAATGAGTTATCGACGGTATCACTACAACCAAAAAGGCAAAAATTTTCTACCATAAGTGCACCACCTACTATAGCTAAGGTAGCCCCGCCTCCTAGAAGTATCCATCCGGCTGTTTTTTGCTGCCTGCTTTTTTCCAGATAGTCCTGCTTGCTCATCTCTTGGGCAAATGATTTTTGGGAAATTCCCATTATCAAGGCTGTGATCAGGGCAGCCATTATCATCTTTGTTTTCATGGGTATTTGAGTTTAAGAGATATGGAAAATAATTTTTGAGTTCTTTGTTCTATTTCCTTCTAATTCAATGGTATACTCAGGGATATTGCCGGGTAGGATTTGGGGATCTTTCCGGTATATCTTGGAATATTCAAGGGCTGATTTCTGACGCTCAGTTGGGAAGCTTTTGTCTTATTGTTTTCTGCCGCCCGAAATAAAACCAAACTGGTAAGCATTGCTCCTGCTCCTGTAAGTGCCATAATTCCCCCAACCGTATCGACAGTCCTGTCGTTGTTCCCCACGTACATTATTCATGACAATGACAATACCACTCACTACCATTACAGCGCCCCCTCCCAATAGGATAAAGCCTGTTTTTCTGTTTTCCCGACTTTTTTCCAAATAGTCCTGTTTGCTCATCTCCTGAGAGAAAGCCGGGGACAAAAGTCCAATGAAAAGGAGTGAAATCAGAACTAATTTGGATAAAGTTGAATTCATCATTCTTGGGATTTGTTTTATCTTGTTTAATGTGTTGAAAATAAAAGTTTTAGAGTGTATTTAGCTTGGGTTATTACAGGTCCTACAGTGATTTTTATCATTAAATCCTACCAGCCTTTTAAGAAAAATATCCCGTAAAAATGAATATGCCAGTTCCAAAAAAATCCCGCCTGAGTGACATTTATCATGAAATTTCTGAAGATGCTGGATTAATATTACTTAAGCTAAAAAATCAAAAAGTCATGGAAGCCAAATTGAGTAAAGAGACAATCCTGCATGCCTGTAGAATCAAACAAGAACTGACCATTGCGGATTTTGAAAAGGAAATTCACAATTTGGAAAAAGAGATCAGTGTCAAAGAAGATTCCCAAGTTCAGGGAGATGCCAGCGCTCCTGCACGAAATGAAGTTAGGGAGGAATACGAAGAAGGACTGGCTTTTTTGAAAGGAGAAATGGAACTCCTGGAAGGAATAGATCCCGATGAGAAAAAAGATTTTGTCCAGCCGGGTGCCGTGGTCGTTACTGATAAAAGAATTTTCTTCATCTCCGTGTCCATTGAGGAGGTCAATGTCAATGGGCAGGAAATCTTCGGGTTGTCAACTCAAGCCCCAATCTATTTGGAAATGAGACAGAAAAAGGCCGGGGATCACTTCGAGTTTAACGGCACCAAGTATAAGATTTTGGAAGTCTATTGAGGGGCTATCCTGAAGCAGAGAATCTTACTGTACTCCGGTTTGTAAATTAAGGGCGACAGTTTTGAGCAGGAGATCCATACGGACCTGCGTGATGTTGGATCTCCCGTATTTTTCCTTGGTCTTACAGACAAGCACGGTCTCAATTTCCGGGAAGATTGCTATGGCTTGTTAAAATAGGCATTTTTGAATTTGGGGTCTTTCATGTCCTCAAAGAGCCACCACATGTAGCCCTAACCAAAATTGGCTCCGGTTTTCTGAACACTGGTACATTGGTATTCAATTCCTAAGAGCAAAAAAAGCGGAGCATTTGCCCCGCTTTAAAATTCGTTCCTTCATGAGAAACCTGAATCAATTTTCAGGATACCAGTTTCTGAGTCTGACCTCCACACTTGGTGCTGATGAGTTGACCAATTCTTTAAATCTGCCGATATCAGCCAGACCATCTGTGCCACGGTAGTGATAAGGATAGACGATTTGGGGTTTGAAATCAGCAACCGCACTCGCGGCCTGATCCACGTCCATGGTGTAAGGAAGATTCATGCATACAAAGGCTACATCGATTTGGGAAAGGTTTCGCATTTCGGAGATGTCCTCTGTGTCTCCAGAGAAATAGAATCGCTTCCCTCCCAGAGTAAGAACATAGCCATTTCCTCTACCTTTTGGGTGGCGGCTGTCTGCTGTTTCGGGAAGGTTGTACATGGGGATTGCTTCGATTTGAAGGTCTAGGAGTTGGGTGGATTCTCCGTTTCCAAGAACCTCAATACTTTTGTATTTTCCTTCCGGTAATTTTTCTGCCACAGCCTGTGGAGCAACGATAATTGCATTGCTCAAATCCAACCCGTCCAAGGTTTCCTGATTGTGATGATCCCCGTGGATGTCAGTGATCAGCACCAAATCGGCAGAATTTTGCCCTGAGAATAAATCAGCTCCTCCATAAGGATCCACATAGATGGTCAAGTCCCCATAATCCAAAACCAGTGTACCATGAAGAATGGGGGAGATTTTGATCGAGCCATTGCTTGTGGGGATCATATCCTGCGCCAAGGAAGTTTGGGTAATGAGGAAGAGAATGAGAAATAGTTTTTTCATTAGGTTGTTTTGTTTTTGATATAACCAATTTTGGGCTGAGCTGTTCAATAATGGAATAGCTTAGAATTTTATTTTTTTCAAAAAAAGAGGAAATCGAGGGTAAGATTTGAATCCTTCCCCAAATTTTCCTAAGCATTTTTGATTAGAAAATAAACCCTAGCTTTAACTGAGAATAACCAAAAGTTAAACCAAATGAAAAAATTGCTCATTTCAACCGGAGGAGGTGATTGTCCGGGATTGAATGCCGTGATTAGAGGAATTGCCAAACGGGCTGCCCAGGAAAAGGATTGGGAAGTCTGGGGAAGTTTTGAGGCATTTAACGGCCTTATGGAAAAACCATCAAGGCTGATCCGCCTCACCGATAAAAATACTGCAGGGATACATGTGATGGGAGGTACGATTTTGGGAACTACCAACAAAGGAAACCCTTTGCGATTTCCCGAAAAGCAGGCCGATGGTTCGGTGAAAACTGTCAACCATATTCCTGATTTGGTCAGAAAGATTAAATCCGAGGGATTTGATGCCGTGATAAACATAGGAGGAGATGGTTCCCAGGAAATCTCCCAGGCCATGTTTGAAGAAGGCATGCCTGTGGTGGGTGTCCCCAAAACTATTGATAATGATCTTTCTTCAACGGACTTTACCTTTGGTTTTCAGACGGCGGTTCAGACAGCAACGGACTCTTTTGATCGATTGGTGACTACTGCCAATAGCCATCATCGGGTGATGATCATGGAAGTGATGGGAAGGAATGCAGGTTGGATTGCCTTGTACACTGCCATCGCCGGGGGCGCGGAAGTCTGCCTGATTCCAGAAATCCCCTATGACATCAATAAGGTGGTAGAACGGATCAGGGCTCGCTATGACAATGGCCGGGGTTTTGCCAATGTAGTGATCGCCGAGGGAGCTCATATTCAGGAAGGAGCGGTGACATCCACCCAAGGAGAATTTGGGCGGATGCCTGTACGATTGGGTGGAGTTGCTTTTACTTTGAGCAACCAATTGAAGGAAGCGGGACTGGAAGCCGAAATCCGGGAAACTATCCTAGGACATACTCAGCGTGGGGGTTCACCCATTGCCTTTGACCGGGTGATTGCATCTGTATTTGGAGTGAAAGCTTTCGAGTTGGTTCTGGAGGGTAAATTCGGACAAATGGTGGTGTTGAGAAACAATGACTTTTCCTCTGTCCCGATCTCTGAAGCCATCAGCTCCTACAATTACGTGGATCCCAACAGTACCTTGGTTAAAGCTGCCAAAGGTTTGGGGATTAGTTTTGGGGATTGAGGATGGGGTTTATTGTCCCCAATCCAGCAATTGATTCCTTTGATGGGAAGTGTTAATTGGATTAGGTTTGAGGTTATTTCTGATTTTTCAATTTTACCTCATTCCATAGTCTTCTCTATTTGCCAATTTAGGAAATCTCATTCCTTAAATTTTTCAAAATAATTCAAATCCACATCATAAACGGTTTTGGGTTTTAGTCCCAATTTCACCTTTTCGAACATTTGGACAAGTTTTACTCCATCCACCAGTTCAATTGGTGGCGCTCCATCTCGAGAAGCTTCTTTTTCAGCTTCACGAGAAAAGGTGCCCGTAGTTAAGATTATTCCTTTTTCGGCCCTTCCTATCATTGCATTTCGGAAATCTCCAACTTGGGCTCTTGAAACAGCTCCTTCGTAGCGTTTACATTGAAATATCACCTTGAAGCTTACAAAAGGGTTTAATTCAAGGATTCCGAATCCATCAATTCCGCCATCATGAGATTTACCCGTTACCTCCACATTTTCAAATCCATGCTCCCTCAAAAGCTCCTTACAAACATTTTCAAACCCACTAGGAGAAAGTGATTTCAATACGGATAAAAGATTGTTTTCCGCGCTTACTTCAGCAGACTCGGGGGTTTCTTCTTCCTGATCTTCAATAATCTCTTTCTTGGATTTATCTTTTCTAATTTTCTGGTTGATTTCAACCCATTTAAGAAAAATCTCACGGGAATCTTCAGGAGAAAGGTGTGTCTTTTTTCCTTTTTCAGTTAGTTTCCAGGTCCCACGTTCCGAAGAATCCAATAATCCTTCCCAAATTAAATATTGTCGTGCCCATGCGACTTGATTGTGAAACCTATTACCTCCCGATTTTAAGGTTTCATCTAAAAAGTCTTCCTCAAGATTAAGGTTTTGCGCAATTTTTTCAGAAACTTCTTTTGGCTTTCCTGAATAGCCCAATTCTCGCAAAGCGTCCAATAAGGGGCCAAACCATTGTACAAATTCTGCTTGATTTTTTTTCTTTCTCATTTAAAACTTTTAATTCTTCATTCCTAATTAATTACCCTGCCCAACCTTCTCTGTCCAGACTGCGGTATTGGATAGCTTCTGCCAAATGTTCTACCTTGATGGATTCGCTGTCTGCGATATCGGCGATGGTTCTTGCGACCTTGAGAATGCGGTCATATGCCCTGGCAGAAAGTCCCAGTCGTTCCATAGCAGTTTTCAGAAGGGCTTTTCCGGCCTCATTGATCTGGCATACTTCTTTGACCAGATGGGAAGGCATCATGGCATTGCAATAGACTTCGGGATTGTTTTGGAATCTTTCCTTTTGGCGTTCCCGGCCCTGAATTACCCGCTCTCGAATGGCTTGGCTGGATTCGCTTTTTCGGGTGGAGGTCATCTCCTCGAATTTCACAGGGGTCACTTCCACATGCAGGTCGATGCGGTCCAGAAGTGGGCCACTGACCTTGTTGAGGTAGCGTTGTACAATTCCGGGTCCACAGACACATTCCTTTTCTGGGTGATTGTAGTAGCCACAGGGACAAGGATTCATGCTGGCGATGAGCATGAAGTTGGCGGGATAGTCCACGGAAACTTTGGCTCTGGAGATGGTGACTTTCCGTTCTTCAAGAGGCTGGCGCATGACTTCCAAAACCGTGCGCTTAAATTCTGGAAGCTCGTCCAGAAACAGGACTCCATTGTGAGCGAGAGAAATTTCTCCAGGTTGAGGATTTCCTCCCCCTCCGACCAAGGCTACATCTGATATGGTGTGGTGGGGGCTTCTGAATGGACGCTGTGCCAATAAAGAGGCGTTTTTTCCAAGCTTCCCTGCTACAGAATGAATCTTAGTGGTTTCCAAAGCTTCCTGAAGGGAGAGGGGAGGCAGGATAGAAGGAAGGCGTTTGGCCAACATGGTTTTGCCAGCTCCCGGGGGCCCGATCATGATCACATTGTGTCCTCCGGCTGCAGCGATTTCCATGGCTCTTTTGATGTTTTCCTGACCCTGCACATCGGCAAAATCGAATTCATTTTCATCCAAGGAATGGTAAAAGATCTCCCGGGTGTCTGTAACCATTGGTTCTATTTGCAAATCCCCCATCAGAAAATCAGCAGCCTGCTGCAGAGTCTCCACCCCGATGATGTCCAGGTTGTTGACTATGGAAGCCTCTTTTGCATTTGCCAGAGGAAGAATAAATCCCTTGAATCCCCGTTTTCTTGCTTCTATCGCTATGGGAAGCACTCCCTTGATAGGGCGCAGTTGACCATCCAATGAAAGTTCACCCATGATGATATAGCGGTCCAGCTCGGGAAAATTTACCTGTTCGGAGGCTTGAAGTATCCCCATGGCAATAGGGAGATCATAGGCAGAGCCTTCCTTTCGGATATCGGCGGGAGCCAGGTTGATGACGACCTTTTGCCGAGGCATGCGGAAGCCATAGTACTTCAAAGCAGATTCTACCCTTTGTTGGGATTCCTTGACGGCAGAGTCAGGCAGGCCCACCATGAAAAAGCTGGTGCCCTGACCTACGTTTACCTCAATGGTAATGATATTGGCGTCCACGCCTGAAACAGCACTTCCAAAAGTTTTAGCAACCATACAATTAAAAAAAGGAGACCTATTTGGTCTCCTCAATATACTAGATTCGGAAAATTAAATCTTTATTCGTCTATAATATTTTGACGGGGAGGAATGCTGCTTTGCTCCTGATCAGAAGATTCAGAAGGAGGAGTCGACTTTTGGGCTGGGGCCGGCTTGGATTTTGTTTCCTTCTTCGGATGTTCAAAATCATAGATTTTTGCCTTCAGTCCATTCATTTCCTGCTCCATCTTTTTGATTTTTCCTTCCAGAGAAGAAACAGTCATTTTGCTCAGGAGCCATGCCAAAAGGAACAGTACCAAACCTACAAGCAAGATGCTTACCAAATTGTCAGCAGTAACTTCCTCCATGCCAACAAGTCCTCCTAGGGTGTTGAAGGAGATAAAGAAAACCAAAAAGCCGGCAAAATAAACCAGCAAGATGATTTGAAGAATTTGATGTATTTTTTTCATAGGAAAATCAAATTAGGTTATCCCAATATACTAAACGGACTGAATACTGGAAAGCTTTTGGTACAAGCCTTCACTCTTCATCAATTCGCTGTGGGTGCCCCGCTGGACGATCTCTCCCTGCTCGATCACCAGGATTTCATCTGCATGCTGAATGGTACTCAATCGGTGTGCAATGACCAAAGTGGTACGATTGGACATGAGCTTGGTCAAGGCTTCCTGAACGAGCAATTCTGACTCGGAATCCAATGCGGAGGTAGCTTCATCCAAAATTAAAATTGGTGGGTTTTTCAACACCGCCCTAGCAATGCTTAGCCTTTGTCTCTGTCCTCCGGAAAGTTTGGAACCCCGCTCCCCGATGGAAGTCTGATAACCGTTTTCCATTTTCACAATAAACTCATGGGCATTGGCTATTTTGGCTGCCTCGATCACTTGCTTTTCCGTGATATTGTCCAGCCCGAAAGCGATATTGTTGAAGACCGAATCATTAAAAAGGATGGATTCCTGGGTTACTATCCCCATTAGGCTTCTTAGATCTTTGAGATCGAAATTTCTAAGATCCGTTCCGTCCAGCAGGATTTGTCCCTCTGTGGGATCATAAAATCTTGGAACCAAATCCGCTAGGGTTGATTTTCCTCCACCTGAAGGACCAACCAAAGCAATGGTTTTTCCTTTCTCAAGGGAAAATCTAATGTTTTTCAAAACTTTCTTTTCCTGGTAAGCAAAGCTGACGTCCTTGAATTGGATGGACTGTTTGAAGTCGTTCAGTGAAGCGGGTTGACTCGGACTGCTGATTTGAGAAGGGGTGTCGACCACTTCAAAAATCCGCTCAGCAGAAGCGATTCCACGCTGAATGCTGCTTGCGGCTCTTGAGATTTCCTTGGCAGGATTCAGAACTTGGGTGAAAATAATGATATAGGTGATAAAGTCCGATGCGCTTAATTCGGATGCTCCGCTTAATACCAAACTCCCACCATAAACCAAAATTCCTGCTACTACGGTCACACCGAGAAACTGGGAAATCGGGGAAGCCAATTCGTTTTTTCGAGCCATATTGACATTGACCCCTGCATAATAATCGGTCTCCCTGTCAAACTTCTTGCTCATGAAGTTTTCGGCATTGAAGGCCTTGATGACCCGCATTCCTCCAAGTGTCTCATCCAGTATATTGACAATACGGCCCAAGGATTGTTGACTTTGGATTGCTCGTTTTTTAAGTCTTTTGGTAATTCCCCCAATGATCCCTCCGGCAATTGGAATGATCAGAATCGTGAAAAGGGTCAGCTTCACCGACATCATAAAGAGTACGGAAAAGTATAGGATAATAGTAGCCGGCTCTCTGAAAACCACCCGAAGGGATTGCACAATTGTGTTTTCTACTTCCTGGACATCATTGGTCATTTTGGACATCAAATCTCCCTTTCGCTCATTGGAAAAATACCCGATGTGCAAGCGGCTTACCTTGCCAAAAACATCCATCCTCATGCGCTTGATGACTGTAGCCCGCACTTTTGCCAATACTACTCCGGATAGGTAAGTGAAGAGGTTGGAAAGAAAAACAGAAACCACAATAATGATACAGACATAAAAGAGGGTTCCCATTTTTCCATAAATCTCAGCTACCTGCAGGAAATTGTAATTGAACAGATTGGTGAAGTAGGAGATGGAAAAGCTGAATTCAGGCTTTTCAGCAAACTGTTCCAAACTGGCAGGGTCTACCTGCTCAAATATCACATCAAATAGAGGTTTGAGCAGGGTGAAATTGATCAATCCAAAAATAATGGACAGCAGGGCGTACAGAAGGTACACAGGCACGAATCTTCCATAGGGTTTGGCATAGGAAAGAATTCGCAGGTATGTTTTCATGGAGCTATACTCGGGTTATTGGCCCGCAAGTTACGGAAAATTGTATTCGTACTAGAAGTTGAAATCAGGCAGGATAAAGTTCCAACGTATGCCCAATTGCAGAAACTGCGAGCTTTCTGGACTGTTCAGATCCTGGGCACTTCTCCTTCTATAGGTATGGGATGCGTCAATAAAGAAGTTGTGGCGGAGCATATAGCTTGCTGTTAGGTTGGATTGAATGATGGTGTTTTCTATTCCCTGTCCGGTTTCATTTCCAAATAATCCTGTAGGATTTCCATATAATCGGTTCTTCAGAATATCTCCTCCCCAGTTGGTTTCCGCATCCGGATCGGACCCATACACTTGGTACATTCCCACCAAGCTTAAATTAAGCCGGGGCAAAGGTTGATATCGGACTATTCCCAGAACTTCCCTGAAATTGGCCCCGCGAGGATGGGTGAGTGGTGTGCGCCAGTTGGTATAGGACTGGTAGTCGAACTTTTCCTGGAAAGTGTATGGACGGGCAGTATTGAATTCCAACTGGAGGTCCAGATTGGAGATGTCCAGCACATTGAGATACTTGTAGCCCAGCTGAACACCGTATTTGTTTCTTTTGGACCCCTTTCCATCTATTCCAAAAAACTCATTAAAGACAAATTCATCCAGGGCAAACTGTCCATACAATTGCATCCCAGGTTTAAAATTCCATTTGGCATCTGTACCCAGCATTACCTTGTCCGGGGTGCCGAGTTGTTGCTCCACCCAGCGGAAGAAAACAATGGGGTTGAAATAATTGAAATTCGCTTGATCCGTCATCACGGATTCAAAAAAGCCCAGATTTAGTTTCTTGCCTACATTGAAACTCAAGCGATGCATGGAAAACCATTTTTGGTTATATCTTCCATCAGTGGGCCTGCCCCGGTCATAAATGACATCCGCAGTGAGTTGAGTCCATAGATTAGTCAGCTGGAATTTCCAGACTTTGGTATTCAGCTTCACAAACATATAAGGGTTTGAGAAGTCAGATAGCACGAAGGAACGGTACCCTTCTCCCACGAAGTTTCTGTCATGGCCGATTTGAGCCTGAATACTTTTGGTCAGGTGAAAATTCACATGTCCTCTTGCCGAAAAGAAATTATAACCATCCCGATTGTATTCCTTCCAGAAACCTTCTCCAGGTACAGCCCCGTTGTGTTCTGCATAGCTTTTTACCCAGGAAGGAAAAAACAGTTCGGTAGTGGTGATGTAGGTAAAAAAACTCACTTTTTGATCTATGGATCCGCGGATGACGGCGCCTCGTGTCAGTTGGGCCGGATTGCGGTCATTATCGGTTTCCATCCCTCCGCCAAGGTAAATGACCGGACTTAGATGGATGTCAAAATCTTCGCTGTAATAATGTGCAAAATCACCCGGTCGACGATAGAGTTTCTTAAGGAAGGGTTTTTCAGATTCTGGGGTTTCCCGTTGCACAAACTCCCAGTTGTCTTGAGAGAGGTAATCCAGGTTGAATCGGTCCGAGGAAGACCGGATCACCGGATCCTGGGAAAGGCTGTCCAGGTATTGGGCTAAGATATCCCTTCTATAGGGTTTGAAACCTGTTTGGAAGAAGGAATTGTTTTTACCCTGGAGGATTTCATACCGCTCGATTTTATGGTAATAGTCCCGGTCGTAGGGGATATAGCTTCCTTGTGCCAAAGCAAAAAAAGGGCTTGCCAAAAAAACAGTGAGCCAAAAGCCAAAAAGGAAACGGCGAAATTCAAAGGGTTTGTGCATCAGCGAAAACTTTTAAAGAAAGGAAAAACGGAAAGATTAATGTCAGTAAAAAAAACAACTTGCCGGCTGAAAAACCACGAAAATTGGGGTTCGATTGAAGATTTTGTAAAAACAATGCTTTTCAATTCAGTCTCTGGGATTTAATTTTGTCAAAGATTTGGTGGGATTTGATAAAAAGGATAACTTTGTGCCTCATTTGAAAAAGCTACTATAAAAATACTAGTCATATGAAAGCTGATATTCATCCAAACTACAGAGACGTTGTGTTTTATGACACTTCCTCCGAGTTTAAGTTCTTGACAAAATCTACTATCGAGACCAGCGAAACTATCGTATGGGAAGATGGCAAAGAATATCCTGTGTACAAAATTGAAGTGAGCTCCGAGTCTCACCCATTCTACACTGGTAAGAAAATGTTGCTTGACACTGCTGGTCGAGTGGAGAAATTCAACAGAAGATACGCGAAGAAGTAATTCGAGTAGCCTTCAGGCTAAAAAGTCTCCCGGAGCAAGGATTCCGGGAGACTTTTTTATTTTTGCCCCATGGAGAATATTCTTTTGTTTGATGACCCTTCTATCCGGGGTTCATTGTTGCCCTTTACTTTTACAAGGCCTGTGGCCGACATCCGTGTCGGTATTCTGAAGATTTCAGAAAAATGGGAAAAATATACCGGAAAAGTGGTTTCCTATTTGACTCAGGATTACTTGCAAACCAAGTTTCAGAGAGCGGAAGGTTCACTCTTGGCTGTCAACGGTTCTTGGCTTCCTGATGAAGACTCACTTTCCCAATTGAAAAAACTTAAGCCTTCCCAGGCTTTGTATTTTGGCAAAACCCTTCTTGCTGCTTATATCGGCGAAACTGAAAAAAATCTAAGTGCTTGTGCTGATAAAGAAGCGGTGGAGATGGAGTCTGAACCCAAGCTATTGCAGAAAACCTGGCAGATTTTTCAGTTTAATGGAGAGGAGATCAGGAAGGATTTTATTCTTATCACCAAGGGAAGGAAGTCTGCGGAGATCACAGATCCATATACCCGTGTCTATGCGTCTGAAAATATCTTTATCGAAGAAGGAGCCCAAATCCGGGCTGCGGTACTGAATGCTGAAAACGGGCCGATCTATATCGGCAAAAATACCGATATCCAGGAAGGTTCACTGGTACGGGGGCCATTTGCGATCTGTGAGGGTTCTACACTGAACATGGGGGCCAAACTCAGAGGGGATACTACCGTGGGGCCTTTTTCCAAAGTAGGAGGTGAAGTGTCCAATTCCGTCATTTTCGGTTATTCCAACAAAGGCCATGAAGGATTTCTGGGGAATTCAGTGATCGGTGAATGGTGTAATTTGGGCGCAGATACCAATACCAGCAATCTGAAAAACAATTATGCGCCGGTAAAGCTCTGGGATTATACAAAAGGAGGTTTTGCCAATACCGGGCTGCAGTTCTGCGGTTTGATCATGGGAGATCATTCCAAATGCGGAATCAATACTATGTTCAATACCGGAACCGTGGTTGGAGTTGGTGCCAATATATTCGGGGATGGCTTTCCGAGAAATTTCATTCCATCATTTGCTTGGGGTGGAGCGGCAGGATTTTCTACCTTTCAGTTTCCCCAATTTGAAGAGACTAGCAAAGCGATCATGGCCAGAAGAAATGTAGTTTGGTCCCATGAAGAAAAAGAAATCCTTGAGCGGATTTTTGAAATGTCCAAAAGCTATAGAATTTGGGAAAAGAAATCCTGATCGATTAAGTTATGCAATTTGCCGAGATACCGGGCCTTCCGGAGACTAAAAACAACCTTCTAAACGCGGTCAAAAATAACCATTTGGCACATGCTTTACTTTTTCATGGTCCAGAGGGATCGGCCAACCTGACCATGGCTTTGGCCTTGGCGACATACTTGTATTGCCAAAATCCGAGTGATACCGATTCCTGTGGTCAATGTTCCTCATGTCAAAGAATGGCTAAATTGGTGATGCCTGATTTGAATTTTGCATTTCCTCTAATCAGTAAGGGGAAAGACGATGAAAAAGTGGGAGATGATGAAAAGGATCAAAAGGTGGATCATCTGGCCAATTGGAGGAAATTTGTTCAGGAACAACCTTACGGAAATGTTCATGATTATATTTATTTCAACAATTTTGAAAAGAAGCAGCTCAATATTTCTGTAGGAGCAGCCCGAAAAATCATTCAGACTCTCTCATTGGTTTCCTTTGAAGGGGGATATAAAATCATGATGATCTGGGCTCCGGAATATTTAAATGCAAATGCAGCCAATGCTTTGCTTAAGATCATTGAGGAGCCTCAGCCAAAAACCATTTTTATGCTCGTCACCTCGGTGCCGGATCAGTTGTTGACTACCATCCTTTCCCGAACCCAAAAAGTAGTGATCAGAGGTTTTTCTGATGAGGAGATCAAAAATTATCTCGTAGAAGCCGGCCATTGCGATGAGCAGACTGCTTCACAGATTTCCATGATTGCGGACGGTAGTATGCGGGAGGCTCTTCGCCTGGTCAATCAGGTGGAGGATCAGCAGGTTGCCTGGATCCGTAATTGGTTTCGTTTGTGTCACGGAAGACATTTCAAGGAGATTTTTGCTTTGGCTGAAGTTTTTCACAAAATGGATATCGAAGGGGAAAAATCCCTCCTTCAGACCGGAATTAATGTTCTCAGGGAGATTTTGTTACAAAATGTGGAGCTGGATGCCCTATTGAGGACAAATGGTGAAGACAGGACTTTTGTCCAGAAGATATCGGGTTCTGTCCTGAAGGAAGAACATGTCGCGGGGCTTTATGAGTTGTTTAACAAAGCCCTTTATCACTTAGAAAGAAACGGGAATGCAAAAATGATCTTTACGGACTTGTCTATGGAAATTTTGATCCTGATGGCTAAAATTGGCAGAAATGGATAAGAAAATCATTGGGAGAAAAGAGAAGATTACGCTGCCGGAACTTGGATTGAGGCTGGTTTGGGCAAAGGTGGACACCGGGGCATACACGAGCTCTGTCCATGCTGAGGAAATCCGTGAAGAGGATGTGGATGGGAAAAAAGTGCTTTCCTTTCAGGTCTTGTTGCCAGGACATAAGAATTTTACAGGAAAAAGAGTGACTTTTGAAAATTACAGAGAAAAGGTAGTCAAAAACTCTTTTGGCCAAGTGGAGAAGCGCTATTTGATAGAGACGGAAATGGATCTGGCTGGGGAGAAGTTTATGGCTGAAATTACATTGACAGACCGATCAAGTATGAAAAATGCCATTCTGCTCGGGAGAAAAATTTTAAGAAACCGATTCCTCGTGGATGTATCGGGAATAAATCTTGCCAAAGCATACCGCACCAAAAAATCATGAAAATCGCAATCCTTTCCAGGAACCCCAATTTATATTCTACCCGAAGGCTATTTGAAGCCATTCAGAAAGCCGGTCATGAGGCCTTGATCGTCAATCACAGTATCTGTGATTTGATTATCGAACAAGAGGGGCCATCGATTATTTACAAAGGTGAGGAGTTGAAGGATGTGGATGCGATCATCCCCAGAATTGGAGCCTCTGTGACATTTTATGGGACCGCTGTGGTCCGTCAATTTGAGTTGATGGGAGCATTCTCGGCGGTTAATTCCCAGGCCATTGTCCGAAGCAGGGATAAACTCCGCAGTCTTCAAATTCTTTCAAAAGCAGGTCTGGGTATGCCTAAAACAGCCTTCACCAACTTTTCCAAAGGAGGAGAAAAACAGCTTATAGAGCATGTAGGAGGGGCGCCTTTAATCATCAAGTTGCTAGAAGGGACTCAGGGATTAGGAGTGGTATTGGCAGAGACAAAAAAGGCCGGACAGTCGGTAATTGAGGCTTTTCATGGTTTGAGAGCACGGATCATTGTTCAGGAATTTATCAAGGAAGCAAAAGGTGCGGACATCCGTGCTTTTGTGGTCAATGGAAAGGTCGTTGGGGCGATGAAGCGCCAGGGAGCAGAGGGGGAATTCCGATCCAATCTCCATCGTGGGGGAAAAGCAACGGTCATCAAGCTTTCCAGAGCTGAAAAACAGGCAGCCCTTGGAGCAGCCAAGGCTCTTGGTCTGGATGTGGCTGGGGTGGATATGCTCCAGTCTGCTAGAGGGCCTCTGATCTTGGAAGTAAATAGCTCGCCTGGATTGGAGGGTATAGAAAAAGCCACTGGGATCGATATTGCCGGTGAAATCATCAGATTTATAGAAGAAGGTGTCCGAAAGAAGTCGCCGAAACGAAATACCCAGCAATGAGCAAAAAAGTAAAAATAGGAACGAGGGGCAGTAAGCTGGCACTTTGGCAGGCCTACCATGTGGAGGATCTGCTAAAAAAAGCCGGTATGGAATCTGAAATTATTATCATCGATACCAAAGGAGACCAGGTGTTGGATGTTTCCATTTCCAAAATTGGGAGTAAGGGTGTGTTTACTCAGGAGCTTGAAGATCAATTGCTGGATGGACGAATTGATGTCGCTGTCCACAGCGCGAAAGATATGCAATCCCATCTCCCCGAAGGGTTTGAAATAATTGCCTTTACCGAGCGGGAAAAAGAAAATGACGTGATTCTTTCGCACAAGGACTCCATTTCTCTTGCGGACAGTTCCAAACCTTTGGTTTTGGGAACTTCATCCACCCGGAGAGTGGCTACTCTGAAGCATTTTTACCCTCATGTACAAACTGTGGAGGTCCGGGGAAATCTTCAAACCCGAATCCGAAAGATGGAAGAAGGACTATGCGACGCCCTGTTGTTGGCTTATGCAGGCGTGCATAGGATGGGCTATGACGATCGCATTGTCCAAGAACTTTCCCTGGAGGAATTTACTCCCGCAGTGGGACAAGGGTCTGTTGCTATAGAGGTTTCCGAAAAATTGGATCCCGCACTCAAGCAACAAATCATCCAGGCTTGCAATCATTCTGAAACTGCTTTTAAGCTTCGGGCAGAAAGGGCTTACCTTCGTGTTTTGGAGGGAGGGTGCAGTATTCCTGTTTTTGCCTTGGCAAGCCTTGATTCAGATACTTTAAAACTTAAAGGGGGAATTGTCAGCCTGGATGGAAAGAAAAGGTTGGTGTTTGAAGTCAAAGGAAGTACCGAAAACCCGGAGGCACTCGGCCAGGAATTGGCAGCTCAGGTTTTGGGTGCTGGAGGGAAAGAAATTCTAGATCAAATTAAATCTACACTGAATAAATGAGAGTTCTGAACTATTTCATTTTTGGTTTTTTGCTGATTAGCTCAGTAGCCTGCGGAGGTCAAAAAGACCAAGTGGTCACCATAGAAACCAAGTATGGGAATATCGTGGCAATACTTTTTGATGACACCCCGGTTCATAAGTCTAATTTCCTAGAACTTGCTGAATCCGGTCGATTTGATTCTACGGAATTTCACCGGGTGATTCCGGACTTTATGGTTCAGGGAGGAGATGTCTTTACCAAAGAGGGAATGCCTTCTGAAGAGTGGCCAACTCTTCCAGCTGAAATCAGAACCAACCATTTTCATAAAAAAGGTGCGATAGCCGCTGCCCGTCAGGGAAATAATATCAATCCGGAAAGAAGGTCCAGCGGATCTCAATTTTATATTGTCCTGGGAGAAATTTACACTGAGCTGGAATTGACAGCGGATATGCCCAAGTTGCAGTCGGCATTTATGCAGTATGTCCAACTGGGAAGCCAGGAAGCTTTGAGAAACGAATACAGTCGACTTTATGCCGCTCAGGAGTTTGATAGCTTGACCCACCTTCTTCTTTCGAAAAGGGCGGAAATTGAAGAATCCCTAAACCTGAAGCTGACCAAGGATTTGACCAAAGAAGAAATCCAAGCCTATACGACTGTGGGAGGAACTCCCCATCTCGATGATGAATACACGGTGTTTGGGGAGGTGATCTCAGGAATTGATGTGGCAGAAAAGATCGCGATGGAGGAAAGAGGGCCACGGGATAAGCCTCTAAATCCGGTATACATGAAGGTTTCTGTGGAGAAAATGTCCCGAAAGAAAATCGAAAAAGAATACGGATATACCTATCCTGATGGTGAATAAGAAAAAGATTTTCATTACAGGAGCCAATGGGCTCTTGGGCCAAAAACTTGTAGAGCAACTCGTAGAGAAAGGAGAGTTTGAGGTATTTGCCAGTGGAAGGGGTGCTTGTAGAATCCCGGAAAATGGCTTTATTTATTGCTCTCTGGATATTTCTAATGAAGGGGAAGTAAAGAGATTGGTTTCTGAAATCAAGCCGGATATTGTAATTCACGGGGCAGCCATGACCAATGTGGATCAGTGTGAACTGAATCGAGAGGCTTGCTATGAGGCTAATGTAGAAGCCACTCGGTATTTGCTGGCAGCTTCCGAGGAAATTCAGGCCCATTTTATTTTTGTATCTACAGATTTCATTTTCTCAGGAGAGGAAGGTCCTTTGGGTGAAAATGCAATTCCTTCTCCGGTGAATTACTATGGGGAAACCAAGCTGGAGGCTGAAGGGCTGGTGATGAGTAGCCGGACCAAGTGGTCCATTGCCCGGACTGTTTTGGTTTTTGGAGTAGCCCATGACCTTACCCGTAGCAATATCATTCTATGGGTGAAAAGCTCCCTGGAAGCCGGTAAAGTGATCCAGGTAGTGGATGACCAGTTTAGGACCCCAACCTTGGCGGAGGATTTGGCAGCAGGATGTATCCTGATTGCTGAGAGAGGGGCCCAAGGTGTTTATAATATCTCAGGTCCTGATTTTTTGACCCCTTACGAAATGGCCATGGAAACTGCGGAGTTTTTTGGATTGGATAAGAGTCTGATAAAGAGGACAGATTCCAATACTTTTACCCAGCCTGCCAAGCGTCCTTTGAAAACCGGATTTATCATTGAAAAGGCTCGAAAAGAGCTTGGTTTTGAGCCGAAAACTTTCCGAGCGGCAATTGGTATTTTGGCAAAACAAATTATCTTAGCCCGCTCTTAAATAGCAGTTTTATACCCTTAATTTAACTTTAGCATTATCTATGGCAGTAAGCGCAAATACTGAAAGTAGAGGTCAGTGGGGATCCAGTTTAGGCTTTATTATGGCTGCAGCAGGGTCTGCAGTCGGCTTGGGAAATATCTGGAGATTCCCGTATCTAACCGGTGAAAATGGTGGCGGAGCATTTGTATTCGTATACATTATCTGTGTGCTTTTCATTGGGATTCCACTTTTGTTCAATGAAATTTCCCTTGGAAGAAGATCCGGAAAAAACCCTATCGGGGCCATCCGTGATACAGGAGGAAATAAATTTTGGCAACTCGCAGGCGTTCTCTGCGTCTTGGTTTGTTTTTTCGTGTTCAGCTACTATTCTGTAATTGCAGGTTGGACTGTCGGCTACATCTTCACTGAGATCATCAATATCCCAATAGATTTTAATGAATTTGTGCAGACTCCCTTGTACGTAATTCCTTTGACCTTTTTATTCATTTTGATCACTATCCTGATTGTATTGGGCGGTGTTTCAGGAGGTATCGAAAAGGCTGCCAAATTCTTGATGCCTATACTCTTTATCATCATTATCTTCATTGCAGGTCGTTCTGTGACGTTGGAAGGTGCAGAGGCAGGGATACAGTATTATTTAAATCCGGATTTCTCGAAAATCAACGGTACAGTTATTCTTCAGGCTTTGGGGCAGGCATTTTTCTCCATGTCTGTTGGATGGGGTTTGATGATCACCTTTGGTTCTTACCTTCCAAAGAATTCTAACATTATCCAGTCTTCGGGTTGGATTGCAGGAATGGACACTGCCGTAGCCCTTTTAGGTGGTTTGATGGTATTCCCTGCTTTATTTGCTTTGTTGCCAGGAAAAGATCCTGCTGCTGGACCAGCTTTGGTCTTCGACGTATTGCCAAGAGTATTTGATGCGATGCCAGGAGGGAATTTCATCGGTGCGATGTTCTTCCTGTTGTTGATGGTGGCGGCTCTTACTTCCACGATTTCCATGTTGGAAGTTCCTGTGGCTTATTTAATCGATGATAAAAAGTGGAACCGTAAAAAAGCTACCTGGATCGTAGGTATTGCTGCAATGATTATGTCCATACCTTCCGCTTTGTCCAATATCGAAGGAAATTTCTTTGCTGAACTGAGATTCAACTTCTTAAGTAATGAGTTAGTTGGCTTCTTCGGGGCTATGGACTTTATATTTGGTACTTTCGCTGTTATCGTGATTTGTTTGATGCTGGCATTGTATACAGGTTGGGCTCAGAAGATTGCTGATTATGCCGACGAGTTGGCAATGGGTGCTCCTGGTTTCAAAGGTGTCTATCGAACAGGCTGGATATTCTTTATCAAATGGGTTTGTCCTATCGTGATTATCCTATTGATTTTGAACATGGTTGGTATATTTGGTGCACCTCAGGCGGCTTAAAAGCTAAAACTCATTCATTTTGAAGGGGATTCGTTTTAGAATCCCCTTTTTTATTTACCTGCACACAGAATTGGAATAGATTTTGTAAAATTCGAAATGAATTTCATATACTTGAAAAAGTATTTTATTTTGAGGTTATGCGGGTACTAGTTGTAGATGATGATGCAGTTCAGCTCTTGGTTTTGAAAAAAATCTTCGAGAAATCTCACAATACTGTGGTAGTGGCGCATAATGGAAAGGAGGCCTTGGAGGAATTGCATAAGGATCCGGGTTTCAATGTGATTTTAACCGATATCATGATGCCTGAAATGGACGGGCTTGAGTTTTTGGGAAAAGTGAAAGAGGATGTGTTGACCAAGGCGATTCCCGTAATAGGGTTTACTGCTGGCGATGTGGAATATTATCGGAAAAAAACTCCTGTTCCATTTGATTCACTTGTACCCAAACCAATGGATTATTGGGACTTATACAATTTGGCCAAAACCAAAGCGAGTCCTTTTTTGAACTAAAATCATTCTCTGGCAGGGGAATTGCTAAATTTTTTTCCAAGTTTTTCGTTCTAGCATTCTAAACCAATACTCACTGCCATGAAAAAAGCACTTCTTTTATTCGCCTTGCTGGCTGTATCCTTTGCCGGCTATTCCCAAAAATTCGGTATCGGCCCCAAGGTAGGTATAAGCCAGACCAAATTGGATTTTAAAAATGATGATTTTAGCGCGGGAGATACCCAATCGGGTTACCATATAGGACTCTTTGCCAGAATAGAGGGCACTGGTTTTTTTGTACAGCCTGAATTCCTGTTTACCCAAACCTCAGGAACCTTTTCCTATAACGGACCTATCATGGATGGGAATTCTGATTTTGAAGCAAGTTTTAACAGGCTGGATATCCCAGTGATGATGGGTATGAAGTTTTTTAAAATTCTAAGGCTACAAGCGGGACCTATCGCAAGTGTAAATATCAACTCCAAGTTAGAGGACGTAGTCGGGGAAGTATCTGATGTGGACTATAACAAGGCCACCCTAGGTTATCAAGCCGGGATAGGATTGGATATCGGGAACATGATCATTGATGCCAAATATGAAGGCTCTCTCCAAAATGTCACGGATAGAATCCGGACTTTTGAGACTGATCAGCGGATCAATCAATGGATTTTATCGGTAGGTTTCAGGATTTTCTAAGTCGTTTTCCATATTAAAAAAGCCCGTCAAACAGAGATTTGACGGGCTTTGAAATTTTTAAAGGGTGATTAATCCATTACTTTTTTGTCCGGATTTGCCAATTCATGAATCTGGCCAAGCTCAACAATGTAGACGCTTCTTCCATGTGAGCCAATCACCAGATGGTTTTCACGCTCTTGAATTACCATGTCATATATAGCGACATTCGGTATTTCGCCTTGGAACAGGTTCCAGTTGTTTCCTCCATCCATGGTGACATAGAGTCCATGATCAGTTCCTAAATAAAGGATATTGGGGTTTGTATGATCTTCTACAATGATGTTGGTGGATTCTTCGGGCAAATTGCCTTTGATGGAAGTCCAGGTTTTACCGTAGTCAGCGCTTTTGAATGCGTAGGTATTGAATTCATCATATCGGTAGCCATTCAAGGTGATATAAACCAATCCTTCCTGATGCTTGGATGGAGCAATGGAGCTCACCCATCGGTCCTGAGGCAATCCAGCATTTAAAGACGTCCAGTTTCCTCCGTTGTTTCGGGTGACCCACACATTTCCATCGTCAGAGCCTGCATAAAGGGTCCCAAATTCAAAAGGTGACTCCTCTACTACTGTCAAGGTTGCAAAAGGAACATTTCCGCTCTTTTCATTTTTGGTCAAATCGGGAGAAATGGTGGTCCAAGTACTTCCCTGATCCAAACTTTGGTAGACGTATTGGGAACCCATGTAGATAATGTCCTGATTGTGATGGCTCAGTCGGGCAGGAGTTCTCCAGTTCCATCGGTTGGGATCGTTTCCAATGTCATGGCCAGGGGTAATTCGTTTTCGTTCTTCACTGGTTTTGTCGATTCGGAAATAGTTGCCAAACTGGAATCCGGTGTAAACAATGTTATTGTCGCGGGTGTCCACGGCAACCACCATTCCATCTCCCCCCATTAGGGATTCCCAAGGATCAGATGGATCGTTGGTTGATTTTCCAAACCATACTCCATTATCCTGCATCCCTCCATAGATATTGTAGGGAGTAGCCTGATCCACCATGATGGAATAAAACTGGGAAATGGGCATTTGGGTATTTAAATGATCCCATCGTTCACCACCTCCATAGGAGCGGTAAAGCCCTCCGTCATTCCCCAAGAGAATATGCTTTCCATCCTCAGGATTGATCCACATGGATTGATGATCGGAATGCGGTCTTCCAATGGAGTCAGTTCTGGAAAAGTTTTTACCCCCGTCTCTGGATACCAGCAAAGGAACTCCCAATACAAAGATTTCATCCTCATTTTGGGTGTTTACCCGAATTTCGCCGAAGTAATACCCATAGGTGTTGTAAAGACGGCTGATGTCGGATTCGGATACTTTATTCCAGCTTTTTCCGGCATCCTCCGAGCGATAGACCTCTGCGCCTTTAATTGGAGCTCCAAACATTGCCGCATTTGCGTCTACTGCATTTCCATTGTAACTAGCGATTTGATCGGTCGTGATTTTTCCTGTCTTTAGCTGTCTCTTGATTTCTGAAGCAGTGTACTTGGAAGCAAATTGATTTCTTCTCAGAAATGAATTGAGTCGCTCATCTTCCAATCCCAAAGCGTTTTCAAGACTCATGTCCTTGAAATCTTCGAATTTCAGAGGGTTTTCCTCTTGCGGTCCCCTTCTCTGACGGGGAGCTTCCGGCTCCTTTTCGGAAGGTCCTTGATTATCCAATAATGCATAGACGACATTCGGCTGGCTTTGGGCAAAGTCAAAACCAATCCTTCCCACGAATTCATCCTGTGGGAAACCTTGAACAGCCTTTTTCCAGGTATTTCCTCCGTCTTCGGATCTCCAAATGGAGGATCCCTTTCCGTTTCCGATAAAATCATGAGCTTGTCTGAATCTCTCCCAGGAAGCGGCCAAGAGAATGTCAGGATTGTTGGGATGTACTTTAATGTCAATGATCCCGGTGTTGTCATCTATGTATAGAACTTTTTTCCAAGTCTTGCCACCGTCCGTGGTTTTGTAGAGTCCCCGCTCCTTGTTTTTGGAATAAAGTGAACCCATCGCCCCTACCCAAACTATATCCGGGTTGGTAGGGTGAATCTGTATCTGGCCAATATGATGGGAATGGGGGAGTCCCATCATTTCCCATGTTTTGCCTCCATCTGTGGATTTATAAACCCCAGCTCCTGCATAGGTGGATCGGCTGGAATTATTTTCACCAGTTCCTACCCAGAGAATATTGTTATTCGAAGGGGATAGCGCCATATCCCCAATACCCAAAGCACCCTGATGGTCAAAAATCGGGGTAAAGGACTGTCCGTTATCTTCTGTTTTCCAGACACCACCGGAAGCCGCAGCGACATAGAACGTATTTCTGTTGTTAGCTACTTCGATATCCACGATCCGGCCTGACATATTGGTTGGGCCGATGTTTCGGGCTTTAAAGCTTTTCAGTGGGGAATTGGCAAGCATTTCGCGATGCTTTTCAACCGCCGTCACCAATTGTTTTTCGGTGGTGGGCTTGACATCTTGGGCTTGTACAGCCCCTAGACTAAGCAATCCTGCTGCAGCCCATATCAGGTAGGTCGATGATTTTTTCATAGAAATTTTATAGATCAGAATGAAATATAAACAATCGCAGGCAAAAGCGATTGGCTTTGCCTGCAAAAAGGAAAGGGAATGGATAAGTGGTATTTATTGGCTGACTAGGCGTGTTTTATAAATGACTGAATAGTCGTTTTCAGCTTCTTCAAAATTGAGGGAAAACCAGATTTCATCCTTGGAGACATACTTGTTGAGCGTGCCAAGGCTTTCCGGTTTATCGATGATCGGACTGAGTTGGCTTCCGTCAAAAAGTACAAAGCCTCCATCATTGAGTTTTTCTGCGTCCTCAAACATTTTATTGAAGTCAGTTCCTGCCGCTGTAGTGACTTCATTGGCTTCCTCATCGGTTAGGCCTGTTGTATATTGAATTATAAAATCTCCGTATTCAGTTGGAAACAAGGAAAGATTCGTTCCTAGAAAGAAATCTCTAATATTGAATCCGCCGTTTACGGGTTTATCGTCCACTTTTCGTTCAATAAACTCTGGATAAGGAATAGACTTGACGCTGGCCGGCGTTTCTAGATTGGATAAATGATAGACAAAAAGCTTGGGTTCATTTCTAAAAAATAAGAATAAGGAGTCTCCTTCGATTTTAAAGGTGGTGTAAAAGTCTAAACTTCCGAACTCCTGCGTTTCGCTGCTGTATTTGGACTCCTTTGGAAAAGGTATCACAGATTCAAATTCTCCTGACTTTAGATCTAAAACCTCCAGTCGTTTCGAATTTTTCTGGAAATCCAAGCCTTGCTGTCCCAAGTCACTGTATCTTCCTGGCAGGTAGATATAAACTTTTTCACCTGAAACACCATGCACTTGATTGAAAGGGATAACTAGATTCGCCATCCCTGTGAATTCAGGTTTGAATACTTTTTTAAGCTTTCCTGAGACTTCATAGGTTGCAATTCCTTGGCTTCCTGGTATCAGGATGGTTTGATTATCCAAAAACTTACCTAATCCTGATCGGTTACCAGGAATTGCTTCTGGGTCATCTCCATTTCGGTAGTATTTGTGTTTGATTTCTCCCTGAGAATCGGTGACAAAAACAGTGTCCGTATTTTGATCAATCATCAGGTAGTTTTCCCCATCAGGACTGATGTCCATCAACATGAGATTTCCCAAATAATCCACCACCAAGGAATCGTAGATTTCGAATTTGAGCTGTTGGTCGGAGAGGGGTTTTTCGGAGAGTTGTTCCTCTTTTTGACTACAGGAAAAGGACAAAATAAGAGCTAGAAGTGGTAGCAAAAATTGGTTTTTGTCTTTCATTTTCTGATCAGTTTAAGTTTGTAAAAGGTAATATAATCCTGTTCCTCGCCAATCCATTCGTCGTTTCGGAGGCCATAAAAAGGTTCGCTCAGAGAGGTGATTCCAACCAACCGCTCAATATGATTGGGAATGATGATTTCGTTGGAAAGGCTCCCGTCCAACCGAACGATTTTCAAAACCTGATTTTGGAATTGGGGATAGAGCGGGAATTTTTTGGGGTCCCTTAGCTCATTTTGCACAAAAATATCTTCTCTAATTCCCTCGTCGTAGGTGACTACAATACCTTCCCGGGTGGGGAAAAGTTGCTTAATTCTGGCATCTAGCATCCTGGTCCCTGAGATGTATTGATATGGTTCACTATGTTCCCTATTGTCCTCAAATTTGTTTGGATTGAAGGGGATAGTTTTTAAATATTTTCCATTTTCAGCTAAATCATAGAGGTGGATCAAAGGCTCGTTTACCAGGGTCAGATACAAAGTGTCTCCAAGAATGCCAAAGTTCACCCAAGTCCTCTCAAAATATTTGTCAGAGGAATATCTTGACGTGGTGGGAATTCGGATCATTGGCTCAGCTTCTCCAGTTTCTGGATTTACCTTTTCCAATAAATAATGATCTCTGAAAAAGAAAGAATCATAGGGATCGGCTCCTTCTCGACCTGGATAATACAGGATTAATTCGTCTCTCCATTCATCCAACACTCTTATTAAGCTGCCTCCATCTTTCGCTTCGGTCAAAAAAGGCAATTTGATTTCACGCTTGAAGGTCAGGTCTGAATTAAACTCATACAGCCATCCGATAAAGCTGGCGCCGTAGAGCTTTCCATTTCCCGTGTATTTGAGCTGTATCGGGTAAAAGACTTTGTCTGGACCATCGAAGGGATAACTTTGCGCATGAAGGATTTTTCCGTTTTTGTCAAACTCCAACAGTTTATTTTCCTTGAAATTGAAAAGAACCCCTTTTCCGTTTTTAAACTCCAAACCATCTACCCGACCCAAGTAATCCACCTGAATCGAATCTTCGATTACCAATTCCCATTCTTGGGAGCCGGAAATGGTTTGGGTTTCTCTATTGCCGGAGCTACACCCCCAAGCAAAAAATGCGGCCATCAGGACCGCAAAGTTTAAAAATTTTCCCATTGCCTGATTTTTTCTTAATAAACTAAATCAAGCGTTTATTTTCAAGTGTTTACCTAAAAAATTATTGACTCATTTGTTGGTTCACCAACTCCTCCCTGGAAATCTCATAGTTAAGGGTTCTGACATAATCCCTCCCTTTTTTGAGTCCGTAATCAGTATAAGCTCTTCCAGCCCATTCTTTTGCCAACTCTAAAATCCCCAAAACTTCATAAGCTACAGCTATATCATAGCAAAGCATACCCCCGGATTTGTCATCGGCATTGTAGAGGGCATCCTCCCATACTTCAATCGCCTCATCCCATTTCCCTACATCCGCAAATCGTGCACCTTGGGCCACTGCAGGATGTGTTTTGGATTTTGGATAAAACTGGCGGGAAATATTCCTGTACATAGGGGCGATTTTGGATGCATAACCAGCACCGGCCATTTCTCCCACAATCCGTGTAGCATCTGCTTTTGCAATCAAGAGTGCCATGGCTTGGGTTTTGGTTTCAGCTTCAGCAGACCAGGTATTTGTTTTTTCAAACCTTTGCTGATCAATGATCGACCGGGTTTGGGGATCATAAAGGCGGAAGCCTGCACTGACCGAGGCTATTCCTTCCAAACGATAGCCCATTACCTCAATGGTCCTTCTGGTTTTACCTTCGGTGATCACCTTTTTGATCATCTGTTGCTTGTCGGTGACTATGAAGTCCGAACTGAACATCTCCAGTGTGAGTACGGCATCTGCTTGGTACTTTTGGCAAAGTTGACCAACAGTTCTCCAGCTCAGTGGATCCGGAAATTCCTGTCCGAATAGACCTCCCGTAAGGCGGTCATTGGCTCGTATGATCTCGAATCTTGGGGAGGTGTTGAGGTTTTGCTGAAGTGAAGAAAGTGTCGCTTGGATGGAGTTTTTGACTTCGAATGGCAGCTCTCCGGTCATCATTCCCTCGATAATTGAAATCGTCTCGTTTTGGGGCTTGGTTCGGTCTACGATTACAATTTTCTGAATTTCATTTGGGACAGATACAGGCGCCGGCATAAGCCTGGTCATAGTGACACTTTTAGAACATGCGAAAAGTAATGGAAGGAGGAACAGGGCACACCAAGAAGTGGCTTTTGAAAACCGTTTTATCATGATTTGATCAATTGAATTCGGGAAAATACAACTATATGAAAAAACCACGGTTTCTAGCCGTGGTTTTTTAAAGTTTCAGTACCGTTTAACCGATGAGATTTCCTTCTTCATCCCACTGGGCTATTTTGCCTCTGTCCTCGGGTTTGAGATACAGATCAGCATATTTTTCGGGGTTTGCAAGCCCGTGTTTATCAAGGACACTTTGAGGAACCCCATCCCATACGTTGGGCTGGTTGCCTTTGTAGCCCATGTATTTCCAACCGGCTTCGGTGGAGAAATATCCTGAACAAGTCAGGTTCCTCAACAGATTGAACCATCTTACGGCTCCTTCATATTCAGGTTTGGCTTTGTCAGGCCAAGCTACTTCCTCCACAATCTCAATCACCTGCTCATGGCTGAGTTCATTGAAAGGTTTTCCGAATTTTTCATCTGCCTCAAAATCCAACCACATCAGTCCCCCTCTCATGCGGGTTTGATTTCCCGGTTGATCGACCATCATAAAGTCAATGAAATCCGTCACTTTTAATTCTGTAGCAGCGGGTGATTCGGAGTCAGCTGGCATGATGATGTCTACCAAGGTGTCCAGTTTTTTTCGTTCCTCATCCGTGAAAAACTTTTCAGCCAGCAATTTGGCATCTCTTATTTTTTCCTCTTCGGTTCTTCCTCCCGGTGTGCCTCCGGTGAATACCTGTCCCTGAACAGGAGCCTCCTCAGGTTCGCATCCTGTCATCAATAAGCCCGCTCCCAAGGAGCCAGCAAAGAGTAGTTTTAGGTTTTCTCTTCTGTTCATGGCTTAGATGTTTTTCTTTGTCAATTCTGAAACAATGTAATCTGAGGTTCTCCAGGAGAGGGCCAAAATGGTCCAGGTTGGGTTCTTGTCCGCCTGAGATACGAATGGTCCTGCATCTACTACGAACAGGTTTTTGCAGTCATGTACCTGGCAGTTGGAGTTGACGACGGAACTTTTCGGATCATTTCCCATTCTGGTGGTTCCCACTTCGTGGATGATTCTTCCCGGCGCTGCCAAACCATATTTTGTTTCCGGTCCGGGTTTCTTACCCAACAAGATCGCTCCTGCATTGGTCAGGATTTCTTCGAAGGTGTCCTGCATGTGCTTGGCCTGCTTGATTTCCTGGTCTGTCCAATTGTAGTTGAATCTAAGAACTGGAATTCCATATTTGTCAACCACATTAGGGTCGATTTCACAGTAGTTGTCGTAGCGAGGAATACTTTCTCCTCTACCTGACATTCCCAAAGTAGAACCGTAAATTCTTCGAATGTCTTTTTTCAATCCTTCACCATACCCCCCGTTCGGGCTTGGATTTCCAAACTCATCCTTGATATACTGACGCATGGAATCCATGCTTCCGCCTGTACCATAGGCTGGTTGGCCCATTCCGCCCCAGTATTCGATATGATAGCCTCTTGCAAAGTCCAGCTTTTTATTGTCGAGCCACCATGGAGTATACATGTGCATACCACCCACTCCGTCTTCATTGTAGCGGTCCCGGTCAATCAGGTCAGGCATGATTCCCATTCTATCAGCTCCCGTAGAGTCGTGCAGGTATCTTCCCAATACTCCCGAATCTGCACCGATTCCATTCGGATGTGACTTGGAAGTTGAATTCATCATGATTCTTGCGGACTCACAGGCAGATGCCCCAAGGACTACCACGCGTGCCCGGAGTTTGTATTCCTTCATGTCCACTTTGCTGACGAAAGAAACCCCGGTTGCCTTTCCTTGGTCATCGGTAGTTACCTTGCGGACCATGGAATGGGTATAAAGGTCTACTTTTCCTTTTTTCATGGCTGGGTGTACCAGACAGGTTCCTGCAGAGAAGTCAGCATACACCTGACAGGCACGGTTACACTGGGAGCAGAAGAAGCAGACTCCCCGCTCATTGTTGATGGGGCGAGTCAGCATGGAAAGGCGGGAAGGGATCATTGGGATTGCTGCCTTATCCGCTCCCTTTTTTATAAAGAGTTCATGCAATCTTGGTTTGGGAGGAGGAAGGAAAAATCCATCAGGCTCATTGTAGATGCCCTCTTTGGTTCCAAAGACCCCAATCAATTGGTCTACCTTGTCATAGTAAGGCTTGAGATCATCGTATCCAATGGGCCAGTTGTCACCCAATCCGTCAATGCTTGCTCTTTTGAAGTCATTGGGGCCAAAACGAAGGGAAATTCTACCCCAATGGTTGGTTCTACCTCCCACCATTCTGGATCGGAACCAGTCAAATTGGGTCCCGTTTTTTCGGGTATACGGCTCTCCCTCTATATCCCATCCGCCAATGGCTTGGTCAAAGTCGCCGAATGGACGGATCCGGGTTCCGGCACCTCTTCGAGGAGATTCCCATGGTGGCCTCAATTGTGTTCTGTCTTCATCTTTCGCAGGATCAAAATCCCCTCCAGCTTCTACTACTGCTACGGCGAGTCCAGCTTCGGAAAGTATCTTGGAGGCCATGCCCCCACCTGCTCCGGAACCAACGATGATGACGTCGTAGGGCTCTCCGGAAGTTTTGATTTGAAAGCTCATTTTGAAAAATTTTAATGAAGTTGAAAATATAGGATAAAAAATTCTCCTTTTGAAATTAGAGGAAGCGAAATTGGATTGCTGGAAGAATTCGAAATTGAAGGATAAAAAAGCGGTTCTGAAAAGATATGATGCTTTTCAGAACCGTGGAATATTTAGGCAGTTTAAAGTAACTTCTCAATAAATGGCCAAATGGTCTCAAAAACGATCTTATGACCTTCTTCTGTTGGGTGGATTCCATCCGGTAAGTTAAGCTCCGGGTTCCCAGCCACTCCTTCCAGTAAAAACGGGATCAGTGTCACATTTTTTTCTCGGGCCACCTCGGGGTAGATGGTTTTAAATTCTTCAGTGTATTCCTGACCCATGTTAGGTGGAATTTGCATTCCTGCAAGGATGATGATGGTTTCAGGGTATTTTTCCCTGACTTTGTCGATGATTCCTTCCAGGTTTCGGCGAGTTTCGCTCAGTTGTATTCCTCTCAAACCGTCATTTCCCCCCAGTTCCAAAACGAAAATATCCGGACGGTCTTCCAGAAACCAGTCCAAGCGGCTCAGGCCTCCTGCGGTAGTTTCCCCGCTCAAGCCTCCGTTGATCACTCTATAGTTGTATCCCAAACTGTCAATTCGTTTTTGGGTCAGGCCGGAAAATGAATCCTCCTGATCGATTCCATATCCTGCGGTCAGGCTATTTCCGAAAAACAGAATGGTTTTAGCCTTTTCCTCTGGTACGATTTCAGTGGATTCAGTTGAGGTTTCTGATAGGTTGTTCTTTTTAGTTTCGGACTCTCCACAGGAAAAGAATCCCATACTCAAAATAATGAGGGCCAAAATTGCCCTCGGTAATTGCTTGCTATAATTCATGCTTTAAATCTCTTAGGATTAATAAAGAAATTCAAGGAAAAAAGTTCTGGAATCCTGCTCTATTTTTATTTGAATAGAAAGAAATGGCCTTTTAGACCGGATTTTAGCCGAATCCACTTTCTGTTTTTAGATTCGTTGCTCATATTTCTTTTATTTGGATGATTTTCAAAAGAATAATCTGTAGCCGGTCAACAAAGCCCCTACCTTTCCGTTTTACTGAAAACATTTACAATTCGACCCTTTTTCAATGAATATACTTTCTATTAAAAATCTGAGTAAAACTTATCAAAGCGGCAGCCGGAAGCTGACGGTTCTGGATCATGTGAATTTTGATATTGCCGAGGGGGAGGCGATCTCGATTGTTGGACCTTCGGGAAGTGGTAAAACCACCTTGCTGGGACTTTGCGCCGGCCTGGATTCAGCAAGTAGCGGTTCGGTAATTCTCAATGGGGAGGCTCTTGAAAATCTCTCCGAAGATCAGAGGGCTGCAGTCCGAAACCGATACGTAGGTTTCATTTTTCAAAACTTCCAATTGCTTCCTACCTTGACCGCTCTGGAAAACGTCATGGTTCCCCTGGAACTCAAAAAACGAAAAGACGCCCGACAAAAGGCGCAGGAGCTTTTGGAAAAAGTAGGACTCGGAGACCGGGCGAGTCATTATCCGACTCAGCTTTCCGGCGGAGAACAGCAGCGAGTTTCCATTGCCAGGGCCTTTGCCAACGAACCTAAGATTCTCTTTGCTGATGAACCAACTGGCAATCTTGATACAGAGACAGGGGAAATGATTGAAAAGTTGATTTTTGACCTGAACAAGGAACAAGGAACTACATTGGTTTTGGTGACTCACGATTTGGAACTGGCGGCAAAGACCCAAAGAATCATTCAAATCAAAGGGGGAAAAATACAGGAGGATGCCCATGCCTGATTTTGGATGGATTAGTAAGATGGCTATGCGGGATTTCAGGAAAAATGTGTCCCGCCTATTGTTGTTTGTTTCCTCCATTGTAGTCGGGATTGCAGCCTTGGTGGCGATCAATTCTTTTGGGGAAAACCTGACCAAGGACATTGACAATCAAGCCAAGGAGCTTTTGGGGGCTGACTTGGTTTTGGATAATAATAAGCCGGTGGGAGATCAGCCCATTGACTCTTTGGCTACCCAAATGGCTTCGGAAGTCAATTTTGCCTCCATGGTCTCCTTTCCAAGCACTGGAGCTAGTCGGCTGACTCAAGTCCGGGCATTGGAAGGTGCTTTTCCTTTTTATGGTAGTCTGGAAACCATACCAGTAGATGGGGCGGAGGATTTCAGAAGCGGGGGGGCAAAGGCTTTGGTAGAAAAGGTCCTGATGGCTCAGTTTAATGCCGTAGTTGGAGATAGAATCAAAGTTGGAGAACTCGAATTCCAAATTGTCGGGGAACTTCAAAGAGTTCCCGGTCAAACCGGCATCACGGCCACTGTGGCCCCAGCAGTGTATATTCCCATGGAATACCTGGAAGGTACGGGGTTGGTTCAGTACGGAAGCCGTGTCCGGTACAATCGCTATTTCCAATTTGCTGAAGGGACAGATGTTGAAGCCCTCATTGAGCCATTCAAGGAGCAGTGGGAAATGGACCGCGTGGATGCGGATACGGTGGAGGATAGAAAACGCTCAACGGGAAGATCATTTGGGAACCTCTCCAACTTCCTGAGCCTAGTTGCTTTCATTGCCTTATTATTGGGATGTGTAGGCGTGGCCTCTGCCGTAAATGTATTTGTAAAGGAAAAGCTGGCCTCTGTGGCAGTACTGAGATGTCTGGGAGTTTCGTCAAGGGATGTTTTGTTGATTTATCTACTTGAGATCCTTGTGATGGGCTTCGCAGGAGCAACTTTGGGCGCCTTGCTTGGGACTATCCTCCAATATGTGCTCCCTTCTGTTTTTGCGGACTTTTTACCAGTGGAAGTGACCGTGGGAATCTCCTGGCTTTCTATTGGATTTGGGATCATTACAGGGCTTTTTGTGTCGCTTCTCTTTGCTTTATTGCCTTTGTTGAAGGTCAGGAATGTATCGCCTATGGCTACCTTGAGACCCGAAGCAGCAGAATCCTCCATGATCAAAGATCCTATGAGATGGTTGGTTCTGGCAGGGATCATAGCCTTTATCTGGATATTCAGCTTTCTTCAATTGAATCGAGTAGATTTCGCTTTTGGATTTACGGGATTTGTGGTATTTGCCTTTGGAGTGTTATGGTTGTTGGGACAAGCAATTATGTGGGCTGTAAGGAGGTTTTTGCCGATTTCACTACGCTACACAGTAAGACAGTCCTTAGCCAATTTGTATAGACCCAATAACCAAACCATCTCCCTAATTGCAACCATTGGCTTGGGTACTGCGATGATCAGCACGCTTTTTTTCTTGCAAAACCAGCTCTTGGAAGAGGCAAGGTTTGCAGACAAGGAGGATCAGCCGAATATGCTCCTATTCGATATTCAATCCTCTCAATTGGAAGATGTGAAGGATAGGATCACAGGAAGGGGTTTGAGGATCATTCAGGAAGTACCGATCGTCACCATGCAATTGAATGAGATCAATGGGATCGATAAGCGGGAAAATGAAGAGCTTCCGGATGAAGAAAATTACTCTCGCTGGCTGTATAACCGGGAGTTTAGAGTAACCTATAGAGACACGCTTATTACCTCCGAAACCCTTACGGATGGTGAACTCATCCCAACCGGCAGCAGAGGGGATTCTATTTTTGTGAGTTTTGAAAAAGGATTTGCTGAAGGAAATAATTTGAAAATAGGAGATGAGGTCGAATTTAATGTGCAAGGCAGGCCTATAAAAACCTATGTTGGGAGCTTCCGGGATGTGAAATTCAATCAGGTATCTACCAATTTCCTGGTTCTTTTCCCCAATGGAGTCTTGGAGCAGGCACCGAAATTTCATGTACTGATCACCAAAACCAAAACCGACCGGGAGGCTGGGGAAGTGCAGGCTGAGATTGTGCGTTCCTTCCCGAATATTTCCATCATCAACTTGGGGACCATTGTAGAAACCCTGGAAGAAATTCTCGGCAAAATCAGCTTTGTAATTCAGTTTATGGCTTTTTTCAGCATAGCCACAGGGGTTTTGGTTTTGATTTCTTCTTTGATTATCAGCAAATATCAGCGGATGAGGGAAAGTATTTTGTTGAGGACGCTAGGGGCAAGTTCCGTAACAGTTCGTAAGATCAATACCTTGGAATATTTCTTTTTGGGTTCCTTGGCTTCACTCTCAGGATTGATGCTTTCTTTTCTGGCTACTTGGATGCTGAGTGTATTTGTCTTTGAAATGAAATTCCGTGGAGCTTGGCTGGAGGGTTTGATGCTCTATGCCTGCATCACAGGTCTGACCATTGTCTTAGGTTGGTTGAATGGGAGAAAAATCATCAACCAACCCCCTATGGAGATATTGAGGGGAAATGGATAAGAAATAAAGGGGGGAAGCAATTCCTCCTTTTTCTTTTCCATTCTCATGCTTTTTGCTCCTTAAGGTTGAATACTGCCTTCTTTTATTTCATGGTTTTTGGAATATCTACAGGCTTTTGCCACTGCATTGCCACTGAAAAATAGATAAAAAAACAAAGCCCTGTAAATTAATGTTTTACAGGGCTTAATTTGTTCAAGTTGTGGAGCTGGCGAGATTCGAACTCGCGTCCAGATAAGGAAACACCGTACCGTCTACATGCTTAGTCACCGATTGGGTTTTCGACCAAACTATGCTGGGTGACACACCTGAGTTTGGCTTAGCGATTGAAACTTAAGCTTGCTTAATCGCATCACAAGCCGCAGCCCGATCAAGTCGACACCTCGGATCCACCCGGATCAGACAACGGATGGTGAGATGTGGCCGGGGAATCACGGTTGGTGACTCAACCCTTTAAGCGATCTATCCTATAAGGGTAGATTAGGCAGCCATGGCGTAAGAAGTTTCGCCATTTATGGTTCGTATGAATCTTTCAAGGCCGTACATACTCCAGCCTGCATGCGAGCCCGATCCTTACACTTACTGTCAAAACCGGTCAGCCCCATTTTTCAATTGGAAGACAAAGCTAATAGAAAATTGGTTCCATTCGATTCCCTTTCTTTTTGCTTTTGCAGGGATGGAATTCATGATGCAGATATTCAGCCGTTTAACAGAAATTGTCGGAGAATGCCCAATTTCTTTCTCCCGGAATATGGAGATTTTTATATCTTGCAGCGATGGAAAATTTCGTCGTTTCGGCAAGAAAATACAGACCGGCAGATTTTAAGAGTGTAGTAGGACAGCAGCATATTACCACGACGCTGCAAAATGCTATCAAAAACAATCACCTGGCTCAGGCTTTCCTTTTCTGTGGTCCACGTGGAGTGGGCAAGACTACCTGTGCCCGTATTTTGGCGAAAACCATTAACTGTGAGAATGTTACCTCTGATTTTGAGGCCTGTGGCACTTGTGATAGCTGTGTTTCTTTCCAAAACAGCAGTTCCTTCAATATCTACGAACTGGATGCCGCCTCCAACAACTCCGTGGATGACATCCGAAATCTGGTAGATCAGGTACGTTACGCTCCCCAAAAGGGCCAGTACAAGGTCTACATCATTGATGAGGTTCACATGCTTTCCGCAGCGGCTTTCAATGCGTTTTTGAAAACCCTGGAGGAGCCACCCAAATATGCCATCTTTATCCTAGCAACTACCGAGAAGCATAAAATCCTTCCGACCATTCTTTCCAGATGTCAGATTTTTGACTTCAACCGAATTCAGATCAAGCATATTTCGGAACACCTGAAATACATTGCGGAAAAGGAAAATGTGGATCATGAGGAAGAGGCGCTTCGGCTGATTGCAACCAAAGCCGATGGGGCGCTGAGAGATGCCTTGTCTATTTTTGACCTGATCGTTACCTATTCAGCAGGAAAAAAGGTCACCTATCAAGAGACGATTTCCAATCTCCATATTCTGGATTACGATTATTATTTCAAGGTGGTGGATGCCCTTCTTGCAGGAGATATCGCCCAAACCTTGTTGATTTTCGACGAGATTCTGAAAAAAGGTTTTGACGGTCACAACTTCATCGTGGGACTTTGTGAGCATTTCAGGGATTTGCTGGTTTCTAAGGATCAGGTGACTTTGGACCTGCTCGAAGCATCGGAAGCTGCAAAAGAGAAATATATCTCCCAATCCCAGGCGGCATCCCAGTCATTTTTGCTTTCAGCATTGAACATCGCCAATCAGTGTGATATCCACTACAAGACCAGTAAAAATCAGCGTCTCCATGTGGAATTGGCTTTGATGAAAATTGCCAAGTTGCCCCAAGCACTGAGCCTTGCTGCTTTGGCAGTGGAGGATTCAAAAAAAAAAGTCTGAAACAGCCTGAAAAGGTATCTTCTCCCGTTTCCTCTTCTCCTACAAAAAATCCTGCCGTCTCTAAATCCAGTCCGGTTCAGAAAACAGTTTCTATTCCCAGCAGCCTTTCCCAGACTAAAAATCTGATCAGGGAAATGGAGAAAAAGGCAGAGGCTAAAACCCAAACCAAAGCCCCACTTGAATTTGTGCCTACCTTGGAATCCAAGGTCAAACTGACTCAGGAGCTTTTGGATCAGCACTTGCCCGAAATCCTGGAGCATTTCAAAAAAAAGCAGAAAAACCTGGAACTGGCCATTCTCAACCAGCCCATCCGTGTCCGGGAGGATGAGGTGATCCTCGAGGTCATGGGACATGTGCAGGAGGAAAGGGGGAATAGCATGAAGCCAGATTTGATCAATGTGATCCGCGCTGTCACTGGAGCTAGTAATTTCCGAATCTCACTTGAAACCAAAGAGGAAGTCCAGTCTCTGAAATCCAAGCTCTACACTGATTCCGACAAGTTTAATTTTCTTTTGGACAAACACCCGGCCCTGAAGGAGTTCCGGAAAAAATTCGGATTGGAAACCGACCTCTAAAAATCCAGGGACACCCCAAAATTGATTAAGTTTTGCAGCTGAACTGCCTGTTTGGAAGTTCCGTCATCCTGCTTGATAAATACTTTTTCATCGTAGATCAGGGCCGTCTCAATTCGGGTAGAAATATACTTGTTGACCTTCAGACGGACGATGGAGTTGAAGTTGACGACCATGTTCCCAAATTGTTCATAGTTGGAAAAGAGGTTCAGATTCGCCTTCCAGGTGACATTTTCCATCAGGGTGAAATCGGTAATGGAGGTCGCCAAAGACATACCTGCTTCTGCTCGTACGTTTTCTCCGGGGCTGACACCAAAAGCTCCTGCCCGGCTCAAAGAATCATTCATGACGATGGTGAATCGTCCGGTAAAAGGAGAGAGGATCACAGAAATCTTGCCCTTGTCCTTGTAGGTCTGCCGGTAGTTCAAACCCGTGGAGGACTGAACATAACCCGGGGAGAGGAGGTCCGATATTTTAGTTCGGATATCATTTTCACTTCCCGAGGGTCTGGAGTACTTGAAACCTTCCAGTAATTGGGTTCTGGCATCCAGCTGGGTGGAGAGATAGAGTTTTTCCGAGAGCTCCCGGCCGTAATTACTGACAAAGGTGAAGTTGTCATTGGTCTTTCGGGTCTTGAAGTCCCGGTCACTTTGCCGGTTAAATCCCAGGTTCACGTTCAATTGGGTGTCCCAGACTTTGTTGTCTTTTTTGTAATTGGCAAACAGCGAAACGCCGGTAGTCAAAGCAAAAGAACTGGCCCCCCCTGCCGCCCAGTTGCTCAGGGTCACCTGCTGGATATTGAGGTTGTAATTGCCCCCGGTTTTCCAGAAAATTTCCTTCACAGGTTCTTCAATCAAAAGGGAATCTCCAAGCATGAGCAAGGTATCCCCGTTAATTAAAACTGTATCGGGGATGATTTTCCGGTCTTGTGCAAGTAGAATATTGCCGAGGCAAAAGAGGCTAAGTCCTAGGGTCAGGATAAATTTTTGCATGGAAAGCTACTGACTTCAGGGCTTGAAGATAACCAATTTCTGCCCAATCGAGATGATATTTTGGGCTCCTATCCCATTCCAGTTTTTTACCTGATCTACGCTTACTCCATATTTTCGGCTGATGGCATACAGGGTTTCCCCCTTAGCCACCACATGGGTGATTTGAGAAGAAGCGGACTGCTTGGGTGCAGGGCTGGGTTCTATTCTAGGGTTGGTGTTTATGGGTTCAGTCTTTGCTTCAGCAATCCGTACCTGTGATGGGCTAGGTTCAATATGAACCACTGGGATGGACTCACCGCGCTTTCGGTGCTCCTGAAGGTTCAGCACCATGCCGACTTTAAGTTCTCGGTCGTTACGGATGCGGTTTTTTGCCTTTAGGGAGGATAATTTGATGCCGTATTTTTGTGAAATGCTCCAGAGCGTTTCCCCTTTCATGACCACGTGGGTTTCTACTTCTGCACTGGACTTTTTCTTTTCGGTATAGTAGTAGTTACCCCGCTCGATTCGTTCACCAGCATCCAAGTCATTCAGTTTTCTGAATTTTTTTTCCTTCATACCGATTTGATCGGCAAACTTGGACTGGGAAGTGGTGGATGCTGCCTGCACCCCGTCCAGATCATTTACTGTGATTTGATCAGGTTGGGAGGCCCGGGTTGTATTTCCTCCGATTCTAGGATAGGAATCGGCGCGCTTGTATGCGGTGTAGTATTTGGAGGTAGCTGTTTCTTGACTTGCCTTTTTTGGTGCTTGTTCCTGTCGGATGACTGCAGGTTTGACTTCAAGCTTTCCTTCTTTTACAAAGACCACGGAGAAAGTTCGGCCTGCAGGGATCTTTCCGTTGGGAGTCCATTTGTTGAATTCCTTCAAATGCTCTTCGGAAACCCCGTATTTTTTGGATAGGGTTGCGAAGTTGGTAGGGCCCTGGACCTGCACTTCTACAAGTTGCTGGTTGCTACTGGTGAGATAAGTAGTATTACTTCCAAATGCCACTTTGTGGGCTAGGAATTTTTTGAAATACCAATGGGAATTCCGATCGATATCAATGACCCTTTTTCCTTTGTACTGGTCGCCAAAATATGCCTTTGCGCCTCCCAATCCCATCTGGTAGGAAACAAGGGCGCACATCCAGTTGTCAAAAGTTTGATTGTGTTTTTTTAGGTAAAGGGCCGCTCCACGAGAGGAGTTTACAATGTTTTTTCTGTCATCAACCTGATTGTCCACACGAAGAAAAACTTCCTCCGCGGTTCCCTGTTTGAACTGCCAGAAACCTACGGCATTGGATGTGGAAACTGCATCCGCAATCAAGCTGCTCTCCTGGATAACCAGGTACTTGAGGTCCTCAGGTACACCTACTTCCCGGAGTTCACGCTCCACGATGGGCATGTACAGGTTGACCCGCTCCTGTTTTACTTTGAGGTAAGCTGGATTTCTATATTGAGCATCCACATCCAACTGGATTTCCCTCCGTGCTTGGGGGTTGATCCGGATGATGAGGTCGGCAAATTCCATCTCTGCCGGTACCTGTGGGATTTGTGCAAAGAGGCTCTGCACTAAAAATAAACCAAGTCCAAAGCCTGAAGCCAGGCGTTTCCATAAAATCATGCTCAAACTGCTTTCTTGATGACTTGAGCAAACTGAGCAAAAATGATTCCTCTTTTTCGTTTTTAGAGCTTGCGGATCATCATTATTCCATCTCGTATAGGCAATAGGCAATTTTCCACTCTTGGATCTTCCTGGATTAATTGATTGAAGTCCAGAATTGCCTGAGTATCCTTGTCGGTTTTTTTGCCTGTGTCCTGAACTACTTTTCCTGACCATAACACATTGTCCACAAGGATAATACCACCCGGAGAAAGCTTTTCTAGAACGAGTTGGAAATAATTGGCATTGTTTTTTTTGTCCGCGTCAATGAAGACTAAGTCAAAGGGGCCGGGTAAATTTGGGATGATTTCCATTGCATTTCCCAAGCGATAATCAATTTGGCTGGAAAGTCCACTTTCTTCAAAAAATCCCCTGACCATCGTTTCCAATTCATCATTGATATCCAAGGTGATGAGTTTGCCGTCTTTGTTTAATCCTCTTGCCATACAAATTGCAGAATAGCCGGTGTAGGTCCCGATTTCCAGAATGGTTTTGGGCTGCTTCATTTTGACAAATAGTTCCAAAAGCTTCCCCTGCAAATGTCCAGACAGCATTCGGGGCATGAGGACTTTCATCTGGGTTTCCCGGGTGATTTTTTTCAGAAGAGAATCTTCTTCCGTGGTATGGGCTTCGCAATAGGCTACTAATGCGGGGTCAATAAAATCCATGGTTTAATTCGGTAAGTAGGTGAGGTAGCTAAGCTGCTCAGGGTCGAATATTTCGTCGGCGATTGCCAAAAGCTCCTCTGCAGTGGTTGATTTAATTTGTTCAAAGATACGCTCCAGTGGATCTATTTTTTGGTGATCGATGAGGCTTTTTCCGTAAACCAGCATTAAGGCGGCGTAATTTTCCTCGGCCATTGCCATTTGTCCAATTGCCTGCTCCTTGGCCATATGAAGCTGGAGAGTCCCCAGTTTTTTGGTTCGGAGTTTTTGTAGTTCTCTTTGGACAATTGTCAGCGATTTTTTGAGCGTTTTTTCTTCTGTTCCAAAGAAAATCCCAAAGAATCCTGTGTCGGAAAAGGGTTGATAACTGGACTCAATGCTGTAAACATAACCGTGTCTTTCCCGCAAGGCCAGATTCAAGCGGCTGTTCATGCTGGGGCCGCCCAGGATGTTGTTGAGTAGAAAGAGTTTGTAGCGGTTTGTATCATGTTGGGAATAGGCAGTTCTCCCCATAGCACAGAGCGATTGGGTGACGTCCCTTTGTACGGTTTTGACTTTTGGGGTATAATCATGAAATCCGCTTCGGATGTAGAGGGTTCTTTTTGGGGGGATTTCCGAAAGTGGTCCTTCAATGGCTTTCAGTGCTTTTTCGAAGGAAATATTTCCGACTATGGAAAAAACCACCTGGGAGGTGTCCAGTCTTCCTGATATAAAATCAAAGAAATCCTGTTGCTTGAAATTGGCAACGGTGTCCTCGGTACCCAGGATATTTCTGCCCAGAGCATGATTCTCAAAAACCAGTTCATCCAGTTCATCCTGGATAGAATCATCAGGAGAATCCCGGTACATGGCCATTTCCTCCAAAATCACCTGTCTCTCTTTTTCTATTTCTTTGGGTGGAAAGGTACTGTGGAACGTGATGTCGTGTAGAAGTTCGGCCGCCTTCCCATAGTGTTCTTTGAGAACTGAGGCATAAAAACACACTTTTTCCTTTGTGGTATAAGCATTCAGTTCTCCCCCTAGGGATTCCAGTCTGTTAATGATGTGGAAGGTTTTTCGTTTTTGTGTGCCCTTGAAGGCCATGTGCTCCCAAAAATGCGCGAGACCTTCCTGTTCTTTGGTCTCATCCCTACTACCGATATTCAAAATAAACCCGCAATGAACCAGTCTTGTGTGTGTGACCTCCTGGTGGACGATTCGAATACCGTTTGCAAGTTCCTTGATTTGATACATTTAATATTGCCCTGATTAGAAGTCAAGGTAGTTAAAAATCCATCTTTTTTAACTCCTGAATAGTAATGTTAAGTTTGCAAAGTTAAGTTTCAGTTTGCAAACTTATTTTATCATAACATTAGTCGGGGTTTTGGCTCCGGAGTTTCTATGACCAAACTTGAGAATGTCAGTTGCTCCCTGATCATATCTGTATATAAAAACACCCTGTTTTTGGATGGAGTTTTGAAATCCCTGAAAGAGCAGACCTTTCGGGATTTTGAGGTGATAGTGTCCGAAGATGGTGACAGTGTAGAGATGCGTGACTTTTTAAACCAATATGATTTGCCCTTTCCCTTGCTCCATCTGACCCAAGAGGATATTGGCTGGAGGAAAAACAGGGCCTTGAACAGGGCCATCCAAGCCGCCAATTGCGATTGGTTGGTGTTCATCGATGGAGATTGTGTGCTTCATTCCAGGTTTATGGAGTTTCACTGGAAAATGGCTGAAGAGCAATGCATTCTCGCAGGAAAGCGGATCAAGCTGGATGAAAAGAGTAGCAACAAGCTCCTTTGGGGAGAAATTCAGTTAAAGAAGATGAACGGGTACATTCTTCGGAATTTCTCTGCCATTAAAAAACGGGGAGGGGGATTTGTGGAAGAAGGGCTTTTTATCGAACCAAAAGGTCTTTTGGGATTTTTGCCCTCAATGCGAAAAATGAGGCATTTGAAAGGTTGCAACATGTCTTTTCACCGGAAGGCAATAGAAGCGATCAATGGTTTTGATGAGGATTATGTGAAACCTGCCGTGGGAGAAGATGCCGATCTGCTTTGGAGATTTCAGGGACTTGGCTACCAGCTGAAATCCTTGCGAAACCTCGCTGTTCAATATCATTTGTACCATGTGGAAAGCTGGACAGATCAAGAGGAGAACCTGGAAATCATGCGAAACAACCAAAAAGAAAAACGTTTCGTTTGCCTAAACGGATTAGTAAAAATCAATCAGGAATCCGATTAAATTTGAATATGAAATATACACCACTACCAAAAGAACTTTATGAGAGGAACCGGAGAAAATTGGCAGCTAAACTGTCCAAAAACTCCGTTGCAGTTTTCAATTCCAATGACAATATGCCCACCAATGCCGACGGCACTATGCGCTTCCGGCAAAACAACGATTTGTTTTATCTCTGTGGGATCGACCAGGAAGAAACTATTTTGCTGATTGCCCCTGACTGCCCGAATCCAAATATGCGGGAAGTGCTTTTCCTGAGGGAAACCAACGAACACATTGCTATTTGGGAGGGGCACAAGTATACCAAAGAAGAGGCTGAGGCAGCTTGTGGTATCAAAAATATACAATGGGTGGACCAATTTGATCAGGTATTCAATACGGTCATGGCACTTTCTGAGAATGTCTACCTGAATACCAATGAGCACCTGAGAGCTGGAGTGGTTGTTGAAACCAGAGATGCAAGATTCATCAAGTCCTGCAAGGAGCGTTATCCTTTACACCAGTACCATCGATTGGCCCCAATCATGCATGAGTTGAGAGGTGCAAAGGAGCAGGAGGAAATCGACCAGCTTCAGATTGCCTGTGATATTACAGAGAAGGGATTCAGAAGAATTCTCCAGTTTGTGAAACCGGGAGTCTGGGAATACGAAATCGAGGCAGAATTCCTTCATGAATTTGTCAGGAACCGCAGCAATGGTTTTGCCTATGAGCCAATTATTGCCTCCGGGCCTTCGGCATGCGTACTTCATTATATCGAAAACAACAGAGCCTGTAAGGATGGTAATTTGCTCTTGATGGATTTGGCTGCTGAATATGGGAACTACAATGCGGACATGACCAGAACCATTCCGGTTAGCGGAAGATTCACTGCCCGTCAAAGAGCGGTGTACGATGCAGTGCTGCGTGTTCAGAAGGAAGCGATGAACATGCTTAGGCCGGGAGTCACCATTCAGGAGTATCATAAAGAGGTAGGCTTGATCATGCAGTCCGAGTTGCTTGGGTTGGGACTTTTGGACCAAACTGCTATCAAAAACCAAAACCCGGATTGGCCAGCTTATAAAAAGTATTTTATGCATGGAACTTCCCACCACTTGGGCTTGGATGTCCATGATGTGGGGACTATGTATGGCCCAATCACCCCGGGAATGGTATTCACGGTAGAACCGGGAATTTACATTCCTGAGGAAGGAATGGGAATACGCTTGGAAAACAACATCGTAGTTCAGGAAAATGGATATTTTGACCTGATGAGAAATATCCCGATAGAAGCCGATGAAATTGAGGAGTTGATGAATTCTTAATTCCCAACATAAAAAGAGGCCCGTTAATCAGTTTAACGGGCCTCTTTTCATTTACCAGCTCAATTCGACCATTACAGGGAAATGATCCGAGGGATATTTTTTTCCATAATTATCAGTTAGAATTCCATGACGGATTATGGTTATATTCCCTTTGAAAAAGATGTGGTCAATGATGCCATCTGGCATTTTTTCCCAATCAAAGCCTGTGAATGTCCCTGCCGGTCCATAGGAAGGAATATCGGATTCAAGCCTACTGTCCTTCCAACCCGGACTTTCAGTAATGGTGGAATAGGCAGGATTGTCCGGCGTGACATTGAAATCACCCATTAAAACCACCGGCAGATTCTCTTTATTGATTTCCCCGATTTTTTGGATTACCAGCTTGCTGCTCTCTTCTCTTGCTTCCTGACCAATGTGATCATAGTGGATATTGAACACATAGAAAACCTTGTTCATTTGGTCTTTGAATTTTCCCCAGGAACAAATCCGGTTTAACGCAGCATCCCAACCCTTGCTGGGAACATTTGGGGTGGGAGAAAGCCAAAAGGTTCCTTGATCCACTAGTTGGTATTTTTTGGCATCGAAAAGTATAGCAGTATACTCTCCCTTCTGGGCCCCATCATCTCTGCCCACTCCCAAATAGTCATACCCCAATGCTTCACTGAGTTGGTTGATTTGATGGTTTAGACCTTCCTGTGTTCCAAATAACCCGATTTGATGGAAACGGATCAGGTTTGCAACATGGGGGAGTCGGTCTTTCCAAAGATTTCCGACATCGTTGGAGTTGTCCCAGCGGATGTTAAAGGTGGCAAATTGATGGGTTTGGGAAATCCCGGAGACCGAAATCCCAGCTAAAAGAAAAATGCACAAAATCAGTGTTTTGAATGAGGACTGTGTCATAAAAGGGAAACTTATTCGCTTCAAATTGTTTATCTCTTAAAATTCAGTTTTAATTTGATCAAATGAAAACCATTTATCCCAAAGACCTGACAGTTCCTGAATTTCAAACCTTCCTTCAGGGAAGTATTGCTCCAAGGCCCATCGCCTTCGTCAGTACGGTTGATGCGGAAGGGAACGTGAATTTAAGTCCCTTCAGTTTTTTTAATATGTTCAGTACAAATCCTCCGATTTTGATTTTTTCTCCCTCTAGGAGAGTTCGGGATAATACTACCAAGCACACCCTGGAAAATGTAAAAGAAGTGCCCGAGGTGGTGATCCATGTGGTACATTATGGGTTGGTGGAGCAGATGTCATTGGCAAGTACAGAATACCCAAAAGGAGTGAATGAATTCAAAAAAGCAGGATTGACTGCCGTAGCCTCTGAGCTGGTCAAGCCTCCTCGCGTGAAAGAGGCAAAGATCGCGTTTGAATGTAAAGTCAATGAAGTAAAGCCATTGGGAGAGCAGGGAGGAGGAGGAAATCTGGTAATCTGTGAAGTTTTGGCTGCCCATGTGGATGAGGAGATTTTGGATTCGGATGGAGTAATTGGTCCGTCCAAGCTGGATTTGGTGGCAAGACTGGGAGGAAACTGGTACTCGAGGAGCCATGGAGAGTCTCTTTTTGAAATTCCCAAGCCGTTAAGAACTATGGGGATTGGTGTGGATGAAATTCCTGCAGAGATCAGAAACAGTCCGGTGCTCACCGGTAACAATTTGGGGAGATTGGGAAATGTGGAAGTCCTTCCTACAGATGAGGAATTGGAGGCTTATGGAAAATCATCCTTGATAGAGGAAATGAGAGTGAGGTTTAGAAATGATCCGGATTCTTGGATTGACCACCTTCACCGGTATGCGAAAGAAATACTGGAAGGAGGTGATGTGGAAACCGCCTGGAAGATTTTGCTCCAAAAGTTAAACTAAGACTTGTTCTTTTTTTTTAATTTGTTAAAGTTCAATTAGTAACATTGATTTTTAAAAGGAAACTATGGGGATTTTAGTAACAGGATTAAGCTTTGTCGCAATTGGTATTTTAATTAAAATGTTTCCAGGTCTATTGGCGGGTTACAACAGCTTGTCGCAGAAAGAAAAAGAAAATGCTATAAATAACGGCTTGCCCAATTTTGCCTTTATTACTTTCATTAGTATGGGACTTATTGTTGTCATTGGTCATTTCGTTTCGATCTGGTTAGAAAAGCCTTTGGGCGGGAGTATAGTTGGGTTTGTGAGCATAGCAGGAGTAATTACCATGATCGTGGCAGGAAATTTACTGATAAACAAAAGGCCTAGATAAGGGAGAGAAGAAGTGATAAAAGCAAGAAGCCCTGAATTTTTTCAGGGCTTCTTGTTTTACTTGATCTTGATTTCCTGGGGCATCCGAACCTGAATGCCCTGGTAGTTTTTCACTTTTTGAACTTGGTTGAAGAAATCAAAATGCTCTCCGAGTTGGGACTTCAAGAGAGATACATTTACATCATTGCTCAAATCACTCAATAATACTTCAAACCAGGTTTTTTGCTCTGGATAATAGGCTACATGATAATCCCCGTCTGCACCGATTTTTCCAGCTGCGATTTCTATGGCAGTATCCAGTCCTCCCAATACATCCACCAAACCTCTTTCTTTGGCCTGGTTTCCAGTCCAAACTCTTCCTGAGGCAACTTTTTTGACCTCTTCAGGACTCATTCCCCTACCTTCGGCCACGCGCTTGATAAAGGTTTCGTAACCTTCTTCAATGGAGTTCTGGATGATTGATCGCTCTACTTCTGTTAGTTCCCTGGTGGGGTTCATAAAGTCGGAAACGTCTCCTGTGGAAACCTCGTCGGTAGTGATGCCTAACTTGTCATTGATCAGCTCCTGAATATTGAACCACAGTCCGAATATGCCAATGGATCCGGTTATGGTATTGGGTTGGGCTACGATGGTATCCGCAGGAGCGGAAATGTAATATCCACCTGAAGCAGCTACTTCTCCCATGGAAACAATCACAGGTTTGGTCTTTTTGGCTTCGGACATTTCTCTCCAAATGACATCGGAAGCGAGGATGGAGCCTCCTGGGGAGTTTACTCTCAAAACGATAGCGTCAATGCTTTCATTTTTTCTGGCGTTGCGGATTTCTTTGGCAAACTTTTCAGAACTGATCACTCCCTCTGCGTTTCCATCCATAATTTCACCTTCGGCGATAATTACAGCGATTCGGTTTTTTGATGTGAGGTTGCTTGATATGGCGATTGAAGCCAAATCAGTTGCATTGATGGAGGGGATCACATCTTCTTCCTCCAGTCCCAACTTTTCCCGGAGGATATGGTGCACTTCGTCCTCATAGGCCAGAGCATTTGCCAGTCGAAATTGGACCGCATCGATTGGTTTTCTTACCAACATTTGCTTGTTGATCAGGGTAATGCTGTCAAGGGGAATGTCCCTGGATTCTGCAACTGCACGTAGCATTTCCGAATTGATGTCATCCAGGAAATATTGAGTTTGAAGTCTGTTTTCATCACTCATTTTATCCAGAATGAACGGCTCCACGGCACTTTTGAATTCTCCCACACGGAAAACCTCTGGCTTGATGCCCACTTTATCAAAAAGTCCTTTCAGAAATATCACTTGAGAAGAAAGCCCATTGAAATCAATGCCTCCCATGGGGTTGATGTATAGTTCGTCAGCTACCGAAGCCAGATAATATCCTCCTTCGCTAAACGCTTCATCGTAGGCTACTATGAATTTTCCAGACGTTTTGAACTCTTCCAGTTCATTTCTGAGTTCAAGGAGATTGGCCTGACCGGAAAGAACCAATCCTGAGTTTAGATAGATTCCTTTGATCTTTTCATTGGTTTTTGCTTCACGAATGGCTTTTTTCAAATTGACTAAGCCAGCAGAGGCATCTCTGCCAAATGGGCTTGCAAAGGGGCCAAGATCCAACTCATGGTCAGAAGTTCGTTCTACCAAATTTCTTCCGTTGAGATTGAGATGGAGGATGGAGTTTTCTTCTACCTGAACGCCTTTTTCTCCGGAAACCGCAAGTAATCCAATGAAGCCAAATAGAATAAAAAAGCTCAAAATGCTGAAAATGATCAGGCCTACCAAAACGGCCAAAACGTTTCCTAAGAATTTCATAATTAAGTATTTTAGCGGGCAAATTAACCTATTTTGTTTTAGTATTAAAACTTTGCCCCTTGCACCTGATGACCTTTAAAGCAGTATTGATTCTAGGCGGAAACCAAGGGAACAGAGAGGGGCTTCTCCATCGGGCCATTGGGGAACTTGAGGCTGAAAGTGAAGTCCTGCTCAAATCCCGGGTTTATGAATCGGAGTCCTGGGGACAGGTGGCTCAGGGAAATTTTTTGAATCAGGTTGTACTAGTGGAAACCAATCTTTCCCCAAACGAATTTTTGGTTTTTATCCAAGGAATAGAGAACAAGCTGGGAAGAAAAAGAAATGAGAAATGGGGGAATAGGACTATGGATATTGATATTCTTTTTTGGGAAAATGAAGAGATCCACACTTCTGACCTGACGGTTCCCCATCCCTTCATTCAGGATAGGAGATTTGTATTGGCTCCTTTGGCAGAAATCTTGCCGGATTGGATTCATCCGGTGTTCCAAAAACCGGTGAGTCAACTTCTTGAGGAGTGTCAGGACCCTTCCAAAGTTTGGGTTTTTGAGAAATAAAAACGGCTGCCTTTTTTGAAGACAGCCTTTGGGATTATAGCCCGGAAACTTCTGCCTCCGGATGGATTTTTTTGACCAGTCCCTGAAGAACTTTTCCCGGTCCGCATTCTACAAACTGGGTTGCACCGTCCTTCACCATATTCTGAACAGACTGTGTCCATTTTACCGGTGCGGTCAATTGGGCAATAAGATTTGCTTTGATTTCACTGACGTCACTTACAGCGGTGGTGCTTACATTTTGGTAAACTGGGCAGATAGGCGTATTGAATTGCGTGGCTTCAATAGCCTTCTGAAGCTTTTCTCTTGCTGGCTCCATCAAAGGAGAATGGAATGCTCCGCCTACTGGAAGAGGCAATGCTCTTTTGGCACCGGCAGCTTTCATTTTTTCACAGGCGATCTCAATACCTTTATTTGTACCTGAGATCACCAATTGTCCTGGACAGTTGTAGTTGGCAGGTACCACCACCTCATCGGTGATTTCGGCACAGATTTCTTCGACTTTATCATCTGCCAACCCCAGGATTGCGGCCATGGTAGACGGGTTGATTTCACAGGCTTCCTGCATGGCCATTGCTCTTTGGTAAACCAGTTTCAGTCCATCTTCAAAAGCAAGGGTGCCATTGGCAACCAAAGCAGAAAATTCCCCCAAGGAATGACCGGCAACCATGTCAGGGTTGAAATCCGGTGTGGTTTTGGCCAAAATCACAGAGTGAAGGAAAATGGCGGGCTGGGTAACTTTTGTTTGCTTCAGCTCCTCGTCGCTACCTTCAAACATGATATCGGTGATCCGGAATCCGAGGATTTCATTCGCCTTTTCAAACAGTTCTTTTGCGGTTGGATTTTCTTCGTAAAGGGCTTTTCCCATTCCTGAAAACTGGGCCCCCTGGCCCGGAAAAACATATGCCTTCATGCTTTTTTGTTTGGTTAGAGGCGCAAATATAGCGCTTTTCTACTTGGACTTGATTTTAATCAAAATTGGCTGAAATGATTTTTGATGACTTGCTCTTTATTCTCTTCGAGCCATCGGATAAATGCCTTGACAGCGGGGGAGTGCTTTTTCTGTTCCATCCAAATAAGTTTCCAGTCGGCAGTAATTGGCATTCCCGAGAAATTTAACAGGGAAATCCTTCCGTCTTTCACCTCTTGCGTCATTGAAAACTCCGAAAGAATGGAGGCCCCTAGTCCAGCCATAACGGCCTGTTTAACCGCCTCGTTGGTTGCTAGCTCCATTTTACTGGTAGGGTCAATCCCCTTTTTCTTGAAAAATTTTTCCATTAGCAACCGGGTACCAGAACCTTTCTCCCGAAGGATAAACGGGATTTTTGAAAATTCTTTGTTGTCGATATACTTCTGGTATTCTTCCGCATTTTGAGGGGAAGTGACAAGGAATAGGCGGTTTTCGGCTAAGGAGATGCTTTGCAGGTCAAGGTCTTCTGGGGAAAGGGAGACCAAGGCCAGATCAGTTGTGTTTTCTTCCAAATGTGCCAAAACCTTATATCGGTTGGATACTTCTAGGCTGATCTCCACATGAGGATTGATTTTCATGAAGTCTGATACCAGATAGGGGATGATGTATTTGCCGGTAGAGACAGCTGAAATTCTGATTTTACCCGCCAACAGTCCCTTCAATTCCAGCATTTTTTGCTCGATCAAATCCATCTCCGAAAAAATTCTCTCGGCTGTTTCTACCAGCTCGAAACCAAATTCAGTAATGTGAATCTTTTTTCCCAGAGTCTCAATCAGCGGGACTTCAAACTGATCCTGAAGATTCTTGATCTGAATTGAAATTGCCGGTTGAGTCATATTTAACTCTTTGGCTGCTTTCGTATAGCTTTTATGCTTGGCAACAGCCTGTAATACTCGAAGTTGATTAAAACTTATGTTCATAATAAAAATTTATGTAATAATAGAAAAAAATAAATAAAAATTATGTTTTTGTTTTTTTTTCGGATTTCACGATGAAAATTTGCAGCATGGATTTTCAGATACTGATCAACAACCTCACGAATCCCAGTTTGCTGTTCTTTGTTTTAGGAATTGTAGCAGTAAAACTCAAAAGTGATTTAGAGATTCCTTCGACAAGCGCCAAATTCATCGCTTTGTATTTAATGCTTTCAATTGGGTTTAAAGGAGGACAGGAACTTTCTCACAGCGAATTTGATATATCCATAATCTGGGCATTGCTTTTCGGTGTCTTTCTCTCTGCAAGTGTTCCTTTTTATACTTTCTACATTTTAAGAAGCAAGCTTGGCACAGCCAATGCTTCGGCAATTTCAGCAGCATATGGATCAATTAGTGCAGTTACCTTTGTGGCTGCTGCTGCTTTTTTGGATGTCCAAGGCACGAGTTTTGGAGGGCACATGGTGGCAGTGATGGCACTGATGGAGGCACCTGCGATTATCTCGGGGGTGATTTTGCTTCAGAAATATTCCGATAAGAAATCGAGTCGAGGATTGGGAGGAATTGTCAAGCATGCCTTTACCAATGGTTCGGTATTGTTGATTCTAGGAAGTTTGGTTATCGGCCTTATTGCTGACGAAAAACAAGCTGAAGGGATCAAGCCCTTCGTTACTGATATTTTCAAGGGCTTTCTTGCTGTCTTCCTCCTGGATATGGGGATAAACAGTGGCAGGAAGTTGAAGGCATTTTTCAGGTATGGATATTTCTCCACCTTATTTGCAATACTGGTTCCACTTGTCAATGGTTGTGTGGTTGCTATTTTGAGTTACTGGATTGCTCCAGCAGCAGGGGATAGGTTTATTTTTTCAATATTGGCTGCTAGTGCCTCCTACATCGCAGTGCCTGCCGCCATGAAACTAGCCAACCCCGAAGCCGATGAAGGACTCTATATTCCCATGGCACTGGCTATTACCTTCCCTTTCAATATCACATTGGGGATGCCGGTTTATTGGATGATTATTCAAACCTTTTAAAAAGGAATATTTTCGGCTGATAAAAACTTGAATTGCTCTTCTGGACTGGGGATTCGGCAGCTATTCTTTTTGCCAAACCACCTGTATCTGTTTTTACCAATCCAGTCATAGACCGCGTCTCGAAAGTTTTGGGGTAAAAAAATCAGTGGGTATAACACAGGCCAAATCCCGGAAAGCTTTCTGGCGATTTTTAAGGCTGCAGTACTTTTAAAATAAACTTTACCTGCTTCCAGCAAAACCAAGGAATCCAGATAATCTTCCCTGACCTGATATTTTCCCAATACCTTTTTACTCAAAGGATCCTGCAATGCTCCCAATAGAAATTGATTTTTTTTATCCCTTCGGATTATAAAGTCTACGGAAGCATTGCAGAGGTTGCAAACTCCATCAAAGAAAATGATGGATTGGCTCATCGAAGAATTTGAATGGTTCCTTTGAGAGTCTGTTCTTTCTGGCCAGGGTCCAGTACATCAAAGTAAACCTTTCCAGAATAGAAGTAGGTGCCGGCGGGTAATTCATTTCCATTTTGATCCCTTCCATCCCAACGGATGAAAATGTCGTTTTCGCTGGATTCCAAACTATTGTAGGAAAATACTTCAGCACCCCATCGGTTGACAATCAGGATTTCAACTCCCTGAACAAATCTAGGACACTGAGAGAAAGGATTGTCAAATGCCATAAAGGTGTCATTGAGTCCGTCTCCGTTAGGGGTAAAGGCATTTGGCAGTTCAAAATAAGGACAATTGTCCACGCAGACTATATTGCTTGGTTCGCTTTCATTGCCGCTTCTGTCGACAGCGGTAATGTAATAACAGCCTCTGTAATTGGTCAGGCCACTGATTCGGGTTTGGAGTTCAAGAGCCGAAATTTCTGCAACTAATTCAAATTGGCCCTCCTCTCCTTCGGAAGTGAAATAAAGCCTGTAGGCGGAAAGTTCGTCATCACAATCTCCGCTGAAATCCGGTGTCCAGCTCAAATCATGATAGAACGTGTTGGTATTGCAAGGCAATTCAGCAAGGTATTCAGAACAAGCTGGGCCATCAAAGGAGAGAACAGGAGGACAGGGGAGTCTGTTGTCATCCGGTTTTGCGCAGATAATCTGGGATTTGTTTTCAAGAGGATATTCTAATCCTTCGACATTGTAAGCCCCTTTAGTGATGACATAGTAGCAGTATTCCAATTCTTTTTCCAGTGGAATACCGTTGAAACTTCCGTCATCCAAGAAACTGAAACCGTTTTGGGTCACATCCACCTCAGCAATCAGCTCAAAGGTTGTTGCATCTGATGCATTGGCGTCTGTTCTGTTTCGGTAGACTTCGTGTTTGTATTCTCCAATGGAGTTGTTCCAAGGCACAGTGAATTCCCAATTCAGCTCAATGGCTTCATTGATAATAGTGGGCTCCAACCATACAGAGGAGGCAGAGGAAGAGGTGTCAATTCTTGTACCGTTATCAAGGAGAACGACCCTGTAGTTGTAAACCAGGTTTTCTGTGTTGAGCCCGGTATCAGTAAACAGGGTATCCGAAGTGACTCCTAGGGAAACCCGGTTCTGATTTCCGGTAAATCCTGTGCTTCTCAGTAATTCATACGTGAATGGTCCAGGGAACTGCGTTAAATCTATGTCGTAGGGAGGAGTCCATTTGACAAAAATCTCTCCATCGTTTGCATCTGTGTTTTCCACACTCACATTGGTAATGATTGGAACATCTACATCAATAGTAATACAGATTTCGTCGGAGACTATACTTTCTCCAGATCTAGGTTCTGGGTAAGCTGCCACCAAACGGTAGCAATAGGTGTTTCCAGGGGCGAGTCCTTCTCCACTGTTAAGGTCTGTGAAACTGAAAGTGCTCATGTCAGTAGTGCCGATCAATTCATATCCTGCACGAATACCGGTTTCACAGCTGTCAGGCTCATAAGGGTCAGAATTGATCCGTCTCCATACCTGCATTTCACTGGCAGAATTAGCACATACATACGGGTCCCAATTGAGTTCTACGGTTCGGCCAGACTGTTGCTCCAAGTCAGACCAAACAGGAGGGGGTCCTATTACTTTGATTCTCCAGGTTTTGATATCGACCAAAGCCGGTCCTGAAGAGGGCTGATCCGTGATTCGGATTCTCACTTCATATTCCCGCGCTCTGACGTGATTACAGACAGTTTGCCAGTTGAAATCAACGATTCCCGGAGAAGGTTGGAATTGGTTTTCCGGGGAATATGTGGCCGGGGAGGTGGTGATTTCAATTGGTTCTCCAAACACCTCGATTTTGATCGGATCCCCGTCAGGGTCTTGTCCTTGAATGATTTCCTCGATTAAAGTTCCCGCTTCTACACAGAGGTCCGGTGGTAAAATCAGTTCTGGTCTGTTGTTGTTGGAGTTTTCGATAATGATCTGCATATCGCGGACCACATAGCCGATTTGCACCCATTCCCCACCCAGCTTTCTATATTCTTTGATTCGGAAGGCTACATTAAACTGCCCGGCAGTACCCGGAGCATCCCAGATCAAATCTCCGAAAATCGGATCAAGGTCCAAAAATGCCGGAGTAGATCCGTCTTCTTGGTTAAAACTGAACTCTGAATTGGCTGGGCTCCTGTAGTTGTTTACCGGACGCTGGAATGCCTGCTTGGGAATATCCATTTCGTAGGCTAGGCTGTCCCCGTCTGGGTCATAGGCTCCCGGGTTGTGGATGTAGCGAACATTAACTGCGCCATTGTCCACTGGCGGAATCGTAAGGACAGGAGAGTTATTTACTCCTATGAATGGGTCAATGGTGATGGAAGTTTCCACATAAAATGGGGTATCCACCGAATTGTCCATATTCAAGGTCAGGTCATTTCGGTTGAATTCCTGAAAGCGGATGGTGTAGGTTCCTGGCCCTTGGAAGGTATGGGTGATGACGAAAGTATTTTTTTCTATTTGGTTCCCCAGGCTTTCTACCAAAGAAAAGTCACTTTCTGTGTTCAGAACCTCTTCTCTTCCATCTCCGAAATTGATGGTCCCCGGACCAAAAATAACGTTGGAGCGGGTATCGGTGTAGCCGACCACTGTCACTCTGTAGGTTAAGGTCTGTACAGAAATCCTTTCGGCAATGATTTCGCCAGCCCGGATGTGCGTGGCCCAGGCAGAGACAATACCTAGACACAAATAGGTGCAAAAAAATAAAAGAGAAAGTTTCAGCTTCATATCGATCACTGTTGTTCTAGTTTAGTTGAAACACATCCTGAAGGGAAAAGTTGATCAGGTGCGTTTGATTCTTTCGTTCTACCTATACGAAATAAATGGAAGTAAGTAGAAATTCTCTGTAAAATCAAACAATAAAAATAAACAGCTTGTTGAATTCCCGCTTTTAAAACCCAAAATGGGCTTTAAATAGCGATTTTATTTAGAACCATTTAAAATAAAGAAAGGCCTTTTGAATGGATTGTTTGCTAGCAGTTCCAAACGTAAATTTGGCAACAGTTATTTTAAAGACTTTCGATCTAAACTAATCTTAAAAATTGTATGAGCTGGGTTACAAAAACCTTAAGTAGCACCCTCGGAAGGAAGTTGGTCATGGCACTTACTGGTATCTTCCTGATCCTGTTTTTAACAGGACATGTTTCGGGTAATTTATTATTGTTTAAAGGAGATGGAGGGGAAGCGTTCAACATGTATGCTAAATTCATGACGACCAATCCTGCCGTCAAGCTTTTATCTTACCTGACTTACATTTCGGTAATTGGCCATGTGATTTACTCCATTGCCCTTACCAAACTAAACAAATCAGCTAGGCCAGTAGGATATGCTGAGTCAAAGGCATCAACCAATTCCGCTTGGTCCTCTAGAAACATGGGGATTTTGGGAACTGTTATTTTGGTGTTTTTGGCTGGACATATGTACAGCTTTTGGTTCCAGATGCATTGGGGAGGGATTCCCATTGTCAACTATGCAGGAGAGGAATACAAAGACCTTTACAGTGTGGTGAATGTTGCCTTCCAGCAAACTTGGATGGTGGTGCTCTATGTTATTGCTATGGTATTTTTGGGCTTCCACCTTTCCCATGGCTTTTCGAGTGCATTCCAGACTTTGGGCCTAAATCATAAAAAATACACTCCGGCAATTGAAGCAGTCGGAAAATTCTACTGTGTGGTCGTGCCTGCACTTTTCGCCAGCATGCCACTTTATATCTATTTCACTAGCTAATTATAGTCCCGTATGATACTAGATTCTAAAATACCTGCTGGTCCATTGGCAGAAAAATGGACTAAGCATAAGTTTAACAGTAAACTGGTCAATCCGGCAAATAAGAGAAAATACGACGTAATTGTAGTGGGAACCGGTTTGGCGGGTGCTTCTGCAGCCGCCTCTCTTGCAGAGTTGGGTTACAATGTCAAAGCTTTTTGCTTTCAGGATAGTCCTCGAAGAGCGCACTCAATCGCTGCCCAGGGCGGGATCAATGCTGCAAAAAATTATCAAAACGACGGTGACTCCATTTTCAGACTGTTTTATGACACAGTAAAAGGTGGCGATTACCGTGCGCGTGAAGCCAATGTATATAGACTAGCTGAGGTATCCGTAAATATTATCGACCAATGTGTAGCCCAGGGTGTACCTTTTGCCCGTGAATATGGAGGTTTGTTGGCCAACCGATCCTTTGGTGGAGCTCAGGTTTCCAGAACCTTTTATGCAAGGGGCCAGACAGGTCAGCAATTGCTTTTGGGAGCTTACTCTGCATTGAGCCGTCAGGTAGCAAATGGTAAAGTGAAACTTTACCCACGTACTGAAATGATGGACGTGGTCCTAATCGATGGTCATGCGCGAGGTATCGTAACCCGAAATTTGATCACCGGAGCAGTTGAGACTCATGCAGCTCATGCAGTGTTGCTTTGTACAGGTGGATATGGTAACGTGTTCTTCCTCTCAACCAATGCGATGGGATCCAATGTGACAGCTGCTTGGAGAGCACATAAGCGCGGTGCTTATTTTGCAAACCCTTGCTATACGCAGATTCACCCAACCTGTATCCCGGTTTCTGGAGATCATCAGTCCAAATTGACCCTGATGTCAGAATCTTTGAGAAATGACGGTAGAGTTTGGGTTCCGGCAACCGTAGAAATGGCGGAGAAACTCAGAAAAGGTCAGATCAAAGCCAATGATATTCCGGAAAATGAACGAGATTATTATCTGGAAAGAAAATATCCAAGCTTTGGTAACCTGGTTCCACGAGACGTGGCTTCCAGAAATGCCAAATATGTTTGTGATGAAGGACGAGGGGTAAATGAAACCGGAGAAGCGGTTTATCTGGATTTCCGTGATGCAATCAAGCGGGATGGGGAAGACGTAATCCGTGCCAAGTATGGTAACCTCTTTGATATGTATCAGCAGATCACTGGTGAGAACCCATATCAGGTTCCAATGATGATCTATCCGGCTGTTCACTACACTATGGGTGGTCTTTGGGTGGATTATAACTTGATGACAACTGTTCCTGGGCTGTATGCTCTGGGAGAGGCGAATTTCTCAGATCACGGAGCTAACCGTCTAGGAGCTTCCGCTTTGATGCAGGGATTGGCAGATGGATATTTTGTGATTCCTTATACCCTAGGTGACTACTTAGCCCAAACCCCTCCTAAGAAGGTGGATGAAAGCCATCCTGAGTTTGAGAAAGTGAAAACTGAAGTAAAAGAGAGAATCCAAAAACTCCTAAATATCAAAGGTTCAAAGTCTGTAGATTATTTCCACAAGAAGCTTGGAAAGATCATGTGGAATGAATGCGGTATGGCTAGAACAGCAGAAGGCCTGACTAAGGCAAAAGCTGAAATCAAGTCTTTGAGAGCCGAATTCTGGAAGGATGTGAAAGTCCTCGGTGAAAATGAAGAGCTCAACCAGTCTCTGGAAAAAGCACATAGAGTAGCCGACTTCCTGGAATTAGGAGAATTGATGATCGATGACGCGCTCAACAGAAATGAATCCTGTGGAGGTCACTTCAGAGAGGAATATCAGACACCTGAGGGTGAGGCCCTTCGTGATGATGAAAACTTTGCTTACGTTGCGGCATGGAAGTACATGGGTGAGGGACAGGAAGAAGAGTTGAACAAGGAACCGCTCGTGTTTGAAAATGTGAAGTTGACTCAGCGTTCTTACAAATAATCAAGACAAAAATTCATAGCTATATGAAATTGACCTTAAAAATCTGGAGACAAAAGAACAGTGCTGAAAAAGGCGGATTTGTTTCCTACCCAATAGATGGAATATCCAAAGACATGTCTTTCCTTGAAATGATGGACGTGCTCAATGAGGAATTGACTGAAAAAGGAGAAGATCCGGTTCATTTTGATCATGATTGCCGGGAAGGTATCTGCGGAATGTGTTCGCTTTACATCAATGGAAAGCCACATGGCCCTCAGCAGACCACTACCTGTCAGTTGCATATGAGATCCTTCAGTGACGGTGATACCATTACCATCGAACCATGGAGAGCCAAATCTTTTCCTGTTTTGAAAGATTTGGTTGTAGATCGCTCTGCATTTGACAGAATCATCCAAGCGGGTGGTTATGTATCTGTGAATACAGGCGGTGTTCCGGATGCAAACGAGATTCCTATTCCGAAAAAAATCGCAGACGAAGCATTTGATGCCGCTACCTGTATTGGTTGTGGGGCATGTGTAGCAGCTTGTAAAAATGCTTCGGCTATGCTTTTCACCTCTGCTAAAATTTCCCAATTGGCCATGTTGCCTCAGGGACAAGTGGAAAGAAAAGAGCGTGCCGAGAAGATGATTGCCCAGATGGATGCGGAAGGTTTTGGGGCTTGTACCAATACCGGTGCTTGTGCTGCAGAATGTCCAAAGGGAATTTCGCTGACCAATATTGCGAGAATGAACCGAGAGTTTTTCTCAGCAGTAGTCAGCAGCGATAATCTTTAATCACAGGAGATAGTTTTAGAAAAGCCGGAGAGATCCGGCTTTTTTTATTTTATACTATTCAAATTAAAAATTGCACTGAAATACTAAATTTTCTAGAAAAACCCAATAAAATTTCAAATTTTGGCCTTTTTTACTAACTTTAAAAAATTATATTTTAAGAAGATTTGATACAAATTCAATTACATAATGCATTTCATAGATCTGGTGATCTTTCTAGTTTACATGGTAGCCATGTTAGGTGTCGGCTTTTTTTTCATGAAAAAAAATACTGGAAAGGAGGATTACTATGTTGGGGGCAGGAGTATTGGTAGTTGGCATATTGGGCTTTCTGTAGTCGCAACAGACGTAGGAGGAGGCTTTTCCATCGGACTCGGAGGGTTGGGTTTTGCAATGGGGATTTCCGGTTCATGGATGCTCTTTACAGGTCTTTTGGGAGCTTGGTTAGCCTCGGTTCTTTTAATTCCACGTGTAAAATCTGATCCTGCATTTTCTCGTTTTTTTACCTTTCCTCAGGTCATGGGCTACCTATACAATTCCAAAACAGCCCAAGTTTCTGCTATCATTTGCTTTTTGGGCTATTTGGGATTTACCTCTTCTCAGTTATTGGCAGGGGCCAAGCTCGCTTCAGGTACATTTGAAGGATTGGAACTTCAGACCGCCCTTTTGATCATGGGGGCCATTGCAGTAGTGTATACAGTGATGGGAGGTTTGAAAGCGGTAATATACACGGATACCATACAGTGGATTATTCTGATGCTGGGGCTCATGTTTATCGGTCTTCCCATTGCGTATCAGTTTGTAGGAGGATGGGATGGAATCAGGTCTTCACTACCCGATCGGTTTTTCTCTTTTAGCTCGCTTCATTGGCAAGATGTGTTCAATTGGGGCATCACCATTATTCCGATTTGGTTTGTAGGAATGACTTTGTATCAGAGAATCTTTGCCTCCCGGGATTTGAAAACAGCCAAAAAGGCCTGGTTCATTGCAGGTCTTTTTGAGTGGCCCGTCATGGCCTTGATGGGAGTTTCCTTAGGTCTTTTGTCCAGAGTGGCGGTTGAGCAGGGTGTGCTAGACAACTTTACCGCCGGAATGGATCCAGAAATGGGACTGCCCGTTTTGTTGAGCCAGGTTCTTCCTGCGGGAATTTTGGGTTTGATGATGTCTGCTTATTTCTCAGCCGTTCTTTCCACAGCAGATTCCTGTCTGATGGCTGCATCAGGAAATCTGAGTACGGATCTTTTGGGCAAGTATTTCAAAAACAAATCTCATAAAGTTGAAATCAGAATATCTCAACTTCTGACCTTCTTGATCGGAATATTGGCGATTTTGATTGCCTGGCAAATGACAGAAGTGTTGAGTCTGATGTTGTATTCCTACGCCTTTATGGTTTCCGGCCTGTTGGTCCCTTTGGTAGCGGGGCTGTTTTTTGGAAAAAATAAACCAAAGGCGGCTATTAGTTCTATGGTTGCCGGGGGTGCATTGACAGCAGGATTGACTTTCCTGAATGTTGGATTGCCTTTTGGACTGGATCCCAACCTGTTTGGATTGACTGCTTCCCTGCTCACTTTTTCTACTGTATCCAAATTTTCTTGAACCTTTCACCCAAATTCAATTTTATATAGATATGATAAAACTCGAAACACTTTCAGCAATTGATAATGCCACTTTCCTTCAAAAAAATGAGATCGCGGAATTCCTTTTTGAGCATTTGGGGAAATATGGTGATCCAAAGGAAGACATCATGAAATGCCTGGATTACGCTCTTGACCAAGGGTTACATGCGGGTGGCTTTGTGGTTTTGGCACGTGAGAAGGGAGAAATTGTAGGTGCTTTGGTCATGAACAAGACAGGAATGTCTGGATACATTCCTGAAAATATCCTAGTCTATATTGCCGTAGATGCTTCCCAGAGAGGAAAGGGGATAGGAGGAAAAATCATGGATATGGCCATCAAAATGGCAAATGGTGGAATCGCACTTCATGTCGAGCCTGACAATCCGGCCAAAAAACTGTATGAACGACTTGGCTTCACAAATAAATACCTGGAAATGAGACTTACTAAGTAAGATGGCGTACCTGACACTGAATAAGACCAAACTCAAAGAAAATTTTGAATTCCTGAAAAAGAGATTTGAGGAGAATGCTGTGGCTTGGGGTGTAGTTTCCAAGTTGCTCTGCGGGAATCGCCTCTTTCTTCAGGAATTGATCAACCTCGGGGTAAAAGAAATCCACGACAGCAGAATCAGTAATTTGGCAATGGTTAAAAAGCTGAATCCTGATGTACAAACAGTTTATATCAAACCTGTTTCCAAAAGAAATGTGGGGAAAATGGTGGAGTTTGCGGATGTGAGTCTAAACAGTGAACTCAAAACCATCCACTGGATCAGCGAAGAAGCTGTTTTGCAGGGAAAAATGCATAAAATCATCATCATGGTGGAGACTGGAGACCTTCGGGAAGGAGTGATGGGGGAACAATTAGTGGATTTTTATTCCCGGATTTTTGATTTGCCGAATATCGAGGTGATTGGACTGGGAACCAACTTGAACTGTCTCAACGGAGTCATGCCTTCCACTGACAAGCTCATTCAGCTTTCCCTTTACAAACAGATCATCGAACTCAAATTCAATAAGAAAATCCCATGGGTATCTGCAGGTACCTCAGTGACTATTCCTTTGATGCTGACCCATCAGTTGCCAAAGGGGATCAACCATTTTAGGGTGGGAGAGACCTTGTTTTTTGGGGTGGATTTGTTTGAGGAAAAAGTAATAGAGGGAATGCACGGAGATGTATTCGAATTGCATGCCGAGATTATAGAAATGCAGGAAAAACCATTGGTTCCCGTTGGAAACCTCGCAGCAAATCCACAGGGAGAAGTAAAGGAAATCGATGAGTCTTTGTATGGGCAGACTTCCTATAGGGCAATATTAGATATAGGATTGTTGGACGTCGATCCCAAGTATCTCATTTCAATAGATGAAAATCTTGAAATAATCGGTGCATCTTCAGATATGTTGATCCTGAATTTGGGAGAAAACATAAAAGGCTATAAGGTAGGCGATCAATTGACCTTTGAACTGAAATACATGGGCGCTTTGGGGATTCTCAATTCCAACTATGTAGATAAAAAAGTGATCGGTTAAGGATTTAGATTTTGCTCCGGACTCTACTCAAAGTCTCAATTGTCATGTCCAAATAAGAGGCGATTTGTCCTACGGAGGCTTTTTGAATGATTTTGGGTTTGCTTTCCATCAGATCCAAATACCGATCCCGAGCAGATTTGAATTTGGAAAAGATCAGTTGTTCCTCCAGAGCAATGTAATATTTCTCGAGGATTTTTCGGTAGGATCTTTCCAGTTCTGGAAATTCGGCAAAACAGTGTTCTAGGTTTTCGTGCGAAATTCGAAGTAAAACGGACTTTTCAAGGGTTTCAATGGTTTCGTATGATGGCCTTCTTGTGATAAAGGAATGCATAGCTGTCATAAATTCTCTCTCCAAGGAAAAAGAAACGGTAATGTCCCTGTTGTCACGAATGTAGAAGCAACGGGCAGAACCTTTCACTATATAATAAAGGTGATTGCTTACGAGACCTTCTTGCTCCAGCTTGGTCCCTTTGTCAACCTCCAGTTTTTCCAAATAACTGGCAAATTCCTCTTGAGCCTCCTCGCTGATAGGGGAAAGGTTTTCAAAAAGGCCTTGTAGTTCTTCCATGGGTGATTTAAAAAACTCGCTTAAATTGATCTTTATCGAATTGCTTCTACTAGATTTAATGGGAATTTAAAACAATATGTATATATGAGAAAGGTTTTAATTTTATTCTTTGTACTAGGGGTGATCGGAAGCGCTCAGGCACAGTTTGGATTGAGGGCCGGTTTGTCATCGGCCAATTTTGCAGTTACTGATTTTGATGCTACTATCGGGTTTCATGTTGGGGGATATTATCAGCTCGAAACCGACTTGTTGACACTGGAACCGGGGATTCAATTTTCCCAAAAAGGTTACGAAACTATCAATCCAAATACGAATAATCTTATTTCGGAAAGCCTAAGCTATATAGATATACCGGTATTGGTACGCTATGAGGTCGTTCCGCTCTTGAATGTGTTTGCAGGACCACAGGCGGGACTATTGGCGGGAAGAAATTATAAGGAGGATGGGAATAATCAAACTAGTACCGATCCGGTAAAAGGGTATGAGCTTGCTGGCGTAATAGGTGTCGGGATGAAATTACCTGCCGGAGTGAACTTTCAAGTCAGCTATGATTTTGGTGTGACCAGTCTCAATTATTTTGATACAGATGTGAAGAACAGAGTATTGAAAATTTCAGCAGGATTTGACTTCTGAGATAAAGGCCTGATTTTGAATCAGGCCTTTATTTTTTTATCCGGTCGGGATTCTCCTCAATAAATGATTTCCAGCCTGCATTTCTTCCTCGGGTCTGAACCCTTCCCTCGTGGAAATGATGACAAAGTGCTACCGCTAGGGCGTCAGTGGCATCCAGCATTTTGGGGATTTCGGTTAGATTAAAGAGAGTCTGAAGCATTGCCGCTACTTGCTCCTTTGAGGCATTTCCATTACCGGTTACCGACTGTTTTACTTTTTTTGGGGAATATTCCGTAATGGGAATGTCTCTGGATAATGCTGCGGCCATCGCTACTCCCTGTGCTCTGCCCAATTTTAACATGGACTGAACATTGGCTCCGTAAAAAGGGGCTTCCAAGGCTACCGTGTCAGGAAGGAATTCATCGATCAGTCCGCTGATTCTTTCAAAAATCTTTTTCAATTTCAACTCGTGAGACCCGTATTTTTGAAGATGGATGACCCCGTATTGGAGTAGTTTGTATTTTTTTCCTTCGGTTAGGATCAAGCCATAGCCCATCACATTGGTGCCAGGGTCAATTCCCAGAATGATTTTTTCCTTTGCTTCTTTTTTAGGTTCTTTACTCACAGCCGCAAGTTATTGAAAAGATGGTCAGTTTTTACCTTGTTTGGTGCGTTTCCTACTTAGTTGTGTTGGTCCTTCTCGCTAAAAAATGGTCTATTGAACAAGTTCAAACCGGATTTGGGAATAAAAATACGCGAAAAGTATCTCTTTTGATTCCCTTTCGGAATGAGGCTACCATCGCCGCCGACCTGATCCATGAGCTTAAAAAACTTCACAATCCTGAATTAGAAATTATACTGATAGATGATCAGAGTGAAGATGAATCTTTTACTCTTTTTGAGGAATATTCCCGATTAGATTCCCGGGTGAGGGTGCTCAAAAGTCCCGGGTTTGGGAAAAAGGCTGCTTTGGAGTTTGGGGTGAAAATAGCAAGTGGTGAAATCATCCTTTGTACTGATGCGGATTGTAGGTTTCCTCCCAATTGGGTGGAAAGAATGCTCGAACCCTTCAAAGACCAACAGATCCAACTTGTGGCTGGTCCTGTCATCAGTGAGGTAAAGAAACCAGGTTTTTTTTCAAGGTTTCAGCAGATAGAATGGAGTAGTATTTTGCTTCTTACGCAGTATTTCTTTTCTATCCAAAAACCACTTATGTGCAGCGCGGCCAATATGGCTTACAGAAAGTCCGCTTTTGAGCGTGTAAAAGGGTATCAGGGCAATTCTCATATCCTTTCTGGGGATGATGAGTTTTTGTTAAAAAAAATCCATTCTGTTTATGGTAAAGGGAGTTCCATTTATTTATCCTATCGACAAAGCCTGGTTTTTACCCGGGCACAGGTAGGATTGAAGGAGCTTCTCAATCAGCGCATTCGATGGGCTGGGAAATGGAGGTCCCACCGGTCTTTTATTCATGCCGCTACTGCACTTTTTATGGTTTTTGTCCAACTGGTTTGGCTGGAAAGTATTTACATTTTTGCCTTTAATAAAGCCACTTTGGTTTTTCTGGCTTGGATTTGGTCCATGAAGATTTTTTCGGAAAAGCTGGCCTTGGGGAAAGTTTTAAAGAGCCTGGGCCAGAAAACTCCTACTTTGGATTTCATGGTTACTGGTTTTTTCCATCCCATCTATGTGCTGATGGTTTCTTTGGGGACAGTTTTTGGAAAATTTTCATGGAAAGGGCGAAGCAACTAGAGAAGTGTTAATTTAGCTTTTGAATGACAGCTATGAGCAACGAAGAATTTGACCTCCTTGATGAATTGTATTTTGTTCAGCCTTACAGCTACCTTCGGGATGTAACCGGGTGGGAAGATGAACTGATATTAAAGACTTTGGACTCCTTATATAAGAAGGGGTATATCAAGTGTCTTTCCGGTCCTGATGAAGAACGGTTTGATCAGGTCGATGTCCGAAAAGAAGGGAAGGATTTGTTGTATTTGGCTACCAAGAAGGGCCTAATGACTCATAATACACTGTAGTTTTGACCAGCGACAACCATAAATATCAACGAAAGGGGCTTGAACTCAAGGCCTTATTGGAGATCACTCAAGCCATAAATGAAAACCAGTCCGAGACGGTATTGGCAAATATTTTCAAATTCACCTGCTTGGTGCATTTGAACATCAAGTCACTTTTGCTTTATGTGCAACAGGACGGGAGCTTCCAAAAGAAAATTGCCCATGGGGTCAAGGGAAAAGTTCCCGACCTGATTCCTCGGGAGGATGTAAAAGATGAACGCTCCAGCGGGCAACTTAGGTTGGAGTTGGAGGATGACTTTTCATTTGATGAATTGGAGACCTATCTGCCCGTATATCATAAAGATAAAATGCTGGCCATTCTTTTTTTAAGGAGAAAGGACATGGGCCAGGAATTGGATTTGGATTTCACTCAGGCTCTGAGCAATATTCTGGTAGTGGCCCTGGAAAACAAACGTTTTGCAAGAAGACAGCTTCAGCAGGAAGTGCTTAACCGGGAAATAGCCATTGCTTCCCAAGTGCAGCAGATGTTATTCCCAGCCACTTTACCTGATTCCCGGGAGCTAAAGGCCAAGGTTACCTATTTCCCTCACAGTATGGTGGGAGGGGATTATTACGACTTGATACGGAGATCTGAAGAGGAGGTGTATTTCTGCGTGGCGGACGTTTCCGGCAAAGGGATAGCTGCTGCATTATTGATGTCCAATTTCCAAGCAGCTCTGAGGACCTTGCTGCGGAGTGATGCGGATATGGAAACTGTAGTGAATCAGCTCAACTATACCTTGTTTGAAAACACAAAAGGGGAGCGCTTTATTACCTTTTTCTTGGGTAAGTTTGATTTTAGGACCAGAACACTCACCTTTGTGAATGCTGGACATAATCCGGCGCTTCTCTGCTGGGAAAAGGAAAATAGAAGTGAGCCACTAAATGCGGGGACCACTATCCTGGGGGCATTTGAAAAATTACCGTTTTTGGAAATAGGGGAGCGAAAAAACTTGTCATCCTTTACCATCCACTTATATACAGACGGACTTACCGAGACGCTTGATGAAAATGAAGTTGAATTCGGTGAAGATCGGCTTAGGGAATTTGTAGATCAGCATCTCTGCATGGACCCGGAGGATTTCCATCAGGAATTTATGGAAGAACTCAAGAGTTTTTCAGGCAATGTTCCATTGAGGGATGATTTGACCTTATTTAGTCTTAGATTTCAATAAGTGTGGTTTGGCATAGGATACCGGCTTTTGTTCCCTTTTTCTTTCCAAAAAGAAAATGGAGGATGGACTCTGTGGAGGAAGGCGTTTTTCTGACTTTTGACGATGGCCCAGTTCCGGGAGTGACGGACTATGTGTTGAATGAACTGGAAAAGCGGGGGCAAAAAGCTACATTTTTTGTGGTGGGGGACAATGTGAAGAAACACCCAAAGTTGGGAAGAGAAATCTTGGCAGCAGGTCACAAAATAGGCAACCATACCTTTAACCATCTCAATGGCTGGAAAACCCCAGTTGAAGAGTATTTGGAAAATGTGAGAAAGTGTGATGAGATTTTGTTGAATGAACTCGGAGTTTCGACGCCTCTTTTTCGGCCACCTTACGGTTTACTTAAAAAAGCGCAAGCAAAATCTATTTTGACCTCTCACGAAATTATCATGTGGGATGTGTTGTCCGGGGATTACGACCTTGATCTTTCTGCAGAAAAGATTTTTGAAAAGACCAGTAGGTTTTCCGCCCCCGGTTCGATTGTGGTTTTTCATGATCAGGAAAAGACCCGGGAAATCTTACCGAAATTTCTCCCTGGATATTTGGATTTCGTATCTGATAAAGGCTGGAAAACGGAAGTGCTGTGATGATCCTGCTCAGTTGCATAGTGGTCTTTTTATTGGTTTTCCAGTTCGGGTTTATACTTTTTAGGTTCAGTTTTTTTTGGAAAGATCATAGCCAAGAACACGAAACCGAATTGCCAAAGATTTCCCTTTTGGTAGCTGCAAGAAATGAATCGAGGGATCTTCCAGCCTTATTGAAATCCCTTGAAGAGTTGGATTATCCCAAAGAAAAAATCCAGTTTCTTTTTGCCGATGATCAAAGCGAAGACAATACGGCGGAGATTCTGGAGGAGTGGTGCATCAAAAGGGATTCTGCAGACTGGATCAATATTGGTCCAGAGGAAGCCTTTTCAATGAGTCAAAATCCGAAGGCAAATGCCTTGTCCATCCTGGAACGAAAAGCCGAAGGGGAAATTTATTTGTTTACAGATGCGGACTGTCGCCTACCGAAGGAATGGGCAAGAGTGATGGTCAGTTGTTTTAAACAACCTGTTGGAATGGTATTGGGAGTGACTCAAGTTGGGGGAAGGAACTGGTTTTCTGTATTTCAGGCGATGGATTGGTGGAACACGCTGGGTTTTGTCAAACTTGCCACTGATTTGGGGCTTTCTACCACAGGTCTGGGGAATAACATGGGGATGTCTCAAGAGGCTTACCGGAAATCCGGGGGTTTTTCAGGGATTGATTTTAGCCTGACAGAGGATCTGGAGATCAGCAAATCTGTTCGAAAGGCAGGATTTCAGGTGGTGCATCAGGTTTGTGGAGAGGTTTTGGTCAAAACAAAAGCGGAAAGGAGTCTGCTCAAATTGCTGAATCAGAGGAAAAGATGGATGGGGGGAGTGATGACCTTGCCTTGGTATTGGAAGTTGATCCTTGGACTGCAGTTTTTATATTTTCCTGCATTGGCAGTATTGATTGGAACATTTGGGTTCCCCGTCCTTTTGATAGCTGCTCTAAAAATGGCCTTACAAGCACTGTTTTTTAAGGTGTTTGCAAAGAAAGCAGAAGAGTCAATTGGATTCTTCCCGTCCCTTCTCTTTGATTTTTACTTTCTGCCCGTCACGCTCCTGACAATTCTTTATTACTTTTGGCCTTCCAAAACTGAATGGAAATCAAGAAAGTACCCATGAATCTGATTGATACACACGCACATATTTATTCTACCAAGTTTGATTCTGACCGAGACCAAGTCATAGAAGAGATTCGCCAGGCAGGTGTGGAGAGAATTTATATGCCCAATGTGGATGTGGAAACCATAGAAGCCATGTTGGATTGCGAAAAAAAGTATCCGGATTTGTGCATTCCGATGATGGGCCTGCATCCTTGTGATGTCAAGGAGGATTTTGAAAGCCAGCTGGCAGTCATGAAAAAGTGGCTGGATCAGCGGCCCTTTGCTGCAGTAGGGGAGATCGGACTGGATTTGTATTGGGACAAATCTTTTTTTGAACAACAAAAACAGGCGCTTAGAACCCAAATTGGCTGGGCAAAGGAATTTGATTTGCCAATTGTGTTACATTGTAGGGAATCTATGGACGAAACCATTGAAATCATCCGGGAGGAGCACGATGGTAAGCTGAGGGGGATATTCCATTGTTTTACAGGGAATCTCACTCAAGCAATGCAGATTGTTGAAATGGGGTTTCTCCTGGGAATCGGTGGCGTAGCAACCTATAAAAATGGAGGGCTGGATCAGGTGATCCCTCATTTGAGTTTGGATCATTTGGTATTGGAAACAGATGCACCGTATTTGGCACCGGTCCCTTTCAGAGGGAAAAGAAATACCCCAGCCTACTTGCCAGTCATTGCAGAAAAGGTGGGAGATTATTTACAGGTAAGCAAGGAAGAAGTAGCGGAACGGACCAAGGCTAATGCATTGAATTTATTCAGGGATTTTAGAATATGAATTATAAAATAGTTAGGCTCAATACACGCATCAAATCCAACAGGACTTCTTCGGTTTTGATAATTTATACCGGGGGTACCTTGGGTATGGCTTATGATGAGTCTGGGGCTTTGGTGCCGTTTAATTTTGGGCAAATTCTGGAGAAGATTCCGATTCTTTCGAATATGGATATTGCCATAACGGTGATTTCGTTTCCTGAGCCCATTGATTCCTCCAATGTTACGATGAGTCACTGGAGGGATATGGCCTATATCATCTACGAGAACTATGACAGTTACGACGGCTTTGTGGTTCTTCACGGAACAGACACAATGGCTTATTCTGCTTCCATGTTGAGTTACATGTTGCAGGGCTTAAACAAGCCTGTGATTTTTACAGGGGCACAGTTGCCTATCTCGGCCATGCGCTCCGATGCACGGGAAAACCTCATGACTTCTTTGGAAATTGCGGCTGCCAAAATTGACGACAAACCCATTGTTCCGGAAGTCTGTATTTTTTTCAATCATATGCTGCTGAGAGGGAATCGGGCCAAAAAAGTCCAGAGTGTACACTTTGATGCCTTTGAGTCTGAAAATTATCCAGCATTGGCTGAATCGGGGATCGTGATTGACTATAATACTGCTGCGATCAGACCCTTTGAATCTCATAGGAAACTGAAGAACCTCAATGATCTGGATAACCGTGTGATGATATTAAAGCTTTTTCCGGGGATTACTGAAAAAGTGATGGATGCCTGTTTTGATATTCCCGATCTAAGAGGAGTAGTACTGGAAACCTATGGTTCCGGAAACAGTCCAAGTGAAGCGTGGTTTATGCGATCCTTGGAAAGAGCAATCAAAAAAGGACTCATTATATTAAATGTGTCCCAATGCAATGGGGGACGGGTGATTCAGGGAAGATATGAGACTTCTAGGGAATTGTTGAAAGTGGGGGTAGTGAGCGGTGCGGATATAACTACCGAAGCTGCTGTGACCAAACTGATGTTTTTGTTGGGGCAGGAGAAATCGGATGCAGAAATTCGGAGAAAGCTGACGACTTCCATAGCAGGTGAAATGACCTCCTGACAGATTTCTTTTCTATTTTCCAGATAAATTTGGAAAGGGAATGAATAATTTTTTTCTTTGCACTCCGATTCGATAAGACGGATCAAAAATCAACACAGAGAGGTGTCCGAGTGGTTGAAGGAGCACGCCTGGAAAGTGTGTATACCCCTAAAGGGTATCGAGGGTTCGAATCCCTTCCTCTCTGCAAAAAGCCAGTTCAAAACGAGCTGGCTTTTTTATTTTATCATCCAACAATCCGGGTTTGGAATCGACCGAAGGAAGATTCGAGAGGGGATTAATGCAGAGGAGTGAGTATAAGCAAGCAGTCCCTTCCTCTCTGGAATAGCCAGCTTTAAGAATCTGGTTTTTTAGTTTTATCCGGGTTTGGGATTGGTTTTTGAGGATCAGATTTTTTTCAGGGAGAAATCACTTTGTAATTCAAGGGGCTTTATGAAAAACTTTTCAAAGCGAAACAACTTGGGGTCATTTCAGGTGCCAAATTCTATTTGTGGAAATATTACATCAAAAAGAAACTTGAGAGGGATAGGGAAAGCGAGATTTTCGCAGAATAAAATTTCATTATTGTATCAAAGGGACAACATCCTTTTGCAGTGAAAAATATTTGACCTAAAATCTCAAAAAACTGTCTTCAATCGTAAATTTTTATTTTTGTTTCTGCTGAAAAATGAGAACCTTTCGGCTGAGTTTGTTTAAAGTAGCGAGACTGCTAAAGATCTCTGAAAATCTTCCGTTTATGTAAAATTGCCTAAATGATCGTTTAAAAGGGGGATTTTTGGAAAAAATCTAAAAGAGTCCATTGTTTTTTGAATTTAAAAAATGATAACTTTAAAACTCGATTTTAGTGTAGAAACCATTTAACCTTTATCAAAAGTCTATTTAAAAATCACATTATGAGAAAGTTAATCGCTTTGTTCATGCTTGCAGGTATCCTATTTGTTCCTGTTTTCGCTAACGCTCAAGAAGCAGAAGCTGATTCTGCAGCACAAGAAGAAACAACCCAAGTGGCAGAGGAACCTGCTGCAGCTCCAGCCATCGTTGATGACGAAATCGTTGCTGAAGAGCAAAGTTTCCACCAAGTAGTTAAGGAGAAATTTATTGAAGGTGATCCTATCTACATGACTCCTGTATTGATCTGTTTGATTTTGGGTCTTGCAGTAGCATTGGAAAGAATCATCACCTTGAACCTTTCTACAACCAACACCAAGAAACTTTTGAATAAAGTGGAAGAGGCATTGTCTTCTGGTGGTGTTGAAGCAGCTAAGGACGTTACTAAGAGCACCAAAGGTCCAGTTGCCTCCATCTTTACCCAAGGTTTGATGAGATACTCTGAAGGAATCGAAATGGTAGAAAAATCTATCATCGCTTACGGTTCTGTTGAAATGGGTAGATTGGAAAAAGGTCTTGTATGGATCTCTTTGTTTATTTCTCTTGCTCCAATGTTGGGTTTCATGGGTACGGTAATCGGTATGATCGGTGCATTCGACTCTATCGAAGCAGCTGGTGATATCTCTCCTTCCCTTGTAGCAGGTGGTATCAAAATCGCCCTTTTGACAACAGTAGCTGGTTTGATCGTTGCGATTATCCTTCAGTTGTTCTACAACTATTGTGTGGCTAAGATTGACTCTTTGGTTAACGATATGGAAGATGCTTCTATCTCTTTGGTAGACATCTTGGTTAAGCACAAATTGACCGGAAAGTAATCCGAGCTATTTGCTGATTATCAATTATTCTAGTTAACCTTTAAGAAGCTACATCATGGATACTTATGACATCTTATTATACGGAAGCTACTTGCTAATCATAATCGGGGCAGTGGTGTCAATCTTGATGCCTTTGCTAAAGTCTTTGGATAATCCAAAGAGCCTGATGAAAACTGTGTTTGGCATTGTAGGTATCGTAGTATTGTTCTTCATTGCATACTCAGTATCAAGTAATGAAGTACTTCCAAAATTTGAAGCAGATCCCTTCAACCTGACTCCTCAGGGCTCACAGTTTGTAGGTGGGATGCTAATTACTACTTATATTCTAGCAATCATTGCCTTGGTAGGCATCGTATTCACAGAATTTAATAAAGCTATCAAGTAATATGGCCAGAAAGAAAAATAGAATGAGTCAGGAGGTCAATGCAGGATCTATGGCAGATATTGCTTTCCTGCTCCTGATCTTCTTTCTCGTCACTACTACGATCGCTTCGGACAAAGGTATTTTGAACGTACTGCCTCCGAAACTTGATCCAAACAATCCTCCTCCAGAGATTGACAAAAACGAGCGTAATATCTTTACTATTTTGATCAACGCCAACGACGATTTGTTGGTTGAAGGCGAATACAGAGATAATGCGAACGGTCTTGATGAGGATATCAAAGCTTTTGTATTGAACTTCGGCAGACCGGATGAAGAAGCCAGTGCGCTATTCAATACTCTTCCAGCATCTCTCCAGGCACTGTCTGCTAGAGATCAGGATTCTTCAGATCATCCTGGGGAAGCGGTAGTTTCCATCAAAACCAACCGTGGTACCAGCTATGAAAAATATCTGGAAATCTTTGACCTTGCCAAGAAAGCATACTTCGATATTTATGCTGCCCGTGTCAATCTCGATACTGATGAGTATAGAGCTTTGACCGGTAAGGACGAAGCTGAAGAAGCTTTGATAGATAAAGGAAAAGAAGGAATCCCAATGGCGATTTCTATTGCAGAACCAGATAAAATCGGTAGTTGATATGGCAAAGTTTAAGAAAAAGACCAAAACGTCTGAGAATATTCCAACCTCTGCATTGCCAGATATTATCTTCATGTTGCTTTTCTTCTTCATGGTAACCACTGTGTTGAGAGAGCAGGAGATTTTGGTTGAGCAGAAAATTCCTCAGGCTACTCAGCTGCAAAAACTGCAAAAGAAAACCCTTATTTCTTACATCTATATTGGTAAGCCAAAAAATACCGCTCTTTACGGTTCCGAACCAAGAGTTCAGGCTAATGACGCTTTGTTGAATTCTGCTGACATCGTTCAGTGGGTTAACCAGGAGCGTGACTTGTTGCCTGAATCTGAGAGAGGTATGATTACCATTTCAATGAAAGTTGATAAAGACGTGAAAATGGGGCCTATCTCCGATGTGCAGACAGAATTGCGCGAGGCTGATGCCAGACGAGTTCTTTATGCCTCTGTAGGTAAAGTCGTTAAAAACTAATTGTATCAATCAATTCTTATATAAAAGCTATCTCATTTGAGATAGCTTTTTTTATTTTCATACCATGCTTGTTTCGCTCTCCAATAAAAAGAAAGTCCAGAATGCCTGGGCCATGTATGATTGGGCCAATTCGGTCTATTCTCTAGTTATTACATCTACTATTTTTCCTGTGTACTACAATTCTGTTACAAAGGATATAGATGGAGGAGATCGAGTTGATTTTTTCGGATTTGAAATAATCAACACTGTACTCTATTCTTACTCCATTTCTTTTTCATTTCTTTTGATCGCCTTTCTTTCTCCATTGCTTTCGGGTATCGCTGACAGCAGTGGAAAGAAACTTTCTTTCATGAAGTTTTTTGCCTATTTGGGCTCTTTGTCTTGTATTGGACTTTTTTTCTTCGACTCATCCAATCTTGAATTTGGCATCATTTGTAGTGTGTTGGCAAGTGTAGGCTATGCTGGAAGTATTGTCTTTTATAATGCCTTTCTACCTGAAATTTCTGAAGAAAAGGATTTTGACTTATTAAGTGCCAAAGGTTTTGCTTTGGGGTATATAGGAAGTGTTATCCTTTTGATATTGAACCTTCTTATGATCCAATTTCCAGGGACTTTTGGTATTCCAGATGGAGGTGTTGCTGCTAGAATATCATTCTTGATTACAGGTTTTTGGTGGGCAGGATTTTCCCAGATTCCTTTCAGGGCTCTACCCAATAATCCATTCAATAAAAAAATCAGCAGTAAATTACTCCTTCATGGCTATCGGGAAATTCGAAAAGTGTTCCGTGAGGTAAAACAGATCACGGTTATGAACCGCTTTTTGATAGCCTTTTTCTTTTATTCAATGGGGGTTCAAACAATTATGTACCTGGCTGCTCTTTTCGGAGATAAGGAATTGGGGCTTCCCGGAGATCAGTTGATCTTAACCATTTTGATCATCCAATTCGTTGCTATCATAGGGAGCTACTTTTTCGCTTTTATATCCAAAATCTATGGCAATAAAAAGAGTTTGGTGATTATGGTTTCCGTTTGGTTCTTGCTATGCTGTGGAGCTTATTTTGTCTATACAGTCTATGAGTTTTTCGCCCTTGCCTTTGTTGTTGGTTTGGTCATGGGAGGGATACAGTCACTTTCTAGATCTACCTTTTCCAAACTTATTCCTGTGTCAACTACGGATCATGCTTCCTACTTTAGTTTCTATGATGTTACTGAGAAAATTGCAATTGTACTCGGGACATTTTCCTACGGGATTATTGAGCAAATGACGGGTAGTATGAGAAATAGCGCCCTCTCCCTTGGAATTTTCTTTCTAATTGGACTTGGGTTTTTACTGAAGGTGTCTATTCCTAAGCCCAAGTATTCTATGGCAAACCAAAAGGACTCATGATAAAAATACTTCAGGGAAATCAGGTAAAAGAACTGGACCGACTTCACTGCGAAAAAAGTGGCCAATCCAGTTACGAATTAATGGAAATGGCCGCCACCTCTTTTGTGGATTGGTTCATGGAGGAAGCTTTTGAGGTTGAGATGCCGATTTTGGTGTATGTTGGGGCCGGAAATAACGGTGGTGATGGACTGGCCATTTCCAGGATGCTTCATGCTAAAGGTTATCAGGTGTCTTTGGTGAAATGCTTTGAAACTTTGGAAAGATTAAGCCCTGATGCTTTGAGAAATTATCATATGCTTTCCAAAGAAATTCCTGAGTATTCGTTCAAGGATTCGGGAATTCCTAATCAAGGTGTGTTGATTGATGCATTTCTTGGAGTGGGTTTAAAGGGTGCGTTAAAGCCCGAGGCGGAGACGGTAATCAATCAGATCAATATCTTTAAGGGGAAAATCATCAGTGTGGACCTTCCCAGTGGTATGCCTGCAGAAGGCTGTTATCAAGGTGCTGCCGTCAGAGCTGCCGTCACGGTCACCTTTGCCTTTCCAAAGCTTTCCCTTCTTTATCCTGAGCATGTAGATTATTGTGGAGACCTGGTAGTGAGGGACATTGGAATTGATGATGTTTTATATGAGGCCTTCGATTCTCAATTGTATTTCCTTCAGGAAAAGGATGTGTTTTCCCTACACCGGGGATTTCATCGCTTTTCTCATAAAGGTGATTTTGGGAGAATTCTTTTGGTAGGGGGAAGTCCAGGGAAAATGGGAGCAATTTCCTTAGCGGCCAAGAGTGCCCTCCGGACCGGTTCGGGCTTGGTGACATGCCATATTGATGAAACAGAAAGAGGTATTGTGCAGGGAAATGTACCTGAAGCCATGTGTTCCTGGGGTCTGATCCCCAATGCGGATTTCTTTGATGCGATAGGGGTAGGTCCCGGATGGGGTCAGGATAATCGCAAAAACCAATTGGAATCAATGCTGCAGGATTATAAAAAGCCTATGGTTTTCGATGCTGATGCCTTAAATATCCTCGCAAAATATCCGGATCTGATTCAATTACTTCCTGAAAAATCAATTCTTACCCCTCATATAGGTGAATTTGCCCGCTTGGCAGGTCCTTCTGCAAATCATGAGGAAAGAATAGCCCTCGCGAGGGAATTTGCGAGAAGACATAAGCTGATCCTCGTCCTAAAAGGAGCCAATACCCTGATCAGTTTTCCAGATGGAAAGCAGGTATTCAATTCCTCAGGAACTCCTTTTATGGGGACGGGAGGTGCAGGGGATGTTCTGACCGGGATGATTACTTCCTTTTTGGGAATGGGATACAGTCCTGAAAATTCGGCTCTTTGTGCTGTTTATCATCACGGACTTGCAGGAGAGCTTGCTGGAAAACAGAAACACAGGGGTATGATTGCTTCCGATATTATAGAGGCGATTCCCGAGACTTTTGTTAAAATGAATATTTTTTGAATTCCTCTGGTATTGGTGAACTATCCCTTTTCGATCAAGGTTTGGGTTAAAAGTTTTTGAGATGAAAAATGAAAGGATAATACTTTGGACTTTAGCCGTCATCAATTTTATCCATATTGTTGATTTTATGATACTGATGCCCTTAGGGCCTCAGTTGATGCGGATTTTTGAAATATCTCCCAAAGAATTTGGCTTACTGGTCTCCTCTTACACATTCAGTGCAGGGATTTCTTCTTTTTTTGGAGCATTTATTTTGGATCGGTTTGATCGAAAACATATCCTTATTTGGGTTTATATAGGATTCACTTTGGGAACCCTAGGTTGTGCACTCTCTCCCAATTATGCCATTCTTCTGATAGCCCGAGTGGTTTCAGGTGTTTTTGGAGGGCTCACCTCTGCCCTGATTTTGGCTATTATTGGAGATGTGGTTCCCAATGAAAGAAGAGGAAGGGCCATGGGACTTGTGATGGCAGCGTTTTCCTTTGCCTCTGTGATGGGGGTTCCTCTAGGCCTCTTTCTGGCCAGTCTTTCCGATTGGCATACTCCATTCTATATTTTGGGGGTTTTGTCCTTGATCAGTTTGGGAATGATCGGTAAGTTTATTCCATCTATTTCAGAGCATTTAGGAAAAGAAGAGCATAGACCCCATCCATTTAAAGTGATCTCAAGGGTAACCGGGAATTCCAACCAAATGCGGGCAATTACCCTTTCGGTGATGATGATGTTTGGACAGTTTATGATCATACCCTTTTTGAGCCCATACAATGTGGCTAATGTTGGGTTTACTGAAATGCAATTGACTTATGTTTATATAGCCGGAGGTGCCTTTACCATCTTTACTTCTCCTTGGGTAGGGAAATTGGCAGATAGGCATGGGAAGCTACAGATATTCACGATTTTCATGCTGCTCAACCTGATTCCGATTGGGGTAATCACCCATTTGGGGGTGACTCCTATTCCATTGGTTTTGATGGTGACTACCTTGTTTTTTGTGACTTCCAATGGGAGGTATGTTCCTGCTGCGGCAATTATCACAGGGACAGCAAGGCCGGAAAACAGAGGGAGTTTTTTGAGCTTTAACTCAGCGGTCCAGCAGCTTGCCGCCGGTTTGGCATCTTTGATTGCAGGAATGATTATAGGAGAAAATGAGCTTGGTCAATTGACCAATTTTAATTTGGTGGGCTATTTGGCTATATTTTTCAGTATCCTGTGTATTCCTTTGGCGAGAAGAGTGAAGGTTGTGAGTTAAATTGATAAATAACCGTTTATATAAATTTTTTTCTTATAAAAACTGAAATGTCGACTATTCATTAATGCAAAAAAAAATAGTTGTTTTAAAGTTTTGCTAAAAAATTAGTTTAACTTTTTTGTTTTTATAAAGTATTGGTTATGAATTTTTAAGATTTATTAATCCTTTAATTTTTCAAGATAATCCAAATATGTAAATATCACATCTTTAGTTTTAATTAATCTTTAAGTTTGTTCAGTCTCTAGAGATTTTTAAGTTTTATGTTTTACTCTTAATTTCAACAAAATGAAAAAGTTTTCAGTTCTTTTTGGAGTGTTCGGATTAATATCGATCGGAAGCGCATTTGCGTGTGAAATGGTTTTCGTGCCTGTAAACACCTCTTGCGGAAAATTAGCAGTTGCTTCTGGCTGTACTACAGAAGAGATTTTGGAGGATGCAATGCAATGGGAAGAATTCTATTGTGGCGAAAGTATTGCTCCGTAATATGTTTTAAAAAATTGGGAGATTTATCTCCCAATTTCCTCTTTGTTTCAAATAACTGGTTTTTATTTATGAAGTTTTCTTTTGTTTTTCTGTTTCTGGGTTTTTTTCTAACTCTAAGATCCGCAGCCCAAGTTGCTAATATGGCAGTTTATTATGAGGTTGAATTTGTCACTGATTCTTTGAACCCATCAGAAAAGGGTAATGATTTGATGGTACTTTGGTTAGGTGAAAACTATAGTGTATTTCAAAGTTATTTTGCCTTCCAGCGGGACTCCATCATCAAGGTATCTTCTTCAGGAGCCCCAACTCAGGGTAATATTGCAAGTGTTATGGGGAGAGTAAATGCAGTAAGGTCACCCTCATTTAAATATTCAATTCACAAGAATTTTAAAGAAAACCAGATTACAGTTTTTGAATCCTTGTTTTTTGATAATTATAAATATGACCAACCTCTTGGTCCTTTGCCTTGGGAAATTCAAGCGGAAACAAAAACAATTTTGGGATACAAAGCACAAAAAGCAGTCTTAACCTATTCTGGCAGGAATTACACGGCTTGGTTCTCAGAAGAAATACCTTTAAATGATGGTCCTTATGTTTTTAATGGGCTCCCAGGTTTAATATTAGAAATTCATGACTCCCAAGTACATTATTCATTTATTATCAAGGGTATCGAAAAAAGAAATCAAAGCATGGAGGATTTAACTCTCAAAAATCCAATCGCCCTTTCAAAATCTGCTTATTACAAAGCGAAACTTGAAATGTACCGAGATGTAACCAAGGCCTTAATTGGGAAGCCTCAGGCAAATGTGTCAAGTCAAAATATCCAGCAGGTTCAAGCCAGATATGATAAAGCGAATAACCCTTTGGAAAAGAAAGTTAATTAGTAAATGCGTGGATTCGCTTTAGCCGTTGTTCTTTTTTTATTTTGGTCTGAATCAATTGCCCAACTCAGGGGGATTGTAAAGAATCAAAAGGATGACACTCCTATTCCTGCTGTTAATATTTTAGTCAAAAACCCTCAAGATTCGGTTACCTTGGCATTTGGGGTGACAGATATTGAAGGTTTTTTTTCAATAGACATACAAATACCTTTGGATACAGTCTTAATCCAGGCTAGATCAATGACTATTCAGCCTGTTTTAATGAAGGTTAAAAACTCTTCCTTGGAAATTGAAATCTTGGCTTTGACAACCGTCCTTGATCTTGATGAGTTTACAGTGGATGGGATTAAAAATCCCATTTCAATTCGAAATGACACCATTTCCTATGATGTTTCGGGTTTCTACCGGGCCTCTGATCGCGTAATTGGGGATGTGATAAAAAGACTCCCTGGTTTGGAAGTATCAGGAAATGGGATGATTTCTTATGAGGGAAGGCCATTGCAAAAGTTTTATATAGAAGGCCTTGATCTACTAGAAGGGAGATATAATCTTGCCAATTCAACAATAGCTGCTGATGCAGTTGAATCAATTCAAATTCTTGAAAATCATCAGCCAATTCGTGTTTTAGATAGCTTGGTTTTTTCTGATAGGGCATCCTTAAATATAAAACTCAAGAAAAAGAATGTTTGGTCAGGGACAGGAGAAGCGGGTTTGGGGTTGTCTCCATTGCTTTGGGATTCCGAGTTTTCTCCAATGTTATTTTCTTCCCGGTTTCAAACTTTAAATAGTATTCGTACTAATTCAATAGGAGAAAATTATGAAAATCAATCAGTTGTATTAACTGTTGAAGACCTTAAGTCAAGTGACTTTTCTACCCCTTTAATTGCTCCTTGGGTTCAAGTTGACAACATAAATTCAGGGCTAATTCCATCGGAAAAATTGTTTTTTAATAAAAGCCACCTATGGTCAGTTAATACACTGTCAAAACTCAAAAATGAGTCTGAGTTTCGTCTAAACATTGGACATATTCACCAAGACTTATCTGCTTTTGGAAAGTCATCTTCAACAATCTATTTTCCTCAGGCAGATACTATATCTTTTTCGGAAGAAAAGACCATCAAGATGAAGCCTGTGAAAACTTGGGGCGATTTGACTTTGACTAAAAATATTGCTAAAAGTTTTCTTTCTAATAAAGTTAGTTTCCAGATTTTTAGACATCAAGATCGTTCTGAAACCTTATTTGCAGGACTTTTGCGAAACCAAAATGCTAAGTTGCCATTTTTAACATTGGCCAATTCCTTTCAATTGATTAAGCCATTTTTTGGGGTTTTGGCCGAAGTGAAATCGGAGCTTTCCTACCAAGGAACAGATCAGCATTTGGAAGTTAGCCCTTCTCTTTTTCTTGTTTCTGAATCAGGAAGTGAGACGCCAAAATTACTTCAAAAAGTGAGTTTTGATAGGCTTTTTACCAATAATTCAGTTGGGTTTTCAACGAAGCTTTCAAGAAAAATATCCTATTCACCAAATATAGGATTCAAATTTATGTCAGATGTTTTAAATAGTGGTATAGGAGGAAGTACTTTGGAAGATGAAGGCCAATCTGTTTTTTATTCAAACCATTCCTCTTATGAAATATTTAATACTTATCTAAAACAGTCTTTTCAGTTTAAAAATGAAAAATGGACTTTTCAACTTGATCTCCCATTAAAGGTTCAACGAATTCAAATACAAGATCATTTTGAAAGTTCAAAGTCAACCAAATCCAGCCAAGTTTTTTTTGAACCTTATTTCTATAGTAGGTATCAGTTTAGCGGAAAAATCTACTCTACTTTTACTCTTAAGAAAAGCAATGATTTTGGTACACTGTATGAAAAATTTTCGGGCAGAGTTTTTAGGAATTTCCGGACTATTTATCAGTTAAATTCTAATCTACCTGAATTGATAGGAGCGAATTATTCTTTGGGACTTTATTTCAAGGATCCGGTGACATCTTGGTTTATAAGCGGCAGGTTGTCCTTAAATAATTATCTGAGAAATACGGTTTCTCAAAACCTTATTTCTCCCCTTGGTGAAACGATAATTTCTGCGATGAACCTAGAAAATGAAAGTAAAACACTTGTTAGCAGTGTTCAATTAAGTAAATACTTTTCATCGATTTATTCTACTTTATCAGGCAGTGCATCTTTTCAGAATAGGGTCTCTCCGAGAATAATAAATGATGCTTTAACAGAAATAAATATCCAAACAACCAATTTTGGTCTGTCATATTTGTTTAAGCCAAGGAAGATTTTGGGATTATCATTTCAGTCCACTTTCTACAAATTTGAAAATGGTTTTGGAAAAGAGGATTTTAATCAAGTTTTCTTTTTGACACACACCGGTCAGATTGAGTTTTTTCCTTCCGATAATGTAGTCTTTGGGATAGACTATAATTCAACAATTTCTTGGGCAAGTATAAACTCATCTAAATCTTCGACTAAGTTTTTAGATTTTTCATACCGGTGGATAATTCCAAATTCAAAATGGGAGTTAGGTCTAGAAGTCCAAAATATTTTAAATAACAAGAAATTTGAGAGCTTTACGAGTTCTTCAAACTTCATGAATTTTCAGAGCTTACAGTTGCGACCAAGACAGGGACTCGTAAAAATTCTTTTTAAGTTTTGAAACTTTTTAATTTACCAGCCTATTTAAATAAAACAAAAATCCCCGACTGGTTAGCCGGGGATGTATTGATTAAAATTCTGCATTTCCTGGGGTTCTCGGGAAGGCGATGACATCCCGAATATTTCCCATGCCAGTCACAAATTGGACCATTCGCTCAAAACCCAATCCGAATCCGGAGTGTGGGGTAGAACCAAATCTTCTGGTATCCAGGAACCACCACATGTCTTCTTTTGGGATGTTCATTTCGTCCATTTTCTGGAGCAATACATCCAAACGCTCTTCGCGCTGGGAACCGCCGACAATCTCTCCGATTCCTGGGAATAGAATGTCCATGGCTGCTACAGTTTTTCCATCTTCATTTTGACGCATGTAGAAGGACTTGATTTCTTTCGGGTAATCGGTTAGGATCACTGGCTTCTTAAAGTGTTTCTCAACCAAATACCGTTCATGCTCCGATTGAAGATCAGCACCCCAGCTTTCGATCAAATACTGGAATTTCTTCTTCTTGTTCGGGTTTGAATTTCTCAGAATGTCAATAGCCTCCGTATAAGTGATGCGGACAAACTCATTGTCCACCACAAAGCGGAGTTTTTCAAGCAGGCTCATTTCATTTCTTTGATCAGCAGGTTTTGACTTTTCTTCGTCTAGCAGTCTAGACTCAAGAAACTTCAAATCTTCCTGGCAGTTTTCCAGCGCATATCGGATCAAATACTTCAGGAAGTCTTCCGCTAGATCAGCATTGTCCTCTGCATCGTAGAAGGCCATTTCCGGTTCTATCATCCAGAATTCCGCCAGGTGACGGGTGGTATTGGAGTTTTCGGCACGGAAAGTAGGACCAAAGGTGTAAATCTCGGAAAGAGCCAAAGCAGCCAGTTCCCCTTCCAATTGACCGGATACAGTCAGATTGGTTTCTCTCTCGAAAAAGTCCTGCTTGAAGTCAACCTCTCCTTCGGAAGTACGGGGAGGGTTGGTGATGTCCAAAGTAGTGACCTTAAAGGTCTCTCCGGCACCTTCAGCATCAGACGCTGTGATAATCGGGGTATGGATGTAGAAAAAACCTTTGTTGTTGAAGTACTGGTGAACTGCAAATGCCAAAGCATGTCTCACTCTGAATACCGCACTGAAGGTGTTGGTACGCATTCTGAGATGTGCGATTTCACGTAGAAACTCCAAAGAGTGCTTCTTCGGTTGTAGCGGATACTTTTCAGGATCTGCTTCCCCGAGGACCTCAATGGTACTTGCATTCAGTTCAGAAGCCTGTCCGGATCCCTGGGATTCCACTACAGTTCCGCTGATTTTCAGGCAGGCTCCAGTGGCACATTTTTTTAATATTTCTTCCGGGATTAGATTTGGGTCTGCCACCACCTGATAATTGGTGATCACTGACCCGTCATTCATAGCGATAAAAGAAACGTTCTTATTGCTACGCTTGGTTCTGACCCATCCCATGATGGTAATCTCGGAGCCGATTGGGTTTTGCTCCAGGATGGTTTTGATTTTTACCCGCTTATTAAATGCCATTAGAGAATTATTTGAAAAAGGCAGAATTTTCTGTCTTTTAAGTGGAATGCAAAAAAACGATTAAATCACCTTTTTGTCAAAAAATTGCTCGTTTTTCCTAACTTTGATATCAGGGCTTTTTCTTTAGAAAAAGCCTTTTTTGAACCCCGGTAGCAGGTTTTATTTGATTTAAAATGCAAAAGCTAAATCTTAGCCAGTCTCTTTCTCAGAAGCTTTCTCCTCAGCAAATTCAATTTATCAAATTGCTGCAGGTTCCGACTGCAGAATTGGATGCACGCATTGAGGAGGAATTGGAGGTCAATCCGGCACTGGAAGAAGGGAAGGAGGAAGCCTCTGAATCAACTCAGGATGAGTTCGAGGACACCTATGAGGACGATATCCATCAGGACGACAGGGATGTGAATCTGGATGATTATCTGGATGAGGAATATGGCGGTTATAAGATGCAAGGGGATGGAAACTACAATCCGGATGAGGAGGACAGGGAGATTCCAATCTCCAGCCAGGCTTCTTTGCATGAGCAATTGATTTCCCAGCTCAATTTTTTGAAGTTGGATGACCGTCAGAAATTAATCGGTCAGCAGCTGATCGGTAGTATTGAAAATGACGGCTATATCCGGCGGGATCTGGAAGCTATTATTAATGATTTGGCATTCAGTCAAAATATCGAAACGGATATTGATGAACTGGAGGAGATCCTCCGTAAAATCCAAACTTTTGATCCTCCGGGGATCGCTTCCCGAAATCTTCAGGAATGTTTGATCCTTCAACTGGAGAGAAGGGAACACCCAGAAGATCCAGTGGTCCAACATGCACTGATGATCGTCCATGATTGCTTTGAGGAGTTTACCAAAAAGCATTATCCAAAGATCCAGAGAAAGTGCAACCTTAACGAAGAGGAGACCAAAGAAGCGGTCAATTTGATCACTCGGCTCAACCCAAAACCGGGAGGGATTTCTGACGGCTTGGTGCGTACGCAGTATATCATCCCTGATTTTATTCTGGCGAACAATTCAGGTAAACTGGAAGTCAGTCTAAACTCCAAGAATGCTCCTGAGCTTCGAATTTCCCGTTCCTATGCAGATATGTTTGACGCCTATGACAAAAGCGACAAAAAGGATAAGAAGCTGAAGGAGACGGTCACATTTGTGAAGCAAAAACTCGATGCAGCCAAGTGGTTTATTGATGCAATCAAGCAGAGACAGAATACTTTGTTAAGGACTATGGAGGCAATTCTCGACTATCAGAGGGAATTTTTTCTGGATGGGGATGAGACGAATCTCCGCCCTATGATCTTGAAGGATATCGCTGAAAAAATCGACATGGATATCTCCACCGTTTCTCGCGTGGCAAACAGCAAGTCCATACAGACTGAGTTTGGGGTGTTTCCTTTGAAATATTTCTTCTCCGAAGGAATTGCCACCGACAGTGGGGAAGATGTGAGTAATCGGGAAGTCAAATCCGTGCTGCAGGCTATGGTGGATGAAGAGGACAAGAAGAAGCCTTTGTCGGATGATAAACTGGTGAAGATGCTCAATAAAAAAGGATATAATATTGCGAGGAGAACGGTGGCTAAGTACAGGGAACAACTTCAGATTCCTGTGGCAAGATTAAGAAAGGAGCTGTAGTGCTGAGGAAAATTGCCCTTGTTGTATCCATCGTTTTTCAGCCCTTATTGATGCCTTCTCTGGTTTTTTGGCTGATTCTATTTGCAGTTCCTGAGGCTAGTAGCATACCCGCTGAATTTAAGTTGCGTATTTATTATTTGATTGTGTTATCGACTTTAGTGATTCCCATGATCACAATCATCGGTTTAAGGTTGAGCGGGACTGTCAAAAGCCTTCATATGGCTGAAATCAAGGATAGGATGATTCCTTTCTCTGTGACCAGTTTGTATTTCCTGTTGACTGTATATTTCCTCTATCAAGTATCTGAGCTGGACCCCGTCTTATGGCTTTCTCTGGGACTTGTTTCACTTGTAGTCTTGTTTTTGACTGTAGTTACCTTTTTCTGGAAAATGTCAGCCCATATGACCGGAGTGGGAGGCTTATTGGCTTTAGTGCTCGTTTTGGGTTTGAAATTCCCCAATTTTGAGGTTTTGTATCCACTTTTGGGAGCATTGATTCTGAGCGGGGCCGTAGCTTCCTCACGGCTCTGCCTAAATGCACATAAACCCATGGAGGTCTATGTCGGATTCTTTTTTGGATTTGTGAGCTGTTACTTGGGCTTCCTTTGGATTTGGGCATAAAAAAACCGGGAATTATCCCGGTTTAGTATTGATTCAGAAAGAACTTTTTAGAATAGATTTACAGCCAAACCAAAGCTCACTTGACTTGCTTTTGTTTCAAATGGTCCCACTCCCTCCTGGAACATCTGATTTAGGCCAAAATAACTCCAGACATAAAATCCAGGGCTTCCAGCTTTGATGGATAGGCCATATCTAATTTTTTCCATCCCATAATTCTGACTGTCTTTCACCTTTCTTTTGAGGCCGTCCTCGTCGGTGTAGGCAATCTTGGTGTGCGCATTATAGAGGAAACCTACTTTTGCACCCACGCTTACTCTAAAGCCTTTGGTATAATTGCTTTTATCAAGGAGATAAGTCAAGTCCAGAGGGATGTCAAAATAGTTAGCGGAAAAAATGTTTTTGTCCACAGTGATGTTTTCTCCCAAGACTTTTGTCAGTTCCAAATATTGGCTGGATTCAGGGCCGATTTCAGGATTGTTGAAAAGATTCATTTCATCCTTGAAGGAATATTTTTCAGTGCCGATTCCAAAACCGGGGTTAAAAGTGAAACCTGAGTTTTCACCGAAAACGGATACTGGAAATTGATAGTAAAGGTTTGCAGCGCGGGATCCGAAAAAATTGGTAGAGATATCGGCTGGACGGTTGTTTAGAAGGCTGAACCCTACCTCGAATTTCAGGTCACTAGGAATATTTGGTCTACCACCAACAGGTATCTTGGCAGTCTTGGTTTCCTCCTGTGCAATGGCTCCTTGGATCAAAGAAAATGCAAACAGGAATACAAATAATTTTTTCATTAACGGGATGCTTTTATGGCGTCTAATGCGGGCAAAAATAGAAAAACATAAAGGATTTACCCTTCTTTTGTTCTTAATAATTCTTAAGCTAAAATTCGGACAGCTACTGCTTTCCGATATTTATTCTAAAAACCTTGGATTGACTGTTTGGAAAAAATCGATTTATACGTACTTTTGCAAACCAATTCGGCCTCGTAGCTCAACTGAATAGAGCACTTGATTACGGCTCAAGAGGTTTCAGGTTTGAATCCTGACGAGGTCACAAAGTCCAACCCAACGGGGTTGGACTTTTTTATTTTTCAGCCCTCGGTTTTTAAAGATGGCGTTTTTTTTGATATTCGATAATCAGGTTTACTCTTTAAGTATGAAAAAACTTACAGTAATTTTTGTTTTGTTGGCTCTCGGCGCTTGTAAGATTATTGATGATATTGTAGATATTGAGCGGATAGACGGACCCTGTACCATTCTTTTGACGGATGGGAGTACCATTGTGACCAATGAAAGTCTGGAATTGAGCGTAAGAACCCAAGCAATTACATATAGAGACGATGATGGAAAGCTTTGGTCCCTGTTTAAAGGCGAGTACCAAAGTTATACCTGCGGAAATTGAGAATTTTGATTAAGAGAATACAAACAAAAAAAGCAGCCATTAGGCTGCTTTTTTCATTGAATGATGAATTGATTAATGTGCTTCTGCTGCGTTAACCTTCACATTTTTCTGCCAGATAAACAGAATGATGAATAAAACAATCAATACAGAAGGGAACATGGTCAATTTCAAAAGTGTCTCCTGACCAGTTGCTAATTCAAGATCGGTTCCAGAAAGACCTGCTGCCACATTTGATGCTCTTGCAGAGTCAATCCAGCTACCGATCACCGGCTGCCAAATAGCAGTGGAGAACATACCCACACCACCGATGATAGACATCCCCAAGGCCCCGCTCAATGGAACTCTCTGAGCAACGGCCCCTACCATTACCGGCCAGAAATAACAAACGCCAACTGCGAAAATCACGGCTGCAACATAGGCCATTGGGCCCGTTACGACGCTGAACATATAAATACCGATGGTGGCAAAAATGGCTCCTCCAAGAAGAACGCCAGTTTGTCCAAGCTTACCTACTACAGGTCCAGCAAAGAATCTGCCTACTGCCATTACTCCAGTGGTCAATGCCAAAATCAACATACCACTTGCACCGGAACTATCCAATACTACGTTGGCCCACTGCTGGGTTCCAAACTCGGTGATAGCAGTGATTGCCATACAGATGAACAAGAAAATATAAAGCGGACTGATCATCGCCTTGAAGTTGCTTGATACAGAAGTTGCTCCCTCTACGGATGGTTTTGGGAAAGCCTTTCCAAAGAAAAGAACTGCATATGCGATTGTTGGAACCATCATGATCCAGATTTGAGCTTCCCAACCAAAACCGAAGTCAGTCATGAATTTGGAAATCAAACTTCCCAATACAATCCCGCCTGGGAACCACATATGAAAACGATTCAACATTTTGTTCATCTTCACACCTGTGTACATGTCCGCAATCATTGGGTTACATGCTGCTTCTGTACATCCGTTTCCAAATCCAATAAAGAGGGTGGAAATGAGCAAGGTGGTATAGCCTCCTGCAAAGATGGTCAATAAAATACCGATGGTGTGGGAGATAAAGGCAATATTCATAATCACCTTTGGTCCGATCGTGTGGTAGAAAAGTCCACCTAGTATCATTGAAATAGGAAAGCCCAAGAACCACATGGAATTGATGAATCCAAGTTGCTCTGCTGAAAGGCCAAATTCTTCGCCCAACTGAGGGAGGATACCTGCACGTATCGCAAAAGTAAATGCGGTGGTAATCAACGCCAGGCAACTGGCATTGAATAAGGCAGTACGGTTAATAGATTGCGTCATAGATTTAGGTTTTGGATTTAGAGTAAAGGGTTGACAATCATTTGAAACAGCTGAAAATATGAAAAATATCGGATTTCAACTTTTCCGCCCATAAAATTTTATTTTAATGGCTGATGGCAAAATAAAAAATAAGTCTGTAGATCAGGACTATATGACAGACCATCTGCTAAGATCAAAATCGCTGATGTGAGCGGATAAGGTTATTAAGATGGACTCCAAAACCCCAAAAAGAAAAAAGCCCGGGCTTTTATTAGAAACCCGGGCAGAATTTTATCTAACGAATACCCATTCCGTATCTGAGCTCAATGGCTCGGAATATTCATAGCCCTCTTCTCTAAAGGTTTTGAGATCTTCGGGATTGGAGATCTTATTCTTGATGGCAAAATTGGTCATCATACCTCTGGCTTGCTTTGCAAAAAGACCGATTATCTGGTATTTCCCGTTCCGGTATTCTTTGAAGTTAATGGTGATCACCGGGGATGTTAAAGTTTTGGTGTCAACAGCCTTGAAATATTCTTGAGAAGCCAGATTGATGATGGGAGCACCTTCAGCAACTTGATTGATGGCTTTGGCGATTTTTTTATCCCAATATTCGTATAGGTTTTTTCCTTTGCTGGTTTCCAGGCGGGTTCCCATTTCAAGCCGGTAGGGTTGGATCAGGTCCAGAGGCTTCAATAATCCATACAGTCCTGAAAGGATTCTTAAGTGCTTTTGTGCAAAGTCAAAGTCTTCCTTGTTGTAGCTGTCAACTTCAATTTTGGTATAAACGTCCCCTTTGAAAGCTAAAAGTGCCTGTTTGGAATTTTCGGTGTTGAATTCTTTTTGGAAAGTTTTGTACCGCTCTTCGTTCAAATTTGCCAGGTTTTCACTGACATGCATGAGGTCGGAGATTTCTTGCGCTGATTTTTTCTTCATCACAGCCACCAGGGACTTGATATCCGAAGTGAATTCCGGCTGGCTGAACTCCTGAAAATGTGGCGTACTGTAATCGAGTGTTTTGGCAGGTGAAATTAAAATTAACATGCTATTGAATAATCGTAATGGCTTTGGTGATTTGTTGGGTTTTGTTTTGATCTCTACTGGTAAACCGTACCAATACCGCATATGTTCCGATTGGCACAAAACTACCGTCCATTTTTCCATCCCAAGGGCAAAATTCCTGAGCGGGCTCTATGTTTTCATGAGTGCAGTAGAAGATCAATTCTCCCCAACGGTTGAAAATAAAAACTTCTACATCATCAATGTACTCATTTGCATAAAGAATGAAATTTCTGCTGGGATCGTTGAGAACCATGCCGGAAGGGAAAGAGACCTTCAGGTCACAATCCTCAAAAACCTCAACTGTCTCTACATATTCGCAACCCAAATTGTCTGATACAGTCAATTCATAAATGCCAGGCTCAGTAGGGGTAAAGACCGAGTCTTGGGAAACTTCCACGCCATTCAAAACCCAGGAATAGTTGTCGTATTGTCCCGGGCGCAAAGTGGTAGTTACCCCCTCAAGAGCACAGATGGTAAAACCGGTTTCTACTACCGGAGGGATGATGGTGGATTGAATTACCTCTCCACTTGCTCTTCCCATCTCACATCCTGCCGCACTTCTTAATAAAACTTCGTAGGTGCCTTCATTACTTACATCTATGATAGGCAAATCATCAAAATCTGGAATTCGGGTGCGGGTGCCTCCCTGTACAGAATACCATTCAATAGTTGCAACTTGGGCCATATCAGCTACAACCGTGATCGAGGTGCTGCTTTGCCCAAGACAGAATGGAGCAACATCTAATTCCACATCAACATTTTCGTCCAAAATCTCAGCGCTGAAAGGAATTTCAGGGGTAGAGCAAAGACCACCAATAGTAGGCTGAACTTCCAGGCTGTAATCACCATCTCGGCTTGGTATGAAAAAGGGCTGTCTTCCTACGATGATTCCAAACTCATCCCTCCAGAGATAAACCACATTGGCAGGATCTACATTGTTGACAACAGCCTCGTATCTGATGCCCGCCTGACAGTCAATAAACGGCCCTGCCAAATCAAAGTCTATGGGTTCTGTGACGACAATGTTCATCTGGATTTCCATAGGACAATTTACACCAGTAGGGTCTTCCCCTCTCATGGTATAGATGCCACTTTGGGTAAGCGTGTAGTTCCCATCTCCATCGGGCTGTATTTCTGTACCAGATGAATTACTCAATAAATAAGTCAATTCCTGCTGGGAGTCAGGGCTGAAAGTATAGCTTTCGCAGGCAATGAAATCCGTGGGGACAGAAAAGAGAACCTGGAATTTTTGGGCAATTGTCAAGATGTCCGCATTAGGGATAGAGCAGGAGTTTGGATCGAGGATTTCCACGGTATAGTCTCCATAAGGAACTTGAATGTCAAAGCTGCTTGCATTGGGAAGGGGACCAGTGAATTCCTGTCCGTCGCGCTGACGAACGATACGATAGGTTCCCGTTTGCGGATTTCCATTGGTGAAGGTAATGGTGATCAATCCCGGTTCAACTCCATTCGCATTACAGGTTTCATCCGTTGAACTGACCGTGTATTCAAAATCCGCCGGGGGATTGTCATTTTCTACATTGACACTGGCAATATAAATACAACCATTGCTGTTTGCTGCTTCTAGAGTATAGGTTCCTGGAAGAAGGCCCGAAACTGGAATTACATCGCCAGCATTTGCATTGCTGAATACCTGACCGGTTTCCTGAACAGTCACGCTGATGGCATCGGATTGCATGGTGATTTCAAATGAACCGTCAGGGGTGGCGCAGTCCGCGGCAGGAGTGGTTTGAAGAGCCGTTAGGAGAGGCAGTTCGTTAACCAACAAATCCAGACGTTTTTCAATGATACAACCAGTCAAAATGGGGTCTTCGGTAATGAATATGATTTCATATTGACCCGGACCAGGTAAGGTGTTGATCCAAAGTTCCAGTTCGAAAAACTCACCCAGAAATACCCGGTTCGGATCCCCGTTCAATTCATAATACCATTCCCCTGAGATCGGCGTATTTGGAGCAAATGTGACTGAGGTTTCCTCATAGCAGACTTCAGTAGCTGTTTGAGTCAGATCAAACTCGAAGGCAGGTCCCACAAAAACTTCAGCCGTGGAGGGACAGGTTGCATAAAGCAAAGCCTCATCATCGCTCAGTCCATCCGGAATCCTATAACTCACAGTTACAGAATAAATACTTTCCTCATCTACAGTAATGGAATTGGAGTTTTGATCTCCGAATACTTGACCCGCCGCATTGGTCCAGACAAAATCATAAAGTCCTTCTGCTGGATCATAGCCGTCTATTGCCGTGAGGGTTACAGGTGTACCCGAACAGAGCGTGGCGTCATCCACCAATGTCAGGGTTGGTGGAGCGTCCACCTGGATTTCTGCAGTGGCAACATAGTAGTCTGCAGTCGCACAGCGGTCCACATGAAGCTCAACAGTATAGATTCCAGGCTCATCGAAAGCTTGGTCCAAGGTCTGAAATTCTTCCCCAGGTCCTCCAAAATTGTTTTGAATCACCGTTCCGTCATCTCTTGTGATAGTCCAGAAGTAAGAGTCAATGTCGGGTTCTCCGCCACCTTCCAGCAGGGCACCTGCACCAAGGTCCGGATCCAGACAAAGCCTTGCGGGAACCGCAAGTGCTGGTTCAGGTATGGAGCTTCCGCTGTTTTGGACAAAGGAAGGAAGGCCCAAATTGGTAGTTCCGGGCATAGGCTCTACCGCATCTTGGGTGAAGGCACTACTAGTAGTACACCCTGTTCCGACATTGATTTGACCAATTCTGGAATCTCCAACTACAGCTACATAAATCTGCCCATCTGGTCCTATTTGTAAAGCTCCTAGGTCTAGCCCAGATGTTCCGCTGATGTTGTTTCGAGTGGTCAGAATACACTGTTCGATCTGAGGACGAGTATTGGCATTTCCAAAGCATGCAGGACAAGTAGCTGCATCCGGATCATCATTTTCCACTGCCTGGATGATGAATTCTTCTACTCCCGGCCCTCCATTTCTATACGAAACCAAAACTCTTTCTCCACTGTCTGAAAATTCCAGACCGTAAACCTCCCCATCACAGCCCAAATCCAGTAGGGCATATTCTGTCATTTCACCGGTGTCCTGATCAAAGTCAAAAATTTCCAGCCTATTGCAACCGCCTTCGGATATGGTAACTGCAACTTTGCTTCCATCCGGGCTGAATTTCATGCTTCCGATTCCTGAATTGTAGTCATGATTGCTTCCCACAGAACTCAAGACTGCCTGTCCGATTCCTTGGGATGATACCGGATATGCTCTAAATGTGTTGTTTCCTAATTCATGGAAAAGTACCCAAGTGGTATCACCTGCGTTGAATCCTGCTGATTGTTCCGTAGAAGGACTGAAAAGGAAATTGTCTTTGGAAACCACATTTCCAATTCCTGAAGGGTTTTCAGCTTTGATGTCCACCAAGGAAAACTTCACTTCATTCGTGCCGCTTGCAGTTGCTTGAGTGGTAAACAGATAAAATAGCGTTTGCTCCTGAGGCACGGGCACGGCAATCACAGATTGGCTTGAAGCATTGTCTCCGCCAATATTGTCTCCGTTTTCCATCAGGTTCCCATTCAGGTCCCAAACAGATTGTCCATCTGAGTAAAACAGGACTTCACCGGTTGCATCGGAAATAGTCGTGGTACCTGCAGGGATATTCTGCGGATGGGGTTGCGAGATGGGCCTGGGTGTGGGGGCATCCGGATCATTCGGGTCGGGGTTGAAGTCCAGCCCCGCTCCGTCCCCAAAGTACCAGATGTTGTTGCTTTGGTCCTCCAAATCCCAAATTTGAACCCGGATTTCTGCATAAGCATAGCAGGAAGAACCAGGCTCCCGAACCATTACCCAATACAATCCTGGAAGACAAACTTCGTTTTCCTGTCTATTTGTCCAGCCCTCATCCCGGTAATTGGACCAGAAGTACTCATATTGATCTCCTGATCCACTTGGAGCCTCTCCATCCTGCTGCCCGGCGGTACTTTGAGCCTCCAAAAGAGCACCAATGTCCACACACTGGCCTTCGCAAAGGGTAGTGTCCGATGGGGTAAAATTTGCCTCTAGATTGTTTTCTGAAAGGGGAATGTTTTTGCTTACTGTATCTGTGCTTCCGTCTGCAAAGGTTACCGTAAGCGTAACTGAAATATTTTGATTCTGGGCTGCGTCTGCAGGAACCAGAAAATGTTCTTCGGAATAATCTGCATCAATCGGGTTTCCGTCAGCATCGGTCAAAGGGGGATCAAATTCCCAACTGAAAGAAACCGGTTGGTAATTGGCGGGAGTGATTTCAGAGGTCAACTGAACAGGGTTGTTGGCACAGGGCTCATCAGGAGACCAAGTAAAATCGACTTGGGCGGAGATGTTCGCATTGGGTGCAAAAACGGGGAAAATGGTCCCGCAAAAATCCGTACCTGTAAAAGGATCTTCTTCAACTGTTAGTAAACTGAGGTCTGCTTCATCCGGATTGGGAACCCTCCCGATGAGCTGTGGCCCTCCGGCCGTTTCCTCATAAATGTAATACAGCTGGCCATCAGGACCTGTTTTTACATCATAGACTGCATGAAGGCTACTGTCCAATGGAATTGCTTCCGGTGCTGCTGTAAGGTTGGAAGTGGGTACACGGAAAAGCTGATTGCCTCTTGAAAAGTAAATAAAGGACCCATCTGGTGAAAAGGCTGCACCCTCAATGGCATCGATTCCTCCTGACTGCGTGATTGGTCTTGGGGTTCCAAAGCTTCCATTTGATGTGTCGAAATCCAATACCAGAATATCCTCATTCGGGTTTTCCGGGATCAGGATCAATTGTCCTCTGGACTCATCAAAAACGATGGCCTTTGGAGTGAATGGGATACCTTGATTATCAGTTTCTGTAAATGAACCTTCCGTAGCTTCCAGTCTTCTGGAAATCAGGTTTCCTCCATCAAAGCTGATGAGGTAGGAAGGAGAAGAAGGGGTTTTTACGACGAGAATGGCTCCGGATGCAGATCCAATGGTCACATCTTTGGAAGTAACTTCTCCCAGTGGAGGTTCGTTTCCGCTGGCTTGGCCTGGGGCATTCATATCCACCACTGCGTATTGAAGCTGTCCGGCAGGTGAAATATAGAATATGTAAAAAAGCTTATTGCCTTCAGGGTCATACTCCAGGAATCCCGTGGCGACTTTTTGCCTACCGTCCAAATCCCCGTTTAATCCCGGAGCGCTGCCTTGGATCGGATCATTACTGTAGTCATAGACCAGTACACCATTTGTGAGGAAAAGTGGTTGCCCAGAAATCGGATCGATGGCGATTGCATTGTTGTCTTTTCCGATCAGCACCGTACTCGGTAGTGTCTGAACGGTTGCTGTTCCTCCTTTTCCAAAAGAAAGGTAATTGTTGTCTGTGCTGGTCTCACAATACCCAAAAATCCACTCGTTATTATTGAATCCCTGCGAAATAGCAAAAAACTGTATTCCAAAGAGGGAAAACAGGAATAAAAAGGTGAAAAATATCTGAACTCTTATGGAATGAAGTTTGCTTTTCATATTTTACGATCTGCATTCTAAAACAACCTGCTGCAGGAAACGTTTAGAAGCTTACTGAATAATCAAATAAACGAACAAATCCTTGTTACGGTCTTCGCTACTAATTGTTTTTTTTGGAATAGTTGGACTTTTATCCATCCATGAGGCAGTTGCCCAAGACCCACAATATAGCCAATATTACGCAGCCCCTCTTTATCTCAACCCAGCAATGGCAGGTGGGGAACTTACGGGAAGGGTAGGATTTAACTATAGAAATCAATGGCCAAGTATTGAGGCACAGTTTACCACCTTTTCCGCTTACTACGATACCTATCTTCCCGATTACAATGCTGGAATAGGTTTTCATGTCATGCAGGACACCGAAGGAGCCTCCAAACTCCGTTCCACTATGGTGTCGGGTATGTTTTCGTATGAGTTGAAGTTGGGGCAAAGGGCATTTTTCAGGCCCGGATTTCAGGCCAGTTACATCAGAAGAGAGATTGGGTTTTATGAAAATCTGATTTTCGCCAACCAGATCAATCCAAGCGATCCCTTTGGTCCGACATTGCCAGGCAACAATATTCCGGGTTTGGGTGAACCTGTAGGCATGCTGTCCCTTTCATTTGGGGGACTGTTTTTTACAGAAAACATGTGGATGGGCCTTTCTGCCCATCATGTCAACCAGCCCAATCAGTCCTTTTTGGAAAATGGAATCAGTAATCTTCCGACAAAATTATCTTTCCATGCCGGTTATAGGGTGTCCTTAGGAGAAGGTTCCATGAGGCGTGATTTTACCCATATGCGCAAGCAGCGCTATTTTACACCAACTGTCAATTACAAGAGACAGGGGCCATTTGAGCAGCTGGATGTTGGAGCCTATTTTTATGTGGAGCCGATTGTATTTGGTCTCTGGTACAGAGGATTGCCTTACAAGCCTGTGGAAAACCAAAGTAACCGGGATGCTATTGTCATGATGGTGGGAGTCAATTTGCTTAGTGGGCTGAATATTGGCTACAGCTTTGACTATACAGTTTCCCAATTGGGGATACAAACCGGAGGCGCCCATGAGTTGAGTCTTTCCTGGACTCTTCCCAATAGCTATCAGGGCAAGCCTTCCCGAAGGGACACAGTTTTGCCTTGTCCAAAATTCTAATCTCAAAACATGAACGCAGAAAGTCTCAAGTACCTTTTGGTAGGGGTATTGGTTTTTGGTTTGTTGGTAAACAAAATCCTGGCCTACCTCAATGTCAATAAGCCTGTTCCCAAGATTCCAGATACGCTTTCCGAATATTTAAGCCAGGAAAAGCTTTTGGAATCCAAGGCGTATCAAAAGGAAAATTTCCGCTTCAGCTTGGTGACTGGCATATTTTCCTTTGTACTGACTCTGGTTTTTATCCTGAATGGATGGTTTGGATGGATTGATTCCTGGGTAGGGACTTGGGTTGGAAATCCCCTGTTTCATTCCCTTGCCTTTTTTGCAGTGGTATTTATCGGTTCGGACTTGCTCAGTTTGCCATTTGACTACTACAGCACCTTTGTGATAGAGGAGAAATACGGCTTCAATAAGACGAGTCACGGCACCTTTTTCTCAGACAAACTCAAAGGCTATGTGCTTTCCATACTTGTCGGTGGAGGATTGTTGCTTCTGTTTCTTTGGCTTATCCATCAAATGGGAAAGGACTTTTGGTGGCAATTTTGGATTATAGCCGCCCTCTTTATGGTACTGGTCAATCTGTTTTATACGGCTTGGATCTTGCCACTTTTCAATAAACTCACTCCTTTGGAGGATGGGGAATTGAAGGAGCAAATTCTGGGATATGCCCGCTCAGTGGATTTTCCATTGGATAATATTTTCGTCATGGACGGGAGCAAGCGCTCTGCCAAGGCAAATGCATTTTTCTCCGGATTTGGAAAAAGGAAAAAGGTGGTCCTCTACGATACCCTACTGGAGCAGCATCCCACTGAGGAATTGGTTGCGGTATTGGCGCATGAAATCGGTCATTATAAAAAGAAGCATATTCTTTGGGGAATGGTGACTTCTATTTTGCAGGTGGGACTTCTCCTGTTTTTGCTGGGACAGTTTATTTTTAGTGAAACCATGAGTGAAGCTCTGGGAGGAGAGACCTGGTCCGCCCAATTGAATATCATTGGTTTTACCATGTTGTTTACTCCTATTTCTATGGTCCTAGGGATAGGGATGAACTGGCTGAGCAGGAAGAACGAATTTGAGGCGGATGCCTTTGCCAAGAATACCTTTTCCGGCAAGCCTTTGGCTGAAGCTTTGAAAACGCTGTCCGTGAAAACCCTCAGCAATATCAATCCTGATCCATGGTATGTCTTTGTGAATTATTCCCACCCGCCACTATTGGAGAGATTGAAGCGATTGGAATAATGGAGAAAATCTTCTTAAAACCATTTGGAAGGAATTTCAAATGGTTTTTTTATGAGCTATGGATGAGCAAAGCTCTCATTGGGGTTTAAAATTGTAAATAGGTCAATGAATTATGGATAGTTCGTTAATAGTAGAAATTCCATATGCGGGGATAGCTTCCCCTCTATTTTTTCTTATCTTTTCTCCGCTCAATATACCCCAAACCCATGCAAGACCTAGCAGATTTCCATTACCCCATTACGGATCTATTTCCCCAACCCCAAACAGCTTCCGATTGGGAGCAATATCGCATCAGCAAGGAGCAAATCGAGTTTTTCCATGAAAATGGCTACCTGGCTGATATCAAGCTCCTGAATGAAAACCAGATCGAGGCTCTTAAAAATGCCTTGGATGAGGTGATGGATCCCAAACATCCCCTACACCATCTTTTCCATGAGTTTCACAGCAATGAATCCGCCGATCCAAACACGGTGCTATTTCATTCATTGGGACACTGGAGAATCGCGGAAGCCTTTCACGATGTGATCTGGAATCCAGCTTTTCGAATGGTTGCCAGTCAATTGTTGGGGGATAAAGCCGTGCGCTTTTGGCATGATCAGCTTTTCTGCAAGCCTGCCCATCACGGAGGAGTAGTGGCCTGGCATCAGGACTATTCCTACTGGACACGTACCATCGAGATGCAGCACCTGACTTGCTGGTGTGGATTGGATGATGCGACTGAAGAAAACGGATGCCTTCAATATGTCCCAGGTTCCCATAGATGGGGGCTTTTGGAAAAACCAGCCTTGGCAGGTGAGATGAATGGACTGATGGCCATGCTGAGCGCGGAGCAAAAAGCAGAGTTCCAGCCCGTTGCAGTGCCACTCAAAGCAGGTCATGCCGCATTCCACCATCCATTGTTGGTTCATGGAAGTTACGCCAATTATTCCCCACGCTCCCGAAAAGCTTTTGTGCTGAATGTCTTTGCTGAAGGAACCGTCTCCAATACAAATGAGCCCTTATTGGAAGGAGTGCCGGTCATCCCCAAAGGAGAAAAAATGCAGGGTAAGTTTTTTCCCTTGATTTTTGATCCGCAAAGATTGGAAGGTTGAAAAATTCAAAGATTTGAAAATTCCACAAAGTTTCGTGTCAGGTCTTTCCGACTTCGTATTTTTCTGGCTAGAATGACTTCCTTCAATCTGTAACTTCAAACTGTATATTTAAAAAATGGCTTCTGGATTCTTTGCATTATTTGATGATATCGCCACCCTGATGGATGATGTGGCTACTATGACCAAGGTAGCTGCGAAAAAAACATCTGGGATTTTGGGAGATGACTTGGCAGTCAATGCCGAGAAAGCTTCGGGCTTCGTACCCGACCGGGAATTGCCGGTTCTTTGGGCGATTTCAAAAGGTTCCTTGCTGAACAAGGCTATTATATTACCCGTCGCTTTTTTGTTGAGCGCTTTTGCGCCGATTGCAATTGCTGTCATCCTGGTGCTAGGAGGGCTTTACTTGGCTTATGAAGGAGCGGAGAAGATTCTGGAATGGATTATTCCACATGCTCATTCCCATGAAAAAGTAAATCTTGAGGAGGAAATCTCTCCAGATCAGGTTTTGGCTCATGAAAAGCAAAAAATCAAATCTGCCATTACCACAGATTTTATTCTTTCGGTGGAGATCGTCATTATTGCTTTGGGTACTGTGGTCGAACAGCCCTTGACTACTCAGATAGTGGTGGTTTCCGTCATCGCAATTTTGGCTACTGTAGGAGTTTACGGTTTGGTGGCCTTGATTGTACGCATGGATGAGTTCGGCTACAAACTGATCGCATTGAATCCGGAAGAAAACACCATTTCCGATAAAATTGGAAGACTCTTGGTCAAGGCATTGCCGGTATTGATCCGGGTGATCGCTTTTGTGGGCACGATTGCTTTGCTGCTCGTATCCGGGGGAATTTTCTCCCACAACATCGATTTCTTCCATCATTTGCTCCCTACTTGGCCCGGAATTGTCAAAGAATTTCTGATTGGTTTGGCTGTCGGGATAGTGGTTTTGATTCCAATCCTTATTTTTAAGAAAATCACTTCGAAAAAGAGTACTTAACCGAATCTTACGATCAACCCAAAATCCATTCTATGAAACTTCCTTTTTCTCTCAAACTGGTACCTTTTTTCTTCCTTTTCCTGAGTTTAATTTGGGGGGCATTTGCACAAAATGGAGTCACTTACTTACAGTTTGAAGGAAAAGAAGGTCCGGGAAAAGGAAAGCATATAGTCTTGGTGGCGGGAGATGATGAATACCGTTCCGAGGAGTCCATGCCCATGCTGGGAAAAATCCTTTCCCAGCGCTATGGATTTAAGACTACCGTGCTTTTTCCTATTCACCCGGAGACAGGAGAGATCGTACCCAATTACCAGAACAATATCCCCGGATTGGAGCATCTAGAAACTGCCGATCTGATGATCATGCTGATCCGCTTCCGGGAACTGCCGGATGAGCAATCCCAGTATATAGAAAATTATTTAAAAGCCGGGAAACCTGTAATCGGTCTTCGCACTTCTACCCACGCCTTTGCCTATCAGAAAAACAAGGAATCAAAGTTTGCCAAGTGGGACTGGACCAGCAAAGTGGAAAACTGGGAGCGGGGTTTTGGTCAGCGTATTTTCGGGGAGACCTGGGTAAACCATCACGGAATTCACGGAAAAGAAGGGACAAGGGCATTGCCTGATGGAGTTCAGCAATTGAATGGGCATCCTGTTTTGCGAGGAGTAAAAGATATCTGGGGCTACTCGGATGTTTATGGAATCAAGCATTTACCCGAAAATGCAGAAGTTTTACTCTATGGACAAAGCACAGCAGGAATGACACCTGATGCTCCCTTGATGTGGGAAAAATCGGTCATGCCGGTAGCTTGGACCAAGCCTTACCAAATCGAAGGTGGTTCTCCGGGAATGGCCTTCACTTCTACGATGGGGGCCTCCATGGATTTTGAAAATGCAGATTTGAGGAGATTGGTGATCAATGCTTCATTCTGGCTTTTAGGGATGTCGGATGCCATCAGTCCGGATATGTCTATGGACTTTGTAGGGGACTACAAGCCTACGATGTTTGGCTTTGATACCTTCAGGAAGGGGATGAAGGTGGAGGATTTTAAATGAAATTTTGGTCAACAGTCGCCTGTCGGCAGTCCATAAGAAAATGGCTGTTGACTGTGTTCTGTGGACCGTTGACAAAAAATAAACCATGAACAAAATAGGATTTAATGTACTGGCCTGGTCTGCAGAGATTTCTGAGGAACTGTTCCCCATTTTGGATCGCCTAAAGGCCATTGGATACGATGGAGTGGAGTTTTTTATAGGAGGTACGGATGAAAAAGCCTGTCGGCAAGTGGGAGACCATTGCCAAAACATCGGACTCGAAGTCACCACCGTTACTGTGATGGGGCCGGATGAAAATCCCATTTCTCCCGATGCCAAGGTTCGTGAAAAATCCAAGGAGAGATTGCGCTGGGTATTGGATAGAGCTGCTGATTTGAATTCTCAGGTATTGTGTGGTCCATTTCACTCTGCCTTTGCGACCTTCGCTGCAAGGGCCCCGATTGAGGATGAGTACAAGTGGTCTGCGGAAGTTCTTTATGAAATGGGAGATTATGCTAAAAACCTCGGAATCCTCCTGACTCCTGAGGCACTGAACCGCTTCGAATGCTATTTGGCAAACACCATGGAACAGTTGGACTACTTGCTTGCCAAGGTCAATCACCCGAATGTTCAAGCCATGTTTGATACCCACCATGCCAATATGGAAGAGAAAAAACTGGGGGCTGCTATCGAATTTATAGCTCCTAGACTGGGACATTTCCATATTTCCGAAAATGACCGGGGAACTCCGGGATCGGGTCATGTCAATTTTGGCGAGACTTTTTCCGCTTTGAAAAAAGTTGGGTATTCAGGTTGGTTGACCATCGAGGGATTCACCCGAAACGATCCTGCTTTTGCCAATTCGATTGGTGTTTGGAGAGAGTTTTCAGCTCCATGGGACATGGCCGAGAATGGATACAAACTGATCAAAGAAATGGGAGAGAAATACGGTTTGTAATCCCTGTTTTTGGGATTTCAAATTCCCAAGATAAAAGGTCGAGATTGCAAATCTCTACCAGCAATGAGCTTGCCTACCTAAGGTAGGTATCAAGAGTTTGGATGCAAGAGACAGGGGGCTAAGCATCACGTTTAGCCCTTTTCTTTTAAGATTTGTTGGGCAACTCGTTCGGCAGATCGGATGGCGCCTTCCATATATCCCGCGTACTCAGTTGATGTCTCTGTGCCTGCAAAGAAGAGTTTTTCATGGTAATAGCTTTGCAAAAGGAGCGGGTGACCATGGTATTGATGTGGTCGCTGAATGATGGGATTTGCTCCCAAAACCAATCGGTCCGTCCAAATCTTATCTTGGTAAATACTCGGATTCGGGATTTTTTCCTCCAATAATTCTCCCAAATGTCGCAAGACCAGACCTTGACGCTCCTCCAAGGACAATCGGCTTGCTGTAGCATTCAAAAATCCCGTAAAACCAAATTTGGTTTTACCCTCATTGCTGTGGTCGTATATTTCAGCAATGATTCCAACGTGGCTAAAAGCCATCCCTGAGTATCCCGATTTTTTCCAAAATGGCTCTTCAAACTCCAAGACAAACTTAATGGATCCCCCCATCCAGGTTTGAACCAAAGGAAGTAGCTGGGGCATGGGATCTGGAAGAGTTGGAGAAAATTGGATTTCCGAAGCAGTTGCCTGAGGAGGGAGACAGACCACTACCAGATCCGCAGCGATAAGCTCTCCGGTGGATACCCCAACTTTCAAACCATCGTTTTCCATTTTTATTTGAATGACTTTGGAGTTGAGTTTAATCTGATTCGGATCTAATTTTTGAATCAGGGCTTCGATCAGTTGCTGGGTTCCTCCGACTATTCGGTAAGATTGATTTTCTTCCTCAGGTACAGAAAACTTTTGAATGGGCTCGGTATTCGAAGTTTGAAAAAGGGAAGTGCCTTTTGTAACCTGTGGGTGTTTTTTCAGGTCAAGTGTATCGAGCAAAGCCAAAAGTCGGGAGTGAGACTCGTTAAACCACGTTGCCCCGAGCTCCAAAGGCGTACCTAAGGGCCCTTGGATAGTTTGAATTCGGCCACCGATTCTGGAGGAAGCCTCCAGGACGTCGGCATTGATTTGCTGTTGGGAAAGGAGGTAAGCCAGCGTTAGTCCACTTAGGCCACCTCCGATGATCAGGATTCTTTTTTCGCTAGGCATGGAGGTTTGCTGCGATAGGGTGATGTGTATTGGCTTAACAGCTTTTTTGGGGGATGGTTCACTTACACTCAAATTTTTCAAGCTTGGCTTCCATTCAAAAAGCAAAGCAATTAGAAAAGGCTGGAATCATCCAAAATTCTTTGCGCCCTCTCGTCTTTGTGATCAATGACTCACTTCAACTCCTCCTCAGGAATCGCCATGGTGTGATTGCCGAGCAGTTTCCATTTTCCATCCATCCAAGTATAGCTTCGCATAAAGTGATAGGTTGTGGGGGTTGGTCCCCGATCCACCACGGTAAAGCCGCTGACTATTCCGGTCTTACCCAAGATGACCACTTGCTGATCTCTGGGAGTACGGTTTCGGGTGTCGTCTTTTTGTCCGGCTTGGATACGCTTTGCTCGGTTGATCACGGCCTCTTTTCCATCGATCAGTCCTGCGTGGTTGTGTACCCAAACAAATTCATCAGCCAGTAGATTTTCCAAAACCTCCACATCGGAGGACAAAAGTGCTCTTTCCCAGCTTTGATCCAATTCCTGAAGTTGTTGTTCCGGGCTTTGGGCGAAGGACACCGTTTGGAGAATAATAAAGCAAATGCTGAGGATGGATTTCATGGAGATGGAGTTTTATAAAATTTAGCAAAAGATCAGATACTTTTTCCGGAAGCTACTTTTTGATTCATCTGTCGGGTCTTCCCGAAAATAAGAATCAGGAATATCCCCAAAAAAATCAACAGAAAGCCCTGTCCGGTGAACTTGGCAAGTTTTCCAAAAAGAAATGGCATTAAAGTAATCCCCACATAGGCGCTTGCCATCTGCATGCCCATGACGGATTGGGAGTGCTTTTTCCCAAAATTCACCGGAGTCTCATGCAACAGGCTGGGGAAAATCGGTGCACAACCCAGGCCGACTAGGAGAAATCCCGGAATGATCGTTGCCGTGAAAGGCAGGAAAAGCAAAAGCAAACCCAAGCCGATGACTCCCTGACCCAAGAATACCAATTGCCGGTTGGAAAAGTGGGCAGTCAGAAATCCGGACAAAAACCTTCCGATCGTGATTCCGAGGAAATAAAGGGAAGTGAGCCTTGCAGCCTGATCGGCTTCAAATCCCTTTTCAAAGACCAGAAAACTCGCCCCCCACAATCCAAAGGTCGCCTCGATGGTACAGTAACAAAAGAACACGATCAGGGCTTGCTTGAGACCGGGAAGCGTAAGCAAAAGGTCAAATAAAGAAGGTGCAGCCTCATGGTGGGGAAGATTTTCCGCTTTATTTCCCTTGCTCCAGAGCGGGAGAGAAATCAGCAAAATCCCCACTAGACTCAGCTGAATCCAAGCCACAGTATGGTAGCCGCTGGTCCAGGAGTCCCCTTTGGCCAAATAAGCCGCCATGATCATGGGGCCGATTGCCGCACCCACGCCCCAAAAGCTATGCAGCCAATTCATGTGCCGGGCTTCGTAATGCAAAGCGACATAATTATTCAGGGCGGCATCCACGCTACCGGCGCCCAGTCCCAAAGGAATGGCCAAGAGGCAGAGGTATAGAAATTCCCCCGAAAGGGAAAAACCCATCAAAGCCAAGGCAGTCATCAGGACACTGGCAGTCGTAACAGCGGCAACTCCGAATTTTTTGATTACCCTGCCGCTAAACAGACTGGAAATTACCGTTCCTGCTGCTACGATCAGGGATAAAATACCTGCATAGTCCATCGGTACGGCTAAGCCCTCAAACATCGCCGGCCACGCCGCTCCCAATAATGAATCCGGAAGTCCAAGACTGATAAAGGCCAGATAAATGAGAACCAGGAGAATTCCTTTTTTAACTACCGAAGGAGAAGGCATGAAGGAAGGATAATTTTGAAGTTGCGTGGATTTCTGTTGAAAAATATTGAATTTGAATGAAATGAAAAAATATACGCTTCTCGCCCTGCTCTTTCTTTCGCTTGCCAGCGTATTTGGCCAGCAAAATCGCCCCAATATCATCTTTATCCTTACAGACGACCAGCGCTGGGATGCTATGGGATTTGCTGGTAACCCAATCATTCGCACGCCCGAGATGGATCGGTTGGCTGCAGAAGGAACCTACTTCGAAAATGCCTTTGTCACCACACCCATCTGCGCGGCCAGCCGGGCCAGCATCCTGACCGGATTGTATGAGCGCACTCATGGCTATACCTTCGGTCAGGGAGCTATCAAACAGCCATTTATGGATCAATCGTATCCTGTAGAGCTTCGCAAAGCCGGTTATCATACGGGATTTTTCGGGAAATTTGGGGTGAATTATCCGGGCTTTTCAGAGCTTTTTGATGAGGGAGAAGATTACGACCGCAACGGAAAATTCAATGACCGAAGGGGATATTTTTTCAAAACTATCGGCAAAGACACGGTTCACCTGAGCCGCTACACCGGACAGCAGGCGATTGATTTTATCCAAAATGCTCCGAAGGGAAAGCCATTTATGCTTTCTCTTAGCTTCAGTGCTCCCCATGCTCATGACCCCGCGCCTTTGCAGTATTTCTGGTCTGCGGAGTACGATACGATGTATCAAAACATCCACATTCCTGATCCGATCATGGCCTCGGAGGCAGAGTTTTTGGCGCAGCCGGAGTATGTCCGAAAAGGAGAAAATCGCACCCGTTGGTATTGGAGATTTGATGCTCCGGAAAAATACCAACACAGCGTCAAGGGGTATTACCGCATGATTTCTGAGGTAGATGCGGAAATCGGCAAAATCAGGAAGGCCCTGGAAGCAAGTGGCCAAGCGGAAAATACGGTCATCATCCTGATGGGGGACAATGGTTATTTTCTCGGAGAGCGCCAGCTAGCCGGGAAGTGGTTGATGTATGACAATTCGCTTCGAGTCCCTTTGATCGTATTTGACCCCAGAGAAAAGGGAGGAAAGCGGAATTCCGATTTCGCGCTGAATATCGATGTGCCGGCCACTATTCTGAATTACGCGGGATTCAAGGCTCCTGAGACTTGGCAAGGACTTTCCCTGAATTCCCGGGACTTGGCCAAGCGGAAGGAATTTCTCACGGAGCACCTATGGCAGACTCCGATCATTCCTCCCAGCGAAGCGATCCGTACAGAGCGATGGAAATATTTCCGCTACATCAATGATCCCACTCACGAGGAATTGTATGATCTGAGTGTAGATCCCCAGGAAAAAAACAACCTGGCTGCTGACCCTTCCCGAGCCAAGGTGCTGCAGGAGCTCCGCGCAAAACTGGAAAAGCAAACAGCAGCCTACCTCGGGGATAAACTGAAGCTGGAGAAGAAATGAGTTCAGGAAAAAGCCTTTACTCCCTATCTTGCTTCTCTAAATAACCTCCATGAAACGCTTGTTTTTCCCAATCCTATTGATGCTGATTTTAGCAAATCAGACCCTTTTTGCTCAAAAAGGCCAGCCCGTTTACCAATCAGAAAGTCTTCAGATTTTTCAATTGGATCCACACACCTTGGTTCATGTCAGCTACCTGTTGACTCAGGATTTTGGCAAAGTGGCCTGCAACGGGATGGTGGTCCTTAACGAAGGAGAGGCAATCATTTGGGATTCACCGACTGAGGATGCGAGCAGCGAGGAACTGATCACCTGGCTGGAAAAGGAGAAAAAGGTCCAGGTAAAAGCGGTGGTTGCGACTCATTTCCACAATGATTGTTTGGGCGGACTGGAATCTTTTCATAGCCGGGAAATTGATTCCTATGGATCATTCAAGACACTTACCCTGGCCAAGCAAGCTGGGGAGCCCGTTCCTCGGATCGGATTTGAGGAGGAACTGATCCTGAAGGCAGGAGGGATAGAGTTGGTCAGCCGCTTTTTGGGTGAGGGCCATACCCCTGACAATGTCGTGGCGTATGTACCTGCCGCTCAGGTGTTGTTTGGGGGGTGCCTGATCAAGGAAGTAGGAGCTTCCGTTGGCTATTTGGGAGATGCCAATACCGGGGAATGGTCAGCTACGGTAACTCGGGTGAAAATGGCCTTTCCCGAGGTGAAGACCGTAATTCCCGGCCATGGAAAAGTCGGGAGTTCCGAATTGCTGGATTACACGATTCGATTGTTTGAGGATAAATAGACTTTCCTTGAGATAGCTACTTGGATTGTGCTAAAGCCAAATTCCTAATCAATGCGAATTTATTCCAAGAAGTGAATCTACTCCACCCAATAGCTTCAGCACCTAACAAAAAAGGGAGCAATTGAGCCCCCTTTTTGTTTTTCAGTAATCTGAAGTAATATCAATTCCTACATCTCCCAACCTGCCCTTACTGGTTCCTTGATGTATTGATCTGCCTCCGGGATGCCTTTTGCTTTCATGCTGTCATAGTCCCATTCGATCAGTTTTCCACCCAATCGCAGAGACAATACTCCAAGCAAAGTGATCTCCGTCAATCTGGAACCATATTCAAAATTGGAAGAAGCTTGCTCTTTGTTTCGGATAGCATCGACCCAGTCCTGAAAGTGGCCTGCTGATCGTTTGATGGTTTGTTTGGGTGGATTGATGCTGTTTCTGAGTGATCCAGGGAAAACCTGAGGCTTGCGTCCACTGCCGTCATTGATGATCACACCTTTGCTGCCTACAAACATGGAGGCCCGTGCAGGATAGGCATAGCCCGCTGGCAAGGCGGGGTGCAGGTCTGGCTTCAAACCGCCGGAATACCATTTGATTTTCATAGCCTTTTGGTCGCCTTTCGCAGAGAAATTGAAATACCCCACTTCTCCATACGGTGCAATTTTGCTGTCGGAATAGCCGGCTGGGAATACCTGAACCGTATCGGGACTTTTCAGATCAAATGCCCAAGTTACTGCATCCAAGTCGTGGCAACCAAAATCACCCAAAGCCCCGCAGCCATAATCCCAAAAATCCCTCCAAGTGACCGGCACATAATTCTCGTGGAAAGGAACCATTTCTCTTGGCCCGATCCATTGATCCCAATCAAATCCTACAGGCATGGTACTTTTGCCTTCGGGCAGACCTTTCAATCCAGGCAGCCAACGACCCGCAGGAACCCAGGCATGACATTCTTTGACTTCCCCGATCACGCCGGCCCGTAGATATTCTACCGTCTCACGAATCCCATCGGTCGAGTGGCCCATATTTCCCATTTGGGTCATGAGGCCGGTTTCTTTGGTGACTTTTGCCACTTCGCGGGTTTCCCAAATATTGTGAGTGAGGGGTTTTTCGCAATAGACGTGCTTACCCATTTTTAGCGCCATCAGGGCGATGTAAGCATGGGTATGGTCAGGGGTGGAGATGACAATACCGTCCAGTTCAGACGCATTTTCCATCATTTTGCGAAAATCGCTGTATTGGGCCACCCGCTTGGTATTGCCTTTTGCCGCTTGCTGCGTCTCAATCATATCCACAACGGGGCCTCTGCCAGCCTCCGAACGGTAATAAAAATCGGCCAAGTTCCAGTAATAAGCCGGGTCAGCCACCGCTGTGAGGTTTACATTTTCCAGTTTCAAAAATTCCTGGGCGTTTTGCTTCCCTTTTCCTCCGGCACCGATAATGCCCAAGTTGACCTGATCACTTGGGGCCGTATAGCCTGGCCCGCCGATCACATGTCGGGGTACAATCATCATTCCTGCACCGCTGAGGGTAGCGGCTTTCACAAAATCTCTCCTGGAAAAGGGTGTTTTATCGTTTTTCATCTGTTTATAATTTGATTTTTAGAGGTCAGATAGCCTGTCCCGAACTCAATTCGGGAGAATCTCGCATTCAATATAATCGCATCAGTGTGTGACATTTTAGTCATGCTCGATTTCATGGTTAGTAGGGTTCGATCGAACTAATTTATCGGATTTCGTACTGCGAACCCAACCATTCGGGTTCTGAATTCGGCCCTTTGAGGAATAAATGGAGGTAGGGTATAGAAGGCTTTTGTGACCGATTTGGGATGGGATTAAGCTACAGTCTTATTTATTGCTTTAGGATATCGAGAATTGAATTGCTTCTGCCTGAAGCTGGAGGGGAAAAGGAAAGGGTCATTTTAGCCTTGGACCAGATGGAAGGGAGGCAAACTCCGCTTAGTCCTAGATTCTACTCCCAGGTGGGTAGGAGTTCTTGGGAAGTCCCCCCTTTGAAATAGAGAGCGGTATTGCAAGCCTCCCCAACACTAGTTTGGTAGTCTGTTTTCTTATCACAAAGGAGCCAAAATCGCAAAGTATGGAGTGAATAACGGCCCTGGCTATGGCAAGTGCGGGATTTTGAAACCGCTTTCTTGTCCGCCTACCCTAAATTTATTTAGTTACAATATCTTCATTTTTAAGCAGTCAACCCGCATTTGCTATAGCCGATGTGTGTGCCTTGAATGGTGAATATAGGTCAAAACGATGACCGTTCCAACGGGTGAAAGTCCCTTAAGCGCGGGGGTAATCCCGATTCTCGGGACAGGCTGTCCCGAAGCTAAGCAAGTGGCAAGCTGGTTTGCTGTGAGGCATGCAGTGAAGTAAGCCAGCCTGCGGTGTCTGTACTGACGAACAGGAACCCCATACAGAGGCTATGAGGTCGGATGAGGTGCCACAGCACACCGAAGTCCCAGCCCTCCGCAAGGAGGGAAGTACCAAAGTAGTAGATGGGGCAGGAATAGGCACAAGGATATTCATCTTACCGAGGGAGGTCTCTGGATGTCGTGAACATTATAGAGAAGTCAGCAGAGGTCATAGTAGCCTGCAAAAACGAGCCATAAGACCTATGGAGGCCTCATGAAACTGGCGAAGGACTGAACATTGGATTACGTCCAAATTCGATAAGGAGCAACTTTTGGGGTAGCCTTATCCTAAGCGGACAGGGTTAACAGATTACTAAATGATAGAACAAGTACTCAACCGTAAGAACCTTTACAAAGCCTACCGAAAGGTAGTACAGAACAAAGGTTCGGCAGGGGTGGATGGCATGAAGGGCGCTGAATTGCTTTCGTATTTGGAAAGCAACAGGGACAGGATAGCCACCTCTATCCTGAACCATACGTACGTACCGAGTCCTATCAAGGGAGTGGAAATTCCCAAAAGCAACGGAAAGACAAGATTGCTCGGAGTACCCACAGTAGTGGACAGATTGCTCCAACAGGCAGTAAGCCAAGTGCTGATGACCAAATACGAACTTACGTTCGAGGAGCACAGCTATGGCTTCCGCCCCGAAAAGAACATCCATAAGGCAGTGACACAGACTCTGAACTACATCAATGATGGTTATCAGGACATTATGGACATCGACCTGAAAGGATTCTTTGACGAAGTGGACCATTCGGTTCTGCTTGAACTCATTTACCAACGGGTAAAATGCCCAACCACGATGCGGCTTATCCGAAAGTGGCTCCGTGCACCGATCCAGATCAGTGGAAAACTGCACAAACGTAGAAAAGGCGTACCGCAAGGCTCGCCACTCAGTCCGCTACTGTCAAATATCCTATTGGATGTTTTGGACAAAGAACTGGAAAGGAGGAACCTGAAAAACGTCCGCTACGCGGATGATTTTAGCATCTACACCAGGTCAAAGAAGGAAGCCAAAAAGGTGGGCAACGAGATTTACCTCTTTCTGAGGGATAAACTCAGATTGCCCATCAACAGGGAGAAAAGCGGCATCCGGAGACCATCCGAATTTGAGCTGTTGGGTCATGCCTTTGTCCCGACGTATCAGAAAGGTGTCAAAGGAAAATATCAGTTGGTGGTGAAAAAGAGCAGTTGGGAGTCACTCAAACGCAAGCTCAAGCAGCTCACCAAGAAGACCAAGCCATACAGTTTTGAGGAACGACTACAAAAACTCAGAGAAGTCTGGATGGGATGGGTAAACAATTACCGCCTTGCCAGTATCACTGCAAAGTTGAAATCACTCGATGAGTGGTTGAGAAACCGTCTTCGGTACTGTATTTGGCACGACTGGAAGAAGCCTGAGCGGAAACGTAAAAATCTAATCAGATTAGGGGTCGATCCTGAGCATGCCTACGCATGGAGTCGTACTAGAAAAGGAGGATGGGCTATTGCCCAGAGTCCAATTTTAAGTACCACGATCACCCTGTCAAGACTGAGAAAGAAAGGGTATGAATCGATGCTTTCCTATTACCTCAAATCGCAACCTACAATCCAGTGAACCGCCGTATACGAGACCCGTACGTACGGTGGTGTGAGAGGCGCACCTCGCTAACTTAACGGTTGGTGAGGCCGTCTACTCGATTGCCACCATGTGCTTTTTTATTTTTCTTCTTCAAATTCGTCTGCTTCCGTCTTTTCGAGTTCTTCGTCAGGTTTCTTGGTCTTTATTTTCCATAGCCAATAAAGTCCACCAAGTGGAATTCCAAAAGTCCATGCTGAGTTCAAATACCCCATATAGTTAAAACTCATTCCTAAGAGAATTTGGAAACTTAAAAGGCTGAACGAAAATCCACCGACCGCGCTGTATGTTATCGCGGGGACGTTAAAAAACACAACTGCTATATATTTCAACCATTTTTTCTTTAAGTCACTTTTCTTAATGAGTCGGATGACGTAAATATTGAAGATAGGGACGCAAATAACAATTAGTCCAAAAAGCCAAAATAGGGTCATGTTCGGTATTGGCTCTTTAACATCAAGAGTATTTATGTTCAGGATTTTCTTTGTCTGGTCGTCAAACAAAACCTTAAAAACTCCAAAGTTGGTTTCATTCGAAAATTGCACCAAAACTACAGTTGTGTTTGGAGGAGTATTATTCTCTTCATTGGTCGACCAGGTCTTTTCGGACTTCATCAAGGAATAATCTAATTCTGAACCAAAATTGTCGACAACGAGATTTCTGAAGTTTCCTAATCCTACTTTCAAACTGTCGGGGTTTGTGTTTCTCGCCATTTCGTGTTCCATGGCGAAAAGTTCAATACATCTATCATAGTTCTCTTGAAGTAGAGCTTCGACAAATTCTTCTGTTTTGTCTTTGTATTCAAAAGTGTTACTAATGAATTCACATCCTGATAAAATTGTTAAGGTCAGGAAAAGGAGTAGGATTTTCTTCATGTTCAAAATTCTGTTTGTCGGTCTTTTTTGCATTGGTGGCAACTTGTTTATTTGTACACCTTTACTATATCTATCCACCTGATATTGGACGGCTATGTACACCTTTGGTATTGTTTATTTCCCTCAAAAAATCAGGCAAGGGACCTGAGTTCTCTCCCTAAAACAGACTTAAAATATGTAGGTTTTAGTTTTTCTGCAAGTCTTAGTTTGGACTATCAAAGGCTTGCATTAAAAATGGGGAAGGAAGTCGGGTTCTTTACTCACCCTGAAACTTCTTGTAATTCCCTTTTTTATAGTTTTTGATCATTTTTCCGAATTCCTTGTCCTTTTTCCTTCTTTCAGCCAGAGTGGATTCGAAATGCTCTTTTTCCCGCTGCATTTTCAGAAAATTCTCATAAGAAGCGGCATCAATCTCCCCATTTTCCAGAGCCTTCAATACTGCGCAGCCTTTCTCCGTTGTATGAGTGCAATCCTTGAATTTGCATCCTTTGGATAGCTCGAAGATGCTTTCAAAGGTGTTTTCCAATCCCCCAGGGGACTCGGTAATCCCAACTTCCCGCATACCGGGGTTGTCAATCAAAATCCCCCCATTCTCAAATACCCGAAGTTCGCGATGGGTGGTTACATGTCTTCCTCTGTTGGAATGCTCACTGATGCTGCTGGTCTTCATCAGGTCATGGCCCAAAATCGTATTCAATAAAGTTGATTTCCCTACTCCGGAACTGCCCAACAAGCAATAGGTTTTTCTTTTTTCGATGGCCCTCTTCAAAGCATCAAGCCCTTCCAAAGTGGTATTGCTGATGGGAAAGATGGGGACGTTTTTGATTCTTTTTTGGATTGCTTCCAGCAATTGGGCCAGTTCGGAGGGATCGACCAAATCTATTTTGCTGAGGATAATGATCGGTTCCACTATACCGTTATAGCAGAGGGTCAGGTAGCGCTCGATGCGGTTAACGCTGAAGTCCCTGTCCACGGCCTGTACAATAAAGGCCTTGTCGATATTGCTGGCGATGATTTGTTTCTCTCCTTTTTTACCAACAGACTGCCTTTCCAGCATGGATTTTCTTGGAAAGATTGCGTGGATCAGGGCCTTGTCTCCATCATATTCGGATATGGCCACCCAATCGCCCACTGCCGGGAAATCGGATCTGCTTTCTGCACTGTATCTCAGGTTTCCGAGAATCTCCGCCTCGTATTCCTTTTCGGCAGTTTTGACCACATATCGTTCCTTGTGCTCGGCAATGACGCGACCCACTCCCAAGGAGTCTAGTCCCTTTTCCTTTCGGTAGGTTTCCAGTTCGGCAGTATATCCTAAATCCTCAAGTGTCATTTTTGATCCGGAAAAATGTGGCCCAAAACGCTAGAACAACTTAGTGTGAATCTTCTGTATATCAAATGATTCAATGGCAAACTTTCATGTTTTGACGACCTTTCTTTACCTTAAAGCTCTTAAACCTTCATGCCTATGAAACCCTTTTTCTCTCTTTTGGCATTTGCCTTTCTCCTTTCCTGCCAACCGAATACCGAAACTCAAACCGAAACCAGTCCTGAACCATCTTCTAAACCCCGTACTATCGTCACCACCGATGGGGAGATTGACGATGTGGATTCCTTTATCCGCATGCTCCTCTATGCGAATGAATTTCAGATCGAAGGTTTGATCTATTCCTCCTCCATGTGGCATTACAAAGGGGATGGAAAGGGTACGCTTTTTACCTCGGAGATGGAGATGACCAAAAATATGTACGGAGCTATTCCCGATCTGCGCTGGCCGGGTACTGTGTGGATGAACCCGCTTTTGGATGCCTATGAGTCCGTCTATCCCAAGCTCAGTCAGCATGCGGAAGGCTTTCCAACTGCAGCGCATTTAAGAAGCTTGGTTCGGGTGGGGAATATTGACTTTGAGGGAGAAATGGAAGTGGACACCGAGGGGTCGGACTTTATCAAGTCTAAGTTGCTGGATGACGAGATGGAGCCCATCTACCTGCAGGTTTGGGGTGGAACCAATACCATTGCCCGGGCTCTGAAGTCTATTGAAGATCAGTATATGGAAAGCCCGGAATGGGAAAGCATCTACCAAAAGGTGATTGATAAGGCCATCATTTACGCCATCCTTGATCAGGATGCGACCTATAGAAAATACATTGCGCCCAACTGGCCGGATCTGAAAATATTTTACAATTCCAATCAGTTCTGGTGCTTTGCCTACCCCTGGAAAAGAGCGGTTCCGGAATCCCAGCACTACCTTTTTGAAGGAGGGTTTATGGGAGATGAAATCATCAACAACCACGGTCCATTGCTCAAGCAATACTATAGCTATGGGGATGGACAAAAGCAGGAGGGGGACGATGAGCACATCCATGGGGATCCCACCAAATTGGAAAATGCGCAGTGGGGAACTTTTGGGATTTATGATTTTATCTCCGAGGGGGATTCTCCAGCCTATCTGCACCTGATTGATGTGGGTTTGGACAATCTGGACCATCCCGAATGGGGTGGCTGGGGTGGTCGCCTGGTTCAATCTGCCGAGCAGCCCAACCGCTGGGAGGACGGAAAGGAAGTATTGGATTACAATCCTTTTACAGACACTTTGGATCCTACCTTTCCTCAGATTCGCTGGATTGAAGCCATTCAGGAGGACTTTGCAGCAAGAGCGGATTGGTGCGTGACGGATTATACCGAAGCCAACCATCCTCCTGTAGTCAAAGTCCTGGGAACTAACAGGCCTAGAGCCAGGTCAGGGGAAAGGCTGACTTTGTCTGTGGAAACTTCCGATCCGGATGGGGATGATTTGGAGACCAAATTTTGGATTTACAAAGAAGTGGGTACCTATTCTGGTGAGGTTAAACTTTCCGCCCAAGGCAATCAGGTGGAAGTGCAATTGGATCCGGATTCCAAAGGACAGCTTCATGTTATTGCCGAGGTGAAAGACACTGGTGTTCATCCCATGACCCGCTATCAGCGCTTTGTGGTGGAGGTGGAGTAAAAAACGCCTCCCTTTATACTTATTTCCAAGCAAGTCATTCAGATGAAAAAGGCTTGTTAGACTTACCATAGTAAATCCGCTAAAATGAAAAAAAACATCCTTTTCCTGATTTTCAACTTAGGCCTTAGCTCATGGGTTTTGGCGCAGCAAGATTTCAACTATGATGAAAGCAAGGTGCCTGATTTGGTGGTCCCCGATTTATTTGTCTCCTACAAGGGGGAAATTATCCAGTCAGTCCAGGATTGGGAGGGAGTCAGAAGGCCTGAAGTTCTTTCCATGTTTGCCAATCAGATGTACGGGCAGTTGCCGGTGGATTATAACAGGATGGAATTCCAAGAGGAGATTCCTGCAGAAAATCTCTATGAAAAATATGGGGACTATAAGATTGTTCAGATCAAGGTTTACAGAAATGGGGGAGTTCAAACTATTCCCCTCCATATTTTTACTCCAAAAGAGAATCAAGGGCCTTTTCCGGTTTTTCTTCTGATCAGCCATCGAAAGGTGGACCGATTGATTGAAGATGTGGAGGATCAGTTTTTTGATATCCGACAGATTCTTTCCAAGGGCTATGCGGCTGCGGTGTTTGATGTGGAATATGTGTCTCCGGATGACAAGGAGCGGTTTGCAGATGGGATTTTGAAGAATCTCTATCCGGAGCAAATGCAAATGGAAAATGGCATGAGGGGTTTGTCAGCCTGGGCTTGGGGAGCGATGCGGGCCATGGATTACTTCGAACAGGATCCTCTCATCGACCCTACCAAAGCGGCAGTGGTTGGCCATTCAAGAGGAGGAAAAGCCTCTTTATGGTGTGGAGCCAATGATCCCCGATGGGCCATCACCATATCCAATGAATCGGGTTGTGGAGGTGCAGCCATTTCCAGAAGGAAATTTGGGGAGACTGTAGAGCGGATTAATACCGCATTTCCCTATTGGTTTACCGACAATTTCAATGAGTACAATGGCAAGGAAGAGACTTTGCCATTTGATCAGCACCAATTGATTGCCTCCCTTGCCCCAAGGGCAGTATATGTGGCCAGTGCCATGGAAGACCTTTGGGCAGACCCAAAAGGGGAGTACCTTTCCCTTCAGTTGGCTTCCAGAACCTATGGGGAAATTTATGGGACTCAGCTAGACTTGCCTGAAGGATATGAATTTGAGCCGCATGTCCATCAGGTAGGTCCTGTTGGCTACCACTTACGGGAAGGAAAGCATAATCTTATTTCAGAGGACTGGGAAAAATTCCTGGAATTTGCCCGCCTTCAGTTTGGGAAATAAGAAAGTTGGAAAAAGGATATTGGATCATTCCGCTTTGACCGGTAGCTCCAAAGTCAAAAAAAACCAGCTGCAAATCTTAATTCTGCCAAAAAACGACCAGTCCATCTTTTCCTGCCAGGGCAACATCCACTTTGCCGTCGGCATTGAGGTCGGTGATAGAGAAGTAGATTCCGGTACCTTTTCCCGTACCGATAGGTCCGGAGCTGATTACGTTTTTCACAAAATTTTCACCGTCCCACTTAAAATAGTATAGGCCGGATTCCTCCTTTCCTCCCGGGTCTTTTCCATTATGGGCACGGTAACGCTTGCCGGTCACCAGTTCGTTTTGTCCATCTCCATCCAAGTCTTCCCATTCCAGGGTGTGGTATTGGGAGTTGTTGGGGTCGATTTCATGTCGGATAAATTCCACTTGACCCTTCCCCTGGGTTTGCTCCATCCAGAACAGTCCATAGTCATGGCCATTTCCGATGATGAGGTCGTTTTTTCCATCCTGATTGAGATCAGTGATCAGGATGGGGATACTGAGATCTTTGAAATCCGATAGTGGATGATAGGTCCATCTCCCGTTCTTTAGGTCCGAAGGGGCTTCGTACCATCCGGTTGAACTGATCAGATCTCCCTGCCCGTCTCCATTGATGTCTCCAAAACCCAAGCCATGTCCCTGGGTGTCACTCACCTCTCTTTTCTCAAAGCTTCCCGGTCCAGTCCATTTATAATATGCCAAGGCTTTTCGGGGAGTATTGGGTACAATTTCCACTATCCCATCCCCGTCAATATCCCAAGCCCGTATGGTTTCAATATTCCCGGTTTCGGCGATTAGATGTTCTTTCCATTCTCCATTGGTTCCGGGGTTTTCTTTCCAGATCAATCTGCCTTCAAACCAACCTCCGGTAATGAAGTCCATATTCCCGTCCCCATTTACATCCATGGGGATGGTCGCAAAATCCTCATAATATTCTCCGTATCGCTTCACCTGGCCGATCAGTTGTCGATCCAAAAATTCCGGTCCCTTGTACCAAAAACTTCCAGAAACCAAATCCGGGTGCCCGTCATTATTCACATCAAATACGCCTACCGATTCATAGCTTTCGAAGGCAATGACTTGCTTTTCGAAGCTTAGCTTTGATTGGGAAAAGGAATAGGCGCCGGAAACGAGTAATAAACAGGTTAGAAGCTGGGTTTTCATAAAACAGGTTTAGGGTTTATTGGGGGAGGGGGAAATCCCTCCCGATTGTATTTATTTTTCCAGAGGATGGGCTCTCAGAAGTTCATTTGGATTCCAGAAACCTTCCTTGTCCTTTACTTCCTCCCGAACTTTTTTAACCAGTTCCGGAGAAACAGGAGAGGCTTGATTGCCAAATGAATTTCGGATATAGGTAAGCACAGCAGCCACTTCTGTGTCGTTGAGCATTCCTTCAAAAGGAGTCATTGGAACTTGCCCCGGATATTCCCTTCCTGCAACGGTGATTGGGCCTAAAAGTCCTTTCAATACCAGCTTAACCAGACGCTCCGGACTTCCTGTTACCCAAGGTGTGCCTCGAAGTGGAGGGAAGCCTGAGGCTACCAATCCGCCTCCGTTTTCCTGGTGACAGGTGCCGCAGAACCCTTCCTTGGCATAGATTTCCTTTCCAAGTACAAAGAGTTCCCGATCTGACCCAGTAAGGGAGGATTTGATGTCTTCTTCTTTTTTCTCAGCCACAGAAAGCCCGTTGATATGGGCAACGGCCGTTTCCAGGCTTCTCGGAATCCAAGTATGGTCCTTTTCCTGCTTTTCTGCCTCAGCCAAAATCGGAAGCCCAATTTCCCTTGGCAGCCAGGATGCTGCTGCAATGGCTTCCATTCTTACCCTTCCATTTGGATCTTGGACGGCCTCCATCAGAAGTTGGGGCTGGTCTTCGGCTTGATGTCCGGTATATCTCAATACCCTTGTGGCGGCAGCGCGAGCCCTGTAGTCATTTGCTTTGAGCAATTGTCTCAGTAGGTTCTGATTCACCCGGTTCACACCCCAAGTCACCCAAAGTCCTTCCAAAAGGTTATGCTCGTAATTGGGATCATTTTTATCCAGATTGGCGACCCAGTTTTCCACCGCGGCAGCGACTTCTCCCGCATCTCTGCCTCTAAGTTCTCTTCTGGTTCGATAGCGGGTTCGGTATTCCGGTAATTTCAGGTTTTCCAATAATTCAGGGATGCTTGCTCCGTCAATTTTAGCCGGAGTAAGCAAGTGTCTTGAAGGGTAGGTCAGGCGGTAAATTCTACCATGTGCATGATCTCTCAGGGGGTCTCTTGCATTGTGCTGCATGTGACCGATCAGGATATTATGCCAATCCACGATGTATAAGGATCCGTCCGGAGCAATTTCCATATCCACGGGACGGAAATTACGATCTGAAGAAACAATCAAATCCTGTCTCCATTGGGTGGTAAAACCCACTGTGTCCTCCATTACTCTATGCTGTTTGGTTCCCAGGAAGCCAATGGTGTTATTGATGATCAAATCCCCTTGGACATTTTCCGGAAAATGTCTGCTGGAAATGAATTCCAGCCCTGAGGTCGGTCGGACCATATGGGCTTGCTCAATCAGGTTGGGTCCTTTGAAGTTTGCATTTCCATAGCGTGGCAAGACGGAGCCGGGAAGCATCCAATTCACATTGGGACCGGAGGTTTCCGCATAGAAATTCTGTCCCCAGTCATTAAAAGCGATACCCCATGGGTTGGGAATGCTGACTTGATTGACGCGTTCTAATTTGTGTCTCTTTGGCTCATATCTATAAAAGCCACCATTAGTTGCTCGTACCGGCCCATAGGAAGTTTCCACATTGGTGTGAAGGAAAACCCCCTCGGCCATGTATATGGCTCCGCTTTCATCTGTGGTAAAGGCAGAAATAGCATGATGGGTATCGTGGTCATCGAATCCTGAAAGCAATATGGTTCGTTTGTCTGCTCTGTCATCTCCATCTGTATCCTCCAGAAGGACAAGGTTGGGACTTTGGGAAACATAAACTCCTTCGGTGGCGATTTCGAATCCAACCGGTATGTGCAGGTTGTCTGCAAAGATGGTTTGTTTGTCAGCCTTTCCATCTCCGTCCGTATCTTCCAGAATGATCAGCTTGTCCTGAGGTCTTGGATCTCCGGGTTTGTAATGGGGATAGCTCGGCATGGTGGCCACCCAAAGTCTTCCCTTGTTGTCAAAGGAAAGCTGTACAGGGTTTGCCAGATCCGGAAACTCCTGTTCGGAGGCAAAGAGCTCAATTTTATAGCCTTCTGGAACCTTGATGGTTTTTAAGGCATCTTCTCCGTATTTGTATTCCAAACTGCCATTGGCCTCTGGGTTAAAATTGGTTTTGACTTCTGGAAGGGAGCGGGTCTTAGCATCGGCTGCTGCCAAATCTTTTACTCGTCCCTGATTTGCTTCCCAGATCGCTGTGTCCCGGATGGCAGTCATCTGCCGGATTTTTTCCAGTTCGAAGGGGTAGTTGTCTGGACCAAAAGGATCATAGCGTCTTCCGAAAACATGAACTCCATTCGGAATTTTGTAGTCATTGTGCCAGAGCCAGTTTTTTTCCATGACTGCCTGGTGGATCAGGCCCAGGTTGCTTTCAGCTTCTCTATCTTTCTTTCCAAAAAGTTCATCTGCAAGTAGGGTTCCTAACTTTTTATATCCCTCCTCGGTAAGCTGGGTGCCGTCTATAGTCAATGGTTCTTCCGAATCTGCATACCATTTCTGGCTGGCTGAAAAAGCATCCACAAAAACCAAATCGTGCTTTTTGGCGATTTCAGCCATGCCTTCCGTATAAAGTTTCAGGATTTCGTTTTCCTTTTTTCCATCAGGTACATCTACAATTGCTGATATATCTTCAAAGGCAATTGGCGAAACTAAGGCAAGTTGGGGAGCGGACTTTCCGTTGTATTGCTGGGTTTTGGAATGAAGAATCCAAGCCTCCAGCTCATCCTTAAAATTTTGGAGTTTTTCCTTTCCCTGAAACGATTCATTGAATCCAAAAAAACCGATCACCAGGTCTGCCTGAAGGCGGGTTAGCCATTGGTCGGGTTTTTCCAAAAAGCCTTCACTCCCAGAAGGGGTGGCATATTCTTCCTGAAAATCTTCTGCTCCCGGAAATGCCCAAGGGTCATTGGTTCCCGAACGGGGTCTAAATCCAGGGGTGTCACCCGGGTCGCAAAGGTTTCGAATCAAGAGAGTGCTATCTGGATATCGAAGGTGCATTTCGGTCTCAAACCAGCCAAATTCCATCATCCGTGAACCGAGGTTGTTGCCAACCAAGGCGATTCGGGAGTCTTTTTGTAATGGGAGGTGCTTTCGTTCAGTACATTGGAATGCTAACACTCCAAAAAATAGTAGGAGTAGGGAACGAGTGGGTTTGAATAGGTTCATGATGAAGTGTGACTTTTTCAGGCTCCATATTAGGGAGAATGATGCTTATTATCAAAAATACTTTTGTTGGTTTATAAGAAATATAATTATGTGATTTATGAGTTTGAAAAAATCAGTATAAAAAACCGTTTGTTATATGTAAACTATCCTGTTCTATCCTGTTTTTAGATTTTGTTTTATTTGTTTATATATTTTTTGTTTGATTGGTAATTTCAGGCTGTACTTTTTTTTGTCTCTTAATATTAGACTTGATTGTAATTGGTTTTTTGACTTGAACTGGAAGTGGAAAATGCATTTTTTTTAAATTATAAAAATTCACTGTCCTGCGCTGTCCTGATTTTCAATTTTTTTAAAATACTGATATATAGGGTATTAAAACAGGATTGAGCAGGATAGAAAAAGGGTTTGGTATAGGCTAATTGGTTGATGTTTTAACAATTAATCATAAACCCTGAATTATGAAAAACCACTATCTGTCTAGAATAAAAATCCCGCTAGTTGGGTTTTTATTATTACTCTTTACCCTGAGTATACAGGCTCAGGCCCAAACCCGATCCATAAGTGGGGTGGTTGTTTCCGAAGGAGACAATGAACCTATACCTGGAGCTCTTGTCATGATCAAAGGTACCCAAAAGGGGACCGTCACTGACATCGATGGGAGCTTTACTATTGAAGCCTCTGTTGGGGAGGTGCTCGTTGTAAGTTTTGTAGGTTTTACCTCTCAAGAAGTAGCAGTCGCTTCTGGTACAAACAACATTCAGGTAGCTCTTCCGCTTTCCACTTCGGACTTGACCGAAGTTGTGGTAGTCGGCTATGGTAGTCAGTTGAAACGGGAAGTGACCGGAGCTGTTCAAACGGTAAAATCCGAGGAACTTCAGGATTTGCCTGTTTCCACCATTGGACAAAAGTTACAAGGCCGATTGGCTGGGGTGCAAATCAACCAAACAACCGGTAAGCCGGGACAAGGACTTACTGTAAGGATCAGAGGTCAGTTGTCCGTGACGGCAGGTAGTGATCCTCTTTATGTGGTGGATGGATTTCCAATCACCGGCAACATCAATACCCTCAACCCGGATGAGATCGAAGATATTACAGTCTTGAAGGACGCCGCATCGACTTCATTGTATGGATCAAGAGCAGCAAACGGCGTAGTTTTGATCACTACGAAAAGAGGAAAATCAGGGCAGACCAATGTAAACTTGAATGTCTTCACCGGTTGGCAAAAGGTGCCTGTTAGGGGCAGACTTGAAATGATGAATGCGGAGGAATTTGCCCAGTTTAAGAAAGAATACTATGAAGACGCAGGACAGCCAGTTCCTGATATTTTTCAAAATCCCTCCATATATAGAGGTAAAAATAATGACTGGTATGATGCTGTACTTAGAACGGCACCGATTACCAGTTATAACCTGACTTTGACATCCAACAAGGATAGATTGAGAACTTCGGTAATTGCCGGTGTCTTTGATCAGAAGGGGGTTGTTGTCAACACGGATTATCAGCGCTATTCTTTCCGAATGAATGCGGATTATGATGTGTCTGACAAAGTGAGTGTGGGTGTCAACCTGGCTCCTAGCTATATTTATGATAATACCCCTCAGACTGACGGTACAAGAGGTACAGGTATTCTATTCAACGCCATTCACACTTGGCCCGTGATGCCGATCTATGATGAAGCCGGTGAGTTGACTTACTTTAACAGATTCCCGTCTTATACCGGAAATATTTTTGCGTATCCTAACTGGGTAAGGTCTGCAAATGAACTGGTAAACGAGACAGACCAGGTTAACTTACTGACCACTTCCTATGTACAATATCAGCCAATCAAAGGGTTAACGCTCAAGTCTAGCTTCAGTACAGAGATCAGAGATAGCAAATTCTTCTCTTTCAACCCTTCCACCGCAACTTCAAGAATCAACGTTTCGATTCCTACAGTTGCCCAGTCCGTACGGGATAATATATCAAGCCTATCTTGGTTGAATGAGAACTTGGCTACTTACACCAGAAGCTTCAATGATCATAACTTTGAGATGTTGGTTGGTTACACCAACCAGACCTATAGAATGGAGCGTACCCGCATCCAGGCAGATACTTATGCTGATGACAGACTGCCAACTATTCAGGGTGCAATCAACATCAACCGAGGAGGAACCTTCTCTGATGTAGGAGAATGGTCGCTTTCTTCTGTTCTTTCAAGATTGACTTATAACTACAAAGGCAAGTACCTGTTCACCGCTTCTTTGAGAGCGGATGGTTCTTCCCGTTTTGGTTTGGATAACCGTTGGGGTGTGTTCCCATCCACTTCTGTGGGTTGGGTAATGTCTGATGAGGGATTTTTGGTGGATAATCCAACCGTTTCTTTTGCAAAAGTGCGAGCCAGCTACGGTGTGACCGGTAACAACAACATCGGTAACTTCACTCAGTATGCATTGGTAAACAATACCATCAATGCTGTTTTTGGAAACAACGTAGCTTCTGGAGCAGCTGTTACTTCCCTGGCAAATACCAGACTGGGTTGGGAAACAACTGCATCCTTTGATGCTGGTTTGGATTTGGGATTGTGGGATGACAGAATCCAGTTTGTGTATGATTTCTACCAGAAACGTACAACCAATCTCTTGTATTCGGTGCAGGTACCTCAGGAATCCGGTTTCACAAACTTCAATGATAATATTGGTGAGATCAAATTCTGGGGACATGAATTCTCCATCAATGCTATTCCTGTAGTAGGGGCATTTACCTGGAACAGTAGCGTCAATCTATCCATCAATAGAAATGAGGTAGTTTCTCTTGCCGAAGGCATTGATAGGGTGTATGGTAATTTTCACATTACCCAAGTAGGTCAGCCTTTTGGACAATTCTACGGATTGATCAAGCTGGGCAATTACATGAATGCGGAAGATTTAGCCAATTCTCCTCAGGTTCCTGGACGATCCACAGTAGGTAGTATCAAGCTGAAGGATGTGAATGGAGATGGAATTATCTCCATCGGAGGGGACAATGATGACCGTGCCATCATCGGAAATCCGTTCCCTAAGTTCACCTATGGTTTTGTTCAAAACTTCAAGTACAAGAACTGGGATATGAGCATCACAGGTCAGGGTTCTTACGGCAACCAGTTGTACATGAGACACCTTTATAGTACTGCCAACCTGGATGGGGTATTCAACATGGTGAGAAAGGCTACTGATCGCTTCCGTTCTCCACAGGACCCTGGAGAGGGAATCTTTGGAACCACTGTAGGTGGAGGTAACGTGACCGGTATCGAGCGTGACTGGGCAAATAGCAACTTCGTGTGGGATGCCTCTTACTTGACCATCAAAAACGTCACAGTCGGTTATACAGTGAATAAGACCAACAAGTTCATGAAATCAGCCCGTATTTATGGTTCTGTTCAGAACCTGATCACCTGGACTCCTTATTGGGGTGGATCTAACCCTGAAGTTAGTATGCAGAATAATGGAGCTGGTGATGGTGGTAACCTGAGCCCGGGAGTTGACCTGTTTGGTTATCCGATTCCAGTTACGGTTACGTTCGGAGCAAACATCAATTTCTAATCAGGTATGTTGAATTCACCTAAAAAAGACAAGATCATGAAAAAATATATCATAACCTTATTGACCTCCGGACTGCTATTGACCGGATGTGGTGAGGATTTTCTGGAAGTGGTGCCTGAAACCCAGTTGAGTTCGGCTACTTTCTTCAAAACCCAAAGCGATTTCGAGCAAGCGGTCAATGCAGCCTATGTTCCATTGAGAACAATCACCAATGACCGTTCCTGGTTGTTAGGAGAGATGCACTCCGACAATACCTACTATGCCAGAAACATCCTTTTTGGTGCTACGGAGCAGCAGGAGGATATCGCGGATTTTGCTGTGCCAGAGGCCAATGGACTGACTTCCAATACGCACGTATTGAACCAATATCGTCAGGATTACCTGATCATCTCCAGAACCAACCAGATTTTGGCCCTGATAGATGATGTGGATTTCGATGCGGCTGCCAAAGCCAATGTGAAGGGGCAGGCTTTGTTCTTGAGAGCTTATGCCTATTTCGAATTGGTTCGTTATTTCGGAAGTGTTCCATTGCATCTGACTCCGGTTGCTACCAGAGAAGAGGCTGCCCTTCCTTTGGCTACAGAGGAGGAATTGTTTGCTCAGATAATCAGTGACCTCACTGCGGCTGTTCCGCTTTTGCCTGAAAAGTCGCAGCAGGAGTTAGGAAGAGCTTCTGCAGGAGCTGCCAGAATGCTGCTTGCCAACGTGTATATCAACCGTAAAAACTGGTCAGAAGCTGAGAGCTTGCTGAAGGCTATTGTCAACAGTGGAGAATATGGTTTGATTGAGAATTACGAAGATGTTTTTCCTGGAAATGCTGCAAACAAGAACAATTTGGAATCCATCTTTGAAGTGCAGTTTTTGGAAGGCGCCGCAGGTTTGAATGGTAGCTTTATTTACAACTTCATGCCTCGACCTATCAGTGCCTCGGAACTTCAGCCAATCACTGGCACTTCCAATCCTCAGAATATTGACGGGGAAGGAAACAATATCCCTACTCCGGATATTATCCAGGCCTACGAGGAAGGTGACCTGAGAAAGGATGTGTCCATTGGCTATGTAGAGCTTTCAGGAAGTTTCCGGGATGACAAAGTTTATCCTTATATCAAAAAGCACGCGAAGCCTCATTCTCTTCATGGAAACCATGGTACCAACTGGATTATTTACCGGTATGCAGAAACCCTACTCTTCTTGGCAGAGGCTCTCAATGAGCAGGGTAAAACTTCAGAGGCGGCAGGTTATCTGAATATGGTTCGAAACCGAGCGGATTTGGATGATACCTCAGCAAGTGGGCAAGCTGAATTGAGAGAGGCGATTTTCCGTGAGCGAAGAGTGGAACTGGCATTTGAAAACAAGCGCTGGTTTGATATCGCACGTACGGATCGCATCCAGGAAATCATTGTTCCTTATGGTCAGCGTATCATTGCCAATCCATTGGATTACTACTATCCACCGGTGGCCGGAGCAGTGCCAAGATCCAATGCATTTACAAACCTCAGCAAATTCTATCCGCTACCTGCGGCAGAATCTGACCTGAGCCCATATTTCTAATTTCATAAGCTAGATAGGTTGATTACTTAGCCCAACGTCTTTAAATGGTTTTCCCATTTATCGATGTTGGGTTACTTTAATAAAAGCAGAAGTGGATTTGCTTTCAGAAGTGGTCTTAATTTGACAGGAAGCAAAATACTCTGCATGAATGGCTTCGGAATGGAATAAAATTTCGCCAATTTGAAATTCAATCAATTTTATGAATACGATTAGCAACAAACCCAATTCTTATGGTTCTTAAAACTACAATCAGAAGTATAAGCTTCTTTATGGCAGTGCTGTTTATTTCAGTTTCTTGTGCCAAAAAGGAAGAAAGTACCCGGCAGCTGACGGGGAACCCAAAAATTGACAAACTCAAGCTGCCCGAAGGTTTTGTAGCTGAGCATATTTACAGTCCTGGAGAAAACGAACAGGGCTCATGGGTAGCCATGACTTTTGACGACAAAAACCGACTCATCGCTGCTGATCAGTATGGTTTTCTATATAGGTTGGAAATCCCGCCAGTGGGTTCCCCAGACCTGACTCCAAAAGTGGAAAAAATGATCATTGGACATGTATCCGAGCCTCAGGTGGGTATGGGCTATGCACAGGGCTTACTTTATGCCTTCAATTCCATCTATGTGATGGTAAACCACAATGCCAACGAGACTTTCAGCCGCAATACAGGTCTTTATAGAATTCAGGACTTGGATGGGGATGATCAATATGAGACTGTTACAGAAATCCGAATATTGAAAGGTCAGCCCGGTGAGCACGGCCCTCACAGCATGAAACTTACTCCCGATGGCAAATCCATTTACCTGATCGCGGGGAACCATGTGGATGTGCCGGAGATGAACTCCTACAGATTGCCTAGAGTATGGGATGAGGATAATCTTTTCCCATTGATCAAAGACCCAAGAGGCCATGCCAATGAGCGAATGGCCCCCGGTGGATGGATTGCCAAAATCGATCCTGAAGGCAAGGATTGGGAATTGATAAGTGCAGGTTTTAGAAATGCCTTTGATTTTGCCTACAATGAGGTTGGAGATTTGTTTGCCTATGACGCGGATATGGAATGGGATTTTGGGATGCCTTGGTATAGACCTACCCGAATCAATCATGTGACCAGCGGGTCTGAATTCGGATGGAGAACCGGTAATTCCAAATGGTCTCCCAATTACCCGGACAACCTGCCGGCTGTTTTGAACATTGGACAGGGTTCCCCAACCAATGCTATGTTTGGTACTAACGCTAAGTTTCCGGCCAAATACAGAAAAGCACTGTATGCCTTTGATTGGAGCTTTGGAATTATTTATGCCATCAACCTGACACCTTCAGGAGCTTCCTATGATGCTACCGCGGAGGAATTTATTTCCGGCTCACCACTTCCATTGACAGATGGGGAAATCGGTCCGGATGGAGCCATGTATTTCATGACCGGAGGTAGAAGATTGGAATCTGATGTGTACAGAATTCATTACGCGGGTGACATCAACGAAAGCGAATACAAGCCTTTGACATTGGCGGATTTGCCAGAGGAAAACCTTTTGAGAAGAGAGTTGGAGCAGTACCATGTGGACGGTACTCCGGCAGAAGGACTGGATTTAGCTTGGGACAATTTAAACCATTCGGATCGTTACGTGCAGTATGCAGCACGCTTGGTATTGGAACATCAGCCGGTTTCCAGCTGGAAGGAAAAAGCACTTTCTGAAAAAGACCCTGTGAAATTAACCCATGCCATGTTAGCCTTGGCACATCACGCTTCTGATGCAGATGCAACACCAATGTTGAATGCCCTGATGGGAATAGACTATGGAGCCCTATCTGATAAAGGAAAGCAGGATCTGCTGAGAACTATTGAGGTGATTTTGTACAGACATGGACAGGTTGCCAGTGGTGTGAAATCCAAATTGATTGATTATTTGGATCCCAACTACCCTTCCAATGACAATATGCTAAACCGCTCCCTGAGTGTGCTTTTGGTATATCTTGATGCTCCGGATGCAGTAGAGAAAACCCTTGCTCTCCTAAAAACAGCCAAGGATGATGAGAACTACCAAAAGACGTTTACAGCTTCCTCTGACTTGGTGTTCAGAAACCCTCAATACGGAATGGATATTGCCAATATGCTGGCAAATGTGCCACCTGCTCAGGCGACTTACTTTGCGACAGTTTTGGGTGGTGCAGACAAAGGTTGGACTCCTGAAATGCGTGATGAATATTTTAGTTGGATCAAAAATGCGCTGACCAATTACAAAGGAGGCAGAAGTTATGTGGGCTTCTTGGACCGAGCTAGAAAAATGGCTTTGGCCAATGTAGACAAAGCTGACTTTGAAAAATACGATGAACTCTCCGGAGGAAAACTGTTGACGGCAAGTGGAAATGACATTGCCAATACTGGTGTTCAGCCTGAAGGACCGGGAAGAAGATGGACCGTGGAGGAAGCACTTCCTTTGGTAGAAAACCTGCATGGCAGAGATCTTGTCAAAGGAAAGGCAATGTATGCAGCTGCCATGTGTCAGTCCTGCCATACCATTCAGGGAGAAGGAGGCATTATCGGGCCTGATCTTACCCAATTGGGAACGCGCTTTTCTCCTAAGGATATTCTCGAAGCTACAATCAATCCAAGCGCTGTGATCTCTGAACAGTATCATGCCACCGTATTGGAGTTGAAAGAAGGAGGCTCTGTTGTCGGAAGAATCACTGATGAGGATGAGCAGAATTATTATGTTTCCCAAAATCCATTCTCTCCGGACGTGATCCGTACAGTTCCTAAAAGCTCGGTTTTGATCACCAAAAACTCAGATGTTTCCATCATGTTCCCAGGATTGATCAACCGAATGAATGAGGAAGAACTGAAGGATTTGATGGCCTATCTGATTTCTGCGGGCAATCCAAATCACGCTGTTTATCAACCTGAAGGGTCAGAACAATGAAACTCTCAACTTCATATACATTAAAGTCAGTGGCCGTTTTGACGGCTACTGTACTTTTCCTTGCGGGCTTTATGTCCAAGGAAAAGGAATCGGATTTTGTGTCCATTTTTGATGGAAAAACTCTGGATGGATGGGAGTACAACCCTGTGTATTGGTCGGTAAAAGATGGGGCGATTGTTGGGGAAATTACACCTGAAACTATACTCAAAGCCAATACCTTCATCATTTGGAAAGGCGGAGAATTGGGCGACTTTGAGCTGAAAGTGGATTACTGGATTTCAGAAAAGGGTAATTCCGGCGTGCAATATCGAAGTGATCGCTTTACAGAGGTTCCCTATGCACTTCGTGGTTATCAGGCGGATATTGACGGAGGCAATCGCTACACCGGTCAAAATTACGAGGAAAGAAAACGGACTACTTTGGCTTACCGTGGCCAGAAGACGCGAATTACTTCTCAGCCGGATAGCATTACTGAGGTTCGTGGCTATGTGGAGCGAAATGCCTGGAAAGGACTCAATCTTGTGGAGGAATTGGGAGATCGCGAAGAACTCGGTAATCTGATCAAAAAAGGGGACTGGAATTCTATTCATCTCGTGATCAAAGGAAATGTAATGAAACATTATGTCAATGGGGTATTAATGAGTGAAGTCCATGATGAGGATGCGAAAAATAGAATGCTTTCTGGTTTGATGGGCTTTCAGGTCCATGTGGGTCCTCCAATGAAGGTGATGTTTAAAAATATCCAGTTGAAAAAAATGTAAACTCGATCAATGATTAAAACAAAAACTCGGAGAATCTTCCGGGTTATCCTAAAAGAAAGGCGCAGTTGAATACTGCGCCTTTCTTTTTTAAGTTTTGTTGGCATTGATCGGCCTTTGCAGCACCAACCCAATTTTTCGACTCAATTTTTGACAAACGGCAGAATCTTCCCTGTCTTTTTGGCTAATTTCCTATCCGGCAGAAATGTCTAACCCATATAGGGCAGGACAGTCTCAGAGGCTCTTTTTTATAGGTTACCAATCCTTTTAATCCTAGCAAATGAATCTTTCCGACATCGGCAATTGGAAATATAAGCTCTCAAATTCCCAGCAACTCGGGGGAATCGAAACCTCAGTCTTGGATAATGGTCCGGGGCGCAATGTTCGAATCGCTTGGATCAATACCGGTACCGGGCTCCGATACAAATTGGTGCTCGATCGGGGAATGGATATCCTGGATGCTTTCTTCAATCAAAACAGCCTGGCTTGGATTTCCCATGCAGGCTTGACAGGCCCTCAGCCTTTTTCCAATCAAGGGATCGACTGGTTGAGAACTTTTGGAGGTGGCTTGTTGACCACCTGTGGTCTTTCCAATGCGGGACCGCCCAATTCGGATGAAAGTGGTACAAGGGGACTTCACGGGAATTATTCCAATACGCCTGCCGAACTCATTTCCATACGGCAGCCGGATATATTTTTCGGGGATCTCAGCTTTGAGATTGTAGCCAAAGTGCGGGAAACGACCACCTTTGGTCCTAGCCTGGAGATGTTGAGATCTGTTTCCGGGAGCATAGGTTCTGCTGAAATCCGAATCCAGGACAGGGTGACCAATCGTGGAAATTCCCCCGCACCTCATATGATCCTATATCATATCAATTGCGGATGGCCTCTGATTGATGAGGGGACGAGGATCGTGTGGGAAGGGGAAAAGAAGCCCAAAGCTACGGATGCCAATAACACGAAGTTCAATAGGGTACATGAATTTACACTCTGTGCCCCACCCATGGAGGAGCATACAGGATTTGGGGAGGATGTGGCCTTTATTGATCCCCAGGCTGATTCAGAAGGAATGGTGACCTGTGGCTATGCCAATGATCAATTGGGCTTGGCTTTGAAAATCTCCTTCTCCAAAGATCAGATGCCCTGGTTGATCAACTGGCAGCACTGGGGAAAAAACGAATACGTAACGGCCCTTGAACCGGCCACCCATCCACCAATTGGTCAGGCTGCGGCAAGGGAAAACGGAACCTTGATCCTTCTCGAACCCGGGGAAAGCAGAACCTATGATTTGAGGTTGGAAGTGTTGACAGGAGAAAAAGCAAGGGGATTTAAAATGTAGAATTAGAAATGATGAATTGGAAGGTTTCATTCTTTCAATCTTCAAATAACAATAACTCAATTACCTAATAACCAATACTATGAGTTTAGCAAAAAAAGCCCTGGAACAGGGCGAGGGAGTTTTAAGATTGACACCAACTTGGGTGCCGCGTTCCTTTTGCGTACCCGGTAGGAGAATCAAGCTTCACCCTGATGATTATTATGCTTTGGGAGGTGCCCGAGGAGGGATTGACGAGCGTTGGTTTGCCTCAACTACTCCTGCTGAAAACGGCCCCCTTACTTCCAAAAATGAAGGATTGAGCCATATTGCCTACGAAGATGGAGGCAAAACAGAACTGTTCCTACTAAAGGACGCCATAGATGAGCTGGGAGCAGACATCATCGGTTCCCGACTTTGGAACAAGTACAAGTCCTGGCCCATGTACTCCAAATTTTTTGACAATATGGGGCCTCTTCCACATCATATTCACCCGAGTGATGAATTTGGAAAACTGACTGGACAAAATGGAAAACCTGAGGCATACTATTTTCCTCCTCAGGTGAATAACCATGGGGGAGATTTCCCTTATACCTTCTTCGGAATAGCTCCGGGAACCAGCAAGGAAACAATTTTGGATTGCCTTAAAAATTTCAATAAAGGGGACAATAAGATCACCAATTACTCCCAGGCTTTCCGATTGCAACCCGGAACAGGTTGGGATGTGCCTCCAGGAATGCTTCATGCTCCAGGTAGTTTGTGTACCTATGAGCCTCAAAAGGCTTCTGATATTTTCGCTATGTACCAATCTCTGGTGAATGAAGCCATTATTCCAGAGGAACTGCTATGGAATGCGACTCCTAAAAACCGATGGGGGGATTACGAACTTCTGGTGGAAATGATCGATTGGGATCTCAATGTCAACCCTAATTTGATGGATAATCACTACATGGAGCCATTGCCGGTGACTGATGTAAATACCATGCATGCTGCAGGTTATTATGAAAACTGGATTTGCTACCGTTCCCATGATTACAGTGCAAAGGAATTGACCGTATTCCCAGGTCAGACGGTGGTCATCAAGGATTCCGGTGCATATGGCTTTATCATGATGCAGGGCCATGGGAAGCTTGGAGTTTGGGATATTGAAACCCCCTCTCTGATCCGCTTCGGGCAATTGACCCATGATGAGTACTTCGTGAGCGAGCAGGCAGCACAAGCAGGCGTGAAAATCACTAACCTTTCCAAGACTGATCCTATTGTGATGCTGAAGCACTTTGGCCCGGATAATCCGGATCTCATCGTAAAATAATCCTAGGGAGAGGGATCTACCCTCTGCCTTTTCTTTTTCGAATCAAATAACCCTATAACCTTAATATTATGAATAACTTTCCCAAACTCCACAACGCCACTTGGCCGGGATTGGTGGGCAAAGGCCCGGATTCCGAACCGGTAATTCCTTTTGATTCCCTTATTGAAATGACTGCAGCCGCAGAAGTCAATGGGGTGAAATTTGATGGAATAGATGTGGGTCTGCTCGAACCGCATTTTGATCTGAACAATCCGGATGAAGCAAAGAAACTGGCCGATAAAGTCTCCAAATACAATCTGAACGTAGGTTCCTTGGTTGCTCCCATTTGGGCCGGTTCCGCAATGGGAACCGCAGAGCAGAGAAAAACTTTTGTCGAAATGGTGCGCAAATCCTGTGAATTCGGCCAAAAGCTAAAAGAACTCGGCGTTCGCCATTATGGAGTTGTAAGAATTGATTCTGCTGCTGGAGTATCCGATTGGGCCAAAGACCCGGTTGGAAATACCAAGCAGATCGCAGAGACTTTCCGTGAGGCATGTGATGTAGCTGCCGGCTTTGGAGAAAAACTCGCGGCAGAAGGAGAGATCTGTTGGGGAGCCATGCATAGCTGGAAACACATGGTAGAACTCCTTGAAATGGTGGATCGTCCGAATATAGGTTTCCAAGCAGATATGTCCCATACTTTTTTATATACATTAGGCTACAATGCTCCTGAGCACAGAATCCTTCCTGCAGATGCAGACTTGCATGACCGAGAGGCGATCAAAGCAGCTTTGAAGACGGTTACGGATGCCCTTCGTCCTTGGACCATAGACTTTCATGTGGCGCAAAATGACGGTTCTGTTTTCGGTTCTGGCTCCCATGACAAAACAGGAAGGCACTGCCAGGCGACAGATCCAAATGGACTCCTGGATATTGCTCACGATGCAGGCTACTGGTTGAGGGATGAAAATGGAAACCTGACCAAAGCATTCAAGCACATCTGTTGGGACGGTTGTATGTTCCCAAATGCAGTGATGGAAAACCAGCAAACCTGGAACGATATCCTAGCAGCGATGATCAAAGTGCGGGAAGCGCATGGCTGGAAAGAGTGATTTGTGAAGGATATAGGGAATTAAGAAATAAGGGTGATAACAGGACATGAAAGGAGCAAAGCCTCCTGAGTTCAATAGTTTCTACTTCCCAAACCTTCCTTGCGATTTTCCAAACCTCTAATCTTTCAAATTTAAATTTCTAAACAATGAGCGATAAAAAACTTATACGAATCGGCCTAATCGGAACAGGATTGATGGGCCGGATCCATACCAATGGCTACAAGCGTTTGGCTGACTTTTTCCCAGAATATAAATACAACCCGGTATTGCAGGCTTGCTGCTCCCGAAGGGAAGAAAAGGCTAAGGCCTTTGCTGAGCAATGGGGCTATGCATCCTACGAAACCGATTGGAGGAAAATTATTGAGAGGGATGACATTGATGCTGTGGACATTTGTACTCCAAATGACACCCATGCGGAAATTGCCATTGCAGCAGCCAAAGCCGGAAAAATGATCCTTTGTGAAAAGCCTTTGGCAAGAACTGTAGAAGAAGCTGCCGGAATGGTAAAAGCCGTGGAGGAAGCCGGAGTGAAGAATACGGTTTGGTATAACTATAGAAGAATCCCAGCTGTGACCTTGGCGAAGAATATCGTAGCCTCAGGAAAACTTGGTAAAATCTTCCATTACCGAGCCAACTTCCTTCAGGACTGGACCATCAGTCCGGATCTGCCTCAGGGAGGAGATGCACTTTGGAGACTGGATGTAGCCGCTGCTGGATCCGGGGTGACTGGGGATTTGCTGGCACACTGTATCGATACTGCCATGTGGATCAACGGAGGAATCAAGGATGTCTCTGCCATGACAGAAACCTTTATCAAGGAACGTGTGCATCAGGGCACAGGTGAAAAACAGGCTGTTGGAATCGATGATGCCTGTACCTTCCAGTGTCATTTTGCCAACGGTTCTTTGGGACTGTTTGAGGCTACAAGATATGCCCGAGGTCATAAGGCGCTTTATACCTTTGAAATCAACGGTGAGCATGCTTCCATTCGTTGGGATTTACATGACCTGACCCGTCTCGAATACTTTGACCATGATGATGAGGGTACACTCAGAGGCTGGAGATCAATCCACGTCACGGATGGAGATCATCCCTACATGAGTCGCTGGTGGATCCCGGGAACTTCCATTGGATATGAGCATTCCTTTATCCATCAGGTTGCAGACTTTTTTCACAGTCTAGAAACCGGTGAACCTTGCCATCCAACTTTCAGGGATGCCTTCGAAACCCAAAAAGTTTGTGAGGCAGTCCTCGATTCTGCCAAGGAAAGAGCCTGGAAGGACACAGGGGTGGACTGGGTTGAAAAAGTCTAGGGTTTTTTGAATGTATAGAAAAGATCCGAGCCGATAGGCTTGGATTTTTTTGTTAAAAAAGAGATGAGGTTGAGCTACAAAAATTTTTCCCGTATTTTCAAAAAAATCATTCAAATACTAGCTATGAAAAAAAATATCCCTTTTTGGCTTTTGGTTTTCTCCCTTTTGATTTCCTGCCAAAAGTCCCCTGATACCCAAGTTGCTATTTCTGAATCATCCTATCTGGATTTTTCAAATCGGGATGATCAGTGGGAGGGAGGGATCAGGATGATCCCGATACAGACTCCAAAAGGGGAATTCAAGGTTTGGACCAAACGGGTAGGAAATAACCCCACTCAAAAGGTTTTGCTCCTTCACGGAGGACCAGGATGGACCCATGAGATTTTCATGAGCTATGATGGCTATCTGCCTCAAGAGGGGATTGAGTATATCTATTACGACCAGTTGGGCTCCTATTATTCGGATCAGCCGGAGGATTCTAGCCTCTGGACCATTGAGCGCTTTGTGGATGAGGTGGAGCAGGTTCGTCAGGCCTTGGGCTTGGATCAGGATAATTTTTACCTATATGGCCAATCCTGGGGAGGAATATTGGCTATGGAATACGCTTTCCGTCATCAGGATAAACTCAAGGGGCTGATCATCTCCAATATGATGGCAAGTCTGGAAGATTATGAGAACTATGCCAAGGAAGTTTTGGGGCCTCAGATGCCCAAGGAGGTGTATGAGGAGGTAATGGAGATGGAGCAAAATCAGGATTTTTCCAATCCCCGTTATGGTGAATTGCTGATGGAATACTATTACCCCGAACATGTATTGCGCAAACCTTTGGAAGAGTGGCCGGAGGCTTTCAACCGGGCTATGAAACATATGAACCCGGGAGTCTATGTCTATATGCAGGGTTTTAGCGAGTTTGGGATCACTCCCGGTGCAAGTCTGAAAGGCTGGGATGTCAAAAGCCAATTGCCTACCATCTCAGTTCCGACTTTGGTAGTGGGAAGTCAATATGATACCATGGATCCGGAGCATATGAAATGGATGGCTTCCCAAGTTCAAAACGGACGCTATCTCCATTGCCCGGAAGGAGCCCACCTAGTTCAATATGACGATCAAGAACATTTCTTCCCGGGTTTGATTCAGTTTGTCAAGGATGTGGATATGGGGAATTTTTGATCCACAAATAGGATATGCATTCCTTCCTTCAAAGGTATTTTTTAGCATTTCGGAATTTATTTTATACTGAAGAGTATAAAAAATATGGTGAGAAAATTACCCTGTCCAGTTATAGACATGGCCTTTTTTCACTTCTTCTTTTACCCTGGATTTCAGGGATGGGGATTTTAGTTTTGATCCTCACCCAATTTGGATTTCGATATCATTTTCAATCTGAAAATGATAAAGCATTATGGACCTTAATTCTTGCTTTTGGCTCTTTGATCATATTGAGGTTTGCTTCCAGAATGATTTATAAATGGCTGGTTCCAATTGGAGAACCTTTAACTCTTCTGGAGGAACCTGTCAGAAAAAAGTACTGGAAAATATACCTTTGGATTACTTTAGGCCCTTTGGTCTTATTTTTCTTATTGATTTTTTGTTTTCATTTTCCATTTTGAAAGAACTCTTATATCCTAAAGAAAATCCCTTTTCTATAGAGGAAGTAACAAAGTCCCCACATGGCTCCCAGGGTTGCAAATGCGGTAATCAAAGCAAGGCCGTGTTCTCCGAATCCCATCCAGCTTAAAAAGCCGGTAGTAAAGATTTCAAGAAACTGAAATAGCCAGCGGTGTCCCAGAACTTCGGCAAAGAGGTAAATAAAGATGGAGTTCATTCCTACGATCAGGAATATAAAGATTCCTTTTCTTCGGTTTTTGATATCTACCCACCAGTAGAAAAAGGCCAGAGAAAGTAATGCCAATCCACCGGATGCAAAGACAAATGCCGTGGTGCTGATTCTTTTGATAATAGGCGTGATTCCTGCCCAATCCAGCCCATAACCCAGTACCAAGCCAATGATTCCCGCAAATGCGATTGTTTTGATTTTTTCTGAGGGAGCTTTGGCCGAAAGCAGCAAGTTGCCACAGATCGCCCCCCAAATAGTATGGGCTGCGGTAGGGATGGCATTGATAGCTACCCAACCACCGCGGTTGATCTTACCCATCAAAAGTTGGTCGGTATAGTTGCCAAAATTGGTTCCATGCTCAAAAGGAACTTCGGGATTGTAGACCCGATAGAGGATTTCAGTTAAAGCTAATAGGGCAAGGGAAACTCCCAGTTGAATTTTCCAAGGCTGTCTCAAAAGAAAATAGGTCACTAGAATGGTAAAGGACAGCTGGGTCAAGACATTCCAGAGTTCGAATACCAGTTTTCCCGAATACACACAATGCAGACCGGTACCAAAGAGAAATAGGAATAAACAACGCTTCAGAATGTGTAAGGTGACTTTGCTTCTGTCCTCACTGAGTGCCAATCTCTTGTTCAGGGAAAAAGGCATAGCCACTCCTACAATAAACATGAAGAATGGCTGTATCAAGTCCCAAAATCGGAGTCCGTTCCATTCATGATGGGTAAACTGAAGGAAAAATCCATGGCCTGTAACTCCTTCGGGGAAAATTTCCAGAAAAGCATCGTATATCAAAGAGGCTTCTGCTGCAAGGAGAAACATCGTGAGTCCACGGTACACGTCAAGTGACACCAATCTTTGGGTGGGTTGGGGTGACTGTAAATTCATAGAGCGGGTTTTGGGTTCGTTCCAATATAGAAAATCCCCTCTAATGCCGGAATAAAATTTTACCAGTGGATACTAGTTCCTATTGGAAAGAAAGAAAAGTGGCAATAAACAATCAATTGGACACCAATTGATATACTGCCACGAAATGGGCTGCAGTTCCTCCTAAAACAAATACATGCCAAATGGTATGGAAAAAGGGTCTGTTGCTTTTAACATAGAAAAAGACACCCAAGGTATAACTCAAACCTCCTGCACCAATCCAAATGAGAGTTTCAAGAGGAATTTTTTCCACCAAATCATTAAAAAACAGGACCGCCAGCCATCCCATGGTAAGGTAGATGATCACAGATAGCGTTTTGAATTTTCCGGTGAAAAAGAGTTTGAAAAAAGTTCCGATTAAAACCGAAACCCAAATAATGGAAAGAAAGAGGAGGGCTTTTTCTGTATTCAGGATTGCCAGAACCATGGGAGTATACGAACCTGCAATTAAAAAGTAAATGGAAACGTGATCCATGATCTGCAGTCTGTCTTTTTTCCTTGAATCTTTTGCAGCATGATAGGCTGTAGAAAAGCCATACACCATCAAAATTCCCATACTAAAGGCAATCGCGCCAATGAGAAACTTGCTGTCCTCCTGTTCCCAAGCTTTTAAAATCAGAAAGGGAATTCCAATAATTCCCAAAACCAAGCCTAATCCATGGGAAAGTGCATTGGCTCGTTCCTCAGAAGGAGATTGTACTCTTTTTCCAGCTGTTTTTCCCGATCGGGTCATACACTTTTGCCAATGGGTTTGTCATTTCGGCTCCATTCGCTCCAAGACCCAACGTACAATTTTGGAATGCCCAAGCCTGCATAATCAAGTGCAAGTAAGGTATGGCATGCAGAAACCCCAGATCCGCAGTGGACAATGATATGTTCATTGGAGCGCTCTCCAAACACCTCTGTATATTTCTTTGCAATTTCTTCGGGAGCTTGAAATTTCCCATTTGCGTCCATATTGCTATTGAGGGGGATATTGATAGCTCCCGGAATATGCCCTGCCACCAAGTCTATGGGTTCCTGCTCTCCTCGATACCTTTCCGGAGATCTGACATCGATCAATAGATAATCCTTGTCCTTTGAAATCCGCTCCACTTCTTCCATGGAAGCAATGCCCAATTCCCAGGCTTTACCTGGATAGGAAGGCGCCTCTTCGTTGGAGTCTGTTCCGGATTCTACAGGGATTCCGGCTGTTATTCCGGCTTGGATTCCCCCTTCTAAAACCTGAACCTGTTGGTGACCAAAGGCTTTTAACATCCACCACATTCGGGCAGCTGAATTTGCACCATTTTGGTCATCGTAAATCACCACATGGCTTTCCGGCGTGATTCCCAGTTTTCCCAGAACAGAACAGAAATCAGGCACAGACGGCAAAGGATGTCTTCCTCCATCGGCTAAATTCTCCTTGATATTTGCCAAATCCTCATTTGGATCCACAAATCTGGCTCCCTGTAAATGCCCTTTGGAAAAAGTTGATTTTGGATCCGGAGTGTTTCTGGCATCTACTAGAATTAGATTTGCTTGACCGATTTGTGCAGCGAGCTGCTCTGCTGAGATGATAGGTGAATTCATTTTTTTTAAGAAACTGGCAAAGCTGAAATTTAGGGAATAATCTAGGATGGTGCTTGAATAGGAATAAAAAAACCTGTAGGCTTATTGCCTACAGGTTAGAATTAAGAAGTTTGAAAAGACTTCTCCTTTCTTACTCAATCTTAAAATTGGCTCTTAAACTGTTCCATTTTTTGATCAACCTGAGTGTCGACCATAAAGGAAACAGCTGTGTTTTCCCATGCCAGGGTTACCTTGGCTACCTTGTTGTTTTCGGCAGAAATCATGTATTGTAGTCGCTCTGTTGGTCCCATAGCGGATGGATTGGCTTTGACAGCTACAGCATCATCCGCAGCAAGGGCTGACTCATCGATTTTACCATCTTTCATGTAGGCATAGATGCTTTCTGCTTTTTTATTGAGGTGAATTGTCCATTCTCCTGTTGCAGCTGGTGTCACGAAAATGGAGTATTTCCCAGCAGGAAGGTTTTTTCCACCTACACTTACCCCTGTGCTAAATTCGATAACAGTTTGGGCGTTTGCACCTGCTCTCCAGGTTTCCCCATATTTTACCAGTTCTCCAAAGACTTTCCTTCCTTTTACTGCAGGAGAGGAATAATCAATGCTGATTTTGGTAAAGCCAACTACCTGGGAAACATGGGCCGCAGGGCTCATTGCTGGTTGCTGCAACTGTGCAAAGGCTGAAAATGAGGTGGCAATCAAACAGATGATCGCCAAAAAGAAGAACTTGTTGTTGTTCATTGGTTTTTGGATTTAATGTTTTTCAGAAAGCTAACTAAAAAAACTGAGGCTTGTTTTATAGCCCGTTCGCTTTTAGATAATCACTTACCAAGGTATCGAAATCAGGCAGGTTTTTATCCTCATAGATTTGGATGAACTGGTTGAACTGCATGTATCCATAGATATAGGGGTTGCTGGATACCTTATCGTAGTTTTCATTGAAGTATTGCTCAATGGTCATACCTTTCGGAACCGGGTCAGGGAGAATGCTAATAATATGTTGGGCAAAGGCATAACAGGCATTCAGGTCGGAATCTTCCAGATGTTTTCTCCACCAGGATAGCCCTACTTGGTTGGCAAAAAACTCGTTTTTGTAAGAACCCTTCTCGTCTCCTTTAGCGAAGAACTGAAGGCCATGACCTAATTCATGTGGAAGGTAAAATCCATTGAAAAACAATCCAAAGAGCCTTTTCCCTTCTTCTGGAGAACCTCCCATCTGGTTGAAGAAACCCACTGAGTCGGAAGAAAGCTGATCCCAAAAGGGCAAATTGACGGTCTTGGTAGCTGGGTCAAAAAACACCAGAGCAGGAGTGGTGTTGATGATCACCTGCACGTCAAATTTCAGATTGGGCTGGATCAAATGGATGTCGGCAATGTACTGATTGGTGATCTGGGTCCCGTCATTGACCAGAGCATTTTGATCTTCGTAAGTAGAAAACCAGGAAGAGGGAATAGGATTCATATGTATAGAGTTTAAAAATGAATGGGTAAAAATTTCATCAGTAAAATAAAAAGAATTTGAAACAGTTTAGTCCTGTTAAAGTCAAATGCTAAAAGCTTTGAAAAGTAAAGGCCCACCAATTTAAGTGGGCCTTTGCTCTTTATTTTTTCAGTTCTTTTTGGATAAATGCGACACTCCTAGGAATCTGAGTTACTGAACGGCTGCTTTCGTCCTCGATTACCAGATAGCTTGTGCCTTGTTTTTTGGCTTCTGCAATCAGTCCTGCAATATCAATGTCGCCTGTTCCCAATACAACGTTGGTTTCTACATCTCCATGACCATTAGCAGAACCGGGAGTTCCTTTCTTTCGGTCTTTCAGATGGAGCTGGGGGAATTTTCCGGGATATTTTTTCATAATGGCCAATGGATCTCCTCCACCCATTTTTACCCAATAGACATCCATATTGAAGGCGAAATTTCGGGCATTATCAAGCATGTAATCCATCACGGTTCCTTCGCCAGCTTCTGCAAATTCATAGCCATGTGGATGGTAGGTCAAGGTAATCCCTTCCTTTGCCAGCATTTCTCCTGTTTTGTTGAAAAGTTCTGTAGCGGCTTTGATTTCCTCCAAAGAGATAGGACCGTCAGTATGAGGGATCCAATAGCAGGTTGCGAATTTGGCCCCGTATTTTTTTGCTTCGCTGATGATTTGTGAAGGGTCGGATTTCAGGACATTGTAATCCGCTCCAACTCCCACAATTCTAAGTTTGTTGTCAGCCAACAGCTTTTGGTATTCGGAATCACTCATCCCGTAGTTGCCACCACCTTCCAGAGCTGAAATACCCCATTTGGAAATCAGCTGATGGTACTTGACTGGGTCGACTTTCATTTCATTCCGAAGGGAATACAGTTGCAGAGCAACTTCCTGGGCGCTGAGGCTTAAAGGGAGCATTAATGCCAGCACCATCCAAAGGCTTTTCATTTTCATAAGAGGTTGATTTTGGGTGAGTTCTAAGCTATGGAAAAATGCTTGGATATAAAAGGGAGGTGACTTGGTTTTCCGCCATTTCCATCAGGCAAAAAAAAAGTGCATGAAATCCATGCACTTTAAATTAGAGGTTGTTCCGATTAGTCGTGAGCACCATGTTCGCCATGAACATGACCATGTGAAAGTTCGTCTTGGGTAGCTTCACGGACTTCTATGATTGTCCCTTCAAAGTGAAGGTCAAATCCCACCAAGGGGTGATTGAAGTCGAGTAGAAGGTTTTCTCCCAGGTCTTTCAGTACCTTGGCCTGCATGGAATATCCATTTTCATCTACCAAAGGAAGAAATTCTCCTTCTTTGATCATGTCTTCTGTAAATCCTCTTTCCTTGGAAAACTGATCTTTGGGAAGGGTGATGATCAGTTCATCGTCTGGTTCTCCATAAGCTTCTTCTTTGGTCAGGGAAAAGGTAAATTCATCCCCTTCCTTTTTTCCGTCGAGCAGTTCTTCAAACTTTTCGGGAAGACCACTTTGGCCAAATAGGAAGTAAAATGGGTCGTCTTCATCCCGGATTTCCACACTGAATGGCACCGATTCGATTTCGTCTTGGATTTTGCTGACTTTGAGTTCGTAGGTCAGTCCCACGACTGCATTTTCCTGAATTTTCATTAGTAGGATAGTTAATTGATGATGCCATGTTTCAGGCGTATGCTGATTCTTTCTTTCAAAATCTCCCATTTGCTTCTTGCTGTTGATTTCTGGAGAGGTTTTGCAGCCCGAAATACAAAGTACTGATAGTCCTTTTCCTCAAAGAAAATGGCGTAGGTTTCCATTTTTTCCAGGAAAAAACCATTGTTGGTTAGGCCTTTGATCAGGTCTCCGGAATCTAGAGGTTGGTCTATGACCTGCAGTTTCTCCGGTTCGTTTTCAATCATCCACTGCAGATATCGAGGTGCAGGAATATGAATGAAGACTACCGAATCCTGATGGGAATGCTTTTGGATTTTTTGGAAAAGTGCCTGATGTTGATCCACTGGGATATGTTCCAATACATCTGGAAACACAAAAAAGTCAAACTTCAGTTCCCCTTTGTCGAAATCAGACATATCAGAAACCTCAAATTTCAGGTTCTTCTGATCCTTCCATAATATCCTTGCCTTTTCTATACTTTCAGGAGAGATGTCCACCGCGAGAACTTCTCCTTTTTTTACCTGTCCGGCAAGCAAATGGGAGACAGTGCCGATTCCACAGCCGACTTCCAATACCCGATGGTGAGCTTGAAGCCCAGCTTCCATCACCTTGTCCAAGATACTAAGGTGACGAGAATTGATACCGGTCTTTTCCTGTTTCTCTGCAAATTGATCGTAGAAACTGACGACTTTATCCTTGGGATCTTCCATTTTCTTTTTTCAGGGTAAAAAACACACCTCCAATTAAGGCTACCAGAATCAGGTACTGGAAAATTACCATTGGGGTTTTGGTGGCTGTGTAGCTTGTTGGTGCAAAGGTGAATTGTATTTCGTGATTTCCTGCCGGAATTTCCAGTCCTCTCAACAGATAGTCTACTCTCAAAATTGGACTTTCTATCCCATCTATGGTAGCTGTCCAGCCTTTGGGATAATGAATCTCAGAGAAGACAGCCAGTCCCCCTTTTGCCATTTCGGCTTGGTATTTCAACTCATTGGGTTGATAGGAAAGAAGTTGGATCTGACCAGATCCCGCTTCTACTGAATTAAACTCTTCCTGATTAAGGGTTGCCTGGTTTTTAGTGTCCAGATTGGCAAGTAGATCCATTTCTTCCTGATTGGATGAAACTTCCAGAATCTCTGAAGGAACCCATGCCGGCCCATTAGCCTCCGGGTTCTCAAAGACTGAATTGGCGTCCTTGCCAGCAATCAGATATTTGGTATTGAGCATATTTATCACCCCAATTCCTGCCCAGTCAAAATTCCCCTCCTGAGCTTTCCCGATGAAATCCTGGAGTTCCTGCTGAAGGCTGTGATCAAGGAGGTCCTGATAGCGTCTTAGTTTGGCTCCATGATATCCACCCAAACTATGGAAACGATAGCTGGTTCTGGCTCCCTGTGTCAGGGATTCTGTAAGACTTAAAACCCGGAAATAGCCAGAGTCCTGTGCGATTTCTTTTTCCGCAGGAGTTTCCGCAAAAAACTGGCGGTTTGGATTGCCCTGAAAGGAGTCTTCATTCAGGTAGTGTCTGTTAATGGTCCAGAGATCCAGAGAAATCAGAGCCAGTAGAAGTATTCCCAAAATGCGGTCAGAGATTTTTCCAATCAGGCTGGCATAGATCAATCCTACTGATGTGGCGAGAAATGCAAAGCTTTTCCAAGCTGAGGACTGAAGCATGGACTTTCGGTCAGCCTGTAGAGCATTGGCAAGCCAGTCGGGCAGATTAGTGTCCATTGGGGCTTCAAATCTGAAAAAGGCTCCAGATGCGACTGCCAAAATCAATAGCAGCCCTCCTACAATCCCTCCTGCCATATACAGGGGCTTTAGGTCTCCCTTACTTATTAGCCTTTCCAAGGAAATCATCCCCAAAACGGGTATGGCAAAAAGGGTCATGCCCAATGCCATGGAGACTGCTCTGAACTTATTGTATCCGGGTAAAATGTCGAAGAGGAGGTAGTTGAACCAGGAAAGGTTTTTACCCCAGCTTAGCATGAGGGAAAATAGGATGATGGCACCGAAGGTATACAGGCTTTCCTTGGGTGCAGCCCAGATTCCCAATATTGCCAAAAACACCAGGATCACCCCTCCATAAATCGGTCCACCTGTGAAAGGTTGGTCTCCCCAATAGGTAGGAGCTGCCTGAACAAATCCACTGGTTTGTGCAGGGTCAATTCCATTGCTTCGCAGCGCTTTTTCGGATGCAGATCCTTCGGGCAAGGGAGTTTGGCTTCCTCCTCCATAGAAGTCTGGAACCAATAGGGTTAAGGTTTCCAGTTTGCCATTGGACCAGCTGAATGCATAATCCTTGTCTAAACCTGCAGATTCTGTTTCAAGGTTTGCCTTGCCTCGGGTGGAGTAGGCACTGTATTCCAAAGCGGTGGCCAATCTCCCCAAATTTCCTCCCACAGCGAGGATGGCTCCCAAGATCAAAAAGGCAAAGGTTTTCCCCAATTCCGCTAGGCTATCTTTTTTCCAGTCGGAAATGATTCTTCCTAGTACATAAATCAGGGAGGTGAGTAGGGTATAATAAGTGATTTGTAGGTGGTTGAATTTCAGTTGGAGTAATAAGCCCAAGGCCAAAAGTGCGGCTCCCAAAATTCTTTTTCTTTCGAAGGCCAAATGAATACCTGCAATGATCAAAGGGATAAGGCAGACTGCCCAGATTTTGGCATTGTGCCCTGCTTCCAAGCTTAGCAGATTGTAGGTGTTGAAGGAAAAGGCAATGGCACCCCCAATTGAAAATACCGGCCTCACCCCAAAGCTGAGCAGAAGAATATACATCCCCAGCATGCCCATAAATAAACCGTTGACCGGATGGGGAAGACCCAGGGTCAGAACTTTGACCAAAGCATTGGTCAGGTCTCCGGGAAACTCCATGCTGATGAAATAGGCCGGCATACCTCCAAACATGGAATTGGTCCAGAGAGCTTCTTCCCCTGTGTTTTCACGGAAATCCATCACTTCCTTGGCCGATCCTTCCCATTGAAGAATGTCACTTTGAAAGATTACTTTACCGTCAAATACAAGAGGGGAGAAATAAAAAACGATCAATAAATAGAAGACCACTATACCAATCAGGTGGGGTAGTATTTCCTTTTTAAAATCCAGCTGCATGAAAGGCGATTTTTCTCAGTTAAAATGAATGGGCGCAAATTAGGAATTTAAAGCCAAATCGCTGTGTTATTAGTGCTGTAATAGGAAGGATTCAGGTTTCCATACCTGATGAAATTCATTACTTTTGCACCAAATAGTAGATAAATCGAATGTTTGATAATTTAAGTCTCAAGCTGGATCGGGCTTTCAAAACCCTGAAAGGAACCGGGAAAATCACCGAAATCAACGTTGCAACCACGGTCAAGGAAATCAGAAGAGCCCTGATCGATGCTGACGTTAACTATAAAGTAGCCAAAGAGGTCACCGATAAGATCAAGAATGAGGCGATGGGAAGAGATGTATTGATCTCTGTTTCCCCAGGTCAGTTGTTGGTGAAGATCACCCAGGAAGAGTTGACCAAACTCATGGGGGGCACCAAGGTGGATATCAAACTCTCTGGAGACCCGGCTGTAATTTTGATCTCCGGTTTGCAGGGTTCCGGTAAGACCACTTTCACAGGGAAATTGGGAGCCTTCCTCAAAAAACAGGGTAGACAGGTTCTCTTGGTTGCCTGTGATATCTATCGTCCTGCTGCGATCGACCAGTTGAAGATACTGGGCGAGCAGATCGGAGTGGAGGTCTATGCCGAGCCGGAAAATAAAAACGCTATAGAAATCGCCAACAACGCGATTGCCTATGCCAAAAAGACTGGAAAGAAAACCGTCATCGTCGATACCGCGGGTCGTTTGGCAGTGGATGAGCAGATGATGAATGAGATTGAGGCTTTGAAAAAGGCTCTGAATCCATCCGAAACGCTCTTTGTAGTAGACTCCATGACCGGTCAGGATGCGGTGAATACTGCCAAGACCTTTGATGAGCGACTGAATTTTGACGGGGTGGTTTTGACCAAGTTGGACGGTGATACCCGTGGTGGTGCTGCCATTTCCATCCGACACGTAGTCAATAAGCCGATCAAGTTTATCTCCACCGGAGAGAAGATGGAAAACCTGGATGTGTTCCATCCGGATCGTATGGCTCAACGAATCCTCGGAATGGGTGACGTGATCTCCTTGGTGGAGCGTGCTCAACAGTCCTTTGACGAGGAGGAAGCCAAGCGAATCAATGCAAAAATCCGTCAGAACAACTTCAATTTTGACGACTTCCTGTCCCAATTGGAGCAGGTGAAGAAGATGGGAAATATCAAGGACTTGATGGGAATGATCCCAGGAATGGGAAAAGCCATGAAAGGTTTGGATATTGACGATGATTCCTTCAAACCAATCGAGGCTATCATTCGTAGCATGACTCCTCTTGAGCGTGAAAATCCTGATGTGATTGACGGAAGCAGAAGAAAGCGAATTGCTGCTGGATCCGGTAGAAATATCACGGAGGTAAACAATTTGATGAAGCAGTTTGCCGATATGCGCAAACTGATGAAGCAGATGAATAAAATGGGCGGAGCAAAGGCCGCAATGAGCCGAATGATGCCTGGAATGGGCAGAAGGTGATTTGAATGATGAATTGAAAATTAGGAATGAGGAATTCCGGATAAAAAAGAAACCCGATCAGAGATGGTCGGGTTTTTTTGGATCAAAAGTGGATTTTTCTTGAAATCCTGAGGTTGTTTTAAAATTCCATTTATTTTTAGTTGAAGAGTTCTTTCCTTTTTGTATTTATTTTGTTACCTCTTTAGATTTCAGAATGATGAATTTGGTGTTTTTGGTTTTCTCCTTTTTCTGTTTTTCTAGTGAAGTACAGCCATCTATAGTTGGAGTATGGATCAATGAAAAAGATCCAAAATTGACATGGGAATTTAATGCCTCTGGTCAGTTAATTGAAAAATATGGAGAAGAATTCCAAGCCTTACCTAGAACTCCTAGTACCTATCAAATATTAGATTATTCCCAAAGCTGTTCTAAATACAGTACAGATTCAAGTGATCAGAAGTATTTAAAAATAACTGATCCTGAATTGGGATCTTTCTGTTACTATTTGGAGACCTTATCCGACGAAGTTTTGGTGATTATGAAAGCTGGTACCGGAAAGATGTTGATTTTCAATAGGCAAAATTGATTAGAAGAGGGATATGACTCAGAAAAGAAATAGCCGCCTTACCCTAATAAGTTTCCTTTTGGTTTTACAGCTTACCACGTCCTGTTTATCCAGTACAGGTTTCAAATGCCAAGAAATTGATATTAGTGAGCAATATTATCTTGATTCTATTTCAAGTGGTTTGGAAATGAATGATGGAATTTATTCTGCTTCAATTCGATTGCAAGGGTTTGTTGAGAATGACATTCAGTTAAACCGAATGCCTATTTCAGCGGGTGCAGTTGACACCTTGATCAATAATCAAGATCAGTATGGAACTCAGTTTATTTATGAAATATTTAATGAATCTGAAGGACAGGTAGAACTTGAAATCTGCGTCAGCTTTTCCCATTAGTATAGGATGCGAGTAAAAGCCGAAATGAGCCGAATGATCAATCAAAAATCAGGAATGAGGAATTCCGGATAAAAATGAAACCCGATCAGAGAGGATCGGGTTTTTTGATTTTAATAAAGAGTTTTATCCTCTAAGTTTTTCCAGATTTCGAATACTTTTTGTGCTTCCTCCCGCATCATAGTCAGCATGGGGATTTTTCGATCAGATGGATTCAACTCGATTTCCCGGTATATAAACTCATCGTCAAAACCTGCATCGGCAGCATCTTCCTTGGTTCCTGCATAAAAAACCCGGGCAGGCCTCGCCCAGAAAATAGCTCCCAAACACATGGGGCAGGGTTCGCAAGAGGCATAGATCTCACAGTTATCCAATTGGAAATTTCCCAAAGTTTTGCAGGCTTCCCGGATCGCTACCACTTCGGCATGGGCTGTGGGATCATTGGTTTTCAATACATTATTGCAGCCTTTACCTATGACTTTTCCATCTTTTACAATCACACAGCCAAAAGGTCCTCCCTTTCCGGCTTCCATCCCCTCTTTTCCAAGGTCTATGGCCATTTGCATGAAGTGTTTTTGCATATCAGTCATAATCAAAAATACTAAACAGTCCTTGTTCTGCCTACTGCCAACTGTCTCAATTCATCCAGCGACTCATAAACTCCAAAAAGGCTTCTTTGTAATTGTCACCCACGGCGATTTGGTGGTTGCCAATATGGATGATGTTTTTGGAAACTGAATCAATGTGATCCAAGGCCACGATGAAAGAGCGGTGAACCCGCATGAATTTGGAAGCGGGCAGAAGTTCCTCCATGTTTTTCAAACTGGTCAGGGAAAGCAGGGGATTAGGTTTGGATTGCAGATGGACCTTCACGTAATCCTTATAGGCTTCTACGTGCGTGATATCCTTTAGCATCACTTTGACGAGTTGGTACTCTACCTTGAGGAAAATGTACTCAGGCTCTTTTTCTTCTACCACTCTGGTCACGCTTGTGGGTTGGCTTTGCTTCTCAAAGTAATTGTACGCTTTGGTAGCTGCATTGAGGAACTCTTCGTAACTGTAGGGTTTGAGCAAGTAGTCGAGTGCATCCACCTTATAGCCTTCCACAGCAAATTGATGATATGCGGTGGCAAATACGATCCGTGGTTTGACTTCGTTCTTTTTCCCGTCCAGAACTCTGGCCAATTCCATTCCTGAAAGGTCGGGCATCTGAATGTCCATGAAGATCAATTGAACTTCATGTTGGTTGACAAAACTCAGGGCTTCTATGGCGTTGGAAAATTTACCGATAAGCTCCAAGAATGCGGTTTGCTCTATGTATTTGCAGACTAAATCCAAAGCCAAAGGCTCATCATCTACTGCAATGCATTTGAGTTTCATGCGAGGTTGATGGTCAGGTTTACGTAATATTCCTGATTGTCTTCATCTTTCCCAAATTTCAGCTTGTGTTTATTGGGATATAAAAGGCTCAGCCTTCTTTGAGTGTTGACCAAGCCTATACCACTTTCCTTTGCTTCAGGGCTGTCCCTGTTTACAGGGAATATCTGGTTTCGGGTTTCGAAAAACAAAGTGTTTCCGATGATTTCCAGCTTGATATGAATGGTACTTTCTTTTTGGGAACTGATTCCATGCTTGAAGCAATTTTCCAAAAAGGGTAAAATCAGCATGGGCGCTATGATTTGGTTTTCCTTGGGGTCATCGAGTTGAATGTCCAATTTGACTTTTTCAGTCATTCGCATTTTCATCAACTCAATGTAGTCTCGTATAAAGTCCACTTCCTTGCTTAGCAATGTGGCCTCCTTGAGATTTTCGTACAGCACATACCGCATCATTCGGGACAACTTCAAAAGAGCTTCCTGTGCCTTTTTTATGTCCAGATTGGTGAGTGAGTAGATGTTGTTGAGGGTGTTGAAAAAGAAATGGGGGTTGATCTGGGCTTTCAGGTAAGAAAGTTCCGTATTGATCCGCTGCTTTTCCAGTTCCTGACGGGCTATATCATCCTTTTGCCATTTCTGAACGAGGGCTGCTGAAGTACTGAGTCCAATTGACACTACGTAAAGTAGCATTTGAAACACATCGCCAGGGATCCATCTTCTTTTGGGGTCGAAAGGTCTGTCTGGGCTGAAGGTTTCATGCATGCGTCTGCCATACTGGATCAGCTGCTCGAAATAGATCACCGCAAAATAAAAAAACACCGCTCCGACTAAAATTAGGAGCAGATAATAGTAGCTGTTTCCCTTGAGCAGAATCTTTGGTACGATGATACTGGCATTCGAATAAAAGACCGTAATCAGGAAGGCAACAAGAAAGAGCTGTTTTGCCCAGTATTCTAAAGGCACCTCGATTTCTCCCATTCTCCAGGAAAGAGGAGAAAGAAGGAGAAGAACAATGCAGAGCATCACCCATCCTAGAATATGTACCAGGATCGAGAGATTTTTTTTGGGGCTGATTGTGGACATGCGATTGATTTTCAGAAGCAAGCTAATACAAAGTCTGCTCTGCTTTCAAGTTAAATCTACGAATTCTGCTTTTTCCCCGTCAAATAGCCAATTCCAGCAGATGAATCCTGATTTCTCTCTCTTGCAGGCATTGGTCTATCAGAATTGGGAGTTTGTCGATGAAACTGAGGGAGTGGTCTATTACAAAAAATATTGCCAAACCAAGAGCTTTGTTTTGCTGTATCTATTGGCAGACAGCCCAACATTTGAAAACCAAATCATGAAAAAACTACTCAATTTTCTCATTTTATTTACCAGCCTTGGATTCTTGGGTGCACAAGCTCAAGAGGTAGATAGCCAGCCTGCAAGGATTGTAGGTGTGGCAAAAGATTCCAAGTCGGGAGAGCCTGTGGGTTATGTGACAGCAGCCTTGTTCAAGGCTGGGTCTGAGACAAGCATAGCCGGAGCAGTCGCCGACGGAGACGGGAAATTTTTTATTACAGGTTTTGAACCCGGAGAATATTCCCTTCAGGTTTCCTTTATAGGATTTGAAACTTTGACCGTGGAAGGTATCAAGATCACATCTTCTACCGGAGATACTAATCTGGGTGACCTGATGCTATCCGATGAAGGAGTTGCTCTGGAAGAAGTGACCGTACAGGGTCAGCGTGAACTCATTGAGGAACGTGTGGACAGAACCATCTATAAGGCAGAAAACGACCGGACCACCGCAGGGGGTGATGCTACCGATGTTTTGAGACGGGTTCCCATGCTTTCCGTTGATTTGGATGGCAACGTTTCCATGAGAGGTAGCTCCAATATTACTGTATTGATCGATAACAGACCTTCTGCGATTGCAGCGAGCAGCATCACGGATGCTTTGAGACAAATTCCTGCTGACCAGATTAAAGAGGTAGAAGTGATTACCTCTCCCTCTGCAAGATTTGATGCAGAAGGTACCTCAGGGGTAATCAATATTGTGACCAAGAAAAACAACCTTCAGGGTTTGACTTTGAATATCAACAGTGGTGCTGGGCTTAGAGGGTCCAACTTGGGGTTGAACGGAAGTGCCAGAATCGGAAAATTCGGGTTCTCTTTAGGAGGGTTTGGTCGTTCAGGATATAATATCCTGGGACGCTTTGAAAACGAGCAGCAGCTGTTGAATCCTAACGGAAATCAAACCACCATTACCCAAAAAGCAGATACTGAAAGAAGAGATTTGTTTGGCAGATACAACTTCGGTGTGGATTACGAAATTGACAAATTCAATTTCATCACCGGTGCGGTAAACTTTGGCCTGAGGAATTTCCAAAACTGGCAGAATAACTTCTTGAGTCAGACATTTAGCGGAGGAAACCTGGTGAATACAGCCATGAGAGAAACCAATAGCAAAAATGACGGGAACTCCGTGGATGTGAGTTTGAATTACACCAGAACCTACGAGAAAAAAGGAAAGGAGTTAAGCTTGCTGACTCTGTATACTAGAGATACTAGAAACAGCTCCTTTGTCAATACCTTATTCAATGATGATTTTCAGACCATCGATTCCAAATTGAGAAATGAAAACCCAAGTAAGAACGAGGAATTTACAGTTCAATTGGATTTTGTAAATCCATTGGGAAAGAATGGAACCCAAATTTTGGAATACGGGGCGAAGAATATCCTGAGAAAGGCTTATTCTGACTTTGCCTACTTCCAGGCAGAAGGTGCCAATGGGCCATTTGTAGAATTGCAGGACCCAACGTTGAGCAATGAGTTCAGCTATGATCAGAATGTGACTGCAGGATACACTTCTCTTACTTTCAACTTATTGAAAAACTACACCTTGAAGACAGGCTTGCGTTACGAATACACAACTATCAATGCCGATTTTGCCAATGAGTTAACTGCGGAGATTCCTTCTTATGGAACTTTGGTGCCTAGCTTGAATGCAAGCCGTAAACTGAAAAACGGCAACATGATCAAGGCTGCCTATAACCGCAGAATTCAGCGTCCTTCCTTGAGATTCCTTAATCCTAACATCGAGGCCTCCAATCCACTCCAAGTGACTCAGGGTAATCCAGTATTGGATCCTGAAATGACTGATAATTACGAGTTGGGCTATAGTACCTTTATGGGAGGAACTATGTTGAATTTCACCGGATTCTATAGAAATACTACAGGTTCAATCCAATCTGTAAGAACTGTAAGAGACGGAGGGATCATTTACACCACTTTTGAAAACATTGGACAAGAGCAAGCGGTAGGTACCAACATCTTTACCAATATCAATATCAACAACAAGTTCTCTTTGAACGGTGGATTTGACCTTTACTATGCAATGCTAGACAATGGCTTGACCGATCCATTGTATGCTGCTAAAAATGAGGGTTGGGTACTTTCAGGAAGAATGTTTGGGAATTATACTCTCCCCAAAAACTGGCAGATTCAATTGTTTACGTTTGCAAGAGGAAGAAGAGTGCAGCTTCAGGGAACCAGCGGTGGATTTGCTATGTATGGTTTGAATTTCAACAAGCAGTTCAAGGAAAAAAGAGGTTCAATTGGATTTGGAGCAGAAAACTTCCTGATGAAAGAGTTCGTTGTCAAAAATGAAACGATTACTCCAACGATCATTCAGAACAGCACCAGTGCCATGCGTAACATGAACTTCAAGGTCAACTTCAGTTACAGAATCGGAAAGATGAGCCTGAATGACCGTCCAAGAAGAAGAAAGTCAGTGAATAATGATGACTTGAAAGGTGGAGAAGATGGCGGAGGCGGCGAAGGCGGAATGGTTCAAAACAATCGCTAATCAATAAGACAAAAAGTCTTTGATTCATCAAAGACTTTTGTCCTTTCCTTTTGGGAATAATTTAGAACAGTAATAACAGATAGGTTGGGTAACAAAAAACCCGGCTCTTTTAGAGTCGGGTTTTTTTTTGTTTGATGATTATTGTCTGTAAGTAACTTTTTTGATTGCTTCTACGGTCCGCTTCACATTTGGAATGGTAGCCTCAATATAAGTAGGAGCGTAGCTCAAAGGCACATCCATGGAGTTAACTCTGATGACAGGAGAATCTAAATAATCGAATGCATATCTCTGGAAGTGATAGGTCAGCTCGGAAGAGATTGCAGCCAATGGGTTTGCCTCTTCGACAATTACCACCCTGTTGGTCTTTTTAACTGATTCGAGACAGGTTGCATAGTCAATAGGCCTTACGGTTCTCAAATCAATTACCTCGCAATCAATTCCTTCTTTAGCCATTTCCTCTGCGGCTTCCAAAGCCACCTTCATCATTTTACCAAAAGAGATAACAGTTACGTCTTTTCCTTTTCTTTTGATATCAGCTACTCCGATTGGAAGCAAGTATTCAGACTCAGGAACTTCCCCTTTGTCGCTGTACATCAATTCGGATTCCATGAAAATCACTGGATCTGGATCACGTACTGCGGCTTTCAAAAGGCCTTTTGCATCGTATGGATTAGATGGGACAATTACTTTCAATCCTGGGGTATTGGCAAACCAGTTTTCAAAGTTGGAAGAGTGGGTGGCGCCCAGCTGTCCTGCATTACCGGTAGGACCACGGAATACGATAGGAACGGAATAAGCCCCACCTGACATGGCATACATCTTTGCGGCTGAGTTGATGATCTGATCGATCGCAACCAGCGAAAAGTTGAATGTCATAAATTCAATGATGGGTCTGAGGCCGTTCATGGCAGCGCCTACACCCAGTCCCGCAAAACCAAGTTCAGCGATTGGGGTATCATATACACGATCCGGACCAAACTCGTCCAGCATTCCTTGTGATACCTTATAGGCTCCATTATATTCAGCTACTTCTTCACCCATCAAAAAGACGTTTTTGTCACGTCTCATTTCTTCGGACATTGCCTCTCTCAGGGCTTCTCGAAATTGTATTTCTCTCATTAGTTCAAGACAAAATTTTGGCTCGTAAAAATAGAAAGGAATCGGGCAATTGCAAAAAGAGGCTGATTGTTTCTCCTATCTTATCTTATCCCAGATAGACGGTTTTGGTGTTGACAAACTCTAAAATGCCATATCTGCTTAATTCTCTGCCATATCCGGATTTTTTGATCCCGCCAAATGGCAAATGAGGATTGGAGGCTACCATGGAATTTATAAACACGGCGCCGCTTTCTATATTGGCAGCAGCTATTTCTGCCTTTATGGGATCCTTTGTCCAAACCGAGGCCCCCAGACCGAATTCGGTTGCATTGGCGAGTTGAATGGTTTCTTCCAGATCAACAGCCTTAAAGACAATGGCTACCGGGCCAAATAGTTCTTCAGAAAAAGCCGGTGAGTCGACAGGAATATCAGTCAAAATGGTCGGTGAAAATTGTGCACTTCCACTCTTTGGTTTTTCTCCTCCCAAATAGACACGGGCTCCCATTTTCACGGATTTGCTGATTTGTCCGTATAGTTCTTCTGCTAAATCTGCTCTTGCCATGCAGGCAAAATCACTGTCTTCACTTAAGGGTTCACCAAATTTTAAGTTCTGGATTTTCTCTTTGAATCGTTTCAAAAACTCCTCATAAACTGGCTCTTCTACAATAAATCGTTTCGCAGCTATGCAGCTCTGTCCAAAATTGATCATTCGGGCTTTGACAGCCGTTTCGACAGCGATTTCCAAATCTGCATCCTTCAATACTATAAATGGATCACTTCCACCCAGTTCAAGTAGGGATTTTTTGATATGCTTACCGGCAGCTGAGGCAACAGCAGCTCCCGCTTTTTCGCTTCCGGTCAAAGTGACGGCCTGAATTCTGTCGTCGGCAATGATTTTCTGGGTAGTTGTAGAATCAATCAGTAGGCTCTGAAATACTCCTTTTGGAAATCCAGCTTTGGTGAAAACTTCCTCAATTGCCAAAGCACATTCAGGTACATTGGAAGCATGTTTGAGCAGTCCTACGTTTCCAGCCATAAGTGTAGGGGCAGCAAAACGGAAAACCTGCCAAAAAGGGAAATTCCAGGGCATGACTGCCAGTATCGTTCCTAAAGGCTGGAAGATTACTTTGGCCTTTTTTTCCTCGGGTAAAACAATTTGCTCCTCCTTCAAAAAGTCTGTTGCGTTTTCTGCATAATAATCACAAACCCAGGCACATTTTTCAACTTCGGAAATAGCTTCCCGAATCACTTTTCCCATTTCCAGAGAAATGATTTTGGCATAATGGGTTTTGTTTTTTCGGAGTACTTCGGCTGCGTTTTTCATCTGCTTGCTCCGCTCGGACAGAGTCGTTTTTCTCCAATTAAAAAAAGCGTCCGAAGCGGTTGCCACTTTGGCTTCCAGTTCGGACTCAGTCAATGGATTATATTCTTTTAATAATTTCCCGTTAAATGGGTCGATGGATTTGATTTTACTCATCTTCTATGGGTTTTCCACTTTCTTTCCATGCGGTGATTCCGCCGTCCAGCATGTAAACTTTTTTGAAGCCTGCGGCCTTCATTGCTGCGCCTGCTTTGGCGGTTCTTTTTCCACTGCGGCAGTAGATCAGGTAGGTTTTGTTTTTGTCCAATGCTGCAATTTTAGTGCTGAATGATTCATCTAAAAAATCCAAATTGGTTGCGCCCTTCAAATGTCCTTCAGACATTTCCTCCGGAGTTCGGATGTCAAGGAGTATATTTTTGTGCTTTTGAGTCATTTTTTGAAATTTCTCTACCCCTACAACTGTTGCAGAATCAGTGGATTGTGCCTGGGAAACTGCTGAAAAAGCAGCCAGCATCAAAAGGGTTAGGAATAGGGTTTTTAGGTTTTTCATGAAATTTTATTTGAAGTTTTTTGGATGAGTTACATATTGAATCAAAAATTTAAGGCCTTTCAATCCAAATGTCCACTAAAATCGCATTGATTTCTGATTCTCACGGTTACATTGATCACATAACGCTACAATTTCTGGAAAATGTAGACGAAATCTGGCATGCCGGAGATATTGGAAGTCTGGAAGTGATGGAGGCATTGCCCAAAGAAAAAACTATCCGGGGAGTCTATGGGAATATTGATGGAGGAGAAATCCAGGAGTTTTATCCCGAATGGCAGGACTTTCAGGTAGAGGGAGTCAAAGTGCTGATGACCCATATTGGAGGAAAGCCACCTCGGTATGCAAAAGGCGTGAAAAAAAGAATTCAGGAATTCAGGCCTACTATTTTTGTTTGTGGGCATTCCCACATTTGCAAGGTTGAGTTTGACAAGGATTTGAATTGCCTGTACATGAATCCAGGGGCAATAGGGCAGCAGGGATTTCACCAGATGCGGACGCTTTTGCTCTTTGAAATTGATGGAGAAAGGGTGCTGAACCTCCGGGTTGCTGAACTGGGTAAAAGAGGGAAGCTGTCTTAGTTTAGGCAAAAAAAAAGCGGCTCTTGGCCGCTCGTGACTAATATCCCGGGATGGGAAATTATTTCTTTTCGAAAGACTTCTTCAGTTCTTCTATATCCACGTTTTTAATCACTGGCTGCGCACAAAGTTGCTTGATCTTGATTACACGTGTGTTCTGACCTTGTCTTTTTCTTCTTAATTTTCTCTTCAGAGTAGTAACTGCCATGGTCGTATGCTTTTAATGATTTGTTTCGAAACGAAGCGCAAAGGTAAGTAAACATTTCCTTTCTGCCTAAGGGAATACTGGAATAAATTATGCAACTCTCTTTAAACTGGGGGATTTATGCTTTTTTTCGGTAAATTTGGGCTTTAATCACCAAAAAATAACGCATGCAAAAGCCGAGTTTACCAAAGGGTACGCGAGATTTTGGGCCGGTTCAAATGGCTCGAAGAAACTTTATTTTGGATACCATCAAGGATACTTTTCAGTTGTTTGGATATAGCCAGATAGAAACCCCAGCAATGGAAAATCTCAGCACGCTTACTGGGAAGTATGGGGATGAAGGGGATCAACTGCTTTTTAAAATCCTGAATAGCGGGGATTACCTGAAAAATGTATCGGCTGAGGACCTGGAGAAGGGGGCATCAGCGACTTTGTCCAAAGTCTCCGAAAAAGGGCTTCGGTATGACCTGACCGTTCCTTTTGCCCGATTTGTGGTGATGAACAGAAATGAATTGACTTTTCCTTTTAAGCGATTCCAAATCCAGCCTGTTTGGCGAGCGGATCGGCCTCAGAAAGGGAGATATCGTGAATTTTACCAATGCGATGCCGACGTGGTTGGTACGGATAGCTTGGTCTGCGAGGCAGAGATCGTCTTGATGATCCGTAGGGTATTTTCAAACTTAGGGCTTCAGGATTACAGCATCAAAATCAATAACCGAAAAATTCTGACCGGAATCGCCGAGGCAATTGGGGAGGAGGGAAAAGAAGCTCCTTTGTGTGTTGCTATTGATAAGTTGGATAAAATCGGTTGGGAAAAAGTAAGTGAAGAACTATCCCAAAAAGGATTCGATAATAGCTCCATTGAAAAATTAGCTCCATTGGTCGAACTTCAATCCGATTATGCAGGGAAGGTTGGGTTTTTGAAAGATTTCTTGTCTTCCAGTGAAACAGGTCTTCAGGGTGTGAAGGAGTTGGAAGAGGTGTTTGGGATTCTGCAAAGCATGGGAGAAAATCTGGACCATGTGGATTTTGATGTCATGTTAGCCAGAGGGCTTTCCTACTATACCGGAGCTATATTTGAAGTGAAGGTGAATAACGTGTCCATAGGATCTGTGAGTGGAGGAGGTAGATATGATAATCTTACCGGGGTGTTTGGTCTTTCTGGTGTTTCCGGAGTTGGCTTTTCCTTTGGAGTTGATCGCTTGTATGATGTATTGGAAGAGCTTGGATTGTTTCCTGAAGAAAGTATTCAAAGCACCAAAATATTACTGACCTATTTTGACGAAAAGGGATTTAGATATGCCTTGTCTGTTCTTCAGCAGTTTAGAAAAGCTGGGGTAAGGGCTGAGATTTATCCGGACCAGGCTAAGATGAAAAAACAGTTGGATTATGCCAGTAAGAAAGGAGTGCCTTACGTTGGGATTTGTGGAGACCAGGAAATAGAAAGGCATTCTTTGGCCTTGAAGAATCTTGAAACTGGTGTTCAGGAGGATTTGACTATTTTTCAGGCAGTGGAGCTGCTTTCCTGATTCAGGCCAATTGGTCTATAGTTCTAAAATAAAAAACACAAAGCATATGTTTGATTTCATGAATATGATGAACAAAGTGAAGGAAGCACAGGCTAAAATAAAAGAAGCCCAAGCCAAACTTGTTTATCTCACAGCTGAAGGGGAATCCGGAGGGGGGATGGTAAAAGTTACCGTAAATGGTGAACGAAAGGTCCTGAAAATTGAAATGGATGAATCACTTTTGACCCCTTCTGACAAGGAAATGCTCAGTGATTTGGTGGTAGCTGCCACGAATATTGCCATGGAGGCCATTGACGGTAAAATCAAGGCTGCCATGAAATCCGCAACTGAAGGGATGATTCCCAATATTCCAGGCATGGATCTGGGAGGCATGTTTGGATGAGAAAGGCTGCTATTGTCATACTCAATTATAATGGGGAAGAAATGCTCAAGACCTTCCTCCCTTCTGTCGTTTCTGGCTCGGAATTCGATATTTGGGTGATTGACAATGCAAGTACGGATTCCTCCATCCAGCTATTGAATTCTAAATTCCCCAACGTGCAGACTATTTTACTCAAGGAAAACTTTGGATATGCCGGAGGTTATAATTGGGGACTTGAGGAGCTGAAAGGGAAGTACAAATACTATATTTTGCTCAATTCTGATGTGGAAGCAGTTCCGGGTTGGGATTTGGATTTGATCGAAGTTCTGGAATCGGATTCCGATCTCGCTGCTGTCCAGCCGAAGATTCTTTCCTATCAGGATAAATCCAAGTTTGATTATGCCGGTGCTGGGGGAGGTTTTTTGGACTCCTTATATTATCCCTACTGTAGAGGGAGAATTTGGAATACAGTGGAGGAAGATCATGGCCAGTATGATAATCCAATAGATGTGGACTGGGCTTCTGGGGCCTGTTTTGCAATCAGGGCTGACCTGTTTCACCAACAGGAAGGGTTTGATGCCCATTTTTTTGCCCATATGGAAGAAATTGACCTTTGCTGGAGAATGCGCAAGGCAGGTTGGAAAATTGGTTATACAGGAAAATCTGTTGTTTACCATTTGGGAGGGGCTACTTTGGATAGATCCAGCCCTCGAAAGCTATATCTGAATATCAGAAATAGTTTAAGCATGATTTTCAAAAATGCTCCAAAAAGCAGGTTTGCCCTAGTTTATATACCCAAGTTTGTTCTGGAATACATGGCGGCCTTTTCCTATTTTCTCAAAGGGCAAAGGCCATTGGCAAAGGCTATAGTTAGGGGTTATTGGGATTTTTGGACAAGCCGGAAATTAATTGAGAAAAATCCAATTGTCCCGAAACATGGATTTGAAGTGGAAAAAACTGGTCCGGTACGCTTTGTTTTTTTTAATCACCTGATCCTCCGAAAAAGGAACTTCTCTGATCTTTAATCAAAAAGTACGGGGTTATTCATTTTTCGGAAGTACTTTCGAATTTTCATCAACATGGCCATAGATACATATAAAATGACAGGTGATCCAAGGGTGATGAAGGATGAATAAATAAAAAACAGCCGAATACTATCAATAGGAAAGTTGAGCTTTTCACCCAGTCTGGAGCATACCCCAAATGCCCTTTCTTCAAAAAACAGCTTTAGCTTTTCCATAGTCTTGTGGTTTAGTACTTGGTAATTTACAAAAAAAACATTGACGAAATAGTAAAGCAAAATGTTGGCCCGATTGTTTCCGAATCCAAAAATTATATTGATTTTATTTCTATTCTGCTTTTGGGAGCTTCCTCTCCCTGCTCAGGAACTTCGCTTTTTGAAAGATGCGGAAGTAGTTCCTTCCAAGTTGGAATATTTCAGGGATTCAGTTCAATTTTCGGTCAAGGGTACCATTCCTATCGAATCTGTAGTTATTCCCCGAAATCCGGAATTAAGATTGATTTTTAAGGCAGGGGAAAAGTCTCTTGATCTTGGCTCACTCTTTTTGAGAAAAGGCCTGGCCAATTATTCTTACGAGCAAGATTTTAAACTTGCTTTTGAACCCTGGATGGGCGGTGCAAATCTCGAGCTAATTTTTTTCCAAGGAAAAAGGAAAACAGGAAAGCCTTACGAAAAGCGTGTGATCAGTCAAGGGGTGAAAACGACAGCTTTTTTGGCAAAAATAGGTCAGGTGATACCAGGAGAGGATATTCCTGTGTTGGGAATGATGTTTTCAAAAAGGGCCGAAGTAATGGCTGTTCAACAGACAGCTGAATTTACAATTCTGTTTGATCCGGGAACTGCTGAATTTGAAGAGTCTGATAACAATTTGAATCAATTGAATCAGCTAAGGACCTTTTTAATGAAAAACCCTGTGGTTTCATCGGTTAAAGTGACCGGCTTGCAATCTCCGGAAAAGGAGGAGGGGAGAAACAGTAAACTCGGAATGGACAGGGCTTTGGTAGTAAAGGATTTGTTGATTTCGGAGAATATCCTGCTTCGGGAAGATTTGATTGAAGTCAACTCCAGATGGAATGATTGGTTTGATCTAAGACTACTATTGACAGGTTACGATAAAATCTCTTCAGCATTAAGAGAGCGCTACTATTCAATTTTAATGGAGGAATCGGACTTTTTGTCCCAGCAGCTGGAATTGAAAAAAATACCTGGTTTTGAACAAGTTTCCCGAGACTTGTATCCAAATCTTAGGGCCGCAAAAATCGAAATTGTATCAGGTCCAAACCAAGGCCTCGCCCCATCAGAGTATGCAGTTTTAAAGGAGGAATTGGATAAACCCAGCTCTGTAAGCTCTCTTTCTTTTGATGACTGGGTCAAAGGAGCGGAAGAAAGCCCGAGGTTAGAGGACAAAGCGTTGATTTATTCAAGGATGACAGAGCTTTTCAATTCCTCAATGCCTTATAATAACTTGGCAGTGGTCAAAATGAGGCTTGCCCAACGTACCGTGGATCCAGATTTGAGAGAAAAACTTTGGAGTGAGGGGATCCGGCTACTTGAGCAAGGGATAAGAATCGAGCCTCATCCCTACCTATTTTATAATATGGGTCAGATCCTTGCATTGAAAGGGGCGTATTGGGAGGCTTACATTAAGCTGTCAGAAGCAGCAAGCAAGAGTCGAGATCCGGAGTTTTTGAAAACCAATGAAGGTCTTCGCGGAGCTTTGGATATTTTGAGAGGGGACTATAAGCTTGCAGTTTTACGTTTTGATTATCCATTTTCTGATTCCAAAGACTTATTTAATAAAGGACTGGCTTATTATTTGGCGGGAGATTTTGTGAATGCATCCCTTGCATTTGAAGAATCCGTTCTAAAAAACAGGGAATATGGATTCGGTTATTATGGCTTAGCGCTGATAGCCGCTAATAGTGGACAATTTGAGGTGGCCAGCATTCAGTTGGAGAAAGCACTCGCTGCCTCCTCTTTCCTTTCCGAGTATATTTTGACAGATCCCAACTTTGAAGAATTCCGGAACAGAGAGGGATTTTTCGATTGGTATAAAAAAAATAAATCGAGTAAATAATTTTTTTTCATTTGGAAAAAGGGTCAAAAAAAAGAGGGTTTGATTGGAATTAATTGGTAATTAAGACTTTTAAGTATGGACTTTGATCGATTTTCAAAAAAAAGATGATGAATCCAGGTAAAGAGGCAAACAAAGCCTAAGGAAAAATTGAGCTTTACCATATTTTATTTATGCTAAGAAATTTGAAATTTGTTTAAGAATCTTTAACATTGACAATTAAGTGAAACAGTAAAACCCAAAATGATTGCCAATGACCTATCTTTCTTAGCGACTTCACCCCCAACCGTAGCATCGTCAGATGCGCTCAAACCTATAGGATTTTATCCTTTTTGCAGGTATTCATACCAAGGTATAATAGCAATAGACCCCTGGAAATTCAGGACTCTTCTATTGCAATTATTTTGAGAATAATCGCAAACGATTGCATTATCAATTAACAAACAAGTAATTGAGATTAATCTTGTTACCCAATCTATCTATGTTTATGAAAAATGTTTACAAAAGTCTAAGTGTATTTCTAATGCTCTTAGTTTTAGCCAGTTCTGCTGCTTTCGCTCAGAGAGTAGTAACTGGTACAGTACTGGATGAGTACGATGTGGGACTTCCAGGTGTTTCTGTCCTGGTAAAAGGAACCACCACTGGTACCGCCACAGACATTGACGGTAAATTTTCCCTCAATGTACCTAATGACCAAGCGGTCTTAGTATTTTCTTTTATTGGTTATGCTACTATTGAACAAGTAGTAGGAAACCGCAGCGTTGTTGATGTGAGCATGAGTCCTGACGAGCAGACTCTTACCGAGATGGTCGTAACTGGTTATACCATCGACTCAAGACGCGAAACTACCGGTGCGATTGCAACTGTAAGTCCTAAGGACTTGACTGTAATCCCAACTGGTAACGTAGAACAAACTCTTCAGGGTCGTGTATCCGGTGTGACTGTAATTACCAACGGTCAGCCTGGCACTACTTCCATCATTCGTGTACGTGGTTTTGGTGCCTTCGGTGGTAATGAGCCTTTGTACATTGTAGATGGTCTACCTGTAGAAACTACAGATTTCTTGAATCCAGATGACATCGAGTCTACTACTGTATTGAAAGATGCGGCTGCGGCTTCCATTTATGGTGCTCGTGCAGCTAACGGTGTGATTATCTATACTACCAAAAGAGGTCAAAGAGGTGATAAGAAATTGAGAGTGGATTACAACGGTATGTTCGGTGTTACCACTCCTGGCCAAGGTTTGGATATGATGAACCCTCAGGATTTTGCTACCTATACTTGGTTGGCAGAAACTAACCAGGCTGCGATTGACGGAAGAGCTCCAAACTATAGCCACCCTCAATTTGGTTCTGGTTCTACTCCAGTGTTGCCTTACTACATCAACGTAGGAGGTGCCTCAGGTGTGGCAGGTCCTTTCTCGGCTTCTGAATTGGAAGCTCAAAGAGCACTTTACAACGTAGATCCTACAAAAGGTCCAGTATATCAGGTTGTAAGAGCTGCAACTGGTGAAGGAACTGATTGGTACAAAGAGTTGACTAGAAATGCTCCTTTGAACAGACATTCTATCGGTTTGAACGGTGGTTCTGAGACTAGTAGATTCTTTGTTGGTTTAGGTTTCCAGGATCAGGCTGGTATCATGATGGTCAACAATTTCCGCAGAATGACCTTCAGAGCTAACTCTGAATTCGACGTAACCAAGAAATTGAGAATTGGTGAAAACTTCCAGGCTACTTACCGTCAGGTATTGGGTCAGACTGGTGGAAATGGCGGTAGAGGTGTAGCACAGGATGAAAACGATATCCTTTCAGCTTTCCGTATGCCTTCCATCATCCCAGTTTATGATGAGTTCGGAGGTTATGCTGGTACGGCTGCTAGAGGTTTCAACAACCCAAGAAACCCAATCGCTAACAGAGAAGGTCAGCGTGACAACAGAAACTTCAATGCCAATATCTTTGGTAACGTTTATGCTGAATATGACATCTTGGATGATCTGAAATTCAGAACTTCCATCGGTGGTCGTTACAATAACTACTACTACTGGAACTACTCCAGATTGCAGTATGAAAACTCTGAAAACAACTCTGCTTTCGGTTATTCTGAAGGATCTGGATTTGTTTACGGATGGACTTTCACCAACACTGTTAGCTGGAAAAGAACTTTTGATAAGCATGCATTTGATGTAATTGCTGGTCAGGAAGCTTTGAATACAGGTGCAGGTAGAGATATCTCTGCTTCTGGTCAGAATCCTTTCTCTAAGGATCCGGACTTTATCAATATTTCCAACCTTCCGGTTTCCAGCCGTATTGTTAACTCCAGCTTGTATAGAGGTGTAAACTTCAACTCTTACTTCGGTCGTTTGAACTATGCGTACAACGACAAGTATTTGTTCAGTGCAGTTGTAAGACGTGACGGTTCTTCAAGATTCGGTGCTAACGCTAGATATGGTACATTCCCTGCGTTTTCTGCTGCTTGGAGAATTTCTTCAGAAGCTTTCTTGCAAAGTGCAACCTGGATCGATGATTTAAAAATCCGTGGTGGTTGGGGACAAATGGGTAATTCCAACAACGTAGACCCTAACAACCAGTATTCTCTATTCGGTGGTAACGTAGGAGCTTCTTCTTATGATATCACTGGTTCTAACTCCTCTGCTCAAATCGGTTTCAGAAGAACCCGTATTGGTAACCCTAACGCACAGTGGGAAACTGCAGAGACCAAAAACGTAGGTTTTGATGGTACCTTCTTCAACGGCCGTTTGGACGTAATCTTTGACTGGTGGAGAAAAGATACCAAGGACTTGTTGTTCACTGTTCCAATTCCTTTGACTGCAGGTAGCAATGCTTCTCCTCCAGCAGTGAACATCGGTGAGATGTTAAACAGAGGGGTGGATCTTTTGGTGTCTACTAAAGGAAACCTTTCTTCAGAATTCACTTATAACTTGACCGTAACAGGTTCTGTATTGAAGAATGAAATCGTTGCTCTTGCTCCAGGTTTGAGAGTGATCACTTCCGTGAATCCAGCTTATCGTGGAATTACTCCGATCAGAAACCAAGTGGGACAGCCTCTTTCTACCTTCTTCGGATACAAAGTAGAGGGTTTGTTTAGAAATCAAGAGGACGTGAATTCTCATGCAACTCAGGACGGTGCTGCTCCGGGACGATTCAAGTATGCTGATATCGATGGTGACGGTGTAATTACTCCTGATGACAGAACTGTATTGGGTAATCCAATTCCAGACTTTACCGGTGGTGTTAACTTCACCGTAAGCTACAAAGGACTTGATCTTTCTGCTTACCTATACACTTCAATTGGAAACGAGGTTTGGAACCAGTCTAAGTGGTTTACTGACTTCTTCCCAACTTTCGAAGGTGCTGCTATCTCTGAGCGTTTGAAAAATGCTTGGACTCCTCAGAATTTGGATGCCACTATTCCAATTGTGGATAGAACTTCTAACTTCTCTACATCAACTGTTGCTAACTCTTTCTATGTGGAAGATGGTTCTTACCTAAGACTTCAGAACGTAACTTTGGGTTATACACTTCCTCAGAACTTGTTGGATAAGTGGAATCTTGAAAGATTGAGACTATTTGCTTCTGCAAACAACCTATTCACCATTACTGGTTATGAAGGTTTGGATCCTGCGGTTGGTGGTAACGCTGACTTGACATTCGGTATCGACGTAGGTAACTATCCAGTTACTAGAGGTTACACTTTCGGTCTGAATGTCAGCTTCTAAGCTGAACACATTCAAAAGAATCGAGTTATAGAAACTATAATAGATTAATCAAATGAACAATTTTAAATTAAAAATCGGAGCCCTATTGTCATCTGCAGTGATGATGGTAGCAGTGAGTTGTAGCGATGATTTCTTGGACATTGCGCCTACAGGTTTGCTGGCCGAAGCTCAGCTGTCATCTTTGGCAGGTATCGAGGCTTCCCTGATTGCAGCATATTCTCAGGTAAATGGCCGTGGAAACAGATTGGGTTCTCCTTCCAACTGGGTATGGGGAAGTATCAGAGGGGGTGAGGCTAACAAAGGAACTGACCCCGGTGATTTTACGACCATTAACCCAATTCAGCGATATGAAAATAACGCTGCATCTGGTGAAATGGGATCCAAGTGGAATGTTTGTTACGAAGGTATTGCCCGTGCCAACAACGTACTTCGTCTGTTGAGTAATGCAGGTCCGGATGTAACTGACGCCGATAAAACAAGATTGGCTGCCCAGGCCAGATTCTTGAGAGCTCATTATTACTTTGAATTGAAGAGAGACTATAACAATACTCCATATGTAGATGAAACAGTGGATTATGGTAGTGGTTTGGAAGAAATCAGCAACAACCAGGATTTGTGGCCATTCATTGAGGCCGATTTCCAGTATGCAATTGATAACCTTCCTGCAACTCAATCTCAAGTTGGTAGAGTAAACTCTTGGGCTGCAAAGGCTTATATGGGTAAGGTTAAATTGTATCAGGCCAAGTACGCTGAAGCTAAAACTTTGTTAACTGATGTAATCAACAACGGTGTTACAAGTAATGGCTTGAAGTATGATTTGGTTCCTTATTATGATGACATGTTCCGCGGAGCTAATGACAACCATGAGGAGTCAGTATGGGCTTATCAGTCTGCTGCAGGTACTGGTTCGGTATTGAATGCAAACCCTGAGTTTGACTTGAACTTCCCTTACAACACAGGTCCTTCTGGTCCAGGTAACTGCTGTGGATTCTTCCAGCCAAGCTTTACTTTCGTAAATGCCTTCAGAACTGATGCCAATGGACTTCCTTTGTTGGACAAGTCTTACAATGATCCAGCGAATCGAGTTAAGAATGACATGGGCCTTACAAGTGCTGATCCATTTACATTGGATGCAGGTAACTTGGATCCAAGATTGGACCACACTGTAGGTAGAAGAGGAATTCCTTACTTGGGTTGGCAAGATCACCCAGGAGCTGCTTGGATCAGAAACCAGCCAAATGGTGGTCCTTACTCTCCAAAGAAGTATGTGTATTCTAGAGATGAACAAGGAACTTTCCAGGATAACTCTTCTTGGACTCCAGGGTACACCGGTATCAACTTTATGATTATCCGATTTGCTGATGTGCTTTTGATGGCTGCTGAGGCTGAAATCCAGGCAGGTGATCTAAACGTTGCAAGAGGTTATATCAACCGAGTGAGAGAAAGAGCAGCAGATTCCATGCTGAAAAGAGAGGATAATTCTTTGGCGGCCAATTACGTAATCGGTACTTATGATACGCCTTGGACTGACAAGAACGCTGCTATGAAAGCATTGATGATGGAAAGAATGCTTGAACTAGGTATGGAAGGACACCGTTTCTACGATTTGGTTCGTTGGGGTGTAGCTCAGGAGGAATTAGACTTCTACCTTGCATTGGACGGCTCAATCTTGACCGGTGCATTGGGTGGAGCTAAGTATTCTGATAAGTTTAAGTGGGTTCCAATCCCTCAAGATCAAATTGACTTGGTTGGAACTGACATTCTTATTCAGAACCCTGGATTCTAATCCATTTCAAATTTTATAATAAAAGGAGGTCAATTGGCCTCCTTTTTTATTGTTTTTACTGTTAAAAGCAGATTTTTATTTCACTGCTATCTTTCAAAATGCTAATTTCAAGGTTGACTCAGTTACCCCATTAACCTATGAAGTTTAATTACCCTCTCTTTCTGATTCTGATTGTACTAGGAGTTACTTCTTGCCAAAAAGAATCCCGTTTGTTTGAATTAAAAAGCCCTGATTTTACAGGTGTGGACTTTAACAATTTGATCACGGAAACTGATTCCTTTAATATTTTGACGGATGAGTATATCTTCAACGGAGGAGGTGTGGCTATCGCTGATTTTGATCAAAATGGCCTTTCTGACTTGTTTTTTACAGGAAATCAAGTTCCCAATAAATTATTCCTGAACCAAGGGGAATTCAAATTCAAGGATATTTCCAAGCAGTCTGGAATTGAGGCGGCTTCTCATTGGTGTACCGGTACTACGGTTGTGGATATCAATGGAGATGGGTGGATGGATATTTATGTGGCTTCTGCTATGAAAACCGGAGAAGGAGAGCGAGATAATCTGCTTTTTGTCAACCAAGGTTTGAATGGGGAGGGTATTGTTACTTTCCGTGAAATGGCCACCAATTATGGAATTGCCGATTCTGGGAATAGTATGGGGGCTGCATTTGTGGATTATGATCTGGATGGGGATTTGGACCTCTATGTTCTGAACAATGAGCAAAGTAAAATCACTCCTTCCAATTATAGAGAGAAAATAACAGATGGTTCCGCAATCAATAATGACAGCTTTTATAGAAACAATGGAGATGGAACGTTTACCGATGTTACGATAGAGGCAGGTATTACTATTGAAGGGTTTGGATTGGGTTTATTGATTTCGGATCTCAATAATGATGGTTGGCCTGATATCCATGTATCCAATGACTATGTGACAAATGACATTCTTTATATCAATAATCAGGACGGCACTTTTTCCAATCAGATCAAGGAAAAGTTAAAGCATCAAAGCCAGTTTTCCATGGGTTCGGATATCTCCGACTTCAACAATGATTCGAAGCCGGATTTGATTACCCTGGACATGTTGGGCGAAGACAATTACAGGAAGAAAACCACCATTGGTAAAAACTCCTATCAGGTATATATCAGCAATGAACAATGGGGGTATGAATATCAGCATGTAAGAAATATGCTGCATATGAATAACGGGCCTCAGGCACCATTTAGTGAAATTGGCATGTATGCCGGCATCTACCAGACTGATTGGAGTTGGTCACCTTTATTTGGTGATGTTGACAATGATGGACTCAGGGATTTATTGATAACCAATGGATTTCCTCGTGATATTACCGATAAGGATTTTGCGAATTACCGAGCGGATGTAGGAAATATTGCATCTGTTCGACAGTTATTGGATTCCATTCCTATTGTGAAGATTCCCAACTACGCCTTCAAAAATCAAGGTGATTTAAAATTTGAGGATTCCGGAGAATCTTGGGGTTTAAATAAACCTTCATTTTCAAATGGAGCAGCTTTGGTGGACTTGGATTTGGATGGTGATTTAGACTATGTGGTCAATAATATCAACGACCCGGCTTTCGTCTTTGAAAACACCTTGAACGGGAAAAATCAGGCAAATCAGTTTTTGAGAATTAAACTGAAAGGAAGCTCTCAGAATCCTCAGGGCCTTGGGGCAAAAGTTCGCTTGACCCTGGAAAATGGAAAAGAACTGTACCAAGAACAACAGGTGGTTAGAGGCTATATGTCATCCATCGAGGATGTGATGCACTTTGGTTTGGGAGAAGGACAGCAGACTGTGAAAGTATCAGTCACATGGCCCGATGGGAAAATTTCTACTCTTTCAAATTTAGCTCCGGGTCAGCTAATTGAAATTAACTATTCCGAAGCTTCTGCCGGTAAGTATCCTGACTCAAGAATAGATCAGGATCCAGTGGATGCTTTATTTTCAGAGGTTTCCTCTGAGAAAGGAATGGTTTATATCCATGAGGAGATGGATAAAGTGGACTATAATATACAGCGTACTCTTCCGCACAAACTCACTCAGTTTGGACCTTCTTTGACAGTGGGTGATGTGAATGGGGATGGACTTGAGGATTTACTTGTGGGTTCCTCCTCGGGTTTCGAGCCAAAACTTTTTGCCCAAAATTCGGATGGGACTTTCTCTTCAGGGAATCTCCTACCGGGACAAAATCCAGCTTATGAAGAAATGGGCATGTTGCTTTTCGACTTGGACAATGACGGGGATTTGGATCTGTATGCGGTCAGTGGTAGTAATGAGTTTGCACCTAATTCAGCTGAGTATTTGGACCGTCTTTTCATCAACGATGGAAAAGGGAATTTTGAACTTGACAAGAATTTCAGCCAAGTAAAAGCAAGTGGGTCAGCAGTTAGGGGAGCTGATTTCGATGGGGATGGATTTATGGATTTGTTTGTGGGAGGTAGGACTCCAATCGCCCAATATCCGTATCCAGAAAACAGCTTTTTGCTGAGGAACATCAATGGGATCCTTTCAGATGTAACCGATCAAGTGGCCCCTGAACTTCGAAAAGCCGGAATGGTAACGGATGCTATTTGGTCCGATGTAGACATGGATGGACAGATAGATCTTGTAGTTGTTGGGGAAATGATGGAGATCAGCATTTTCAAAAATCAGGCTGGGTCCTTTAAAAAACTGGAGAATACCGGATTGGAGAATTATCTCGGATGGTGGAATTCAATTAGCAGCGCAGATTTCGACCAAGATGGGGATATGGATTTTGTAGTAGGCAATATGGGGGCTAACAACCATTATCACTCTACAGCGGGAATGCCGGTTAAGGTTTACGGAAAGGATTTTGATGGCAATGGCAGCGTGGATCCTGTCACTTTCGCTTGGTATAAAAACAGAGAAGGAAAATACGAATCATTCCCCGGACATTTTTGGGATGATCTTTACGGGCAAAGCATTCTATTTAGAAGGAAATTTGAACGGTATAAGCTTTATGCCCTGACTACGGAAAACACCCTCTTTACTGAGGAGGAAAGGAAAGAGGCTTTGGTCTTGACGGGTAATTATGACCGGTCAGTTTATTTGGAAAATCTGGGCCAGGGAAAGTTTAGCGTGAAGGAGCTACCTACTTTGGCACAACTTGGGCCTGTGAATGGTATAGTGACGGATGACATCAATCAAGATGGACTCATGGATATTCTTTTGGTTGGGAATGATTTTGGAAATGAAATTTTCATTGGCAGATTGGATGCCTTGATTGGGTTGGCACTGCTCGGTGATGGGCAGGGGAATTTCAGACCGATGGGAGTTGAGGAAAGCGGTTTTGTTGTGCCAGGTGATGCCAAGGCTATAGTGAAGCTTAACAGTGCCACCGGAAGCCCACTTTATATAGCGTCACAAAACAGAGATAAGCTGAAAGTGTTCCAGGCGGGTTCGGTGGAAGGAAAATCCGTAACTCCCGGCCAGCAAGTCATGGCATTGGTTGTGGAATTGGAAAATGGGAAAAAACAGAGAATTGAATGTACCCTTGGGTCAGGATTTCTATCCCAGTCTTCCAGGGAAGTTACCCTTCCTTCTGGAGTAAAATCTGTAAAAGTAATAGACTATAAAGGAAGAGAGGAAAGTCTTGATCTTTCCTCCCTCAATTGATTATTTATACATTTTACCGGGCTGAACGTCACAGATCTCTTTGATCAAAATAGCGATCTTATCAGTCACATCTTCAAAATAGCGCCTTCCCTTTTCAGGGGAGGCTTTTTTTGGATCTCCGATTCCAGTGTCTTCGGTTACTTCTGACCATTTTCTTTCAGCCCAGGCCCATTTTTCCCTTACTCCTGAAATGATGGATTTTTTTTCAGCTCCGTCTCCTGCTTCTTCCAATGGAAGTATCAAATCAGGATGTAGATATTGGATGATGGCAGTTTCCATTTCATCAGCATGGTCTCCGCTTTCTTCAAAATACTTGGACTTGTCCAGAGCCTGAAACCAGTTGCAGGTGAATAGCATCATTTCCGGGAATTTCAGTCCTAGTTCTCTGAGCATGGTTTTAAAATCATTTCCACCATGACTGTTCAGAATCAGTAGCTTTTTAGTGCCTTGTCTGTCCAAAACTTCAATGATATCTCTGAGAATAGCTAATTGGGTACTTGGATATAGGTTCATGTCCAGGTAGATATCCGACTGTCCTGTATTGACTCCAAATGGGATGGTTGGAAGGATTACTACATTGCTTCCGGCTTCCCAAGCCTTCCTTCCGGATTCCGCACCAATAGCATCAGCCTCATAGACGTCTGTACCATAGGGCATATGGTAATTATGTGCCTCAGTGGCCCCCCATGGAAGGACTGCAAGTTCGAATCGGTGGGATTTGAGATTTTTCCAATTGGCTTCTTTCAGGATGTAAGGTCTCATGTAATTTTCAGGAAGAATTAGGGTGAAAATGGCTTTATTCGGGCCAAAATTGATAATTTAAACTCTCGAATCTAAAATAGCTCCTATGTCCCAAAGAAGAAAATTTATTAAACAATCCCTCTTGGGATCTGCACTTTTTATACCGGGAATCTCTAAAGCCTTTACTACGGTTTCCAAGGGTTTTTCCCCAGGGGACAAACCTCTAATTTTATCCACCTGGAATCATGGGATGCCAGCAAATGATGCGGCCATTTCAAAGCTTAAATCAGGAGGAACGATCCTGGATGCCGTGGAGGCAGGGGTAATGGATACGGAGTTGGATATGAATAACCTTTCGGTAGGTTTGCAGGGATTGCCTGACCGAGAGGGAATCACCACATTGGACGCCTCCATTATGACTGGAGATGGATCTTGTGGTTCTGTAGCCTTTGTCAGACAGGTTAAACATCCTATATCTTTGGCTAGGGCTGTAATGGAGAAAACTCCTCATGTCATGCTAGCAGGAGAGGGTGCCCGCCAATTTGCAATTGCAGAGGGATTTCCTCTGGAAGAAGAGGTGCTTAGTCCTAAAGCTTCGGAAGCATACGCTCAGTGGAAGAAAACCAGCCAGTACAAGCCTGTGATTAATATTGAAAATCACGATACCATTGGGATGATTGGGATCGATGCAAATGGTAACTTGGCCGGCAGCTGTACGACTAGCGGGCTGGCCTATAAAATGCATGGAAGAGTAGGGGATAGTCCTATTATCGGAGCGGGTTTGTATGTGGACAATGAAGTTGGGGCTGCAACAGCTACTGGTCTCGGAGAATCAATCATTCGGATCTGTGGTAGTTTCTTGATAGTGGAACTCATGCGACAGGGAAGAACTCCCCAAGAAGCCTGTGAGGAAGCCGTAAAACGTCTAATTGCCAAAAACAGGGATATTAAAAATATTCAGGCCGGATTTTTGGCCATGAATAAAGAGGGGCAAGTCGGAGCCTATGCCGTTCACCCGGGCTTTAATTTTGCAAAAGCCACCTTGAATGAAAATACATTGATTGATTCAAAAAGCCATTTTTAAGATGAGTGCTTATTTGCTAGAGGCCCCGGTATTTAACTTGGAGGCTGCCTTGGAGGCTGCCAGATTTGGAATCCACCGACTGGAGTTGTGTGCAAACTTCCCTGAAGGAGGAGAGACGCCTAGTGCCGGCATGGTCCGTTTTCTCAAAAATCAAATAGATATTCCTGTTTTTGTCATGATCAGACCCAGAGGAGGGGATTTTTATTATTCCCAAAAAGAGCTTATGGTGATGAAAAGGGATATTGAAATTCTGGGAGAAATGGGCGCTGACGGTTTTGTTTTTGGGGCTTTGGACGAAAAGGGCTATGTAGATACAGAGTCCTGTGAATCCTTGATCCGCACCGCAAACGGAAAGCCTTGTACTTTCCACAGAGCTTTTGATGCCTCAGCTGATTTTTACGATTCCCTTGAGAAAATAATTGATTGTGGGTTTCAGAGAATATTAACTTCCGGTGGGCAAAATACTACCAGTGAAGGCCTTGGTTTCATTATGGAATTAATGGAAAAAGCCGGTGACAGAATCATAATCATGCCAGGCGGTGGATCTAAACCCAGTCATGTGGAGCTTTTTTCAGAATCCCCTTACTTCAAGGAAATTCATGCATCCTGTAAAGTTAGAGTTCCAAGTGCCAATCAGTATGTTAATCCCAATGTAAACTTCTCGGATGACCCAGAATCTTTTACTCATCATTGGGGGATTGATCAACAGGTTGTTGAGGAGTTTTTGAAGTTGATTGAAAAATGAGAATCCCGCATTCCCTTAGTTTGTTTGCCCTATGGATAGGGCTAGCCTGTCAACCTATAGCCGAAAGAAAGCAACCTGTACCTACCTTGGAGCAGTTGGCAACAGCCAATTTGAATTTGAGCGGAGAACAGTTGGCTAATTTTTATTGTGCCAATTGCCACCTAAAACCAGAGCCAGAAGTTCTGGATAAAGCAACCTGGGAAAAGAATGTTTTGCCCGATATGCGAATGCGGATGGGCTTGTATTTGGAGGAGGACTTTGGGAGGACTCTACCAAGGGATATGGGGGTTCCTGAAGGAATTTACAGTGATGTTCCTTTGATCAAGATCAAGGACTGGGAGAAATTAAGGGCTTATTATCTTGAAAATGCACCAAATGGACCTTTGCCTCAGAAAGCCAAAATTGCACCCCAGGTCGGACTCCCAGGGTTTCAAATAGAGGTGCCAAAATTTGACTTTGTCTATCCAGACCTTACAACGATGGCCAGTATAGATCCTGAGTCCGGGCAAATTTGGGTTGGGCACAGGTTTAAGAAGTTATTTGTTTTGGATGGGAAAAGAGATTTTAAATTATTGGACTCTATCACAACCAATGTAGCTCCGGTGGATATTCGCTGGAAAGAACAGGGAGAGTTTGATTTATTGACCATGGGTTTGATGGATCCTTCCAATGATTCGTTGGGGACATTAAGCCGGTTTTCTGGATCCTTTGGGGATTGGACGCAAAGTCAAATCCGAGACAAGTTGATCAGACCAGTTCAGATATCCTATGGGGATTTGAATGGAGATGGTTTAGAAGATCAGGTGATCTGCCAGTTTGGAAATCATATCGGCAAGGTGAGCGTATATTTTGCTGATTCCAACTCCACTTTCAAGGAGGAGGTACTCAAATCATTACCTGGGGCTACTAGGACCATATTGGACGATTTCGATGGGGATGGAGATTTGGATGTTTTGGGTATGCTTACTCAGGCTAAGGAAGGAATATATCTTTGGGAGAATGATGGTCAGGGGAATTTTGAGGAGAAAAGACTGCTGAGTTTCCAGCCTGCATTTGGGTCCAGTGATTTTAGGTTTAAGGATGTAAATGGGGATGGGGCCAAAGATTTGATTTTGGTGAATGGTGATAATGCAGATTTGAGTCAAATCTTAAAGCCTTACCATGGTTTGAGGATCTTCATCAACAATGGTAATGGAGAGTTTGAAGAAGATTTCTTCTATCCCATGTATGGAGCTACCGGCCTTTCAGTGGAGGACTTTGACCAAGATGGAGATCTGGATATTTTTGTGATTTCCTTTTTTCCGGACAAAAATGAAGCGCCTGGATTGGATTTAATTTATTTCAGGCAAGAAGAATCAGGTGAATTCAATCCTTTCTATTCTGAAAAGATTCCAAGAGATGGATTGTTGACAATTGCTTCTGGAGATATAGACGGGGACCAAGATTTAGATGTAGTAATCGGGAAATTTAAATTTGATGAACTCTATGCCCAACCTAAGGATCAATGGTCTCCTATTCTAGTGATTCGGAATAATCTTTTTAGTAATAAATAATAAATAAAATAATTATTTGAATTTTTATTTTTTATGGGTTTATATTTTTTAAAATAAGATAAAATCAGTATTTTTTATTTCACTTTAAATCTTTTGGCTATGGTAAAGAGTTTTCAAGGGGTTCGAATGGCTCCGCCAAAAAAGTCCCCAATTCAGCATATTTTGGTTGAGGATTACATGAGTACTAACTTGATTACTTTTCATCCTGAGGATTCAATTGAACAGGTTTTTGAAATTTTTTCCAAAAGAAAGATTTCAGGAGCACCTGTTGTTGATGAATCAGGAGCTTTGGTTGGAATAATTTCGGAGGTAGACTGTCTGAAAGAAATTATAAAAGGGAAGTATACCAATACGCCCAAATTCCCCGCCAAGGTGAAAGATCACATGTCAACGGATGTATTAACTATGTCCCCGGATTTGTCTCTTTTTGATGCCGCTGGCCAATTTTTGGAATTTAAAATCAGAAGATTTCCAGTATTAAGAAATGGCAAACTGGTCGGGCAAATTAGCCTAAGTGATGTGATACGGGCTTTTCCTAAACTCAAACAAACCACCTGGTAGAGAAAAAGGGCCGGATAAAAATCATCCGGCCCTTTTTTATTTCGATTTTTCGAGTGCTTGCTCTATGTCTTTGATAATGTCATCGGGATGTTCCAGTCCTACAGAAAGACGAATCAATCCATTTGTGATTCCAACCCTTTCCCGCTCCTCTTGGCTTAATTTGCTATGGGTAGTGGATGCAGGATGGGTGATAATGCTTCTGCTGTCCCCAAGGTTTGCTGTGATGGAGATCATTTCGAGTTGATCTATAAAACGTTGGGCGCGGGCAACTCCTCCTTTGACGGTCAGAGTAACAACTCCTCCTCCTTGACTCATTTGTTTGACGGCAAGATGATGCTGAGGGTGTGAGCCTAAGAAGGGGTATTTTACGTCCTCCAAATGCCGGTTTCCTTCAAAGTGCTCCGCTAGGGTTAATGCGTTTTGGCAATGGCGGTCCATTCTTACGCCGAGAGTTTCCATGCTTTTGGAGAGAATCCAAGCGTTAAAAGGGGAGATGGCAGGTCCAGTGTGTCTGGTGAAGAACTGCACCTCTTTGATCAGTTCTTTTTTACCGAGAATTAAACCCCCAAGCACTCTGCCTTGGCCATCTATGTATTTAGTTGCGGAGTGGGTAACAATATGTGCCCCCCATCTTGCCGGCTGCTGTAAATAGGGAGTTGCAAAGCAGTTGTCAACCACCAAAATCAAATTATAGGCTGCTGCGAACTTTCCTGCCCACTCAAGGTCGATGATTTCTAACCCTGGATTGGAAGGAGTTTCAATAAATAGCATTTTGGTATTGGGCTGTACCAGCTTGTCCCAATTTTCATAACCCGAGATATCCCCGTAAGTGGAGGTGATGCCCCATTTTGGGAATACTCTGGTCAACAATTGGTGTGTAGAGCCAAAAAGAGAGCGAGCAGCCAACACATGATCCCCTTGCTGAAGAAGGGAAGCAATACTTGCAAACATGGCAGCCATTCCGGAAGCTGTAGCAATCCCGTCTTCAGTACCCTCAGCAGCACATACCTTTTCGATAAGGTCTGTGGAATTGGGGTTCGCATAGCGGGAATAGATATTTCCCTGTAGTTCTTCTGCAAAAGTTGCCCTTGCCTCTTCTGCCGAATCAAAGGTAAAACTGGATGTTAGGTAAATCGGTGCAGAATGTTCCTTTTGGTTGGAACGGGAAGAACTGATTCTGATGGAGTTTGTCTCGAAATGTTGGCTCATGTCGGTATAGGTTTGATTTAAAATTTCTGAAAATCAGACAACTAAAAGAAAATCAAACCTGAAAGCGGAACCGAACTAAAAAGAGGATTCTTGTTTAATAAAGCCAATTTATAATTCCCGCAAGGGTAGGATTTGGCACCTTTCCCATATTCGGATGGTTGCCAGAGGGTCATCGAGCCTATTCTCTCGCCTCTTCTTTATAAATCAGTCGCCTGAAGTTCTACAAAGAAACGGGCTGCTGAGTGTATTTCCAAATTAATAATCCGACTCAGTCATTATACTGGGTCATGGTTTGGGCTATTCCAATAGTGCAAAAGCCAAGAATCATATCGATGGCTTTGTCCATTAGCTCAGGAAGTTGATCGAATTCTTCTTGGCTGAATTTGCCCAGTACGTAATCAACCTGTCTTCCTTTTGGAAAATTGTCCCCGATTCCCATTCTAAGCCTTGGATAATCCTGCCCTCCTGTAAGTGCTTCTATGTTTTTCAAACCATTGTGACCAGCGGCACTTCCTTTGGCTCTCATCCTGAGCTTTCCAAATGGAATGGCAACCTCATCCACAATCACAAGGATGTTTTCCTTTGGAATGCCAAGTTCTTTCATCCAGTAATTGACGGCCTTCCCACTCAGGTTCATGTAGGTGGTAGGCTTGATCAGGTGAATTACCCTTCCTTTATGCTTGAATTCTGATTTGAATGCCAAGCGATCACTTTTCCAAGATGATCCAACCTTATCTGCCAGTCGATCTACAGTCAGGAAGCCGATATTGTGTCGGGTCAGTTCATATTCGGGGCCTATATTACCCAGGCCAATGATCAAGTATTTCATTTGGGGTCTTTAAATGGGGTAAAATAAAAAATCCTGCCCTTTTATGGGCAGGATTAATTGAGTTTGGGAAGAAATTAACCTTCAACTTTTTTGCCTCTGAGTGCTCTTGGAATACCAATAGTCACAACAGATACATTAGGGCTGGTAAGGATTTCAAATCCTTCAGGCTTAAGTTCTCCAACTTTGAAGGACTTACCCAAGTCAAGGTTTCCAATGTTCACTTCCACAAAATCAGGGAAGTTTTTGGCCAAACCTTTTACTTTCAAGGATCTGGTTTTCAATTCAAGCTTACCACCCAAAGCAATACCTGGGGAGTTACCAGTCACTTTAACCGGAATTTCAAATTTGATTGGCTTGTCTTCAGTATAAGCCATGAAATCTACGTGAAGTAGGTTTTCACTTACTGGATGAAACTGAGCTTCTTTCAATACAGCTTTTACGATAGTTCCTTCGATGTTCAATTCCACAAGGTGAACTTCTGGAGTGTAGATCAAATCACGGAACAAAATAGCTGGACTGTAGAAGTGAATTTGTTCAGGAATTCCAGGGCCGTAAACTACGCAAGGTACGTTTCCAGAATCTCTGATTTCGTTCAGACTTGCACTGTCGAGATTTGCTCTTTTAAACCCTATAATCTCAAGCGTTTTCATATGTATTTGTTTTTAAAATTGGTTCTTAAATAAACAAGGAACTAATAGAAGTGTGACCTGTTACCGCATGGATTGCTTTGGCAAATAGATCCGCTACTGTCAGTACTTTAATTTTTGAGGAGGTCTGCTTCAAAGGGATAGTGTCAGTTATCACTAACTCCTGTAGCACTGAATTTTCGATGTTTTCATATGCCTTCCCGGACAATACCCCGTGAGTGGTGATAGCCCTAACGGATTTGGCTCCTTTTTCCATGATGATTTCTGCGGCTTTGCACAGCGTACCTGCTGTATCTACCAAGTCGTCAACCAGAATGACATCTTTTCCTTCAACATCCCCGATTACCTGCATTGAGGCAATTTCGTTGGCTCTCTTTCTGTGCTTATCACAGACTACCATCTCTACTTCAAAGTGCTTGGCATAAGACCTAGCTCTTGAAACACCGCCCATATCCGGGGCTGCGAAAATCATATCCGGTAGGTTCAGTGAACTCAAATAGGGTGCAAAGATAGCTGATCCATTCAAATGATCCAATGGGATGTCGAAAAATCCCTGGATTTGACCAGCGTGCAAGTCACAGGTCATGATTCTATCGGCACCTGCAGAAGTCAGCATATTGGCGATCAACTTTGCTGCGATGGAAACTCTTGGTCGGTCTTTTCGGTCCTGTCTTGCATACCCGAAATAAGGTATAACTGCGCAAACCTTGTAGGCACTTGCTCTTTTGGCAGCATCGATCATCAAGCAAAGCTCCAAAATACTATCACTTGGAGGAGTGGTGCTTTGTATGATGAAAACGGTACAACCGCGGATGGATTCGTTGAAGCTTGGAGACATTTCTCCGTCGCTAAATTTTGAAAGGGTGACATCACCTAGGTTTTTCCCGTAGTTTCTAGCAATTTTCTTTGCTAGGGTTTCGCTGTTCGAACCGGCGAATATTTTTACCTCAGACATGTATGGAAGATTTACAGGGGTAGAATTGATAAGGATTCGGGAACAAAAGTAATAATTTTTATCGGGAAGCTATTAGGGATGGATGGGAATCGAAATTTTCTTTTGGTAAAAAATTCAACTCCAAATTCGTTGATTGTCTTAAATCTCCGATCCTGTAAAAAAACAGAGGCTGAAAGTACTAGTCACAGGATCCCCTTTTTTTTAATGCTATTTTAGAAGGACACTTTGTAAAAATTACCACCAAATTTTACCCTATGAAAATTCGTTTCATTCATCTGGTGTTTTTGTTGGGGCTTTGGACTTCGGTACTTCAAGCCCAAACAGTCCCTACACCAAAATCGCATTTTGGCTTTGATATCGGAGACGATTACATGTTGGCCAATTTTACCCAGACAGAAGCCTACTTCAAAAAAGTCGCTGAGGCTTCCGACCGGGTTAAAATGATGAGCATAGGAAAAACCGAATACGGTAGAGAGCATCCTATGCTGATTGTCACCGCTCCCAAAAACTTTCAAATGCTCGAGCGATACAAGGAGATTTCCCAGACCTTAGCAAGAGCTGAAATCACTCGAGAAGAGGCTGAAAAGCTGGTAGTGGAAGGCAAGCCCGTCGTTTGGATAGACGGGGGATTGCATGCCAATGAGGTAGTAGGTCCACATCAACTTACCGAGACGCTGTATCAACTGGCTTCCAGAGAGGATGCTGAAACACTGAAAATTCTTGACGAGGTCATCATTCTTTTGGTGCATGCTAATCCTGACGGCATGGAGATCATGTCTGATTGGTACATGAGAAAAGAAGATCCTACAAAACGGGATCAGAATATTCCCATTCTATATCAGAAGTATGTTGGTCATGACAATAACCGGGATTTCTACATGAACAACATGAGCGAGGCTACCAATATTTCCTTACAGCAGTATGTGGAGTGGATACCTCAGATTATTTACAATCACCATCAATCCGGTCCTGCTGGGACTGTGGTGGCAGGACCTCCTTACCGAGATCCATTCAATCATGTGTTTGATCCATTGATTATTACGAGTTTGGATGCGGTTGGGGCTGCAATGATCAACCGGCTTCATCAAGAGGATAGACCAGGTTATACCCGGTTGGATGGATCGGTGTTTTCCACTTGGTGGAATGGAGGTCTACGTACAACTCCATATTACCACAACCAAATTGGAATTTTGACCGAAATAATTGGAAACCCTACCCCATCAGAGGTTCCTTTGGTACCAGAAAGATTGATCCCCAACAACGGTACGCCTTACCCTATTACCCCTAGGGAATGGCATTTCAAAACCTCCATTGACTATTCGGTTTCCTTGAACTACGCGATTTTGAATCATGCTGTAAGGCATGGAGATGAATTGCTTAGAAATATTTACCTAATGGGAAGAAGGTCTATAGAAAAAGGACAAAAAGATACCTGGACTTTCTATCCCAAAAATGCTCAGGCTATTGAGGATGCTTATCAAGCTGCAAGAAAGGATGGTAAAGTAGAGGGAAATAATCGGAGAGGTATTCCAACAGAATTCTTTGATCAGGTTTATAAAGATCAAAACAGAAAAGACCCGTATGGGTATATTCTGTCGGCAGACCAGCCTGATTTCCCAACAGCAATCAAGTTTTTGAATGCGTTAATCAAATCAGGGATCTTGGTGCATAAAGCGTCGGAAGATTTTGAGGTAAATGGCAAAAAATATCCTTCAGGATCATATATCGTAAAAACTGCCCAGGCATTCCGTCCCCACGTGATCGATATGTTTGAACCTCAGGATCATCCAAATGACTTTTTGTATCCGGGAGGACCTCCAATCAGACCTTATGATGCTGCCGGATGGACATTAGCATTCCAGATGGGGTCCGAAATAGACCGGATTATGGAAGATTTTGACGGGCCTTTTGTGCCTGTCCCGTACGGCGAGATTCAAAACCCACCGGCCAAATCCCTTGCAAATGGATCCGGTTACTTGATTGATGTAAGGGGAAATAACAGCTTTATGGCTGTGAATGATCTTTTGAAAGAAAAAGTGAAGGTGTATAGAATCCAGGAATCTATGAAAGGACTTCCAGAAGGGTCTTTCTTTGTAGGGTCATCTGGTAAAAAAGTTCTCGAAAAAGCCGCAAAAGAATACGGTGTCTATGCAGTTCCTGCATCCATGCCAAAAGGTGCCAAGGAAATCAAACCTTCGAGAATTGGTCTATTTGATTATTATGGGGGCTCTATGCCTTCGGGCTGGGTTAGATGGATGATGGAACAGTTCCATTTCGAGTATCAGCTGGTCTTCCCTCAAGAAATCGACAAAGGAAATTTGAATGAGAAATATGATGTGCTGTTGTTTATTGGGCCAGGAATTCCCGGCGTGGAATCATCTTATTCCCGCTCTCAGCCTAAGGCAGAGGAGATTGATCCAAAATATCAAGGAATGTTGGGGAATATAACCAAGGAGAAATCCATCCCTCAATTGAAGTCCTTTTTGGAGAAAGGTGGAGAAATCATTGCGGTTGGTGCGGCTACACAGCTTGCCTACCATTTGGATTTGCCGGTTCACGATGCTTTGGTGGAAATGAATTCCGAAGGAGAGGAAGTTGCTCTAAGTGGAGAGAAATATTACATCCCGGGCTCTGTTTTGGAAATGCATGTAGACAATACTCAGCCAATAAATTATGGGATGGGAGAGACTTCTTATATCATGTTTAACCGTTCTCCAGTGTTTAAACTCGATCCTGATGCGGCTTTGAAAGGAGTGAAGGCGATTGCTTGGTTCGGAGAAGAAGAGCCTCTGAGAAGTGGATGGGCTTGGGGACAGGCTTATTTGAAAAACGGAGTGACTGCTTTTGAAGCCCAAGTAGGCAAGGGGAAAGTTTTCGCCTTTGGACCTGAAATCACTTTCCGAGCCCAGTCTCATGGAACATTTAAAATGTTGTTTAATGGCTTATATAAGTGAGAACAAGAGATATTAAAGAGAGAAATCCTGCCAGTGATGGCAGGATTTTTTATTTTCAAGTCAAAGCAGACCCTCATGGGAGGATTGGAGTAAAAAGTCTAGAGAGCAGCGAATAAATTGAGATGGATAATTACCAAAACTATATTAATGCGGAATTGACTTCATGGCTTTATCAAATGAAGCGCCCTCCTTCTTTAGGCAGCAAAATTGCCCATGGGGTACAGGGGAAAATTAACCAATGGATTCCAGAGAAAATCCACCAAGTGGTGACGGTGGCAATAGAGAACATGGTTAAGGCTGTTTTAACCGGGTCCTCTTGGATTGTTCCTAAGCCTGATGAGTCAATGCCTTATAAAGTCCGTGAATTCAAAATCAGGAATAGAATCAAATGGTATCGCAATACGGCTTCAGTTGAGGGGGCTGTGACTGGTGCTGGAGGGATTTTACTTGGCTTTGCGGACTTTCCTGCATTCCTGACAATAAAGATGAAAATGCTCTTTGATATAGCAGCATTGTACGGGTATGATACCAAAGATTACCAAGAGCGTCTTTTTTTACTTTATGTTTTTCAATTGAGTTTTTCGAGCCAGAAGCGGAGAAATGAATTGATAGCGTTGATCGAGAATTGGGAAGATTATCGGGAGACTTTACCCAAGAGTTTTGATGAGTTTGATTGGAAGACTTTTCAGCTCGATTACAGGGACTACATTGATTTGGCGAAACTCGCACAGCTGATTCCTGTGATCGGTGCAGGAGTAGGAGCAATTGCCAATTATAGGTTGACTGAGCAACTTGGTAAAAATGCAATGAATGCTTTCCGACTTCGGGGATTAAAATAACAAAAAGCCCTCTTGAGGAGGGCTTTTTGTTGATCCACTAGGGCTCGAACCTAGACTCTTCTGAACCAAAATCAGACGTGTTGCCAGTTACACCATGGATCAGTATGTGTCAAAAGCGCTTTCGCTTTCTTTAAAGTGTCACAAAGGTAGAATCCTGCTTCTTTTTTTCCAAACATGCTCCCAAAGTTTTTTAATGTTTCCTTTTAACCCCTTGATTCAAAGCCTAAAAATCCTTCATGGGGATTTTGCTTGTTTGGATTGTTGTCTTATTTATTCGTGTATTAAAAAATAGCCCATGAAATCGATTGAAAATTGCGATTATGGTAATTTTAAATCAATTATGTTGTAAAATTGAAAATATATAAGCAGTTTTGATCAAAATATTTGAAAACGCCAAATTTTATTTATTTATGCAAATTGAAAAATTAGAGAAAACAGTTGATGAAGCTGTTCAGAAATTGGAGAAATTAAAATTGGGTGGTTCCTTGGCTGAGGAGCTTACTTGGTGTCTTGGAAGCTACAAGAATGACCAAAACCCAGTTGGCTTACAAGAGAAATGCAAAGTCGCTGTTGAGCTTTTTAAAGAGGCCCGCGAGAAAAACAGCCGTGCTGTATCAAAGAAATTGGTGGAGGACTTGGAGAAATTCTTGGCCTAATAAGAAAAAAAAAGCTCACTTTTCAGTGAGCTTTTTTAATGTATTGTTTTGGGGATTATTCACCCACAACTACAAATTTCACGTTTGTTTTTACTTCTCTGTGAAGGTCAACCTCAGCAGTAAATTCTCCTGCACCTTCTACTGGTGTGTTGATGGAGATTTTTTTACGGTCGATGTTGAACCCTTGAGTTGCCAAAGCATCAGCAATTTGAAGGGTAGTTACTTTACCAAAGATTTTTCCTGATTCACCGATTTTGGCTTTGATTTCAAGAGTAACTTCAGCAAGTTTTGCTGCAATATTTTCTGCCTCAGTCTTGATTTTTTCAGCTTTATGAGCAGCCTGCTTGATGTTTTCAGCAAGGATTCTTTTGTTGGAGCTGGTTGCAAGAACTGCGAAACCTTGAGGGATCAGGTAGTTACGGCCGTATCCTGGCTTCACATCTACCAGGTCATTTTTATATCCAAGACCTTTGATGTCTGTTTTTAATATAATTTCCATTAGTAATGATCTTTTTTGATTGAACGATACAAGACCGAATTATTTCAAACCATCGGTTACGAATGGCAACAAAGCCAAATGTCTTGCTTTTTTAACAGCCTGAGCAACTTTACGCTGATATTTCGCAGAGTTTCCAGTCAGTCTTCTAGGAAGGATTTTTCCTTGCTCATTGACAAACTTCAACAAGAAATTAGGATCCTTGTAGTCAATGTACTTAATGCCGTGCTTTTTGAATCGGCAATATTTTTTCTTGATTTCGCCTCTGTTGATTGGCTCGTTGAATAGTGTCATTAGGCTTGCTCCTCCTTAGCTTCAGCTTTTTTGTTAAACTCTCCTTTTCTTCTTCTTTCGGCATAAGCAATTGCGTGCTTGTCCAAAACAGTAGTCAAGAATCTCATCACTTTTTCATCACGTCTGAACTCAAGTTCAAACTTGCGGATGATGCTAGGATCGGCCTTGAACTCAACCATCACATAGAAACCAGTTGTCTTTTTGTCAATAGCATAAGCCATTTTCTTCAGACCCCAGTTTTCCACATTGATTACATCTGCCCCCTCTTCTTTTAACAAGTTCACGAACTTGTCGACAGTATCCTTCATCTGAACATCAGACAAAACGGGAGTTAAAATGAATACCGTCTCGTAATTTCTTTGGAACATTTTTTAATGTGTTTAAGGAATTTGAATAAACAGACCGCAAAAGTAGGGGTAATACTTCTGTTTTCCAAACAACTGTCCGATTGCATTGCGGGAATGCACATAAAAAAACCTCTCAAAAAGAGAGGTTTCCAAGATTGTCGGTTGGCTGGGATTATTTCACGGAGAATGTTTGTGATCCCACTTGGTAATTGTCCACAAATATCCTTACCTCATGCTCTCCAGAGCTATATTCAGAGCCTTTTTCATAAAAGAAGGTCAGGGTTTCCCCTAAATTGTCAAAAATGACATCTTGCTTGACTGTGTAGAACTGCTCCGCTCCGTTAACTGTAAAGGTCCCAGAACCTTTTGCCACGTCGAAAATAGGTTGTGAATTTGGTGCTAGAATCTGTACATATACATTTCTGGGGCCTTTTTCCGCTACTTTATTGTCTGCAAAGTTGAAACTCACCTTGATACGCTCCATCTGCCGGTTTCTGAAGTCCCTGCTGGTTTCAATCCGCTCTCTTCCTCTGGAGTTTATGGCAGCAATGGCAATGTTCTCTGCTTTCAACATGGAGGCTACATTGACCTTTGCCTGAAGATTTTCCTTTTGAAGGTTCAATTGAGCCACTTCTTCCTCGATTTGGGCCTGTGTACTTTTCAAATCTTGGTTTTCGGCATAGAGCTGCTGGTTCATGGCTCTCAACTCTAGTATTTCCTGATCTTTTTCCTCAATTAGCGTATTGTAATTGTTGATCTTTTCATTGAGTGCGGCAATTTCGGCGGAAGATCGTTGTCTTGACGTGTTTCTTTCTGCTATCAGCTGGTCTCGCACATCTTCCAGCGCCTGAATATCTCCTCCGAGTTTTTCAATTTCCTGTATTCTCAGATTCAATTGATAGGTCATGGAGTCCAACCTTTGATTTAATTCATTGTTTTCTGAAGAAAGCAAAAGGATTTCCTCTGTTTTTTTGGTTCTATCTACATAGTCTGTATAGAGTTTTATCCCGCTAATGATGACCAAAAGAATCAGGACAATGATCAGGATGTTTTTTCCCTGGTTACTAGGTTGACCGGAATCTTTTTTAAAATTTGTGTTCATGTTTTGTTTTATCTAGGGCAAGATGCTTGTAAATCTGAATGAAGATTTTTGGACCCAACGGTATCTTCAAGGGAAAACCGGTTGGGATATTGGTTATCCTTCTACTCCCTTATTGCAATATTTAGACCAAATTGAAAATAGTGGTTTAGAACTCCTGATTCCGGGAGCAGGCAATGCTCATGAGGCTGTTTACGCTTTTCAAAAGGGTCTGGTCAATACCCATATACTCGATATTTCAACTATCCCTTTGGAAAATTTTCGAAGACGCTTTCCGGATTTTCCAACTCGGCAGATCCACCATCAGAATTTTTTTGATCATCTTGGATCTTATGACTTGATTCTGGAGCAGACGTTTTTTTGTGCGCTCGATCCTAGTTTAAGACCTGCTTATTGCGAAAAAATGAAATCCTTGTTAAAACCTTCCGGAAAGTTGGTGGGCGTGTTGTTTGATCGGGATTTTGAACAGGATGGACCTCCTTTTGGTGGAAGTCTCTTGGAATACCAGGCCATATTCTCCTCCTATTTCAAAGTCCAGGTTTTGGAAGCTTGTTATAACTCAATTCCCCAAAGGACAGGAACTGAGGTATTCCTGATTTTGGAAAATCAGTAATCGAGAACAAAGTGGGCTTTTTCTTCGGAGTGGTGAAAAAGCAAGATTCCACATTCAAAAAAATCAAGGCTCAAGCTTACTTTAGGGTGTTTTTTGATTTGGTCCCAAGCTTTGTTCATTTCTGAAGACCAATGAATATCCCCAATGGTAATGATGGATCCGGAATCAATTTTTGGTAGAAGCAGTTCGAAGAAAGCAACAGTACTGTCGAAAGTGTGGTTGGCATCTATCAGTGCAAAATCCACAGTTGTAGTTTGTGATAAAAAACTAGGTAATGTTTGGTGGATATTCCCTTGAATGAATTCGATATGACTGCTTTTTAAGCTTTTTTTAGCTACAGTAATTAAGTTAGTCGAACCCTCAAAACTAAAGATTTTGCCTTTTGTGACCTTACCAAGATACCTAGTGGTGATTCCCACACAGGTGCCAAGTTCCAGAACAGTTTTTGCAGGTGTAAGGCTGCAGAAATACTGATAAAGCTGAGCGTATTTTCTGGGGCTGGTACTGAAGCGGGCTACTTTAGATATTCTCCTAATACGTTGGGGTACTCGTTTCGAACCGGCACCCAAATCCTGGATCTCAATTTCTAGGGTATTCTTCAACAGGGATTCTCGAAACTGCTCAATTTCCAAGTCGTCAGATTGTCTTTCCCTTCGGAATTTTTTTAGGTTTTGATAGAGTTGAAATAGGAAGGGGCTTTGCAAGGAATAATGGTCTTCTTTGAGAAGCCAATATTTCAAATAGGCAAGGAAAGGATAAACTCTGGAAAGCAAATCAATTATGAAAGATTGTTGCGATCATCTGGAATTCGGGAACAACAACTTCCAGCATTTTTCCGTCAAATAGCTTTTCCATCATGTAAAAACCTCTCATTTTGCCCAGACCAGACTTGAGGTTGCATCCGGAAATGTAGCTATGTGATTCTCCGGGTTCCAAAATAGGTTGCTGACCTACTACGCCATCTCCTTCGACAATTTTCATGTCTTCGGCAGCGTCAAAAATTTCCCATTTTCTCCTAAGAAGCTGAACTGTGTGGGGACTTTTGTTTTCAATGTTTACTTTGTAGGTGAAAACAAAATGGTGCTGATTCGGGCTGGAAAATTCTGCCTGATAGGTTACTTCTACACTGACTTGTATTCCTTCCGTAACAGCTGTTACCATAATTCAATGAGATTGAGAATTCAACAAATATACAATGCTGACATTGAGAACCAATATTTTCACCTATGGATGTAAAAATTGAAGAAAGCTGGAAAACTGCCTTAGCGGACTATTTTAAGAATGAATCCTTCAAAAAGCTTACCGAATTTGTAAAGGATGAATATGCCCATCAAACAATTTACCCTCCTGGAAAGGAAATTTTCAATGCCTTTAATCATTGCACCTTGGATCAAGTGAAGGTGGTCATCCTCGGACAGGATCCCTATCATGGACCGGGACAGGCTCATGGATTGGCATTTTCGGTTCGTGCAGGGGTTGCTTTTCCTCCAAGCCTCCTGAATATTTTTAAGGAGATCAAAGCAGACCTTGGGAAAGATATGCCTCCCAACGGAGATTTGACACGCTGGGCAGACCAAGGGGTGTTTCTGCTAAATGCAACTCTGACGGTGAGGGCAAATCAGGCGGGTTCTCATCAGAATAAAGGTTGGGAGGAGTTTACCGATGTGGTGATCAAAACAATCAATGATTCCCGTGAACATGTGGTTTTCTTGCTTTGGGGAGCTTTTGCCCAAAAAAAAGCAGCTCTGATTGATGAGAAGAAACACCTTATTTTAAAGGCTCCCCATCCAAGTCCCTTGTCAGCTCATAGGGGCTTCCTTGGATGCGGACATTTTTCCAAGGCCAATGAATATTTGCTTTCCCATGGAGAAAAGCCTGTAGATTGGTGATAAATGAAAAAGCCCTGGAATTCAGGGCTTTTTCATTTATTCAATTCCTTTGAAGAGTCGGCTCCAGCGGATTTTGTTAAACATGGATTCGAATTTGTCCAAGGAGAGCCATAGGAACCAAGCTTTACCTACAATATGGTCTTCCGGTACAAATCCCCAGTATCTGGAGTCCAGAGAATCATGACGGTTGTCTCCCATCATGAAGTAGTAATTTTGTTTGAAGGTGTAGGAATCTACTTTTTCACCGTTAATAAAGAGTTGTCCATCTTTTACTTCCACTTGGTCATGTCCCTCGTACTTTTCAATGGTAAAAGAATACTTTAGGACATTGTCAGGAGTCATTTCAAAGGTCTGATCCTTTCCTGGTACCAGGAGCGGGCCAAAATAGTCTCGGTTCCATCCCAAGTCTGTTTCATCATGGAAAATACCAGCTTCAGGTCCCGGTGGATAGATTCTCTTGGAAACAGAGGTGACAACGGGTGAAGATTTCAACCGTTCGATTTCCTGATTGGTTGTAAACACCATATAGGTTCCGTCAGTAAAGGCCATGTAGCTATCTGGGTTGATGCCATAGTCCTTGAAAAACTCCGAATTCAGAGGACGGTTGGTCACAACATTGTAGGAAAACTGCATTTCCTCTGGAGTCATAGCTGCCTCACCGTTTATAAATAATTCGCTTCCTTTGATTTCAATCACATCATCTGGTATTCCTACAGCACGCTTGATATAATTTGTCTTTAGGTCACTTGGGTACTGAAATTCCACGGGGTAATTGAAAACCACCACGTCATTCCTTTTTACATCTGAAAAACCTGGAAGCCTATAATAAGGGAGATGTATGGCATCGGAATAGGAATCAATATCAGTTCCCCAAATTTTTTGGTGGGTCAATGGTACCTGAAGAGGAGTTCTCGGGACACGGGTACCATAGTGCATTTTGCTTACAAAAAGGAAGTCACCGACCAATAGTGACTTTTCCATAGAAGCAGTTGGAATGGTGAATGGTTCTAAAAAAAGCCATCGGATCAAGCTTGCAGCAATAACTGCAAACACCAAGGCGTCTACCCATTCCCGAGCTGCAGATTTTTTCTTTTTAGGTTGACTCATTTGTAAAATTTATTTCAGAAAGATAGAAAATCATCCATAGAGAGCACGCCTTTCTTTCCTTTAATCCATTCTGCAACCAAAACCGCACCAAGAGCAAATCCCTGACGGCTATGTGCCGTGTGAGAAATCTCAATGTCGTCAATTTCAGAATGATAGCGAATGATGTGAGTGCCCGGTGCAGGATCTATGCGTTTGGAAGTAATAGAGATGGATTGTTCATTTTCGTGCGTTCCATCGGACAGATGCCATTTTGAATACCCCTTCAGATTATTCATTATTCCTTCGGCAAGGGTGATGGCCGTACCTGAAGGAGCATCTTTCTTGGCTGTATGGTGAATTTCTTCAATAGACACCTTGTATCCGCTGGCTTCGTTCATGAGGCGGGCCAGAAATTCATTGACTTTGAAAAAGATATTAACTCCTATACTGTAGTTGGAGGCGTAGAAAAAAGCCCCGTTTTTCTCAAGTGTCAGCTGATCTAAATCAGTCTTCCTGTCCAGCCAGCCAGTTGTTCCTGATAGAATTGGAATATTTCTTTCCAGACACCAGGAGATATTTTCTACTGCTGCTTCAGGCTGGCTAAATTCAATCGCAACATCGATTTTACCAGGGTCCAATTGTTCCAGTTCTTCCCGGTTGTCTATGTTGATTTTTCCAGCTATTTGGTGACCCCTTGATTCGGCTATCTGACCGATCAGCTGTCCCATTTTTCCATAGCCAAGTAATAAAATATTCATGTTAGAATTTAAGTTTTACTGCAAAGCCCAAACTGTGGTTTTGGGCAGAAAATGATTCATAATGTGGTTCGACCTTCAATGCTAAATCGTCCGAAATATCAAACCCGGAAAGGTGGGCGTCTACGGTTGCATCTATGATATTCAGCGCATAAATGGCCCCCATCAGTAAATAGGTCATGTCCCTGTTTCTTCTCCAATAATCCACATTTCTTACCAATGCATCTCTATTCAAATTGGGGAATTGGTTGGGTTCCCCATCATCAAAAGCAAATAATGCCTCGCGAAAGACTTTGTATCGACGATTGTTGAAGTTCATGAAATAAACATCCGTCATGATTCCCGCATACAAAATTGGCACCTTCCATGCTTTATTATTGTAAACTTGGCCTGCACCGGGAAGAATAGCTGAAAGCAGTGTGGCTTTTTTTGGGTTTTTGGGAAGAGTGGAAGTTTTTATGGGCTTTTGATCCTCTTCTGGAATTGTTACTTCCTGAGCATATAATGTGCTCATAGACAGAATGCCAAAAACCAAAAGTCCCATGATAATACACGGGGCTTTAGATTTCGAAGAGTGTGGGATAGAGGATACGATCAATTTTAGATAATTTCCAAAATTTCCAAAATTCTGTTTAAGTCCGAAGCCGAATTGAAGGGGATTTTGATTTCTCCCTTGCTTTTGTTGTCGGCTTTGAGAGCGACTTTGGTGCCGAAATGACTTGCCAGTTGCTGCTGGATCTTGTTCATTTCGTATTTTTTGACTGGGTCCAGCCCTGGTTTTTCAGGCTTTTCCGCCTTGCCTTCATTCAAAGCCTTAACGAGGGCTTCTACTTTTCGCACGCTCAACTCCTCATCAACTGCTTTTTTGAAAATGGCCAGTTGCTTGTCAATATCCTCAATATTGATCAGGGCACGTGCATGTCCCATTGAAATTTGATTGTCCCGTATAGCTGCCTGAATGGTCGGCGGAAGCTTCAACAATCTCAGGTAATTGTTGACAGTTGTCCGGTTTTTACCAACACGGTCTCCCAATTCTTCTTGTTTTAAATCGCACTCTGCCAGTAGTCTTTGGTAAGATTGAGCGATTTCCAGGGCATTGAGGTTTTCCCGCTGAATGTTTTCTATCAGTGCCATTTCCAGCATCTGCTGATCATTGGCTGTGCGGACATAGGCAGGGATTTCCTTTAGACCGGCAAGTTTTGAAGCCTGAAATCTTCTTTCTCCTGAGATAAGTTGGAATTCATTTGGTCCCAGTTTCCGAACGGTTATGGGCTGAATGATTCCCTGAACTTTGATGGATTCGGATAATTCTTCCAGGGCTTCCTTGTCAAAGTGAATCCTGGGTTGGTAGGGGTTTACCTGGATTTCTTCAAGTGGGATTTCAAATATTCCGGTTTTAATTACCTCAGGGAGGATTTCCTCAGACTTGTTTTTCGCGGGGCTATCCTCCAGAAGAGCACCGAGTCCTCTTCCTAGAGCAGATTTTTTTCTATTGGGTTTTTGGTCTGCCATAGCTTATGCGTTCTGATTTTGAATGCCATTCTTCTCTGCAATCTCACTGGCCAAATTTAGATAGGCGATTGCACCTTTTCCTTCTGCATCAAAAGCAATGGCAGGTAGACCAAAGCTTGGAGATTCACTTAAGCGAACATTTCTCGGGATGATCGTATCGAATACCATGTTTTTGAAGTGCACTCGAACTTCATCCACCACTTGGTTGGACAGTCTGAGACGTACATCATACATGGTCAGCAAAATCCCTTCTATTTCCAGGTCTGGGTTGAGTCTGGTTTGGATGATTTTGATAGTGTTCAATAATTTACCCAAGCCTTCCAATGCAAAATATTCGCATTGAACAGGAATAATTACGGAGTTGGCCGCAGTCAGGGCATTGATCGTGATCAAACCTAGGGAAGGGGAACAGTCAATGATAATGAAGTCGTAAAGGTCCTTGAGACCTGAAACCACCTCCTTCATTTTTTCTTCCCGGTTTTCCATATTGATCATTTCGACTTCAGCTCCTACCAAGTCAATATGAGAAGGAACCAGATCCAGATTTTCAATTTCGGTTTTGAGAATGATTTCTTTCACATCAATTCCGTCGACCATACATTCATAAATGCTGGTATTAATTGATTTGGGATCATGACCTAATCCGGATGTGGTGTTGGCTTGAGGGTCCGCATCGATCACCAAGGTTTTGTGCTCCAATACTGCAAGACTCGCAGCAAGGTTCATCGCAGTTGTGGTTTTTCCCACTCCGCCTTTTTGGTTGGCTATGGCAATGATTTTTCCCATGGTGTTGTTTAAATTAAGACTCAATATTAAGCAAAATCAATGCTTTTTCGTTCCTGTTTCACTCTTTTTTTAGCAATTGCCTTCTGACAAAAATTGTCGCATAACTGTAGGTAATTATTGGTAGAATTTAGTCAATGGCTTTGCTTTTAATTAGTTAGCTATTTATGTGGTCAATATTGATGGCTTTTTATAGTAACTAATTTGTGAAACGGGAAACGAGTAGTTTAAGAACGCATTTAATGCTTAGGAATGATACTTTTGTCTTCTTTTTTAACAAAAAAAAAGACCCTTTCGGGTCCCTTTTTATTTTTTTCGGTTGGTGTCAGCCGCCTTCATTGCGTCTTCTAGTCTCTGCTGGAATTTTGACTTTTTCTTGTTGACGTTTTTGGCTTTGTTGTCGTCAACCATCTTTCTGATCTTTTTGTCATCTACAAAAAGCTTAATCAGGGACTGCTGTCCAAATGTCACCATGTTCGATACGAAATAGTAGAAGCTCAATCCTGCAGGGTAGGAGTTCAGGATAAACATGAACATTACCGGCATGATGTAGCCTAGGTTTTTCATTGGACCCGTCGCGGTAGTAAGCTGATTGTTGAAGTGAGTGTAGACGATTTGTGAAACGGTCATCAGCAAGGTGAACAAACTCACATGTGATCCATAAAATGGAATCGTAAATGGCAATTTGATGAATTCATCAAACGTGGAAAGATCCGATGCCCATAGGAAGGATTCTTGTCTCAACTCGATGGCGTTCGGGAAGAAAAAGAACATCGCAAAAAGGAATGGCATCTGAAGAACCATTGGAAGACAGCCTGAAATTGGGCTTACTCCAAGCTGGGAAAACAGCTTCATCTGTTCCTGCTGCATCTTGGTCTGATCGTCTCCGTATTTCTCTTTCAGTTCATCGATTTCAGGTTTGATTACCCTCATTTTTGCCATGCCTATATAAGATTTATAGGTCAATGGGAATAAAGCTAATTTGATGATGAATACGATGAGTATAATAATCGCTCCGTAGCTGCTGAAATATTTTTCAAGGAAGGAGAAAAGATTGACGATGATGTATTTGTTGACCCAGCTTACAAAGAAGTAGCCCATGTCTACGTTTTTCTCAAAGCCTTCACTGACTTTCTTGAGTACTTTGTATTTGTCAGGGCCAAAATAATAGCGGTAAGAAACTTCTCCATCTTGCATTGGGATAGTCAGACTTGCACTCATATTTCTTACAAATGCACTATCCGCTGGAGTACTTTGTGCCAAATTTACATTTTGGAAATCAGCGTCCGCAATAATCCCCGCAGTGAAGAATCTTTGGCTGAAGCCTATCCACTTGACAGGTTCTGCTACTGCTTCTTGTTCTGCATCGTCGCTTACACCAAGGTTTTCATAGGACTCTGAAGCAGTGAAGTAATTCAGTTGGGTTTTTCTTCTGGATTCAGCAAGGTCTCTTTCGTGAGCTCTTACCTGGTCTTCCCAGTTCATCTGGATAGAATTCCCTATGAAAACTCCGGAATAATTTTCCATCCTGAAGGATTTGGCCACTTCATAGCTCCCTTCGGAAAGCTGGTATTCCTGAATTAGTTTTCCGCTTTCGGAGCCTGTCTGAAAACTGAGGGTATGAACGGTAACTCCTTCCTCATTTTCATAACTTCCAAGACTAGGTGAAAAGAATAGATCCTCCAGTTGGATTGTACCAGTGCGGCTTTCTAGCGAGAAATTGATCGATGAGCTGTTTTCATCAATCAGGGCCAGTGGTTGTTTCTTCCAGTCCAGGTATTCTTTGAGGATTACCTCCTTTATTTCAGCACCTTTGGAGGAAATTTTTACTTGGATTTTGTCGTTTTCCAGGGTGACGATTTCCTCGTTTCCCTGAGTAAGAGGGGCTAAAACCCCAAATTTTGCTATCCTTTCTGCGTCCAGAGTACTATCTGGTACGGCGACCATTTCGGCAGTTGCCTCGACTTCCTGTATTTTGGTCTCAGTCTGTGCCTGTGTTTCGGTTTCTACCTCCGGGACTTCCGGGCTACTGGCAAAAAAGATTGAGTAAGTCAAAATGACTGCCGCAAAAAGGATCAAACCTGTTGCTTGATTTCTATCCATATTTAATTGGTATCAACCCCAAGATAGTTTGGGGATTTGAATTGTTTATTTTTTGTTTGCTACAGCTGCTTGAATGAATTTGACAAATAAAGGCTGTGGACTAAGTACGGTACTTTTGTACTCCGGATGGAATTGAACGCCAACAAACCAGGGATGGTTTTTGATTTCTACGATTTCCACCAAACCGGTTTCTGGGTTTTTACCAGTAGCGATCATCCCTGCATTTTCGATTTGTTCCAGGTAATGGTTGTTGAATTCGTAACGATGACGGTGTCTTTCGTTAATTTTTGTTTTTCCGTAGGCTGCAAATGCTTTGCTGGACTTTTTGAGTTCACAAGCATAAGAGCCAAGTCGCATGGTGCCTCCCATTTGATCCACATTCTTTTGCTCTTCCATCAGGGCAATCACAGGGTTAGGCGTGTAGGGGTCCATTTCCGTGCTATTTGCTCCTTCCAGTTGAAGAACGTTTCTGCAATACTCAATAACTGCTACCTGCATTCCCAGACAAATTCCAAAGAAAGGAATTCCATGTTCTCGGGCATATTTTACAGTTTCTATTTTTCCTTCAAAGCCCCTCTCCCCGAAACCAGGAGCGACCAAAATCCCATCCAATCCTCTGAGTTTGGTTTCATAGTTTTCATGGTTGATTTCTTCAGAAGAAATCAATTTCAGGTTGACTTGGCATTCAATTGATGCACCTGCATGAGTGAAGGACTCAATGATGGATTTATAGGAATCTGGAAGGGAAACATATTTTCCGATCAGGCCGATTGTGGTTTCTTGGGTTGGGTTTTTCAGTTTTCCAAGGAATTCCTTCCATTCCTCTAGCTCCGAATTGGATTTTGAAGAGAGTTTCAATTTGGACAATACACGCTCATCCAGTTTCTCTTTTTTCATCAGCAAAGGCACATCATAAATGGTGTCTGCATCCATGGCCTCAATTACACTGTTTAACTGTACGTTACAGAAAAGTGCAAGCTTCTTTTTAACCTCTAAAGGTAGGTGGTGCTCTGTACGGCAAACCAGAATATCCGGCTGAATACCTGCTTCCAAAAGCTGTTTTACCGAATGTTGAGTTGGTTTGGTCTTCAGTTCTTTTGCCGCCTTGAGATAAGGGATCAGGGTCAGGTGGATTACCAGAAAATTATTTGGTCCTAAGTCCAGTCTCGCCTGTCTCACTGCTTCAATGAAAGGAAGGGATTCGATATCACCGACACATCCACCTATTTCGGTGATTACTACATCGTATTTTCCCTCTTCGCCAAGTTTGTAAAAATTGGACTTGATTTCATCAGTGATGTGGGGGATTACCTGTACCGTTTTGCCAAGAAATTCTCCTTTTCGCTCTTTGGTGATGACATTGTTGTAGATCCTTCCTGTAGTGATGTTGTTGCTTTGAGAAGTCGGCACATTCAGGAATCGCTCATAGTGTCCCAAGTCAAGATCCGTTTCTGCTCCATCATCAGTGACATAACATTCCCCATGTTCGTAGGGATTAAGAGTTCCCGGATCTATATTGAGATAGGGGTCGAATTTTTGGATCGTAACACTGAACCCTCTTGATTGCAGCAATTTGCCCAAAGAGGAAGCAATGATGCCTTTCCCAAGTGAAGAGGTCACGCCTCCGGTGATAAAGATGTATTTGGTGGATGAAGCCATAAGAATGGAGTGGAGAATGAATTTGAATGGATTCTTATGGGGCTCAAAATTAAGGAAATTATCTGATTCCTTTTCCGGAAATTTGTGCTTTAGTCATTTTTTTCAAATTAAAGCCTAAAAGTAAATGCTGACAATTTGTGACAAATGTGTTCGATAAATATTTTCTGTTTCTACTTTTATTCCGGGTTGAGTGACCGAAAAGGCATCTTGGTCCCAAGGAATACGAAAATCATTGAAACTCTTCAATCCCTTAAATCATGAAAACACAATGTCCAAAAATTATCTTGGTAAATAAACTCGAGGATTCGTCGAAATCCAGTTCAATCAGAATTTCAAAAAATGCGAACATTCCCTTTGCTCTTGATCCGATTCTATTGCTGGAAAAAGTTGACTGGTTAAATTTAGGATCGTCTTATGGTGCATTTCATTCTTTTTACGGAGAGCTATTTGATTCTCTGATTTTGGATCAGCGCGATTTGGTAGTTTTCTGGCCTACCAATACTCCTCCCGACCAATATTGGTTTGACATACTATCTATATGTGATTCAGCAGGGTTGAAATTAGAGACCGCTTTTTCCCAGGAACCCAAACCCTACGATTTACCAGAAAATTTATCTGTCTCTTGGAAGAGGTTTGTTGAGTTTTTATTAAAAAGTATTGGAGAAGAATTGGCTACAAGGATTAGCTCAGAAGAAATTGCGGTATTGACTAATCAACAGGAGTCAATTGTACTGCTTAGAAATAAAAATAGAGACAGTTTATCTTATTCTTTTTTAGTTAATTCAGATGTTTCTATAGGTTTCTCTTTAGTTCCAACTGAACATGATGATATACAATTACCGGAGTATTCGTCTTTTGTGGAGTTAATTGAAAACCTGAATAATGAATTGGATTTGTCTTTGTTTCAGGTGAATTTCCAAAACTCTGGTATGGAAAAAATATATTTTAATACCCTTAGAAATCAACAGTCACATTTTAATTTGATTAATCACTGGTTAAATAACTACTCGGTTAATTAATGATTTTTCTCATGTTTGTGTTAATTTTTTTAAAATAATCAATATTAAAGAGATGTATTTGTAGATATAAAATACTTTTTCTGATATATTTGAATTCATTTTATTAATGAAAATAGTGTACTAGCATGAGAGATCTAATTAAAGAGGCAATTGCAGACCTCAAAAAAAATGATGGGTTTATCTATAAAACTGCAGAAGGTAAAAAAATTGACCTAAACGAGGCGGCAGCCAGAGGAATTGCCGTTACTCCTGTAAACCCAAAGGATGATGTTATCAAAAAATTGGAAGCGGCAGGATTATTCTTAACTGATGGAAAATTCCTGAATGAATTGAATGAATTGGTAGCAATGTTAAGTGGTTCTTCTGTTGGAAAAACTTCTAAAAGAAGATCATTTTCTGATTCAGAAAAGAGTAAAATTATTGAAGAATGGAGAAAAGTAGAAGCTGCTGGAAAGAAAACCAAGGCTGCTTTTGCAAGAGAGATCGGAGTAGGTTATCAGACTTTTATAAATTGGCTGAGAGGATAATTTAGAAATTAAATGACAAAAAAAGAGGCATCTTTATGATGCCTCTTTTTGTTTTATTAAAAGTGCCATTTTTTGCTCCAAAAGAAAATATAGAGAAAGGAGAATAAACTAAAGATTGCAATAGAAATACTCATTACTTGATCTATGATTATAGCAGGAAAGCTAAATGATGGGACCTTTATAGTGAAATAGGAAATGTTCAGTTGGGGGATCTTTTCGAATAGCATGAAAGTGGAATGGTCTCCTGGTACAAAAAGTAGAACATTGATAATGATGATTCCTATGAATATCAAAATCGCCGCCCAGGCTTTTGCAGTTATAATAGGAGAGTAAGGAACCATCGATTTTTGATTCTCCAGCTTTTGAATAATCCTGAGATGAAAATCTTTACCGGGATTTTCTGTTCCAGTTTCCTTGATCCATTTATGAAAGGGGTCTCTATTTTCCATATGCCGCAAAATTATAGTAAATGGATTAATTCTTTTTTTATGTTTTTTTGAAGGATATGTAGCATGTTTTTTCTGCCTCTATGAAGCAATATTTTTACGTTAGCCTCAGTTTGGGTTGTAATCTCCGTTATTTCCTTGATGCTGTATTCCTCTAAATAGAACAAGGTTATGACGGCTGCCTCTGTTGATTTCATTTGATCTAGGGCATATTTGATCAACTTTGTTCTATCCTGGCTTTGCATCGCCTCTATACCGTTTTCAAAATCGGTATTCAGAGATTCGAACTCGGTTATATCGTCCAGTTGTATATGTGAATCTTTTTTCTTTCGTAGCCTTCCCAGCGCCTCATGATAAACGATTTTATAAAGCCAGGTTTTGAATTTTGATTTTCCCTCAAAGCTGCCTAAGCTATGAAATAGTTTGAAAAAGGCGTCCTGAGTAGCTTCTTCGGCTTCCTCTGAGTTTTTGAGTATTCGCAAGGCAAGTGTATAGGCGAACTTTTGGTGTTTTTGAACCAATTGGCCAAAAGCACCCATTTCGCCCGATAGAGTTTGCTGAATATAAAAATCGTCTTCCTGAAAATGCATTTAAATCTTAGATGCAAATTGAATTAAATAAGTTACAAAAATTTTTTTTTCCTCTTTTGTAACCTTTTTTTGAGGATAGACATCAAAGAAGAAAACTAACCTTAAATAATATGGCAGGAGAAATTTTAATTACACTTATCGTTTTTTCAAGTTTTTTCGGAATCATCTATGTATTCCTGAGTACCCGAAACAAAGAAAGACTGGCATTGATTGAAAAAGGAGCAGACGCCAAACTTTTCAATTCTGGAAAAAAATTCAGCTTTGGAGAAGTTGTGCTCAATCTGGCTTTATTGGCAATCGGGATAGGTACTGGAGTCTTGATCGGAGGGGTTTTGGAGAAAGTAGGCCTTGAAAGTAATGTGGCTTTTCCTTCTAGCATTTTTATTTTTGCAGGGATAGGATTAGCGTCAAGCTTTTTCATCAACAGAAACCTTTCCAAAAAAGAAGATTAAGCTATTTGAGTTTATTTGCAAGCCTCCCTGGTAAGGAGGCTTTTTTTTTGCTCAACGGATTAGCAGAACTGCTCTCAATATTCTGATTATTTTTGTGAAAAATATTATAGCATTTTGGAATCTGCGAATTATATCAACGAATTTAAGAAAGAAGGGATTCTCCATCTAAAGGAAGGGAATGGGAAGGTGCTCACTTTCCTGAAACCCGAAAAGTGGAACAAGGAGATGGGGCAGGATTGGATTTACCTGTTATTTGACCTGTTTCAAATACGGTCTATTTGTGAGCAGTTTTCCGAGGTCTCTTTGGATATTGTGGAGTTTGCAAGCAAGCCAACCATCTACCAAAGCAATGCAAATGCTTTGGTCAATGAAGAACTGGCCAAAGAAGGACTTATTCGGTTTTCACTGATTCGTGAACCAAATTGGAATAAATTTCTTTTCCAGATTTCCCAGCCTGTTTTGGTACGATTGGACTCGGGAGTCAGTACCCCCAACCATACCAAATTACAATTTCCTCTTTTTAGTCCTTCTGTAAAAGAACTGTATCTCGGAGCGGATGGAGACGTGAAAATTATCAAGGCATGAATTTCAAAGAGCACTTAGACCAAAACGAGATTTTTTCCAAGGTCGCAAAGGCTGCAGAGAATTTAGGTTTGGAAACCTATGTGGTGGGTGGATATGTCAGGGACCTGATTTTAGGAAGAGTCAATAAAGACCTTGACTTTACCTGCGTGGGTAGCGGAATAGCTTTAGCTGAAGAGGTAGCTAAACAATTTGAGTACCATGTTCCTCTTTCTGTTTTCAAGAATTTTGGAACTGCCATGTTGCAATTGGAAGATTCCGAACTGGAATTTGTGGGAGCAAGGAAAGAATCCTATAGGCTAGAGTCTAGAAAACCCATTGTCGAAAACGGGACCTTGGAGGAGGATTTGGAAAGAAGGGATTTCACCATCAATGCAATGGCGATTTCTTTGAATAAGGAGAATTATGGGGACTTGTTGGATCCTTATGATGGAGTTGGGGATATCAAACGAAAGCTAATAAAAACCCCAACCGACCCGGAAGTTACTTTTTCGGATGACCCGCTCCGGATGATGCGTGCTGTTCGGTTTGCCTCTCAGCTCAATTTTGACATTGATGCAGATACTTTTTTTGCATTGACCAAGAATGCCTCCAGATTAAAAATTATTTCAGCTGAGCGGATTATTGTGGAACTGAATAAGATCATCCTTTGTGATAAACCGTCCTATGGTTTTAAACTCTTGTTTGCCGGAAAATTGCTTCATGAGTTTTTTCCGGAGATGGTGGAACTTCAGGGAGTGGACTCGGTGGATGACAAGTCCCACAAAGATAATTTTTACCACACTTTGCAAGTATTGGACAATGTATGCCAGGTTAGTGATAGTCTTTGGTTGAGATGGGCTGCAATTATGCATGACATTGCTAAACCCGCTACCAAGCGATTCAACGCTAAAGCAGGCTGGACATTCCATGGGCATGAGGATAAGGGGGCTAGGATGACTCCGGGGATATTCAAGCGCTTGAAGCTTCCTATGGATGAGCGCATGAAATATGTTCAAAAGTTGGTCAGACTTCACTTAAGACCCATTGCACTTGTAAAAGACGAAGTGACAGATTCGGCACTAAGAAGGCTACTTTTTGATGCCGGAGATGATATTGAGGATTTGATGAAGCTCTGTAGAGCGGATATTACATCCAAAAACAACAAAAAAGTCAAGCGCTATCTTGAAAACTTTGACAAAGTAGAGCAAAAACTGCAGGAAGTTGAGGAAAAAGACCAGGTGAGAAATTTCCAGCCCCCCATCAGTGGGGAAGAAATTATGGAAACTTTTGATCTAAGTCCCTCAAAAATCGTCGGAGAAATCAAAGAAGAAATTAAAGAAGCTATATTGGAGGGCAAAATTCATAATAGCCCTGAAGAGGCACGAAGACTGATGTTAGAGATCGCTGAATCAAAGGGGATTTCGACCAAAACAAAATCATAAATAAAAAAGTAAAATGAAAAGAGTAGTAGTTATGTTGTTCCTGATTGTCACTTCGGGAACACTTTTGGCTCAGAATGCTGATTCTGTTGCACGCTTGGATCCAAAGACTAAAAACGCACTGAATGTACTGGATCAGGCAGCATACCAATTGGCGATGCGCTACAGTGATATGGATATGGCAAAATCCAAATTATATGACCTGATTGTTAGGAATCCAGAGAATATGAGGTTCCAGGAAGCCCTGGGAAGCCTTTATTTCGAAATGGGACAATCCACATCAGCTGCTCTGGTTGCCATGGATATATTGGAGGTGAATGACAAGAGTGTAGGAGCTCTGGAGATAGCAGCCTATTCCCTAGAACAATTGGGTGCTTTGGATAGAGCTTTGCCACATTTTGAGAGCTTACATTTATTGACCGGGGATAATTTTAGCCTTTATAAGTCAGGTTACTTGCAATATTCCCTTAAGCGCTATGCTGAGGCTCTAAATTCTGCTAATATGCTTATTAAAAATGCCAAGGCTGATGAAAAAATCGGCTTTCCTAAGAGTCAAACCGAAACTCAGGAGGTTAGCATGAAAGCAGCCGCCTTGAATCTAAAAGGAATGATTTATTTGGATCAGGGCTCAAAAGCTGAAGCAAAAGTAGCTTTTGAAGAAGCGATTCAGCTAGATCCCAATTTTGATTTGGCAAAAGAGAATCTCAAAAAAACCATGTAATACGAGCAATCGGATGAAAAATAAAACCAGCTTAAACTTAAGCTGGTTTTATTTTTTTATATGAATAAGTAGTAAGCGAGTATGGTGGTCAATAAGGCAAGGAGGAAACTCAATAAGATGATTTTGAAATAATTGGTAACCCAATGTTTGCTTTTCCCTCCTTGGTCTGAAATAAGCAGACGTTTGGGGCGGATGACTTGTTGGACTATCGCGAGGGTGCCCAAAAAATAAATCATCAGAATCAAAAAGAAGCTTGCTAATCTTTCCATAAAGAGAGGATTTAGATGCGACAGTAGATGTTGGTTTTAAAAGTTAAGGATAAGAATAGTAATAAAAAAGCGACCCCTTGGATGAGGTCGCTTTAAAAGTATTGGTGTCAGTGAATTTATTTAATCGCAATTGTGTCAGGATTCCCATCAGGATCATTGATTGCACTGCCTCCATTTCTAGGGGTTCCGGTCAATAGGATACCTGCAACGTGAGGAGCAGCCATAGATGTACCATTGTAAGTTGCATACCCACCTCCTGGAACAGATGATTTGATACCTACACCCGGAGCAGCATAATCCACTGGAGGATTGCCGTAGTTGGAGAACGATGCAAACCTGTCATTGGAATCAATTGCAGAAACTGTATAAATATTAGTGCCGTTTGTTCTGGCTGGAGATCTAGTACCGGCATCGGTGCTTTCATTTCCGGCAGCCAAGGCAACTTTTATACCTGCCTGACCCATAGCAGCTACAGCATCATCCAATGCAGCGGAAGCAGGACCACCCAAACTCATATTGGCAACATCACCATTTGAGCCGTTCGCAGTCACGAAATCCACACCGGCAATAACTCCGGAGTAGGAGCCTGAACCTCTGCTATCCAATACCTTTACAGGTACAACTGTAGCACCTGCCGCTACCCCGACTACTCCTATGGAATTGTCGATTGCAGCTACTGTACCCGAAACGTGAGTTCCATGCCCGTTTCCATCAGTAAGTATATCGGAATCTCTACCACTTGTAAAGGCATTAAAACCTATAGAGGAATCAACATTCAAATCAGGGTGAGAGGAATCAATTCCAGAGTCAATGATATAGGCAACCCCGGATCCGGTATAAGTTGCTCCACCACCTACACGTGTGATTCCATATGGGATTTCTTGGCCAGTAGAACCACCGCCACCACCTGGGCCTTTACCAGGAGGAGGGGCAAGCATCACCACTCGATCTGGTTCGATGAATTTTACCGAAGGATCTTTTGAAAGTTGATTGAATTGCTCTTCAGAAAGACCTACAGAAAATCCTTCAATGGAGCTTCCATAGACAAAGCCCAAATTGTCCTCTGCGATTCTGTATTTAGCCAAAAGATCAGTGCTGATTTTTCTCATGCTTGCCTGATCAGTGGCGTAGTTTGCCGTTTTTCTGAAATTGAGCGATGAGGGATTCAAACGTACGATGTACTTGCCCGGAATAATGTCTCCGTTCTGGTACTTTACATACTCTACTACATTTGGGGTGATTGGGTTTTCATCCTGAGGTTGGCATGAAAAAACCAAAGTCCCCAACATAATGCCAGCATACAATGCAGGCTTTCTCCAAAGTTGATTTTGCATAAGCATTTGTAATGGTTGATTGTAAATAAAATAATTAGGTTAAATGTTGTTTATAAGAAATAAACAGAATCAATTTCAACTATATAGCCAAATTTTCCTAATAATTATTGAATAAAAATGAGACAAAAAATAAGCCCCAATTTTTTGGGGCTTAAGTGCAATTATCTGATATCCAGATGTTCTATCATTCTGCCTGATCGAACTTTATGGTCCAGAGTGCTTTCAATATCCTTTCGATTTAACTGCTGGAATCTTCCGGAAGGGGCCGTGCCGGTGATTTCGGCAATTGCAGTTCTGAGTAGTAGTTCATTGACATCACCCAAGGGTCTCATTCGTTCCGAGTTCTCTTTGGCTGTAATGTTTGGATTAAACCCGTTGGAATAATCTGATTGGTCAAGACTGTTGAAGCTTTGGGTTACAATAGGAAGAATTCCATATTTATTCTGGTCATTTTTTTCATCCTGAAAGGGGATTGACCCGACATTTTTCCCAACTGTTACATCTCCGATCAAAAAAACATCCATATATGGTTTGAGTCCATTGATGATTAGTTCAGAAGCAGAGGCTGTACGGCGTGAAGTCAGGATATAGACCCTATTCCCACTCAAGGTATTTCCTAGGTTTTCGGCTTTTTGTTTGAATGTAGTCTGAACATTTTTGAGTTCATCATAGCCCATCAGGAAGCTATTGAATTTGGTTTTGGAAAAAACGCTGGTAGAGCTCACTCCTGGAGCGATCAGGCTGGCCAGATTCACCGCGGAAGAAACATAGCCCCCTCCATTGTATCTAAAATCTACAATCAAATGATCAATGTTTTGAGCTTTGAAATTTGCAAAGACAGCGTCCATTTCATCGTCATATAATGTACTGTTGTCTCCAGGCCCTGGAGCAAAAAAGTGATAGACAACATAACCGATTTTTTGGTTGTCAATAGTATAAATGGAGTCTAGGAAATTGGGATCTTCAGCAAGTTGGATAGGAGTAAGGCTTAGGCTTCCCTGATCTTCGTATGCTTTAGAGGTTTCGTTGTACCGCAAATATTCTATGCTATGAGTAGAAGAAATATTGGCCAACACTTCTGCGAAATTGTCGACCGTCATTTGAGTGCCGTTGATCGTGTAAATGATGTCTCCACGTTTCAATCCTGCTTGGGAGGCGGGACTGTTCTTTTTGACATAACTGATTTCAGCAATGACATTGTTTTCCCCCTCCTTATAAAGGATAAACTCGTACCCTGCTTCCAGAGTGATTCCACTTAGTGAATTCAATAACTCCTCATAATCTGCATAGATTACCGAAAAACGATCAGCAGTCCTGTAAAGTAAGGATTCGAAATAATCTTCAGGGGTGGAATTTTCGGAAATGGGAGTTCCCAGATTTTCAAGCCATAAATAAGCCTCCTCCATAATAGAATAGATCCAACGGTTTACTGCGGCATTGGATCCCGGATCCACAGCAGGTAGGCTGTCTTCTTTGTCCCGGCAGCTCCAGCTGAAAACAAGCAAGGCAAGAAACAGGATGAGCTTGATAGGGGAGGTTCGTTTCATAGGCAAAAACAGTGAATGTATTTAACAGCTAAATTGAAGACTTGTTTGGTACATTTTGATTCCCATACTGTTAAAAGGGTGAATCAAAGGATACATCATGGGTTTTACTGTCAAGCAATTGGCCCTTTTCACATTTGAGTACTCGGTAGGGGTATTTTCTGAGTAATTCATGATTGTGGGTGGCCATGAGGATGGCAGTTCCCTTTTTGTTGATTTCCTGAAAGAGTTTGAATATTCCATCAGCTACGTCTGGATCTAGGTTTCCAGTAGGTTCGTCAGCCAATAAAATCGAAGGCTCATTCAAAAGAGCCCGGGCAATCACTACTCTTTGCTGTTCCCCTCCTGAAAGCTGATGCGGCATTTTCGAGGCGGCATTTTCTAATCCTACTAGCACCAAAACCTCCGCCATACGTTCCTTGATCTTTATTTTGTCCTTCCAGCCGGTGGCTTTCATGACAAAGTCCAGGTTTTCTTCTATTGTTCTGTCGTTGAAAAGCTGGAAATCCTGAAAGATGATGCCTAATTTTCTTCTTAGAAAAGGGATCTCACTGTTTTTAATTTTGGTAAGGTCAAATCCGGCTACTTCAACCATCCCGCTTTTTAGTGGTAGGTCTGCATATAGTGTTTTCAATAGGGAGCTTTTTCCGCTTCCGGTTCTACCTATTAAAAAAACAAATTCGTGCTGCTCTATCGAAAAATTCACATCGGATAAAACAGGATTGATTCCCTGGAATATTGTTGCGTGCTCTACCTGTAATACAGGTTGGGTACTAAAGTCCATTTTACAGTTCTAATTTTTGCAGCTTTCCAAATGGCAAGCTCTGAATTAACGCTTCCAATTCAGCTTCCTTGCCTTCCAGTCCAAATTTCTCTATGTTTTTCATGGGACGGTCTGCCCTGAAATAAGCTACTAAGACGAAATTTTCATCTCGGATCTGGATGTAGTCCGGAATCTTAGCCTTGCCTTTTACTTTGATAATATACATGACGAAAGATAAAAAAAGAGGCTGTCTTACCAGTTGAAACAGCCTCTTAAAAGATTTATTTTGAATTTACTTTGGCATGATCTGCCAGAAACTGAGCCAAACCGGAGTCGGTTAGTGGGTGCTTCAACAATCCGGTGATGACTTTCAAAGGACAGGTCACTACATCTGCACCTATTTCAGCGCATTGGATCAAGTGCATGGTATGACGAACAGAAGCCGCCAATACCTCAGTAGCAAAGCCATAAGTCTGGTAGATATGAACAATCTGCTCGATCAATTCCAATCCATTGAATGAAATATCGTCTAGTCTTCCGATGAAAGGAGAAACGTAAGTTGCTCCTGCTTTTGCAGCCAACAAAGCCTGCCCTGATGAGAAAATCAAGGTGCAGTTGGTTCGAATACCTTCGCTGTGAAAATATTTGATGGCTTTGACACCGTCTTTGATCATAGGGATTTTTACAACAATCTTATCGTCGATTTTTGCAAGTTCCTTTCCCTCTCGTATCATTCCTTCGAAGTCGGTAGCGATTACTTCGGCACTTACTTTGTCATCTACGATATTGCAGATTGCCTTATAATGCGCTCGGACGTTTTCATCCCCGCTGATTCCTTCTTTAGCCATAAGGGAAGGATTGGTGGTTACACCATCCAAAACCCCAAGGTCATAGGCTTCATGGATTTCGTCCAGATTGGCGGTATCAATAAAGAATTTCATGTGTATGTGAGTTGATTAATTTCAGAACGTAGCAAAGTTAAAAGATAAATTAGGATACGTAATGCAAATAGGAGGGACGCAGAAAAAAATGGGCAAAAAAGTAGCGGCATCGCACCGCTACAACCGCCTACCCTTGCTTCCTTCCGGACCTGGGGGATTCAGCAGGAGCTGGTCGTGCCGCTGATACAAAGGTAGGGCAAATTCTCCTCAATCCAATATTCGTGGCAGCCCTTTTCAGGAAATTCACTTTTTTGGCTTGAAATTCAGGAGCTTTTAATTCAAGAGTAATGTTGTTTTTATTCCTCTCCGGCTTTTAGGTCATAATTAATCATCCAAGAAACTCCAAACCTGTCCTTGAAGCTTGCAAAATAGGCTCCCCAAAAGGTCTTCTGATAAGCCATTTCCACTTCTCCTCCTTCGGACAATTCCCTGAATATCCGTTCTCCTTCTTCTTTAGAATCCATATCTAAGGATAAATAGGCATGATTACCCTGCTTGAGTACATGCCCCATGCTAGGCAAGTTGTCACTTCCTATAATTTTCACATTCTCACTCAGGCGTAGGCAAACATGCATTACCCGGTCCATTTCATCCTCCTCTATGGGCATACCGGGAGCATCCCTCATGTATTTTATTCCTCCTTCAAACTCTCCCCCAAATACAGCTTGGTAGAAAAGAAATGCAGATTCGGTTTCGCCATCAAAATTGAGATAGGGGAAGATATTCATAGTGAATTATGTTAAAGGTTCTATTTCAAATTACCGTAATTTTTTCTGGTATTCCCATCCATTTTGAAACTCAAAATTCCCAGAATGATCCCCAAAAATGAAAGGATGATTGCCCATTCCCAAGACTGACTGGATAGGGGAATAGAAAGGATTTCAAGGCAAAATCCAGATAGCCAAACTCCGTGTCCAAGCAAGCTTCTCGAAACTCTGATTTTAAGATGTCCTCCGACTTTACCCTCATTGAGTAGGGGGATGAAAAAGTCCCGATACTGGAACAGAAGAACAAGATTGAGAACCAGTAAAAAGCCAAGTACAAATGGAGTTCCTCTCCAATTCAGTGAAATGGTAACCATGAGGGTGTTGAGAATCAAAGGGACTAGCATGATACTTCCTAGGAGTTTGTATCGGGTAGTCATGAGCATGAAGCCAATGAAGAGTTGGGAGTAGGCAATGAATTCAGCAAAAAATCCCAAGCCATATTCTTGGAGTCTTTCAATTAACCATACAGGGCCAATCCAACCGAAATATTGGTGATCTGCAAATAATTTGGCCATTCCAGCTCCAAAGAAGGTGAAGCCTAAAAAAACAGAGATAGCTTGAATTGTATAAAACTTTATCCTGGTCATATAATATTGGATTCGTTTATCGGGAAAAGTAGATTTGAAATCTTTTTAAAGTAAGTAAAAGCCGGTAATTTTTTGATTTACTTTGATTTTACCCAAATCAGGAATTTATATTTAAGACTTTTAGAAAAACAACCTATTAGAATATGTCAGCAAGAGATTTAGCGCCGGGAAGTAAACTTTCACACCCCAAATTTGGGATGGGGATGATCCTGTCCGTGGAGGATGATTTTTATAAAATCTATTTCTATGAAAATGAAGAAATAAAAACCCTGTCGAGAGATTATGATGGGTTTAACATAGAGGAGGCCAAAAAACCTGATTTCCCTATGCTAACCATGAGGGATGTAGAAAAAGCCATTCGAGAAGCCTTGCAGCAGACTTCAGAACGGGCACCTTTGGTTCCTTTAGGAGGGAAATGGATAGGTGGAAATGTCGTATTGAAGCCAGGGGATTCAGCTCTTCAGGAAAAAGAAATTCCGATGGAGACCTTTTTTCATAAAATTGTAATGGTTCGGGAAAAACTCAGGGTTTTGGAGCAAAACATCAATAACCATCCGAAATTGGATGATGAGGATAGGGTACACCTACAGCAGTATATCACTCGATGCTATGGATCTTTGACGACCTTCAATGTTTTATTTGCCTATAAAGAGGATCAATTCAAAGGCAGTGGAGGAAAGGATTGAGGAAATAATTCGTAGATGAAAAAATCCAAATTTTGGGTTTTAAGGAAACAAAAAGGAGCCGAATTTTCGACTCCTTTTTGTTTGTTACTTTCTCAGTGTTTCCAGATAACTCACCAAATCGATGAGTTCATTTTCAGGAAGAGGAAAACTTGGCATCAGGGATTCATTCAATTTGGTCACAGATTCAATATCTGCTAGTTTATAGATGGTTTGATCACCCGAACCGATCAATTTGACAATTAAATCATTTTCAGTTCTGGAATTGACAATACACCGAACTTCTTTTCCATCCTTGAATTTGATGAGTTGGGTTTCGTAACCAAATCCCATTCCTTCATTTGGATTGATGATGGCGTTGATCAGGCCTTCTCGGGAAAGTTTATCTCCAATCAGTGTCAGACCCGGACCAAAATCAATTCCCTGATCCCCCATTTTGTGGCAGGAAAGACAATATGCAGCAGCAATCGCTTTTCCTTTTTCAAGATTTCCGGATGCAGAAAGTACGTGCTGCATGTCGTATCCGGTGGTTGCTCCTGTTCCAAATTTCTCATTTGCAGCCTTTCGGATGTCCGAATGCCAAGTGGAAAGCAGGATGGCACGAGCCTCTGGCATTACTTCCTCTGGAATTTCATCCTTTTGGGAAAGGCTCCAAAGATATGCTTCCGAATTCCAGCCCTTCATTGCCTGCATGGCAGCCTTTCGGATTTCAAGTGAACGGGAAGGGTCTCGGAAAATATTTGTAAGGGATTTTGCCATTTCATCTGAATCCACTACACCGAATTTGTCCAGTGCTTCTTTGGTTTTTTCTTCATCCTTTTGGTTGAAGTACTTTTCGATTTCTTTTAAGCCATATAGTTCTGCAAAAATAGTGGCTGCTGAATTGGCAGTCTTTCTTACTTTATTCTGAAAGACCAGCTCCAAAAGCCTTTCTTTTTGATCTTTCAATTTGTATTTATCAAGGATTTCGAGAAAGTCCTCATCGTTTTGGACCTCTCCCACCTTTTCTTTAGCTAATGTCAAAACAGCCGGGTCAGGTTGGGAAGAATTGAAGCTGAGTTGCCGTAAAATGATCACTTCGTCCACTTCACCCTTAGTATCCAGTAATGATTTGAGAGCTGAATTCTTTGCTGAGGCTTCTTGAAAATCCAGGGCACGGTAGTAGCGAAGCCGAGCATCCCCCGAATTTGCCTGGATCAGTTGTTTGAGCAAATCGGCAGACTGTCGGGATCTTGATCTCCAGACAATATCTCTTGCTTCTGGAGAATCCATCCAATTGTCCTTGCTCTCCAAATAATTATTTAGATAGCTGTCCCATTGTCCCTCAGCCCCGATGCCCAAGGCTTCAAGGTACCATCGATCCCCTTCTGAATAGCCTTCGGCCAACTGAACCCAAACTTCTGGCTGGGATTGGTAGCGGATCGCAAAGGCAACTTCTCTTCTAACATGAGAGGAAGGGTCTCCAGCCATTTTTAGGAGAAATTCTTGATCATTTAGCTTATTGATCCTTGAGGCTCGAATAGCTGCTACCCGGATATTTTCATCCTCATCGCCCGCCGCCTTCAAAATGTAATCATTGCCATTTGGCATTTTGCTTAATACCCAAAAGGCACGGGCTTTCATTCTGTTGTCAGGGGAGGAGAAGAGTTTTTCTAATTCAGGAATGGCTTTTTCCCCCATTTCAACCAAAGCCATGAATGCCTTGAAATGAATAGCTCGGTTCGGATTTTGAAGGAGCTCGATCAGGGATTCAGGGGAAGAGTAATCAGGAGTGCTTATTTGATAGGGATGGCCTTTTGGGGCAAGTCTGTAAACTCTGCCTTTATCCAGGTCTCCGACTGCATGCCCACCTACACCTGGATCATACCAATCTGATACAAAGAGGGAACCATCAGGTGCCACGGTCACATCCGATGGACGGAACCATTGGTCTCGGTTATTTCCATCGATCAAGTTGACGATTTTTCCCGTGAAACCCGCTCCTGATTTCTCTACAGGATAAGCCCTGACGATATTGGGGCCAGCGTCTGCATGTATAATCTGGTTTTGGTATTCTTCTGGAAGTAATTTCCCCTCATAGATGACGATTCCTGTTGGTGAGCCGGCATAAGTCTGGAGCAGATTGGGTACAACTCCGGGGTCGTTTAGGTGCCAGTGCTGATAGAATACAGAGTCCTCCAGGTTGATTCTTCGAATTCTCCAATCGGCTTTGGTTATTTCGTCTTTGAAACCATAGTTGCCGTAATCCATCACATAGTTGATTCGGGTACTGCGGTTGCCATCGTCGTCGTTGTCGCTTTGCCACATCCTTCCATAGCTGTCCACAGCCAATTCGTAATTGTTCCTGAAGTTCCAGGCAAGTATTTCAGGATTGCTTCCATCGGGGTCACTCCGGAAAACCATCCCTTCTTGATAGGGCCGGGTTTCGGAATTGACTGGTCTTCCCAATGGATCTAAAATGGGGCTTCCATCAGCTTTGTGAAGGCCTTTTCCTTCGTTTCCATAGTTGAAATAGAGTTTTCCGTCTGGGCCAAAGGTGAAAGCATGCATTCCGTGGTCATGTTGTACTCCTCCAATTCCGGTAAAAAGAATCTCCTTTTTATCAGGGATGTCATCCCCGTTTTCGTCTGTGAAAACAAAGACATTGGGGCTGACAGAAACAAACACCTTGTTTCCCAAAACTGCAATTCCCAATGCCGCATTGATATCACTTCCTTGGTAAAATACTTTGGAAAAATCTGCTTTTCCATCCCCATTGCTGTCTTCCAATATCAGGATCCTGTCACCTTCTTCCTTGATGGGATTTCTTGGGTTCAGCTGATTCCGGTAATTATAGGCTTCCGTTATCCATACTCTTCCCCGGTCATCAATGTCCATATTGGTTGGATTGGACATCATGGGTTCAGAGGCAAAAAGAGTGAGTTCAAGCCGCTCATCCGGAACCTCTATTCCCGCTAAGGCAAAATCAACCGACCGCTTCTGCAGATCACTGAGTTTGGCATATTCCTCCCTGCTGATCTGTCTAGTGGGGCTGTTGCAGGAAAAAATCAAAACCGACAGAACTCCGAGGGTTGGGAATAGATTTTTCATAGGTTTACTAGTTTTGGAAAAAGGGCTGTTAATTATTTCTAAACTAATTTTTATCTGCAATTTATCAAAGCCGTGAGCCAATTACCTAACTACTCTTTGGGAGTAAATGTGAATGACTCAACCGCAGAGTTTTCAATTTTTTCCTTATCGAAAAAGACCTGGAAGTATCCATCATTTGCCCATGTTTCGAATAGGTTTTTGTAAAAGCGACTATCGGGATTTCCGGATTGACCCGGAGTATTGATTCCTTTTGTTTTTTCCAAGTCTTTGGTGTCAACTAGAATCCGGAAGGAAGCTCCAGAGGTATTGTTGTCCCCATAGGCGTTGGCTCCGGGGGTGTAGCTGTAGCCTCCCCGGGCAATTGGACCTGCGTCCAGTTTTTCTCGCCATTCCGGGGATAGGGCCAGGCTCAAGGGGTGTTGAATCAGAGCATGCTTGTAGGAGGTTTGTCCATACTGCCATTGCTTCATGTCCGGACCAAGTTTGGTTTCTAATTCAGTTAGGGCCTCGAGAAAACTATCGCTTAGAATTTGGTTCTTTTTTTCAATGGGATTGGAGTCAAAAATGATCTCCGGTTTTTCGACCCATTGTAGGATTCGGGTCATCTGGATGCTTCCGAAGTTGTTACGGATTTCAGGGTGAAGAACAGCTTGGTTGAATTGATCCCGGATTTTTCGTTCCCACATGACATAAATTCCACCTGCGATTGAGTTTTTGTCCAATACTAAATCCCAGTTTTTCAAGCTGTCCTGGGCTGCGATCGCTCTCTTGTCTTCAAAAGTCAGGGAAAGTAGATGAGGAACTAGCTGCCGGGCTGGAAGAGAGAGGTAGTCATTTTGAAGTCTTCCCATGTCTTCCAAAGTGAATTTTTGACCACTGCCTAAAACTTCCCGAATGCGCTCTCCTCTGAAATTGTCTGCCCACTGAAATCCAAGGGCTTCCGGAAACTCATAGTCCTCAGGACTTACATTTTCATTGGCAGTAGCGATGAAACCATTTTCAGGATTAACCAAATGAGGTCTATCTGCAATTGGAAGGTATCCGTCCCAATCCTGTGACCCGTCTCCCAAGGAGGCTATCAGACCGGAGAATCCTTTTCTGATTGGAGGGATTCCCGTGGATTGCCAGCCGATATTGCCTTCTTTATCTGCCCAAATCATATTTTCTGCAGGAATATGGTTGTAAGTACATGCATCCCGGAATTCCTCCCAAGTCTTGCTTTGATCCATTCTCAAACTGGCGAGGTAAGGAGCCCCTCCAGGTTCCAGCCAGGCAGCTTGTACAGCCACAGCTTTGTGAAGGGCCGAGTCTATAAAAGTGACTGGTCCATGGAGGGTATAATAATGTGTGGTAATGACATTCTCCTTATCCTTAACTGAAATGGTATCCTGTATGGAAGTCATTTTCAGCCATTCGCCTTTGTATTTATATTCCAAAAGGTTTTCTGGATTAAGGGTGTAGACCTTCAAATCCTCATTATCTGTTTGAAAGATCGTAAGTCCCCATGCACCGTAATCATTGTGTCCAATGGATACTCCTGGGATTACAGGCTCTCCTCCTCCGACTACATTCCAGCCAGGTGCGTTTAGATGGACCCAATAGCGGAGAGAAGGAACAGCTTGGGCTCTATGGGGATCATTTGCCATGTAGGGAAATCCACTTTCGGTTAGTTTTCCGCTTATCACCCAGTTGTTGCTTCCTAATGAAAATCGATCCTGAACGATGTTTTCCCGTGTTTCTTCCAGCATGGCTAAAAGTTCCTGTTCATAGCGTGTGTTTTCGGCCCTTGCTTTCTGGACTATATCTTCTGGTTTAAAACTGACGGATTTTCTAAAGGCCTGATAGGGGGCGAGAATATCCTTGAAAAGGAGCTCGGTGGGGATTTGGCCGGGAATGTCAAGGATTGGTTCGTTAGGGTGGAAGTAGTATAATTTTTTAGCCTCTTCTGTTCCAATTTGACTCACAACCCTACTGATATCGAGTTCATCGGTGACATTTTGTAAAAGTCCCTGATGTCTGGATATGACTACCTGCCAAGTCCAGGGTTCGGGTTGAATCCCCAACAGTTGGAATTCCACTGGGAGTAATTCTGGGTTGTTTCGGATTTCCTCAATGTAGGTATTGATTCCTGAGACGAATGCATCCACAATCTGTTCTCCCCGGGGGTGGTAATGTGAAAGTTCGGTTTTTTTGTCGCCTCTAAACTGAAACAATCGAACTCCTTTGTCCCTTTCCAATTCTCGTTCACCAAGAATTTCAGCTAGTGTCCCGGTTGCTTGTCTTCTCCACAGTTCAAACTGAAAGAGGCGGTCCTTTGCTGCCAGGTATCCCTGGGCAAAAAACAAATCCCGCTCGTTTTGTGCATAGATATGGTTGATGCCATTCTCGTCACGAAAGACTTCGACTTCTTCCTCCAAACCTTGGATTGGAGTTTTTTCGGGTTGGCAGGAAAATAAAAATAAGAGACTGAATAAGGAGAAAACCCCCGTAAATAGTGTTTTCTTCATCATGCTGATTTGGGTTTGGGTGAAATTGAATTTAAGTAACTAATTTGAATTTTTGGCCTGTTTTAGCGGAGGTGGTTTCCTGCATTTTTTCAGGAGGGATCTTGCCACATTCCTTTTTTTAGGTTTTTAGCTTCCCTTTCCAGTTGAATAAAGTAAGAGGCGTATTTTACATTGGGAGGAAAAGTAGCAACCTGTGCATAGCCTTGAGCGACCAGCAATGCATTGATGAAAGTTCCATTTTCAAGGTAGGCATAAGCCAAAGTTCTTCCATACCGGTCATAGCGTTGGACATCGTATTTCAATTCGACCCCTTTCCCAGAAAGCAAGTTTTTGAGGTATTCCGACGCTTCTTTTCCATAGTATTCAATTTCGGTGCGGCCTGTTCTTCTTGATTCAGGACTATCTATTCCGATCAATCGGATTTTTTCGTCTTCACCTTTCTCGTTTCTGATCCAAAATGTATCCCCATCTACAAACTTGATGATTTCAAAGGCAAGGGTTTTGGTTTGAAGGGGCTCTTCAAGGATTGGGATTGGAATGATTGAAATAATTAAGAAGAATAAAAGTGTTCGCATTTTGAATTGGAAGTTTTGTTTTAAAGGAATGAATAATATCACTAATAGAAGTAAGATTTTTGAAAAAATGCCTTTAATATAAATTATGTAGAATTCGGGTTTTTTATGCTGTTCCTAAAGTGTATTTCATTTTGGGAAAAATGCTATCCAAATTTTTTCACTGATTCTTGTCATAAATCCATTTGTTGTACTATTGATTTGGGTTAATATTGATTATGTAGTTTGCCTAAATGAATACCAGGTTAGAATGAGTGATTATATAAACTTTAAGGATATTATTCTAGTAGATGATGACCCTGGCTGTCATTTTATCTTTGGTCGTTTTTTGGATAAAATCGGGGTCCAGTGTGGCAAGAAGTCATTTTATAGCGGAAGACAGATTTTGGAATATATGGAAAGTGAGGAACTCCAAGGTTCGGGTGATGAACAATCTCCTATTTTGGTGTTATTGGATTTGAATATGCCTGATATGGATGGTTGGGAGTTTTTAGAGATTTTTTCCGAATTGAATTTCACGCTGAGGAAGAAGTATATTGTGGTTATTTTGACAAGCTCCATAAGTCAAATTGATAAAAATAAGGGGCTTTCCTATCAAGTAGTCAGTGGATATTATAATAAACCTTTTAATGGGGAAGGATTGCTTGAGATTTTGGAAGATTGTAAAAACCATTTGAATACCCTTTGCTGAGATTTAATATAAATGTCTACTTGCATGTCATTCCAGTTTCTTGTTCTACAGTTTAGAGATGTGGAAGTGAATTATCCATTTTTTGTCCTTTTTTATGAGTGAAGCATGAATTAAGTAAGAGCTTCCTTATATTGAGTTCTTAGTCCTGCCTTTTTTAAATAATCTCAATTCCTATGACTCATGCAGCTTCCCTTAATTGACCTTGTAGTTTTCTTTGTCTACTTGTTGGGAATTATTTTGTTCGGAGTTTCTTTTAGCTTCAAAGGAAGGACTTCCAACGATTTCCAAACCGGGGGAGGACGACTTCCTGCCTGGGCTCTCGGAATGTCAATTTTTGCTACCTATGTAAGCAGTATCAGTTTTTTAGCTTTGCCGGGCAATGCCTATCAGTCGAATTGGAATGTGTTTGTATTTGGAATTTCCATTCCCATTGCCGCCTATATGGCGGTTCGGTATTTTGTGCCCTTGTACAGAAGTCTCAGGAGTGAGTCGGCCTATTTTTATTTGGAAGAGCGTTTTGGTCCCTGGGCGAGAACCTATGCCTCCGTTTGTTACCTTTTGACCCAGTTGGCAAGAATGGGCGCAATAATGTACTTGTTGGCCTTGCCCATGCACGCACTGTTGGGTTGGGATGTTGGTCTGATCATAGTAGTGACCGGTGTTTCTGTAATTTTATATTCCATGTTGGGAGGAATTGAGGCTGTAGTTTGGACCGATGCCGTTCAGGCAGTTTTACTGATTGCAGGTGCAATTGCGTGCATTGTGGTGATTTTTGTATCTATGCCGGAGGGGCCCGCTCAGGTTTTTTCAATTGCTATGGAAAATCAAAAATTCAGCCTAGGAAGTATGGATTTGGATTTTACTACTTCGACATTTTGGATGGTTTTGGTTTATGGACTGTTTATTAATCTTCAGAATTTTGGGGTGGATCAAAGTTATGTGCAGCGCTATGTTAGTGCCAGAACTGATGCAGAGGCCAAAAAATCCACCTTGTTGGGAAGCTTGCTTTATATCCCGGTTTCCTTTCTTTTTTTATTCATAGGGACGGCACTTTACAGTTTTTATCAGGCAAACCCCGAAAATCTGCCCGCTGAACTCCAGCTCTCTGGGAACGCAGATAAGGTTTTTCCTCATTTTATTGCATCCGAATTACCACTGGGGTTGACAGGCCTATTGATTGCTTCGGTTTTTGCCGCTGGAATGAGTACGGTGTCAACCAGCATCAACAGTTCGGCTACTCTTTTGCTTTCCGACCATTACCAACGCTATATCAACCCCCAGATTTCTGAGAAACAGTCATTGCGTTTCTTGCGAATTGCATCCCTGACAATGGGGGGATTGAGTGTTTTAGTGGGGTTGGCTTTTAATGGCGTTTCCAGCGCCCTTGAAGCTTGGTGGGCTCTTTCTTCGATTTTTAGTGGAGGTATTCTGGGATTGTTTTTCCTGGGATTGATCCTTAATAAAACCAAAAAGCCAAACGTAATTCCAGCTATGATTGTAGGTGTTTTGGCAATTGCTTGGGTCAGTCTTTCCCCGGTTTTGTTTTCAGAGGGAAGTATTTTCAGATCTCAACTTCATACCAATATGACAATTGTAGTTGGGACCATGACTATTTTTCTTTTAGGCTTTTTGTTCACTTGGTTGGTGCAAAAAGAAAATGGCAAGCCAATTAAATCTTCTTCAGATTGATGCCTAAATGGATATGGGTTTCAAAATTTGATTCCTTACCTTCAAGAACTTCACTGAGAGTATTTGTATTAAAAGTGAAACAAAGACGGGAATATCATTTCCGATCCAAAAAACAATTTCTATGAAACTTTACAATCACCTAAAGTCGAGCAGTTCTTTCTTCGTGATGTTAGTTTAATTCCTGCTTGAACACCAATCTATTTCGGGGAAAAAGGGAAATCAATCAGTTGGTTTTGGAGGACTGGAAAAAAGTTGAAGGGAATTCATTCTGCAAATCGTTTATTGGTTTTGAAACAGGGAATTCCAGTAAAAATGAAATAATAAATGCTTAAACTAAACCGGGAAGAAACTTAACAGTGTCTCTATATTTTTGAAAACCTGTGATTCTCTACTGGGATTTGAAAACAATATTGAATGTCTATAATGAAAATGAAAAAACTATATATGCTAGGAGGAGTGCTAATGATAATTGGGGCTCCTTTATTCGCTCAAGACCTTGCTAAGGGACAGGTATTTGTGGATGAGAATACCAATGGTAAAAAAGAACGAAAAGAAGTTGGAGTCAGTGGTGTCAGCGTTTCTAATGGAATAGACCTGGTGCAAACTGACGAAAAAGGGTTTTATGAAATTCCCCTTTCGGAGGGGCAGTTGCTGTTTGTTGTCAAGCCTTCTGGGTACGCCATGCCCTTGAATGAGCTCAACCAGCCGAAGTACTATTATATTCATAAACCCCAAGGATCGCCAGAACTTAAATACAAGGGATCCGATCCTACGGGGCCTTTGCCTAAGTCCATTAACTTTCCGCTCTACAAGCAAGAGGAAGGAGAGGAGTTTACGGCTTTGATTTTCGGAGATCCTCAGCCCTATACATTGGAGGAAGTGGGATTCTTTGAAAAAGGGATTGTTGATGAGGTGGAAGGGATAGAAAACGTTGCGTTTGGCCTGTCACTTGGAGACTTAGTAGGGGATGATTTGGAGCTGTTCAAGCCGTATGCGAAAGCCGTGGCCAAGGTTGGATTGCCTTGGTACAATGTAATGGGCAACCATGACCAGAACTACGATGTGACTTCTGATGAATTAGCCGATGAGACCTTTGAAGCTCATTTTGGCCCAAGCACTTATTCCTACAATGTTGGGAAAGTTCACTTTATCATTTTGGATGACATTTTATGGCCGGACCCTAGAGACAATCAAAGCTATTGGGGAGGGATGAGGCCCGATCAGCTTCAATTTGTAAAAAATGATCTTCAATTCGTACCAAAGGACCATTTGATTGTGTTGGCCATGCATATCCCTCTTTCAGAAGAGGGGGACAGTTTCCGAGATGAGGACAGACAGTTTTTGTTTGATGTATTAAAGGACTACCCATACACCTTGTCACTTTCTGCCCATACTCATTTGCAGAAACAGGACTTTTTCTTTCAAAAAGATGGATGGGCTCAATCCACTCCTCATCATCATTACAATGTCGGAACCACATCAGGGGATTGGTATAAAGGCGTGTTGAATGTAAAAGGTGTGCCTGTTTCTACTATGCGAGACGGAACACCAAAGGGCTATGCATTGATTGATTTTGATGGGAATTCCTATAAAGTACGCTATCAGGTGGCCGGTAAGTCCAGTGATTACCAGATGGAAATTTTTGCTCCAAAAGTACTTGAGTTTGGTAAAGGAACTTCCGCAGGAATTTTTGTGAATTTCTTTATGGGCTCTCAGGGAGATGAGGTGATGGTGAAAATTGGAGAAGGTGAATGGAGAAAAATGACCCAAGTGGAGGATTATGATCCGGCCTATTTGGTGGATTTGTTTTCTTGGGATACCTCCGAGGAATTGCTAAATGGACGTCGACCCTCTAATCCTCAAGCAAGCAAGCACCTGTGGAGGATAGGTATTCCGGCTAACCTTCCGGAGGGAGAACATGTGATCAAAATAAAAGCGACTGACCGTTTTGGTCAGATGCATTTTGGTGAAAAGATTATGTCTGTAAAGAGAAAATAAGAGGTATTGGAATTAAAGCTTTACAATCCCGGGAAGGTAAATTTTTCCGGGATTTTTTCTTTCCGGTACTCGTGCCCTAACTTGCCTTTCCATCCTAAAACAAATCTATTCTCTGCCATGTTTGACGGTCCAGATTATCCACAGGCTCTTGATGAATCCCTTTTTGACTCTTGGTTTGAAATGGGTCGTTCCAGAAAGATTCCCTATGCATATATGCTGATTATTTGGGATGATATAGAATCAAAATACCAGCCGGTATTTGTGGAAAGTAGAGAGGAAATTCAAGATTACGAGCCCTATGGAAGTAGCCCGGGCCAGCAACTGCTTATAGCGGCCTATGATTTGTATTCGGAGTCAAAGATTGCATAATCACTGTTTTTTTACCTCAGTATTTTTTCGAAGGGGAATAGAATTGAAAATTACCTTTGTCATTGAAGGGCTTTAAAAGCCACATTGTGTGATCCAAATGGATTTGGATTACGTTGATTTATGATTTTTTGAGCAGCGTTGGTCTGAAATACCAATCCGGTTTTTTAAAATTATTTTATTTTTATGAGATTGTTTATGTGAAAATTTAGATAAACTTTGACGTCCAATTAAAAAATATTTGATAAATGAGACTGCTCATCCAGGATGATTATGAGATGCTATCAAAGTGGGTAGCGGAATACATTGTTGCGAAAATCCAAAGGCATCAAGAAAGAAGTTCTACGCCTTTTGTTCTTGGATTGCCTACAGGTTCTTCGCCATTGGGCACCTACAGAGAGCTGATTCGTATTCATAAAGATGGCAGAGTTTCCTTCAAAAATGTCATCACTTTCAACATGGATGAATATGTAGGGTTGCCTGAATCCCATCCAGAGAGTTATCACTCATTTATGTATATCAACTTTTTTGATCACATTGATATCCCTAGAGAAAACATACATATTTTGAATGGAAACTGTGAGGATTTGGAAGAAGAGTGTAGGCGATATGAGGAAAAAATCAAAGCAGTAGGTGGGATCGACTTATTTCTGGGAGGGATTGGTATAGACGGGCATATTGCCTTTAATGAACCGGGTTCTTCTCTTAGTTCACGAACGAGGGTGAAAACCCTGAACTCGGAAACCAGATTGGTCAATTCCAGATTTTTTGAAAACGATATCAATAAGGTTCCAAAATTGGCGCTTACTGTAGGTGTAGGAACGGTAATGGATGCCAAGGAAGTGCTGATTATCGTTAGCGGTCATCAGAAAGCAAGAGCACTTCACAAGGCTGTAGAAGGTGGAGTGTCTCACATGTGGACCATCAGTGCTCTTCAATTGCATCCCAAATCGATGATCGTATGTGATGAGGCAGCGACAGATGACTTAAAGGTTGCGACTTATAAGTATTTCAAGGACATAGAACAGAACCGAATTGAAAACCGGCATAAGGTCAAATAGGCTTTCTGAGAATCTCTTCGGGAAGTTATTTACCTGACTTTTTTACAGCAGTCCAGTTTTGTGCCTGTTCCAAGGTCTCTATACTCGGTTTTGGCTTTACTTCGATTTCACCAAATAATTAAAAAAATCGATTGGGGATAAATGAAAAAAGTCTGACACTTTTCAATGTCAGACTTTTTTTATGCAGAGGAGGAGGGATTCGAACCCCCGGTACCTCGCGGTACAACGGTTTTCAAGACCGCCGCAATCGACCACTCTGCCACTCCTCTGTGATCTTTGCTGATTCCGAAGCCGATTTGTGTCGTTTCGGTTTGCAAAAGTATAATGAAACTCAACTTTTGCAAAATGCTTTTCATCTTTTTGTCCTAAGTCCCTGATTTTTCAATCATTATTTTTTAAAAATGGTAGGGACAAGGTAAATCTGTTCCCCGTCAAGAGTTAAGCTTTTTAATCTGTGTCTTTTTCGGATAGAGGGTGGTAAGTGTCCAGCCCTTCATTTTGCCGGTTCTTTTTTTCCTCATCGATCAAATCTAGAGTCACATTGACCTCGAAGGAAATCAATACAATCAAGGAAGTGATATACAGCCAAAGCATCAATCCCAATAGCGTTCCGATAGACCCATACAATTTGTTGTAGCTAGCGAAATTGTTGAGATAAAAGCTAAAAACATAGAACCCCAAAGTGATCAGAAGTCCGGCAATATTGGCGCCTATTGAGAAGAAATGCCATTTGTCGTGAACAGCAGGGGCATTTCTGAAGATAAATGCAGTGGTAAAATAAAATACCATCAGAAGTACCAGGAATTTTAGGGCATTAAACAAAAATATCACAAACCCGGAATTGAAAAGCTGGAGTTCATCAACCCGGTTGATGGCGATATTCCCAAAAATCATAATGGTACTTGCCAGACAGATCGACAGCACCAGAATCATAACAATATTGACTGCGATCAGACGACTTTTGAAAAAGCCCCTATTTTCATTGGTCTGATACACGGAATTGAAAGAACTCATCATAGAGATGACACCCTGTGTGGAAGCATACAGCGCGAAGAAAAAGCCCAATGAAAGAAGACTCTGTCTAGGTCTGGAAATAATATCGCTGATGGTATGTTCAACCTGCACATAAAGACCTCCTGGAAGAATCTCTTCAATGAAAATGAGGATGTTTTCTGTGGTCACATAAGGAAAAAAATCCTGTAGATAGGGAATTAAGTTGAGCAGGAACAGAAGTAATGGAAAGAGGGCGATGGTAAAGCTAAAGGCCATGGATCCGGCCCTTTCGGTAATATCGTCCTTATTCAACTGCTTAATGAAAAGCTTTCCTAAATCGTACAGGTTTTTGTCAGGGTCTCCAAAATGGATTTTTTTCAGCCTCTGGGCCTGTTGATCCAGGTGATTCTGAACTTTTCGAATCCTTCTTCTTACCACTTCTGATTTATACTTAAAAATACGGTTTTAATAAAGCTAATAAATTTCCCGGTGGACGGGTGGGTTGATGGCTTTCTTTTTTCAAAAAGGTCAAGGTAGTCCAACCTTCAGTGATCAGTTCATTTTCTTCATTATAAACCTCATATTCAAAGCGAATACGAGCACCTGGGAGGGTTGGGATTTTGGTTTTGATTGTCAGCAACTCATCATATTTCCCGGGTTTGAGGTAGCGGAAGTGGCTCTCCAAAACCGGCATCATGATTCCTTCTTCCTCCATTTGTTTATAAGAAAACCCGATGCTTCGCATAGCCTCGACCCGTGCAACTTCAAAGTACATGGCATAATTGCCATAATACACGTAACTCATTTGGTCTGTTTCTGCGTAGCGTACGCGAATCTGTGTTTCAGCGGTATACATAATCAAAAGATTCGGGCTGCATTCAGGGCGGCTTGATAGCGACGGGCATTGGCATTGTGCTGTGCAAGTGTGGTCGCAAAAGCATGATAACCCGAAAAATCCTCCTTGGCACAGAAATATAAATAGCTGTGTTTCTCTGCGTTCAAAACCGCATCCAGTGAATTGATATCCGGAAGATTGATAGGTCCAGGAGGAAGTCCGGCATATTTGTAGGTATTGTAAGGACTTTCTGTTTCCTTGTGGATATTCAGAACTCGTTTGAGCGAAAAATCCCCCAAGGCAAAAACCAGAGTAGGGTCTGCCTGTAGTGGCATTTTCAAACGCAATCTATTGAGATAAACCCCGGCGATTCTTGGTCTCTCGTCTGCTTTCTGGCTTTCTGCCTGAACAATGCTTGCCAAGGTGGTGACTTCCTTGGGATTCAAACCTATTTTTTGGGCCTTTTCTTTTCTGGCTTCAGTCCAAAAACTCTCATATTCCTTATACATTCTATCAAATAAGGCTTCAGGACTGGTATTCCACCAAACCTCATAGGTATTGGGAATAAACATACCCATGACAGTTTCTTCATTGAAATCAAACTTTCGGATGTAAACCGAGTCCTTCAAAATATTCAAAAACTGTTCCTGTGAAATTTCTAGGTTGGTAGTAATTTTTTCAGCCAGGTCTTCTTTGGTTCTTACATTGTTGAAAGTGATGCGAACTGGAGTTTGGTTTCCGGATCTGAGTAGTCTGACCAGTTCCAAATTGGTCATTTTGGGTTGAATGGTGTAAAGCCCGGGCTTGACCAGTTCCTGATAATCGAGAACTTTGGAAACAAAACCAAAGCTTACTGGGTCATTGATCACCTTGTTTTCGAAAAGTTCGTTGGCTACGTATTGAAAGTTGGCATTACTTGGGATTTTCAACGTATAGGGTTGATCTGATTCAGTCAGGGTGTTGGGACTGTAGAAAACCTGGTAAAAATAAAAGGTCATCGATATTCCCAATACCGAAAAGGAAATCATCAGGATCAGCAGTAGTTTTTTCTTTTTGTCGGCTAGCATAGTGGGCAAAAATAAAGAAATACAATGGAAGTTTGATTTTCTCTTGCTATTGTTCCCATTTCAAAATTCCCCTTGCCTTTTTCCTTTAGCATACTCATTTTGCATACAGTGGAGGGGTCAAGTCAAAAAATAATACCAGTTTCATGTGCCTTGATTTTTCAGGGAGAAAAGGTTTTGGCTGTAAAGCGATCGAAATCCATGCCTTTGGCTGGTTTTTGGGAGTTTCCGGGAGGAAAAATTGAAAAAGGAGAAAGTCCTGAAGAATGTCTAAAACGGGAAATCAAGGAAGAGCTTGCCCTTGAAATTGAGCTAGTCCAACCACTTTCTCCCGTGGAATATACCTATTCAGCACCTACGACTATTCAACTCATTCCTTTTGTAGTTCGGATAAAAGGTGGAGAAATAAAGTTGGCTGAGCACGAAGAGTACAGATGGCTGGGGCAAAAAGAACTTTTTGAAGTAAATTGGGCTCCTGCAGATATCCCTATCGTGGAAGAACTTTCTTCGATATGGGGATGTCTTATAAGTAAACAGTAAAACAAAAAAAATCATGGCTGCTGAATTTATTCGCCTTTATGAGGAAAATCCAGATCCAAGGCGAATCAGACAAATTGTGGAAGTACTCAGAGATGGTGGCGTGGTGATTTACCCAACAGATACTGTCTATGGAATGGGTTGTGATATTACCAACCAACGAGCCGTGGAAAGAATCGCCAAAATCAAAGGCGTAAATCCCAAAAAGCATAATTTTTCCTTCCTCTGTGCGGATCTTAGCGATATAGCCAAATATACCCGTGTGATCGACAAACCTGTTTTCAAAATGATGAAAAAGGCCTTTCCTGGGCCATTTACATTTATTCTTGAGGCGAGTTCTCATGTGCCAAAAATCATGCAGATGAACAAGAAGACTGTGGGAATCCGTGTGCCTGACCACAATGTTCCGCGTATGTTGGTGGAGGAATTAGGGCAACCTATTTTGTCAACTTCTATTCACGATGAGGATGAAGTGGTGGAATATAGCACTGACCCTGAGTTGATTTTTGAAAAGTATCAAAACTTAGTTGACGTAGTCATTGATGGTGGATATGGACAAAATACAGCCTCTACTATTTTGGACTGTACCGGAGAGGAAGTAGAGGTCATAAGACAGGGTTTGGGAGAGTTGGAGGATCTTCTTTGATTCAGTTTTGTCCAAACTGGTTTACCTTTAAAATTTGACTGCCAAATCAAGATTTCGTTAGAATTATAATCTCTGAAGCTTTCATGAACAGAGTAGTTGCGGACCTACATTATTTGCCTTCACTTGAGTACTTCTGTTCAATTATGGAAGCAGATGAACTGATTTTGGTGCCACAGGATCAATATAAGCGGCAGTCCTATTTCAACCGGACCCGAATTTTGCTTGCCAATAAGGTTGAGACCCTTTCGGTGCCCATTGTAGGGAGAAGGCCAAGGCTACCGCAAGGAGAAATCAAGATTGATTTTAGCCAAAAATGGCAAGCTGTGCACCAAAGGGGAATACAAAGTGCCTATGGAAAGGCCCCATTTTATGAATTTTACGCCCCGTATTTCGAAGGGATTTTTGATAGAAAACCGGAAAGGCTTTGGGATTTAAACCTTGAAATGCTGACAATCTGTCTGAAGCTGCTTCAATTACCTGTCAAAATTAGACAATGTGAAAAAATAGAGGAATTAGAGGGAGAAAAGGATATAAGAGGTCTGATTGAGCCCAAAAGCCCTTTTTCAGAGAGACAATTTTATTCCCCAGAGCCTTATCACCAGCTTTTTGGCTCAGACTTTGAGCCCAACCTCAGTATTCTGGATTTGATGTTTTGCGAAGGGCCAGGGGCTAAAAAAATACTTTATAAGTCCGTAAAAAAAGGCTGAACAAACGTTAAAAGCATTGTGTTTTTAAAACAAATTCGGTAACATTTGTACAGGATAATCATTACAATAAGAAAGGAAATAAATGGAAGCAAAATTTTCGAACAGAGTCAAGGAGGTGATCTCTCTCAGTCGCGAAGAAGCTCTTCGCCTGGGACACGATTATATCGGGACAGAGCATCTCTTGCTGGGAATGATTCGCGAAGGGGAGGGTGTTGCTGTTTCCATCCTTAAAAAGCTGGGAGTGCCGCTTGATGAATTGCGAAATTCAATCGAAAGAGCAGTTAAAGGTACAGCAAATCACAATGTAAAAAACATGGCCAACATCCCGCTGACCAGACAGTCAGAGAAGGTGTTGAAAATCACGTATTTGGAAGCTAAGATTTTCAAAAGTCAATTGATAGGAACTGAGCATTTGTTACTTTCTATTCTAAGAGATGAAGAAAATATCGCCACCCAGATTCTGAATAAGTTTGACATCAATTACGATTCGGTGAAAGAAATGCTGGAAATGCAATCTGATCCAGGCATGTCTCCTCGTTCCAAGGCTGAGGCCGAAGATGGGGATGAGGATGGATCGAAATTATTCGGTAGTCCGGGGTCTGGCGGTTCAAGCTCCTCCAAGGGTGCGGCAGAAAAGTCCAGAACACCGGTTTTGGATAATTTTGGCCGTGACCTCACCAAAATGGCGGAAGAAGACAAACTGGATCCTATCATCGGAAGAGAAAAAGAAATCGAGAGAGTGGCTCAGATTCTTTCCAGAAGAAAGAAAAACAACCCGATCCTGATTGGGGAGCCTGGTGTAGGTAAGACTGCTATTGCGGAAGGTTTAGCCTTAAGGATTGTTCAGAAAAAAGTTTCCCGTGTGCTTTTCAACAAGCGGGTGGTGACTTTGGACTTGGCGTCTTTGGTGGCTGGAACCAAATACAGAGGGCAGTTTGAAGAGAGAATGAAAGCTGTGATGAACGAGCTGGAAAAATCTCCAAATGTGATTCTTTTCATCGACGAATTGCATACCATCGTTGGAGCAGGTGGAGCTTCCGGTTCCCTGGATGCGTCCAATATGTTCAAACCTGCATTGGCCCGTGGAGAAATCCAATGTATAGGTGCCACTACCTTAGATGAATACAGGCAGTATATTGAGAAAGACGGTGCCTTGGCACGTCGATTCCAGATGGTAATGGTTGATGCTACTTCCCCTGAAGAAACCGTTCAGATTTTGAACAATATCAAGGATAAGTACGAAGATCATCACAATGTCATCTATACCGATGAAGCAATCGAGGCTTGTGTGAAATTGTCAGACCGATATATTTCTGACAGGTTCTTGCCTGATAAAGCTATAGATATCTTGGATGAAGCCGGAGCCCGTGTGCATATCAACAATATCCATGTGCCGGAAGATATCCTGAAACTGGAAGCTGAAGTGGAGAACATCAAAACGGAGAAAAACCGTGTGGTGAAATCCCAGAAGTATGAAGAAGCCGCTCAGTTGAGAGACAAGGAAAAGAAACTTCTTGAGCAACTGGAGTTGGCAAAAGTTCGATGGGAAGAAGAAAGTAAATCCAAGCGCTTTACAGTGGATGAGGATAATGTGGCTGAAGTGATCGCGATGATGACAGGAATTCCTGCCAAGCGAATCGCTCAAAACGAAGGTGCCAAACTGCTCAACATGAATGAGGAGCTAAGCTCAAAAGTCATCGGACAGAATGAGGCTATTAAGAAGTTGACGAAGGCAATTCAGCGAACCAGAGTGGGATTGAAGGATCCTAAGAAACCAATCGGTTCTTTTATCTTCCTTGGTCCAACTGGTGTAGGTAAAACTGAGTTGGCAAAAACGCTTGCAACGTATTTGTTTGACAAAGAGGATGCCCTGATAAGAATAGACATGTCTGAATACATGGAGAAGTTTTCCGTTTCCAGATTGGTAGGAGCGCCTCCAGGTTATGTAGGATATGAAGAGGGAGGACAATTGACTGAGAAAGTCCGAAGAAAGCCTTATTCTGTGGTTTTGTTGGACGAGATTGAAAAAGCCCATCCAGATGTATTTAATATCCTTTTGCAGGTGCTGGATGACGGTATTTTGACCGACGGATTGGGAAGACGAGTGGACTTCAGAAATACCATCATTATCATGACTTCCAATATTGGGGTTCGTGACTTAAAGGATTTCGGTGCAGGTATCGGTTTTGCCAGTAAGGCCAAGCAGGAAAGTATGGATGATATTATGAAATCCACTATTCAATCTGCATTGAAAAAGGCCTTCAGTCCTGAATTCCTCAACCGATTGGATGATGTGGTGGTGTTTAACTCCTTGAGCAAAGAGGATATCTTTAAGATCATCGATATTTCCTTGAATAAGCTATTCCACAGAATCACCGATTTGGGATATAAAATAGAATTGACCGAGAAAGCCAAGGAATTCTTGGCGGAAAAAGGATACGACCAGCAATATGGTGCCCGTCCTTTAAACCGGGCAATTCAGAAATATTTGGAAGATGCCATCGCTGAGGAAATCCTGAAAGGGGACCTTTCCGAAGGGGATGTAATTACAGCCGATTATGATGGCAAAGGAAGTGAGCTGAGTATTTCGGTGAAGAAAAAAGAGAAAGCAGAGGAATAAAACCTGCTTTCAAAATAAAAACCCCGAGTCAGTACTGATTCGGGGTTTTGTTTTTTTATGGAGTTTAATTTCTATCTGGAAAAGAATAGACGGGTGATGAAAATCCCCTGTCCATCTTCAGACCCTGAATTACTTTCCACGCCGGAAGTCACAAAAGTTAGTTTCCAGCCTTCTGCCAATAAATTGTTGATCTTGGATGCAATGACTGCATCATTCGAGGCAATATTCTGGAAGTTGATGCCTGCTGCCGAAAAAAAGTTGAGCAACTTGGTTTCTTCCAGTTCATCTACCTTGATGTCCTTTCTGTCAATTTCTTTTTGATTGCTCTTTTTTCCATCTGTTCTTTCAGTGGCAAATTGGTTGGAGTCCACCTGAGTTTGAGTGTCAATAATTCTTGACCTTCCAAGCCCCATTGGAACAATGGATTCTACTACCGTGACAATTTTAAATTCCTGATAGGAGGCGGTAGAAACTTCCTGCGCAAAAATGCTGTGGTTGAGGGCAAATACTGCAACTAGCCCTAAAATCAATTTTTTCATAGTTGGTAAAATTTTAAACATTCACCCAAACGGCAATTCCATTTCAAAGGTTTGAGTTTTTAAAATAAAGTCCTTTGGGATGGGTATGTTTCTTGCCAACCTGTCTTAAAAAAATGCCAGATTATAGAAAAAGTCAGCAGTTATAAGAAGTGGGCTAGATGCTGAATTTTAAATAGAAAGGATGAAGAACAGCAGAGAAACACCCAAAATCAGAGTCATGACTTTCGCTTTTTCCAAATCCTCCTTGTTTACCTTTCTCCTGCGTAAAACTAAGACTGACAAACTCAATCCAATCAACTGAAGTAAAAGGGCTACACCATTAAGCGGGCCCATGGGGGCTTGGATAAAAAAGAAATTGGAATTCAGAATGGATAAGGTTCCCAGAACAATCCCGGTGATTCCGAATAAAAAAGAGCGCTGTAAGAGTACGCCCTCAGGCTGATTGGTCCATTTCATGATAAAATCGAATTGGGCGAAGATACGGATTAGGCTAGAAATACGATGTGTGAGAGTCTAATTATTGGGATGCTTTTTCAGAAAATGAAAAGCGCTGCCCAATTTTGGGCAGCATGAGTGACTTTTGTTTGGGGTTTACTTTTTCTTTCTTTTTTCAAAGTAGCTTTCAATTTCCTTAGCGGAAAGCGCATTCAAAGTCATTTCCTTGGTCAATCCTCCTTTCCTTCCGGTAAGCACACCGTATTTCATGTCGGCATATCCTTCCATTTCATGAGCATCTGGATTAATGGAAAGCATAACGCCTTTTTCCATTGCATAATGCACCCATCTCCAATCTAAATCCAGTCTCCATGGATTGGCATTGATCTCGATCACCACATTATGCTTTGCACAAGCATCTATGATTGCCCTGTGGTCAATTGGGTAGCCAGCTCTTCTGAGTAATAATCTTCCTGTAGGATGGCCTAATATGGTTGTATAGGGGTTTTCTATGGCAGTCAAAAGTCGGGAAGTTGCCCGCTTGATGTCCATATTCAGGATGGAGTGAACGGAGGAAACGATGAAATCAAAGCTAGCCAAAATATCCTCTTCATAGTCCAAGCTTCCATCTGCTAGAATGTCACTTTCTATCCCTTTGAATATTTTGAATGGAGCCAGTTCTTTGTTGAGTTCATCTATCTCTGCATGTTGTTTCTGGATTTTTTCGACTTCCAGACCGCCAGCATAAAATGCCGAACGGCTATGATCCGAAATTCCTAAATACTCATAGCCCAGTTTTTTACAGTATTCAGCCATTTGGCGTAGACTGTGTTTTCCGTCGCTATAAGTCGAGTGATTGTGTAGGATTCCGATGAGGTCATTCTCCTCCAAGAGACGCGGGATTTTGTGTTCCTTGGCCATTTCCACTTCTCCGTATCCTTCCCTCATTTCTACCGGAATAAATTGGAGATCGTTTTTCGCGAAAAATTCCTCCTCAGAATTGAAGTCTTTTTGCTTCAGTTTCTCACCAATCGTATCCTTTCCGTCAATAATGGTTTCCAGAAAGTGCTTGGAAGCCGAAGAAGCTATCTTTTTCCAAAGAAAATCGGCCTGCTCGCAAAATTGCACTTCTATTTTCAGGTCTTCATCTTTCAACTTCCCTCTCCATACCCGAGGACCCGAAGCAGCCCAGTCCCAAGAAATATGCGCAGCTTTTTTCAATTTGTCTTTTTCCGTGGAGGAGTTGCTGCCTATCAAAAAATCAGCACTGGAAATAATCTCCATTCTCCTTGCAAAATCACCAATCACGGCCAGATCAACGTTTGGGAGGAGTTTCTTAAGATCATCTAGTAAATTTTCGATTATTTCCTCTACATCCGCAAACAGCCATTTGCCTTCGTTGGATGCTTTAAATTCCAGGTTTTGAATGATGGTGTCTTGGGTTTTTTCTCCGAATCCCTTGATTTTGGCAACTTTTCCAGATTGGCAAGCTTCCATCAATTCATGGGTAGAAGTGATGCCCAGTTCTTCCCAAAGAGCCTTCACTTTTTTGGGGCCGAGTCCTTTGATTTGAAGAACTTCCAAGATTCCCTGTGGAGTTTTCTCAATTAACTCATCCAGAAGGTCGAAACTTTCTCTTTCCTTCAATGAACGGATGGCTTCTAGAATACTTTTTCCCACTCCTTGTATTTGGCTGAGTTCTTCTTCGCTAAGCTCCATGATATCCTGATCACCCCGTTCCAGGGAGTTCAAGGCAGATTGGTAACTCCTGATTTTAAAGCTGTTTTCTTCATGAAGCTCCATAAGTTGGATGCAGAGCTTCAGTTTTTTAAGAATATTCTTGTGGTCCAAAATTTTTTTTAGTTTTCATTAGGAGATATAGACAAATGTCTTCAATTATTATTTCAATTTAAAGTCTGAAGGTTTTAACTTAAAATCCAATCTGTCACCTGGGAGTACTCTGGATGTAAAAAATCGGGTGAAGGCAAAGATTGCTAAAGTGTGTCTAACCTTTTTCCTTATGAGCATGAACTATTGGATGGTGAAAAGCGAACCGGGATCTTACTCCTGGGATGATTTTGTAAAAATAGAGGAGGAGGTCTGGGATGGGGTCCGAAACTACCAGGCCCGAAATTATCTCCGAGAGATGAAATTGGGAGAGCTGGTTTTATTTTACCACAGTGGTAAGGATAAAGAAGTTGTCGGAATCGCGGAGGTCTCAGAGGAAGCTTTTCCAGACCCCAAAGATGAAGCCTGGACGGCAGTGAAGCTCAAGGTGAAAAAAGCCCTTAACCAGCCTGTGACTTTAGCCCAGATCAAATCTGAAGATCGTCTGTCGGAATTACCCATGTTAAAACAGAGTCGGCTTTCTGTTCTGCCAGTCGGAAAAGAGGAGTTTGACTTAATCCTCAAAATGGGTTCATGAGAAGGGTTGGAATTCTATTGGTCTTCCTCTTTTGGGGAATTGCCTCACAGGCTCAAGTGAAATACGTTGCTCGTTTCGAAGTAGAAACAGATTTTTTTGATCCAGTTTTTGAAACTGTCAATACTGCAAATGGGCTGGTTTCTTTTCGGACCCTTCAGAAAAAAGTATTGGGTTCAGACAGGACATTTCAATATTTTATTTCTGATGAAAACCTAAACAGCAAGGGCATAATTGAACTTCCTGCAAGGGAAGGTTATGATATGGTGGGCTACGATACCTACGGTAAGTTCTTGTACATTCTGTTTCAGAGAGGCTATTCTCTCAATGCAGAAAAATATGTGCTTCAAATTGATCTAGAAACTGGCCAAGGGTTTGAATATCTGGTCAATAATGTTCTAGAAATGGAGTTGGTTGAGTTTTTCGTACAGGAGGATAGGGTGATTTTTTTAGGGAACTCTGAAGGGAGACCCGCAATTCAGGTTTATAACCTCACCGACAAAAGGCTCAACACCATTCAGGGGATTTATGGAAACAATACCCAAATTCTTCAAATCCAAAAAATGCCTGATGTATTGGCATTTGAGGTGGTTTTGAGTAGAAAAGGGAAATATAAGGATGTGGAAATTAGTATAAACACCTATGATTTGGACGGTAATTTACTGAGGAGTATTCAGGTGGAGGAGTTTGGGGAGTCTGGTCAGGAAATCATGGATGCGCTCCTAGTTCCTAAAAAGAATTACGGACAGATGATGGTAGGGGCCTTTGGATTAGAGAGAAGAGATTCCTATCAAGGCATGTACCTGATGGATATTAATGAATTTGGAGAGTATGGAACCAAGTTCTACACCCTGGAGGATTTCCCTAACTTTTATAATTACATGACCGAAAAATCGAAGATTCGTAAAGACAAGGAAGTTCTCAAGGAAATCGATAAAAATAAAATTCCATCCATCCGAAATGTGTATTCAATTCGAATGGCAAGACAGATGGATGATGGCTACTATTTCTATTTGGATCATTACGATGTGATCAACCCCAGAGGAAGTTACAGAAATCCTTATTCTGCAAGTTCAATTGGAACATTGGACAGATTGAGCAGGATGCGATATGGTCTGCCTTCCACAGATCCCTTTTATAGCAACCGGTATCCTGTTGGAGGTTCATATCAGGTACAAACAGAGTATAATTACATTTCTGCTCATTTCGTCAAACTGGGATCAGAAGGACAGGTTCTTTGGGACAATGCCGCAACCTATGATGATTTGAGTACTGTCTACCCAATGGGCTTTGGGGAAGTTGCTATCATCGGGGATGAACTTTATCATGCCTATGTTAAAGACAAGTCCATCCTATTGGCCTATTTTAAAAATGGGGAAAAGATATTTGACAATCTGGACTTTGAAATCGATTTGATCAATGAAAATGAACGGATCGCGGATACCAATTCGGAAACCCTTCAACTTGTGCATTGGTATGATCGGTATTATATTTTAAGTGGTACACAGAGGGTTAGGTATCAGGACGAAAGTGGAGCGGGTAAAAGCCGTGAGGTTTTTTTTCTAACCAAAGTGCTTGTTGCCGGCGATTTGTATGAGCCGGAGGACAGCCCGAAATAGAATTTATTTATATTTACAGGCAAATTGACCCCATGCATAAAAGGCTCGTACTAGACCAGGAACAGATCGGGATCATTCTCAGGAGATTCTGCCATCAACTCATCGAAAACCACGATAATTTCGAAAATACCGTTCTTTTGGGACTTCAGCCCCGAGGAACTATTTTGTTGGACCAATTGGTGCCAGTCCTGGAAGAAATTTCAGGAGTGAAGGTGCTTTCCGGCTATTTGGATGCAACTTTCCACAGAGACGATTTTCGTAGGAGAGATTTTCCCCTAAAGGCAAATGAGACAAAAATTGATTTTTTGGTAGAGGGGAAAAAGGTGATTCTGGTGGATGATGTGCTCTACAAGGGGCGCTCCGTAAGAGCTGCCATGGATGCCATGATCGCATTTGGTAGGCCTCAGAAAGTGGAATTAATGGTGTTGGTGGATCGAAAACTAACCCGTGATTACCCTATCATGCCTGATTATTTCGGGATCAGGGTCAATACCCTCGAATCCCAATACGTTGTCGTCGAATGGGAAAATCAAGGGCAGGAAAAAGACGCAGTTTGGATCACAGAGAAAGTTAAAAGCTAATCATGTCGCAACTCAGCACACGCCACTTATTGGGTATCAAAGACCTTACACCGGAAGATATCCATCTGATTCTTGATACAGCTGCCAATTTCAAGGAAGTCATCAATAGACCGATCAAAAAAGTTCCTTCATTGAGGGATATTACCATAGCCAATGTTTTTTTTGAGAATTCCACTAGGACCAGGCTTTCTTTTGAACTAGCGGAAAAGCGCCTGTCTGCAGATGTGATCAATTTCTCCTCTAGTAATAGTTCTGTGAAAAAAGGGGAGACTTTGGTGGATACAGTCAATAATATTTTATCCATGAAAGTCGATATGGTGGTCATGAGACACAGCAGTCCAGGAGCTCCCCACTTTCTTTCCAGAAATGTATCGGCCAATATTGTCAATGCAGGGGATGGAACACATGAGCACCCTACACAAGCCTTGTTGGATGCTTATTCCATGAGGGAAAAATTGGGAGATCTTCATGGTAAAAAGATTGCCATCATCGGTGATATCCTGCATTCCCGTGTAGCCCTTTCCAATATTTTCTGCCTTCAGAAACTCGGTGCGGAAGTGATGGTTTGCGGGCCGATTACCTTACTTCCAAAGCATATTGCCAGCTTGGGGGTCAAAGTGGAATTGGATGTGAAAAAAGCTCTGGAATGGTGCGATGTAGCTAATGTGCTACGTATTCAGCTCGAGCGCCAGCAAATCAAGTATTTTCCAAGTTTGCGAGAATATTCCCTTTATTACGGGATCAACAAAAAGCTGCTTCAGGAATTGGATAAAGAGATCGTGATCATGCATCCCGGGCCAATCAACCGTGGAGTGGAACTCAGTTCCGATGTAGCGGACTCCGAGCATTCCATTATTCTTCACCAAGTTGAAAATGGGGTGGCCGTACGGATGGCCGTGCTCTACCTTCTTGCCGGAGTGAAAGGATAAAGTTTCCGCCGATTTAGGCTTTGGCTAGCTGAAGCTGAAATTCAAGAGGGCTACATGTCTGGAATTCGTCTACTTCCAGATCTTCAAAAATTTCTTCATCGAAGGTCATTTCGGTTTTTTCCACTGATCCATCAGGGTGGATGATGAGTTCTATCCCTGTATAATCAGCAGGATTGACCATGACCAAAACCTGATAATCCTCAAAAACACGCTTGAAATACTGAGAAATTGCTTTTGCCATCCTTTGTTGTTTGATTTTTTTTCAAAAATAAGTGTAAAATTTTAAAAATATGTTTTGTGAATTAGAGAGGCTTTCTAAATTTGCCATAGTTATATGAAAACAACTGCAAACAAATATTGGTGGTGGCATTCTACATCTTTCCAAGGGAAAGCTCAGAAAGCCGTTGCCTAAATTTTAGAGCAGCAAACAATACTTAAAGGCTTACTGGATTTCCCCGGTAAGCCTTTTTTTATGCAAAAATAAACTTAGCATGAAGCACCTGAAATTTCCTATTCTGACGACCTATCGAAAAAGACTGGCTGATACGATCACCCCTGTTGGGATTTACCTGCAGATCAGGGATAGATTTGCCAATCCCATTTTGCTGGAAAGTTCCGATTATCACGGTCAGGAAAACTCCTATTCCTATATATGTTTTAACCCACTTGCCACTTTTAGCTTCAATGCGGGAAAGGTCGAGGAAAAACTCCCATCGGGTGAAATGATAAAATATGAGGTAGAGGCAAAAAAGCCCCTGATGGATAGTCTTCGTGCTTTTGGGAATAGATTCGATCCTACTCCGGATAAGTTCAAATTTAGCAGCAATGGACTTTTTGGCTATATCCAATACGATACAGTGGGCTGGTTTGAAGATATTAAGCTTCAAAAGACCCAGCCTAATGAGATCCCAATGATGCAGTATTCCATGTATCAGAATATCATCGTGGTGGATCATTACAAAAATGAATTGCATTTATTCGAACATCGGGTGGCTGGTGCTGAGAATCCGGAATACCTAGAGGAGATCGAAACCCTGCTCAATAGCAAAAACATTCCTGCTTATACCTTCAAAAAGGTAGGAGAGGAAGTATCCAACTACACAGATGAAGAGTTTTTGAAAATCCTAAACTCAGGAAGGGAGCATTGCTTCAGAGGAGATGTATTCCAAATCGTATTGTCCCGCCGCTTTACCACGGAATTTAAGGGAGATGAGTTTAATGTGTATAGAGCTCTACGCTCCGTCAATCCTTCTCCTTACCTCTTTTATTTTGATTACGGATCATTCAAGGTGTTTGGAAGTTCGCCAGAAGCTCAAATTGTGGTGAATAACCGAAAAGCTACGATCTATCCAATTGCAGGGACTTTCAGAAGAACAGGAAATGATCAAGAAGACGCGGCTTTGGCTAGGAAATTATACGACGATCCGAAAGAAAATTCAGAACACGTCATGTTGGTTGATCTAGCTCGAAATGACTTGTCCCGCTCTTCCGTAAGCGTAAACGTGGATGTGTTTAAAGAAATCCAGTATTATTCCCATGTCATCCATCTCGTGTCTAAGGTAACTGGAGAACTGCCTGAAGGGGCTAATCCTTTGCAGCTGGTAGCGGATACCTTTCCGGCCGGTACCCTTACAGGAGCGCCGAAGTATAGGGCTATGGAATTGATTGATGAGCTGGAGAATGTTAGTCGGCGGTTCTATGGAGGAGCCATTGGATATCTAGGCTTCAATGGAGATTTCAACCATGCCATTTTGATCCGCTCTTTTGTATCAGAAAACAATCAGCTCCGCTTCCAAGCTGGGGCCGGTGTGGTTGCAAAGTCTTCCATTCCATCGGAATTGCAGGAAGTTGCCAACAAATTGGAAGCATTGAGAGTAGCTCTTCGGGCCGCTGAGAATATTTGAACCTATTGAATTTATGAGAATCCTCGTTTTAGATAATTACGACTCATTCACCTACAATCTGGTATATATTATCAGACAGTTGGGCTATGGAGACCAGATGGATGTCTTTAGAAATGATAAAATCAGCTTGGGGGATGTGGCTAAGTATGATAAAATATTACTGTCTCCGGGTCCTGGAGTTCCTTCTGAAGCTGGAATAATGCCTGCCCTGTTGAAGAAATATTCATCAACCAAGACAATTCTTGGGGTTTGCCTAGGGCATCAGGCTATTGGGGAGGCGTTTGGAGCTAGCTTGATCAACCTCTCTGAAGTTCTGCATGGAGTAGCTTCCCAGGTAACGGTTGAAGAAGATTTGCTTTTCGAAGGGATGCCGGATACGTTTAAAATTGGTAGATACCATTCTTGGGTGATTGATGAATCCACCCTACCTGCTGAATTGGAGGTCATCGCCCGCACCCCGGATAATCAAATTATGGCAATTCGCCATAAACAGTATAATGTCCGTGGAGTGCAATTCCACCCGGAAAGCATTCTGACCGAAAACGGAGTCAAAATCATTAAAAACTGGCTTGAATCCTGAGTGAATAATTCAGTCATTTCCCAAACCCATACCAACCTATAAAAATCAATGAAAGAAATACTCAATCAATTAATTGAACATAAAACACTCTCCCAGGATCAGGCCCGAGAGGTGCTGATCAATTTGACCACCGGTGCTTATAACACCAGTCAGATTGCGGCATTCATGACTGTGTATCTGATGAGAAGTATCACCGTGGAAGAATTAAGAGGTTTCAGGGAGGCTATGCTGGAACAGTGTATTCCCGTTGAAATTTCTGAATATGATGCCATGGACCTATGTGGGACTGGTGGTGATGGAAAAGACACCTTCAATATTTCCACATTGTCTTCTTTTATTGTAGCAGGAGCAGGTCAGAATGTAGCCAAACACGGGAATACAGGGGTTTCTTCCATCTGCGGTTCATCCAATCTGATGTCTTATTTCGGATATGAATTTACCAATGACATTGATAAGATTCGAAAAGGGCTGGATGAGGTAGGGATTTGTTTTCTTCATGCCCCATTATTTCACCCTGCAATGAAGAATGTAGCTCCTATTCGAAAAGAACTTGGAGTAAAGACCTTTTTCAATATGTTGGGACCTATGGTGAACCCAAGTTTTCCCAAAAAGCAGATTGTAGGGGTGTTCAGTTTAGAGCTTGCCCGCCTGTATGGATATTTGTATCAGGAAATGGAGGGAAGGTTTTCCATTGTACATTCCATTGATGGTTACGATGAGATTTCCCTGACCGGACCTTTTAAAATGATTTCCAATAAAGGAGAAAAATTACTTAATCCGGAAAATATCGGCCTTCAAAAATTAGAAGCAGAATCCATTGAAGGAGGGAAAACTGTTGAGGAATCAGCCAAAACTTTTGAAAGAGTTTTGAAGGGTGAAGGAACAGCAAGTCAGAATTCAGTTGTTATTGCCAATGCGGCAGCGGCCCTTGTAACTGCCCGGGAGAATTTGGAATTCCCGGAAGCAGTGGAGATTGCCCGGGAGGTACTGATGAGTGGTAAAGCACTCGAGGTTTTCAATGGATTGGTCAATCCAAAAACAACCGTTTCATTAGCTTAAAGATTATTTATGAATATTTTAGAAAAGATCATTGCGGACAAATACAAGGAGGTAGAGGAGCGAAAAAGCCTTGTGCCGGTAAAGCTGCTGGAGCAAAGCATCTATTTCGATGGGAAAGTAGCGTCCATGAAAAAGTATGTTTCCAATCCTGAAAAATCAGGAATTATTGCAGAATTCAAACGCAAGTCCCCATCCAAAGGTTTGATTAATGCCTCCGCTTCTGTAGAGAAAGTCAGCATTGGGTACATGCAGGCAGGTGCCTCGGCAATGTCGGTACTGACGGACAAGGAATACTTTGGTGGAAGCAACGAGGACCTGAAAATTGCACGGAAATATAATTTCTGTCCCATACTCAGAAAGGACTTCATGGTTGACGAATACCAGATCATTGAAGCCAAGTCCATAGGAGCTGATTGCATCCTGTTGATTGCAGCTGCATTGGAGCCGGAAAAGTTGAAATCCATGGCCTATTTTGCAAAAAGCCTTGGTCTGGAGGTATTGTTGGAGGTGCATGATGGAGAAGAGTTGGATAGAAGCCTTTGTGATGGGATTGATTTGGTCGGGGTAAATAATAGAAACCTGAAGACCTTTGAAGTTTCGATTGATACCTCTCTTGGTCTTCTAAACCAGATCCCCTCAGGTTTTGTGAAGGTGTCTGAAAGCGGGATTTCTGATCCAAAAACTCTTGTTCAATTGAAAAAAGCCGGTTTTGACGGATTCCTGATCGGAGAAAATTTTATGAAGTCGAGCAGGCCTCAACAGGCAGCTTACAACTTTATCAAAGAGTATAAAAGATTGCTGGAAGCAGCAGCTGAACCTAAAAATTCCTAATGGAAATCAAAGTCTGCGGCATGCGTGAACCGGGGAATATCCGGAAGCTCCTGACAGAAGTGAAACCGGATTGGATGGGATTGATATTTTATCCCCCTTCATCCCGGTTTGTTGCGGATGATGCAGCTGCAGAAATTCGTGATTTTCCCGTTCGGAAGGTTGGTGTATTTGTCAATGAGAATGAAGAAGTCATTCTTGATAAAATCAAAAAGTTTGACCTAAAAGCGATACAACTTCATGGGAACGAGAGCCCGGAATTCGTTAGGAATCTTTTCGAAAAAACATCCTGTGAATTATGGAAAGTAGTTTCAGTAAAAGGGGAGGTTCATTGGGAAGATCTGAGAGGGTATTTGCCCTATGTCACTAAGTTTCTCTTCGATACTGCTACATCAGGCCATGGTGGTTCTGGGCAGCAGTTTGATTGGGGAATTTTGGAGACCTACCCTTTTGAGAAAGGGTTTTTATTGAGCGGAGGGCTGGATGAAAGTAGCCCCAAATCCATAAAAGAATTGAAAGTCAAAGTCCCTCAACTGGAAGGGGTGGACTTAAACTCAAAGTTTGAGTTGTCTCCCGGACTGAAGGACATTGAGAAATTGAAGAAATTTAAAAAAGAACTGTTTCAGAATTGAGAACAGTAAAAATGGAAGACTATGATCAGAGTAGATGAAAAGGGGTTTTACGGCAAGTTTGGTGGAGCCTATATTCCCGAAATGCTCCATCCGAATATTGAGGAACTCCGTGAAAATTATGAATCCATCATGGCATCTCCGGATTTTCAGCAGGAATTTCAGATGCTACTAAAAGATTATGTGGGAAGACCAACTCCCCTGTATTATGCATCCAGACTTTCCGAAAGGCATGGGGCTAAAATCTACCTAAAAAGGGAGGATCTTTGCCATACAGGAGCCCACAAGGTGAACAATACCATTGGCCAGATACTTTTGGCCAAAAGGCTGGGCAAAAAGCGAATCATCGCAGAGACAGGTGCAGGTCAACATGGGGTTGCCACTGCGACAGTTTGTGCCTTGATGGGAATGGAGTGTACCGTTTACATGGGAGAGCTGGATATTCATAGGCAACGCCCCAATGTGGAAAGAATGAAAATTCTTGGAGCCAAAGTAGTACCGGCAACCTCCGGTTCCAAAACCTTAAAAGATGCCACGAATGAAGCTATGAGAGCCTGGATCAACAATCCAGTGGATACCCACTACATTATCGGGTCTGTGGTAGGGCCTCATCCCTATCCAGAGATGGTGGCACTTTTCCAATCGGTTATTTCCGAGGAAATTAAATGGCAACTCCAAGAAAAAGAAGGAAGGGAAAACCCAGATGCAGTGATTGCCTGTGTAGGTGGGGGCTCCAATGCCGCAGGGGCTTTTTACCATTACTATGATGTTCCAGAAGTAAGATTGATTGCAGCAGAGGCTGGAGGTTTAGGTGTTCATTCTGGAAAATCAGCAGCGACCACAGCCTTGGGCACTCCTGGAATTCTCCATGGATCAAAAACCATTTTGATGCAGACAGAAGACGGTCAGGTAATTGAGCCTCATTCAATTTCTGCGGGTTTGGATTACCCGGGGATTGGACCTGTTCATGCGCATCTTTTTGATATTGGCAGAGGAGAGTTTTTGGCTGTTGAAGATGAGGATGCAATGAAAGCTGGTATTGAACTGAGCAGGTTGGAGGGAATCATTCCTGCCATTGAGTCTGCCCATGCTTTGCATGCCCTCAATATGATAGAATTCAAAAAAGATGACATCATCGTGGTCAACCTGTCTGGAAGAGGAGACAAGGATCTGGAAACCTATATCAAATGGGGAGGATATTAAGAATGAATTGATGAATTGAGAATGATCAACTTCTAATTCTGCCGATTCACAATTTTCGAATTTCCAAACCTTTCAATTTTCCCAAAAGTCTCATGAATCGAATACAATATTTATTTAATACAAAAAAAGAGAGAGTGCTCTCAATCTATTTTACGGCAGGTTTTCCCCATTTGGAAGATACCCTTCCCATAATGGAAGCCATTCAGGCGGGTGGTGCCGATATTATAGAAATAGGAGTGCCTTATTCTGATCCCATTGCAGACGGTCCTACTATTCAGGATAGTAACCAAATTGCTTTGGAAAATGGAATGAGCCTCAAAAAACTCTTTGAGCAACTAAAAGGCTTTCGGGCAAAAATAAATCTTCCGGTGGTATTGATGGGGTATTTAAACCCAATCATTCAGTATGGAATGGAGGAGTTTTGCCAAAAATGCAAGGAGGTGGGTATCGATGGATTGATCCTTCCCGATCTGCCTATGCAGCAGTATCTGGATGATTACAAGGAAATGTTTGAAAAATATGACCTCTTCAATACATTCTTGATTTCACCTCAGACTTCAGAAAAGAGAATCAGAGAAATCGATGCCAATTCCAATGGTTTCATTTACATGGTTTCTTCCCACAGTATAACAGGGGCTAAAAGTGGAATCAGTGAAGAGCAAGTCACCTATTTTGAGCGGGTGAAGGCCATGGGACTTAAAAATCCCAGGCTCATAGGTTTTGGGATTTCAGATGCGGAAACCTTTAGCACAGCTTCTCAATACAGCAATGGCGCTATCATTGGATCAGCATTTATCAAGAAAATCAAAGATTCAGCAAACCTGAATGCTGACATTCAGGAATACATCAAATCAGTAATTCAGTAAAATATGATTATTCAACTTCAGCCGGATATTTCCCAAGCCCAAAAGGAAAAACTGATTGCCCAGGTTCAGGGCATTTGCTATAAAACCACGGAAGTAAAAACCCAGTTGGGTGATTATATCATCGGGATAGGCAAAAATGAATTTGATATCCGAAAGATCGGTCAGATGGACGGGATTCTGGATATCCATATTGTCTCTGATGAATATAAGCTGGTTTCCAAAAAATGGAAAGTAAAACCAACATCCGTTGATTTGGGAGACGGGGTTTGTATCAAAGACGGTGAAATGGCCATCATCACAGGGCCTTGTTCTATTGAGTCAGAAGAACAGATCCGTAAAGTGGTCAACCACTGTGTTGAAAATGGGGTTCGAATGATGCGTGGTGGGGTGTTTAAGCCTAGGACCAGCCCCTATGCTTTCCGTGGAATGGGAATTGAGGGGTTGAAGTTATGGCATGACATTGCCAGTGAGGCGGGAGTCAAGATCGTGACGGAAGTGATGCAAACTTCTCAAATTGAGGAAATGTACCCTTACGTAGACGTGTATCAAGTGGGAGCAAGAAACTCTCAGAATTTCAACCTGCTTGACGAACTTGGAAAGGTTGATAAAGCCGTGATGATCAAGAGAGGTATTTCCGGTACCATAGAGGAATTGCTGCAGTCTGCGGAGTATGTTTTCTCCGGGGGAAATGAAAAACTGATTCTTTGTGAGAGGGGAATCAGGACCTATGAACGTGCATCCCGAAATACGCTGGATTTGAATGCGGTCCCTATCCTAAAAGCGAAATCCCACCTGCCAGTAATTGTGGATCCTTCCCATGGAATCGGAATCAGGGAATTTGTGCCTCAGATGGCACTGGCAGGAGTGATGGCAGGAGCGGACGGCATCATTTATGAATCCCATGAGGTTCCTGAAAAAGCCTATTCCGACGGGCAGCAAACCTTGGACTTTGCACAGAGTGCCAAATTGATTTCCTGGATCCGTCAAAGTTTCGCCATGAGAAAAACTTTCGACCTTTTATAAAATATAATTGTTGATTGAAATTCAGGTAATTAAATTTGGACTATGAATCCGACGCCAAGAACCTACGTACATCATTCTTACCACCTCCTTGTCTGAAGGAATAGGAATGACTTTGGTTTTTGCTGAAGAAATATAAAAGGCCTATTCCATTTGTGGTGTAGGCCTTTTTTGTTTCGTAGGACTTCAGTTATCCTGCTTTTCCGAAAGCAGATTAAAGTTGTCTAAGTGGACAAAAGATTAAGAAAAATACCATAAACCCAAATATAGATGATTGATAAACCAAAAAACTGGGTCTTTAGTGACCCGAGATTAAAAGATCTGAGGCAGGATTATGATGCCTACACTTCGGAAGATTTCAAAGTATGGCAAATCCTCTTCGAGCGGCAGATGCCTAACCTTCCCAAGGCTGCATCCAAGGCTTATTTGGAAGGAGTGGAGAAAGTGAAGTTTTCTGCAGATCGCATTGCTAATTTTGAGGAACTAAACGAGATACTCGCTAAAACGACAGGATGGGCGGTACAGGTAGTCCCAGGTTTGATTGATGATGATTTGTTTTTCGGTTTGCTGAATAACAAGCGTTTTCCTTCCTCCACTTGGTTGAGGAAAATGGAGCAACTAGATTATCTGGAAGAACCTGATATGTTTCACGATGCATTTGCCCACATGCCCATGCTGACTAATCAGCATTATGTGGATTTTCTGGAAAAGCTTTCCGGTATTGCCTTGAAGCATATTGAGGATGCTTGGGCGATTCAATTGCTGAGTAGGATTTACTGGTTTACCATTGAGTTTGGTCTCATTCGAGAGAGCGGTGAACTGAAAATATACGGAGCAGGAATCTTGAGTTCGGCTGGAGAGACCAAGTTTAGCCTTTCGGATCAACCTGCTCATTACCCTTACGATGTTAGGAGAATAATGAGCCAGGAATACTGGAAAGATCGCTTCCAGGATAAATATTTTGTGATTGAAAGTTTTGAGCAGCTTTACAATTCCCTTCCCGAAATCGAAGAGGTATTGGAAGAGATGCTTCAGGAAAAATTGGAAAATTAACCGCCGATTGCTGGATGACTGTATGGAAAACGGTCTCCGGTCATCCGGCAATTATCTAAAAAATGAAAGTTGCAGTAATCAAATACAATTCAGGCAATGTTAAATCGGTGCTATATGCATTGGAACGCCTGGGGGCTGAGGCCGAACTTACGGATGATCCCCAAAAAATAAGAGCCGCTGATCGTGTGGTCTTTCCAGGGCAGGGTGAGGCAAAAACTGCAATGGAATACCTGAAGGAGCGTAAGTTAGATCAGCTTATTAAAGAGCTGAAACAGCCATTTTTAGGTGTATGTCTAGGACTGCAGTTGCTTTGCGAACATTCAGAGGAAAACAACACGGACTGTTTGGGAATTTTTCCCGTAAAGGTGAAAAGGTTTGTTCCCGAAAACACCCAAGAGTTTAAAGTACCACATGTGGGCTGGAATGAGCTTGAAAACCTGGCGGATGATCCTCTTGTGAGGGATCTCCCGGAAAACCCTTTTGTGTATTATGTTCACAGCTATTATGCTGAGTTGAGTGAATATACTCTAGCAACTACGCATTATATCCATGATTTCTCGGCTATTTTGCACAGGGATAATTATTGGGCTATTCAGGCCCACCCGGAGAAGAGCAGCCTTACTGGGGAAAAGCTCTTGTCCAATTTTCTAAACCTATAACCTGGTTTGCCTACAAGATGAGGCAGATATATTTATTCTAATTCATGGAAATCATTCCCGCTATAGACCTCATTGGAGGTAAGTGTGTTCGTCTAAGTCAGGGCGATTACAGCAGTAAGAAAGAATACCACGATGATCCGCTCGAAATGGCAAAACGCTTCGAAGGCGTGGGGATCCGACATCTTCATTTGGTGGATTTGGATGGAGCCAAGGCAAAGAAGATTGTTAATGGTTCTGTCTTGGAAAGGATTTGTAATAATACCGATCTAAAAGTTGATTTTGGAGGGGGGATTCAGGCCGATTCCGAAATTGAAAAGGCGTTTGACCTGGGAGCCAACCAAGTGACTGGGGGAAGTATCGCTGTTAAGAACAGGGAATTGTTTGAAAGCTGGATTGGTAAATACGGCAGTGAAAAAATAATCTTAGGAGCCGATGCAAAAAACCGAAAAATTGCAGTTGGAGGCTGGGAGGAAACGACGAGTGTTGACCTGATCCCTTTTATAAAGGAGTTTGTAGCGAAAGGAATTAGCTATGTGATCTGCACCGATGTGGCTAAGGATGGCTTGCTACAAGGGCCTTCAGTGGATCTGTATAAAGAGATTTTGCAAGAAATTCCCGGTGTGAAACTCATTGCCAGTGGAGGAGTTTCATCCGTTGGGGACTTGGAGGAACTCGAAAAAATCGGAGTTTACGGGGCAATTGTAGGCAAAGCCTATTATGAGGGAAGAGTGACGCTGGAGGAATTGGCTTCCTTTCAATAATCTAGAGAATCGATATGCTTACCAAACGAATTATACCTTGTCTGGATATTAAGGATGGCCGTACTGTCAAAGGTGTCAACTTTGTTCAGCTTCGGGATGCAGGTGATCCGGTCGAACTGGCAAAAATCTATTCTGACGAAGGGGCGGATGAGCTGGTCTTTTTGGATATTACTGCGACAGTAGATAAAAGAAAAACCTTGGCGGATTTGGTTACCAAAGTTGCCAAGGCCATCAATATTCCATTTACAGTTGGTGGAGGAATTTCCACCGTGGAGGATGTTAAAATTCTACTGAATGCTGGCGCCGATAAGATTTCCATCAACTCTGCTCCTGTCCACAATCCTAAACTGGTGGATGAAATGGCAGCTGAATTTGGCTCTCAATGTATTGTAGTTGCAATAGATACCCGAAATGTGGACGGAATTGACTTTGTCCATACTCATGGGGGCAGAAAGCCAACCCTATTGAAAACACAGGAGTGGGCCAAGGAAGTATGTGACCGGGGAGCAGGGGAGATTCTACTGACTTCAATGGATCATGACGGAACCAAGGCCGGTTTTGCCAATGAGATTACTGCGGAGATTTCCTCTATGCTGAGCATCCCGGTGATTGCTTCAGGTGGAGCCGGTGCTATGGCGCATTTCAAGGATGTGTTTACCTTCGGGAAAGCAGATGCGGCTTTGGCAGCGAGTATTTTCCATTTCAAGGAAATTCCAATTCCCGAACTCAAATCCTATCTGAAAAAAGAAGGTATAAGTATTAGAAACTGAGGTTAAAAAGAAAACTCCCAAGATTTAGTCAGGATTTCCCGGACATCTTAAGGAGCTTCAAAAATAAAAGACATGAATATTGATTTTGAAAAAATGGACGGTTTGGTGCCGGCAATTGTTCAGGATGCCATAAGCGGAAAAGTGCTGATGCAAGGCTATATGAATGAGGAAGCCCTGACCAAAACTCAAGAAACCGGTATGGTGACTTTTTTCAGCCGTAGCAAAAACCGACTCTGGACAAAGGGGGAAACTTCCGGAAATTTCATGGAACTGGTGAGTTTGGCTGTGGACTGTGACGGAGATTCAATTTTGGTGAAGGCTAATCCACGGGGTCCGGTCTGTCATACTGGAGCTGATACTTGCTTTTTTGAAGTGAATCAAACCAAAACGGGATTTATCGATCAACTTAGAGCAATTATTAAGGATAGAAAAAACAATCCTTCAGATCAATCCTATACCGCATCCCTATTTGCAAAAGGGATCAATAAGGTGGCTCAAAAAGTAGGCGAGGAAGCGATAGAGATCGTTATAGAAGCAAAAGATGATAACAAAGAGTTGTTCTTAGGGGAGGCTGCCGACCTACTCTTTCATTATTTGGTGTTATTGGAGGCCAAAGGATATGAATTGGATGAGGTGATGCAGGTCTTGATCCAAAGGCATAAAAAATAAAAAAAGCCCGGTTTTTCCGGGCTTTTGTTTTAATAAGCAGGGAATTCCTGTTGAAGCCCTTTGAATGCATCAATCAATTCCCACTTTGGTCTGTAGAAGGTGTTGAGTATTCTGCTGTTGACGGTTCCATTTTGAATGTAATTCAACGCAGCTGTCAATCGGGCATCCCTTTGATCTCCCCAAGGGAATTCAGGGGTGTCCCCAACTGGGAAATCTGCCGGAAAGCCATCAAAATAATCTGCTTTGCCTTGAGAATTTGCCGTGGCAAAAGTGATAGGCACAAGTTCAACATCATTTTCAGCTAAGATTCGGTTGTAGCGGGACAAGGGGAAAGAACCTACGGGTTTTCCATAGGTATTGTCTCCAATCAAGATGATGTCCAAATAGGGATTTAGACTATTGATCACCAATTCGGATGCAGATGCCGTACCTCGAGATGTTATGAATATGATGCGAGAAAGATTCAAAGTTCCGAGTTTTTCGAAGTTTTCAGAACTGTTCAAGCTTTCTTTCACATAATTCAACTTATTGGTGTACATGAGTTTGCCGGAATTGGCTTGTTGAATCAAATAATTGTTGATTTGCTCCGCTACAGCTACTGATCCGCCACCGTTGTATCGAAGATCTATGATTAGTTCCTCGATTCCCTGAGATTGAAAGTACTCCATGGATTCCTGTACTTCTGCGCTTCTGGTAGGGGAAAGTCCCGCAGTTGCTTTGAAACTTTGATAGACCCAATACCCGACTTTTTTTCCACCAACATCATAGGTGTTTTTGAAAAGAACTGAATTGGATTGGTATTCTGCCTTGGTATTGCTACGGGTGGTTTCAGTACCATCGGGAAGCTTGAAAGTAAAGGAGTTTGTGATCCCAGCCTCTCCCGGGCCTAACTGAAAGTCATAAGCGCCTGAGGAGGTTTTGTAATTGGAAATCGGTTTTCCGTTGATTTCGATTATTTCCCAACCTCTCTGCCAGCCGTCAAGACCCGCAGGAGCTTCGTCGAAGACAAAGGTCAAAAAAAGACGCTCCTCCGAATTGAATGCAAATCCAAAACCATGACCGGCATTCTTTCCTACAAAGGCATTGGTAAATGCATCCGGTGTAGTCAGGTAAGAAAACCGGTCCAGGGGTTTGTAGATGATATCATTCAGAAAAGCCTCATTGCTACTGTAGTTATTTACGTTGATTGATCCTGGTAATTCCTGACTCCAGTAATACCATTCTCTCATAGTAGAATAAATCGCCTCCTTCACTTGATCCGATTGAGGGTTTGGAGTGGAGGGTTCTTTAGGCTCGCAGGCCCAGAACCCAATCAATACCAAACCGATAAGCCACTTCACATTTTTCATAACCATTTATTCTGATTTAGGGTAATAACGTGAAATCAGGGGAAGAAAGTTTAGATAGCTATATCATAAACCTTGACAGTCTTCCACATAGAGGAGTACTTTTCGATGAATTCCAAGTGAAGCGGTTCTTTCTGGTAGGCATCTTGGTCTTCCAAGCTGTCAAAGAAAATAGTGCAGGCAACATGAAAACTATGGTCCACCACATCCCTTTCTGCGGTTGGAGCAGGAGTTCCTGCAATGAATTTTGCAACGGTAGGACATCTTCCCAACATTGGAACGGCCTCGGTTAGAAATTCATGGGTGTTAGAAGCGTCATGGAGCCAGAAATATACCTGGTGGATCATTTTTTGATTTGCCATTGTACTAGCGATTGTGTTTAAAGGTAATACGGCGGAGGCACTCGCCACGCCAATTGTTTTGATGAATTCTCTTCTTGATTTCATAGGTTTTTGAGTTGAGGGGAGGGGTGTAAACTGAGTTTCTAAAGATAAAAATTTAAATTGCTTTCCTACATCCAACATTACAACAAAGGAAGCAACAGAAGGAAATTTATTAGAATGAATTACAGAAGATTAGGAAAAACAGCATGGGAAATTTCAGAAATCAGTTTAGGCACCTGGCAGGTCGGGGGAGGCTGGGGGCAGGCATTTGACCCGAAAAGGGCAGAGGAGATTTTGCATACCGCTTTTGATCAGGGAGTCAATTTTGTGGATACAGCCGATGTTTATGATGATGGCTTAAGCGAGGCGGCTGTTGGTAAGGCAGTAAGGGAAAGATCCGAAAAAATCTATGTGGCCACTAAATGTGGGAGAAGGATTCAGCCCCATACCAATGAGGGATACACAGTCGGGCGACTTCGAAGGTTTGTGGAGGATAGTTTGAAAAATACGGGACTGGATAGGTTGGATCTGATCCAGCTACATTGTCCCCCAACTCCTGTTTACCAAAGAGATGAGATTTTCGGGCTGTTTGAGGATTTGAAAAAGGAAGGGAAAATCGCAGAGATGGGAGTCAGTGTTGAAAAAGTGGATGAAGCCTTGACTGCCATGAACTATGATATTGTCTCCACGGTACAGATCATTTTTAATATGTTCCGGCTGAAGCCTGCTGAGCTGTTTTTCAAGGAAGCAATGGATAAAAATATTGGGATTATTGTACGGGTGCCTTTGGCCAGTGGTCTCTTGACTGGTAAAATCACTCCCGATACCACTTTTTCTAAGGATGATCACCGGTATTTCAATAGAGAGGGAAAAGCTTTTGACAAAGGAGAAACTTTCTCAGGAGTTCCATTGGAGAAAGCGTTTCCGGCTGTTGAAGAGTTAAAAGGAATTTTAGCTAAGGACTATGATTTGGCTGCCCAGGCCATTCGATGGATTCTCATGTTTAACGAGGTAAGCACGGTGATACCGGGAGCATCAAAAGTAGAACAAGTAAGCAAAAATATTCTAGCAGCTCAACTACCTCCTCTTAGTCCTATGCTAATGGAGGAAGTCACTAGGGTCTATGAAAAGTATATCAAGGAAGAAATCCACCATCAATGGTAAAAGGTAAGGCCGGATTTTCCGGCCTTTTTCTATTATTTATCTGCAGCATGCTTTTCCTGAAATTTCATTGCTTCCACTTGTGAAAAGTTGTTTGGTTTTATTTAGGTCCATTGAATTCTGAATTTTTACCATAAAAAAAATCCCCTGAATTTGATTTTCAGGGGATTAGGAAATTGAAATTTTAAAGAATTAAGCTTCTTTCTTAGCCATTCTGTTTCTCTCATTTTCATCCAAGTAGATTTTTCTCATTCTGATGCTTTTTGGAGTGATTTCCAAGTATTCATCTTTTTGGATGTATTCCATTGATTCCTCAAGAGAAAATCTTTTTGGAGGAGCGATTCTAACGTTATCATCAGAACCTGAAGCGCGCATGTTGGTCAGTTTCTTGCCTTTTTGCACGTTCACTACCAAGTCATTGTCTCTGGAATGCTCACCGATCACCTGTCCGGTGTATAGTTCGTCACCTGGCTCGATAAAGAAGATACCTCTGTCCTGAAGTTTGTCAATTGCGTAGGCAGTACATTGACCTCCTTCCATAGAAATCAAGGACCCGTTAATTCTTCCAGGGATAGGTCCTTTGAAAGGTTCGTAGGCAGTGAAACGGTGGTTCATGATGGCTTCCCCTTGGGTGGCTGTCAATACGTTGTTTCTAAGGCCAATCAATCCTCGGGAAGGAATCTTGAATTCCAAGTGCTGAAGATCGCCTTTAGGCTCCATGATCAGTAATTCACCTTTTCTCTGGGTAGCCAGTTCAATGACTTTACCTGCAGTCTCCTGAGGTACGTCAACCACCAAGGTTTCGATAGGCTCGTGTTTTACTCCGTCTATTTCCTTGAAAATCACCTGTGGTTGTCCTACTTGCAATTCGTAACCTTCTCTTCTCATGGTCTCGATCAATACGGACAAGTGAAGGATACCGCGTCCATAAACCAAGAATCTGTCTTCAGAATCGGTAGGTTCTACACGAAGGGCAAGGTTTTTCTCCATTTCCTTCATCAAACGATCTCTCAGGTGTCGGGAAGTCACGAATTTTCCTTCTTTTCCAAAGAAAGGAGAGTTGTTGATGGTGAAGAGCATGTTCATTGTCGGCTCATCGATGGCAATTCTCGGAAGTGGTTCTGGATTTTCTGCATCAGCAACAGTGTCACCAATTTCGAAGTCTTCCAAACCAGTGATGGCACAAATGTCACCTGCCTGAACTGTTTGAACTTTATTTTTGCCCAGACCTTCGAAGGTATGGAGTTCTTTTACGCGCATTTTTTTGATGCTTCCGTCTGCTTTGCACAACGCAATTTGCTGACCTTCAGAAATGCTTCCTCTTTTTACTCTTCCGATGGCGATACGGCCTACGAAATTGGAATAGTCCAAGGATGTGATCTGCATTTGAAGAGATCCTTCTTCAATCTGTGGAGCAGGAATGTATTCAAGGATTGCATCCAACAAAGGAAGAATAGAGTCAGTTGGATTCTTCCAGTCAGGTCCCATCCAGTTTTGCTTGGCTGAACCATACAGTGTGTGGAATTCCAATTGTTCTTCGGTTGCATCCAGATTGAACATCAACTCGAACACAGATTCATGGACTTCATCCGGTCTACAGTTTTCTTTGTCCACTTTGTTGACAACCACAATTGGAGTCAAACCAAGGGAAAGGGCTTTGCCCAATACAAATCGCGTCTGTGGCATTGGGCCTTCGAAAGCATCCACCAATAGGATAACTCCGTCAGCCATTTTAAGTACGCGTTCTACCTCTCCGCCAAAGTCGGCGTGACCCGGAGTATCAATGATGTTGATCTTGTGGTCTTTGTACCGTACGGATACGTTTTTGGAGAGGATTGTAATTCCTCTTTCCCGCTCCAAATCATTGTTGTCCAGGATAAGGTCGTCAAACTGTTGGTTTTCCCTGAAAATTTTGGAAGCGTGGATGATCTTGTCCACTAGCGTGGTTTTGCCGTGGTCAACGTGTGCGATAATCGCGATATTTCTGATATTCTGCATGCTATGCGTTTTTCAAGGCGCAAAGGTACGAAGAATAAATGGGAGAAAGGTTATGTGTCTGTGAAGTTTATAGGATAGGAAAGAGGTTTGATTTTTTTGAATTTGGATACTTCAGAGATTTTAGAAATATCAGATTCCTGTTTTTGAAATTTTGGAATGAAATTCCAGCAAAAGAGGTAATGCGGCCGAGCCATACCATTCTTTCATTTCCATTTTCAAAATACCGGCCTGGATTGATGGATCTGATTCGGTTAGAGTAATGGCTTCTTCCAAGCTTTCAACATTGAAAAAGAATAAACCCCTTAACTCATCATTTCCGAAAAACGGACCTGCTAAGACCATTTTACCTTCCTCAGCCAAGCGATTGATATTGCTTAGGTGTGCACGTTGAAGTTCGGCTCTCTCCTCTGGACTATATTCGTCTACACGATCTCCTCTGTAGAGAAAAGCGATGACATATTTTTTCATTCCATATTCATCTGCTCCTAATTTTTTTGCCAGTTCCTCGTCAAAAGAGCTGTTTTGGGCTTGTGCAAAAGATAGCCCGATAAAGAGTAGGAAGAGGGAAAGGGTCAGCTTTTTCATAGTGAATAGATTAATTGAGGATCAAGGCCACAGTGTCGGACTTGGTGCGAATCTTGAGCCATTGGATTAGTTTATTGGTTTCCGAACGGGAAGGCTTGGCACTGAATTCAGCAAAAGCTAACAAGAGCGTGTCCGAAGAATTACTTTCAAGATCTGTGACCAAAGAGCGGTTTAGAGTGAATTTTTGAAGCTTGGGATGGTTGATCTTGGCTTCCAAAGCGATTTCTCCCCCCAAAGCTCGAATCTGTGCATAATTTGCCACCTCATCCTCAAGGATGGCGATTCTCTTGTCCTTGTCCTGGATCAGTTGCTCGTTTCGTTCATAGAGGTCTTTTAAGATATCAGACCGGAGCACATTCATATCAGTGAGGCCATTTCCGCTTTGATTGATGGTGATTTCCGTATTTTCCAGACCATAATCAACACCCTTTTCTTTGATGATGGCTATGATTTCTGGATCAAGCTCCTCTCCAATCAAATTTACTTCGATCTTTTTTAGGTCACTGGAGTAATCCAATTCACTGTTCAAGACCTGTGTTTTTGGGAATTTCATTTCTACCTGAATAAAGGATTTGGCCTGCTCTTCCCAAATGGATCTGAGTACGATTCCATATGCCAAATAGATACTTGGAACTATGGTAAGAATGGTGAAAATCGTAATGTAAGTCTGTACTCTCTTTTCCTTTTTATGATCCAAGAATTCCTTTTTCGGATACTTCATGAAACGAACGATCAGGTAGGTAGAAAGGCTGATGAATACGGAGTTGATAAAAAAGAGGTAAAATGCTCCGAAGAAATAAAACAGATTCATAGTGGCCAGCCCGTACCCGGCTGTACACAAAGGAGGCATGAGGGCGGTGGCAATGGCTACACCAGGGATAGCATTGCTTTTTTCTTTTCGTGAGCCGGCAACTATTCCCGCGAGTCCTCCAAATAGTGCGATCAATACGTCCCAAATCGTAGGTTCTGTCCGGGCCAAAAGCTCGGACTGTGCATCATCAAGCGGGGTGAAATAAAAGTAAATGGTGGAGGTCAGGATTGCGATGAAAATTGCGACGCCTAAGTTTCTCAAGGAGCGCTTTAGTAACTCGAAGTCATTGATGCCGGCAGCCATTCCGATTCCCATGATAGGTCCCATCAATGGGGAGATCAACATGGCTCCGATGATGACTGCTGTTGAGTTGACATTAAGTCCAATGGATGCAACGAAAATCGCAAAAATCAAGATCCATAAATTGGCTCCTTTGAACTCCACATTTTTCCGGATGTACTCAATTGTTTCCAGTTCGTCTTCCTTTCCTTCCTCAAGGTCGAAGCGGTTTTTCAGGTAGATAAAAAAACGGAGAATTTGATTATTACTTCTGTTTGAAGAGCGCTTTGTTTCCATGACCGGGACATTGATTTTACTTGCCAAAATACTCAAATAAGGGAGAAACTTTGGGTGTTTACAGATCTTTAATACTTGATTGTATTAAAAACATCTGGGTAGGTGAGAGGTTTTTCGTTTAGTCTAAAAATAGTCAGAACCTCTTTTTAAATCATAAATTATCGGTTTAATTAAGGTTTGTTAAAAAACTGATTAATAATCAATTGACGGTAATTTAGAGAGATCATAATTTGCTTAGGCTAAAAAAATTAGATTTGGCTAAAAAAAAACAAAAAAAGATTCAGGTCTTGGCTGTTTTCCAAAATCAGGATTCTCAAGGATCCCTGAAAAAGACATCCTTGATCAACGTTCGGTTAATTGGAATTCATTCTCGTATTTGAGGAAAAACCTGATTTAGTTAATCATTTTTTTGGGTGGATTTTTTGAAGGGAATGCTCCAAAACTCCCTCGATTCGTGGAGCTTGAAAAACCTCTTGTCCCTTTATGGAGATTTGCCCCCCTTCTTTTGAATATTTTAATTAATTTCGTCCATTCGAAAAGAGTATATGGCTGAAGAATCGCATGACAGAAAGCCCCTGCTTTCGAAGAAAATAGATAAGTTTTTCACCGGCCTGGCCGATGCCTGGAATTTCGTCAGACGATTTTTTCAGGAAGTCTTTTTACCTCCCTATGAATTTAAGGAAGTAATCCATCAGTGCTACAGGATTGGTGTGGAATCCCTGCCTCTAATTTCTTTGACAGGGTTCATTGTGGGTATTGTATTTACCAATCAATCCCGTCCTTCCCTTTCTGAATTTGGGGCTACCTCTTGGCTGCCTTCTCTGATTTCCATTGCGGTGGTTAGAGCAATGGGACCTTTGGTGACGGCATTGATTGCTGCGGGTAAAGTGGGGTCCAGCATAGGTGCTGAGATTGGTTCCATGAAGGTGACTGAACAGATAGATGCAATGGAAGTATCTGCGACCAACCCCTTCAAATTCCTGGTGGTGACCCGAGTTCTCGCGACCACATTTATGATTCCGATTCTGGTTTTGTACACAGACTTTGTCGCGTTGATAGGTTCATTTATTAATGTCAATGCTAATGAGTTGGTGAGTCTTTCTACTTTTTTTGTTCAGGTTTTTGAATCCATTACGTTCTTGGACATCACCTCCTCTATCTTGAAATCATTGGTTTTTGGTTTTACGATCGGGGTCGTGGGTTGCTACAAAGGGTACCATTCTTCCAAGGGTACCGAAGGTGTGGGCCGGGCGGCAAACTCTGCGGTGGTCATTTCCATGTTCTTGATATTTATTGAAGAATTACTGTCCCTTCAAATCGTCAACGCAATTAGAGCAATGTAGGTATGAGAGAGAAAGTAGTAGAAATAAGAGGCTTGGAAAAATCCTTCGGCGACTTAGATGTTTTGAAGGGTGTAGATCTCGATTTATACAGAGGAGAGAATCTGGTGGTTCTCGGGAAGTCAGGATCCGGAAAGTCCGTATTGATCAAAATTATGGTCGGCCTGCTCAAACAGGATGCGGGTACTATGAATGTTCTTGGGCAGGAAGTTTCCACACTTTCACCCAAAGAATTAAACAAACTTAGACTTAAAATCGGGTTTTCATTCCAAAACTCAGCTTTGTACGATAGTATGACGGTGAGAGAAAATCTGGAATTTCCTTTGGTACGGAATGTCAAAAATCTGACCAGGGGAGAAATCAATAAAAGAATTGAAGAACTTTTGGACAGTGTAGGCCTGCCACAGTCCATCAATCAGATGCCTTCCGAACTTTCGGGAGGGCAGAAGAAAAGGATAGGTGTAGCTAGGACCCTGATTCTAAAACCTGAAATCATGCTCTATGATGAGCCAACAGCGGGATTGGATCCGATCACCTGTATGGATATCAACAACCTGATTCTCGAGGTGAGGGAGCGCTACAAGACTTCATCCATTGTAATTACCCATGACTTGGCCTGTGCCAAGGTCACCGGTGACAGGATGGCGGTATTGCTGGATGGACAATTCAAGGCAATGGGAACTTTTGAGGAGGTCTTTTCGCATGCGGAAGACCAGCGTGTGAAATCATTCTACGATTATAATTTTATCGAATCATGAGAGGTGAAAATAAACGTTCCGTAGTTGTAGGCATATTTGTCTTTATCGGAATTGCAATTCTGGTGACCGGGGTCCTAACCTTAGGTGGCCAGCAAAAGAAATTTGTAAGAGCGATTCAGCTCAAGGCTGTATTCGACGATGTCGGAGGTCTGCAGACGGGCAACAATATCTGGTTTTCAGGTGTGAAGATTGGGACAGTAAGGAAGATTAACTTCTATGGTGACTCTCAGGTTGAGGTAGAAATGAATGTGGAGGAGGAAGTAGCTGAGTTTATCCGGAAGGATTCCAAAGCCACCATCAGTTCTGATGGATTGATCGGAAATAAGATCATCGTCATTTATGGAGGTACTACAATGGCACCACCTGTGGTAGACGGAGACCGATTGGAGGCAGTGATGCCTCTGGATACGGATCGGATGATGGAAACCCTGCAACTGAACAACCAAAACTTGGTGGAGATCACCAATGACTTAAAACAGCTGACAGGAAAGCTCGCCGCTGGAGAAGGAATTGTAGGAGCTGTAATGACTGATTCCCTTCTGGCGGAAAACTTCAGGTCCATTTTGGCAAACCTGAACCGTGCAAGCTACAATTCCAATCAAATGCTTTCAGACCTTAATGAGTTTACTTCCAAACTAAATCAGGAGGGAAATCTCTTCAATGACTTAATTGGAGATACGACCATGGTAAGTCAAATGAAAGCCACTTTGGATGGATTGAAGGCAACTGTAAACAATACTCAAAATCTTACGGCCAAACTCAATGATATTTCTGAAAAGCTGAATTCAAGTGAGAATTCCCTTGGTTTGCTGTTGAATGACGAAGAATTTGCAAATACTCTGAAAAGCACCCTGATCAATACAGATTCGGCAACTTACAATCTGAATAGAGGTATGGAAGCATTGGAATATACCTGGCCTTTCCGAAAAGGTTTCAAGCGAAAAGCGAAAGCCGAGCAGGAACAAAAAGGAAATTAATTTTATCTAAGCCCGTAAAATCTGAATTACGGGCTTTTTTGTCTCCCATTCATTTTTTTTAAATCCCGAATTAGCTTCATGGGATATACCTTACAAAAAGATTAATCTTATTTTTGTGCCTCATTCCTATTGTGACCTATTTACAAATTATGAAATCGATTAACCCTACCCAGACTCCTGCTTGGAACAGACTTAAGGGGCTGGCAGAAAAATATAAAGACTTACAGATCACTTCTCTTTTTGAAGAAAAAGAACGTTTTGATAGATACAGTGTCAGCTTGGAGGATATGTTGGTTGATTTTTCCAAAAACAGAATCAATGATGAAATCAGGGATGCTCTTTTGGATCTGGCAAGAGAAACTGAGCTTCATGTGGCGATTGAGTCCATGTTTACAGGTGAGGCTATCAACCAAACAGAAAATAGGGCTGTTCTCCATACCGCTTTAAGAAATCAGAAGGATGAAGCTGTTTATGTCAACGGAAAGGATGTAATGCCTGATGTCCGTGCTGTTTTGGCCAAAATGAAAATTTTTGCTGATAAAGTCGGCTCGGGGAATTGGATGGGTTATACTGGCAAACCCATCAAATACCTAGTAAATATAGGTATCGGGGGTTCTGATTTAGGCCCCGTGATGGTGACGGAGGCCTTGAAGCCTTATCAGAATCCTAATCTTGAGATCTTCTTTGTTTCCAATGTGGATGGAACCCATATCGCTGAAACTCTTAAAAAAGTGGATCCTGAGACTACGATGTTTTTTATAGCATCCAAGACCTTTACTACCCAAGAGACTATGACCAATGCCCATACCGCAAGGGACTGGTTTCTGGAACATGCTGGGGATGAAGCAGCGGTTGCCAAACATTTTGTCGCTCTTTCTACCAACCTGAAAGGAGTTCAAGCTTTTGGAATTGATCCGGAGAATATGTTTGAGTTTTGGGATTGGGTAGGAGGAAGGTATTCCCTTTGGTCCGCTATTGGACTACCCATTGCCTGTGCCATAGGGTTCGAAAATTTTGAGCAGCTGCTCAAAGGGGCTCATTCTATGGATTTGCATTTCAGACACTCGATGTTTGATAGAAATATTCCTGTACTCCTTGCTTTGATAGGGATTTGGAATACCAATTTCCTAGGAGCTGCCTCCGAGGCAATTCTTCCATATGATCAGTACCTGCATCGTTTTGCAGCATATTTTCAGCAGGGAAACATGGAAAGTAACGGCAAATATGTGAGTAGATCCGGAGAAAAGGTGGACTATACAACTGGACCGATTATTTGGGGCGAGCCAGGTACAAATGGACAACACGCCTTTTATCAATTAATCCATCAAGGAACCCATTTGATCCCCTGTGATTTTATTGCTCCAGCCATTTCACACAATCCTATTGGAGATCATCACCAAAAGCTGCTTTCCAACTTCTTTGCACAAACAGAAGCTTTGATGAAGGGAAAAACTCTGGAAGAGGTGAAAGCGGAAATGAGCAAAGCAGGTAAATCCCCCGAAGAGATCGAGAAGGTTGGACCCCATCGTGTATTTGAAGGAAACAGACCAACGAATTCCATTCTTGTAAAGATCATTACTCCTTATACATTGGGAATGATGGTGGCCATGTATGAGCATAAGATTTTTGTTCAGGGGGCCATCTGGGATATTTTCAGCTTTGACCAGTGGGGTGTTGAACTCGGGAAAGTCTTAGCAAACGGAATTTTGCCTGAATTGAAAGGTGATGAAGAGGTTACTTCCCATGATGGATCCACCAATGGCTTGATCAATGCCTATAAAAGAATGAGATGATCTGAAATAAAGTTTACAGAAAAAGCCACTTTCCTATTTGGGGAGTGGCTTTTAGTTTTTTAGGATTTTTATGCCGGCAGCCTCTATCCCTTTGAGGTTTTCTTGCCTCATATATTGGAGGAGTACGATTTCTCGGGTGCTGGGACTGAATTGGAAGGGAAGCGTGTCATATTTGGTATAGGTGCTTCCGAAACCCTTTCCGAGTGGTTCTCCGGATTTGGAGTTGAAAAGAGGGATATTCAGAAGTTGGTTTTCAAGCACCGTTCCGGATGAATCTTTCGAAATTACCCGTAGGTAGAAATTGGAAAAGGGGTAAGATTCATTAAATCTCAGCCCAATCAAAGAAGTTTTTCCACTAGGCTCTAAAGTTCCCAGGTTAAAATTTAGACTATCGGTGTTGCTCCAATTTTGGTTTGGTAAGAATTGAAATTCCTCAAACAGTCGGTCATTGGAGCAGGAGATGCTCAATGTAAGCAAACCTAAAAAAAGGATTCCTGTTAATTTATTCATTTCCCGGCTTATTGGAGTTCGGTCCTTGATTTCTTCTCGGAGGGAATCTTCGTTTGCCTTCAGGCTTTTGATTTTCTTTTTTTGCCGCAGGTTGAGCCTGAACAGTCGGATTCTCAGCTTGAGGGCGGGGTTTTCTCCTGTTTTTATTTCTTTTTTTACGGTTTTCCGGATTCGGGGCCTGTCCGGGAACGGCCGGAGCTTCAGCTCTTTGCCTTGGCTTTTGAGGCTGAGGTTGAGGCTGTGGGGTCTGGTTTTGAACAGGAGCTTGTTTGCCTTTGTTTCTAGGTTTCTTTTTCTTCTTTTTAGTGGCAAACTTCTTGTCCAAAAGTTCAAGCTCCCGAGTGGATTGAGCCGCCAAGTCTTCCAATTCACTGGATTCATTGAATTGAAGGTTGAAGACCTTGATCCCTTTGGCATTCAGTTCCTGAATTTCCCTAACCCTGTCACAAGTGATGCTATGCCAGTCATTGTCATTGTTGTAACTGAACCACATCAATTTTCTAAAGATGTCGGTTTTTTGAAGCTTCGCCGGGCCTCCCTCAGTTTGAAGTGGACGCTCTACATTAGGGATATCCTTTATGGCATCCATGTAAGTGTCTAGTTCATAATTGAGGCAGCATTTCAATCTGCCACATTGCCCACTGAGTTTACTTGGGTTTAGTGAAAGGTTCTGATAGCGTGCTGCTGAGGTGCTGACATTTTTGAAATCAACCAACCAAGTGGAGCAACAAAGTTCTCTTCCGCATACGCCGATTCCCCCGATTCTTCCAGCTTCTTGTCTGAGACTAATCTGTCTCATTTCCACACGAATTTTGAATTCGGATGCCAAAATTTTGATCAACTCACGAAAATCAACCCGCTCTTCAGCAGAGTAATAAAAAGTCGCTTTGGAATTATCTGCCTGGAATTCAATATCAGACATTTTCATTTTCAGACCGAGTTCATCTACGATCTGCTTGCATCGATATAGTGTTGGGATTTCGCGGTTTTTCGCTTCTTCCCATTTTTCCAGATCTTTTTGGTTGGCTATTCTGTAAATCCTTAGAATATTGTCATCATCCCGGATTTTTCGTTTTTGCATCTGCAGTCGGACCAATTCTCCCTGAAGGGAAACATAGCCTATATGGTGGCCACTGGGCACATCCACCACTACTGGATCCCCTGTTGTAAGACTGAGGTAATCCACATTGCGGTAATATTCCTTTCGGCCTCCTTTGAATTTTATTTCAACAATATCAAAATTATCTACCTGTGGAATTCCCATGTGGGAAAGCCAATCAAAGGAATTCATTTTATTACAATCGCTTGTCCCGCAGCTGCCGTTATTTTGACAACCTCCGGTTCCTCCTGAAGAGGTAGCGCAACTACTACATCCTGACATATATGAGCGCAGGGCTTGGCCCCGATTAGTTTTGGGTTTAATTCATCAATTTCAAAATGTCCTGTCCAATATCCTTTCGGAAATAAGAGCCTTCCCAATGGATTTGGTTTACGGTCGAAAAAGCATTTTCAAGAGCTTCTTTCAGCTCTTTTCCTCTTCCTGTCACCGCAATTACCCTGCCTCCTTGGTTCACCAGTTTGCCTTCTTGGTTGAGCCCGGTTCCAGCATGGAAAATAACACTTCCACTGACTTTTTCTGGAAGTGAAATTGGAAAACCTTTTTCATAGGATCCTGGATAGCCTCCGCTAACCATGACCACCGTGGTGGCATAATCCGGGGAGATTTCAAGCTGGTAATCTTTCAAGGCTCCGGTTCCCATTGCCCAAAGTAAATCAACAAAATCACTCTCGATTCTTGGGAGAACGGCTTCTGTTTCAGGATCTCCCATGCGGACATTGTATTCAATCACGAATGGATCCCCATTATTATTCATTAGTCCAATAAAAAGGAATCCCTTGTAGGAAATATCCTCTGATGCGAGTCCTGCGATGGTAGGTTTGACCACACGGTCTTCTACCTTTTTCATGAATTCTGCATCTGCGAAGATCACCGGACTCACAGCTCCCATTCCTCCGGTGTTCAAGCCAGTGTCGCCTTCACCGATTCGTTTGTAGTCCTTGGCTTCGGGTAGAATCCGGTAGCTCTTTCCGTCCGTAGCAACAAAAACAGATAGCTCAATCCCGGTCAAAAATTCTTCGATAACTACCTTGGAGGATGCTTCTCCAAATTTTTGATCCAACAACATTTCCTTGAGAGAGGACTTCGCGTCTTCAAGGGTTTCACAGATCAAAACGCCTTTTCCAGCGGCTAGGCCATCCGCTTTCAAAACGATAGGTAGGCTTTGTTTATCCAAATAAGCCAGACCTTCTTCCAGTTGGTCGGCAGTGAAAGTTTCATAGGCGGCAGTTGGAACCTTGTTGCGTTGCATAAAGAGCTTGGAAAAATCCTTGCTGCCCTCCAAGGTCGCTCCTAATTGAGATGGCCCTACTACAGGGATGGCATGAGTTTCTTCCTGTGCAAGTAGAAAGTCTACCAAGCCTTTGACCAAAGGCTCTTCAGGCCCTACTACAACTAAATCAATCTGGTTGGTGAGTATTGCAGCTTTAATCCCTTCAAAATCGGTGACAGCGATGGGAAGATTTTTGGCGACCTCAGAGGTGCCTGCATTTCCAGGTGCTACAAACAGTTGGCTACACTTGGGACTTTGTGCAATTTTCCAAGCAAAGGCATGCTCTCGGCCTCCGCTTCCCAATAATAGTATATTCATTTACTAGGTTCAGTTTAATTTGCGTGCTCCGAAATAAATTTGATTCTGTAGACCCGCAGTTCGTCCTCAGCGAAGTCTTCATCCTCAAGTTCTTCCAGTGCTGCTTTAATATGGTCGGTTTCTGCATTCATAAAATAATCATGGAGGATTTCTTCTCTGTCCTCATCCATGATGTGCTGAATGTAGTAATCGATATTAAGTTTGGTTCCGCTATAGATAATCTGCTCAATTTCTTGAAGCAATTCACCCATACTAATGTTGAGATTTTCAGCAATCTCATCCAGGTCAATCTTGCGGTCGATTTGCTGGATTATGGAAATTTTTACTTTCGAACGTGTACCTGAAGACTTGACCACCACATCGGAAGCGGTTTCAATCTCGTTTTCCTCTACATAATTCGCAATCAGTTTTAGAAAAGGTGCTCCAAATTTAGCCACTTTTCCCATCCCGACCCCATTGATTTGTGCCAATTCCTCACGGGTGGTTGGATAAATTGTCGCCATTTCCTCTAAGGAAGGGTCTTGGAAAATTACATAAGGAGGTAACCCTTTGGCACGGGCAACTTTTTTACGTTCGGCTTTGAGGAGCTCAAAGAGCTTTTCATCATAGGCTACCCCTCCGCTACGAACTTCAACTTCAGGTTGCTCATTTTCCACTTCCTTTTCGAAGTCATGGTCTTTGTACAATTCCACAGAATAAGGCGCCTCCAAAAACGACTTGCCCTTGGGAGTCAATTTGAGAATTCCATAATTTTCGATGTCCTTTTCCAACAGGTTCAGAATCATAGCCTGTCGAAGAACTGAGGTCCACAGCTTTTCGGACTCATCTTTCCCTTTTCCAAATACAGCAAGCTGATCATGCTTGTAGCTGGTTGTGTAATCGGTTTTCTCTCCCAAGATGACCTTGACCAAATGTTCTAGACCAAAACGCTCCGTAGTTTGCTTGACAGCCTCCAAGGCTGTAGTGATAAAGTCTATCCCTTCGTAAGTTTCGCGTTCCCGTTTACAATTGTCACAGAAGCCACAATCCTCCTCTAGAGTTTCTCCGAAATAATTGAGTATAAATTTTCTTCTGCAAACTCCAGTCTCTGCATAGGCGGCCATTTCCTGAAGAAGAATTTTAGCGTTTTCCCGTTCAGTGACGGCTTTGTCCTTGTTGAACTTGTCCAGTTTGATGATGTCTTCGTATCTGTAAAACATCAGGCAATGACCTTCCAGTCCATCACGACCTGCTCGCCCTGTTTCCTGGTAATAGCCTTCAAGGGATTTAGGAACATCGTAGTGAATTACATAGCGGACATCCGGTTTGTCGATTCCCATTCCGAAAGCAATGGTCGCAACGATCACGTCCAACTCTTCATTGAGAAAATCATCCTGGTTTTTGATCCGAACAGCGGATTCCAACCCAGCATGATAGGGGGCTGCATTGATCTGATTGACTCGGAGGAGTTCGGCGATTTCCTCTACCTTTTTCCTGCTCAGGCAATAGATGATTCCAGATTTCCCTTTGTGGGATTTGATGAATTTGATTAGTTGCTTTTTGGACTCGTTCTTCACTTTGGGTCTCACCTCGTAAAAAAGGTTGGTCCGGTTAAAGGAAGATTTGAACAAGTCCGCCTCTTCCATGTGAAGGTTCCGTTGGATATCCTGCTGAACTTTTGGAGTTGCGGTAGCTGTAAGAGCAATTATGGGCAGGTTTGGTGCAATCTGGGCCACAATTGATTTGATTTTTCGGTATTCTGGCCGAAAGTCATGTCCCCATTCAGAAATGCAGTGGGCCTCATCAATAGCCACAAAACTCAAGTCTGCCTCTTTTAGAAACGCGATGTTTTCTTCCTTAGTCAGGGATTCTGGTGCTACGTAAAGCAATTTGGTCTTTTTACTCAACACCTCACTTTTGACCTTATTTACTTCAGACTTGTTGAGGGTTGAATTAAGAAAGTGGGCATTGATTCCGATTGCGTTAAGTTGATCCACCTGGTTTTTCATCAGCGCGATCAAAGGAGAAATCACGATTGCAGTGCCTTCTTTGACCACAGCGGGTAGTTGATAACACAAGGATTTACCAGCCCCCGTTGGCATAATGACGAAGGTATTTCGCTGCTTGAGCAAATTATCAACAATGGGCTCTTGATTTCCCCGGAACTGACTGAAGCCGAATATTCTTTTAAGTTCTGCTTTTACTTTTTCTTCCACTTGAATAAGGGCTTAAAGGGTAGATGAAGCCTGTGAACAGGAATGATCGATTACTTTTATACCTTTGTACAAAATTAGTGATTAACACAGGTAAAATTGAATTTAGCTAAAAATATTAGAAATACAGCCACCAGAGTTCTGCAAAATGAAGCGGAAGCTATTTTAAATTTAGTTACCTATCTGGATGCTGATTTTGAGGCATGCGTAGGGCAGATTTTGGAGAGCAAAGGAAGAGTGGTGATTACTGGAATTGGCAAAAGCGCCATCATTGCCAATAAAATTGTAGCGACTCTGAACAGTACCGGAACCCCTGCTCTTTTTATGCATGCTGCTGATGCAATCCACGGGGATTTGGGTATGATCCAGAAAGAGGATGTGGTGATTTGTATTTCCAAAAGTGGCAACACGCCGGAGATCAAAGTTTTGGTTCCTCTGCTTAAAAAATTAGGATCTGTTTTGGTAGCTCTGGTCAGTAATACTAAAAGTTACCTTGCCGAACAGGCAGATTTTGTACTCAATGCCACCATCGGGGAAGAAGCCTGTCCTAACAATCTGGCGCCTACCACCAGTACTACCGCACATCTTGCAATGGGTGATGCATTGGCTGTTTGTCTCTTGGAAGCTCGTGGTTTTACACCAGAAGATTTTGCGAAATACCACCCGGGTGGTTCACTCGGGAAACAGTTGTATCTCAGAGTCAGTGATTTGCTTTCAGTTGATCAGCTTCCCAAGGTAAAAGCTGATTCGGGACTTGCTGAGGTCATCTTGGAAATCTCCGGAAAACGTCTCGGAGCCACAGCCGTGGTTGACGAAAAGGATTGTTTGTTGGGAATCATAACCGATGGAGATCTTAGACGTATGTTACAAAAATCATTGAATATTCAATCTTTGAAAGCATCTGACATCATGACCCCCAATCCTAAAACTATTTCAAAGGACGAATATGCCATCCGTGCCTTGAATCTGATGAGGAATTACAATATCACTCAACTTGTGGCTATGGATGGGGAAAAAATCGCCGGATTTGTTCATATTCATGAATTAATGAAAGAAGGAATAGTTTAACGAAAAGCATGCAGGAAAAGCCTTATATAGTTATCATGGCCGGTGGCATTGGAACCCGATTTTGGCCATACAGCAGAAGGAAGCGCCCTAAACAATTTTTGGATATACTGGGGACTGGCCGTACGCTTTTGCAAATGACCTACGACAGATTCCGGGAAATAGCGGATCCCGAGCAGTTTATCGTGGTGACTTACCGGAAATACGTTGCTCTGGTAAAAGAGCAGTTGCCTGAGTTGAAGGACTCACAGATTCTAAGGGAACCAAGTCGGAAAAATACCGCAACCTGTATAGCCTATGCTGCCTACAAGGTTAATTCCTTTGATCCAAATGCTACCTTAATTGTAACTCCGGCAGATCACCTGATTCTGCAGGAGAAAAAATTTGTATCTACCATTGGCAAAGCCCTTGAAGCGGCTCAGCAACCGGGGAGATTGATCACATTGGGGATCAAACCAAACCGACCTGAAACTGGATATGGGTATATTCAGTATCTGGAGGGAAATGGGGAAGATGCTCTAAAGGTCAAGACTTTTACAGAAAAGCCAAATATCAAACTTGCAAAAGCTTTTCTGGAAAGCGGGGACTTTGTATGGAACTCAGGGATGTTTGTCTGGAGATGTGATAGCTTGATTCAGGCTTTCGAAAAATATATGCCTGATTTGGCAGAGGTTTTTGAGGAAGTTGAGGGCTTTTTCGGAAAGGTAAACGAGGCAGAGCACATCACCAAAGCCTATATGCAGGTGAAAAACATTTCCATAGATTATGGAGTGATGGAAAAGTCTGATCAAGTATATGTTATCCTGGGAGACTTTGGATGGTCTGATTTGGGTTCTTGGAACAGTCTTCATGATATGCGGGAAAAAGACGAAAACCAAAATGTATTGGAGGCTAATGCCATCCTTTATGATACCAGAAACAGTTATATCAAATCGGAAAGTGGGAAACTGGTTGTTGTCCAGGGACTGGACAACTATTTGGTCAATGAAACCGAAAATGTACTGTTGATTTGCCCCTTGGACAGTGAGAAAAAATTCCGGGAGTTCGTATCGGATGCCCGTAAAAAAGGAGAGGATTTCATTTGAAATCCTCTTTTGTTTTTATGCCTTTCTTTGTCGGATCGCTTCGTAAATGGCGACACCAGCTGAAACAGAAACATTCAAGCTTTCAATATTTCCAGCCATAGGAATTTTGACTTTTTCATCCACAATCCCCATGATTTCCTGAGAAATCCCATCTTCTTCGGAGCCAAGAACCAAAGCTACGGGAGCGGAAAAGTCTGCCTCATACATTTCCCGATCAGTTTTTTCAGTAACTGCTACGAGGCGAAGTCCCATTTTCTGAAGGTCCCTGCAGGTGTAGAATAGGTTTTTTACCCGGGCCACCGGTATGAAATTCAAAGCTCCAGCGGAGGTTTTGATTGCATCGGAGTTGATTTGGGCACTGCCTCTTTCAGGAATGACAATCGCATCGACTCCTGCGCACTCTGCAGTTCTTGCCATGGCACCAAAGTTCCGGACATCAGTGATATGATCTAAAACAAGAATCAATGGAGATTTTCCAACTGCATAACAATTATCAATCACGTGATCCAAAGATGCATAGGCAATGGCTGACATCTGAGCTATGACCCCTTGGTGGTTTTTGCGGGTAATCCGGTTTAGTTTGGCATCGGGTACCCGCACCACTGGAAGGTTCTCTGATTTGCATAGCTGCAGAAGTTCCTTGATTAGATCGTTGTTCAGCTCTTTCTGAACGAGGACTTTGTCAATTTCCTTGCCTGCATGTATGGCTTCCATGACTGCTCTGGTTCCAAAAATAAAATCTTTGTCATGTGCGCCTTTTTCTATCAAAAAGCCATCTTTCCGCTTCTCCATTGGGATATGTTTTTGAACCAAATTGGCTGGTAGGCTCTAGATCGGTTCAGGGTGTAATAATGTGGGTTCAGAATATTTTTTACCCGTGCAAAAGTAAAGCGAATTTTTGAACTCTCATCCATACCTTGATAAGACCAAACTTCCCGGTCGAGGTAAAAGTTGACTTCTTGGGGAGGTCCCATGACAATATATACCATTCCTTTGTCTGTTTTCCAACCTTCCTTGAAGTCAGTGAATAGAAGATTGGCGAATTCTACTTGTCTAAAATATTCCCTGATCAGTTCCTTTGCAGTTTCCGGGTTTCTAGCCATGTTGATCCAATACTCATCCAGTGCTTTCTTTTTGTCCTGTGCAAGCAGCAGCGCCTCATGCTCACTTCTTGTTGAGATATAAGTAACCATCTGAATCATTTCATCCCAGGAGTTGACTTTGGGGAAAGCTTCGTGGGTTGTCTTGATCAATAGCCCTGAATTGTCACTGGTGTCTTGCTGGAAAAAGTAATATCCGATCTTATCCAGTTCCTTGGGGATATTGGCCAGAAATTCGCCTTGGTCTACCACTTCCAATTCTCTGGGAACAGGGGCTGGTTTGGTTTCCATGGGAGGATAGGGTACGTCAAAATCAATAGGATAATAAAATCCATGGATTCCAGGTCCTGCTGTGGTTTTGAAAAGCAAGGCTTCCCCAGCTGTCAGATAGCTCTGATCAAAAGGAACCGAATTGGCATAATAGGCACCAAAGGTCGGGTGGCCAAAAATAAAGGAGCTTTTCAGGTCTATATGATAGTAATACTCATCTCCCTGTCTGGTGTCCAAGGCTGAAAACAAAAGGATTGATTCTGTATTATCGCTAGGTATATCCAGCTCTTTTTCAAAAAACCAATGTCGGTCAGTATCTGCTTTGAGGTCCAGGTCTGTCAGAAGGATGTTTTTTTCAGGAGTCAACTCATCTTGATATCCAGCAAGCATGGAATAGGAAAAACTGTAAGAACTGAATTCAGGATTCTCTTCGATTTTCTCGGCAATAAACTGGACTTTGAACTGAGTATCTGATATTCTAATGGGAATGATTTTCAGGGCCAACCTGGAATATCTGGAATACCGCAGAGCCTGATTGAGATCACTGATATTTTTTTGGGCAAATCCGGTAAAATTCAATCCGGAGAAGAGAAATAAAAAAATCAGTAATTGAATGGAATTTCGCTTCATTGGGTGTTGGTCTCTGTTTTTAAAAATTAAGCTTACTTTTGCCAAAATAGTAAAATTTTAAATGGCTACCTATACAACGGAAATCGCCTCTGATAAGTTGATCAGTGACAATCCAATCCACCAAAGATTGCTGAAAGCATACATTGCTGCCAAGCCTTGGATCAGTGGAAAATTACTGGAAGTGGGCTGTGGAGAGGGGAGAGGAGTGGAGACTTTATTGCCACTTGCTGAATCTTATTTGGGTATAGACAAAATTGAGGAAGTGATCGAATCCCTGAAATCAAGATTTCCAGAAGTGGATTTCAGACAGGCGGTGATTCCACCTTTCTCAGGTTTGGAGGATAATTCCTTTGATACCGTTGTGAGTTTTCAAGTCATTGAGCACATTCAAAATGACCGACTTTTTCTGGAAGAGATTTATCGGGTTTTGAAACCCGGGGGAAAGGCCATCATTTCAACTCCAAATATCAATTATACTCTTTCACGAAATCCCTGGCATATTAGGGAATACAAACCTCAGGAATTGAAAAACCTTTGTACCTCCATTTTTGATCAGGTGGAAGCCAAAGGTATTGGAGGGAATGCGGAGGTTTGGGCCTATCATGAAGCAAACCGTAAGTCAGTTCAGAAAATCATGCGTTTTGATATTTTAGACCTCCAACATAGACTTCCTGCATGGATGCTTAGAATGCCCTATGAAATTCTTAATCGTCTGAATAGGAAAAAACTCCATCAGCAACAAGGAAATTCAGTGGTTGAAATTTCCCATGAGGATTATTTGTTGGTTGATGATGCAGACCAAGGACTGGATTTATTTTACATTTTGACAAAAAAAATGAACTAATATCAGTTTGTAAATGTCTGATTTTTAATGATTGGGGAGATCTATTAAAAATTCTAAAAATAATTATTAAATATTTTAATGGATTTACAATTCTCTTACATTTGTAATGATTTAGTAACCCTATGAATAGTATCCTCAGCCTGATTCTATTTTTTTTCCAACTGCTGTCCTTTTCAGGGGAACAGAGTGTAGGATTTGTCGAGGCTGTATTTTCCAGTTCCCTTTCTCCAAAAGAGCATAATCAAGCAATCTTTGATTTTCCTGCAGACCCTATTGAGGATGCCCGGGAGCAATTTTGGATTGAAATTGAGGAAGAAGAAAAAGAGGACGCAGGATTGGTATTCATGCCCGAAGGGCTGGGAGCTTCTCCATTATTGTCCAAAATCTTGGTTTCTAACAAAGAGGAATACTCCTTTATTGATAAGAAACCCAGTAAAAAACCCCTTCATCTTTACGACCTTTTCCATTCCTGGAAAATCCATCTGAGTTGATTTTTTGTCCTTAGGGACGATGATTCGCCGGGTCATATCCGGTCACTTTCCGATGCATAATTATCGGAAACTTGATTCGTAACTCACTCAGATTAATAAATTAATGGACCATACATTGCATGCGGGTGCATTTGGTTTGGAGGAAATACTTCATGAACTGAAGCATTTCCTACCATCCCAAGCACCGCTAAAGGACTTTGTCCACCATAACACGCTGCATGCTTTTCAGCACATGCCCTTTCATCAGGCATTGAAGCAGGCAGGCGCTCAATTCGGTTACAAAGGCTATCTGTCTTTGGAAGAATACCGAAAACTCTATCGCGAAGGAAAAATCAAAGGCGATATTCTAAATCGTGTGTTGATCGAACACTTCGGGAAAAATGAAGCAAATCACTGGATAGTAAAACTACTGGATCAGCAAATCACTGATTCAAGAACTTCCAAAGTAGGGCGTTTAAGAGCTCATTGGAAGGCAGATTATCATTTCAATTTAGATAAGATTACCCATCCCTTTTTGTTCAGATTGCTTTCAGGTTATCTGGATCAGGGGATTTCCATTTGGTCATTTCCTTTAGAAGCCAATGGCTTTTTGGATGCGGTAAGACAAATCCAAAAGGAGAGCTTTTCTTCCATTTTGAAAAGCAAGAGGGCGATTGCCTTGCTAAACGACCCGGAACTCAGTTTGGAAATGGTTTTGGAAATTCTTGTTGGAAATCCAGAAGCATATGGTTGGTATTTGTTTGACCAGCAGTTTGCCCATCCGGGTTGGTCAGGAATGGTTTCTTTCCTCGAAAGTAATCCCGGCTCTCTTTTGGATTCCAAAAAAATCACCTTGGAAGACTTGATCCTGTTTGAATGTCTTTTGGAAGTAGATGCTTTGGATCAGAAGTTTGGAGAAAACTGGATTCCAATTGGGGTACGTTTCCATTACAGAACCAAGGATTTATTCGAAACAAGTCCGTTTGAAGAGATCGATTTGGTTCAACAGTGCTGGCAGGAAGCTTACGAATGGAGCTATTATGATGAGGTTTTGGCAGGGATTTCCTCCGTCGAACCGACTCCTGTCGCTCCGGAAGCACCGAGTTTCCAGGCATTGTTCTGTATAGATGACCGGGAGTGTTCGATCCGCAGGCATTTGGAGATTTTGGATCCGTCCTGTGCCACCTATGGTACACCAGGGTTCTTTAATGTGGAATTTTATTTCCAACCTGAATATGGAAAATTCCATACCAAAGTCTGCCCGGCTCCAGTCACTCCAAAATACCTGATCAAAGAAACCGCGAATCATAAAAAGCTGGCTACCGATGCCCACTTCCATCAGAATTCGCACTCTCTTGTCAGAGGTTGGCTAAGTGCCCAAACCTTGGGCTTCTGGTCTGCTTTGCGGTTGGTGCGCAATGTTTTCCGGCCTTCCAGCTCTGCCTTGGAGGTTTCTTCCTTCAAACATATGGACCCTAAGGGAACTCTTTCCATCGAATATGCAGGCGAGACCGAAGACGGTCTGCAGGTAGGATTCAAAGTGGAGGAAATGGCAGACCGGGTTGAAGGTATGCTGAAAAGCATTGGCTTGACAGAAAGATTTTCTCCAATCGTGTATCTGATTGGCCATGGAGCTTCCAGCATCAACAATACCCATTATGCTGGATATGACTGTGGAGCCTGTTCCGGCAGGCCAGGTTCGGTAAACGCGCGGGTTGCGGCTTTCATGGGAAACCATCCCAAGGTTCGGGCAATTCTTGCCGAAAGAGGAATTGAGATACCTGTTACCACCCAGTTTTTGGGAGGCTTGCATGATACAACGAAGGACGAGATGGAATTCTACGATGTAGAAATCCTGTCAGAAAGCAATCTTCAACTTCACGGTTGGAATGAGGAGCTTTTTGTCAAATCACTCGATGTAAATGCTATGGAGCGGGCTAGAAGATTTGAGACAGTGGTTAAGGGGAAACCAATGAATAAGCTACATGAAGCAGTGAAAAAACGTGCATTCTCCCTGTTTGAACCACGTCCTGAATACAACCATGCTACCAATAGCCTTTGTATTGTCTCCAGAAAGTCAACCATCAAAGGACTTTTCTTGGATCGTAGAGCATTTCTGAATTCCTATGATTACAGAAAGGATCCGGACGGAAAGTCATTGGCGAAAATCCTTGGTGCAGCAGCTCCTGTTTGTGGAGGGATCAACCTGGAGTATTATTTCTCCAGAATGGATAATGAGAAGCTTGGGGCTGGCACCAAACTTCCTCACAACGTGATGGGGCTGATTGGTGTGGCCAACGGGGCTGATGGAGACCTGAGAACGGGCTTGCCTTATCAAATGGTAGAAATCCATGACCCAATTCGACTGATGCTAATCGTGGAGCAGGACCCTGAGTTAGTCATGAATGTACTGCTTGCCAATCCGGCTACTTATGAATGGATCAAAAACTACTGGGTATACTTTGTTGTGTTGGATCCAGCCACCGGAGCCTTCCACCGCTTCAAGGATGGAGGTTTTGAAATCTATGAGCCATTGACTCCAATCTCCCATGTGGATCATTTGAAGGACAAGCTCATGAGCTCCCATGATAATTTGCCTGTTTACCTAATCGACTCAATGTAATGGAATTGTCAACTTGGATTCAACTGATGATAGGGATACCTCTTGTCGGTTTTGCATTAAGCCTATTGGTACCTGAAAGGAAGGAGTATTTGCTTTCCCGTGTGGCATTTTATACCGCAGGACTCAATTTGCTCAGTATTCTGGTATTTCTGGTCTTCTGGGCAATTCAGGGTTTTGAAACCCTGAACCTGAAGGAAATTGTCCTATACAAATCCCATGACTTTGAGTTTTTGGTGGACTTTTTCTTTGACAGGGTTAGTGCGGTTTATGTGTTGATGGGGGCTTTATTGACCTTCTTGATCACATTCTATAGCCGTTATTACCTGCACCGTGAAAGCGGATACAAGCGGTTTTTCAATACAGTGCTCTTCTTTTACTTAGGCTACAACGTGACCGTTTTGGCCGGTAATTTCGAGACTTTGTTTGTAGGCTGGGAGGTTTTGGGACTTTCCTCGTTTCTTTTGGTGGCTTTTTACCGACAAAATTACCTTCCGACCCGAAATGCAATCAAGGTTTTCTCTGTCTATAGAATAGGGGATGTAGGGATGATTCTGGCCATGTGGGCAAGTCACCACCTATGGCATGAAAACGTCACCTTCCTGAAACTCAACAATGCAGAATTAGTCTCTGAGCATCTTTTGGGACATTCTGGAATCGGCCTGTTTATCTCTGTAGCTCTACTTTTGGCAGCAGCTGCAAAGTCAGCCCAATTCCCATTCTCTTCCTGGTTGCCTAGAGCGATGGAGGGACCAACTCCTTCATCGGCCATTTTCTATGGCTCCCTTTCTGTTCATTTGGGTGTGTTTCTACTGTTGAGAACTTTCCCATTCTGGGAAAATCAAATAGCAGTACGATTCATTATCGGAGCGATAGGATTGATCACGGCGGTGCTTTCCACTATGATTGCGAGAGTACAAACCTCCGTGAAAACTCAGGTCGGTTATGCATCGCTTACCCAGATCGGGATCATGTTTATAGAAGTGGCAGCGGGATTTGAGGTACTCGCATTGATCCATTTTGCAGGAAATGCTTTCCTCAGAACCTATCAATTGCTGGTTTCTCCTTCTATTGTAAGTTACCTGATCCGAGAGCAATTTTATGAGTTTGAGCCTCAGGAAAAGAAAAAGAGATTCGGATTAAGCCAGCGCTTGTTCCTTTCTTTCTATATATGGAGCATCAAGGAGTGGAACCTGGATAAGCTGATGAACAAGTTGGTCTTTAGGCCTTTTAAAAGTCTGGGGCACAAGTTGGATTTTCTGACCTATAAATCAGTTCTTTTTTACTTCGTGCCAAGTTATTTGGTGGGAGTGGTTTTGCTAGTCATAGGATATAATATTCCGGAAAGCATCCATTTCTATTTACCCTTTGTCTTTTCATTCATTGCCTTGTTGATGGTGCTGAAGGCTTTTTCCGAAAGGAGGTCTGCTCGACTCAGCTGGACTCTGCTTATCATGAACCATTTGTGGATGGTCTTGGCGATTGCTGAGAATGAGCAGTTTGCTTTGGGGGAAATTGCGATCTACATGAGCGGTGTTATCGTTTTTGGCTTGAGCGGACTGGGAATTATTTCCTGGTTGAAGGCCAAAACAGGTCAGTCTGGACTATATGAGTATCAGGGATATGTGAAACGGTATCCTGTGCCGGCATTCCTGTTTTTGCTCAGTGCTCTTGGATTAATGGGATTCCCACTTTCACCAACCTTCTTGGGTGTGGACCTTCTTTTCTCCCATATCAAAGATGATCAATTCTTCCTGGCGCTCTTCGCTGCTCTTGCCTTTGTCATGGAAGGAGTGGTGACAGTCAGGATATTCGCCAGATTATTCCTGGGGACTAAACTAGACATCACCGAAGAAGATGATTATTCCAGAAGAGGAAGGGGAAAATTCTCTTTAGGCAGCTCAAGAAACAGAAGGGGACTTGCCTTCAAATCAACCAAGTCAACTAATTAAGTCATATCCAAAGTGAGGAACCCTCACCTTTAAAAAATATTTATCCTAATGAAAAATTCATCAAAACTCCAGGCCCCAAAAGACGGATGGGCAGGATTTAAAGAAAATTTGTCAGCAGATGCTACTGCCGGATTTGTTGTATTCCTATTAGCAATGCCTCTAAGTTTGGGTATTGCCAAGGCCTCTGATTTCCCGCCTATCATGGGTTTGTTGACCGCTATTATTGGCGGTTTAGTAGTAAGCTTTATTGCAGGTTCCAGAATGACCATCAAAGGTCCAGCTGCTGGTCTGATTGTCGTGGTAGCGGGATCCGTTGCCGAATTTGGAGGTGGTGAAGCAGGTTGGAGACTTGCGCTCGGTGCCATGGTGGTTGCAGGTTTGGTACAGATCCTGTTTGGGGTTTTCAAACTAGGAAAGCTTGCCGATATTTTCCCCCTTTCTGCAATTCACGGTATGTTGGCAGCGATTGGTATTATCATCATCGCGAAACAGGTTCCTGTACTTTTGGATGTGAATCCAGAGTTGTACAAAGGATTAAGCGTGTTTGGTATGATCTCTTCCATTCCGAAGTTTATTGCCAATCTAGACCCCAAAGCCACTTTAGTCGGGGCAGTCAGTTTGGCGGTTATGATGGGTTGGCCTTATATCAAAAACCAGACTATCAAGAAAATCCCCGCTCCATTGGTGGTGTTGTTGATCGCTATTCCTGCTGAGTTGATTATGGATTTTGAACATACAGAACCTGCATATGCATTGCTTCATATCGGGAACTTTGTTGAAAACGTGAAATTCAATGCGGATTTCTCTGGTATATCTCAGGCTGGGGTATTTATCAAATATGTGATCATGTTTGCCTTGGTTGGTACTCTAGAGTCCTTGCTTACAGTCAAAGCCATTGACTTGGTGGATCCTTATAAGAGAAAATCCAATAATGATAAGGATTTGATTGCAGTAGGGGCTGGTAATACTTTGGCTGCTTTGTTGGGAGGACTTCCAATGATCTCTGAGGTAGCCCGTAGTTCTGCCAATGTCAACAGTGGCGCTAAAACCCGTTGGGCAAACTTCTTCCATGGATTCTTCATTTTGTTGTTTGTGCTTTTGGCTACCCCTGTTATTGAGATGATCCCAAATGCGGCTTTGGCTGCCATGTTGATCACTGTAGGTATCAAGTTGGCTCACCCTAAAGAGTTTGTTAATACATTCAAAATCGGAAAAGAGCAATTGGCAATTTTCTTGGTGACTATTTTCTTCACCATTTTCGAAGATTTGTTGGTTGGAATTGCTGCGGGTATTGTGTTGAAAATGATCATCCATTTGATCAACGGAACTCCGATCAGCTCATTCTTTAAAGCTCCAACAGTAGTTTCATTTGAAGGAAACGAGTATTTGGTGGAAATCGATAAAGCCGCAGTTTTTTCCAACTTTTTGGGAATCAAAAGAAAGCTGGAAGAAATCCCAGCCGGTTTCAATGTGACTATCGACCTTAAAAATACCAAGCTGGTGGATCACTCCGTAATGGAGAATCTCCATCATTTCCAGCATGAATATGAGGAGCACGGTGGTACAGTGAAAATCATCGGTCTGGAAAATCATAAAGCGGTATCCAGTCATCATTTGGCTGCCAGAAAATTGGTAAACGCCTAATTTCTTCTTTAGTTTTAACCTGTTAGACCATTCCGGGAGTCCTTTTTGAGGGCTCCCCGGAATTCTATTTCTTTTATTTAACACTAAAATTCGTGAATAATATCTTGAAAAAACTCTTCGTCGGCCTGGTTCTGACGGCGGGTTTAATACACAAAAGTGAGGCTCAGGGAGACAAAGATTTAAAAGTCTTTCTGAATGAAGAAAAAACCCATTGGGTAAAAGGTACTGGCCTGGCCCAGATATGGGTGAGGTATACAGACTTTAACCCGGGCTCCACAATCTATGGGACACCAAAAAATGATGGGTTTGATGTAGGTTTAAGACGGGTGAGATACCAGATGTTTGGTCAGATTACCGATCAGATATTTGTGTATACCCAATTTGGAATCAATAGTTTTGGTTCTCTTTCTGGCAGGAAGCCCGGCCTGTTTTTGCATGATGTGACAGCGGAATACGCTGTTATACCTGATAAATTGACCATAGGGGCTGGCTTACATGGATGGAACGGTACTACCCGGTATTCTTCTTCTTCCGTAGGAAGTATTTTGGGTATGGACCTTCCTTATATCATGGAGTCCACCAATGATGTTACGGATCAATTTGTTAGAAGATTGGGTGTCTATGCCAAAGGACAACTTGGTGGACTGGGCTATAGATTCTCCGCTTCCAATCCTTTCCCGATTCAGACTGCATTAAGTGCAGTGCCTACCTTGCCAGATGGGGTTGCCGGAGTAGCTTATTACAGCACTACCGCTCCTTCTATGGACTACCAGTCCTATTTGATGTGGCAGTTTAGGGATAAGGAAAGCAATCAGTTTCCATACATGACAGGATCTTACCTAGGCAAGAAGAATGTATTCAATATAGGAGGAGGTTTTTCCTACCAGGACAATGCGATGGATTACCGAGAAACTGCCCAAGGCCCTGTACTTCAGCAGGCGAGTAAGCAATTGGGTTTGGACGTTTTCTATGATGCTCCTATCAATAAGGATAAAGGAACAGCTATTACTGCCTATGCTGCTTTCATAGATTATGATTTTGGGCCTAATTATTTGAGGAATGGAGGAGCAATCAATTCCGCTAATGGGGTGAACTCTCAGGGAACATTTAACGGAGCAGGCAATAAATTTCCCTTAATCGGAACAGGTCAGGTGTACTATGCTCAGGCCGGTTATTTGATGAGAGATGACTTGCTTGGTAAATCCGGTACTCTACAGCCTTATGCTCAATTGATCGTCTCTGATTATGAACGAATCCAAGACCCGATCACGGTTTTTGATTTGGGTGTCAACTGGCTTCAGGCAGGACATAGATCCAAGCTTTCTTTAGATTATCAAAGTCGGCCAATTCTGGTAGAGGGATCTACTGGGAAATTGGTGAAAAATACCTCTGCATCCCGAAAGGGAATGATGGTCTTACAGTACCAATTTGCTTTTTGATAGAGGTTTTAACCCCGGGAGATTCTCCCGGGGTTAATTTTTTTAGTCGTTTCGCTGAAGGGCCCCACGACTGTTAGCCTCAGCACCCAATAATTGTTCTAGTCTTATTTGCAAATCCCCGGCCTTTTCCTCATAGCCTCTTTCTTCCAGAAGCGGGATAAAGTATTTGACCATTTCTATGGAAATCATCATCTCCCGGTCATAGTCCCTGTTTTCCCGGGTATAAAATTCAATCATATCCAGGGATTTCTTGGATACTTTATCGATGATATCCAAAGCTTTCTCTTCTTCGCCTACCTCAAAGAACAATGGGACAGACTGCCCACTGGAAAGGTCATAAGGAATGGCCTCATTCGGCATTACTTCCAGTCCATAATTCAGGATGTTGGCCGCCTTTTCCATGTCATCTTTATCCAATAGAGCAATGGCGATGCTGTTGATGGCACTTCTGTGGTTGGAAGCAAATCTACGGTACTCTTCATCCAAATAGGCATTAGGATCATTCATTCCTCTAAAGGCAAATTTGGTGAGGTAGTTTTCATAAGCCAGGTCCGTGTTGACCAACTCTTCTCTGAGCATGCTTGGCTTTCTTACCGGTAATAGGCGATAGGTCAGACCTTCCATAACCACGTGATTCTCCAAGTTGAGGCCAATGGTTGCAAGGGAGGTGTTGTTGAAATATATCGGTCTGTCCCAGTTATTGGATACGATCAGATCCAAAAGCATCAAAGTACCTTTGGTGACGTATTGTCCCTTTATTTGAAGGTTCATTTGCGGAGTAAACAGCGGGGCGAACTCTGCAGGAATGATCTCTTGTTTTGCTACCGAATTACTGTCCACATCCAGGATCAGGTTTCTGGAAGGAACCATGTTGACCACACTTTTTCCTCCTGTCTGCATCTTGAGGAGGTCAGATCCGGAATTGAGCAGTTTTAGGTATTCCTTTGCAGAAATTGCATCCAGTCCATCCCTTTCCATCACATAAAGCACATCATTGGTACCCTTCTGATAACGTTCTGGTCCAAGAGAGAAAGGCAATGCATTGGATTCATGCACCGGACGGGTCATTTGCTCGACATACCAATCCGTATCAAAGTAGCTGAGTACAATTACGCGTACATCAGTTCTGAAGCCTTCTACTTCTTGTACATACCATAGCGGGAAAGTGTCATTGTCCCCGCCTGTAAATAGAATTGCATTAGGGGCGCAAGACGCCAGGAAATTTCTTGCCGAATCCACTGAGAAATACCTGTCCTTTCTGTCATGGTCATTCCAGTTTTCGGATGCCATAATTCCTGCAATCGGAAGGGTAATTAAGGTGGCGATCAGACCTGAATTCACGGTATTTTTGGTGAATTTGTTTAATCCATTTGCGATGGCCAAAACTCCCAGACCTGCCCAGATGGCAAATGCATAAAAGCTACCTACGTAGATATAGTCTCGTTCTCTGGGCTCTATAGGAGGTGAATTGAGATAAAGCACTAACACCACACCCATCATCAGGAAGAGCATCAGATTTACATAAAAAGACTTGGGATCGGCTTTTGCCTGGAAAAACAGCCCGATGATCCCTAAGAGAAGGGGAAGCATCAGGTAGTTGTTGTGCCCTTTGTTTTCTTTGATGTAGTCCGGGTATTTATCTTCTAGGGCATCGGTAATTCCCATCCATGGGGCATCGGTAAAGTCACTTTCTCTTCCGGAGAAATTCCACATGAAATATCTCCAGTACATGTGCCCCAACTGGTGGCTGAGCATGAAGTAAATATTGTCCCCAAAGGTTGGTTCCTGGCCTTCCCTCAGTCCTAGTTTTTGTCTATAGATACGCTTGTGATTCTCCTGAGTGGAATAAATACGAGGAAGTATTGTGGTTTTCTCAGGCTCATAGGTATTGATCAGTTGGTAGTCGGCTATTTCGTAACGGTCTTTTCCTTTACGATAAATAGGAGCTCCTTCTTCCTGGTCAACCAATTTGGCGGTGAAATACTGCCCATGAAGCAGTGGACGATATCCATATTGCTCACGTTTCAGATAGGACACATAACTAATAATGTCCTTTGGTGCGTTTTCATTGATCACTGGATCTTGATTGGCTCGGATCACGATCAGGGTATAGCTGCTATATCCGATCAGGATAAAGATCAATGAAAGTAAAACTGTATTTAAAGTAGCCAGTTCTTTTCTTCTGGAATAGCGATAGACGTAAATCAGGGTCGCAAAAAAAGCAAGACCAAAGACTACTATCCCGGAGCCAAAAGGCATGCCTAGGCTGTTTACAAAAAATATTTCTGTGGAACCGGCAAGACTTGGAAGTCCCGGGATTATGATATTGTTAATAACAACCAGCGCAACTCCACCAAGGATAAATGCAATAATCCCTCCTTTTAGGTTTGGGTTCTCGTATTTTTTGAAATAGTAGATCAAGGCCAAAGCCGGCAAAGTCACCAGATTGAGCAAGTGGACACCAATGGAAAGACCCACCAAATAGGCAATGAATATCATCCATCTGTTTTCCTCACGAGGATCTTTGATCACATCCCATTTTAAGAAGGCCCAAATCACTATTGCAGTGAAGAAGGAGGACATGGCATATACCTCCGCTTCTACAGCAGAAAACCAGAAGCTATCCGAAAAAGTGTAAATCAGGGAACCTACAATACCGGCACCCATAAGGCCGATGATGTCTCCTTTACTTTCCGATCCTTCCCGGATTTTCATCAGTTTTCTACCAAAAAGGGTAATCGACCAGAAAAGAAAAAGAATGGTGAATCCTGAAAACAGGGCACTCCCCACATTCATCCAATAAGCTACTTCCAGTCCATTTCCAAATGCGAGGAAGCTGAACATCCTATAGATTAAAAGGAAAAAAGGAGCACCCGGAGGGTGGGGTACTTGAAGCTTGTATGAAACCGCAATAAATTCTCCTGGATCCCAAAAGCTGGCTGTCTCCTCGACTGTCAATACATATACGAGAGTGGCTATCGCAAAGACCACCCATCCTGTGATATTGTTTATTCTCTTAAAATTGAGCATTTATGACGTAAATTAGAGGGACGAAAATATAAAATTAATTACCAAGTCAGGTTTTTTTAGCACATTTTAAACATTCAAACGAAAAGGTCTAAAATGGCCCGTGTGATATTTATTACTGATTAGGGGGGAGGGGCCGTTTTACTTTTGCATTGTAATTTAACCGAAACAGCCATGAGCGAACAGCCTAAAACATTCCAGGAACTAATCGACAGTGAAACTCCAGTTTTGGTAGACTTCTTTGCTACCTGGTGCGGCCCATGTAAGATGATGCAGCCCATATTGGAAGATACTGCCCGGCAGATGGGGGAGAAAGTGAGGATTGTGAAAGTAGACGTTGACAGAAACCCACTTGCGGCCAGCAAATTTCAAGTGCGGGGGGTTCCTACCTTGATTTTGTTCCAAAAGGGTAAAATCCTTTGGAGAGAATCTGGAGTGGTTCCTGCTCATCATCTAGTGAAAGTCCTCGAATCCAGTATTCTGGCAAATGCTTGATCCCAATGTGACAAAAGTCATTTTAGGGGAAGCCGAGCCAAGATAATTTTGAAAAGATTTTAAAAAGAAACCTTATAAAATACAGCCATATGAAAATAGAACAAATCTACACCGGATGTTTAGCTCAAGGAGCCTATTACATCGAGTCTGAAGGAGAAGCAGCGGTAATTGATCCGCTTAGAGAAGTACAGCCTTATATCGAAAAGGCCGAGCGAAGAAATGCTAAGATCAAATATGTGTTTGAAACACACTTCCATGCTGACTTCGTTTCCGGTCACAAAGATTTGGCAGCTAAGACTGGTGCTAAGATTGTTTACGGCCCAACAGGAATGAAAATGGGCTTTGATGCCATCATTGCAGAAGACGGACAGGAATTCACTTTGGGCAAAGCCAAAATCAAAGTGATCCACACTCCTGGTCATACCATGGAGTCTGTATGTTATCTTTTGACAAATGAAGAAGGAAAAGAAGAAGCAATCTTCACTGGTGATACTCTCTTCATCGGAGATGTAGGTCGTCCGGACCTAGCTCAGAAAGTTGTTGAGGATTTGACTCAGGAAAAATTGGCAGCCCACCTGTTTGATTCCTTGAGAAACAAGATCATGCCTCTTCCAGATGATTTGACCGTTTATCCAGCACACGGCGCAGGTTCTGCTTGTGGTAAAAACATGAGCAAGGAGACTACCGATACACTTGGTAACCAGAAGAAAACCAATTATGCACTTCAGGATATGACCAAGGAAGAGTTTATCAAGGAAGTAATTACCGGTTTGACTCCTCCTCCTGCATATTTCCCTCAAAACGTAATGATGAATATCCAAGGATATGACAGCATTGATGAGGTGTTGGAAAGAGGTGTGAGACCATTGACTCCTACTGAGTTTGAGGTTGCTGCAAATGAAACAGGTGCTTTGATCTTGGATACCAGAGATGCACAGGATTTTGCAAAAGGATTTATCCCTAACTCTGTAAATATCGGAATTGACGGAAGTTTTGCGGTATGGGTTGGTGCTATGATTCCTGACTTGAAGCAAGAAATTCTGGTAGTTGCTGACGAAGGAAGAGAAGAAGAGGTTATCACAAGATTGGCCCGAGTAGGATATGATTATTCCATCGGATACCTCAAAGGAGGTTTTGATGCTTGGAAAGCAAGTGGTCATGAAATTGATCAAATCAAGTCCATCAGTGTAGATGAGCTTGCAAAAATCAAAGAAGAGAACCCAGATATCAATATCCTGGATGTAAGAAAGAATTCCGAGTTCTTGTCAGAGCACGTTATTGATGCTGAAAATGCTCCACTTGATTACATCAACGACAGCATGCTTAAAGTAAATAAGGATAAGACTTATTACGTACACTGTGCCGGTGGATACAGATCCATGATCTTCAACTCTATCTTGAGAGCGAGAGGTTATGACAATCTTATCGATATAGCTGGAGGATTCAAGGCTATCAAAGAGTCTGAAAAATTCAAGGTAAGTGACTACGTTTGTCCAACTACCCTCTTGTAATTAGGAACGAGAAAGTTGCAAACACCCTTAAAATGGCAGGCTCTATAGCTTGCCATTTTTAATTTAAAAATGGACCATGTGACCTTAGTCACAAGAAAATGAAGGCAAGTCCTATCAAATTTGAAATTGAAATGAGATCGTTGATCCTAGTCTTTACGCTGTCACTTTTTGCCCTGCAATCCTTTGCTCAGCATTGGAATGAAAGTGCTCAAAGTGATTCTGATGAAAAACTCTTTGGAAGAGATTTGAAGGCTGGTTCTTTCGAGTTTCATCTTCGTTCGTACTTCATGAGTACGCTGAACGAAGGGGAACTTACCGATTATTCTACTTGGGGAACCGGTGCAGGGCTTGGCTATTTCAGCCCCAGATGGAAAGGATTTGGAGTGGGATTCAGTGGGTTCTTTGTTTTCAGACATTTTGAAAACAACATCACTATTGAAGATCCTATTACAGGTCGTGGAAACCGATATGAAATCACCTTGTTTGATGTCCATCATCCGGAAAACCACAAGGATATGGATAGATTGGAAGAATTTTACATTTCCTATCTCAACGACAAGGTTTCGGTTTGGGCAGGTAGACACCACTTCGAGAGCCCGCTTCTAAATGCCGCTGATAACAGACTCCGTCCCAACCTCTTCAGTGGGGTTTCCGGAGACTATAAGTTTGGGGATTGGAAAGTAACCGGAGCCTGGTTTACTCACCTGATTTCCAGAGGTTCTTTGGAATGGCTTCCAGTCGAGGAGTCTTTGGGCTTTTATTCTACAGGAAGAAACCCTTATGGGGTAGATGAAAGCTACCATCACCATGTTCGTTCTAAAGGTATAGGCTCTCTTGGACTCGAGTATGAACAAGAAGACCTGAAGTTTAAAGCCTGGAATTACCTCGCGGAAGGAATGTTTGACATTACTTTTCTGGAAAGCACAGGAAGGAATGAGTTAAAACCGGGTCTCGATCTGGTTTGGGGTGCGCAGGGGTTCTATGAAACAGCTGTTGGAGATGGAGGAAATCCAGATCCTTCCCTGACGTATATCATGCCGGGGGAAAACACGTTCGGTGGAGGCCTAAAGGCAGGATTGAACTGGGGACATTCAGAACTTTCCATAAATTACCTGGGGATTTCGCATAATGGTCGCTTTTTGTTCCCAAGAGAATGGGGCAGAGAGCAGTTCTTTGTTTCCCTACAAAGAGAAAGATTTGATGGACTGGGAGGTGTGAACACCCTCATGCTTAGATATGATCAGACATTTATACATGATCAATTGATGTTTTCATTCGGAGCATCACATAGTCAAACACCGGATTTGAATAATCTTTTGCTGAATAAATATGGAGTTCCAAATTACTTCCATTTCAGCGGCTTGGTTGATTATAGGTTTAAGGGATATTTTGAAGGTTTGGATTTGCAGTTTCTTGCAGTTTATAAGCATGAAAACCTGGATGCACACCTGCCTTTAGAGTATGTTATTAATCGTGTAAACATGGCGAACCTTAGTCTTATTTTGGATTACAGGTTTTAAGAAAAAAAGAAGAACAACTAAATTAAATGATTCAATTTATGGAATGGATTACTCAACCCTGGCCATGGTATGTTGCCGGGCCATTGATCGGACTGACAGTTCCGGCTTTATTAATACTCGGGAATAAGACCTTCGGGATTTCTTCTTCCTTGAGACACATGTGTGCTGCCTGTGTGCCAGCTGGAATTCCTTTCTTCACTTACAACTGGAAGAAAGAAATTTGGAACTTACTCTTTGTACTTGGAGTCTTGATCGGAGGCTTTATAGCGACCAATTTCTTAGCTAACCCAGAGACCATTGTGGTTTCTGAAGCTACGCAGGCGGATTTGACAGCTTTGGGAATTACGGACTTCACTAGCTTATTGCCTTCTGATATCTTCAGTTGGGAAAATCTCCTTACTGGTAAAGGTCTTTTGTTCTTCGTAGTTGGAGGCTTTTTGGTTGGATTCGGTGCTCGCTATGCAGGAGGTTGTACCTCAGGTCATGCTATTATGGGGATCAGTTCCCTGCAGTGGCCATCTCTATTGGCGACCACTTTCTTTATGATCGGTGGTTTCTTTATGACACACGTGTTGTTGGAGCCTTTAATGAAGTTGGTAGGATTTTAAAAGACAAAAGAAATGAAAGTAGCAGAAAATAAAGCAAATGTGGATTCTCCCATAAAGAAACCTTACGAAGAAAAAGGTTTACAACTTGTAAAATACCTGATCATCGGTATCATGTTTGGGATCATCTTTACCAAAGGTGAGATTATCTCTTGGTTCAGAATCCAGGAAATGTTCAGATTACATTCATTTTATATGTATGGTGTGATCGGATCTGCCATCGTAGTGGGTGTGATATCCGTGCAGGTGATCAAAAGATTTGGGATCAAATCTGTTCACGGAGAGAAAATCAATATCCCTGACAAGGAATTTAGAAAAGGCCAGATTATCGGTGGATTTATCTTTGGTTTGGGTTGGGCCTTGACTGGAGCTTGTCCAGGACCTTTGTTTGCCCAGATTGGTAGTGGATTCACTGTAGTGTTGGTGACCCTTCTTTCCGCTTTGGCTGGAACTTGGGTATATGGAAAATTTGCCAACAAATTACCCAACTAAACAGGTGAAATAGTAGGGGAAGCCGTCAAATTCAATATTTGGCGGCTTTTTTTAGTTAAAGACTTTTTTGATAATGAACCGGATCATCCAAATGATGGAAATCAGGATGATGCCTACGATGATAAACTCCATAGTTGACTTTTATTAATAACTAGTTGAATGGGTTTTAGTTTGGACCTGGTTTTTCAAAGCTAGGGGTTTATTCTGTATTCTTTGCGTAACTTTGCACCGCCAAAAACCTATTTAATCTCATGAATCCACTTTCCAAAAGAAGAATTGCTCTAGGGAGTTTATTTTTCTTTGTAGGACTTTGTTTTGCCAGTTGGGCATCCCGTATTCCAGATATTCAGGCCAAATTCCATCTTTCCGAGGGACAGTTGGGGACTTTATTGTTGTTTCTTCCCCTGGGATCCATGATTGGGTTACCCTTAGCTGGTTGGTCGGTTCACCATTATGGAAGCAGAAGGGTGATCCTATTGGGAGGGATTGTCTATTCCCTTACCTTGCCTTTGATCGGATTGAGTTCGGGACTCTATACACTTGTCCCTGTTCTGATTCTATACGGTATGCTAGGCAATATCATGAACATTTCCCTCAATACCCAAGCCTTGGACTTGGAGGACCAGATGGGGAAAAATATCCTTGCATCTTTTCATGGGCTTTGGAGTATGGCAGGTTTTGCCGGTGCCGGGGTTGGTGCAGGCTTGATTTTCCTGGGTTTGTCTCCTGCGGCTCATTTTGCCATTATTATGTGTGTGGCTTTATTGATTATCCTGTTTGCCCAAAAGCACGTCGTCAAGGAACAAAGTACCTCAGAAGGAAGCGGTTTGGTGATTAGAAAGCCTGATGAGTTGCTGTTGAGGGTAGGTTTGATTGCATTTCTAGGAATGATGTCCGAAGGTTGTATGTTTGACTGGAGTGGGGTTTATTTCAAAAAGGTAGTTCAGGTTGAGCCATCTTTGGTTGCGGTGGGATACGTAGCCTTTATGGGGGCCATGGCCGGAGGAAGATTTGTGACCGACAAACTAGCCCATAGATTTGGGAAAGTTGCAATAATACGGGTCAGTGGTATTCTGATTTTTTTGGGATTGATTTTATCGGTGTTGTTTCCAACTTTCGATTTCGCAACCCTGGGATTTTTGTTAGTGGGTTTGGGAATAGCATCCATTGTGCCGCTCTCTTATAGCATCGCAGGAAGATCAAAACTTTATTCTCCGAGTGTAGCTTTGGCCTTGGTCTCCACAATTTCTTTTTTTGGCTTCTTGTTGGGACCTCCATTAATCGGATTTATTGCGGATTTATTTGATTTGAAGGTGTCTTTTGCATTGATTGCAGTAAATGGGCTAGGGATAGCCCTGCTGTCTACCATTCGAAAGCAGGTATTTTTTCCAAAAGATTTTCAGCCTGAGAGCAACTAAACAACATGAGCCTTCCTGAGAATTTTCAGTATCACAAAAAGTTTCAAATTGGATCCTTTCAGGTTGATCCCAGTGGAAAATTAAGGATTCGATCATTGGCGGATATCCTACAAGAGATCGCTTGGGAACATGCCGATTCGGGAGATTTTGGTCGTAAACTTTTAGAAAATAATCAAATGTGGGTTTTGTCTAGGTTTGAATTCAGAATCCAAAAAATGCCTCTTTGGGGAAAACATGTGGAGGTATATACAGGGGGAAGAGGAGTGGATAAGCTTTTTGCCTTTCGGGAATTTTTGGTTCAGGATGAAGATGGAAATGAGTTGGCAAGGGCGATGTCCTCTTGGCTTTTGGTTCATACCCAGACCAAAAGGATTCTAAGACCCGAGCAGGTTTTACCTGAGGAATTATTTGACCCGACTCTCAAACCAAGATGGCAACCGGAAAAAATCAATTTGGAGGGAGTGTTGATCGCTCAGGATTCCATTAAAGTAAGGTATTCAGATCTTGACCTTTACAATCACGTGAATAATACCAGTTATATCCGATGGATTGAGGATATGCTGGGAGAACTTGGTTTAGATATAAATTACCTCAACATCAATTACCTTGGAGAATGTATGCTGGGAGATGAAGTTAATCTTTCACTTTTTGAAGCAACCAACCATTTTTATTTTAAGGGGGAAGTTGGAGGGAAAACCATGATTACGGCTATTATTTCCAAGTGATTTTTGACAGGATAAATAAGTTAGTCTACATATTTTCCGTTTTTCTTGAGTAAAGTTCCAATCGGAAAAGCCGTCATAATTGATTAAATTCAATGGATGTGACGTAAGTCACAGCAAAGGGGCTTAACTATGTCGCATTTTTGTATAGAATCTTTAGGACTATGAATCAGATTGGAAAACCTTTTCTTCAGTTAATCTCTTTGATGGTGGGATTATTGGCCCTCTCAGCAGCACTTGTTGCCGTTGTAGGGTTTGTTGTTTATTTGGGATATTCAGGAGTTCAACTTCCAAAATTGGGAGGTGATGAGCCGACCATATTAGCTTCCGTTGAAGAATCGCCTAAGGTTAAGCCACTGATGGATCCTGTTGGCATGTGGGTAGCACCAGATTGGGCTACCGTTGATCAAGAACCTAATGCGGAGGATATCAAATATGGTAAAGAATTGATCGCCAATACCGCGGCTTACCTCGGTCCTAATGGGAAAGTTAAAAAATTATCAAATGGGCTGAATTGTCAAAACTGCCACCTTCAGGCCGGAACAGCTCCATTAGGAAATAATTATTCAGCAGTTTCTTCCACTTACCCTAAGGTTCGTGCCCGGTCTGGAAAATCAGAAGATATTCCCAAGCGGATCAATGACTGTTTTGAAAGAAGTTTGAATGGTAATGCTTTGGAGCTAGAAAGTAAGGAAATGATTGCAATGGTTGCTTACATGGAGTGGCTCGGAAAAGATGTTCCAAAAGGAGAAAAGCCCAAAGGATCGGGAATTTATGCTCTTCCGTTGCTAGATCGAGCTGCTGATCCTATAAAAGGGAAAACCGTCTATGAGAATCAGTGTCAAAGCTGTCATGGTGCAGATGGTCAAGGTATGCCTAAGCAAGATGGTTCCGGATATATCTATCCACCACTTTGGGGAGATCATAGCTACAATAGCGGTGCAGGGCTTTATAGATTGTCCCGTTTTGCCGGATATGTTCGTGCCAATATGCCTTTGGGAGCCACCTATGAGAACCCACTGATTACCGATGAAGAAGCATGGGATGTGGCGGCCTATGTGAACAGCTTGGAGAGACCTTCGAAAAGCCTAGCAGGAGATTGGCCTGATATTTCCAAAAAGCCTATGGATCATCCTTTTGGACCTTATAGCGACGGTTTCTCAGAGGAACAACATAAATATGGTCCTTTCAAACCAATTCAAGAAGCGAAAGCTAAATCTGAATGAAACTAGCTGCCGTTGGGCTATTGACCTTCTTGTCAATTCACGTTTTAGCCCAACAACCTGAAAAAGCTCTGAGTGTAACACCCAAAGTCAATTTTAGGACGTTTTGGATGAGTACCTCTTATGCAGAAGATTTTAAGGATGATTATTCCTTAGGGGCCTCCATTAACTTGGGGGCCTCCTTTCAATACAAACAAAATTGGTCCTTTGAATTTGGTTATCGGTACATTTCAAATGTGTGGAGTTCTGATATTTGGGGAATAGACCCATTGTCAGGTCGTAATAACCGATACGAACGGGGCCTGTATGATTTGCTAAATCCCAAGGATCGCTTTTTTGGCAAATTGGAAACCTTACACTTGGATTATAAATCTGGGAAATTGGAGCTTTCTGTCGGGAGGATGCCGATCAATTCCGATTGGATCAATGGTCAGGATGGAAGATTGGCGCCCACAGCAGTGGAAGGTTTGAAAGCCAAAATCCAAGCTGATTCCAACTGGAAAATCACAGGATGGTATATTGATCGTCTCAATGTCAGAGGAACCAGTGAATGGCTCAATCCCGGTGAAACAATTGGTATATTTCCTGTGGCAAGGGATCCCGAGGGAAGACCTTCTGGATATTATGGAAATACCCGTAGCGAAAGGCTGACGGTCCTTGAAGTAGACAGGAAATTGAACAAAGGAAACCTTCACTTTTCTCACACCCTTGCGCACAATATTTTCAATACATATTGGTTGAGATGGGATGCAAACTGGCCTGGTAGTGATCCCCAAAGTGCCTGGATTACAGGACTTATAGCAGGCTACCAGCATGGTATTGGAAATGGGGGGAACTCAAATCCTGAATTAAGATATAAAGACCCAAATGACCAGAACTGGTCGTTTTCAGCCAGATTTGGGTACAAAAAGTCCGGTTGGTTGGCTCATTTGAATTTCACAAAAGCTGGAGGGAAAGGCCGTTGGCTTAATCCCCGGGAATGGGGAAAAGATGCTTGGTATACCTTTGTGCCAAGGGAACGAAATGAAGGGTATGAAAACTTCGAGGCTTTAGTGGCATATGCGGAGTATACTTTTCCAGAAATTAACTTGACCGTTTACAACCATTGGGGATTTCATTGGCTACCATTTGTAGGAGATGTGGCTGGTAATAAATACGCCTTCCCTTCGTACAAGCAGGTAAATGTTGGCGTAAAATACCAACCGAAGAAGTATAAAAATTTGGACTTTCACTTTCTGGTGATGAACAAAGAAGCCTTGAGGAATGAGGCTTTAACTCCCGCTCAGCGGTACAATAAAATCGAAATGATCCATGTCAATGGAATTATTAATTGGAGACTGAATTAGGATTTACCATGACTTATTTTCACCTTTGTATCGGAAGAAACTGATATATAGATGGTTTCTTCCATAGTTTAATAAAAGTTAGCGTTGATTCTCAACATGCTAAAGTAGTGAATCAAGAGTTTCCCCTTTGCAAGGTTTTAATTCTTCTCTTTTCTACTTTTTTAATTCAATAATGGAGTTTTTCCATTTTTTGAATTAGAATCTGCAGAGTAATCCCCACGGAAACATTAGTATTTATAACCTTACAAAACCATTATTAAAACAGTAAAATTTTCGGAATTAGAATTTTCCGATTCCTCTCAACTATTCAGTAAAAGAGTTTATAGTCTTTTTATAGATTCAAACCAATCCAAATTCGGCAATCGTAAAATGGTCAGTGAGACTGTTTTATTGAAAAAATCATTTCTTTATTCGATTGCTCTAGAAGTTTTCGGGTGTTCTTTCTACTCGAAACCTTACTTTTTTGGGGCTGAATTGGACCATTTTAAAATGTTTCATCTCCAGGGAAATTGTCAGGAGTTTGAACCTGTAAAAGCCTAAGACTATGTATTCAAACAATAGAAATAAACCAAGAGTCTCTTCTAATAGGAATTCAAGGCCAAAAGAAAGACCTTCTCAAAATGCCAAAAAAGTTTCCAAACTGGACCCCAGTTTATTGGTAAAGAAAGCTGAGTCAAGTGGAGAAGCAGGATTTAGGACAGAGACTCCTTTTCATACTTTGAAGCTGCATACTGCCCTTTTGAAAAACCTAGAAAATAAAGGCTACGAAAGTATGACCAGTATACAGGAACAAACCATTTCCCCACTTTTGGAGGGACGAGATCTTTTGGGAATTTCCAATACGGGCTCCGGTAAAACAGCTGCTTTTTTAATCCCTATCATTGAGCAGGCGATGAAAAACCCTAAGGTGTTTTCAGCCTTGGTAGTTACGCCTACTCGAGAACTGGCCCTTCAGATTGAAGAAGAATTCAAAAGTCTCAGCAAAGGGATGAATTTGCATTCAGCTACATTTATTGGCGGGACCAATATCAATACAGATTTTAAGGCTTTGGAGAAAAAACTTCATTTAGTGGTTGGAACTCCGGGTAGATTATTGGATCTGTCGAATAGAAAATTATTGCATTTGAACAAAATCGAGACCCTGGTCTTGGATGAGTTTGACCGGATGCTGGACATGGGCTTCGTCCATGATGTAAAAAAGCTTGTTAATTCTATGGTTCGCCGGAATCAGACAATGCTTTTCTCAGCGACACTGGAGGCAGGGCAGAAGGATTTGATTGACAGTATTTTGCAGGATCCAGTGGAAGTGAAAGTCAGTTCCGGTGGGACTGCGAGTCAAAATGTGGATCAGGAAATAATCAGGGTACGTGAAGGTGAAGAAAAGTTCTCACTCTTGACTCAATTGTTTGAAGATCAGCAGATGGATAGGGTGATCATTTTCACTGAGACCAAGCGCTTGGCGGATAGACTTAGTAAGAAACTGAATCATTCAGGGATTAAATCAGGGTTGATCCATGGTAATAAGTCCCAGAATTTTCGAAACAGGATGATAGAGGAGTTTAAAAAGGGAGAAACTCGGGTGCTGGTGGCTACAGACGTGGCAGCTAGAGGAATAGACATAGCTGATGTGTCCCATGTGATCAACTATCAGCTTCCTATGACTATGGATAGCTATATTCATAGAATAGGCAGGACTGGACGAGCCGGAAAAACCGGACGAGCGATAACATTTGTCAATTAAAATTATACAATGTCAAAAAACCAAAACACATTTATCAAGAAACAAAAGGCAGAATTAAAAAAGAGAAAACAAAAGGAAAAACTAGAGAAAAAAATAGCTCGAAAAGAGCAACCTAAAAGTGGGGAATTACAGGATATGCTCGCTTATGTGGATGAATTTGGAAATATTTCCGATACACCTCCTGAGCCTACTCCCCCCAAAAAAGAGAATCCTCAAAATCAAAAATCAAATAAAAAAACAAACTAAAATTTAGAAATCATGAATGAAGGAACAGTAAAATTCTTTAACACAACCAAAGGTTTTGGCTTTATTACACCTGATGATCAGAGTGCGGATGTATTTGTACATCACTCAGGTCTGGTTAACGAAATCCGTGAAAACGATAGAGTTTCCTACGATGTAGTTCAGGGTAAGAAGGGTGTGAATGCAGTTAATGTACAAGTTGTAAAGTAATCACTGCATAACTTCAGAAATCCTTTGTGGGTTTCGATAGGAAGATCCCCAAAGGCTTTGCTTTTGGGGATTTTTTATGAATCGAATACAACTTCATTTTCCATCCTTTCACCATTTTCGAAGGATGAAATATTTTGAAGGGTAGTAAGGGCAATTTGTTCCAGGGCCTCTTGTGTCAAAAAGGCCTGGTGGCCTGTAATTAGCACATTCGGGAAAGTCATCAAGCGGGAAATCTGTTCGTCTTTAAGAATTTGCTCAGAAAGATTTTGAAAAAAAAGAGCCTCTTCCTGCTCATAAACATCAATTCCCAGATACGCTATTTTTTCATTTTTCAATGCACGAATTACCGATTTGGAATTTATCAATCCTCCTCTGGAAGTGTTGATCAGCATGATTCCATCCTTTAAGATTTGGATGGACCTTTCATTGATCAAATGATGGGTTTCTGTTGTAAGTGGGCAGTGTAGGGATAGAATATCCGAATTCATAAATACCTCATTCAATCCCATATATTGAACACCCCTCTTTTTGAGTTCTTCGTTTTCAAATAAATCAAAGGCTATTACCTTGCAGCCAAAGCCTAAAGCAATCCTGCAAAATGCGGTTCCAATGGCTCCTGTTCCGATTACTCCGATTGTTTTGCCAAACAAGTTAAAGCCGGTAAGCCCCTCAAGAGAGAAGTTGTTTTCACGGACTCGGTTGAAGGCCTTGTGGGTTTTTCGGCTTAAAGTCAGGATCAATGCAAATGCATGTTCGGCCACTGCCTCGGGACTATAGGCTGGAACACGCACCACTTTTATTCCCAGTTGTTTTGCTGCTTTAATATCAACTTGGTTATACCCGGCACACCTTAAGGCTATCAATTTAATGCCGGCTTTGGAGAGTTTTTGAAGTGTTGGTTTGTCCAAATAATCATTCACAAATGAACAAACACAGGGATATCCTTGGGCCAGGGTAGCTGATTGTTGGTCAAGTTTGGTGTCAAAATAGGTGATTTCATGGGCGAAGTCCTTTCGGAATCTGTCGAAACTTTTCCGGTCATAGGACTTTGCACTGAAAAAGGCAATTCGCATGGAGAATCAATTCGTTTGTACTTGATAGATGCTAAAGCGGGTTACTTCCTCTTCAATATCCGGATTTTCTGGGTCTTGTACCAAAAATCTATTATTCCCCATTCCAAAAAGGATTGTCCCGGAAATCGAGTTGAGTTCCAAATCAAGCTGTTTTCCTTCTTTTACCAATAGAATTCCCTGCTCTTTTATGTCATCCAAAGGATAGTAAAGTGGGTTTTCCGCTATCCTGCTTTGATAGGCTGCCTCACTGATTCCTTTGTAGTACTGAAGCAAGTACATGCCATCTCCCAAATTGATCAACTTCTTGTTCCTTCCTGCCAAAAACCGCAAGGTATTGATTCTTTCATCATTGGGGGCGGTTTCTATAGGTAATGGGGAATAGCTTAAAAACGCACTGTATTTGAGCGGGACACTTTTTTTGAATGCTAGGTCAGGAAGTGAGTAAACCTCTATTTCCTTCTCAATAGCATGAATCAATATCAGCTCATTCTTTACTTTATCTACAAAGAATGACTTGGTCATCAATTCCTGATAGATGTCTTTTCCTTGTTTATAAATGGAGTTTTCCAGGTAGGGGACTACGGACTTCATTTCACCTGATTCAATATTGATTTGGTAAAAATTCTTCAAAGTGTCCAAACCTTCTTCATTCCTGATTAGATAATGTGCGGATAGATAATTGCTTGGGCCTACCAAGTAAAAAGTACTGTCTTGTTTTTGGAAATATTCAGTTCTTCCCATAGGACCAAAAGTGCGTATGGGTAGTGGAGACTGGATTCGTTGCTCGTGCACCACATCGTAGTTTTTGTCAAATGTGAAAATAGCAAAGGGTAATTCTGCTACTCGCTCACCGTTCGGGCCAAAGCAGATTCCTATTGGATTCCAGTTTCCATAAAGCCCAGGTCCTTCTCCTTTCTTTTTGACTCTATTTAGGATTTCCCCGTTTTCAGATATTTCAAGTAGCTCATCTTCAACGATGGAATAACCCAGGTAACGCTTTTCTTCCGGAGAATAATCTCGGATAAAAACCCGGGTCAAATTATTGACTTCAAAGGAGTCGATTTTTGCAAAAGAGTAAGTTGCCTGATCTGAAATTTGGGATTCTTCAGCCCCTTTTCCACAGGAAAAAAGGAAGGTAAACGAGGCAAGGGCAAACAGTGGCAGATAAAGTTGGTTGAGTTGTAATTTCATATTAATACAAACGTTGATCTACGAAATAATCGTTGAAGGTAAATGCTTATTTTTAAATTTCAATACTTTACAAGAATTTATCTAAAGAAAGCGCAGAAATTACTTACTTGAAGAATCAATCCTTAAACACATTGTAAATGAAGAAATTAATTTATTTACTACCCCTGGCATTTTTGATTGGCTGTGCCAATCAGCAGGAAAGTAATGAGACCCCAGAAGTAATTTTCGAAAAAACCATAGAAATGCAGCCAGATTCCGTACTCAGACATGTAGTTTATTTTTCTTTTAAAGAGACTTCCAGCCAAGAGGATATTCAATCTGTGATTGATGCATTTAGAGATTTACAAAACAAGATAGATGGGATCAAGGGATTCGAGTGGGGTATTAACTCCAGTCCCGAAAATCTAAACCAGGGTTTGACTCATGCTTTTACTCTGACTTTTCATTCTGATGAAGACAGAGATGCCTATTTGCCTCATCCAGCCCATAAGGCTTTTGGCGAGGTTTTAGGACCACACTTGGACAAGGTGATGGTTTTGGATTATTGGACTAAGCCTTAATTATTGATCATAGGGCAGGGCCGAACGGTTGGTTTGGCCGGACTCCTCTATCGACAGAACTTCGGTGACGACGAAGTTTGAGGTTCCCCTCCAAGGCAAGGCTCCGTTGTATTCGTTGTATCGTAGTTCGACGAATTTTCCAGATGCTCTCTCAAGTTTTGCCGCTACCGCTTCATCCACTACACTAAAGCGGAATTCATTACTTTGAAGTCCTCCAGCCGTTGGACTTTGAAATCCTTCTTGAACTACTCTTCCTTCATAAGTTTTGAAGATTACCCCTTTTTTTACAAAATAATTGAGGCTGCCAGCTTTTACTCCTTCGCCAAATACGAAGTAGAACTTATACCAAAAAATTCCGGCAAACATGACGAGTAGAACAATACCGGAAATCCAAGCAAATTTTTTCATTGACTGATCCTATTTTTATTAAAGTTAAAAATAGGTTGGATTAATAGATTATTTCTTGCCAAAAAACATTGGGCAAATCAATCCAAAAGTGGGATTAATGAACTTCATTATAAAAGTGTCGGATTTTAGAAAAGCACTTAATTCAGTTCCTTGTTAGAAAATGGCAAGCTCTTTTAACCTTTCTAGATAAGGAAGGACCAAAGGCTTTTCGATATATTCTATGACTGTATTGTACTTGAGTGCCTTTCTTTTGTCACTTAAGTCAACCGAGGAACTGACAAGCATTACTTTGATTTTTTCCGGCAGTCCATAGCTTTCAATAAAATCCAAAACATCCCAACCATCTATATCTTTCATATAGATGTCCAGAAAAAGTAAAATCGTTCGGTCAGAGTCTACCTCTTGTTCAAGGTATTCGATTGCCTTTTTTCCGGAATCAATAAGAATAGGCTGGTTATGGAACCCTGATTTTTTCACCAAGACCTCATGAAGCTGCAAATATGCAGGATCATCGTCAACAAGAATTAGGTCAAAATCCATAGGCCTAAGCGGATTTAAAATAAAAGGTTTAATTCAAAAGGCTTTGAAACATGCTTTTTCGGTAACCATTTAAAGCATTGTTTCTTATCCAAGTTGTTTTTTGATTCGAAACTTTAACTAACACTAACTGGGTGATATTAGTCGAGGTCTAAAGTGTTTTAACTAAAGTATGAAAATCAATCTAATTATTTTGTATTTCAACTACAAAAAAAATACAACATTTTAAAAATACAACTTTTAGATCCAATCGTATTTTAACTCCGCGTTATTCTAAAAGCCAGAGAAAATCTCCATACCCTTCTGCTTCCATTTGATCTTTTGGAATAAATTTCATCGCAGCCGAATTCATGCAATAACGCAAATAGGTTGGTTCAGGACCGTCATAAAATACATGGCCCAAATGGCTGTTTCCAAGCTTGCTTCTAACCTCTACCCGTGTCATTCCAAGACTTCTGTCAGTAGGTTTGTCGATGATTCTCGCATCTATTGGCTTGGTGAAGCTTGGCCAACCTGAACCCGACTCGTATTTGTCGCTACTACTGAAGAGGGGTGCACCGGAGACAATACATACATAAATGCCTGCTTCCTTGTTTCCGTTGTATTCATTCTGGAATGCATATTCAGTAGCATCTTCCATGGTTACTTCATATTGCATTTCTGTTAAAGACTTTTTCAATTCCTCCTTGGAAGGAGCTTTGTATTTTTCGGAACTCAGTTCAGGCCAATGTTTTTTGATGAAGGCATCTCTTCCACTGCCTTTTCTGTAAGCATAATAGTCGGATGGGTTTTTTTTGTAATAGTCCTGATGGTATTCTTCTGCCGGGTAAAAATTGGTGTATTTGATTAAAGGTGTTGCAACCGGCTTTTCAAATTTCCCTGACCTGTCCAACCTTTTTATGGACTCTTCCGCTACTTGTTTTTGGATGGAATTGTGATAGAAAATTGCGGATTCATATTGAGATCCCCTGTCATAAAATGAACCGCCAACATCTGTGGGGTCAAAGGTCTGCCAAAAAATATCGACAAGTTCGGAGTAGCTGATTACTTCTGGGTCGAAAGTGATTTGAACAGACTCTCTATGTGAGGTTTTTCCACTGCTGACTTCACCATAAGTTGGATTTTTTTCTTTTCCTCCTGCATATCCGGAAACCACAGCAATGACCCCGTCAATTCCCTCAAAGGGTGCTTCCACGCACCAAAAGCATCCTCCTGCAAATGTAGCTTTCTCGGTTTTGCCTTGATAGGAAGAAATTTTTGCAGCATCACTTTCCTCAACTGAAGTTTCGGGGTTTGGACTACAGGCGAATAGAAGGGCTGAAAAAAAACTAATTATGCTGAAACTCATAAGTTTGGTCTGATTCATGCTTAATGGTTCAAAATTCTTCACAAGAGAACTTTCCTGGAATTGATATTTTGTCTGAACAACGTATAGAACAAGGATTCTGTTCGATTGTTTTAATGCGATTGAGCAATAAAGCGATCAAATTAAATTGATTCACTGATAATTTCCAGTACAAAGTTTTCAGTTTGAGCTTCCATCAACCATGAAAAAAATAAGCCCTTCTTTTGTCCTGATCACCTTTTTTCTTCTGATTTCAATCCCGACTCTCGCTCAACGTGCACCAGGATTGGGAATTAAATTCGGAATGAATTATGCTTCTTCCGGGAAATATTTTCAGGATGCAGAAACAGTTTGGCAGGATCCTCTACAAGGAGTGGGCTATCTTGCAGGGGTATTTTATAAACTGGGTTTCTATGGACTTTATCTTAGACCGGAATTGAATTACACGCAATCTGGATTTGATGACAAGGATTTGGATTTTAGAGCCAAGCGGCTGGATCTACCAGTGTTAGCCGGGATCCAAATTTTTAAGGTTATCAATGCGGTGGCAGGGCCTTCCTTCCATTATTCGTTGAAGGATCCCTCCAATATGGAATGGGCAAATAGTCAGGACTCTAAGTTAAGAATGGGGTATCAGGCTGGGTTAGGTATTTCAGTGGGACCCATTGGTATCGATCTTCGATATGAAAGAGAATTTCATGATCGAAAATTCGGATACGAACGGATTTTTGGAAAAGACCAGCCCTTTAGATCCCAGCAGGTTTTATTGGCGCTTTCTCTTCGGGTTTTTGATTTGTAAAATCCAAGAAGGATTTACTGATAAATCATTTCTTTCAGGAATTTGATGTGGGGGTCGAGCTGCTTTTTCCAAATCTCATAACCTTCCGGTTTCATGTGTAGCATGTCTTCCAAGAAAAGTTCAGGACGGGGATTTCCGGTAGGATCTAGCATTGGAGACCAAACATCAATGTACTGGGAATTAATCATCCCCTCGGCATAGGATTCCAGAGCCTTATTGAATTGCTCATAGGAATCTTTTAGGTTCCACCTGCTGGGGCTGGGTTTTGCTCCGATGAAATAGATCGATATTCCTTCTTTGTGCTCATTTAGTTTATGTAGAATTTGATCCAAATCATGGATGATTTCTTCTGTCGATTTTCCAGCATTGATGTCATTGTCCCCTTCATAAATGAAAACAGCCTGGGGATCATAGCGATTGACTAAAGACTCCAAATGGGTCAGGAGATCAGAGGCCTGAGACCCTCCGAATCCGGTATTGATAATCGGAACATCCGCGAATTCTTCCTGAATATTTTTCCACATTCGAATACTTGAACTTCCTGTAAAAACAATGCTGCCTTTACTCCATCCTTTTTTATCAATTTGAGCAGTGAGTTGATTTACTTCTTCCTGAAAGGGAATTTGTTGGGCATAGTTTCTACCAGCCAGAATCAGGAAGAATAGAAGAAGGAGAAGAATTTTTGGATTTTTCATGACTAAATATAGGTTCTTGAGGACTTATTTTCATGCTTTTATTCGAACTGCTCAAAATCGTTCAGGTATTGCGCAATTGCGTACAGTTCGGACATTTTGATCAATTGCCCATGCTTTTGAAATATTGAAAATATAGGCTTCAAAACGCTGGAAAAGGCACTTTATGGGGTTTAGGCTATTTACATTTTGTATTTGCATGTTTTGGAAAGCTTTTGGCGTTACTAATACTCATCCAACCAAATCCCTAATTAGATGCAGTATTTTATCCATTTCTTTTGGTTTTGTAGCGGTGCCAATTTTGCCCTTCTTAAGCGTGCTCCAACAGAATCCAACAAGTATGTAGGAATTGGTGCTACCGTGTTTTTTACCGGTATTTTGGCAGGTTTAGCAGCTGGCTATGCCCTTTACACAGTTTTTCAATCCATTTGGCCCGCATTGGGCTTTGGGTTTCTTTGGGCCTTGATGGTTTTTAATCTGGATAGATTTATTGTCTCCAGTATGCGAAAAAGAGAAAATGCTATTTCCGAATGGAAGTTGGCAATTCCTCGCTTGGTTTTAGCCATATTGTTGGCCTTTGTGATTTCGAAACCCCTAGAGCTGAAAATGTTTGAAAGGGAAATTGACCGGAAGTTGGATGAAAGGAAAACTGAGATGATCGCTCAGTCCAAAATAAGCTTGGATAAAGGTTTTCCGGAAATCCAGGAATTTGAAAGTGAAATTAATCAACTCAAGATTGAGGTGGACGAAGCTGAAACTTTCCGGGATCAGTTGCAGAAGGAATATGATGCAGAGCGATTTGGAGAGAAAACCTCAGGAAGCAGCGGGATTGTGGGACTTGGAACTAATGCCAAAAAGAAAGAACAGCAGTTGGATGCTGCTCAATTGGCTCTGGATCAACTTAAAATCAGAAACCAAGCCCGAACCGATACTCTTGAAGCACAGATCAGGGAAGTAAGGAATCGTAAACAATCGGAATTTGAGAAGCAACTTCCAGGGATCGATGGATTCGATGGCTTGGCGGCAAGAATGGATGCGTTTTCTTCTCTTACCTCCGAGAGCGAGGCGATTGCTTTGGCCAACTTATTTATCATGTTGTTGTTTATTGCCATTGAGACCGCTCCAATTTTTGTCAAATTGATTTCTTCTCGAGGACCATATGATGATTTGTTGGAGTTGCACGAAGAGAGAATCCGACTTTTTAAAGGAGAGAAATGGACGATTGCAAAAGGCGAGTCCGAAGCCAGAGTTGGATATTTTCAAGATACCCACTTTTATGCCACTGACTTGAAAAAAGAAAGGACCAATCGTAGAAGCAAGGCTCTGACCGAACGTGAAATTGCAGAGTTTGAAGGGAAATGATTAGAAGGCAGTTTACTGAGGTTTAGCCATTGTTTCCAATTGCATCATGGTCCGAGTGACAGATTTCCATTCGGCAATCCGGATTACCTTGATCAAAAAGCTTAGCAAACTTCCGGGGTTCAGCAGTTTCATTGCCAGTTTGGAGATTTTTAAATCCCTCTCGTGTATAAGCGAAGCTTTGTCAATTGCCTGGTGATATTCTTCTGCAAATTTCCATGCTCCGTCCCTAGCGAGCTGAATGGAAAAGTTGAGTAGCATTTCATCTTTTCCTTTTGCCAGCGGGATGAGCCATCCAAAAATAGGAGAGACTTTGCTGATGGAGCGTTTGACATCATCAACCATCTCGGAAAGGATAGAGTTAATTTGATCAAAATCACCCTTTATTCCATTCAGGTCTTTTCCTGACATGGTTTCCGAGGCGGCAATTCCCAAATCCAAATTGATGTGAGCATTGATCCCTAAAAATAGATGTTGCAGGACAAGGTTGCGAGAGCTTTTGCTTGCTTCAAATGCAAGATGCCAGCTTTCTGTGGGCTGTTTTCCGTTTTTCCATTCTTGATATGCGTCTATAAATCGCTTTGCAAAAAGGACATCCAATTTTTCCATTCTGGTATTGTCCTCAAATTCCCGGGATAGTATTCCCTGCCTGATCCTTCGAGTAACCTGTCTGTACAAGATTGAGAAATAACCAATTCTTGAGGAAGTGCGGGCGCATTCATTGACTATTTCATCCATTCTTAAGAGTACCTCCTCAATCGTGTTCATTATTAGGCAGTAATGAAAAAGTTCTCTAAAATGTCTCCCACATAGTAGGCTACTACCGCTGCCAATACTCCCAAAGCTACTGTCTCACTGATGCTTTGCAGGGCGGAAGTTTGGTTGACGATTCCTTTTAGCCAGCCTACCAACATAAAGGCAATCCCGGTTAAAATACTGGTCCAAAAGAAAATGTTGAGGTCAGTAGGGAAAAAGAAATCCCATAGGTAAATCAGCAAGGGGATGAAACCAACCAAAATAAAAGATATCAGGGTGGCTAGGCCTATTTTAAAAGGACTTTTGCTGTCCTCCATCATAAAGAGCTCGTCTTTCATCATTTCAGCTACCCAAAGATCCTTGTCCGAGCAGATATGGTCTACCACCTTGTCCAGTAAGCTTCCTTTAAAGCCTTTTCGTCTATAGATCACTGCGATTTCCTCTCGTTCTAATTCCGGGAGGTTTTCTACTTCCCAATACTCTATGTTTTGGTGTTTTTTGAAGTTTTCTTTTTCGCTTTTTGCAGATAGAAAAGCCCCAACTGACATAGAGAAGCCATCGGCTAGCAGATTGGCAAAACCTAAAATAATGAGGATTCCTGAATCCAAGTTCGCTCCAAATCCTCCTGCCACAACTGCGAAAGTGGTTACAGCCCCATCGATGCCTCCGTAAACAAATTCTCTTAGATAGACCTGAAGTTTGCCAAAGCGGTCAGAATCCTGATGATAATTTTCTTCCATGGTTTACTTTAAGTTTTCAAGAAAAAATCGTTTTACATTTTCCCCCATTACTGCTCTGATTTCCTCTTCGCTGAAGCCTTCATTCATTAAGCCTTCTACAATCAGGGGTAAGCCGGTAATATCAAAAGGAACAGCAACGGATCCGTCATAATCGGATCCCAGTGCCACATAGTCAACCCCTACTAAGTCACGGATATGCCGAATACTGGCAATAATATTAGGAAGTTCGGGTTCGCCTACAGCCATGTCAAAAAATGCGACCCCAATGATTCCCCCTTTTTCCGCTATTTTTTGGATTTGCTCGTCACTGAGATTTCGCTGGGAATCAAGAACGGCCTTTACGCCAGTATGCGAAACTATCACGGGGCGTGTGCTGATTTTCAGTACATCATCGACAATAGCTGGAGAGGCATGGGCCAAATCTACAAATATCCCCAGTTCATCCATTCTTCGGATAGCCGCTTTTCCAAATTCGGTAAGGCCTTCCATGGACTCCCCGTGTGCGGACCCACCCAATTCATTGTCAAAAAAATGAGTTGGACCAATCATTCTTACACCGGCTTGGTGGACTAGATCCAGATTAATTAGGTCGCCCTCCAAGGCATGTGCGCCCTCAATTCCAAGCATTGTTCCGATGACTGAAGGGTCAGATTTTCTAAGTTCAATCAGTTTTTCAAGGTCAGCTTTAGTTTTGACAAAAATGGCTTTTCCTTTTTCATTTTCTACAAATTCTTCCAAATCACCCGATTGGGAAAGGGTTCTGTTGATCAGGCTAAACCAATTCCATGGTCCTTCTCCTTTGGCAATGGTCAATGGGGTGATATTGTCGAAGGTGTCTTCGGAATTGCTTTGCATATTCTGCCCAGCAGGAGACTTCGATACAATGGTAAACATTTCCATAGCCACATTAGCCTCACGCATTCTTGGAAAATCCACATGCCCTCTGCTTCCCCTTTCATTCAAATCCCTTCCCCAAAGCAAGGCATCACAATGCAAGTCAGAAATAAAATCCAAACGCCCGTAAAGCGCTTGCGCTTCAGGGGAAACAGTGTAAGGAGGGGCGATTTTTACGGGATTTCTTTCAGACTCTATGTAGGGAGGAATGGTTGAGATGCCAATCGCATAGAGTATAAAAAGAATCAGGATGGCAATGAGATGCTTTTTCATCAGACTGGAATTTGTCTGATTAAGATAAGGAAAAATGAAATGGAAGAGGAATTGTGCCTATCAGCTTTCTGTTAATATTTTTTTCTGGTCTTAATGGTTTTCAGGTTATTTAGTTTATCCGTACTAAATAATCTTGACCGGATCAAAAATCGCAATCCCATTGGGGTTTCAATTGAACAACTGCTGTAGTTACGTGGAGCCTTAGTTGGGGTATTTCCACTATTCAATTTGATCGGCGCTCATGAAATAATCACAGTCTGGATTTTTCCCAAGGATATGTCCTGAGTTCCTGTTTTAAAATCCCCTTTTTCAAAGCACGTGGGAGAGGAGCTGTCGCAATAACCTCCGCTTTGATGTGGAACATCAGTTCGGTCCCAGGCCGTTTCTCCAGAGTGACTATTACCTCCTTAGAGAGACCTCTTCTGAATTATGTATTGAAGGAAAGATTGAAAACTGAAAAACCTTACTTGTTGATTGAAGACTTTCAGATTCAGGAGGTATGTCTAGTGGCAGGATTTTTTACTATCAGACATTTCCTTCCAGCTTTTATGTGGGAATATGATTTAATCCCCAAAGCCTTTCAAAACAGAGGTAGGGGATCTGAAAAAAAATCAAAAATATTTTATTGAATTTTGGGATATTATTTGACTTTTATTAAGTTTAATAAATTTTGGTAAATGAAAAGTTGTTAATCACGCTAGTTTTCCAAAGTTTATATGGTTTTAATCCATTGACAATAGACCCGTTATTGAGAGCTTGTTTTTGTACAAGCTCTCTTTTTTTACCCCTTTTTGGAGTCTAGTTTGTTCAGTTTCAAAAAGATGGTTTAAAAATCATCCTTCTTTCATGAGTTTCATGTAAAAAGTCTGAAAATTGGTTTTAATAATTTTATGAAATTTGCTTCATATAAATTTGGTTTTTATAGAGGTTAATAAAAAAACCTTCCCAAAAATTTCGGGAAGGCTTTCCACTAATTAACCCTTTAATCCAAAAAAAAGTCAAACTTATGCTAGGTCTTTTTTAGCCAGATAGAAGTCTACCATTTCGTAATCACTGGCTTCTCTTTCTTTCATCTCTTCCACTGTTTTTGGTGGGGGAACAATTACCTTTTCACCCGGTTTCCAGTTTAGAGGCATAGCAACTTTATATTGATCAGCTGTTTGCAATGCTATCAAAGCTCTTTTGATCTCCTCCATGTTTCTTCCCACATTCAGAGGATAGTACATGATTAGCCTGATTTTTCCAGCTGGATCGATAAAGAATACTGCCCGAACTGCCGCTGTTTCACTTTCACCAGGCTGAAGCATTCCATAGAGTTTGGAAACGCTCATGTCAATGTCAGCGATGATTGGGAATTCAAATAGGACCCCTGTGTTTTTCTTGACATTGTTTACCCAGGCAATATGCGCATGAATAGAGTCAATGCTCAGACCAATAAGCTTGGTGCCATGGTCATCAAAGAATTTCTGATCCAGAGCAAAACCGCTCATCTCAGTGGTACATACAGGCGTGAAGTCAGCAGGGTGTGAAAATAGGATAGTCCAGCTGTCCTTGATGTAGTCAGAAAATTTAATTTTTCCTGTGGTCGTCATTGCTTCGAAATCTGGAGCCATATCTCCGATTCTAGGCATGGTTAAAACTTGATTTTCCATCATTTATATTATTTATCGTTTTTTTAAACCTATGATTCAAATTTACAGTCAAGTTCCTAAACAGATTGTGATCACTATCACATCTAAATAAGGGATTACTGATTTTTAGTTTTCATTTACTCCCTGATGATGCTTGTCAAACCACTTTGGCTTTTCAAGCTGATTATCCTTTATGTATGTTACGATTACCTCTATTTCCTCATCGCTGACAGCAGGCCTTGGCATTAGGCCAAATCGATTAACTGGTCCTTTTAAGAGCGCTTTTTCTTCGGTTGGATTTTTGATAAAATCGCTCATTGCATCAATGAAAGCTCCTTTTTCCGGGAAAGCTTTTAGGTAATGATTTTTGATCCCAAACAGTGGTGGGGCCAACATTTCATCATGGGATGCAGAATTGGGGTTGTGGCATACGTAGCAATACTTCTTAAGCAATACCAAACCATCTAAATCCTGATTTTCGGGCTGTTTGAACTCTTGCTTTGCCTCAGGGCTTTTGGGGTTGCCGTTTTCCGTGATTGGGCCAAATGCCAGGAATGCAATAAGAATGGGGGTTAAATTCATTGGTTAACTTTTTTAATTACTACTGCAAGTTGTCACAGGTGTGCTGATGATCAGGTCATACTCCGCCTGAGTTATAAATTCTGGGGTGTAGGTGAGATCTAGGAAGGATGCAAGTCCTTCAAATGATCTCATGTGGTTTTTGGAACCGCACATTAGATTTTCATACATAGATTTCAATGTCTCATCACTGGTTTCCTTTATGGCATCCTGAAGATCTTTGATGTCCAGGTCTTCAATGTAAAGGCCTACCAGAAGGGCTTCTTGATGAGATTGATCTACTCGTTCAATCAATTCTGCATACAAGGTTTGTATGGCCGGAATTGTAAACTCACCTTCAAGGGTGCTACCATCTAATGGGTCTTCCAGATTTAACCTGTCCATATTGGTCAATACGGCCGCTACGTGCTGGGACTCACTGTTTGCAATGTTTTGAAATGCCAGAATATCATACTTGGAGTAAGCATAAACATATACATCGTGGGCCATTTTCTCCTCTTCTCTAGTAAAGAGAAGAGTCTCTTTTACTGTGTTGCTGATCTGTGGTACGATAACCGGGTCCTTGTCATTGTCTTCATTACAGGAGGCAAATGAAAGCAACACGAATGCTAATGTGAATAAGCGTTTCATGATATTTGGTTTTTAAGTCTTAGAGAAATTTCGGCCAAAAAACCTTGATAAGCAGTGATTTTCATCACCCAAAAAAGAGTATTTGAGCAGTTAATTTGGATCCTATAAAAAGAAATGGAATATCTGCCTAGCTGTGGAAAGTGATGCAGGTGGATTTTCCAAATTGCTCTAGATTATGATTGATTCCAAAACAGAAATAAGAAACCTGCTGAATTATCAATTCCCCGATTTCCAAGGAGAATTGGCGGCGGAAATTGTAGAAAGTGGGGAGATTGTGGACATCACGGCTGATACGCTCATGATGGAGATTGGCCAAAAAGTGGAAAAAATTCCCCTGATCGTATCAGGTTTGGTAAAAGTCTTCCGTGAAAGTGAAGATGATCATGACCATGAATTGTTCATGTATTACCTGGGACCTGGAGAGGCTTGTGCTGTTACCTTGATTTGCTCAGCAAAAGAAGGGTATTCCAAGATTAAGGCGATTGCAGAAGAGGATACCTCTCTGATTATTGTCCCCGTCACGAAATTTGAGGAGTGGATGGCAAAATATCCTTCCTGGTTTTATTTTGTGATGGATACCTATCAGCATAGATTTGATGAATTACTTAAAGTGGTCGATAGTATTGCTTTTCACCGAATGGATGAGAGGCTACTGGAATATCTAGAAAAGAGTGCAGAAGTCAGTCATTCATCAATTGTTCACAAAACCCATCAGCAAATCGCTCAAGAGTTGAATACCAGCAGGGAAGTGATCACCCGACTATTAAAGAAGTTGGAATTAAAGGGAATGTTGACTGTAAACCGTCACCAGATCAAATTGCTTCAATAGGGAAGGTCAAGTGCTGCCAAAAGGCCTTGTTTTCGCTTCTCATAGCTAAAATCCTTTTCTATTCTTTGAGATGCTTTTTGCGAAAGTGTATCCAGGTTTAGAGTATTTAGGGTAGAAATAAGGAATTCCAGCTGATCCAAATTCTTGGTCTCAAGAATCAATCCTGTGTCAGCGATGATTTCCGGTATGGCTCCTACTGAAGATCCAATAGGAATGCATCCACATGCCATGGCCTCTCCCAAGGAGTTGGGAAACCCTTCGGAAGTTGACAACTGAAGGTAAAACTGGTGTTGGTTATAGAGTTCAAGCAGTTGCTCCGGTTTTTGCTTTCCAATCACCAGTACGTTCAGATTTTTGGTTTGATAGTCGGAGTCCCCAACCAAAGTGAAACTCCAGGAGGGATGATTTTTTGCCAATTCCTCAATCAAATCATTTCCTTTTATCCTGGCTCTTGAGGACTTCGATGTTCCGGTCGCTACCGATATAAAACTGAAATTCCGCCTATTCCTCCCGAAGTTTTTCCAAAATCCACTATCGAACCCATTGTGAAGCACCTGAATTGGTGTGCTTAAATCAGGGATTAAGTTCAATAAGCCCTGTTTGGATGATAATTGAGGGTCAAAATGGTAATCCTGTCTAACCAGGGCTTCAGCCACTGGTAGGATCAGGCTGCAGTTTTTAAAGGAATACACGGTGGCTTTTCGGAGCCATTTTTTGCGAAAATTCCCATAACCTATTTCCGGCATGTTGATACAATCTGTTCCTCCGGCCTGAATGGTACATTTTTTTCCGGTAAGTTTTCCGAACCATACAGGGAGTACGCTGTGATACCCCCCAAAAAAGCAGAGATACTGGCTGGTTCGGGGAAGAAACCAGAGTAATTGAAAAAACTGAATTATAAGGAAGAAGGGTAGTTGGATCGGGCTTTGAGTAAACTCTAAAGCTTTGATTTTTTCCGAAGGGCTGATCATTTCCAAGTCCCGGTCGATAAAGGCAGTCCGAACTGGAAAAGTGTAAATGATCATAGGGCTCTTATTAATTTGACTGAAAGTAAGCCAGAAAAAGAAAAGGGGAAAATGATATTCCCCCTTTTTTCAAATCTGTTTCAGACTACCAGGTTGATGATTTTTCCCGGGACGATGATCACCTTCTTGGGAGATTTTCCTTCCATCCATTTCTGTACAGTTTCATCTCCCATGGCAGCTTTTTCAATTTCCGGTACCGCAAGGGACAATGGGAGATTCAACTTCGCCCTCATTTTTCCATTGATCATTACAGGGTACTCGAAGTTGCTTTCTATCAAATATTCCTCCTTGAATTCAGGAAATCCTGCTTTGGTGATAGATTCGGTATGCCCTAGCAAGGCCCAAAGCTCTTCAGCGATATGGGGAGCATATGGAGAGACCAAGACTGCCAAAGGTTCCAGTATTGCGCGCTTATTGCTTTTCAAGGCTGTCAGTTCGTTGACACAGATCATGAAGCTGGATACGGAAGTGTTGAAGGAGAAATTAGCCATATCTTCTTCCATCTTTTTGATGGTTTTGTGCAGGGCTTTCAGTTCTTCTTTGCTAGGAGCTGCATCGGATACTTCAAATTCTCCTTTGGCATTATGGTAGAGGTTCCAAAGCTTTCTCAAAAACTTGAACACCCCATCAATTCCGTTGGTGTTCCAAGGTTTGAATTGCTCCAGTGGACCCAAAAACATCTCGTACAATCTCAACGTATCCGCACCGTATTTTTCGATGATATCATCCGGGTTGACCACATTGTATTTGGACTTGGACATTTTTTCGACTTCAGCTCCGCAAATGTATTTTCCGTCTTCCAAGATGAACTCGGCATCTGCCAAATCCGGTCTCCAAGCTTTGAATTTATCCAGGTTCAGCTGGTCATTGTGGACAATATTTACATCCACGTGCATTGCTGCCGTGTCGTATTGGTCTTTTAAGCCATAAGAAACAAAGGTGTTGGTACCTTTTTGTCTATATACAAAATTCGACCTTCCCTGGATCATTCCTTGGTTGATCATTTTCTGGAAGGGTTCGTCAATGCTCACCACACCCAAATCATACAGGAATTTGGTCCAGAATCTGGAATACAACAAGTGTCCCGTGGCATGTTCTGATCCACCTATGTACAAGTCCACAGCGCCCCAATAATCGGTTTTTGATTTATCAGCAAATACCTCTTTGTTTTTGGGGTCCATGTATCGGAAGAAATACCAGCTGGATCCGGCCCAACCCGGCATGGTAGAGAGTTCCAATGGATATTCTCCATCCGCGGTTTTATAGGTCCAGTCTTTGGCCCGCCCAAGTGGTGGCTCTCCGTCTTCTGTTGGAAGATATTTATCAACCTCAGGCAAAACCAAAGGCAAATCTTTTTCATCAATCAAGTATGGCAATCCATCCTTGAAGTAAACAGGAAGTGGCTCTCCCCAATAACGCTGGCGGGTGAAGATGGCATCCCTCATTCTGTATTGGATTTTGCCTTTGCCGATTCCTTTTTCTTCCAAAAACTCAATGGCTTTTTCCATGGCTTCCTTCATGTATAGCCCTGAAATGAAACCTGAATTAATGATCAATCCGCCTTTTCCGGGGAAGGAACCGTTTTCCATGGAGCCTTCAATCACCTGTCTGATTTCCAGTCCAAAATGCTTTGCAAAATTATAGTCCCGCTCATCATGAGCCGGTACTGCCATCACGGCTCCAGTTCCGTATCCAGCCAAAACATAATCGGCTACCCAGATTTGGATTTCCTCACCATTGAAAGGGTTGATAGCGTATGAGCCAGTGAATGCGCCTGAGATGGTTTTGACATCACTCATCCTTTCGCGTTCGGAGCGGTTTTTGGCAACATTGATATAGGCTTCGGCAGTTTCTCTCTGATCCTCTGTGATCAGTTCTGCAGCCAAATCCGACTCAGGTGCCAATGCCAAATAGGTTACTCCATATATGGTATCTACCCGAGTGGTGAATACTTTGATTTTTTTATCCGAACCTTTGACATCAAAAAGTACTTCTGCACCGATGGATTTTCCAATCCAATTACGTTGCATTTCTTTGATCGGCTCAGCCCAGTCTACTTTCTCAAGTCCCTGAAGTAGGCGGTCCGCATAAGCAGTGATCCGCATGGACCATTGCATCATTTTTTTTCTTTCCACAGGATGTCCTCCTCTTTCGGAGAACCCATCCTTTACTTCATCATTCGAAAGAACTGTACCTAAAGCAGGACACCAGTTTACAGTGGTTTCCGCCAAAAAGGTCAGACGATATTTGAGCAGCATTTCCTGCTTCTCCTTTTCTGAAAAAACAAGCCATTCCGCTGCCGTGAAGTCGGGAGTTTCTTCATCACAAACGGCATTTACATCTTTATTTCCATCTTTTTCAAAAGTCGAGATCAAAGAGTCTATGGAAAGTGCTTTGTCAGCCTTCAAATCATAATAGGAATTGAAAAGCTGCATAAATATCCACTGAGTCCACTTGTAATAGGAGGGGTCGGAGGTTCTGACTTCCCGGTCCCAATCAAAGGCGAACCCGATGTTTTTTAGCTGCTCAGTATATCTTGTAATATTTTGCTCTGTGGTGATAGCCGGATGCTGTCCGGTTTGGATAGCGTATTGTTCCGCAGGGAGTCCAAATGAATCGTAACCCATGGGGTGCAATACATTGAACCCTTTGAGCATCTTGAATCTGGAAACAATATCCGAGGCGATGTATCCCAGGGGATGGCCTACGTGAAGGCCTGCTCCTGAAGGATAAGGGAACATATCCAGGGAATAAAATTTGGGGCGATTGAGGTCTACTTTAGCTTTGAAGGTTCCTTTTTCTTTCCAGTAGCCCTGCCATTTTTTTTCGATGTCCCTGAAATTGTACTCCGCCATATTTGAAAATTTCTTGATGTTTTTGCTAAACGACTGCAAAAATAGAAAATTTAGCGGGGTTTGGTAAGCAAAATTCAAATCCTTCCGAGTAGGAGATTTTTCCGTTGGTCATTTTTCTTAAAGAAGGATTCGGCTTTTTGTTAATTTCATATAACCAAACCATCGACCCTTATGAAAAAACAAATTTTACTTGTAGCGGTTCTGTTGTCTGGGCTAAGTTTCAATGGTTACAGCCAAAAGAAAATATCCCAAAAACAGATTGATGCCTTGAAGGCGGAAGTAGCCCAAATTGTCCAGGAAAATCACAAACAAAGTCAGGTGATGGTGGACAAGATTTTCAGCTTTGCAGAGCTGGGTTTCCAGGAATTTGAATCTTCTAAATACCTGACAGGAATCCTCGAGCAAAATGGCTTTACAATTGAAATGGGGATCTCTGGAATTCCCACCGCTTGGGTTGCTCGCTGGAGCAATGGAGAAGGACCGGTAATCGCTTTGGGATCGGATGTGGACAATATTCCCAAAGCATCTCAATATCCTGGTGTGGCCTACCATAAACCTATTGTGGAAGGAGCTCCCGGACACGGAGAAGGACACAATGCCGGAATCCCTTTGAATATCACAGCCGCTTTGGCAGTGAAACAAATCATGGAAAGAGAAAATATTGGAGGGACCTTGATCTTATGGCCTGGAATCGCCGAGGAGTTGGTGGCTTCCAAAGCTTGGTTTACAAGAGATGGGCTCTTTGAGGGAATAGACCTTTGTATTTTTACACACGTTGGAAATAACCTCGGTGTCAGTTATGGTCAGGCCTCTGGTACGGGCTTGATTTCTGTTGAATATACCTTTTCAGGTGATGCTGCCCATGCCGCGGGAGCACCTTGGAGAGGAAAAAGTGCAGCAGATGCTGTAGAGTTGATGAACATCGGTTGGAATTACAAGCGAGAGCATTTGCATCCCTTGAAAAGATCCCATTCCGTGATTACCGATGGGGGAGATCAGCCTAACGTAGTTCCTTCCAAGGCTTCCATTTGGTATTATTTCAGAGATGTGAAATATGATGGGATCATGGAAATGTATGAGCAGGCTACCAATATTGCTAAAGGTGCAGCTATGATGACTGAGACTACTATGGATTATAAAGTTTTGGGAACAGCCTGGCCAAGACATTTTAATAAGGTGATTGCGGAGACTATGTTTGCTAATATCCAAAAAGTTGGTCTTCCTCAGTGGGACGAAAAGGATCAGGAATTGGCAAAAGCAGTTCAAAAGGAAATGGGGTCTAAAGAAACAGGGCTTCCAACTGAACTGGATGAGTTGGGGCTTCCGGTAACCGAGCCCCGTTCTGGAGGTTCCGATGATATTGGTGATGTTTCATGGGTTTTGCCAACCGTTACCTTGAGATTCCCTTCCAATATCCCTGGACTGCCGGGGCACCATTGGAGTAATGCGATTGCTATGGCAACACCTATTGCTCATAAAGGAGTAACAGCCGGTGCCAAAGCAGAGGCTATGACCATTTTGGACTTTTTGTTGAAGCCCGAACTGGTAGGTCAAGCCTGGGATTATTTCAATAATGTGCAAACCAAGGAAGAGCAGTATAAGCCAATGATTACCAAAGACGATGCTCCTCCGATCTATCTCAATTCAGAGATCATGAAGCAGTTCCGTCCTGAATTGGAGAAATTCTATTACGACGAAACCAAATACGGTTCTTATTTGGAGCAATTGGGAGTGACCTACCCAACTGTGAAGAAGGACTAAAAGATTTGAAATTGGAAGATTGTGAAATAATATTGCAATCTTTCAATTTTTAAATTTTCCAATCCAATGAAATTTAACATTCGAGAAGCTTCTCTTGACGAACTCTTATGGATGCATCAGCAAATCCCTGAGTTCCCAGGAAAAGCTTCTCTTGATTTTTATGCCGACCGGTTGAAGCATAGACTTTTTCTGGCTTTGGTAGCTGAAAGCAAAGGAGAACTTTTAGGGTTCAAGGTGGGCTATCAAAGTGACAACCCGAATGTTTTTTATTCCTGGATGGGGGGAGTGAGACCTGAGTTTAGAAAGTTTGGAGTTGCAGATGCCTTGGCGGAGTGTCAGGAAACTTGGGCGAAGGAGAAAGGGTTCAAATCGATTTTTTTAAAAACTCGAAACCGCTTTCCAGCGATGATTGCTTTCGGGTTGAAAAGAGGGTTCAAAATTATGGAAGTGATTCCCAAGGGAGGGGTGGAGGATTACCGGATAGTGATGCAAAAGGAATTGTAAAATTGTTCGCTTAAATCTATCAGCTTGTGAATTTTTCAATTTTACAATCCTAAGCCCTACCTTTGCAGGCAAATTCACTAGCGGTTCGATCACCCGCTTTACCAAAAATTCAAATGACTCAAGAAGAATTGGTGGCTGAAGGGCTACAGCTTCCCGTGATGGAAGCTTTTTACACAATACAAGGAGAAGGACGATTTACCGGATATCCGGCCTATTTTATCAGGCTGGGAGGATGTGATGTGGGGTGTGTATGGTGTGATGTCAAAGAGAGCTGGGAAGCTGGGAAATGGCCGGTATTTTCTATTCAAAAAATTGTTGATGAAGCCTTAGCCTATCCCGGCCGTTTGGTTGTGATCACAGGAGGGGAACCTTTGATGTACAATCTGGGGCCTTTGACCAATCTCCTGAAGGAAAAAGGTTTTACTATCAATATAGAGACTTCAGGGGCCCATCCATTCTCAGGAGAGTTTGATTGGGTTTGTTTTTCCCCTAAGAAATTTAAAAAGCCACACCCATCAATCTATGAAAAAGCCGATGAGCTGAAAGTGGTGGTTTACAATGCCAGTGATTTTGCATTTGCTGAAGCACATGCCCGATTGGTTGGGCCTCAATGTGAACTTAGGCTTCAGCCGGAGTGGAGCAAGGCTGAAAAATTCACTCCTGAGATCATCGAATACGTGAAAAATCATCCTATTTGGAAAATTTCGCTCCAAACTCATAAATTTATGGACATCCCATAGGTTTATGCGCCCTGTATTTGCTGTTGTAGTATTTCTTTTAATCACTTTCCACGCGTCTGGTCAGCAATTTTCCGTTAATGACGGAAGGGCTATCCGATTTTATAATGAAGGGGAGCAGTTGATCATGGAGAAGCAGTACGAGGGAGCCATGGAAAAATTCCGGGATGCGATCAACCGGGAAGCCTCCTTCTTGGAAGCCTATGTGAAAATCTCCCAAATACTAATTACCCAGGGAAATTTGGAGGAGGCCGAAAAAATCGCCCTTGCCGGACAGAGCCGAATAAAGACGAATAAAAACGCAACCAAAAAGCACGAGGCCGATTTTGGATGGGTATTGACTAATATATACCTGCTTAGTGGGGAGTTTCAAAAAGCTTATGATGAGTTTCAAAAGACGGATCCTATTCTGGATAATTCCTTCCGGACTCATTTGTACTACAAAGACATTAAGTCTAGGATTGAGTTTTTAGGGGAACAGCTGGATAAGGCTTCTACCATTGATAAAGAGCGATTAGAGAATCCTTTGAATCAATTTCGCCTTCAATATTTTCCAGTCCTAACTGCGGATGGTAAGCAGATATTGTTTACAAAAAGAGACGGAACAGGGAATTTTGATAAGGAGGATATTTTTACAGCTTTTCTGGATTCTACAGGAAATTGGACAGATCCAAAAAGCATCGCTCAAACGATCAATTCTCAATACAATGAAGGGACCTGTTCCGTAACCGCAGATGGGAATATTCTGATTTTCACTTCTTGTGATGCTCCCGATTCCGAGGGAAGCTGTGATTTATACATTGCTTACAAAGAGAATGGAACCTGGCAGCGCCCGAACAATATGGGGAAGAAGGTGAATTCCAGATTTTGGGATTCTCAGCCTTCTTTATCAGCGGATGGAAGGGTTCTTTTTTTCTCTTCTAATCGAAGCGGAGGGTTTGGAGGAAATGATATTTGGTATTCTGTTCGTATGGCGGACGGCAGCTGGTCTGATGCCAAAAATCTCGGGAATGTAGTCAATACATCAAAAGATGAGATTTCACCTTTTATGTTTTTCAACAATGAGATCCTTTTCTTTGCCTCCGATGGTCATCAAGGTTTTGGTGGAATGGATATTTTTCTGTCCAGGGTAGAGAAGGGGGAGTTTAATGAGCCAGAAAATCTAGGGCTTCCAATCAATGATCATTTAGATCAGGTAGCCTTGTTTATCACCGCTCAGAAAGATTATGCCTATTTTACAGAGTTGAGTTCAGGGGAGAAGGACGATGATCGATCCCTATTGTACAGGTTTAGGTTTCCAGAGGAAATCTACCTTGGCGAAAATTTGACAGTAACCGGCGGGAAGGTTTTTAATTCCAAAACTGGAGAACCAATAGACGCTACCTTGTCCTTGGTTTCACTGACCAATGATAGCACCCTCTATCAGTTCAGGGCAGACGGAAAGACCGGAGAGTTTATGATGTTGTATCCAGAAAGGTCGATTTCAGGGCTGTATGTGGAAAAGAAAGGTTTTTTACCTAAAATTTACAATGTGGAGCGGGATAAAATTCAGGATGTAAAGGATCTTGAAGTTTCGCTGACGCCGGTTTCCTCAGGGGAGGAGTTCGTTTTTGAAAACGTGTTTTTTGATTTTAATAAATACGAGTTGAAACCTGAATCAATCAGTTCACTCAAGCGATTGATCAAATTTTTGAAGGAGAATTCCAATGTAAACATTATGATTAGCGGCCACACCGACAATGTGGGCTCTGCTTCCTACAACAAAGCATTAAGCCTGCAGCGTGCCCAAAGTGTACAGCAATATCTGGTGGAAAACGGGATGCATCCTGCACGGGTGATGGTAGAAGGCAAGGGTGATCAGGAGCCATTGGTTCCCAATACTAGCCCGGAAAACCAGGCGCTCAATAGAAGAATTACTGTTCGCGTTCTTTAAACTGCAATTTCTTTACCTTACCGAATTTCTCGGCAAATGAATCTCTGATTTCAAATTGATGAGGATTTGACCTCTGGCTTACCTTTAGGATGGTTTTGGTTTTTTGCTTTGCCCATTCGAAAAGACAGTCTGTTTAGTGCTGTAGGGCTTATTATTGGATAAGGCAGGGTTAAATGTGATAACAAAAATTGTTTTATGTGAATAAATAATGTCTAACAAAATTAGTTAATTGTAAAAAAGGCTATATTATTTCAATTGTTTTATAAAAAAACAATTTTTATTATCTCTTAATTGAGTATGTTTTAAATAATATTTTGAAAAAAACCTTTCTTTTAGAATAAAGCACTGAATTAAGGAAAAAGACAATTTCTTTCAATAAAAAGACAATTTTTTAATTAAAAATTAACTTTTGTTAACGTTCAGTATTGTAAAATTATTTTTTGTTGAATATTCTGTTTTCGTTTATTTACCAAATTTTATATAGGTTTTATGCTCCAAGTCAAAAAAATATCTCTTTACCGTTCAAAAAACAATTATAGTTTTTCGTAGTAATGCTCTTTGGATATTCAAAGATATGAGATATCATTGAGTCTAATTTAAACCATAACAAAACCAAATATGAGGAAAGTTTTACTTCTAGGACTCATGCTGTTTTTGGCAAGTGCTGTAGCATTTGCCCAAAGCCGCGTGATTACTGGTACGGTTACCTCCACTGAGGATAACTTAGGTGTACCGGGAGCGACTGTTCTTGTGAAGGGGACTACAGTTGGTACTGCCACAGATCTTGATGGTAGATATTCAATTAGTGTACCTGCCGGGAGCAATGTTTTGGTCTTCAGCTTTGTTGGCTTAAGATCGCAGGAAGTGACCATTGGTAACCAAACTACAATCAATGTAGCTTTGGAGCCGGATGTTCAGGCCCTGTCTGAGTTTGTGATTACCTCTTATGGTGATCAATCCAAAAGAGAAATCACGGGTGCGATTGCATCTGTTAAAGGTGAGGTTTTCGAAAACCTTCCAATGCAGTCATTTGACCGTGCCATGCAGGGTCGTATCGCGGGTGTTCAGGTAACATCAACTTCTGGTGCTCCAGGAGGTACTTTGAATGTTAGAATCCGTGGTGTCGGCTCTATCAATGCTGGTAACGAACCACTTTACATTGTAGATGGTGTTCAGTTGGGTGGAGGTTCTCTATCTTCTCAGGGCCCACAAAATGCCTTGGCTTCCATCAACCCGAATGATATCGAGTCAATTGAGGTATTGAAAGATGCTGCGGCTGCTTCTATCTATGGTGCTCAGGCTGCCAATGGTGTAGTTTTGATTACTACTAAAAAAGGTAAGAAAGGTGCTACACAGACCAAGATTTCCGTTCAGGAAGGTATTGTTCAGCCTTTGAACCTGTATGAAGTGATGAATGCTACTCAGCTTGCTACTATCAAGCGTGATGCATACATCAATGCAGGTCGAAATCCAGCTGATGCGGCAAATACTTATGGAAACCCAGAAGATCCAAATTTGCAGTCTTATGATTGGGTTGATGAGCTGTACAGAAACGGTAGATTGAGCATTTATGATTTGTCTGTATCCGGAGGTGATGAAAAGACTAGTTTCTATATCTCTGGTGCATATACCAAGCAGGAAGGTCAGATCATCCAGTCAAGTTATGAAAGAGGTACTGGTCGATTGAATCTGACTCACAGACCAAACAAAAAATTGACCGTAGCTGCCAACTTGTCTTTGGCTTATCAAAGAACTTTGGGTACCATCGCAAACGGTAACTTCGTAAACGGTCCTTTCTCTGCAGGTTTCACCATGAGACCAAATGTGCCGATTTACAATGAAGATGGTTCTTTCAAAGCAAACTATCCTTCTAACCATAACTTTGGTTACAACATCGTTCAGGGTGTTTATGAGGAATTGAGAAGAGGTACTTCAGTTCAGACTGTGTCCAATCTTCAGATGAACTATCAGATTGCTCCATTCTTGACTTGGACTTCTTATTTTGGTGTTGATTTCTCTGATAACAGAGATGAGAACAACCGTCCATCTACTATTCCTGTATTCTCCTCTTATGGAGGCCAGTCTTTCTTTGCAGATAGAAGAACCAACAACTATAACACAAACCACAACTTGAACTTCAACAAGAAATTCAACGATGTGCACACTGTTTCAGCTTTGGCTGGTTTTGAATACAAAGGATTCCAAAATGAAGAGACCACTGCCACTGGTAGAGGTTTTGCAAACCCAACTTTGATTTACCTTCAGAATGCGGCTACTCCTTTTGCAGTAGGTGGATTCTTTACGGAGTATAAAAGAGCTGGTTTCTTCGGTCAGGCAAAGTATGACTACGATGATAGATATACAGCTGACATTACCATCAGAAGAGACGGTCACTCTAGATTCGGTGAGCAGAACAGATGGGGTACCTTCGGTGCAGCTTCAGTTGGATGGAGAGTTTCTTCCGAGTCTTTCATGCAGGATTTGACCTGGATTGACAACTTGAGAGTGAGAGCTTCATTCGGTATCACTGGTAACTCTAACATTGACAACTTTGCTTCCAGAACTTTGGTTGGTAATACTGGTCAGTATTTGGGTTCCGGCTCCTTGGGTCTTTCCCAATTGGGTAACGACCTCTTGACTTGGGAAGAATCTCAGACTGCCAACATCGGTATGGACTGGACCTTGTTCAATGGTAGAATCATCGGTACAGTTGACTTCTGGAGAAAAGACTCCAAGTCCCTATTGTTCAATACTCCACTTCCAATTGATTCCGGATTCGGATCTATTACCAGAAACACCGGTAAGGTTAGAAACCAAGGTATTGATTTCGATATCCAGACTGTAAACGTTGTAGCGGGTAAGTTCCAGTGGAGCACTGCCTTCAACATTACCTTCTTGGAAAACGAATTGCTGGAGCTTTACGATGGACTTGACCGAATTGGTAACTCCTTGATCGTTGGTAAGCCAATCTCATTCTGGTATACCCATCAATATATCGGTGTAAACCCAGCGAACGGTAGAGCCATGTACGAGGATGCTAATGGAAACCCAACTTACATCGTGGGTGAATCTACTCAAAGATATATAGGTAGCGGTCTTCCTAAGAGTTATGGTGGTTTCTCTAACTCCTTCTCTTATGGACCAGTTTCTTTGGAAGTGTTCTTCCAAGGACAATTCGGAAACTTGGCAGGAAACCAGGATATCTTCAACTTGGGTGACTGGGGAGCTAGTACAGGTAACCTTTGGGTAAGCCAATTGGATTACTGGAAGCAGCCTGGTGACATCACCACTGTAGGTCGTCCTTATGAAGGAGGACAGGCTCCAGGTACTTCCAACATTGATACTTTCTCTACCAGATTCTTGAGTGACGGTGGATATGTTAGATTGAAGCAAGTAACTTTGAACTTTACCCTTCCAAGTGCTGCTGCTTCTAAAATTGGCATGAAAGGTTTGACAGCTTTCGTCCAGGGATTGAACCTTGCAACATTCACGAAGTATTCCGGACAAGATCCTGAAGTTGTAGGAATTGCAGAAAACGTATCTATCGGTAGATATCCGAACGGTAAGCAGTTCTCTGCAGGTCTAAACCTAACCTTCTAATCAGAAACAGAAATGAAAAATATCTTTAGAATAATGGTACTGGGCGGCGCTTTGGCTACCGCTTCTTGTACAGACTTGGAAACTCAGCCAAGACAAAGCTTAACTCCGGAGGTAGCTTTTGCTGATGTGGACGGTTTTGAAGCTTTGGGCTTTACAACCTATGGCATTGCCCGTGCTTTTAACCAATACGGACAGCAAATGATGATCGCTCCTGAGATCATGGCTGACAACTTGAGAATTATCGCCAATACTGGTCGATACATTGGCCAGGAAGCCAACGCTGATAGAGCTCACATGAATTTGTGGACTACCCAGTTTTGGTCAGGTATCAACACCGCCAACATCGTGTTGGCTCAGATTGATGATGTAGAGGGGAATGATACCCAAAGAGCAAGAGTAAAAGGTGAAGCTCATTTTATGAGAGCGCTTTTTTACTTTGATTTGGCTAGAGTTTATGGATATGAGCCAGGTAAAGAAGTAAATGGCTGGGATAAAGCCGTTATCTTGAGAACTGAGCCTACTTTGGGCTTTTCCAATGCGGACTTCAGAGCTAGAGCAACAAACCGTCAGGTTTATGATCTGATCATTTCTGATTTGCAGACTGCTATCAATTTGTTGCCAACCGCTTCTCAAGGAACATCTGGAGTATACAGAGCCTCCAAGGGTGCAGCTCAGGCATTGCTAGCAAGAGTTTTTTTGTATGACTCTAAATTTGCCGAAGCAGAAGCTGCTGCTACCCAGGCTATGGCGACTTTCGGTATCTCTGATGCCGGTGTTGGTTTGGCCGATGCAGATAGTTACATTGCTGGATTCTCCACTGCTCCAAATCCTGAGTCTTTGTTTGAAATTGAAATCAGATCCAACGACTGGTCTACTGTGGATGGGGTGAATAACTCAGTATGTTCCCTTTCTGCAAACGTGTTTGCCAGTGCGCAGTTTATTGTAACTGCAACGGATGAACTGATTGAATCTTATGAAGAAGGAGATGTGAGAAAAGATGCTTGGGGAGAGACTACCCGTTCTGGTGCTTCCGGTACTGTGTACCGTTCCAATAAGTGGCTAGGACATAAGGGGGACTTCCTAGAGAATCTTCCGATTATCCGCGCCGCTGAACTGTTTTTGATCAGAGCAGAAGCTCGTAATAGAAAACAAAGTCCTGATGATGCAGGTGCTAGAGCTGATCTTAATGCTTTAAGATCAAAAAGAGGGTTGGATGATGTGGATGCCGCACTTTCAGGGGCAGCTTTGTTTGATCAGATCATGTTGGAAAGAAGACAGGAATTTGCATTGGAAGGTCACAGATGGTTTGACTTGAAGAGAAATGGACTGGATATTACCAAGGCTGGTAATTTTGAAAATGTACCTTACTCTGACTATCGTTTGTTGGCTCCACTTCCTACTGCTGAATTGCAGTTGAATGATCAATTGGAGCAAAACCCTGGTTATAACTAAAAAAAGAAAAACGATTATGAAAAAGTTATATATCTTACTTGCAGTAGCCTTTGCCTCTCTGGCAATGACCTCCTGCTTTGATGATCCGGGGACTGATGTTTTCTTCAATGGAAATGAAGTTGAGTTCCAAGATGCGAATTTGCCAAATGGGCTTACTGCTCGTTTTGTGAGAAATAGTCCTACTCAAATAGACCAGGTAAGTATTCAAGTGAATCGTGTGTCAACCAATGGTTCCGCACCTATCACTATGAATATCTCTGTTGATCCTTCATCAACAGCTGTCGAAGGTGTTCATTATCAATTCACTGGTACCTCTGTTACATTGGAAGCTGGTGAATTCGTTAAGTCATTTCCTGTAACTGTCCTGACGGGAAATATTGATCCTTCTGAATCCCCTAATTTGGTATTAAAGATCGATAGTGCTACAGGTGCTGAGGTCTCTGCTAATTATGGGAAGATGACGGTTGCCATTCGAGTTATCTGTCCATCAGATTTGGCTGGAACCTGGGAATTCGCTAACGGCGAAACTACAGAAATCGAAGAAATTGGTACCGGGAATTACAAAATTGTCGACCTAAATGCAATGGGTGTTTATTATGACCCCGCAGTATATGTTGTTGAGGCTTTCTTTACCGATAACTGTAATATCCTAACTTTGTATGGAAGTTCGGCTTATGGTATTCAGTGGAGAGGTACAGGAGTATATGATCCTGATACCGATACAATCACATGGGAGAAGATAGCGGATATAACCTATAATCCTGATTATGAGGTTGAACAAATTGTGATGACAAGACAGTAATATCAATTTATATTCTTAAAAAAAGGAGGGATTTTCCCTCCTTTTTTATTCTTAAAAATCTGAATTAACCAACAAATCCGATCTTTTCGGTTTATTTGAACCGCTTTCACTCTATTTTAGTTAAAGAATATAAAATCCATTTTTCCTCTAGAGAGAAAGTAATTATTATGGGCAAATTATGAGAATACTGCTCTATTCTATGTTTATGCTCCTGACAAGCCAAGTGGTATTGGGCCAGTCAGGGGATTCCAAAATTATCAAATTAGAAAAGGCAAGAATTGCTGTCCAGTCAGATTTACAAAGACATTTGGAGGAGCTGAGCTTTAAGCAAGGAAGCTCATTGCCAAATCTTCAGTTTTTTAATTCCCAAATGGGGATTACACTTGATGGAGGATTTAACTCCAAAATCCAATATCTAGATCAAAGTGGCTATCCGGTTTTTTATGGACCACATAATAAAAATGCAGCTATCACCACTGGAGCTATTCAATTGCAACCCGGAGGAGACCTGGATTTAAATTTGACAGGTAAAGGCCTTACAGTTGGGATATTTGACCAGACTAGACCTAAGCCAGATCATGTAGAGTTTAAGGGGAGACTCACTCAAATCGACGGGTCATCCGAGGAAATAAGTACTCATGCAACTCACGTGACAGGAACGGTTCTCGCTACAGGTATAAATTCGCTTTCAAAAGGAATGGCCTATGAGGCTACAGGTTGGTCTTTTAATTGGGACAATGATGTTTCCAAAATGGCTGCCAATGCGTATGATCCTGTAACCAAACCAAATGGGCTCCTCTTGTCCAATCATTCTTATGGGATTGTGTTGGGTTGGTCTTTCAGTAGTGGAAGCTGGAAATGGTTTGGGAACCCCTCAATTGACCAAAATAAAGACTGGAGATTTGGGTTTTATACCACAAAAAGCCAGGCTATAGACGAAATCCTATTTACAAAGCCCCAATACTTAGCTGTGTGGTCTGCAGGAAATGACCGCGATGACAGGGGAGATGATACCCATGACCCGGATGGACCTGAAGACACTATTGGTCCGGAAGGGGTAGCAAAGAATAATTTGACTGTTGGTGCCGTCGAAATGGTTTTGGATTACAAAAGTCCGGGAGATGTTTTGATGAGTAATTTTTCCTCTTGGGGTCCAGTCGATGACGGAAGAATAAAGCCTGACTTGGTAGGAATGGGGGTAAATGTATATAGTACTTCCATCAATTCTTCCGGGGAAGATGCTTATGCAAGTCAAAGTGGCACCTCTATGGCTGCTCCCAATGTGACTGGCTCTTTATTCTTGTTACAGCAATTATATTCTCAAAGAAACTCTGGAATTTTTATGCTTTCATCTACCCTGAAAGCATTGGCTATCCATACCACAAAAGAGGCAGGGCCGGCTCCGGGACCAGATTATATGTTTGGATGGGGATTGTTGGATGTAAAATCAGGAGCAGAAGTCATTCTGAATGAAGATGGTAACTCCTATGTCATCAAAGATGAAATTTTGGAAGATGGAGAAGTTCAGGAATTTGAATTTTTATCAGATGGGATTACACCGATCAGAGTAACCATTGCTTGGACTGATCCCGCAGGAACTCCCCCTGGAACAAGTTTGAATCCCGGGGATTTGATGTTGGTGAATGATCTGGATTTGAGAATAGTGGATGAAGACGGAACTGAGTATTTTCCTTGGAGCTTGGATCCAACACAGTTGGCTGGGGCTAGGGCTGTTCGGGACCGGGATAATTTCCGTGATAATGTAGAACAGGTTTATATTCCCAATCCCGCTCCCAAAAAATATCGTGTTAGAGTCTCTCATAAAGGTTCTTTGAAGTTTGACGTTCAGCAGTATTCATTGGTAATGACAGCAGGTTCTGAGGACGGTGCAGATGAAACCCTTTATTGGATTGGGTCCTCAGGTGGGAATTGGGAAGACTCCAACAACTGGTCTACTCAAATTAGTGGGGCTCCAGCGGGAAAAACACCGGGACCAAAGACACGCGTAGTATTTGAAGGTGCTCAGGGCGGTTCCCTTATTATAAATGTCAATTCTGAAGCAAATGTCTTTAGTCTAAATTTATTTGGTGACCAATTAGTAGAATTGGATTTAAAAGGAAACCTTTTCACCATCAATGATGGATTGAGAATAAGTAACCAAATCACAGAAGTCAGAAATGGAACCTTAAATTTTGAGAATGCCGGTACCAATTCAAAAGTGCTGGAATTTGGAGATGCTTTGTTTGATAACGTTCAACTGGCTTTCAATTCAGGCAACTGGAAAGTGATCTCTGGGAGTCAATTGTCCTCTGTGAGGATTAATGCAGCTGCATCTGTTTCTTTTGATTACAATGAGGTGAAATTGAAAAGCCTTGAGCTTAAGACTGGGGGGGCACTTTCTGGCACCTTCCAAAACCTTATTTTTTCACAGGATATAACTTTTGAAAGCAATTCTTCCGTGATGGAAGGAGTTAACCTTACTTACCAGGGAGGAACAGGGACCTTTAAGAATGAATCGGGTACACCTATACTTTGGCTAAAAATCAAATCTGGTGATTTAACGCTGTTGAGTGAAAAGATTCAGAATATTCAAATCGCAGATGGAAAAGCTCATTTGGGGATTACTTCTCTTAGTCTAAATTCTTTGGGGATTGGTTCATCAGCAACTCTTGATTTGGGCTCAAATGGGGAATTGAATGTTTTGGACAGCATTTTTTCATTTGGTTCTACTTTAAATGAATCCTTGATCCAAGCCTCCTCCAAAGGAAAGATTATCCATGACATTCACCGAAAAACCTGTCTTGATCATATTTCGGTGAGCAATGTGGATTTGCAAGGGCAGGCGATAGTTAATTTGGGGACTTCAGCTCAGATTGAAAATAGTAATGGATGGCTGACCCAAAATTGCGAGGACATCCTCTTCGCCAATTTCCGAACCAGTTTTACCTGTGTTGGTGCTGCTGTAAACTTTGAAAATCTAAGCGATGGTACTATTTCATCTTACAGTTGGGATTTTGCTGGCTTGGGATCTTCGACTTTGGCTAATCCGTTTTTTGTGTTTAACACCACAGGAACTTATACGGTCAAATTGGTGGTGTCCAATGGCCAAAGTTCATCCACTTATGAACAAACTGTGGAAATCGGCGAAAATGAACTTGTAAAACCTGTGATCGTTGCTAATGGTACAAATTTGACTTCTCAACAGCCAGGAACAGCCTTCCAATGGTATCTAAATGGAGCGCCAATAGAAGGGGCAACTAGCAGAACCTATGCAGCAAGTGAAGACGGTTTGTATCAGGTAGCCATTGTTGGAGATGTTTGCAATAGAATCTCCGACCCAGTTGTCATCTCAGCTATTCCAAATCAGGAGGCAGATTTGAACAGGTTTGGGATATTTGTGGGACCAGTGCCCTCTGAAGACCAAGTGACAATTACTGTTTCCAACGATTATATGGGGCCAATCGATTTCCAGTTGATTGATATGGCAGGAAGGGTTTACCTCAATCAGGAGTTCCAAAAGAATGGCTCTGAATTGCAGGTTGAATTGAGTTTGCCGGCCAATAAAGGAATTTATATACTGAAAATGTTTACCAACAATTTAACCTTACACAAAAAGTTAATAAGACAATGAGAAAATTTTTAATTGCAATTGGGATTTTAATTGCCCAAACTTCTTTTGCTCAAATCAGCAATGTGCATATGAATGGAGCACCTGCGAGACTTTCGGGATATTCCGGGGTGGATGGTTCTCCCTACCTTTTTGAGGATTGGTCACGCGCCGATATTGGCACTACCAATGCCGGCCTAAAGGAGAATGTAGCCTATCGGTTCAATATCCATGAAAATGAACTGGAAGTCATCAATGAGGCCGGAAACACCATTATCCTGAATAAAAATTACCTCGAGTACGTGATGCTGGAAAGACCTTCCCTAATCATCGCTACTTCTGGAGGTAGTGCCAGTGGGCTGCTGACCAAATTGCTGTTTAAAAAAGGATTTGAATTTATCAGAGGTGTTAATCCCAATGATTTGGTCAATGTATTGGCCGAGGGCAAAAAATACAGTTTAGTAAGAAGATTCTATTCTGATCTTGTCACTCCTCCCAAAAACTCCTATGCACCTACTGCTGGAAAAATGTTTGTCTTTGAGGAGAGTATCTACCTCATTGATGAAAATGAAGAGGTGACTTCTGTAAAAGCGCGGACCAACAGTATCCTGAAGGCTTTGCATGAGTCCGATCAGGAACTGGCCAAATCCATCATCAAGGAAAATAAGTTGAGTTTGGATCGGGAAGATCACTTGGTGATATTCTTTCAAAAGCTGAATGAAACCTCAAAATAACTCATTAGAGCCCGGTTTAAGATCGGGCTTTTCTTTTGCTTAGTGTCCTGATTTCTATTCTCTTTACTTTTGCCTAAATTGCGCCGAATTTCAAGAGGTGATGATCCACATTTGCAGAAAAGAACATTTCAATGCAGCCCACAAACTTTGGAACCCCAAGTGGTCTGATGAGAAGAATTTTGAGGTTTTCGGTCCTTGTGCCAATGTGAATTGGCATGGGCATAATTTCGAGTTGATCGTAACCGTCAAGGGGCTTCCGGATCCGGATACGGGTTTTGTGGTGGACCTCAAACAGCTGAGTACCCTCATCAGAAGGTTAGTGATTGATAAGGTAGATCATAAAAACCTGAACGTGGATGTGGATTTTATGCAGGGAAAAATGGCCTCTTGCGAAATCCTGATCATGGAGTTCTGGAAAATCCTCGAACCAGCGATCAAGGAGATCACCCCCAATGGAGGCTTGTACAAATTGACCCTTTATGAGACGCCAAGAAATTTTGTGGAGTATTTTGGGGAGTGATTTTTACCACAGAGAGCACAGAGATTTATTCGTTTTTTAAACTATTTCATTCAATAATTTTTTTTAGATATCATTTTTATTGAAACGGTTCTGGTTTTAAGCATGGGAGATTTTGATGTAACTGAGAGAATAATCGGTGAAGCAATTTATGTTCATCGAAAATTAGGACCAGGCCTTCTTGAAAGTACGTATCAAAATTGTTTGTTTCACAGATTAAAATCTGAAGGCTTAAAAGTCGAAATGGAAAAACCGTTACCGGTTTATTTTGATGGCTTATACCTAGAATGTGGCTATCGATTGGATTTGGTTATAGAAGATCAAATAGTTTTGGAATTAAAGAGTGTAAAAAAAATTAAAGATATTCATAAGGCTCAGATGATTACCTATTTAAAATTGAGTGGGTATAAAATTGGGTTACTGATAAATTTTAATGTCTTGAGGTTAGTAGATGGTCTTATTAGACTGAGAAACTAAAGCCTTTTTCTCCGTGTCCTCTGTGGTCAAAAAAAATAAAATATACATTATCTCCGGAGAGCGATCTGGTGACTTACACGCATCAAACCTGGTGCTGTCCTTAAAGTCTCTTGATTCCAGTTTGCAGTTTAGAGGAATGGGGAGCAGCTACTCCAAAGAGGCCGGAGTGGATCTTGCTGTTGATTATTCTGAGGTAGCCTTGATGGGATTTTTAGAAGTGGTTTTGGGATTCCGCAAGGTGCTCAAATACCTCAACTTGGTCAAAAATGATCTGACCGCTTTCAAGCCAGATGCCCTGATTTTGGTTGATTACGGGGGATTTAACATGAAAATTGCCGCCTTTGCCAAGGAAAAAGGAATTCCTGTTCATTATTACATTCCTCCCAAGGTTTGGGCCTGGAATCAAAAAAGAGCCCTTAAACTCAAAGCCAATACGGATCATATTTATTCGATATTGCCATTTGAACCGGATTTTTTCAAAAAGTTTGACATGGAGGTAGCGTATGTAGGAAATCCGCTTTTGGATGAAATCCGCAAATTTAAACCTCATGATTTTTTCTTTCAGAAGAATGAACTGAGCTATGCACCTATCATAGCCCTGCTACCAGGAAGCAGAAAGCAGGAGCTTCAGGAAATGCTGAGCAGGATGGTGGAATTAGTCTCTGTTTTTCCCAATGCGCAATTTGTAATTGCAGGAGTGGACAGTTTGGATGAAAAACTCTATCAACCAGCCATCAATGCGGGGTTGAAGGTAGTTTATAATCAAACCTATGACCTTCTTTCCCATGCTACTGCCGCAGTTGTCACTTCCGGAACTGCAACTCTCGAGACTGCTCTATTCCGGGTTCCCCAGATTGTGGTTTATCAAACCAGTGCGATATCCTATGCTATTGGAAAAAAACTGATCCGGGTGCCTTATATTTCTTTGGTAAATCTGATTGCCGAAAAACAGGTGGTAAAAGAGCTGATCCAGCAGGATTTCTCCATTTCCAACTTGGAAAAGGAACTCCGAACAATACTTACTAACCCTGTTTACAAAGGGGAAATGTTACAGGGCTATGATTTGGTTCTTGAGAAACTGGGTGAAAGCTCTGCCTCAGATACGGCTGCTCACCTGATTTTTGAGAGTCTTTCCTAGGAGATGCGCTTGGTGACCTAGAATCACCAATTGTCATTTTTTTGATAGCTATTTGTTCTGGAAAAATATATTTTGACAGAATTAAACTATCTGTCTATGTTGAAAGTCAAGTTACTTGTTTCGTTTTTCATCCTTTCCTTGTCTGCATTCAGCCAATCAGTTCCCGGCATTATTCCGGAGCGGGTGAAAAAACTGGATGCTATGCTGGAGGAAACCGTTCGCTCTGGCCAGGTTCCGGGTTTGGTAGCCATGGTTTTAAAAGATGGGAAAGTAGTTTACCATGAAGCAAAAGGGTATGCTGATGTGGAGTCCAAAAAGACAATGGAGAAAAATTCTATTTTCCGAATTGCTTCACAGACCAAGGCCATTACTTCCACAGCTGTTATGATGCTTTGGGAGGAAGGTAAATTCAGATTGGATGATCCTATTTCAAAGTTTATCCCTGAGTTTAAAAATCCTCAAATCCTTAATTCCTTCAGGTATTCGGATACCACTTACACAAGCAGACCGGCATCCAAGGAAATTACTATCCGTCATCTATTGACTCATACTTCCGGCTTGGGATATGGTGTGATTGACGGTGATGAGCGGATGAAAATGATCTACCAGAAGGCTGGTATCACGGACCTTTTTACTACTGAAAAAGTCACTATCGGAGAAAGTGTGAAAAAACTGGCCAAGCTTCCGCTGCATCACGAGCCGGGTAGTAAATACACTTACAGTGAGGGCTTGGATGTGTTGGGGTATTTTATAGAGATCGTGTCAGGAATGCCATTTGATCAGTTTTTGAAAGAAAGGATCTTTGATCCACTGGGAATGAATGATACAAGGTTTTATCTGAGTGCACAACAGGCTCCAAGATTGGTGACGGTTCATACCTATAGAAATTCCGCTTGGGAATCTTTTCCGGTCACTTTTTATGACCCTGCTTACCCAAAGGCCGGTGCAAAGACCTTCTTTTCAGGAGGGGCTGGACTTTCCAGCACAACAGAGGATTATGGAAAATTCCTTCAGATGTACCTCAATGGAGGAGAGTTGAACGGGAAAAAATTATTGAGCTCCAAAACTATTGAGACTATCATGACCAACCAAGTAGGGGATTTACTTGGAAACGGCGGTAAGGATTATGGCTTAGCATTCGGATTGGTAGATGAAGTAGGTGTTGCTATGGGAGGAATCGGAAGCAAAGGGACTTTTGACTGGGGAGGCTATTTCAATACCCAATACTTTGCAGATCCTACAGAAAACATCATCGGTTTGATTTTCAAACAGACGTCCGGCTCAGGCAATGGGGATGAAAGTGGCTGGAAATTCCGCCAAATGGTCTTTACACTGGTTGAATAGAGATGGAAAAAGGAGCGGTTTCTTCCGCTCCTTTTTTAATGATTCTGTTTAATCCTCAAATAACTTTTGAGCCTCGTCAAAATCAGAGATCACTTCATCGCATCCCATTTCCATCAATTCCTGTTTGGTATGGGAAGTGGTAATTCCTACTACAGTTAATCCTGCAGCTTTTGCAGCCCGAATTCCTCCGCCTGAATCTTCAAATACCAGACATTCCTCAGGCCTGACATGGGATTTTTTCAAAGCTTTTTCAAAAATTTCCGGATGTGGTTTACCATGCTTTACCTCATGTCCTCCGGTAATCGAGTCAAAGAGTTCCAGGATTCCCAGACCTTCTAGGGTAAAATTGATATTGACCTCATCGCCCATGGTAGCCAAATGGAGACTGAGCTTTTTAGACTTCATGGTTTCCAGAAATCCACTTAAGCCTTTCACCTCTTTAAGATGGGGCTTGTAAATTCTTCGGTAGATATCCTCTTTTTCAGTCCCCAGTTCGATGATTTTCTCTTCGGACATGACATGGGGAAAGAAACGGGCGATCATTTCATCTATGGTGCCGTGATTTTGCGCATGAAATTCCTCAGGGAGAAGATGGATGCCATGATCGCTTAGGAAATGAAGCCAAGCTTCAAGGTGGTAGGGGATATTGTCCACCAAAGTCCCATCCATATCGAAGATCAAGGCTTTTACATTATTTAAATATGTATGGTTTAAACTCATTTTGCTGCACTGAAATAGGCCATCATCAAAATTGAACCGGCAGTGCCATCCATGGTGGGTTCATTGGTGCTGTAGTCCCCCACAGCATCATGATAAACCACAAATGGGTTTTGCCTTCCTTCATAATCATCGGGTCTTTCTAAGTTTAATCCCAAAAGACTGGAATGAATAGTCCTGAAAATCGGACCGTCTACCAATCCTCCGGGAACCTGCAAGCCAAGAAGCACATAGGGTGCTGTATGTACATAAACCGGAAAATCCCCATTCTTGGGAATTCCCGTAAACATGGAGGTCCCCCAAGGGTTTTTTCCGAATAGCCAGTCTCTCTGAGCCAAAAGGTAAGAATGATAATTTTGATCCCCGGTCATTTTCTCATAGAGTATCAGCTGAGTGGCCAAACTGGTCATCAGATTGTTGGAACACCAAATAAAGGGAATACCCACTTCGAAAGGGCTGTTTGCTGCCTTTTGTAGGGTGTATTCTATTCCTTCTTTGTAGAAGCTTTCCAATGTCCTCTTGAACTCCTCATCAGCTACTTCATGTAGTGAATAATGGCCCAAGTTGATAAATGGATAAAGTTGGTAATGGGAGGCCGAATCTCTGACGGTCCATGAATCCTCATTGGCACTTTTCAGGGCGTACTCTTTGGCCTCAGTGAGATACTGTTTTTCTCCGGTAGCCTTATATAATTCTGCTCCTGCCCATTCCATATCATCATTCCAAGTTTCTTCATTGTAGCGATAGGGCGCTCCAAAGGAATTGCCTTGCTGATACCCCTCATATTTTTTTCCCAGTTCATAAAGGGTTTTTGCTGCATTCAGACATTTGATCGAGTAAGAGAGGTCGATTTCCTTCCAAACTCTAGATCCCAGGGCCAAGGCAGCTGCAGACCTTCCTGCTATGTTGGCCATACCGGTGGATTCACTTTTGAATTTTCCCAAGCCTTGAGGTTCTCCCGTTGCAAAATATGCCGCTCGGTAGCTGTTAGGTCCCCATCCGTAATCGGCATTGTCCTGATTGGGGATTTTGAAGCCTCGATGGTCCCGGTCATCTGCAATTTGGTGAATCAGTTGGTCCGGTGCCGGATGAAGTTTGAGTAGCCAGTCCAAGCCCCATTTTGCTTCGTCCAATACATCCGGAATTCCATTGGAGCCAGGCTGCCCAAGCGCATTGACTTGATCTTCAAACTGCTCCGGGAAAAGCTGATAAGCCAACAGCATATGCCCAGTGGCATAACTGCCTGTAATCAGGTATTTGAGTTGGTCACCGGCATCATGCCATCCTCCGGAAGCATCTACATAGGTGCTGTCCGGCATGGGGCCAAAGAAGCTTCTGCTGTCCTTTTCATGGCAAACCATATCCAAGGTGGGATTGTATCCGCAACGCTGCTGACGCATGAATTCCAACAGTTCTTCCGAAAGACCCCTATAGGCTTCTACTCCAATCTGGAAGGGAGAGCTAGGTGTTTTGCTTTGTGGATGCCATAGCAAATATTCTCCCTCAGCCTGTATGTTGGAAAAGTTAATTTGATAGTAGTGGAAATCACCCCAGACGCCGGATTCAATACCTATGGGCTTTAGGCTGGCTACCGAACTGGAATCCGGCAGTCGAAGCAGTTCAATTTTGTTTTTAATTTTTTCTCGGGAAAATAGGACTGCTTTTTTGCTGTCTTGGGGCTGAAAACCGACTTGATTAACTGAGAAAAAGACATCTTGGGCCAATGCTTGGAAAGCAAGGAAAATCCCAAAAAGACTGAGGGCGTATTTTTTCATTTCAAGGGGAAAAGTGGTGCTAACTCAAGGTAAAAAGTATTTAGTAAATGTATTCGGGAACCCAGGAAAAAATTCAGGTACTGGGACCTCCTGTTTTTTCTCTTGGGATTGCTTGTGGATGGTTTGCAGGATGATAAAATCCTGTTCAGTACTCAAGTTGCCGTTCCAAAAAGAAAGTACTGCTTAAGTTTATGCCAGTCGTGGGTATGATGGTCCGGAAGATACTACCAATGAAAAGACATGCTGTTTAGGGACAGGTTGAATGGGCAATCAATTCCTGACTTTCAGATTATCTCCGTCCCGGAAATGAAGCCGACGGAATACCAATCCGGAAAGTACAGTCAAGCTTCCGATGACCAAAAAAGTATAGCGGAAGGCATTGTGAATATCATGTTGGATCAATTTAACATCTCCTTCAAACAGCTTGAGGATCACCAAGCCAAAAGCAATTCCAAAGCCTATTGCAAGTTGTTGATTGACCGAAATCAGGGAATTTCCACTGCTGGTATGATAGGGTCTAAGATTAGCGATGGCAATGGAATTCATGGAGGTAAATTGGATGGAATTGAAAAAACCTAGTATGGCAATCAATGGAAGGTGCCAATAAAAGGAGGAGTGAATCCCAGGCAATGCCATTGAACAGATCAATAATCCAATAACCAGGGTATTAATCAAAAGGGTTTTTCTATAGCCAAAACGGTTAAGAATCCGGATCACGAAAGATTTACCAAACATAGCCGTCAAAGCCATAGGGGCAACCATCCATCCGGATACGACTGCGGATTGTTTATAGGCGATCTGAATCATCAGAGGTAGTAATAATGGAACAGAACTGATACCTATTCTGGTAACCAGATTACCTAAAATGCCAACTCGGAAGGTGCGAACCTGAAATAGATTCAGGGGAAAGATCGGGTTTTCCTCCTTTTTAGCATGCCGGTAGTAAAAGTAAAGCATTAAAAAACCTAAGGTCAAAGCCAACAAGATCGGGGTGGTTTGCACCGAGTTGCCAAGCAATTCCAAAGAAATAGAAAGCATAAAAGAAGCTGCGCCAAAGATCAAAAATCCTTTTAGGTCAAATTCCAGACTCTTTGAGGTATAATCAGGTAGAAATTTAATGCTAAGCAGAATACCAAGGATAGCAATAGGGATATTGATCAAGAAGATCCAATGCCAGGAAAGATAATCGACCAAATATCCACCTACCAATGGCCCCAAAACAGGACCGATTAGGGCAGGGACAATGGCATAATTCATGGCCTTGACCAGTTCGTTTTTAGGATAAGTTTTTATCAGGGTCAAGCGCCCAACCGGTGTCATCAAGCTTCCACCAAAACCTTGAAGGACCCGGGAAAGAACCAGTTGGTTCAGGTTTTGGGATAGTGAACAAAACAGGGAGCCGAGAGCAAAAAGGGTGAGGGAGAGAATAAAGATCTTTTTTGTTCCGAATTTATCTGCCAAGAATCCACTGATCGGCATAAAAAGAGCCAAGGTTAGCACATAGCTGATGATGGCATTCTGCATATTAAGCGGGGACTCCTGTAGATCCCTGGCAATGGAAGGAAGAGAGGTATTCAGGATGGTTGAATCCAGCATCTGCATAAAAATGGCAGTAGCCAAGATGATGGGAAGTACCTTTTTGATTTGTTGGATTTCCATAGGGGCTGCCTTCATTCCAATTCCCTACGAATATACCTGCTCTCTCTTCAAATGTTGAAAAAAAAGAGATTTTTGAAGGACTAAGGCTTAAGAGGGGATTTGTAAATGGGATATAACTAAACGAACTGGGTGATTTCAAATAACTCTAAAATCCCCAAAACCAAACCGAAAGATCCTACTGCAATAAAAAGTTTGGGTAAAAATTCCAATTGAAAAGAGGAGTTGATTTCCACTTGGGTAGGGTCTTCAGGGTCATAAAGAACCTCAACCTTTTTCCCCTCTTTTTTTGCAGGAAAGTAACCTATACTCAGTTCCTGAGTGATCCATACATCTGCTTCGGTTTTGAATCGGACCACCGGATAATACATTCGATCATGTACTCCTTTTCGGTTGTTTTTAAAAATCACCGCTTGGGCTCTTTTCCCTTTATAAAGGATATGCTTCCCTTTCTGGTCCAAAACAATCCCCACAATTGTGAATCCAGTAAATAGTAAAGTCAAAATAATATCGGTTTCCATGTGTCCTTTTTTAAAAAGAGGGTTTATCGTATGGAATATAAAAAATAAAAAATGGATAAGGAGATGTTAGTTCCAAATAAAAGAGCGGGGTTTGATGGCCCCGCTCTTAATTGCAATTAATAGGTATCAGACCTTGTCCACCACCAATTTATAGGTAGGGTCTTCCATTACATTGACATCGATGATGGCATCAGCCTTTTCGATCAGCTTTCTGCAGTCTGGACTCAAATGTCTCAGATGGATTTTTTTACCCACTTTGGAGTAGCGCTCGGTGATTTTGTTCAGAGCTTCAATGGCGGACATGTCCACCACACGGCTTTCCGCAAAATCAATGATCACTTCCTGGGGATCATTGAGCACGTCAAATTTCTCATTGAATGCTGTGATGGAACCGAAAAACAGAGGACCGTACATTTCGTAATGCTTTACCCCATTTTCATCAACGTATTTTCGGGCACGGATCCTTTTGGCATTGTCCCATGCAAAAAAGAGAGCGGCTAGAATCACTCCGATCAAAACGGCCAGTGCCAAGTTGTGAAGAACTGCAGTAATCAGGGTTACCAAAACCATTAGAAATACATCAGATTTAGGCATTTTGGTAAAGGTCTTCAAACTTGCCCATTCAAAGGTCCCTATAGATACCATGATCATCAGACCTGTCAATGCAGCCATGGGCATTTGCTCGATCAAACCGGAACCAAACATGACGAAAACCAAGAGCATGACCGATGCCACAATCCCGGAAAGTCTGGCCCGGGCGCCGGAAGAAACGTTGATCAAACTCTGGCCGATCATCGCACAGCCTCCCATGCCGGAGAATAGTCCGGAAAGGATGTTTGCGGTGCCTTGGGCAATAGCTTCTTTATTTCCCCTTCCCCGGGTCTCTGTGATTTCGTCTATGATGTTCAAGGTCAAGAGACTTTCGATTAATCCTACACCGGCCACAATCCCGGCATAAGGGAAAATCAACTGAAGGGTTTCCAGAGTAAAGGGAACTGAAGGAATATGGAAAGGAGGGAAGCCCCCCTTGATACTTGCCATATCACCCACGGTTTTGGTGTCGATTCCCAAAAGACTTACCAGACCAAATACCACCAAAATAGCGGTTAGAGAAGCCGGAATGGCTTTGGTGAGTTTTGGAAGTCCCCAGATGATCAGCATGGTCAAAAGAACCAACCCCAAGAGAACATACAATTCCATCCCGCTGAGCCAGGAGCCATCTGTTCCTTTAAACTGATCCAATTGGGACATGAAAATGATGATAGCCAGTCCATTGACAAAGCCGAAAATCACCGGGTGGGGAACCAGTCTCATGAGTTTTCCCAAGCGGAGGGTGCCGGCTGCAACCTGAAGTAGTCCCGCCAAAATTACCGTGGCAAAAATATATTCCACTCCATGGGAGGCGGCCAGACTCACCAAAACTACTGCCACTGCTCCGGTAGCTCCGGAGATCATACCGGGCCTTCCTCCAAGAATGGAAGTGACCAAGCCCATCATAAAAGCAGCATAGAGTCCTGTCAGGGGAGAAACTCCTGCAATAAATGCGAAAGCCACTGCTTCAGGGATCAGCGCCATAGCTACAGTCAGCCCGGAAAGGATTTCTGTTTTATAGTTTACTTTTTGGGAGAAGTCAAAGAGGTTGAAGTATTTCTTCATTTGGAATAGGTTTGGATAGAAAGGCTTTGGGAATTGATTCCCATGCTCTGAGTAGCTATGCTGTTTTTGAGTCGGCAAAGGTACAAAAAATGAAGTAGACAGAATTTTATTCTGAAAACTTTGCAGAAATAGCGGAGTGATGCCTTCAGCTGGAGGGGGTGAAAACAGAAATCCCCTGAGTGCAATCTTCAGTAACGCTCAGGGGATTAAGAGATAATTATTCCCAATTCAAATAATTTCGCCAGTTGTGCTGCTCTTTAAAGCCTAAAACCTCTCGAATCTTGCGGTTTGAAAACAAGGCCTCATGTTCTTCCAGTTCTCGGGTAAGGGGCACCCCAGGGAAAAAGCGCTCTGCTAATTCTTTGCTTGGGATAACGGCTCCATTGTGATCGTTGCCGGCATTGAAGACCTGATATCCCAGTCCGTCTTTTTTCAGGCACAAATCCACTATCTGCCCCAAATCTCTGGCATCAATGTAACAGAACGCATTTCTGCGGCGTACTTCCGGGTGTTTGAAATAATGCGGGAACAGCTCTTTGTACTCGTGTGGTTCGATCACATTTCCTATTCGCAAAGAATAAATATCCACCTCCGATCTTCTCTGGAAACTGCGGGCCGTTTGCTCATTCACTACTTTGGAAAGGCCATAGCTATCCATGGGATCCACATCGTAGTTTTCATCTAGTGGAAGATATTTTGGGTCTGTCTGACCGTCTGAAAAACAGATTCCATAGGTCGTCTCGGAGGAAGCAATGACAATCTTCTTGATCCCAAGCTTCACTGCTGCTTCTATTACATTATAGGTTCCAACGGTGTTGACACGGAAGGTTTCATTGTCTGGATTGATCAGGATTCGGGGAACGGCCGCAAAATGGACCACCGCATCAAATTTGGGAACCCCGGTGCCCGGCTCCATTTCGTCAAAACCGGCATAGGAAGTCATGGCGTTAAACATTTGCCCGGAATCCGTGATATCAGCGATAAGATTGTCTACTCCCGGGTAGTCCAGCGGTTTCAGGTCTACATTCAATACCCGATGTCCCTGCTCAAGCAGGTAGGGAATAACATGTTTTCCTGCCTTTCCCGAGCCCCCAGTAAATAAAATTCGTTTTTTAGTCATGGTTATTCTGGTTTAGGTTTGATTTGCTTTGGTAAGAATCGGTAAAGTTCGAAATACCCAGAAAGAATCCAATCCTAAATCATATTTCAAAACTGAATTAGGGTAGTTAATTGTGGGGGGTGAGTTAGATTCGGGGAAAGTTCAGGGAATCTATTTTTTTTAACTCAGAGGAATAAAGTATTGTCTTTCGGTTTTCTGCTGCCCGAGCTGTTAATTTCAAGATTCCTTGTCTTTTCCCTTTTTTAGGATTTTTACGATTCGATTATAAATCATCTCTGAAATCGTCCAGGTATCTCCACCACTGGTATTCACAAACTGGATCACCACCGCATCTATATCTGCATGGTATCGGGCTATACTTGAATAGCCGGGTACCAGCCCGGTATGGCCGTAATCATAAATGGAAGAGTAGATGGCCTGTTCATCATCATTTAACAAAGAGCCATCGTTTAAAATCCTCAGGAATTTTCCCACATCTTGTATTGTAGCCACCATGGAGCCGCCGGGATTTGGAAAATCGTTGTTCTTGATATCGGGTCCATAACCGACGAAGTACCCACTCATCACCTTGTCTATATCGACTTCGCTCAGCAGGTTGTAGGTATGATTTAATCCATGTGGAAGCAGAATCTCCTGCCGGATATAATCATGGTGGCTGTAGCCTAAAGTCCGATCTAGTATTTCTCCGATCAGCAGGTAGTTGGTGTTGGAGTAGGCGTATTTTTCATTGGGTAGAAAATCCGCTGGCGTATCCAAGACAAAGGCTAATGCTCCCTGATTATCCGGGGCGTGGTCCCATGGATAATCCGGATAATCGCTATAGTTGGGGATGCCGCTTCTATGCTGCACGAGCATTCTAAGGGTAATCTGATCTGCGTTTTCAATTCTTTCCTTGAGCTCTGGCAGGTAGTCGGCCAAAGTGGCATCCAGAGAAAGCCTTTGATCATTGGCCAATTTTGCTGTAGCTGTGGCAATGTATAATTTACTGATGCTGGCGATTTTAAAGAGGGAATTTGGATCCGCTGGGATTTTGTTTTCCCTATTTTTCAAACCGGCCGTATAGGACACAGGCTCCTTTCCCCCTTGATCCACATAGACGATGATCCCATCCAATCCATACCCGATTGCGGCATTGGCCTGTTCTTGTACCGTTACCGGAAGGGGTGCCAACCACACGCTGACCAAAGTCCAAGGGACAAATATCACCAAGGAAGCTAGGGCCATGAGGGGCATGATAATTCTAAGAATTCGAATGATTTGGGGTTTCATAAATTTGGGGTAATGGGGAAGATACCCTGGTCAATATATCTTTCCCTACAGTTTAGCCTCTAAATTTTCACCGGATAGCCTTTTTACTCAGATTCCTTTGATAGAAATAAGATGTCCAATTGTTGCACTTTGGGGTCTTTTTCAGGGGTTAGTGTAAAGAAAATTCCGATTTCTCCATTCTGGGTTTGAATTTTATAACCGCCTCTAAGCTGATTTTGAGGTGAAAGCTCTCCAATGGAAAGGATAGCTCCGGCTTGTTCCAAAACACCTTGCACTTCTTGGATCCTATGCGCTCTGGATTTATCCAGATAAAAATTCTCAGCCAGGATTTTTTCCTCCAAATCCGTGTCCCATTTTTGAATTAATTGAGTGAGCTGTTCTTGGCGTTCACGCAGAATATCCGAAACAGGTAATTGTCTTGGTTTCAGACCTGCAGTTTCAAATACCAATTTCCCAATCTCATTGAGTGGATAAGGGCTGGTATAGGTCAGGTTACAAAAAGCCATGATTCCGATCCCATATTCGGGAAAGAAAACATAATTGCTTCCAAAACCCGGTAGCGCTCCACCGTGTCCGACTCTTTTCAATCCATCACAGTTTTCTATGGTGCCAAGGCCATAGCCGTACCCGGAAATAGCAGGACAGGGTTCACCGCTAAAGTTTCTTGCATTGGCGTTTAGTCTGGGGAATTGTGGTGTTTGCATTTCTCTTAGTGAACTCCTACGAATAGGACCATCGTCCACATCACTTCTTGGAGGCCAGGCAGAAAGATGAAAACTGACGTATTTACTGAAATCCTCTATGGAGGTAATCAAACCTCCCATGGCTCCAAAAGACCCGTCGTGAAGCATGGGTTCCAATTTCCATTCCTCATCCTCCCAACGATACCCAATTGCCAGTTGACCAGGAGGGACCTGGTCGTATTCCCAATAGGTTTGCTCCATGCCCAAAGGCAATAGAATGTTTTGCGTGATGTATTCCTGATAGGGCATTCCCGAGACCCGGGAAATAATATTCCCGAGTAGGGCATAACCCGTGTTGCTATACTCGTATTCATAGGAGGGAACATTGGAAAAGGAGACCCCCTCTGTCATCATGTCCATCAGCATTTGGTCAGATTCATCCAATTGACGGTCCCCCCAGGGATTGTCCTCCGGAAATCCGGAGGTCATGGTCAAGAGGTTTTCAATAGCTATGGACGGTGCATCTTGGGTCAGGTACTTAAGATTAGCCATTTCAGGGATGTATTTACTGACCGGATCGCTTAAGGACAATTTGCCTTCATCCCGTAGTTTTACAATGGCCATGGCCGTAAAACTCTTGCTCATGGATGCAATTCGAAAAGAAGCGCTGGGGCTGGCCGGGCTTTTCTGCTCAAGATTCATCAAGCCAGTTGCAAAGGAAATCACGAGTTGGTTGTCGACCACAATTCCGTATGCAATACCCGGAATATTTCGGGACTTTGCATAATCAGCCATCAACTTTTCCAGTTCAGGTGCAATCTTTTTTATCCTTTCTACTCGGTCATCCTGCTCAAAAAACGGCTTTTGGTAGGTGTCTGAAAAAAGATGAGTTGTGGATTTAGTGTCAACATCACTTGTTGGCTTTGGATTGCATGAGAATAAGAGTGCTCCAAAAACTAGGTAGAAAAGATGGCTGGGGAAGTTTTTCATCGGATGAGACTTAAAATGTGAAAATGGTTTGGTTCCACTAATGGACTTGCTCTGAATAATCCAAACACAGGATCAAGCCTTTGAAAGGATTTTCACAGCTTTCCCAAATATACCGAATCCGAGAGCTGATATTTCTTGGTTTTTATATCCAGCTGGCTGAATGCCATGTAGACATGCCAGTTGATGGTTGATTTTTCCGGGCCCAACTCAATTACACCTTGAGTTAAATTTCTTCGAAACCGGGTTTCTGCCCAAATAAATTTCTTTTCCTCAGGACTATAGAGCAAAATAAAGCTTTCATCAGTTTCCCGGGCTTTACCTTCCTTGGAATTGTCCGTCCAAGTGAATTCTACCGAATTCCCTTTTTTAGTGGCCTGAGGATTCTCTGGCCCTAGCAAATTTCCCTTACTGATGCGCAAAAATGCAGGATCGATTCTTGGTTCCCGGGTATAATTGTATCCCTTGGTGTTGATTTCGGAGTAGGCCAAGTGTATCCCCTTTTTGCTTTGGGTTAGGAATTCCTGATAACCGAAGTCCAGGGCATATTTGATGGGCTTGAGAAAGGCATTGATAGTCTTGAGTTTTTCCCGTTGGATAAGCTGCAGAGGGCTGGGATTGTGCTTGTTTTTGTGATTTTGTGAGGGCCTGCTACGAACGACTGTCTTGCCGTTCAAGGTGTAGAAAACCAGGTTTCCGAGTTTTCCTTTAGGCAGGATTACATTGGAGTTGGGTAAAGTGGCCATAATAAAAAAATCTAGAGGTTAAACGAAACAATACTCAAACTAAAGAGAAATATGCAGAGAACAAAGGATTAGGAGCTGTAATTTACTGGAATACAGTTGGGTACTATAGGTTTTTTATAGCTTTAAGCCTATTAAAACCCTATCTGAAAATTAACAGAACCCTATAGAAACCCTAAATAAACCATTTGATTTTTCAGTAGTTATTGGGATTGATCTATAAATGGGAGGTAGTAAAATCAAGGATCAGAGTGGGATCGAATTACTCATTCGTAGGGATGGAAAGGCGTAGTTTCTGCCCTGAATCTTTGAAGTCCAATTGGACGCTGGGTGAAGTTTGTAACTTCACCCTAATATCCAAGCCAATTTGCAATTGGCCATACACATCCCAACTACCAGTAATCTACATCTATCAGCCCTTTCAGACCTGCATAATTTTTTTCACTGGAATATAAATAATCTTCAGCCTTTTCCACCAAGCCCGCTCTGACAGAAGATTGCGAAGAATTGTTTTGGAGGGGTGGGGGGAGGTGTAAACTACGCCTAGTCACCGGCTTTTTTTCATTCAAACAGAATCTATGCTCAGAGGGGGTGAGGAGATGGTAAATCGAATTACAAATTCGTTGGAATTGTAAAGCATGGTTGCAAACTACTCCTAGTCACCGAATTTTTGTCATTCAAACAGAAACTATCGTCAGAGGGGAGGTAACTCTCTTTGAATGCTAATGAAAGAATGGATTTTTACTTAACAGATTCAAAAGACTTAATACTTATGTAGTATTCACCGTTGATTTCCTCAATTTGAAGGATGTTTCCACATTTATCAAAGTCAATTATCCCCTCTAATCCTAATTTTTCATGCACCTTTCCGTTTGGTAAAGAGTGTTTCGTTAACAATTTTTCATAAGGTTTGCCGCTTTTCGATTTGTTTGCCACCTCGTGTAAGATTATCAATTCACTTTCATTAAAACCGAATTTTATCGTTTTATCATTTCGATATTTTCGTTGTTCTTCTTCTGGAAGAGAAATATAATCAACGTCAATTGGAATATCATACTTATTGTAATCACGATTTTTGGCCTGATTAAAACTAATATTGTGAATACTTCTTTTTTCAAAATCCAATTCTGTGATGCTTGAATCTCTTTCGATGAGTACCTGTGCCTCATTTTCATTGAATTTTATGAAAAATGGGTTCTTTCTTGTTTTTAGATCAATCTTTTCGATGGTTTCTAGTGTGTTTTCAACTAAATTCATTTTGAAAAAACTCAAGACTACCTTGTCTTCTACAACCTGCGTACCACTCAAAATAACTATATCCTCACCAATGACTTCCATGTCATCAATACTTATATCAGTAATGTTCAACGAGTAATTAGTTACCTCTTTCCCTTGAAGATTATAGATTTTTATTGTCCGATTACTTTGTAGGAAGTAGATATTATCTCCAAAAACATCAAAAGCTGGAGTTGTTCCACTGATATAATTAATACGCTCCTTATTTTCTGAGAGCGATTTTGAATTAAAAGACAATTTGAATTCAATTTTCCGATCTGGTGAGAATTTGTATGCGTCTCCCCAAAAAGGGACGAAAAATATATATCCTCCATCACTGGTCTTTTTTAGTTCAAACCCAAAATTTCTGATAGCGGGTTCTATTTCTAAATAGATATCCGAGATAACGAATGGCGAAAAATCGGGCTTCATGCAATCATCAAAAAATGAATTAGATTGGGAATTACAGGAAAGAAATACCAATACAAGCAAAAATAGTATGGGATTTTTCATGGTAGGGATAGATTTTTCGATGAGTAATCGATCTGTGTCACATTCATTAAGCGGCCATCTTCACTGAAAGAAAAAACCACTGGAAATCCACTGACTAAGCCTGATTCAACAGCTATTAAATCCGTATCAAGATAAACTTTAGGAATAAGATCTTCTCCTAGTAATAAAACCGCTTTTTTTCTGCTTTTAGTGACCACGATTATTTGATATTCATCGTTTTTACTTGCTTCTTCAGTAAGGGTCTTATGATTTACAAAACAGCTAGTACACCCGTCTATGTAAATAATCAGCACCTTATTTGACTTTGGGATTTCCAACGTGTCAAGATACTCTTCGATTTTATTTTCTTGAGAACTCGATTTTTTACAGCAAAATAGACTGAGAATTGCTAGAAGGTAGATATACTTCATTTGATTTCAAAAATATCGAATACTACATTGTCCTCATCTAGACTCGTGTAAAAAGGATTTGTTTTAGGCATATAAAGTCCTTTTTTTCCGATAAAGGAATGGTATAAATTGTAAATATTACCATTGAAAAAATATTCGTCTTGCAGTTCCCAATTTTCATTATAAATCATAATACTGAAATCATTTTTGAATACCGAGGAAATTGAGTTGTCTGTATAGGGATCGAAGTTTCTGCCCAGTTGAACAAATCTTAAGTATCGTTTTCTGTATGGATCATGTATGATTTTGCAATAATGAGTATTTGAAATAATAAGTTCAAGACTCTCAGAAGGTCCAGCATTGGCTATGCTTGGGAAGTTTTGATCTCGGTATTTGCTCTTTGAATAAAAAGATTTTTTATTTTCCATTTCCAAATCGAAAATCAGAATACTGTCTAAAGCGTTCCAAGAATAAATCCATTGTAATTCAGAATCTAAAATTCGAGAAGAAACAGAAAGATAGATAGGGAAGGTTTTATCTTGATAGAAGTGAGGGAATCCAGATTTTGGAAACAAAAATACAGAATCAGTATCAAGATTAAATCTACCGGATAATCGATAGTTCTCAGCGAGTACACCCGGAGCTGCGGTGTTTTTCAAGATTCCTTGATCAAAATATAAAGAGTTTTTTATAAAATAAGTTGGATTTGCTGAATTCGAAAAGTGATTAATTAAACCTGGAACTAATTGATCTTCATGAGAAATAGGAGAATATCCTTTAGAAAAGTTTCCATTTAAATCAATTAGAGTGGTATTAAAAAGCGACATTTTTGGAAGTATAAAAATGCTATCCTTATTATGGAAAAAAAAACCACCCAAGTTAGGCACTACTTCTGGGCCGTGAGAATTTAAGGGTATTCTATATATTAACTTTCCAGTTTCTAATGAATAAAAATCTAAACTTTGATTGACCAGATTTAAATTTAAAAACGATTCATTTTTCGCAAATTCACTAATTTGATGATAATTAAATTCGGAAGTTGATTTTTCATCCAAATGTAAAATTAAAGAATCTGCCAGGACCAGATTGCTTTCAAACCCGATCCCAGCTTTTCCTTTTTCACTTTTGCACGACGTTAAGACGATTAAGGCAAATAGTGTGTATAAGAAGGTTTTTCTCATGAAGTAATTGATATCCTGTGGTTTATCCGAGAGTAGGAGTGGACATGCAATCACTATGTGAACCTGCACAACCTCCACTTGGAAGAAGCGTGCTATAAACTTGAATATTTCCGTTACAAAGGTATACTGAAGCATCAGGATCGCCTGAACAAGGCCCCCCTCCTGAAATAAGTTCGCATCCTTCGGAAGGTGGAAGTCCGCAGTCGGCAAATAGGCTAATTTGGAAAGAGAATACCAATGCTACGGTAAAGGATAAGAAGATTTTTTTGTTTTTCATGATTTTATAATTTGTTTTTGGAAATATATATATATATATATCCTATAATCAAAAGTTGAAAATTTTTTGAATTTTCTCAGATTTTTTCGAATTCGCATCCTTATCGGCGGTTATATCTTTCATTGAAGAAACCTTTTCTAATTGTCGTTTCATTTTATATTCTCTAAAATTCATTGATCGCTAAATGAAGCTTGCATTTCCTGCCTCCTATTCTTTTTTCCCTCCCTATTATCCTTACCATCTGTAGAAGAGGAGTGCTCCAAAAACTAGGTAGAAAAGATGGCTGGGGAAGTTTTTCATCGGATGTGTCTTAAAATATGCAAATCGTGGAGTTTCCCTGACGGACTTGGTCAGGATAATCCAAACGGAGGTTGAAGCCTTCGAAAGGCTTTGCTGATGGATTTAAATTAAACCCAAAAGACCGAATTGCAAATTCATAGGGGTAGAAAGGAGCCTGCCCAGACCAAAAAGGATCACATTCGAAGTTAAAAAGCCGGCATTCCGAAGTAAAAATGAAAGATCAGCTTGGAAAAAACTTGAAATTTTAAGCTTTCAGTCAAGGGTTTGCATATGGCAAGTGGCGGATTTCGAAGCACTTTCCTGTCCACAGAAACAAAGTGGGCTACGGAGCGCCTTGCTGGCAGCCGTTTCCCGTCATAAGCAATATGCCTTGTTGTATTTAGTGGTTTTTCTTTATTCGTTCCAATAATTCATCTAATATTTCATCATTTTCATCTATTAGATGGTCTTTTATATAAATATCAGGGATAACACCTTCAGCCTTTTTGCTTCCATTTACGCGAACGATATATCCCTTGGAAATTTTCACCTCGATTCCTGTGTGGGGCAAAAAGTATCCATATTGTGAAGCAAGTAAACTTGGGAAGTCGCCAGTTTGCTCACCCACAATGGTGGCAAATTTATAGTCCTGTATCTGAGCGGCTATTACCGCTGCCTGAGAATGCGATTGCCTATTAACCAAGACATAAACATTTCCTGTATATCTTTTATCTTCAGGTTGCGGATTATATGCTTCAAACTCATAGGTATAGATGCTTCCGTCTTCATGAGTCATTACATTTTCCCAGTATGGTTCAGTAGTGTCGTAGTTCTTTTCGACATGGGCTTTTAAAATAGCACTTGTTTTAAGTGTAAATTCTGAATTCCATAGGAATGGCTTGTCGGCAATGTATGACACCAGATAGTTGCTGAAAAAATCATCCCCACCAAGATTATTTCTAAGGTCGATGATTAGATCAGGCAGTTTTCTGCTGTTAATTTCCACAAAAGCTGAATCTATAAACTGCCTGAATTTCTGTTCATCACCCCCAAAATTCCCTGGTTTTAAATAGGCAACATCATTTAGAATCTGTAAATCTCTTGTCTCGGACCATATCTCGTTTCTCTTGCTTTCAAAATCATTAATAAGGTGGACTGAATTCAGTTGGTATATCTTTATTGCACCATCTTTCTTTACCTCTACCTCAAAATTTTTCTGTTCCCCATAAGCCTGCCAGTAGAGTCTTGGAAATGAAAAAAGCTCTAGCTTGGCAAGCTTGAAGTACCTTCTTTCTGCCGAGATCAGTGGGTAAATTTCCGATAATACCTGATTGATGGTGCGCTGGTTTATACTGATAACTTCAGTCCCAATTTCCAGAGAATCAAGATTAGAAAAATTCTTTCGGATGAGTGCCTTACCATCTTCAAAAGCCAGTTCTAATGGAAAAACTGTGCCTTCCGAACCCGCATAAGCTATATAAGAACTCACTGGGAAAGGAATCTCGGTATGGCCATTGTTGGCCTTAGAAATGACAGCTTGGAATAAATTTGTCGTTTCTAGAAGGGATAGACTGTCACTGGTAATGGAAGCTCTTATATTTTCAAAATTTTGATTGAATGCTTCCTTGGTTACGTAGGTATATAGATTATAATGTGCCTCTTCCAAAGATTCACGTAAATACTGCAAGTCTTCGATCACTTCCTGTTTGGAAAACTTTTTTTGTCCGAAGGAAGGAAGTGTCAAGAGAAGTATTAAAATTAGTAAGTATCCTTTTTTCATGTAGTTGTTACATTTTTGCATGAAGTACAACGGTTTTCATATGGATTGCGGCGGTTTCGAAGCGATTACTTGTCCACCGAAAGCAATGTGGGCTTCGGTAAGAAAACCTTGATGGTAGCCGTTCCCCGACATAAGCCATAGATGCTTTTTAGTTGCGTTTTTTATTTCAACTTTATTTGTTTCGCTGACATTTGTCATTGTCAAATGTCTGTCCCTATTCAGAAATCATCACAAGTATATTCAATTTTCGAATTTTCCCATTTTTTAAATTCAATCATGTCCATTTGAATTGGACTTTCAATCGATGACTTCATCTCCTTCCATTCAGCATTTGTTGAATTTTGTCAGTAACGCCTTGCAAGGTTTGTGCATATGCAGTGCGGGGAGTAGGAGGGCTAAAAAATGTAGCGCAGCGAAATGTTTAGCCTGACCTGCACTTAGTGGGAAGCGATCCAAAAATAGTAGGGAATAAAATCAAGGAGTAGCCTGCGATCGAATTACAAATTCCTAGGGATAGGAAGGTGTAGTTTTAAACTACACCTAGTCCTTACCATGTTCTTTTTACTCTCAGCTGGGGGAAACAAGCTAGGTTGAAATGGAGATGGGAATTAAAATTCCATTTAGGGCGGGTTCCTTATAATTTGAAATCGTTGGGATAATGTCCTAAACTAGTTCGCAAGACTGCTTCTAGCGGGGATTTACCCATTTTAGTATATCATATTCATCGTCTCCCCCACCGACAAAAACCTCGTCTTGGATCACAAATGAAAAAGCAGGAGAACGTTGTTTGAAACCTATACGACCGGCCAGCGACCATTTTTCTGAAACCGGATCAAATTCCAATAAATTATTTTCGTCATCAAAAATGGACCCTAATGCCGAATAACCTTTCCCTTTATATTTAAAGGCTGTAGTACCGGATCTTACCGCCAAAGAAGGAGTTGATTCTTGCCATAAATCATTCAAGATGTCATACTTGTAAGTTTGATAATCCCCGGAATTGAGCGCACCATCAAAAATGTAGGCTGAGTTGTCAAACACCAGAACCTGAGGTTTTGACCTTACAAATGGCAGTGGATCATTTAATTGTTTCCATTCATCCAAAATTGGCGAGTATACATACATCCCGCCAACTGGCGTTCCATAATTATCATTATTCCTTCCTGGTCCTAGATAGACTTTTTCATTAGCTGAAAAAATCACTGCCCCATCTCTTCTTTCACCCGGAAAGTCAGCCTTTTTTGTCCAAGAGTCATAGGTCGGGTCATATTCATAAAAGGTGTCCGTGTCTTTCTGAGTGTAGAAATAAATTTTGTCTTTAGTATGTGTCGAAGTCACTCCCCTGTAAATTTCGGTAAGAGGTGAAGGGGATTTCGACCAAGTATAATCCGCCCGATTGAACTTGAAAATATATGTTTTGGGATCATTTACATCCTTGGATTGGCCAAAAACATAGGCAATATCATTGATAACATAGGATGTATTTGCTCCTCTAAAAGGAAGCTGGTCAGATACAACTAGCCAATCCTCATCAATTACAATCTCTTGGTCTCCCTGGGTTTTAAGAGTTGCAACTTCAACTTCTAAAATGGCTTTTCCATCAGGGTAGGGGGCTTCAGGCACGATTACTTTTAGGGAATTATCATCCCCAGACACTACATTAGCTAGCCTGCCATTGAAATAAACCAAAGTTCCGCCATTGAAATGAAAATTTTGCCCGGTTATTTCGATAGTCTGTCCAACCTTCACTGTAGTGGGATAACTTTCTATGATAGGTTCGGCAATTCTTATTATAAAGTCAGGTTTGACTGTTTGAACCTGTGCTTCGAGGGTAATCTCCAATTCAGGTGCGTTAATGGATTCGGGAATTCTGATCTTTAATTCATCTCGCTTGCTTTCAAGGACTTCAGCCTGGTAGTTATTAACAGTGACTCTATTCCTTGCTTTTTCTTTGTCGAAGTGATTGCCTTTGATCGTCAGGATGTTTCCAAGTTGAGGTTTTTCAGGAAAAACGCTTTCAATCACAGGAGTGGCTAGACTATAGGGGAAAACAGTAGCAGGTGCCCCATAATCATTTTCTAAACGAATCATAAAGCTTGATTTTCCCAGCAATCTGGGTATTCTGGCGGTTATGACTGTGTCTGATGTTTGGTTTGTGTACTGACTGTAGACATTGTCAAAAAGAATCTTCAGTCTTCCCAAAGAAGAATTGAATTTTTCTCCATAAATATTGATGTCTTCATCAAGATGCCCTTGGGATGGTTCGATTCGCGCAATGGTTGGGAATCTTCCTCCTTTGGACACAAAGGCAACCGTTTTGCCATAGATTGTTTCGAATTGAGTCTTCAAATAGGCTTTGAAATAATAGGTTTGTCCTGATAAAAGTCCCTGGAAAACTTTTGTTTCGAATCTTCCTGATGTTGAAGGACGTCCGAGGTCTAAATTATTTTCTGATTTTTCCCATTGAGATGTATCCTGGGCAAGAAAAAAACCATGTTTTACTACTGATTCGATAGTGGAAAGTTCTCCAACTAAGGTCACACCACCAATATCCAATAGTTCAGCCCCTCCTGTTGTTACCTTTGGTTTTACAGAGCCAGGATCCTCAGTTTCTTGACAAGATGCGAGAAAGAGGAATAACAAAAGAAAGAGCGAAAAATTTTTCATTTGGATTTGGGTTAGATCCAAATATAATCTCTATTTCGATTATTTATATAGTTCTAAGTAGTCCCTATCAAAAATATTTTTTGAACAAAAATTGATCTTTCCCGCAAAGTTTAGTCTAATTATCAAAGGGATTGGGTGGATTAAAATCTGGCTAAAGGATTCGATGGGATAAGGGAGCGAAGATGCAAGCTACACTCTGGCAAACGCCTTTTTAAGAATCAATTCTATTCAACACCCCGATGGCGCCTATTTGTTGAAACTGAATTCAAAAGCTCTGGCAGAAGCCGAGGATGTGTTTGGGGGCATGGAATAGGAAAAGAACGTTTCACTTCCTGCCTCAACAAATGGTTTTTGGATGCCCTCCGGATCGGAAGTTTTGGAAAACTTTAAGGTGTCGACGTCAATTATAGAATGATCTGAAGTAAAGTAAGTGATTTCAAATCCAATGGAGTAGATGTCTTCTCCCGTATTGTTTTCTACAGTAAACAAGACAAGGTCATTTTGAAACTTCAGGAAATCAACCGCTATGGGTTCTTCTTTACATGCTGTAAGGGATGCTAGTAAAAATGCAGAAAGTATTGTGTTTTTGGTTTTGGATAACATATTGATGTCGGTTTGAAGGAAACAACTTCGGAGTGTAAATTAAAAATAAGGGAAATCTTACAATTTTAAACTAACAGCCAATAGTTAGAATATGGGTTGGGGGGATGGAAAGAGAAATCCCTATTTAAAAATATTCCAGCTGATGCAATTCAATATCCCTCCGTCCTTTGCGAGGTCGTTGGATTCGATGGGAATTATTTTTTGGTCTGGGAAGCAAGTCTCGATAACCTGAATTGCTTTTTCATCTTCCGGAAGTCCGAAGGTAGGTACGAAAATCCCCTGTCGCATCTGGAGGTAATTGATGTAATCTCCATTGGCGTAGTTGTTATTGGGGTTTTGGTAGACATTGTAGGGAAGGTAAACCACCTCCAATCCGGTATTGTGCAGGGCAATTTCAAAGGCTTCGTAGAACTCTTTCTCCTCCCGGGAAAAGTCATTGGCTAGAAGGGTATGCTCGTCGATAAACCGAACCATCCCGTCCGCATGTCCGGTATAATCCCCGGGCTGCTCAGGAATCAGGATAATCCGGTCCAGCTCCAAAAGGTCTTGAATTTGGAAAAGCAATTTCTTGCGATCCCAATCCGGATTGTCCTGAAAAACCCGGTTGGTCAAAATGGCCTGATGCTGAGAGCGAACCAAGTTTCCTCCATCCAGTACAATATCCGGTTTCACGGTTTCGATTCCCAAAGCGGCACAAATCGCATCCACGTCGGAGATGGTTTTGTGGAAAGTTTGGGGTTTGAGATAGCCCGGATCGTATCGAAACTGAATAAATCGGTCCCCAACCTGAATCGGCATATAATCTACCGCCCAGACATCTTTGGTGCCGGGTAAAAAGTCAAAATCAACTTTCTGCTCCTTTAATTCCTTTTCCAAACGGGCATAAAACTCAGGATACTTTTTGGGTAAAGTATCTGCCAGATAAAGGAAGTTAGTGAGGGAGTCGGGGGTCATTTTTGGGAAAGACTGGGTTTGGAAGGTTTTGCGAATTACAAATTCGTTTGGATAGGAAGGCGTAGTTGCAAACTACGCCTAGTTCTAACCATGATTCTACTCCCAGAAGGGAGTAGAAATGCCTAATTACAATATTGTGTTACTACTTTTTGATGTAATTAGTAGCTTTTTTGGGACATTTGTGACACTTGGGCCTGAGTTCCAAATTTCTCACTTGTCCTAAAAAACTATCGATTCTTTTTTCTTTCCTCAATTCTTGCTCTAGTCATTCGCTCTCTCAATCCACCCTCTTTCACAAACTCTATTTCTAGTTTTTTGATTTGTTGACTTAGTAGATAAGTGCAGATTTTAATTAAGGTGATCATCGTGTTTGCACATATCTCGGGATTATCGTGCTCTATGGCTTTTTGAAAGGTCTGATAAGAAGGAGTAGGGGAGTATGCTTCTTATCTTTTATTTCCTTTTAAAATGTTAAAAACCTCTTTGGTTAATTTATCTCTATATTTTTGGTACCTATCTATGAAGGGACTTTTAACCAACATAGTATCTGGAAAATTATGTATAATGTTTATCTCAAAATGTTGTAAATATTCGTCTAACGTTCCAAATTTTTCATTTGCTAATATGAGAAAAGTGTCTTCAATCCATTCGATAATTGCCTTACAGGCAAATATCATTCTAACCTTACTTTCTGACATGGATTTACTTTCAAAGTATTCAATAAATAGCTCCATTTCTCTAAATATTGAAAGTATTAATGGCCATTTATGTGGTTTGTTTAGTTTAACGGCAATATGCCTAAGATAGTAATATCGAATTTTTGTAATTCCTTGCAAAGTACAGGGATCAGTTAATTGATTAATTCTTTGAACTTCATGCCTTCCTTCTTGAGTTTCTAGAATTTTAGTGTCAAATAATGAGTTCATCTCTAAATCAATTTTTTTCATCAATTCAAGAATCTTTTCTGCAAATCGATGCTCTCTTTCGATTCTTATTTTCTCCTTATGTTCGTTGCGAAAATTTTTAGCGATTAAATACCCCTTAAAGAGTAGTGTAACACTTGCCAAAGCAGCAAAGGATTGAATCCAAGTTGTTATTATATTAGAGTTGCTTATAAGTGATTGGCAAAAATCCATTTTTAAAAATTATTTATTTGAAACTTCTTATGTTAACCGTTTTTCCTTATTTCCCTTGCTTCTTTAATATCAATTTTTGCTTTAAAATTATGTTTTATCAATAGCTGTAAAAGATTGTCTCCATCAATTAAGCTTAGGGGTTTATTTTTTGAAAATTGATACGCATCACTACCAAAGTGGGAAGTAGTCACTAGAATACCTTTATTTGCTCCTTCATTAATCATTGTTCCATAAAGGTCTCGAACGGCAGAGACTCCAACAACATTTGTATATCTTTTGGACTGAATAACAATTTTCCCTCCTCGAATTGGGTCGGGGTCAAAGGCAATAGCATCAATCCCTCCATCTCTACTAGATTGAGTAATTTTTACTTCGCCTCCTGATGAACTGAACTCTTTCTCAAATAAATCTCTAATTAGATGCTCGAAATCTTCCCAGTCCATTATTGCTAAATTTGTTCTTTCATCAATGGACTGAATAATATCCTTATTTTCAACAAATCTTTTATCCTCTCTATTTATAGTCATTATCGGCCTTACCGAAATACTTTCTGAAATATTTGAAGCTGCAAGACCATTAAACTTCTTAAATGCTTCAGATAGGTCAATATGATTTAGATCTATTCCATAAAACTCATCCCTAGAAAAAGATATAGAAATTATGCAATTTTCTTTTAGTTTGCCTATTGATTTGTCTATGAATGAAATGAAGCAATTAAAATATAATTGCTTAATCTTTTTCTCATTGTCATTTTTGAATATAAAATCAGCTAATCCGAAAATTATCGAAATACAGATTTCTTTATATTCTTTTTCTGAATTTTTAATTCCAGTTTTTGTTGTTTTTACATTTCTTGAGTCTAAAAAGTCCTCAAATGAAGGGAGAAAAAATTCTAATAATAGGGAATCATTTTTTAAAAATAATTCGTATTTAAATTTGTAATATGAATTTATTATATTTTGGTCTAATAAATTTTTAATTTTTGATTCAAAATTCTCTTCACTCTGATTTCTTTTGCTATGGATTGATTCTATCTTATCCTTGATAAGTTCAATGTAATCATTTGCAAATTCGTTAGTCAGAGTTTTATATTTCTTTATTTTTTGAAGTTTTACTTCTTTCTTTGCTTGCTGATTTTGGAGATGATTTTTCTTTAAATCCTCATATTTTTTAAGATCAATTTTATATTGACCTGTTAATTTATTTAGAAAGCTTTTTTTAGGTTTTTCACCGATGAATTCTTCTTCTTTAAAATTATGAGGTTTGAATTCTAATGATTTAATGATCTCGAGATTAGAAAGAATTTCTTTTAGTAAATCTATGTTAGGTTTTTCTTGAGCAAGAATAGGTCTAAGATTTTTTGGGGAATAATCTTTATTGTATTTGTTATTATTTAAGTAATATTTATCTAGCTCATTGAAATTAATTGTTTCATTCAAGTCTGGAAATAAATTTATAAGACAATAAAGAATAAAGTCTTTATTCCATTTTAATTGCGATTTTAAAACTTTTAATTCAAGTTCCTCTTCTAATCCTTTTAAACTATTTGAAGAAATTTTTTCTACCTCAAAGGATTCGGTGTCATCGTGAATTAGTTTTGAAAATTCAATAATTGGAATTTCTATTTGAAAATTGGACCTTAAGTTTAAGGTGTTATTCCAAGCGAGATTGTGAAAACTAATTTCTAGAATTTTTGAAAAAGAGATTTTACCTGTCAATTTCTCTACCAAATCAAGGTCTTTATCAATACTTACCTTAATTGAATATCGCTTAAGTCCATTTGTGTCATTTCCTAAAAATTCTATATTAGTTATCATCGCCTGTCCTTTTATCTTAATAAAAATTTATAATTTGATTCTTTAATTTAATAGTTTAATTTTCTATTTAAATTTTCTTTTTTTACCTTCCATTATAACATATGTTAAATTTGGTTGAAGCTTTTCACCTCTCTAGGCGTAAATTCTTCATAGCGCTTTTGAAGTTCAGTTGAAAGCCGGGTGGAATTGGAAATTCCACCCGTATATCCCTACCAATTTGTAATTGGAAATATCAGTTCACAAACAATACTCCACTAGGTAAAGTATTTCCTAAGCACTTTTGAAGTTCAGTTGAACGCTGGGTGGGATTTGCAATCCCACCCATATATCCTTACCAATTTACAATTGGTCAATTCATCCAATCACTTCACAAACAATACCCCAACTCCAGCTTCATTTGCCAGCTTATTAAAGGCTGGAATAGCAGTTTGGATCAATCGATCACCTTCGGCTTTTAGCGGTTCCCACTCTTCCATTAACCGTGCATATTCGGCTTTGGTACCTTCGTTGACTCTAGGAATGGAGCTTTCTCCATGGTTCATCATAAACATAAAGTTGGCGCTGAATTTATTGGGGAAGTTTTCTACATCATCATAAGCTGTGGATCTTCTCTGGACCATGTTTTCATCCCAAGCCTTGAGTTCTTTGATCAGCTTTTCTCCCTCGCTTTTGAGGCCTTGAAGGGCTTCATTTCCTTCCAGTTTTTTCAAGAGACCTGCCAATTGATCCTGATAGTCCTTGGCGGTATTGACCATCGTATGCATGGTTATCACCTCGGATTCCAATTGGCTCATCCACTCATGATAGGCCTGATAATCGGCTTGAGTTAGCTTATAGGCAGGGATGTCCTTGATTTCCGCTTTTGCTTCCGTGCTGATTCCCCCTCCGCTTAGCTTCACGGTATAGGTTCCCGGGATGGCCTTGTGACCTCGGTAACTGGATTCTATATAGACTCCTGGAATTCCCGGCAGGGTAGGGTAGCGCAAATCCCAGACAAATCGGTTCAGGCCTTTTCGTGCAGAAATTGTAGCTGCAGCTGGAGGACCTCCTGCCCAGGTTTTGGATTCGGGATCTTTTTTGGAAGATAGCTTTCTTACCAGATTGCCATTGGCGTCCAAGAATTCCAAGGTCAGCTCGGTGGAATCGCTGATATTTTCCGGCAGGTGATAGTAAATGACCATTCCATTGGCAGGGTTCAATCCTCCATCGGAACTCATTCCTGTAAAGTCGTCCAGATTTCCTCCGTTCATGGAAGAATACCAGTTGCCCAAAAGTGCGTCTTCCGGAGTGTAGAGCGTGATGTTTTCAACCTTGGGTTGAAGTTCTCTGACTACATTCAGTTCATCCAGAATCCAATAGGAGCGGCCAGAGGTTGCCACGATCAGGTCATTGTGGGCCACTTTGAGATCCGTAATAGGTGTGATCGGTAAGTTGAGTTGAAAAGGAGTCCAGTTGGCACCGCCGTCCTTGGAGATGTACATGCCCAACTCAGTTCCTGCAAAGAGCAGCCCCTTTTTCTCGGTGTCTTCCCGCACTACCCGGGTAAAGGCTCCATAAGGAATTCCCTTGGAGATATTGGTCCAGGTCTTTCCGTAGTCGGTGGTTTTGTAGATGCCCGGAGTATGGTCGTTGAACTTGTAACGGGTGGTAGCGATATAAGCTGTGGCAGGATCGTGAGGAGAAACCTCAATGGCATTAACCAGACATTCCTGTAGGCCCTTTGGAGTGACATTGATCCAGGTCTTGCCAAAATCCCGGGTCAGTTGCACCAATCCATCATCAGATCCGGTCCAGATCACTCCGGCTTCATGCGGAGATTCTATCACATAAGCCAGTGTTCCGTAGTTTTCCGCTCCCACAGCTTCATTGGTAAATGGAACCCCAGCTTTTCCCTGCTTTTCTTTTTCGTTTCTGGTCAGATCAGGAGAAACCTCTGTCCAGGTTTTTCCCCAATCCTGGGTTTTGAGCAGGACTTGTGCCCCGTGGTAAAAGGTGTTCGGTTCATGCTGGGACCAAATGATAGGTGCATTCCAGTTGAAGCGGTATTTCATGTCCTTGGCGTCCATCCCAAGATACTGGATGGGAGCCGCCATGATATTGGTTGAGCCCTGAGTCTGCATGTCCAAAACTTCAATCGTGCCTTGGTAGCTGCCTCCAAGCACATATCTTGGATCATCCGGATCGAAGGCCAGAAAGGCAGATTCCCCACCTGCGGAGTAATTCCAGTGTTCCTGGGTAATGTTTCCACGTCCCAAAGCCAAGCTGGAAATCACCACGGAAGTATTGTCCTGCTGTCCACCATAGATTCGGTAAGGGAATTGATTGTCTACATTGATCCGGTAGAATTGGGAGGTAGGCATGTTGTTTTGGGTGGACCAGGTTTTACCACCGTTGAAAGAAATGGATCCACCACCGTCATCAGCAAGGATCAGGTTGTTCGGATTGTTGGGATTGATCCAGAGATCGTGGTAATCTCCATGTGCACCATCGATGCTCTCAAAGTTCTTTCCTCCATCAATGGATACCAACATGGGAGCGCTCTGCACATAGACCTTGTTTTCATTTTGAGGATCAGCAAATACCTCGATGTAATACCAGGCTCTTTGCGTCAATCGATTGTCCTTATTCACCAAGGTCCAGTTTTCTCCTCCATCGTTGGATACAAAGAGGCCTCCCAAATCCTTGTAGGTGTCACTTTCTATCAAGGCATAAACCTTGTTCGAATTGGCTCTTGAGACTGAAATGGCCATTTTCCCTTTCTCGGCAGGAAGTCCATTTTCGAGTTTTTTCCAGGTCTTTCCTGAATCGGTTGATTTGTAGAGATTCGATCCCGGGCCTCCAGATTTGACCTGCCAAGGGAAACGCTGATGCTCCCACATGGCGGCATAGAGGATTTCCGGAAAGTTCATGTCCATGGATAATTCCACGGCTCCGGTCATGTTGTCTACAAAAAGGACTTTCTCCCAAGTCAGACCTCCATCAGTGGATTTGTAGATGCCTCGTTCTTCATTTGGAGAATACAGGGTTCCCTGTGCAGCGACATAGACGATGTCCGGATTGCTAGGGTGGATCTGGATTCTTGAGATATGCTGGGTTTTCTCCAGGCCTATTTTCTTCCAGGTTTTGCCAGCATCGGTGGATTTATAGACTCCATCCCCATAGGAACTCATCACTCCGCGTGGGGGATGCTCTCCCATACCCACGTAGAGGATATTGGGGTTGGATTCGGATGCGGCTACGGCTCCCACAGAACCTGTTTTAAAAAATCCGTCGGAAATATTGTTCCAATGCTGCCCTGCATCGGTGGTTTTCCAAAGTCCGCCTCCCGTAGTACCGAAGTAATAGGTAAGGGGGTCATTCATCACTCCGGTGGCTGTCACAGACCTTCCACCTCGGAATGGCCCAATGTTTCGGTATTTGATGGGAAGACTTGAATCAAAGCTTGTTTGGGCAAAAGCTGAAGATTGTAAAATAAATAAGCAAATGGCTATAAATCGCTTCATAGGGTTCGTGGTTTTTTTCAGGTTAATAAGTTAGGAAAAATGAGGTAATGCCAACGAATAAGATCCACATCCAGAAACAAAAAAAGCATAACCAGTATTTTGGTTATGCTTTTAAGTTGGTTTAGAATTCAGATTAATTACCTCTGTTGTTTCCTCTTGAACTTCTGCTTCCTGTAGAGGAGCTGCTTCTGCTAGGGCTTGTTCTGCTCACTTTAGGGGCGCTGCTTCTTGAACTTTGACTCGAAACTCTCGCTCCACTCTGTCTGCTAGGGGCGGATTGTTTTACCGCTGGTCTTGAAGTTTGGGTTCTGCTTGAAGAGCGAACCTGGGAGTTTGAACGAGAAGGAGCAGTCCTCACATTACTCTGTCTCTGCTGACTAGGGGCAGTTCTTACGTTGCTTTGTCTCTGCTGACTAGGGGCAGTTCTTACGTTGCTTTGTCTTTGCTGGCTAGGAGCGGTACGAACGTTGTTCTGTCTGGAAGGACTGGACTGGGTTCCTACTGATCTCTGTCTGCTTTGACTTGGGGCAGAAGTTCTGCTTCTGTTGTCCTGATAGGGCTTGGTCTGGAATTCAGAGCCTCTCCCGCTTGAAGGGTTGGCAGATCTTACTCCTGAATTTGAGGATCTGGAAGGAGCAGAGTTGACTCTTGAACCTCCCTGATTTCCTCTACTAGAAGGAGTGGCAGATCTAGTCTGAGTTCTGGAGCCCTGGTTTGCATTTCTAGAAGAAGGGGTCGCATAAGTTGACCGGTTGGATCTAGCCTGATTTGGTTCAACCACTCTAGAAGGTCTGGCATCTGCGGTTCTTCCTCTGGATGCATTTATTTCCGGACGATACATGTCTACAGCGTTTCTGCTCATAGCGGCTCTTCCTGGTCTGTTACTTGCGCGAAGCTGGTACACAGGAACTGCTCTTCGAGTCACGCGTTCGATCTCTCTTCTGTTAGGACCACTGATGTAAGTGTTGTTATTATACACTACAGTGTTGTTGATGATGGTCGTTCTGTTGATGATCTTCACCCGATTTCTGTAAGGTGCATAATGACGGTAGGCATATCGGTCATAGATCCTAACCTGGGGAAGAAATACCCAATGGAAACTTGGGATTCCTATTCGAACATTTACGGAAACAGTCGGTCCCAAAGGAGCCCATCCATAGTATCCTCCGCCACTTCTCCAGCTTACCCAGGCAGGTCCCCAGTCGTATCCAGGAATCCAGGCCCAGCTTTGGTAGTAGTCATCGAAATACCATCTTCCGTAATGGAAAGGAGCCCAGCCCCAATCGTAATAAGATACCCAAGTATTACCGTATTCGGTCATGGCCCAGTGTCCATTTGATCCATAAGGATGGAAGTCAGGTCCTACGGCAGGAAGCCAGATATATCCATATCTTGCGTCTCTTACCCAGTCCCCGTAGGGCATCAATTCATCATAGAATACCTGAAAGGAAACACCTATATAGCCGTTATAGCTTTCAGCTTTTGCTTTTTGAGCCCCCAAACCAGTCAACAGGAGTATTCCTGCTACCAGGGCAAAAGCCCATCGATTGAAATGTTGCTTGTTCATAGTTTTGTGGTTTAGAAGTGGATATTCATTTTTTGTGGTTGGTTGGTTTTCATTTTGCCTCCTTTTGTCGAACCCTTCTCTATTAAGAGATGCAGGTTTTTCTAAAAAGGCTGCATGCATACTAAAACGAAAATCGCGCCAATTTTTAAAACTTATTTTAAAGAACCTGTTTTTGTTTGAGTTAACGTAAAAAAATACGAATAAGGTTACATTGTATTTTTAATGTTATTTAAAATAAAGCATTCAAAAAAACATACTTTAATAAAAAATTTAAATAACAAGATATCCCCTTTTTTAAATTGTAGGGAAACATGAGCTTTGATTTTCTAAAAACTTATACGAAAAGTGCCTTTTTGGGGGTTTTAGAAAATTCTTAAAATCTGCTTAAGATTTCAATAAGCTTGAAAATCCTCTTCTTTTCTTTTGATTTCTAGGCTAAAAGTCCGTGCTCCACACGTCCATGTCCATCCGGGGTGGTATAAAAAGGACGCTTTTCTATTTCATACTTGAGATCAGCTGGAATTCCCAGGGCATGGTAGATGGTCTGGTGGATGCTGTCGATTTTTATAGGATTTTCAATGGTTTTGCAGGGACGTTCATCTGCTGTTTTTCCAAATACATGTCCACGCCGGATCCCTCCTCCAAACATCAGTACTGAACATCCGTCTGTGAAATGCCTATGCATTCCGTAATTTTTCATATCCTCGATGATGTCCGGTACTTCGACTTGATCTTTTACTTTCAGGTCAGGTCTGCCTTCAGTCAGCATGTCCCTGCTGAATTCGCTGGCTACAATGACCAGAGTTCGTTCCAGCCTTCCGCTTTGATCCAGGTCCTTGATCAGTTGGGCGATAGGAGAGTCAATGAGTTTTTTCATGTCCTTGAGGCGGGTGTGTCCATTGTCATGGGTATCCCAGCCAAAAAAAGGTTCGTACTCCGTAGTCACAGTAATGTATCGGGCACCTTGCTCGATCAGACGCTTGGCAAGTAAGCAACCCAGACCAAATTTTCCTGTATTGTATTTGTCATAGCTCTCCTTCGGTTCCTGACTCAAATCAAAGGCCTTGGCTTCCGGAGAATTGAGGAGCATATAGGCTTGTTCCATAGACCTGCTCAGGGATTCTTTCTGATAATCCGAACCGAATTCCCCCATGGGGCCTGCGGAAATCAAATCCTTGTATAATTGGTTTCGGGATTCAAATCGTTTGGAATCCATCCCAATTGGAGGTCTTACAGCGTCCAGTCCTGCTGATGGGTCTGGGATGAGGAAGGGTCCATATTCAGATCCCAGAAAACCCGCACTATGAAAAGCCTTTAACTCTTCTCCTTCTCCTACTGTGAACCGCTGTCCTATATTGATAAAAGGGGGGATTACCGGATTAAGAGCTCCTTTTTCCTTTGCGATCCAACTTCCAAGGTGGGGAACCATGACGGATTGAGGGGGTTCGTAGCAGGTATGGAAATGATATTGATGTCTGGTGTGTAAAATATGCCCAAGGTCAGCTGCAATGTAGGATCTGATCAAAGTGCCTTTGTCCATAACTGAAGCTATGTTTTCCAGTCCTTCAGAAAAGTGAATGCCATCCAGTTTGGTGGGAATAGAAGGAAATGTGCTGAGCACTTCTTTTGCCTCCATTCCTTTTCGGAAAGGTGTGAATTTTTTTGGGTCAAAGGTTTCGGTATGTGCCATGCCGCCGGCCATAAACAGGAGGATTACTGAATCGGCTGTGGAGGGAAGCGTACCGGAACCGCAGGAAGATAGTAAACCGGCCAATGGCGCCCCCAATCCCATGGTGGAGATTGCAGCTGCGCTGGTTCTTTTTATGAAATCCCGGCGATTTATTGTTGTTTTTAGCAGCATAGCATTAAATCAGTAAATCATTTGAAATTCTGGAAGGAGAAGGATTGCCCACAGTAAGTCCTGAATTTCTGGAGGGTCCGCTCTCTCTCCAAATGTCTGCAGAGCCACTTCCATTTCTTTTTCGGAAGGATTCCTCAAGAGTGCCCTCTTGAAGATTTCCTCAGTTAATTGACTTGGGGATTCGTACTGGAATGCCCATGTTTTGGCACCTTTTTGCAGGGCAATGCTTAATCTTTCCCCGTTACTGAGCTCCAATGCCTGGAGCAAACTTGCCTGTGAATCCCTGCTAGTTGAGACGATCTCGCGGTTGGGGCGTCCAAGTGCTGTAAGGAAAGGATTGTTGGCAACCAAGGAGGCCCTAATAAAGCCAGAGCTAGGGAGCTGTTCTGTAAGCAATTGGTTGGGTTTGAATTTTTGTTCTTTTTCCTCAAAAAGAGGGTGGACAAGGGCACTGACTGCATCGGAAAACTGCTCTGCGGTGATCCTTCTTCTAACGATCCCCTGGAATTGAAAATCCTCAGCAGTCAACAATTCCTGAGATTTCAATCCTATGGATTGGCTTTGGTAAATCCTCGAGGTGGTAATCTGAAAAATCAGGCGCTTGAGGTCGTAGCCATTTTCTACAAAGTCCACAGCCAACCAGTCCAATAAGTCCTGACTCCAGGGGAGATTGTCCATTTCATCTACCGGTTCTACAATCCCTCTTCCCATCAATTGCTTCCAGATTCTGTTGACTAGGGTCCGGTACAATCTTCCATTGGCTGGTTGAACGAGTTTTTCTGCCAGTTGCTGAAGCTTTTCGGCTTTGGAGGCGGCACTGTCTATTTCTCCCAGTTCCTCCCAGAGAATCTTGGTCTTTGCCATTTGGCCGGTTGGTTGTTCGCAGCGACTGATCTCCAGCGTGGAGTCCGCAAAAATATTGGCAAAGGCATAGGCTTCTTCCAGTTTCCAATCGCTGATAAAGCTGTCATGGCAGGAGGCACACTTTAGGTTGAGTCCGAGAATAACCTGTCCTACATTTTGCGCTGCCTGCATTTCGGTCCTTTGGCTGGCATTGACAGTTCCTCTCCAGCGGATTCCCTCGATAAATCCTTTTGATTTTTCATTGGGGTTCAGGAGCTCCTTGACAAACTGGTCATAGGGTTTATTTTCCCGGATGGATTGGTACAGCCAGTCTGTAATTGCAAAGCGGCCGTTGGTAATGTACCCCGTTCCCGTGTAATCATTTCTCAAAGCATCGTTCCAAAATGTTAGCCAGTGTTGGGCAAAATCATCTTGTCGTTGAAGCAGATTTTCGATTATGTTCTTCCGCTTGTTTGGATTTTCATCCAGTTGGAAGGCTTCAAGTTCCTCCGGTTTGGGCAGAAAGCCAATGATGTCCAAGTAGACCCTCCTCATAAAAACCCGGTCATCAACAGGTGCCGACCAATCCAATCCTTCTTTCTGGAAATAGTTGTCAACCCAAAGGTCTATTGGGTTTTCCAGTCCAGATTGGGATAAAGGAAGGGCAGGGTTTCTTGGAGCTAATTCAGCGACTCTGTACACGGATTGCTGATTGACTCCATCCGGCCAGGGAGCGCCTTTTTCCACCCAGAGTTTCAAGAGTTCTATTTCCTCATTTCTCAATAATTTCCCTTTGGAAGGCATGACATCCCGATGGTTTTTGGAAAGTGAAATTCTTCGGATCAGCTCACTTTTGGATGGATCTCCAGGGAAAATTATGGGGCCGTTTTCTCCACCTGCGAAGACAAATTCTTTTTCGTCCAGTCGCAAATCCCCTTCAATTTTTGCTCCTGAGTGACATTTGTAGCAATTGTGTGCAAAAACAGAGCGGACATTGGTAGCGAGTTGGAATTCTTGTTCAGGACTTAAGGAAGCGGAAAAAGACGCTAAATTGACCGTTAAGGATTCCGGGGCTTCAGTTTCCTGATTCCAGGGTAGGGTTTCTGATAAATAATTCTCTCCGTGAGTAAGGGAGGCTCCATAATGCCCGGCCAGACCTACTCCCAAACCGGAAATCAGTAACAAACTCCTAAATAGTTTAATGGAAATGGGTTTCGGGTTGGGTCCAGAAACTTTTCGAAGAGAGAAAAGCAAGGCAATTCCCAGGGCTGCCGAGATAAATCCTAAAGACCTATGCAGATCGAGGGTTTCTCCTCCCATGTCTTCGGTCCAAGCTAATAAGACCCCGAAACCTGCTGATAGAATTGCTGCCAATCCACCAAAGAGTGTGAGCAATCGGATGCCATGGCGAAGCGGGTGATTGAAGTTTCGAAGCGTGTGGAATTCCAAAAATGCTGCAAAAATCAATAAGCCAATTGGGAAATGCACGGCCATGGGATGAAGCCTGCCCAATAAGTCCCATAACCAGAATGAAGAAGTTTCATTACCTAGGCTTTGGGCGAAAAGCAGGGACTGGGTTGTCAGAAGTAAGCCAAAAGTCAGGCTGGGTCTAAAAACATATTTCCGCTTGATCTGATTCGGTTGGCCTGCTGCCATAGGCGAAGGTGAGATTTTGGTTTTGTCCGATGGGTAATCGGGTTGGGGTTTATTGATATTCGCAGAAAAATATAAGGTTTTTAGTGGAAGTTTCTATCCTGAAAACGGGTAATGTGCAGGAGGAAATTTGGTTAGGTCGAAATTTTACGGTTTTATTAACAAGGGTGGGGTGGATTTTTCGATTTTTTCTCTCCAAGTTTGAATTAACAGTACATCAACCTCTAAAAAAGAAAGGGCATCCAAATCTGGATGCCCTTTTTAAATAGGAGGGAAGAATGATTTTATAGTTCCTTTATTTTCAAATTTTTAAATGAAATCCCTTTTGCCCAATCCTGTAAGGCGATATGTCCTTTCGTTGATTTGCCAAAATCAGGGTATTTGCTGAAATTGGAATTGGCAACTGTGTCCGACCAAGCCTGAGAATTAAAATCTACTTCAACAGTCAGGACCCCATTTAGGTAAAATTGGGTTTTACCGTCTACTTGAAGAATCCTGGATTGGTTCCATTCCTCTGAAGATTTGGTTTCTGCAGGATTTTTTTGTCCATAGAATCCATAAAGGCATCCTGATTTTTTAACAGGGACGTCTACCTCAAAATGTGAATTTGATAATAATTGATATTCTGGACCGGTATTCCATGCAAACATGATTTCCGGCTTTTCAATCACATTAATAAACACACCGCTGTTTCCTTCTTCCTCAATCTTCCATTCAAATCTGAAATCAAAGTTTTCATATTGATTGTCGGTGAGTAAATCTGCCGGGTCGGAAGTCCTTTCGGGATTGCATCTTAATTCCCCATTGAATACCTCCCAAGCAGAAGGGGCCTCACCTTGGTTATACACATGCCATCCTTCCAATGTGGTTCCGTCAAACAAGAGTTTCCAGCCTTCTCCTTTTTCGGAATCAGACAATTGATTGTCTTGAATTGCTTCGGGTTCAGAGCTGTTTTCCTCCTTGTTCTTGGATTGACAGGAAACTATCAAGAGGGAAATTAGACTTAAATAGAGGGTGTTTAAAGTAAATCGATTCATTTTTTCTGGGTTGATTGATATTGAAAATTGGGTAATCGGCAGATTATTTTAGTCAGGTGTCAATTTACAAAATAGGGTGAATTGGGATAAACAAAACCCCCGAATACTTGAGTTCGGGGGCAGGTTCAATTTATTGTTCGGCCTTATTTTTAAACTCGATCTCCAAAATACTCATCAGGATTTGATCACTAGTTGCCTCAGGATTTTTGAAGATAAAGTAGAGATCCTGTTGGCCTGAGGCCGGCTTGATCTTCACCACAGCGCGATTCGCATTTTGTCTCCTCCAATCGATCATGCTTACTCCTTGTGGTGGTCGGAATCCTCCTCCTTCTTTTCTGCCGATTTTTTCGGACTGGCCCAATAGCTCACCTGTAGGAGAACCTAGGCGGATTTCTACAGATCCACCAATTGCTCCATTTCTCTGGGTGATGCTACTCAAAACATCGATTTGCTCTACCCCAGATAGATCTATGCCTTTCAGAGCAAACTGGGAATTATCACCAACCATCATAAAGTTTACACTTGGAGTGGTTAGAAGTTGTACCCCTTTTCTTTCTACAGAGGTTTGTGGATTGATAAAAGGAGATTTCAATGCTACAAAGTCTATCCCATTGAGCGAACCCATCGCTCCTGAACCCTTATCGGAATAAGCTGCTCTCAACAAGAAGCTTCCTTCACCGTTTTCTCCTTCGGGAATCTCAGGGTTGACTGTTCCACTCAAAGGAAGTGATGGGATATTGGCCTGCTCATCATTCATAGAAAGGATGTAATCAACCATTCGTCTTGCGTCAGCCTCACTTAAGGAAGGGTGCGCACTCATACCATGATCTCCCCAAACACCAGATCCCCCATTGATGATTTTACCGATGAGGTATTTGGTGTTTTCTTCTGAATTTGGATATTTCTCAGCTACAGCCTGATAGCTTGGTCCAATGGACTTTTCTTCATATTGATGGCAGGACTTACAGTCACTTGCCTCGATTAGATTTTTACCCAAATTCAGAATCGCTGCATTTTCCACACCGCTTTGCTTGGAAGCAACTTCAATCGGATCAAAACCTGCCGGTACATAATCAAAGGTCACGGCAACTTCCTCCGGTTTGATGGATCCATCGGCTGTACTTCCATCTTCCTGGTCGGATACAGTGATGGAATAGGCCAGCTCTTTTTCTCCAAACCAGAAGGATTTGTTTACTCCTCCCAAATCAATGGTAACTTTTGGAGGCTCATTTCCGGCATTGATTTCCAAGCTGCTACTGTTGGTTTCACCTTTTGTATCTGTGACAGTAAGGGTTACCTGATAGGTTCCCGCTTCATTGAAAGTAAAGCTTGGGTTTGCTTCAGTTAGTGTTTGGCTGAATCCTGAGCCATTAGTAATTGCCCAAGAATAATCCAGTTTCCCCTGATCATAATCGTCGTAATCGTTGGTTCCTTCTGAACTGAATGCAACGGTCAAAGGAATGGCTCCAGAAGTTTTGTCTGAGGATGCAGCCACATTTGGCTTTCGGTTACCTGAGTTGTACTCGATTTTGATCAAACGTGAATTGGCATTTCCTCTGAACCATGCAGAACCATATTCCAAAATATATAAGGCACCATCCGGTCCAAAATCCATGTCAATTGCTGAGCTAAAGGTCTCATTGGGAATGAATCGTTCCATTCCCGCATAATCCCCGTTTTCATCCATGGAAACTGCGAAAATCCAACCTCTCATGAAGTCTACGATCAGCCATTTTCCTTCATAATAAGCAGGAAATACAAAAGGAGCGTCTTTTTTGAAATCTGCTTTTCTGAATACCGGGCCGCCGGTCGCACTTCTTCCTGAGCTACCCAGTTGAGGGAAAACCTCAGATGTTCCATATGGGTAGTAAATCATGGCAGGTATTACCGGTGTCGGCAACTCTCTAAGTCCAGTGTTGTTTCTGGATTCATTTACCGGGTGGTTGACATCGAATGGCTCACCATATGTGCCCGCGTCGAAGTCGTGCTTGTTGTAAGGAAAATTATCCCCGATGAAATAGGGCCAACCAAAGAATCCGGGGCCTTTTGCCTGATTAAATTCATCATAGCCTTTTGGACCCCAGATAGAATCGACCGAGGCATCTGGTCCTACCTCACCCCAGTAGAGGTATCCAGTTTCGCTATCCAAGGTTGGTCTCCAGGGATTCCTGTGCCCCATAGTGTAGATTTCAGGTCTGGTTTTTTCTGTGCCTACCGGGAAAAGGTTTCCTTCTGGAATGGTGTAAGTTCCGTCATCTTCTGGATGGATTCTCAGGATTTTCCCTCTCAGGTCATTGGTGTTTCCGGGAGCACGCTGGTCATCGTTGTTTTCGAAGCCAGGTCTATCGTCCAAGTTGGAAGACCCAACACGGGGATTTACGGTGTTATTTCCAACAGTCAGGTAAAGATTACCTTCGGCATCAAAAACCATCCCGCCTCCCGTGTGGCAGCATTCTTCCCTTTGGGTAGGGATTTCAAGTACAATTTTTTTGGAGGATTCAATCAGTTCATTCCCCCTGAGTTCCCATCTGGCCAACACATGTTTCGTGTCTGTAGGATCTGCGTAGTACATGTAGATCCAGTTGTTTTTGGCGTAGTCAGGGTGAGCGATTACGCCCATCAGGCCTTCTTCTGCCTCGCGGGTAACTCCGGCTTTATTGGTGTATTTGGTATTGACAGGAATGGTGGCAACAAGTGTTACCTCTCTCGTGTTTTCATCCAGGATTTTTACTCCGCCTTTTCGCTCTACAAAAAGCACCCGGTTTCCGGGAAGAAAAGTCATTTCCATGGGCTCGTCCATTCCTTCCGTTAAGACGACTTTTGTGAATCGGTTGTCCTCAGGTTTGACGGTAGGATCATCGGTGCTTTTACAGGCAAAAAAGCCCAAAAGTAGGGAAAAGCTTAAAGCAGTTCCCAGTAAAGAAGGTTTAGTCATAGGTTCTTGGGGGGTGAAAATAGATTTAAAGGGTCAAGTGGAAATAAATTTGCCAATGCTGGGGAAATCCCAACTTAAATACAAATGGATTTTTCGGGTGCGGTAGAAAATTGGGATGGAAAGTTTATCTCTTCTTTCTGGTAAAAAATAACTGGAATTGATTTTCCCCAGGATGTAACTGTTTAATAGGTAGGTGATTGTTGTATTATCTCATTTAGAATCAATAGGGTGTGGTAAGGACCCGTCATATGATTAGTCTTACACCCCCTAGTTCCTCAATTCGGTATGGGAATTTATTTCCAGGCGAACCGATAAACATGAAATTGACAGGGATGCTCCACTTTTCTGAGAGTTCTTGGATGAGTTCAGGGGTAAATGTCCCATTGATTTCCACAAATTCTATGGAAATTTCGGGGTATTCCCGATCTAGAAATGAAATTTCTTGTTTTAAGTTTTCCGGGAGTTTTTGCCCTTTGTCCAAAACAGTGGCGATTTTCATTTTTTTGGTATGCTCATTTTTAGAAACATAAAGCATTACCTTATTGAGTGTGGCAATGTCATCCCCCTTGGTAAAAAAGACAAATTCCTGGTTGTTGATATGGTCAATGGTTCGGTGAATGTTTCGGTCAATTCGGGCTACAAATCTTCGGATTGGGCCAAATAAATACTCAATGGTATTTAAGACAAACTTTAGTAAGGAGGTTCTGTTGAGCATCACCACCACAAAAAGTGTAGCAGGGATGAAGTAATACAAAAACACCGTAATGTTACTTGGTAATCCTTCCTTGGCTGGCATAAGGATGTTTCCGGTCAAAGCAATGAGTACCGCTGCAATCGCCAAAAGAACACCCATAAAAGGTGCGATTTCTGGTCTTGGAAGTTTTTTTCGGTAGGTTTTAAGTAGAATGTTGCCGATCCCAAACAGGGCCATTACCGATAAAAAGGAAATGGTATATACCCCTGCAAGAAGTTTTACATTCCCTTTAGTTATCAGCAAAACAGAAACAGAGAGAATCAAAAACATCAAAATGATGCGGTAAGAACTACCTCTTTTGTTCTTTTGAAGAAAGAAGGGGGGCATGATGCGGTCCAGAGCCATTCTTTCAAGTAAACCGGTTACACCTACAAAGGAGGTCAAAACGGCACCACTCAAGACTAAAAATGCATCCACGGCAATCAGAACGGCCACCCCTTGGCCTCCTACATGCTGAGCCATTTCTGTCAGTAAGGTGTTTTGGAATTCATCACTTTGAAGAAGAGGAATCGCAAAAAGAGCCAGAGCGAAAACGGCCATTAGGGGATTGATCACACTGACAATCGCCCACATGTTGCGAAGAGTCTTTGGAAATACCCCTCTTTGTTGTTCCTCTACAAAGTTTGCCGAGCTTTCAAATCCAGAGACCCCCAACATGGAAGCAGCAAATCCTAAAAAGATGGCCTTGCTGATGCCTTCCCCATCCTGGAGTGGAAGGTTCCAGTTATCAAAAAAGGTTCCCACACCATTTTGGAAGAGGTAGAAAATGATGAAGCCACTGAGAATGACTAATGAGCCAAGGTGAAACAGGAAAATTCCTATGGCGACCTTGGCCGATTCGGATATTCCTCCAATTACCAGTAAAGCAAAAATGGACAGAAGTAGAACCGTAGCCGGGATAATGGGCATGGATGGGACAATATGGTGAAGGTAATGGATTCCTTCATTTGCCGATATAACCGCTGTGGCCATATAGGAAAGTAGAGTCAAAGTTGCTGCGAGGGAAGCTGTTGATTTACTGGTAGTGTTCAGCAGGGCATTGTAAGCCCCACCATTCAATGGTAAGGCTCCGACTACCTCTCCATAGATTTTTCTAAAGAGGAATAGAACAAAAGAAACTATCAACAAGGTGATCCAGGCATACTGTCCGGCAAAGGCTATGGCTAATGCTGAAACATATAAAACGGAAGAGCTAATGTCATTGCCACATATTGCAGTAGCTGAAAGCTCACCCAATTTTTCGTGCTTTTTCATGGCAGGTGATAGCTGTTAATTCCAGTCTATTTTACGTAAAAATCCCTGAAAAAGAGTGGTTTTACCCTTTAATTTTGGGGGGTACGTATTTGTTAGGGGATTGTTCCTTTTGGATTAATCATCCCCCTATTAGCTGCGCTGTTACCCGATTCTGGTTTTTACCAATTCATCCATAACCCAATTTGTACGGGCTCCAGAGATCCCGGTGCTTGGGCAGGTTTCAGTTCCCAATAAATCTCCGACAATGGATGAGATCAAAGGTTGTTGGATATGATGGGGGAGTTGGACTTGGAAATGCTCGGTGTCTTTAAAGTCGTGAATTAGCGTAAATTCTCCTTTTCCGAATGTTTCAAATCGTATTTGACCTTTACTTCCGTCAATAATCACCTCATCTTTTTCGGCGGACTGACAACTGGTAAAGCACCAGTTTCCAGTGCCTAGGATCCCGTTTTTGAAGGCAAAACTTCCGACTACAATGTCTTCCGCTTCATAGGCTTTGGCCTGGTTGGAAGCATATCCGCTTGCATGGGTGATGGGTCCAAAAAAGAAATCCAGGAGATCCAGTTGGTGAGATGCCAAGTCAAAAAAGTACCCGCCGCCGGAAATATCCGGGTTTATTCTCCAGTTGTTTTTCAGTTTTGCAATGATTTCTGGCTCAACCACTTGTTTCATGTTGATGTGAACTGTTCGGATCTCACCGATCTCTCCCTGCTCCATCAGTTCCTTAATCTTTAAAAAATGGGGGAGAGCACGACGGTAATAAGCGATATACAATGGCACTTGTGCCTTCTCGCAGATCTGGATCATTTCTTGACATTCGGCATAGGTTCTCGCCATAGGTTTTTCTACATATACAGGTTTTCCTGCAGCCGCGGCCATCCGGGTCAGTTCCAGGTGCGCATTTGGTGGGGTGGCAATGTATATGGCATTGACTTCAGGGTCATCGATCAGTGCCTGAGCTGAGGTGTACCATTTAGGGACTCCGTGACGCTGAGCATAATCCTTAACCTTTTCCTCATCCCGTCTCATGACTGCGACCAATTTGCTGTGAGGGATCAAGTTCATTGCGGGAGCAGATTTGACTTCACAGACATTCCCTACTCCGATGACTCCCCATCGGACTTCCGAATCGTTGATTTTCTTCATTCCTAAAAATACAGAGGAAAGCCTGATTTAGATCGAAAAAAAGCCCCGAATTTTATTTCGGGGCTCCTGATTATTGTGCTGGGGGCGTTCTTCTTTTCATTACCAGACTATCCGCAGGATAGGTGGCTTTGAGGTAGGCCATTTGATCCTTAGCCCAATCGATCAGGACTTGACGATCCGAATCGCTAAGATTGGCTTCAGGATGCAATCCCATGGCTGTGTAGGATTCCAATGGCATTTCTTTTTCCTCAACCATTTCTATGGTTTCCTCAAATTTGTGGTTTTGAACTGCAAGAGGAAGCTGGGTAAAGTTGGAAAAGTTGAGATGTCTTTTTCCATCTACAATATGGTTATTCAGCCAAAAACCAATCGGTTCGATTTTGGAATACCAAGGATATACGGTTTGATTGGAATGACAGTCATTGCAAGCCCCCTTTAAAAGAGTCTGCACATTTTCCGGCACATTGTAGCTTTTGGAGACGTCATAAGTCATGTCGTTGCTGTCATTTTTTTCATAGGGAATGAACTGAATCACTACAAGAATGACTAAAACTGCTATGGAGATTTTCTTGATCATATTGATGGGTTTTTTGGCTTAGATGCAGTAAAAATACAAAGGTTTAATAAGTTAACGCAGAATTTTATTTTTAAAACAAGCTTGCTTCCTTTTAACCTTTTTTTAATTCAAATTAGAATTTGATTCCTAGGGATAATCCCCCTCTCAAGCTGGCAAATGGTCCATCGAAAGTCATTTTTGCACCATTGCTGTTGACCTCTACATCGTATTCCAGTACGGGGATGTCCAAGCTGTTCAATTCATTGCGAAGGCCATCTTGTTCTTCTTGAGTCAGGGAAGCTACAGTGGAAATGGTTCCATTTGAACTACCATAAGAGCCTCCTATGATCCACCAGTCCAAATACAAACTTTTACCAAGCTTCCACTGAGCTCCAAACATCAAGCCGCCAGTGATTCCTTTTATATCCCCATTGAGATCCAGGGTACGGGTTTCCTCAAAAAAGAACCCATTCTCCTCTACTTCATAGGTGAATTCAAAATCCTTGACAGTTATGTCTGATTTAGAATAACGTAGGTATGGAGCTATGTAAAACCCTCTGGGTCCTGATTTTTTTCCTAAATAAAAACGGAATTCTGGGGTCACGGCGAAATTCCCCATGGATACTCGTTCGATTTCCTTGAAAGTGTCCGGGTCATCTATTTGGTTTTCCAAAAATCCCATAAGCGGAAGGTCGCCTTTTGGCATGGTTCGGACTCCTAAGGCAAATGAGGTTTTTCTGGACAACATCCGCTCATATTGAAATCCATAATTCTTCAGTAAAAAGCCGGTCAAATTAACCTTTATGAGGTTTTTGTCATAGTCCGCAGGGGCTTCGGGTTCTTCCTGAGAAAAGGAAGGAAAGCTGATCAGGATTGAAAAAAGGAGAAGGAGTAAAGGTTTTTTCATGATTCTACTTTTTAAATAATTTGAATTTTAAGTGTTTGTAATAAATAAAATTTCAGGATAATTAGTCTGAAGTTAGAATTTTAATAAGCTAATGTATTAAAAATCGAATACCCAAAGGGTCCATGCACTGATATAAAAAAAATCAGCCCAATTCCATTTGGGAACTGGGCTGATTGATGAATGGAAAGAAGCATTAAACTTCGAATCCTGGTCGATAGGTTCTGCCAACAAATTGATTGGCTTCTTCCAGGTTGGTGATTCTCATGTTTTCACCATCCCAAAGCAACTTTCTACGTCCAAAGAACTCCATTTGTCCCTTGCTGTTCTCTCTTCTGAGCATATAGCTACGGATGGCAAGATTACCCATCAATACGGTTTCCGTCATAGGTCCGGCATAGTCAAAAGAGGAGGTTAGGCCCTGATGCTCCTTGCTGCCAAAACCAGCTTTACAAGCATCTACCCAAAGCCTTTGGTGCCCGTATTCAGGTTCCATTCCCTCTTCGGTTTGTGGACCTATTTCTACAGTTCCATCGTTGAGGTATAGCTTTGGCATTAATGGAGAGGAATCATTGATATTGGTGGATATAATTCCTTTTTCCCCGATTATCAAAACCCCGTTTGCGGAATTTGCACCTCCGATATCGTCGTTGGCAGGAATGATGTCTGGATGGGAAGGCCTGATGCCTCCGTCACTCCAGGTCATTTCAATAGGGGATTTGCTTTTTGCAGTAGCGGCAAAGTGCAAAGTGATAAATGAGGATGCAGGGCATCCCTCTGGATGGTAATCGGCAGTCCACATTTTGCTGAATACGGATCCCACGCTACACTCCGCATCGGTTGGATAGTGTAATCCCAACGTACGGAACGGGATATCAATCAGGTGGCATCCAACGTCACCCAATGCTCCAGTTCCGTAATCCCACCAACCTCTCCAGTTGAATGGGTGCAAGTTAGGTGTGAAAGGAATTTCCGGAGCTGGACCCAACCAAAGATCCCATTGAAGGGCATCCGGTTTTTCTCCAGGCGCAGCAGCTGGGAAGGCGCCTCCCTGAGGCCAAACCGGCCTATTGGTCCAGACCTGGACTTTTGATACCGCGCCGATACGGTCTTCGTCTATCCATTGCTGTACCAGTTTCAGAAGAGGGTTTGAGCCACCTTGGTTTCCCATTTGAGTGACCACTTCTTGGGTTCTGGCCATTTCGGTCAGCATTCTGGCTTCCCGGATGTTATGGGTCATGGGTTTCTGAACATAGACGTGCTTTCCCCTTTCCATTGCAAATTTGGCAGCAGGGCCGTGAACATGGTCTGGAGTGGAAATGGTTACTGCATCAATGTCCTTTTCTTTTTCAAGCATTTCCCTGTAATCTGCGTAGAGCTTTGCATTTGGGAAATTCTCTACCGATCTCTTTGCAGATCCGGAAAAATCAACGTCGCAAAGGGCTACAACCCGTTCACGCCCATTTACCGAAGCATTGAAAATATCACTGGCTCCTTTGCCGCCGGCTCCTATGGCCGCTAGATTCAATTGGTCCGACGGGGAAATAAATCCTACTCCGCCGAGTACATGACGGGGGACTATAAAAAAGGAGGAGGCGATTGCCGCATTTTTAATAAAATCTCTCCGGGATTGTCCGGTTTGATCCTTTTTGGATTCTTTCATGGGTTAATGTTAAAAGAGGTTTAATAGAAACGGCTTTAAAATAAGGATTAAAATTTACTAATCTACCCTGTATTGTGAGGATTGACTACAGATTCATTTAAATGTCCCCTCCGTTAGTTTAAATCGATTTCGCAACAAAAACTTCGAAATGCATTCCGTCCAAAAACAAATATTTATTTTGATTTTCTTATTTTCAGGCTGGTTAAATACCTGCTAAAACCTAAATTCGAAAAAATGTACGTGGATCTAAATGTTAGATTCAATTCAAACCTTCTGAAATGAAAATTGGTGTATTAAAAGAGACAAAAGCCTACGAAAAGAGAGTTGCCATAACTCCAGATGTGGTGAAACTCCTGGTGAAAAAGGAGTTTGAAGTAGTCATTGAAGAGGGGGCTGGTGAGGGTTCGTATTATTCGGATCAGGACTACCGGAATGCAGGGGCCGAAGTTGCCAAATCTGCGGAAGTGTTTGCCGCCGATTTATTGCTGAAAGTAAACCTTTTTACCAAAGAGGAAATCTCGCAAATGAAAAATGGGGCTTCCTGTATTTCCTTCATGTATGCCTATCAGCATCCGGAAATCATTCAGGCCCTCAATGAAAAATCCATTACTTCCATTTCCATGGATGCCGTACCGAGGATTTCAAGGGCCCAAAAAATGGATGCTCTGAGTTCTCAAGCCAACCTTGCCGGATACAAATCGGTGATTTTGGGAGCTAACCATTTGGGTAAAATCTTTCCGCTGATGATGACTGCATCCGGAACGATCACCCCGGCCAAAGTTTTGATCTTTGGAGCAGGTGTAGCTGGTCTTCAGGCCATCGCCACAGCAAAACGATTGGGAGCAATTGTGGAGGTAACAGATGTTAGACCTGAAACCAAAGAGCAGGTAGAATCCCTGGGCGGAAGATTCCTGACAGTGGAAGGTGCGGAAGAGGTTAAAATTGAGGGAGGCTATGCCAAGGAGGTTTCTGCTGAATTCCTGCAAAAACAGCAGCAGCTGATTCGGGAAAAAATCAAAGAAGCTGACTTGGTGATTACCACAGCATTGGTGATGGGCAAGAAATCCCCGATTCTGGTCACTGAGGAAATGGTCAAGAGTATGAAAGCCGGTTCCGTAATTGTCGATATGGCTGTGGAATCCGGAGGTAACTGTGAACTTTCAGAAATCAACAAAATTGTAGTGAAACATGGGGTCACCTTGGTAGGAGAGTCTAACCTTCCTTCACTGCTTTCAACTAATGCCAGCCAGTTGTATGCCATCAATATCAGCACCTTGTTACTCCATCTTTTCAATCAGTTTGGGCTGAATCTGGATAGGGAGGAGGAAATCACCAAAGGTGTCCTGATCACCCATGAGGGAGAGCTGGTACATGAGTTCACCAAAAATATTCTAAACCCAAAAAGCTAAAACCCCTAGATTATGAACGCTGACTCTTTATTGATTTTACTGTATGTTCTGGTCCTTGCGAGTTATTTGGGATTTGAACTCATTTCCAAAGTACCTCCTACACTTCACACCCCTTTGATGTCCGGATCCAATGCGATTTCAGGAATCACCATTGTCGGAGCCCTTTTGGCCTGTAACGAAATGGGTTATACCACACTGAGTAAATGGTTGGGCATGGGTGCCCTTGTCCTGGCCAGTATCAATGTGGTAGGAGGATATGCTGTTACAGATCGTATGCTTAAAATGTTTAAGAAGAAATGAGTATAACCACACAAATCGCCTACCTCGTTGCCTCCGTTTTATTTATCCTGGGAATTAAATTTTTGGGAAAAACAAAGGATGCCAGAAAGGGAAATATGCTTTCTTCTGTCGGTATGCTCATTGCTATTGTAGCAACTCTGCTGACACTGGAAGTTGTCTCTTTGACCGAAATTTTCATCTGTATGCTATTGGGTGGGACTATCGGTCTGTATTACGCCAAAAAGGTGGAAATGACCAAAATCCCAGAAATGGTGGCCCTTTTCAACGGCTTTGGTGGCCTGGCCTCATTTGGGGTGGCCCTTTCTGACCACTTCTTCAAAACCGAGATTTTGGGGACTCAGCTGGATGCAGTCAATTCCGTCAGTATCATTCTCAGTGTCCTGATCGGGGGGGTAACCTTTACCGGATCCGTAGTGGCCTGGATGAAGCTGAATGGAAAAATTTCCGGCTCACCCATCACCTTTAAGGGCCAGCATGCGCTCAATTTGGTGTTGCTGATTTCATTCCTGATTGCGGCGGTGTTTACCTATATGTATCAAACCGATCCGCTTTATATCTCTTTGTTGGTGGTCCTTTCCCTGCTCGTTGGGGTATTGATCGTGATTCCAATCGGCGGTGCAGATATGCCGGTTGTGATTTCCCTGCTCAATTCCTATTCAGGTATGGCAGCTTGCGCAACGGGCTTCATTTTGAACAATAACGTGTTGATCGTTGCAGGTTCTCTGGTTGGAGCTTCCGGTATTATCCTTACTCAGATCATGTGTAAGGCGATGAACCGCTCCCTGACCAATGTCCTTTTAGGAGGCTTTGGCCAGACAGCAGCTACACAAGGAGAGGATGGTCCAGCCATGGTCATAAAGGAAATCGGTGTGGAGGAAAGTGCCATGCTGTTTGACTCTGTTTCTTCCGTTATCGTAGTTCCAGGTTATGGTATGGCAGTTGCCCAGGCACAGCATGCCGTACGTGAGTTGATGGAACAGTGCGAAAAAAGAAATATTGATTTCAAATTCGCTATCCACCCGGTGGCAGGTAGAATGCCTGGACATATGAATGTATTGCTGGCTGAGGCAAATATTTCCTATGATAAACTCATTGAAATGGAAGCCATCAATGATGAGTTTCCAAATACTGATCTGGTGTTTGTGATTGGTGCCAATGACGTGGTCAACCCGGCAGCAAGAACCAACCCTCAAAGTCCTATCTATGGTATGCCAATCCTGAACGCAGATAAAGCCAAGACGGTCATTGTCAGTAAGCGTAGTATGGGTAAAGGTTATGCTGGGATTGAAAATGAACTCTTTGGCTATCCGAATTGTCTGATGCTATTCGGAGATGCAAAGCAGACCATTACCAAGGTAGTGGCCGAAATGAAGGATATGTAATTGAAATAGATTTATACTTCAAGAAAAACCTCCGATACAATCAGAATCGGAGGTTTTTTATTGGATGAAAATCCATAAAATTTCTTAGATCATGTTTCTGAGCTGGGCCTTCACCGTATCAAGCTTTTCGGATAAGGTATTCATTTCAGATTCATTGAAAGGAATAACGGGAAGTGCCGTGAATTTCTGGCATAGTCCCTCCAAGGCCATTGCTCCTTTGATCCCCTTGAGATAATCATTTGGATAGCCTCCGTGATGGTAAAGGTTTTTGCTTAAAAAACCGATAGACTCCTGAAGTTCAGATGCCCTGGCTTTATCGTTTTTGTCAAAGGCTTCCATCACAGAAACATAGAGGTCTGGAAAGAGATTGGATCCTCCTGTTACTCCTCCATGTCCTCCCATTTGAAGGGTTTCCAAGAGTATTTCTTCTGGTCCAACCAAAACCGTAAACTCAGGCATTTCTCTGCAAGCATCACAAAGTTCCTGAAAGTAGGTCAGGTCTCCGGAGCTGTCCTTGATCCCAACAATATTGGGATGTTGGCTCAATTTCTTGACCCTTTCCACAGCAATGGATAAGTGCGTGTGGGAGGGCATGTTGTAGAGGAAAAGCGGTAAATCCACTGCATCAGCCAATTTTTGAAAGTAATTAACCAATTCATCCTGGCCAATTTTCATGTAAAATGGAGTAGTAGCCACCAATGCATTTGCGCCGGCCTTTCGGGCATATTCAGCCAAGTCAAGACTTTCCTCAAAAGAACAATCCGTAATCCCAACCAAAACAGGTATTCTACCATTGACCATCTCCCCAGTTGCTTGGATCAGTTCCTTTTTAAGTTGTTTGGAAAGGGAGGGGGCCTCACCGGTAGTTCCCAAAATAAATACTCCATCCACTCCTCCGGCAATTACATGCTCAAGGATTTTCTCCAGTGATGTTTGGTCCAGTGACAAATCAGCCAGAAGAGGAGTAATTAAGGGGGGAATGATGCCCCGGAAAGGTTTAGGGAGATCCATGAGCCTTAATTGATTTTGAGCTGAGCATATTTCACCTTTTCCCGGTTATAGGTATAGGTCAGGTGAACAGTGCCGTCACTAGCCTGTATGATGGCCGGGTAGCTGAATTCTCCCTTTTTCTCATCTTCCATCACCAACAATTCTTCCCAATTCACTCCGTCTGTGGAGCCCATCAGGGATAGTTTGTTTCTTCCTTTGGGAATCGGGTTGCAGAGCAAAAGGTGATATCCGTTTTGGAGGGTGACCCCATCTATTCCTGAATTGTTGTGAACCAAATTGGTAGCCTGAACGGGAGTCCACGTTGCGCCTTGGTCATCTGACCAGGTCACACCGATCTTCCCTTCCTGGGTTCTACAGAGCATTTGCAGTCTGCCATCGGGATGAAAGAAAACAGTTGGCTGGATGGCATTGAATTTCCCGTTTTCAATCTCTGTTTTTTTCCAGTTTTCAAGGTTTGAGTCTGAGCTTTCTACATGAATGGTCCATTTTTCCTCTGTCTCCAAACTACTTGGATACAGTATTTTTCCATTCGAAAGTGCTACGGGTTTATTCTTGATCGGACCAAGAATTCCATCAGGGAGAGGGATTTCCTCTGACCAAGTTTTTCCTAAATCATCGGATAATTTATAGGCTCCCCACCATTCTCTGGGATTGGGGCCGATTTTATAGAAAAGCACGGTTTTTCCATTATCCAAACGATAAAGAACCGGATTCCACGTTGGATATCGGGTTTGTTCATTTTCTACCCCATCCGCTGCTTTTTTTGGTTCTGACCATTTCTCCCCATTCAGTTGGGCAGTATAAATGCTGACATCCGGGTGGCGTTCATGTGTGCCTCCAAACCAGGCTGCCAATATTCCTTCTTCATTTTCAATCAGAGTAGAGGCATGACATTGGGGAAAGGGAGCCGTTTCATAAATGAATTCTGACTTTAGGATTTTGACTTCCGGTTTTTCAGTTTGGTTTGATAGGCTTAGGCTAAGCAGGAAAAGTATCAGGGCTTGCATAGAAAGTGCTTTGGTTAAAAGGTATAGTTTTTCAAGGAATTGGAAACTGATGGGATTTCTGTCCCGTGCTTTAGGGTTTCGTTTTAATTTTTGAAGTTGAGTTTGATGAATTCCAAATAATGCTTCCAGTCTTCAGGCGTAAGATTATGTTCGCCCTCCCGGATATGATAGCCCATGGAAGGCTGCAGAATCGGTCCCTGTAATTCCTCAAACTCAAGAGGGAAGACTGCCTTCTTTCCGAAAATTTCCTGATAAACTCTGCTACCCAAAGTCAAAGAAAGGTATTCACCTTTTGGATCTGCCCAGCGGTCTTCCCGCGCGCTGGAGAAATAAATAGCTCTTGGAGCGATCAGGGAGACCAAAAGATGCTGGTCAATGGGGAGCTCTTCTTCCTTGTTGTTATAGGATTTGAAATTGTCATTGAACCAGTGAGGAAAGCTAGTGTTGATCACCTGAACTGTTTCTCCAAATTTTCTTTTCGAAAGGGCAGCACCTCCGCATCCGGATTCATTTGGAATAGTTACGGCCCATCGGGGATCGTTGGCCGATGCCCACAAGGTCGCTTTTCCGGCTCTGGAATGTCCTACTAAGACAGATTTTTCGCTGTCAAAAAGAGCACTATTTTCGAAGTAATCCATGGCACGCATGGCTCCCCATCCCCAGGCTCCCAAGGCCCGCATTCCATCTGCCTGTTCAAGTTGTTCAGGGTACAGCTTTGAAATTATCCCTTCCGAAAATCTGATTTTGTCATCTGGCGCAACTGTCTCAGCGTGGAAGGAAGCAGTTGCAAAACCCTGCGCTATCAACTCGGGAACAGGCCAGAATCCTTCCTCCACTATCTGCCCATTGGGGTATTTTGGGGAGTAATTAATCAATAAAATCACAGGAAATGGACCTTTTCCGGATTTAGGAATAAATACATTCAGACGCATGGTGTAGTGTTGCCCTTTTCTCGATACGGTGATATTGACTTCTTTCAGAATTGCCTGATCCGGGTAGGGGTTCTCACTTTCCTTCACCTCCTCAAAGCTGATATTATCCAAATCCGTAGGGATTTTCCCATATACCTGCTCTTCAAATAATCTGAAGATTTCAGGTCTTCTGATTTCTTCCCATTCCTTGGCAGACTGAATGATTTTTCCTTTGGCACTTACAAAAGGATCAGGTAAAACCAGATCAGGTACTTTACTTTCATCATAATTGGGAGTAGGCTGGGACATAGCGAATTGACTGAACAATAGGGTGAATAGGGCTGAAAATAAGGTTTTCATATAAGTAGTTTAGTGGGAGGCAACTGCAGCCCGTTGGGGAACAAATTCACCGTAAGGGTAATCTCTCGGTAGTACTTCTATCCCAGAGGTAACCTTTAGGGGTGTTTCTCCCACAAAAGTCAGTTCCACGAAATAGCCTCTGAACCCTTCTTCGGGAGTTTTCATCAGGATTTCCAGTTCCCCGCTTTCATTCATGGGGATTTCTTCAGCCACCCAGTTGGGACCAAACTCATCGATCCGAAAATCTCTGGATAGGGGGTTGTAAGCAGACCAGAGTTTGACGGAAACAGGTTTATTGGAAGGAGTGGTTTTTATAAGAATTTTATCCCCTTCAATTTCCCAGTGGTACTCAGGCCTTTTGCTTTGGTTGAGGATGGAGGCATAGAAAGAAATAAGGTTGGGAAATGCATCTGATTTGCTCAGGTCATGGCCAAAATTGGGTACGTATTGCACATGTTTTTCTCCCTTGAGATCATTCCAGTAAAACTCCCAACTGTCAGGCTGGAAAAACTGATCTCCTGAGGCATTGATAAGTAATTTGGGAATGTCTAACTGGTCCACAAAAGAATAGGGCTCTGTCAATTCCAGCAAACGGTCAAATTCCGGAGTTCCCATCCAATCCATGACTCCTTCACGAACGTAGTCCGTCACGGCAGGGGCCCAAAACCCGTAATTTTTCCAATGGTGCTGAAAAGAGGGTTTCAGATTGAGTAGGTCGATTACTACAGGCGCAATAGCGATTACCCGGTCGTCAGTAGCAGCCGTGGTCCAGGTAGTCCATCCTCTTTTGGAAGCTCCCGCTACAAAGAATTTCTTGAGATCTTTTTGATTCTTTTGGAGAGCCACCTCAGTCACAGCATCCATGGCAAGTTTGACTGCTTTGGTCATGGGAAATCTCGCTAGCCAGATTGCATCTTCATCTTTGGCTCCTCCTTCCAGAAATTTCATCCAACCATAGGCAATGATTGCATCCTCATATCGCTCCCCAAACTCGTCATTGGCAAAGGTGATGGGTTGGAAGGGTACGTTGTGGATCTGGGCCACTATGGAGTTGGTCTGTTTTGCAGCCTCCAGAATCAGTGCATCCGGTTCGGTCGGCATAGCCGAATTGGTACTGCCTCCGCCTATCCACATCATGCCGGTTTCAAAAGGGCTGTCTTTGGGTACGATCATGCTTACCCAGTGCCACCATTCATTTTGGTCAACCAAGTCTGGGCTGAGCCATTTTTGGGAAATCATCTTAAGTACGTAAAAATCATAGCCCTCTTCCTGCTTAGTCAAAACGATTTCATATTGAAAATCCGGTGCTGGCCCCTGAACATAATCCCTGAGTAAATTCTTTGAATGAGAAGTAGTGGTTTCGGTAGTTTCTACCGGTTTTGAACAGCCTGTTAGGACAAGGCTGAAAAAAAGGGAATATAACGCGAGTTTGTAAACCCCTAAGTGGTGGATTTTCATGGTTTTGGACTTTTGTTAGTGCTTCAAAATCTAATGATTTAAATTCTAGGCAACAAAAGGCCTTTGAAGAAAAATCCAAGAAAGCCAATGGGACTTAAGCATGAGAATCGCAAGTGTTTTGAACAGCTGAAATCAAAATTGATGGAGGTTTTTTAGTAAATTCAGGTAATTAGTTTTTGAAAAATCATTTTCTCCGGGAAATCACTTGCCATGAAATCACTTTCCGAGAATGCCCTGAAAATCCTGCGGGAAAGATATCTCCTCAGAAATGCCCAAGGTAAAACCTTAGAGTCACCCGAGGGGATGTTTCGAAGGGTGGCAAAAGCCGTAGCAAAAGCGGAAGAGAACTATGCTGGAAAAGAAGCTGCCTTGCTGAGGGAAGAGGAATTTTTCGAAATGATGGCTGAGTTGGATTTCCTTCCCAATTCCACCACCCTGATGAATGCAGGGACTGGCTATGGACAGTTGAGCGCTTGCTTTGTACTTCCCGTGGAGGATAGTTTAAACGGGATATTCGAAACGCTCAAGTTGGCGGCCATGGTGCAGCAAAAAGGAGGAGGGACCGGTTTTAACTTTTCAAAACTGCGACCCGCCGGAGACTTTGTGAGCGGCCATGGTGGACAATCCTCCGGCCCGGTTTCCTTTATCAAACTTTTTGATTTTGCAACGGAACATATCAAGCAAGGAGGAAGGCGAAGAGGAGCCAATATGGGAATTTTGAATATTGACCATCCGGATATTTTTGAGTTTATCGGCTTAAGATCCAATGGCAAGCGGCTGAGGAATTTCAATCTATCGGTGGCGGTTTCTGATGCTTTTATGCATGCTCTGGAAAAAGGTGAAGAATGGGAGTTGATCAATCCCCGGACTCAAAAAGTCGCCAGGAAAGTTTCGGCCTCGATGATTTGGAAGGAGATAGTCTATCAAGCCTGGCTTTCCGGAAATCCGGGACTGATTTTTACCGATACCATCCAGCAGGCTAATCCAGTTCCTTCTTTGGGGAAAATCGAAGCAACCAACCCTTGTGGAGAGGTGCCCTTGTTGCCATATGAATCCTGCAATCTGGGTTCCATCAATTTGTCACATTATGGGAATAGGGAATCCCGAAAAATTGACTGGGAGAGGCTGAAGACTACCGTGAAGCTAGCTGTTCGGTTTCTCGACGATGTGTTGGAGATCAATAAATTTCCTTCCAGTTCCATCAAAAAAGCAACCTTGGCAAATCGAAAAATAGGCTTGGGAGTAATGGGATGGGCAGAACTTTTGATCCAACTCAGGATTCCCTATGCATCGGAAGAGGCGGTGGAGTTAGGAGCAAAACTGATGAAATTCATCCAAGATCAAAGTTTTGAGACTTCTTCCGAATTGGCAAAGGAAAGGGGATGCTTTCCCAACTGGGAGAAAAGCAAGTATTTTCCAGATCATCCCATGCGGAACGCTACCCAAACCAGTGTGGCTCCCACTGGGACGATTTCGATTTTGGCAGATACCTCTTCCTCCATTGAACCGCTCTTTGCGTTGGCTTTTCAGAGAAAAAACGTCCTGCAGGGTGAGACATTGAAAAGCATCAATCCGCTGTTTATGGAGATGCTTCAGGATGAAAACCTATTGAATGATTCCATTCTCGAAAAGGTGTTTGAAAAAGGGAGCTGTTTGGATATTCAAGAAATCCCGAAAAATCTGCAGGAAGTTTTTCGGACTGCTCTCGAAGTGTCCCCGGAATGGCATCTCCGCCATCAGGTGGCTTTTCAAAATTATACCGATAATGCAGTGTCTAAAACTGTGAATCTCCCGTCCACGGCAAATGTGGAGGAAGTGGAGGATCTTTACAAAAAAGCCTGGAGAGAAAAAGCAAAAGGGATTACCGTTTTTCGGAATGAATCAGGGGATCAGCAATTGCTTTACCGGGGCATCAAATCCACGGGACCTGAGTTCAAAACCTGTATTCGGTAATCCCTTTTATATCAAAAGAAAATTTCAAGAAAAGTGATTTCTAACGAAGCTCAACAACTGGTTTGGAGTTAAGTTGTCTGCGTCTTCGGTATGAATTTTTACATCTGCAAAGGCTTTGTTAGAAGCCAGTTGATTGAGAAACTGCTTTTTGGCAGTACCGGGTCCGAACAGCAAAACTTCATCATATCCTGATAGCTTTCCCTCCAAAAGGGAAAAGTATTTTTTGACCTGTTCCTGGTGGATGTTGTTTTGCTTGTTTTCATTTGATGAAGGGGATTGTCCACTAAATTTGGTTTTCTGATCAGTTTCTCCTTCATACCGGACCATGCTTTCTACTGGAGAGTCAATGGTTTCCACCAGGGAAGCTTCTTTGTTTTGGTAATTGACCAAAAGGGCCTTTCCCATGTTCATCCAGAGTCCTAGTTTTTTATTATCCTGAGATTCCATCTTGTTGTTAGTTATGGTTTGTTTGAGTTTGATTTTTTCGGGCTTCTTGATGCTTGTTGATAAATTCAAGGGCTTCTTCATCAGTGAGGTTGGTGAAATATTCATATCCCTGTGAGACAGCATAAAAATCTTCCGGACTTTCCAGGATCAGTGTTTTATCTGACATGGATTTCAATTTCACTATGGTTTCAGGTGCTCCAATAGGTGCGGCGACGATTAGTTTTTTCGGCTGGAGTTTTTTACACATTTCCAGGGTTGCGAAGAGCGTGGCACCTGTGGCAATTCCGTCATCCACTACGATGACAGTCCGGTTTTTCATTTCTGGAACAGGTTGGCCCTTTCGCAGCAAATCAACTCTTCGTTTGATCTCATTTTTTTGTTGCTGAAGGATTTCCTCTATTTGTTCTTCACTTACTCTGGATCTGGCCAAAGAGGAAATATAAAGGCTCCCATCCTCGGCTACCGCTCCCATAGCAAATTCCGGATTGAAGGGGTATCCCAGTTTCCTTGAAATAATCGGGATCATTTCAGCATCCAGTTTCTGGGCCACATAGTATGCCGTTTCCATTCCACCTCTTGGAATTCCAACAACCAAGGGATTTTCATCTTTATATTTCAGAAGAGCTTCCCCTAATTTGGTTCCTGCATCTTTCCTGTCCCTGAACATGGCTCTTTATTTTGTTAGTTGACCTGATCAATTTCCTCGTTTTTAGGGATTGGGGAAAGATGAGTTTCAAACCAATCCCCAGTTTCCTTTGCCACTTCCTCCAGAGTCCCGGGCTCTTCAAAAAGATGTCCTGCCCCCGGAATCACTTTAATTTTTTTTGGTGATTCCAGTAATTCAAAGGATTCTCTGTTTAATTCCAGGACATAGTCGTCATTCCCTCCCACGACGAGAAGAGTAGGTGCTTGGACCAATCCTAGAAACCCGGTAGCCAAGTCCACTCTTCCACCACGACAAACGACAGCATGGACTTGTTTTGGTAAATAACTGGCTGCAACTAAAGCTACTGCAGCTCCTGTGCTGGATCCATAAAGGCCCACAGGGAGCTTGGAAAGGAAGGGGAAACTCTTGAGCTTTACGGTGACTTCCCGCATTCGTTCTGAGAGAAATTTGAGGTCAAAATCCCCAGTACTCAATTCGGATTCGGTGTTTGCAAACAAATCCATCAGAAAAGTCGCATAGCCCAACTTATTCAGGTACTCTGCTACAAAATGGTTTCGGGGGCTATTTCTTCCACTTCCGCTTCCATGAGCAAAAAGTACCAAACCTTTGGGTAGGTTGGGGACGGTCAGGTCACCTTCCAAGATGACTTTGCCGATTTCAATTTTCAGGCTTTCCTTCATCTCCGTAGAGGTTTTTGTTTGGAGAATTGAAGCCCCGACTTGCAAACTTCCATTCCAAAATGTGTCGCTTTTATTCTGGGCTTCCCCTTCTGAATACAGCCAAATACAGCTGTATTGTCATACTTAAATGACGGTAATTTCTATCTCGGAAAAAATGATATTCGTCAGTTAGGGTTGAATATTAGCTCAGTCCAGGAGCGGTTTCATGAATTTCTTTAGGGAAGCCACTTTCTCTTTTAGGGAAGGTTGTCCCATCTAATTTGCTTGAATACAATTTCGGAATAATTGTTTCTTTCGTAGAGGATTCCAAGAGTATCACTTTCCAATTGTACTAGGTCTGAATAGGCTGTCCAGGCTTTTTGCTCCGGGTTTTCAGTCTTATCAATGGCTATGGTCCTATCCCAAGTTTTGCCTTCATCAAAGCTTATTTTGATGCAAAGATTGTTTCTCTGATCTGGATGGGAAGCGTTTGAATGTGCAAGTATGGTTTTGCCTTTTCTTTCGCCTATGTTCAGAATCGAAGCCTGGCAAACCGGATCCGGTAATTGCTCTTCAAAATAGGCCTCGTCCCAAGTTTGGCCTCCATCGGATGAGTAGGCTAAAATTCTGCTCCGAATGTCTCCTTTTTGATTTCGGATGCTCATAATCATCCTGTCTTGGGAAAGCTCTGCTGCTATGGATTCATTGGACCCCGGGATTTCTATGGATTCAGAAAGGTGAAAGGTTTTTCCATGATCGTCACTATAAAATCCATGGGCCTGATATTCCGCGAATTGATCCTGAGGGTTTCCGGATGAATGGTTTGCGGCAACATAGATTCTACCCTTAAACTTTCCACCTTGAAACTGGAACGCATGTCCCGGGGTATTGGCATAGTGTCTCCAGTCTTGCGGGTTTGTATAGGAAGGGTTGAATTCAGGATTATTTGGAAGGTGGACCTGTTTAGTAATATTCACGGGGGCTTCCCAGGATTTTCCCAAATCGAAGGACTTGAGCATCCAAACTTCTCTTACACCCCGGTTCATTCTGATGTCGTATTCATGATTGTTGCCGGTATTGTAAAAAAGATAAACCACTCCATTAGGGTAGTTGGGATCATGGAGGTCCACAACAGGAGCCGGGTTTCCTGCCTGCAATGTATCATAGTCAATCAGGGTTTGGAGAGGTGACCAAGTAAGACCTTGATCCTCGCTTTTTTTCATGACCAGGTTCACATCTCCAAAGTCATCGCTTCCGTTCACCCGGCCTTCAGCAAAAGCCAAAAGTTCTCCTGAGGGAAGAGAAATAATTGCCGGAATACGATAAATCGCATGTCCCTCAGTTCCTCCTTTGAATACCAAGGATTCCTGTGCAAAGGCGAAAAAACTCAAAAAGCTAAAAAGGAATACTGTACTAAATTTCTTCATTTTTTTAGGGTTTAAGGCTGTTTTGAAAAGTACCGCTCCAAAGTATAGGTTGGCTGCCATTGATCTGGTTTTCTGACCAGAGTATCAGGATCATATTCCATAGGTTTAATGACATTGGCAGTCCAGGCTACGGTATCATCGGTTTGATTTTGCCATTCTTCCAAGAGTTTGGTCAGCTCGCTTATTTGGGAAGAATATTGGGTTTGCTCTGCCAGATTGTTTAGTTCCAAGGGGTCTTTTTCCAAATTGAAAAGCTGGGTATAATCTCTCTCCGGGTACCGGATCAGTTTCCATTCCTTGGTGCGAACTGCTCGGACGGTATTTCGGTAGGCTGTAAACAGGGAAGACCGGATTTCCTCTTGGGTTTTGTTCAGTACAGGTACAAGGCTATGTCCATCGATATTTTCAGGTTTGGGCAGTCCGGCCAGTTCAGAAAGGGTAGGATAGAGGTCATAGAGATAGGAGAGTGCATCGAATTCTGAGTTCTCCGGTATTCCAGGGCCTTTTAGAATCAAAGGGACTTTCGTGCTGTGCTCGTAAAGATTTTGCTTGCCTAAAAGACCGTGGCTTCCGGCTGCCAAGCCGTTGTCGGCTGCATAGACGATGATGGTGTTTTCATAAAGCCCCTGCTCTTTGAGGGTGGAAATGATCCTTCCAATTTGTTGGTCCAAGTGAGTGATCAATCCATAATAGTCAGAAAGTATCATTTGGATCACTTCGGGCTTCCTTGGCCACCCGGTCAGGTTTTCATCTCTTACAGTCAATTGGTCAAACTGGAATGGATGAAAAGGCATGTAATTTCCGGGCAGGGGGATTGTGCCATCCGGGTAGTGATTGATAAAATCCGGAGCTGGGGAATAGGGGTCGTGAGGAACCGTAAAGGCTACGTAGCAAAAGAAGGGATTGGGATTGCCCGAAGCTACATGGTCCTGAATAAAATCAACCGCAGACTGAGCGAATATCTCGGTAGAAAATCCTGTTTGGACTGCTTCTCCCAACTTTCCATCGGGACCCTTATCTCTCAAAGCGATGCTGTAGTGATTGGCCATTCCGCCTAAATAGACATTTTTTGCCTGTTGGAAATTTGCCTCAAAAGCCTCCTTTTCATTATGCCATTTTCCTGTTCCAAAGGTGGAATATCCTGCCTTTTCGAAGTCCATGGGCATGGTATTGACTCCTTTTAGTCGGTCATAAACATGAAACAGGCTTTTTCCGCTCAAGAGCATGGCCCGACTGGGAGCACAGATTGCCCCATGATGGCCTCCCATGACATAAGCATTGGTGAAGCGACTCCCTTCTCTTGCCAATTGGTCAATATTTGGCGTTTCGATATAGGTGTTTCCATATATGCCCAAGGCGTCAGCCCGTTGATCATCGGCAAAAAGGAATAGCACATTGGGAGGTGATTTTTTGGGTTCTGTACAGGAACCCAAAAGAAAAGCGAGAACAAATAGAAAGTTTAGGAGCTTCATGTTAAAATGCTGGTATTTCGGATTTAATAAAAATAATATTTGGTAAAATTTTGATTTTTCCATCCGTTTTTCATAAAAACTTCGGAAGGATTTATTTTTTGCTTAGGTTTGGACTCTTTCAAACCCTAATCCCTTCTACCCTAGATCCAATGAGGAAAATTACTGTATTTATCTTGGGAGTCTTGGCAACTTCGCTTCTTTTTTCCTGTTCCCAGGAAGAAAAAAAGGTTTCGGACAGACCCAATATCATCTTCATCATGTCTGATGATCACGCTTACCAGGCAATATCAGCTTATGATAACAGTCTGATTGAGACCCCAAATATCGATAGGATTGCCGATATGGGAATTCTATTTACTAATGCAAGTGTGACCAATTCCATTTGTGCCCCATCCAGAGCGACTATTCTGACCGGAAAGCATTCCCATCTCAACGGGAAAATTGACAACCATTTTCCTTTTGATACGACCAATATTACCTTTCCCCAGATCCTTCAGCAGGCAGGATATCAGACTGCCATGTTCGGGAAATTGCATTTTGGGAACAATCCAAAGGGCTTTGACCAGTTCAAGATTTTACCTGGACAAGGGGCCTATTACAATCCCGACTTTATCACCAAGAATGAAGGGAATATCCGGGTGGAAGGATATGTCACAGATATTATTACAGACATGACTTTGGATTGGCTGAGCAATGAGCGCAAAGCTGACCAGCCTTTTATGCTGATGTATTTGCATAAAGCTCCTCATAGGTCCTGGTTGATGGCTGAGCGTCATCTGGAAGATTTTACCAATAGGAGTTTTCCTGAGCCTGCAACCCTTTTTGATGATTATTCAGGAAGAACTTCCCCTGTAGCCGAGGCCGAAATGAGTATTCTGAAGCACATGAGTTGGGCTGGGGACAATAAAGTGTTTCCTGAGGTAATGGATGAATTGGGTATCGCTGAAATTGGATACGACAAGATTCGCTATGAGAATGAAATGAAGCGCCTGACTCCTTCACAGCGGGAACATTTCTTAAATGCCTATTCCAAGATCAACGAGGAATTCAAAAAGGCATATCCCAGCATGACTGAGGAGGAAATTATGAAGTGGAAATACCAGCGCTACATGCAGGATTATCTGGGTACTATCCAGGCTGTAGATGAAAACGTAGGTAGGTTGCTGGATTATTTGGAAGCCAATAACCTGATGGAAAATACCATAATCGTTTATACTTCTGATCAGGGCTTCTATCTTGGAGAGCATGGTTGGTTTGACAAGCGATTTGTATACGATCAGTCTTTCAAGACTCCGCTTTTGGTGGCTTGGCCGGGAAAAACCAAAGCAGGAACCCGTTCGGATGAGATGGTTCAAAACCTTGATTTTGCCCAGACTTTTTTAGAAGCGGCAGGAGTGGAAGCACCTAGCGATATGCAGGGTGAAAGCATGATCCCTTTGTTGACAGGAAATGAGGATAAATGGACCCGGGATGAGGTGTATTACCATTACTATGAATATCCCGCTGAGCATATGGTCAATCGCCATTATGCCATTGTGACCAAGGACTACAAGTTGATCCACTATTATTATGTAGAAGATCAATGGGAATTGATTGACAGGAAAAATGATCCAATGGAACTGAAAAATGTCTATGACGATCCTGCTTATTCCGAAATCAGAAAAGACCTGCATGAGCGACTGGATAAACTGAGGGAGAAATACAAGGACAATTCCCAGCTTAGTCAGAGGTATATAGATATGCTGCTTGAGGATGCCTCGGCAGGAAAAGTCTTTGGTGTTTCCAAGGAGCGAGTGGATGAAATCAAGGAGAGAAGGAAAAAAGTAGAAAGTCAATAAATTGAAGCCCGGATTGAACCCGGGCTTTTTTTATTTTTCTTCCGGCTTATCTTCCCGATAGAATCCTAAAAGGAAGACTGAAAATATTCCGGATTAGGTCAAAAGAAAGGTCTATCGCAAACCCCAGCAACCTGAATGGAAGCAACAGCAACCAAACGATGGGGTAGAGAATGAGTGCCAAAATAGCAATTGGCCAACATAAGATTAACAGAATCAGCCAAGCAAGAAAGGTCAACATGGGATGTTTTATTTGGTTATAAAATAAAACACAAGTTCAGTGCCTTATTAAAAAACTATTTGATAATCAATATTTTATAATTCTGATTTCTGTGTAATTGTCCTACTATCGGACACCCAAAATTCAATTTTGGACAGGGGTAGATTCTTTTAATGGCTCCGAGTTCGCCAAGTATTTTATCTAAAAGGTAATTTGTTTAATGTTTCTATATATTTCTTGATAATAAAAAGATAAAAATCAGGAAATATCCCTCTTCCTGTTAAGTGCACTTAATATGCTCTTTTTTCAATTATTGCCTTTTATAGCCTGAATTTAGAGTTTTAACATTTGGATAATTCATTTTTTGATAAAGGTGATTTAACTCCCAGCGAATAATGCGGGTATAGCTTTGGTAAAATTTTTAACCAAAAAAATCACGTATTCAAAACATTTACTTACAATGACTGCTAAAAAAAGCATTTGGCAAGGAATGATAGTGGCATGCATGCTCTTCATCCTCAACTTCTCCCAGGCCCAACAAATGAGGGTGGAAGGAAAAGTAAGTGACTCATCCAACGAGCCCCTTCCAGGAGCTACGGTGATGGTAAAAGGAACTACCAGAGGCACCGTTACGAATGGTGACGGTTCGTATTTTATTCAGGCATCTCCTTCGGAAACGCTTGTTTTTTCATTTGTGGGATTCGAAACTGTCGAGAGAATCGTAGGGAATTCCTCAGTGATCCACGTGACCTTGAACGAGGGTGTAGCCCTTAATGAAGTAGTGGTAACGGCATTGGGAGTTGAGCGGGAAACCAAAGCCTTGGGTTATTCTGTGCAAGCAGTAAGTGGAGACCGGTTTACAGAAGCCAGGGAAACCAATGTCATCAACTCCTTGAGCGGCCGTGTGGCAGGGGTGCAGATTACCAGTGGAACCTCTGGAATAGGGGGCTCCACCCGAGTGACAATTAGAGGGGAATCTTCTCTCAATATCAACGCCAACCAACCGCTATTTGTGGTGGATGGTGTGCCTATTTCCAATAATGTGGTAGGATCTACCGGTTCTGGAAATCAGGAAGTGGATTACGGAAATGCTGCCGGTGAAATCAACCCGGATGACATTGCCTCGATGACAGTCCTTAAAGGCCCGGCTGCCGCAGCCTTGTATGGCTCAAGAGCAGCCAACGGAGCTATTTTGATCACTACCAAATCAGGAAAAGGAAAGAAAGGACTGGGAGTGACCATCAACTCCAATACCACCTTTGACAATCCTTTGGTTTTGCCTCAATGGCAGAATAAATATGGACAGGGTAATAATGGACAATTTGAATTTGTGAACGGTGCGGGTGCCGGTATCGCTGATGGGGTGGATGAAAGCTGGGGTCCTGAATTGGATGCCGGATTGCTGCTTCCTCAATTTGATTCTCCAAGATCAGTGGCAGGTTACAGAGGCGGAGACTTAAATGCTCCAGCTGGAAGTACCATCACTCCAACTCCCTGGGCTTCACAACCCGACAACATCAACAACTTCTTCGAAACGGGAGTAACGCTTTCCAATAACGTTGCTTTGGCGGGGTCCAGCGAAAATGCAAACATCAGACTTTCCTGGACCAATCTGGATCAGAAGGGAATTGTACCAAATACAGACCTGAAAAGAAATACCATCGCAATGAACGGTGGAATCAATGTAACGGATAAGTTGACAGTAAATTCAGCAGTTAATTTCCAAAGAAGCAATAGCGGAAACCGTCCAAATATCAGTTATGGTACAGAAAACCTGATGTACCTCTGGATCTGGTATGGTCGTCAGATCAATACTTCCAATCTGAGAAATTATTGGATGAAGGGTAGGGAAGGCGTGCAGCAGTTCAACTACAATTACAACTACCACGACAACCCCTATTTCAACGTGTATGAAAATACCAACGGGCAGTCAAAGGATAGAATTTTTGGGAATGTTTCCCTGAACTACAAGTTCACAGACAAGCTGAACTTGATGGTGCGTACCGGTTTGGATACCTACAATGAACTGAGAGACAGAAAGCGTGCTTTCAGTACGCAGCGATTCCCTAAAGGAAACTACAGAGAAGATAATGTTTACTTTACGGAGCAAAACTCTGATTTCCTTTTAACCTATTCTGAGCATACCAAGCCGGTTTGGTCATACAGTGTTGCCGTGGGTGGTAACCAAATGCGTCAGGAAAACCGCTACTTGCAGACCGTGGCTCCTCAGTTGTTGATTCCGGGAATCTACAACTTTACCAATACTGCGGTGAACCTTCAGGTGAGCCAGTACAATTCTGAAAAGAGAATCAACTCACTATATGGATTCGGTCAAATCGGATACAAGAATATCCTTTTCCTGGATGTCACCGGAAGAAATGACTGGTCCAGTACACTTCCAGTAGGAAACAACAGCTATTTCTATCCTTCCGCTACTTTCAGCGCCGTGATTTCAGACATGATTACCTTTCCGGAAACCATTTCTTTCCTGAAAGGCAGAGTGGCTTATGCAGAAGTGGGGAATGATACAGATCCATACAGCCTGAGCAATGTCTACAATTCACAGACAGCTTGGGGTTCTATCCAGGCCAAATCCGAATCTTCCAGACTTTCCAATGCAGACTTGAAACCGGAAAGAACTGCAGCCTTCGAAACAGGTTTGGATATCCGTTTTCTAAGCGGAAGACTGGGACTGGACTTCACCTATTTTGACAACAGAACAAGAAACCAGATCATCCCAATTGAATTGGATATTGCGACCGGTTATGCTTCCAGAATCATCAATGCCGGAGAGATCCAGAACAAAGGGATTGAAATAGTTCTCAATGGAGCTCCCGTTGTTTCTCAAGATGGATTGAACTGGAATTTCACTGCCAATTTTACCCGAACCAGAGGTAAGGTGTTGGAGTTGACTGAAGGTTTGGATACGTATACCTTGACCGGAAGAAACGGTGCCAATATCCAGGCCCGAATCGGTGAAAGAATGGGTAATATTTACGGCTCTGGTTTCTTGAGAGTAGAAGATCCAGCTTCTCCTTACTACGGACAGATCGTCCATACCACATCAGGTACACCAATTACTGATCCTACCTTGAAACTTCAGGGGAATTACAACCCGGATTGGATGCTGGGCTTGCAAAATAACTTCAGCTACAAAGGACTTTCCCTGGGCTTCTTGTTTGATTTCAGATACGGTGGGATTGTAGTTTCCCGAACCAAAACCATCGGAAGTACTTCCGGTCAGTTGGAGGAGACTTTGTACGGACGTGAAAATGGTTATGATCTATCTGTTGACGGAAACGGAATTGTCAGCCCGGGTGTGATCAAAAATGCAGACGGTTCATACACTCCGAACACCATCAAGATCTCTTCAAGAAACTGGCACAACCGTTATTACGAGCGAAACAACGTGGAAGCGGCCAAATATGACGCTACCTTCCTGAAACTTCGTGAAGTGACTATTGGATACACCGTGCCAAGATCTGTATTAGGCAAATTGCCAGTACAAGATGTGAAAATTTCCCTTGTTGCCCGTAATCTGGCTCTTTGGACTGAAAACCCTCACTTCGACCCTGAAACACTTTCCATGTCTGGAGGAACCCTTCAGCCGGGTATTGAAAACATGGCTTTCCCTTCTACCAGAAGTGTTGGATTCAACCTGAACGTCAAGTTTTAATTCTCGGAACCTGAAAAATTAAACACACAGAAATCATGCAATTCAATACTAAATACATCGCGGGATTAGGTTTTGCCCTCGTAATGGGACTAAGTTCCTGCGACAAGGATTTTGAAACTATCAATGTTAATCCAAACAGCCCGGAGACAGTTTCTTCCAGCCTTTTATTGCCAACTATAATTCGAAACACCACCAATGAGATTGCAGGGGCAGCTTGGGGAATCGGAAATGTGGTCGTGCAACAAACCGCAAAAATCCAGTTTACCAATGAAGACCGATACAATTGGGGGCCTGCAGGCAATCCTTATAATAACTTCTATAATTCGCTTCGTGACCTCAACAATGTGATCCGGATTTCATCTGAGGCCGGACAAAATAACTATGTAGGAATCGCAAAGGTGATGAGAGCCCATATGTTCGCATTTATGACAGATGCTTACGGGGAGTTGCCTTATTCTGAAGCAACCCAAGCCAAAGAAGCCATCAACTATCCAAAGTTTGATACCCAGGAAGAAATCTACAGCGGTATCCTGGCAGAACTGCAGGAGGCAAATGATTTGTTGGGTTCTTCCTACGAATCAGTAGAAGGAGATATTTTGTTTGAAGGTGATGTTTTGAGATGGAAGAAGTTTGCCAACTCACTTCGCTTGAGAATCTTGATGAGACTTTCGGATCGTCAGGACCCATCGGCTGCCATGCAGGCAATTTTGAATAACCCGGCACAAACTCCCATCTTCATCTCCAATGAGGAGCAGGCTGCATTGCAGTATCTACAGGATGTACCCAATCAGCATCCACTTTACACCACGCGTTCAGGTTCATTTGATGAATATAGACTGAGCGAAAAAATGGAAGGTGTATTGAAGGATTTGAATGATCCTCGCCTGTTTGCTTATGCCCAGCCGACCAATGATTCCGGAGCCGGTATTATCGGTGAAGTTGATGATTACCAAGGAGTGCCCAATGGACTGGCTGATGAGGAGGCTTTGCAGTATTCTCCTGCAGGAGATCCTGCTAAAGGAGGTTCGAATTTTATTTCCAGAGTCGGTCTTCTTTGGTCTTGTTCTGCCTGTACTTCATTGGCTAACCCAACAGGATACCAAGCGATTTTGATGAGCTATGCCGAGCTGCAGTTTGTATTGGCAGAGGCTAGGGAAAGAGGTTATATTTCCACAGGTTCTGCAGAAGAATACTACAGAAACGGAATCCAGGCTTCCATTGACTATTACAAAGAACGCTATGAGGCGATTGGCTTAAGCCAGATTTCTGAAAAATTGGTGGTTGATGAATCCTATTTTGCCCAGGCAGATGTGGCCTATACCGGGACAGCAACTGAAAAACTTGCTAAAATAGGCACTCAAAAGTGGTTGGCTCTTTTCTTTAATGGTCTGGAAGGCTGGTATGACTGGAGAAGAACTGACTATCCGAAAATCCTACCTGGTCCTGCGGCTTATATCAACACGGTCCCCGTTCGCTATATGTATCCATCTTCTGTTCAGTCTCTGAATGGAGAGAATTATAAGGCTGCCATTGCCCGTCAGGGTGCAGACAACCTGACAACCCGTGTATGGTGGGATGTAGATTAATCAAAAAACCATTATCTTAAATCAATCTATCCTGTACCGGGAAACTGGTACAGGATTCTTTTCTAAAAAAACTTTTACCATGATTAAACGCAATTTGCTACTGACCTTGGCTCTGTTTCTGGGAGCTGCTCAGGCATTTTCCCAAACGAATTATAAAACAGAAAACATCGTCCTGATCACCTTGGATGGGATGCGCTGGCAGGAAGTCTTCAAGGGAGCCGACTCGCTGTTGGTGGATGATACCGGTATGATCAAAACAGCCGGCTCTTTGCTGGAGGATTTTTGGGATGAAAACTCCCAAATCCGAAGGGAAAAATTGCTTCCCTTCTTCTGGAACACTCTTGCGAAAGAAGGGCAAATCTATGGAAACCGGGCGTATGGAAATTTTGTCAACAACAGCAATTCCATGTGGTTTTCCTACCCAGGCTACAATGAGGTGTTGAGTGGATTTGCGGATGATGAGCGAATCAATTCCAATTCAAAAATCAACAATCCAAACGTGACTTTTTTGGAATACCTCAATCAGAGACCTGAGTACCAGGGGAAGGTAATGGCCTTTGGAAGCTGGGATGTGTTTCCTTACATCGTAAATGAAGAGCGTAGCGGGGTTCCGGTAAATGCCGGTTTTGACAAGGCAGAAGGAAATAACCTGACGGATAGAGAGCTATTGATCAATCGAATGCAGGATGAAATCCGCGGGCCTTGGGGCGGAGTTCGTTTGGATCCCTTTACCCATCATTACGCATTGGAAGCCATCAAGAAGCACAAACCTAAGGTGCTTTACATTGCCTATGGAGAAACCGACGATTGGGCCCATGGCAATCATTACGACGAATACCTCTGGTCAGCTCGTCAGACTGATGACTACATTCGGGAAATTTGGGAAATGATCCAGTCAGATCCACAATACAAGGATAAAACTACCATGATCATCACTACAGACCATGGTCGTGGAACCAGCAAGACGAGCTGGAGAAGCCATGGAGCTTCCATTCCTGTGGCTGGACAAATCTGGATGGCAGCGATCGGACCGGATACGCCCGCAGGTGGTGAAATGAAGGTAGAGGGGCAGTGGTATTCAGCCCGAATCGCACGAACCATTTTTACTTTGCTGGGTTTGGAGTATCCGGATGAAAAAGCAGGAGCCGTAATTGAAGAAATGATTCAATGAGAACATTTTGGATAGGCTGTTGTGCGCTGTTGTTGATTCAGGCCTGTCAGCCAAAATCTACCTCTCCGACTTTCGGAGAGGTATTTTTTTCGGATGGTTTTCAGATTGGGGAATATCTGGATGATGGATTTTCTGGAGAAAATCTTTTCCTTTTGGATTCCGGTTGGAGGTATTTAGGCTCGGATTCTATCCCCGGGATTGAAAGGGAATTTCCGGGTGTGATGGATACTGGTGAGCATATTTTGCTTCCACATCGGCTTAGTCTTCCCAATCATTCTATGTGGTATCACTGGGAAGGATTTTTGGATCAGGGGGTTTTAATTGTTGACGCGGATGATGGGGTGCAGGTCTGGTTGGATGGCGAAAGAGTAAAAAGATCCCCGGAAAGAGAACTATTTGAGGTCAAGGGAGCTGGCAAAAGAAGTTTAATACTACGGGTAGTCAACAATGCGATGGCGGGTGGATTGAGGAAAATCCACTGGATGAAAGAGGAAAATTATTGGAAGTGGAAGAATTCTCTTCAGGTAAGAAGAGATTCTGTTCTTACCCGGCGCAAACTGGATCTTTTGGAGGACGAGTCTCTGAAGGATCAATTGGAGAAATTGTCCTTCGAAGAACGAGGAGAAATTCTAAAATCCTATCCCATCGTATTTACCAGCCCCTTGCTTTTGCTTGGTACTGATGGCATTCCTTTTCTCCGTTGGGTCAGTGAACAAGGAGGCGAGGCGAGGCTTGTTTTTCAGGGTGGAAAGGAGGTAAAGGTTCAGTCTCAGGACGGAATTTTTAATTATGATTTGAGTAAGGAGTCTTCCCTTAGTTTTGAACTGTTTCAGGGAAAATCCCATCAAGGCAGCTTCGAATTTGAACTTCCAGTCGCCAAGGATTCAGTAAAAATTGCTATTTGGGGAGACTCTCAGGGAGGTTGGGAAACTTTCCGAAAAATATCCGAAGAGATCGAAAAGCATCAAGTGGATTTAAGTGTAGGGGCAGGGGACCTGGTCAATAATGGTTCGGAGGAATTGGCGTACCCTAGACTTTTACAGGTACTGGGCGAAATGAAAACACTGCAGCTTTTGGTCCCGGGCAATCATGACTACGATGGGTTTTATGAGGATCTAAAGCCCAAACCAATGCACGCTTATCTTTTTAAGGAGAAACAGAAAACCTATGGGCTGCAGTTTTTTGGACCACTAGCAGTCATGACTTTGGATCCGAATACGTTTTTTCCTGTTTCTCTTCCTGAAGGTAGTGAGCAAAGGGAATGGATGGATAAACAGTTGAATTCAGAAAAGTGGGCTTCCAGTCCTTGGAAGATGGTCGTACTTCATCAGCCTCCTTATTCACAAGGTTGGCCGGATTACCATGGAGAAGAGTCCATTCGCGAACTACTGGAACCCTACTTTCACAAGGGTTTGATTGATATTGTACAAGCCGGGCATACCCATGACTATGAACGTTGGACCGGGGAATTCTCAGGTAACAGGGTTCATTTTCTGATAGTGGGGGGAGCTGGTGGAGGCTTAGAAAAAGAAGGGATGAGTTCGGCTTACCCTGAAATGGATCTTTTGGTGAAAAAACACCATTATGGAATCATGAACCTGAAAGAAGACGCCATTCAACTTCAGGTATTTGGTTTAGGGGGAGAGGTTTTGGATGAATTTAGAATAAATAAGAAATGATCAGGTTGATTTGTTAGAGAGTAAAAATTAAGAGGGAGGCCTACAAAAATGACCTCCCTCTTTGTTTTGATAAATCTCGGATCAGGCATTCTGGTCAGTTTTATTTCCCATAAGCAACAGGTCGCTGACCACGACTTCTGTAATATTACGCTTGATTCCTTCCTTATCGGTATAATCTCTATTGGTCAATTTGCCTTCCACTGCAATTTCGGAACCTTTGTCAGTATATTTTTCCAGGATTTCAACCTGTTTGCCCCATATTACAAGATTGTGCCAGGTGGTTTCTGTTACTTTTTCACCTTTTTGGTTTTTGTAGGTTTCGTGGGTTGCGAGGCTGACTTTGCCGACTTTTTTGCCGGAGTCAAGGGTTTTTACTTCCACTTTGCCACCTAGGTGGCCGATGAGTTGAACTCTGTTTCTTAGCGCATTCATAAGATTGTGATTTAAGTGAGAAAAAAGATTTCGTTTCGCCAGAGGAAATCGATGAGTCAAAGTTGAGAGAATGGGAATTCAGTAGTCGGGAAACAATCACTTGTATCCGAAAGTAGTCGATTGTTGTCGGTTGAAAGGTACAAATCAGCGATTAGCAACTCGCTGCCCAGTCCATCCATCTGTAGCTCTGGCTGAAGTGCTTTAAAATGGGGCGGACTCAGGGGTAAATGAAGGCTTTACGGAAGTTGGCTAGTCCTTGGATTCCAGTGATTTGCGATTCCGTCTATCGCCATGGGGCTTCTTCCTTGTTGTCCTGCTTCTCGGGAAGCGGGACTCTTTTCCTGGAATTCTTGGAATTTGCAATTCCATTTCATGCTGCAATCTCCCCACCCGTCCCCGTCCTCCGGTATTTTGTTGATCTGTTCTCAATACGATCCTGCACCGGAGGATGTGGCCTTTTGATTTTTATACCATGGGTTCCACTAGCGCTACACCCATGGCTACCATCTTGCGCCCCTACGGGGCTTTTCTTTTATGTAGAATGGAGTCTGTAGTTAGCAATTGGCACTACTAAAAATCCATACCCTCCAACTTATTTATGAGACTGCCACGTCGGCTTATGGCCTCCTTGCAGTGACGATAACCGATAGGCTTCAACTCAATAACCTGCAACTGACAACCTCTTCAAGAAAATCTAGTTTGAATATGAATTAAAAAATCCGTATCCTTAAATGGATAGAAATCAATTTTTTATGAGACACTTTTTTTTGATACTGCTGTTCTTTTCGGTTGAGGCTACATTGGCCCAGACGGTCACCGGTGTAGTTCGGGAGAAAGGAACCGGACTTCCCCTTCCCTTTGCCAATGTCTTTGTCAACAATACCACCTATGGGGCTGCCAGTGATGAAAACGGGGAATTTAAACTGACGGGAGATTTTCCTTCGGAAATTGAGGTAGTTGCCTCCTTTGTAGGCTATGTGACCGGAGTCCAAGTAGTTTCTTTTCAGGGAAAAAACGAAGTCCGTGTTGAATTTGAACTGGCATTCAATGAATCCAGCCTTTCGGAGGTGGAGCTCAAATCCAAGCGGGACAAGTCCTGGGAACGGGACTTTCGCAGGTTTGAGGAAGTGTTTTTAGCCCTTCCGGATGATCCCTATAGATCCCAGATTGAAATCCACAATCCCTGGGTAGTGGATTTTGAAAAAGTCAAGGTAGAAAAAGGTCCTAACTACCTCAAAGCTTCCGCTCAGGAACCCCTGAAGATCAGCAACCGGGCTCTGGGGTATGAGATTGTCTTTTACCTTCAGGATTTCAGGATGCTTCGGAATGCCTCCCGCTTTTATGGGCAGGTGTTTTACAGAGAAATGGATCCGATAGACTCCCTTACCGGAGCCCGGTGGGAAAGCGGTAGGGAGGGGGTTTATCGAAGCTCTGTCCGCAATTTGAATATGTCCACCCTGCTCAATACTATGGATTCCCTGGAATTGGCGGTTTATTATGTTCTTCCGGATAAAGAAGACCGGAAAAGAACCAATGATTTTACCGTGGAAATCAATAAATCCCTTAAACCTGTGGCAGTGGACTCGATCTTGAAAAGACCTTTGGGCAATGGGAATTACCGCATTTTTCTACCCGGCAGAATGGAAGTCCATCATTTGGACAAACCTTGGAGAAATGACTACTACATCAACGTTTCCCATGCCATCAGCTGGATCCAGGCTCCGGAGGGGTACTACGATGTGGACAGAAAGGGAATACCTGTCAATCCTACCCAATTATTGTTGTCAGGTTATCTGGGAAGGCAGCGTCTCGCCCGTATTCTACCACTGGATTTTGTGCCGGATAAGAAATTCGAAATCTCTGAAACCGTGGCTGAAGTAGTCAGCAGTCCGGCTGCCCGCCTAAACCGGCTTCGGGAAAAGGTCTGGCTGACTTCAAACAAGGAGTATTTCTATCCGGGAGAAACGGTCTGGCTAGGAGGGAAAATGCTGTATCAGGAGCCTTCTTTAGGGGACACCCTGAGTCGGGTAGTCTATGTGGATTTAGTGGACAAAGATTCTGAAATCATCCAGTCTGCCACCTTCTCGGTTGAGCAGGGTAAAATCAACGGAGGCCTGGAGCTTTCCCAGGATCTGCTTCCCGGAGATTATGTCCTGAGGGCCTATACCCATTGGAACAGGAATTTTTCGGAAGGGGATCAGTTTGTACTTCCTTTCCCAGTCCTAAAACCGGGTTTTAGACCCGAGGTGGAAACTAAAGAACAGGAATCCTACTTCGGGGAGATTCTAGTAGATCCTGAATTCAGCATTACCGATTCTCTGACCTACCGGGTCATGGACCTGAATCTTGAATTCAGAGATCAATTCGATAATCCAATAGACGGGGACTTTGTCCTGTCCCTTACCGACGTGGATGCAGTGGTAGACATGGATCAGGGGATTCGTCTGGAGCAGGCCATGAACTGGTTGGACCGGGGCTTGGCGGAAACCTTCCGGAGCGAACTTACTTTCCCAATAGAATATGGCATATCCCTAAGCGGGAAGTTCATTCCGGACAACAAACGCCGTCCTCCGGTCAATCCCATTACCATAGTGCGGGGGGATCTGGAAGACTATGGTCGGGTGCTGACCGACTCTACCGGAATTTTTTGGGCTTCCGGCTTGTATTATGCTGATACGGCCCAGATTGCAATCGCAGCCCTGGACGAGAAAATGAATCCCTACGGATCAGTGGAGCTTTTTTTCCGGGACAGTCCGGTACTCCCAAATGACTTGCCTAAGTATTCCTATAAAATTGAACCTATTCCTGTGGAGGATCATAGTTTGGACCTGTCTGGGGACTTTATCCTTTTGGAGGAATTTGTCAAAGAGGAGGAGAAAACCAGGGAAACCATGGCCGACCGCAATTATGGATACGGGGAGCCTACCCAGGAGATTGGACCGGAGGACTTGGAGAAGCTTACCTTTATTGACATATGGGGAAAACTCCGATTTAGAGGAGGTCAGTTTGGCAACTATAATTTCGGAGAAAAAACTGGAATGCCCTTGCTGATCATTAATGGCCAATCTCTTCCTTATTTAACAGAGCGTGAGTTTGAAGAAATTTTAATTCAGTATGAACCTTCCCAGCTTGAATCCATCAAAGTGTATTCGGATAACATAGATAAATCCATATTCGGAATGGCAGGCTATGCCGGGGTGATCATGATAGAGACCAAAAAAGGATTCCGTACCGGGCCTGAGAGTGACCGAAAATTCAACTCATCAGGTTTTCAGCTATTCCCTGTTTCGGGCTTTACCGAATTTCCCGAATTTCCTAAAAATCCCCCGGCTGACCGGTATTTGAGGAAAAAGCCAACCCTCTATTGGGAGCCCAATGCGAAAACTACTGAAGGTCTTTACAAAAGCACGATCAAAATCCCTTATGGAGTTCGGGCTATTCGCCTTAAAGTGGAAGGAGTATCCGTGGATGGGGAGGTCTTTTATCAGGTGATGGAAATGGAGTTGTAAGGTTGTGATTTTCAGGTTTTCCTTGTTGTCCTGTTGTCCTGCGTCTCCTGAAATTCGACTGTAACAAACAACTCACAACCTACAACTTATAACTCACCACTTTTAACCTGCAACTGACAATCCACAACCCTTCAATTCCTTTCCAAAACCAATTCAGCCATGTCTCTGTATTTTTTCAGTTCGGGTAGTGGGATGTCTTCCAGCTTTGCTTCCTCATCCCATTTTCTCATTTGGAGCGAGGCCTCGAACAAAGGATCTTTTTCAAATGCAATTGCTTCTTGCTCGTTCATGGGGCCACCTTGGTACTCCAAGGTATTCTTGCTCGCTTCAGAAAGCAGGGCGAAATAATCCGGGTTTCGGCAGGTGAGGTAGCGTTTCGCCTGAACGTGGTTTTCAACCAACTGAGCTATTTTCTCGGGAAAACCCAACATCCTTAAAAACTGCGCACCGATTTGTTCATGTCTTTTTGCCCCAAATCCTCCCATGGACTCTGCAGTTTCCAAGTGGCTTAACAAATGCCCAAGGTCATGGAAAAAGGCGGCTAAAATCACTTCTTCCTCAAACCCTGCTTTCTCTGCTAGTTGGGCAGACTGACACATATGCTCAATCTGGGAGACAGGCTCTCCAATGTAATCCTCTGAGCCAAATCGTGTATAAAATCCAAAAAGTAAGTCCAGTTTTTCCGAAGTAGTAAGTAGATGGGGTTCCATAGCTATTTGTTTATAAATACTAAATTCATCATTAAATAAATTCAAAGGAATTTTTCAATATGAATTTTAGATGAAGCTTTAGTTACCAATGTATTTTCAATTTTATGTCAATTTAGGTTGTTTTTTAAGAATAAGGGAATTGAGTCGAAACAATACCTTAATGAAATGATAATGGATTTTGGAAAGACCAAAAATTTCTGAAAGTTTAATTTTGCTAAACAAATATTGAGTTGGTTTTGCAAGAGTAGGGGGAGGGTTTTGAATGGCTTCTCCCCCGGAACCCTAAAGCCTTTACAGTAAAATTAGATTTCCATGCCTCAGATTAAGTTGGCGGTCTTTGATATGGCCGGTACCACTATTTATGATGAAAACAATGTAGCCAAAGCTTTCCAGGCCGCCCTTAATAAAAGAGGGTACCCAGGAGTCTCCTTGCAGGAAGCCAATGAAAAAATGGGCTATTCCAAGCCCCAAGCTATTCGTGAATTGCTGGAAATCCATGAGCCAAATGCGGAAAAAATCACTGAAGATCTGATTGGTGAAATCCATGAGGATTTTGTCAAGGGAATGCTGGAGCATTATGCCACTGACCCTTCCATCCGTCCTGTTGCGGATGCGGAGAAGGTCTTTGAAGTCTTGCATGCAATGGGGATCAAGGTGGCCTTGGATACTGGTTTTAGCAGGGATATCACAGATATCATCCTCCAAAGAGTGGGATGGACCCAGGGAAAGTATATAGATGCTTCGGCAGCGAGTGATGAAGTGGAAATGGGAAGACCTTATCCCTTTATGATCCAAAAGATCATGCAGGAGCTGGGAATAGAAAATCCCAAATCGGTGATCAAAATCGGTGATACAGAGGTAGATATCAATGAAGGTCACAATTCAGGTTGCCTGATGAGTATAGGCGTGACTTCAGGGGCGTATTCCGCCGAGGAATTGCTTCCCCATCATCCTACTCATCTGATAGCCTCCCTGAGTGAATTGATTGGATTGGTTGAAGCATACGAAAAATCACTTTCCTGAAATGCTTCGAAGTGCACTCCTTTCCAAAAAGCTTCAGGAGGCTAATTCCTTCCAAATGAGTGTGTTTGCAGCTTTAATGGGTTTCTTGGTGTATTCCAGTATGTATGCTTTTCGAAAGCCTTTTGCCGTAGCAGCTTTTGAGGGAGAGGAGTTTTTGGGATTGAACCTGAAAATCTGGCTGATTCTTGCACAGACCCTTGGGTATATGGCCTCCAAGTTTTATGGGATCAAAATGATTTCCGAACTCGGAGATAGGGGAAGAGCCCGTTTGATCCTGACGCTGATTACATTATCCTGGATGGCATTGTTGGGTTTTGCCTTGGTTCCCGGTCCTGCGGGGATTTTGTTTTTTGTCCTCAATGGCTTTCCACTGGGATTAATTTGGGGAATAGTTTTTCATTATATGGAGGGGAGGAGATTTACAGAAATGATGGGAAGCATGTTGGCTGCCAGCTTTGTTTTTTCATCAGGTTTTGTCAAGTCTATAGGACGTTATCTTTTGTTGGACTGGGGAGTGACAGAATATTGGATGCCTTTCTTGACAGGTGCAGTTTTTTTTCCTCTGTTACTGGTTGCGGTAGTTTTATTGGATCATATCCCGTCTCCTTCATTAGAGGATCAAAGGATGAGGTCTCCCCGGTCTTCTATGGACTCAGCTTCCAGAAAAGTCTTTTTTAGGGAGTTTCGAATAGGAATCATGCTTTTGATTTTGGTATATATGATGCTGACGGGACTTCGGGATTTGAGGGATAATTTTGTTGTTGAAATTTGGAGTGGGTTGCAAATGGAAGTAGCGCCAGAACTCCTGACTAAGACAGAGGTGCCTATCACGCTTATCCTGCTCGGGCTGATGTCTCTCCTGGTTTTGGTGAGAGACAATCAACGGGTCCTCTTTCTGAATCATTGGATAATTCTTGGGGGCTTTGCCATTACCATCCTTTCAACTTTGGGATTGCAAGCAGGAATACTATCTCCTTTTTATTGGATGGTATTGACCGGAACGGGTATTTACATGGCCTATATTCCCTTCAATTCACTTCTCTTCGACCGACTGATCGCCACTTTTAAATATGCTGGAAATGTAGGTTTTCTCATGTATTTGGTCGACAGTTTTGGATACTTAGGCTCCAGTCTAGTATTGGTTTTTAAACAGGTTGGAGGTACTCAAAACCTCAGTTGGCTCAACTTTTATCTCAGTAGCATCCTGGTTTTTCTAAGTATATCCTCCCTTTTGATGGGGGTTTCCCTTTTCTACTTTCAACGCAAACTAAAAAAACGGGAGAAGGAAGCCCCTGTCTCCCTTTCCCTGATCAATTGATATGAATACATCTCAGAAAGCAATCGTCATCGGTGCCGGTATAGTTGGCTTGGCGCTTACCCGGGCCTTGCAGGCTAAAGGCTGGCAAGTCACAGTGATAGAGAGGCACCCCCAGGCTCAGGGAGCTTCGGTGCGGAACTTCGGGATGGTTTGGCCCATAGGCCAGGCACAGGGTCCGACTTTTATGAGGGCTATGCGATCCCGTGAAATTTGGCTGGAACTCAGTCAAAAGGCTGGGTTTTTCGCCGAACAGACCGGTTCCCTTCATTTGGTTTACTCTGATCTTGAAAGGCAAGTTGCCAAAGAATATGTAGGGGCCATGACCGGGATCAAATCAGCCCAATGGCTGGATGCGGAAGAGGTTGGGGAAAAAAGCCCTGCGGCGGTTTTGGAAGGACTAAAAGGAGGAGTTTGGTCAGCTGATGAAGTGATCGTGGATCCACGGGAGGCCATTTATAAAACTGCCAGCTATCTGGAAGATCTCGAAGGTGTAGAATTTATTTGGAATAGGGCAATTTCCCGAATTGAGGGAAATAAGGTTTACTCCGGAATGAAGAGTTGGTCAGCCGATCGGATTTTTGTGGCTTCAGGAGCAGATTTTGAAACCCTCTATCCGGAATTGTTTGAAGCTTCCCCAATTACAAAATGCAAATTGCAAATGATACGTTTGGTGAGGCAACCGGAGGCTTGGAGGATTGGGCCTCCGCTATGTGCAGGGCTGAGCTTTACCCATTACAAAGGTTTTGAAGTCGCTCCCTCACTTCAAATTTTAAAGGAACACTATAAGAAAGAGTTTCCTGAATTGGTAGAAATGGGGGTCCATGTGATGGTGTCCCAAAACGGTCTTGGGGAATTGACGGTTGGGGACAGTCATGAATACGGTTTGAATCTTTCTCCTTTTGATCAAAGCCATGTCAATGAATTGATTCTTGAATACTTGAAAAAATTCGCGCAATTCAGGGATTGGAAGATTGATTCCACTTGGAACGGTATATATCCTAAAATGACGAATGGTGCAACTGAATTTGTTCATCAATTGGATGAGTATGTGACCATTGTCAATGGTTTGGGAGGAGCTGGAATGACCCTTTCATTTGGCTTGGGAGAGGAAGTAGTTGATCAATTGGAAAAAGTTTAGGTTTCGTTTTTTAAACTTTCCTAAAAACAGGGCTTTTTCTGGGTCTCTTCTTTAGACATTAACAGCCTAAAACCTACAACCTATAACTCTCGACGTCCCAACTTTTAATTTTCAATCCCCTGTTCAAACCCCATCTTTTTTGTAGTTTCCAAAAAATATAGCAAAGCTGATTCATGGAACATGAGGTGATCGTACAGATCAGTAATAAAATTAAAAGTATCAGAAAGGAAAAAGGTTTGACCCTTCAGGAGGTGGCAGATCGGGCAGGAGTGACCAAGGGTTTGATCTCTCAGATTGAAAATGGTCGGACTATTCCATCCTTATTGGTATTGATTCAACTGATTAAGGCATTGGAAGTGGATCTGGATGAGTTTTTCAATGAACTCAGCCTACACTCCAAGGAAGCTTCCATTGTGGTACAGCGAAAAGCAGATTATGAGCATTTTGAAAAGGAAACTGCGAGTGGGTATGAGTATTTTCGGATTTTTACCAAAAAGGTGAAGGAAAGCACCATCGATATTGTGTTGTTGGAGATTCAGCCGGGATCCTCCCGTGATTTCGTTCAAACCGAGGCCTACGAGTACAAATACATGATTTCCGGTCGGGTAAAATATATATTTAGAGATCAGGAGCTTGTTTTGGAAGCAGGGGATTCTATGCTTTTTGATGGAAGATTGGAGCACAATCCCTTTAATATAGGAGATGAAACTGCCCGCATGTTGGTGGTTTATTTTTTTGAGGCTTAGCTCCATTTATTGAACCTTATTCCTCTTTCAATTGCTTTATGGCAAAAGGCTGTCCCTATTTGGGACGCTTCTCTAACTCAAACCTGTGTTTAAACCAAATCTCACCCATGAATCAGGAATTTTGCGATATCAGTGACAAGGGGAAAAGTTGTTGCTCCAAGCCTATAGAGAATTCTGTACCAATGGATTTGAAAGCACATTGGAACCAGGCTTATAGAAATAGTCCGGATGAGCAATTGGGTTGGTATGAGACTGATCTCAGCCCGACTTTGGGTCTCGTTTCGAAAAGTAACCTCGGGTTTGGGAGCAGGATTTTGAATGTGGGTTCAGGGAGTACCAATCTCATAGATGCCTTGCTTCAGAGGGGCTATTCCAAGCTGATTGCTACTGATCTGAGTGAAGTGGCTTTGCAGCGACTTAAAGCTAGAGTTGGAGAAAAGATGGTTGAGTTCATTGTGGATGATTTGACCCGGCCTGAGTCCTTGCTTCATATCGAACCCGTGGATTTGTGGATAGACCGTGCTGTTCTTCATTTTTTTACGGATCCAAATGAGCAATCTGTATACTTTGATTTGCTGAAGAACAAGGTGAAACCCGGTGGTTTTGTAATGCTGGCCCAATTCAACCTGGAGGGTGCAGATAAATGCTCCGGTCTTCCGGTAGTTAGGTATAGCAGGGAAATGTTTGAGGAAAGACTGGGAGAGGATTTTGAATTGCTGGATAGTTTCAACTATACCTATACCATGCCCAATGGGGAGGAAAGGCCCTATGTTTATGCCCTTTTTAGGAAAGGGTAAATGGCCTTTCGAAGGCAGTTGGCTATGTTTTTTCAGGGAATTGGTTTTATAAAAATTTTTTATGATTTAAATTTTTTCTTTTTATTTGAATCCTGATCCGGTAGAAATATGGAACTGTTCATCTCCGGATTTACCCTAAATCATTGATTTGAAGCGAATAGCTACATGAGGAGGATTCTGATCTTATTAAGTTTTCTTATGGCAGTCAATTTGGTCTCCTGTACGTATTACGGGCTGATCCAATTGAATGCAGAAGAATTGGTGGAGACCAATCCTTTGCAGGAAATTCTTGAGGATCATTCTTCTAATAAGAGTTATTATGTCCTTTCCTTTAGTTTTTTTCAGCCTTTGGGGATTGAATCCCAAGAGAGCAAATACTTTGGAAGGGATGCTGAACTTTTTTCTACATACACCCAGGAAATTCACGTACCGCCTCCTAATTCCCTTTCCTTTTTTCTTTGATTTTCAGATCCGGGGTTTGCCTGGATTTATTTCTCAAGTCTGATTTCCCAGAAAATCGAATGCACAATCCTCTCCGATTCGGATTGGAACTAGTCCTGTGTGATTGTTTGGTTTGTGATGAAGGTAAGCTGCTTCATTAGGTAGCCATATAGGACTATTTCTGTCCATTGATGGATGTGTCTGGAAAATAGGCTCAATTACTCTAAACCATTATCTATGAAATCCTTATTCAAACATGCTGGCAAAGATTTGTCGGCATCTATTGTAGTGTTTTTTGTGGCTTTACCCCTTTGTTTGGGTATTGCACTTGCCAGTGGGGCTCCTTTGTTTTCAGGGCTGATTGCTGGAATTGTCGGCGGTATAGTGGTAGGGTATCTCAGTGGATCCTCCTTGGGCGTCAGTGGTCCGGCCGCTGGTTTGGCTGTCATTGTTCTGACAGCTATCGGTACATTGGGTACCTTCGAAAACTTCCTGCTAGCTGTTGTTATTGCGGGGATAATCCAGTTGCTCTTTGCTGTATTAAAAGCCGGGGTCATCGGATATTATTTCCCCAGTGCCGTGATTAAGGGAATGTTGGCAGCGATTGGGATCATCATTGTCCTGAAGCAGATTCCACATGCTTTGGGTCATGATTCGGATTATGAGGGAGACCTTAATTTTCTTCAGCCAGATGGAGAAAATACCTTATCGGCATTGACTGCCATGATGGAATCCCTTACTCCCGGAGCCATTTTCCTGTCCCTAATCTCACTTGCGATTTTGATTCTTTGGGACAAGGTACTTACTAAAAAAAGTAAGGTGTTCCAATTGTTTCCTGGGCCTTTGGCAGTTGTGATCTTTGGATTGCTCTTCCAGAGCCTAATTCCGGAAAGCTCTTTCTTGTTCATCGATTCTTCCAAACTTGTTAATGTTCCCATTCCGGAGAATGTGAGCATGTTCATAGGACAGTTTTCAATGCCGAATTTTGAGGCCATCACCGACATCAATGTTTGGACGGTGGCATTTACCCTTGCCGTGGTGGCAAGTTTGGAAACCCTGCTTTCGGTGGAGGCAGCAGATAAGTTGGACCCCGAAAAAAGGGTGACACCAACCAACCGTGAACTTTTTGCCCAGGGAGTGGGAAATGTGCTCTCAGGATTGATAGGAGGACTTCCAGTAACTCAGGTCATTGTCCGCTCCTCTGCTAATGTCCAATCTGGAGGGAAAACCAAATTGTCTGCCATTTTACATGGGTTCTTTTTGCTGATTGCCGTGATTTTGATCCCCACTTTGTTGAATAAAATTCCTTTAGCGGTGCTTGCTGCGATTTTGTTGGTGGTAGGATACAAACTCGCCAAACCAGCCCTTTTCAAAACTATGTTTCGATTAGGTAAATCCCAGTTTATTCCTTTTATCGTGACGGTGATAGGGGTGGTTTTTACCGATATCCTGGTCGGAATAGGTCTTGGAATGCTCGTAGCTATGATGTTTATCCTCATAGAGAACTACAGGAATTCCCATTTTCTCCACATTGAGAAAGACGCTGACAAAGGGAGTCATATGACCATGACTCTTGCTGAGGAATTGTCATTCCTGAATAAAGGGGCCATCCTTAAGGAATTAAGCCGGATTCCGGAAGGAACCCATCTCGAACTGGATGTGCGAAAAACCATACGCATGAATTACGATGTGATAGAGATTCTGGAGGATTTTTCCTCCAAAGCGAAAGAAAGAAATATCCGGATCAAACTGATTTCCAACAAGGGAGTAGTGGAAAACCTCAATAGTTTCAGTGCATTTTTTGGCCTGACCGAACCCCTAAACTCACATTAAATATTTCATAAAACATGAATCAGAATTATTACAATCAATTACTTCAGAATAATAAGGAATGGGTGTCTACCAAATTGAATGCTGACTCCACCTATTTTGAAAAATTGGCAAATGGACAGCAGCCTCCTTTACTTTGGATTGGCTGTGCGGACAGTAGGGTGCCGGCCAATGAAATCATCGGTGCCCAACCGGGAGAAGTATTCGTACACCGAAACATTGCCAATATGGTGGTGCATTCGGATATGAATATGCTCAGCGTGCTGGATTACGCTGTCAATGTTTTGGAGGTAAAGCACATCATCGTTTGTGGACACTACGGTTGCGGAGGGGTCAATGCCGCTATGAGTTCGAATACCTTTGGCCTTATCGACAACTGGATCAGACACATCAAGGATGTGTACCGTTTTCATCATAGGGAACTTGATTCCATTCAGGATGAGAAGCAACGATTTGACCGATTTGTGGAGCTGAATGTAATTGAGCAGGTGTATGATCTAGCCAAAACTTCCATCGTGCAAAATGCCTGGAAATCAGCAAAGACACTTTCTATTCATGGATGGGTATACGGAGTCGGCTCCGGTGTGATCAAGGACCTAGAGGTGAATATAGCATCCAATTCCAGTTTGGAAGAGGTGTATAGGTTGAAAATCTAAGCATTAGAATTGCCTGTTTTCCACAAGCTCAAAACTCCGGTAAACTGATTGCCGGAGTTTTGTTTTTGAAGGTCTTTCTGGTAAAAAACAGAGTTTAGGGTAGGAGCAGGATTGATGGATTGGATATTTCTTTTATTTTCTGGCTTGAAAATAATAAAGCCCAAAATCCTATCCCATGACTCAAAACTACAGCTATAACCAATCCTATATTTGGTTGATCAGTTTAACAGCCGCGTTAGGTGGCTTTTTGTTTGGATATGATTGGGTGGTGATCGGTGGTGCCAAGCCTTTTTATGAGCCCTTTTTCAATATTACTTCTGTTTCAGACCAAGGTTGGGGCACGAGTTCGGCTTTGGTAGGCTGTATGATCGGGGCGACTCTTTGTATTTTGATTTCGGATAAGTTGGGCCGAAAGAGGCTTTTGATCTTTTCTGGGTTTCTGTTTTCACTTTCTGCAGTAGGTACGGCTTTGTCGGACACTTTTTGGTGGTTCAATTTTTATAGAATTGTAGGAGGAGTAGCCATGGGAATAGCGCTGAATTTATCTCCCCTGTACATAGCAGAGCTTTCGCCTCCTGAGAAAAGAGGCAGGATGGTGACCATCAATCAGCTTTTGATCATGATTGGGGTATTGTTGGCTCAGTTGGCCAATTGGCAGATTTCGCTGCTGGATACCCAGTTGGCTGAAGATGCAAGTTTTGAAATGATTGCTTCCAGTTGGAGTGGACAGTCGGGCTGGAGATGGATGTTTGGAGCAGAAGTGATTCCTGCTCTTTTGTTTTTCCTGCTGATGTTTTTTGTGCCGGAATCCGTTCCTTGGTTGATCAAAAACAAGGAGGAAGACCGGGCCAGTAGGATTTTGGAAAAAATAGGTGGGCAGAACTATGCGAAGGATACGATTTCTGAGATAAAAACCACGTTGAAGGAAAAGGATCTTGCCCGTGTGGATTTCAAGGATCTCCTGCATAAGAATGTATTGAAACTTTTGGGAATCGGGATTTTTCTGGCCTTTCTTCAGCAGTGGAGCGGGATCAACGTGGTGATTTATTACGCGGCGGATATTTTCCAAGCTGCAGGCTACAATCTCAAGCAGATGATGCTCAATATCGTGGTGATCGGAGGTGTGATGGTTCTTTCGGTCTTTATCACTCTATTTACAGTGGACAGATTTGGTAGAAAAAAGCTTTTGCTTGTCGGGACCTCGGCGATGGCTGTACTGTATGGATTGATTGGCTATACTTTTTATATTGAGCAGGGCGGTAATCTGGTTGTGGGCTTGGTTTTGAGCAATGTGATGTTTTATTCCTTTACCTTGGCTCCCCTGCTGTGGGTGGTATTGGCAGAGATTTTTCCGACCCGGATCCGAGGAGCAGCCATATCTATTGGAGCTCTTGCTCATTGGTTGGGTAATTTTACCCTGACTTATTTCTTTCCCGCAATTCAGGAAAATTTGGGATGGGCCAATAATTTTTGGCTGTATGGTGGGATTTGTGCCTTTGGATTTGTGGTTCTGTATTTCCTGTTGCCCGAAACCAAAGGAAAATCCCTGGAGCAACTGGAAAAGGAGTTGATAGGATAGAAGCCTTTCTAATCTGTTTTTTTCCTGAACATATAAAAGATAATCTCGGACCTGATCTCATAGCCAATCCGCTTGTAGACATTGATGGCCCGGAGGTTGGTTTGCCTTGCATGTAAAAAAGGAATTTTTCCTTTCTGAAGAATGGATTCCGTCAGATGGCTGACTATGTGGGCTCCGTATCCTTTTCCTAGATAATCCGGATGGGTGCAGATGGCACTCACTTCGGTAAATTCATCCAAATGCATTCTTTCCCCTCCCATAGCAACCAGTTTGCCTCCTTCAAATATCCCGTGGTAGTTGCCAAACTCAATCGTCCGTTTGGTAAAGGGACCGGGTTTTGTTAATGCCGTCAACTCAATCATTTCATCCACATGGGAGGGGTTCAGAGCCTGAATTTCAATTTCCTCACTCTTGACCTGTTTGAAATCGGAAGGTTGACAGGTCAGCTGAAAAGTCGGAGTAGTAAATCCAATTTCAAACTTGTCCAAAAAATCAACCCGCTCTGCTATCAAAAGAAACCAATTCCGATTCTCCGGGCCGCATTCCAACAAGTGTTGCTGATGTGCCTCATCCCATTTGGCTAAGCCTATAAAGGGGGCTATTTCAGGATCAAAAAAAGCGATTTTATCAGTACCAATGTTTTTGTCGATTTCTGAAGTATTCAGGGCATTCCAAATGGGATTGTCTAGAGGGGAATTCATTTTTTTAAGGCATTTCGGGCAAATGTAGAGGAAAAAGAGAGACTTCGCCTGTTTCCCTAAACCGATACAGGCTCCGGATATGGAGCTTGTATGTTGATTTCGATGGTGCAGAAAGACCTTATTTCAGCATGGGAAAGAGGCGTTTGAGTTCCTCCTTGTTGGGTTGGGTTCCGTACTCGCAGATTTCGAATGCTTCGGCAAATTGTATCTGGGCAGCTTTTTCCTTTCCATACCATTCCTCAAGACCTTTTCTTACAACGGCATTTGGAGCTGTGGCCCGCTTTGATTTTAGCCAAGCTAAGCGCTCTTCCTTTCCTTCGGGGATTTCATCAGGGTCATTTCCAATCCAGGGCAACCACTCGTAAAACTGGGATACATGGGCATCCAGCGCATAGATCTTTTGGTCAATGACTGGAGTGATGTCAATGGCGATATCAGCTTCGAAGGGGTTGGGTTTTTGAAAATGATCCTGGTAATACAGAAATACCGGGTTTTTGCGAAGGGGAGGAGTGTCAGCGGCAATATTGGGAACTCCTACCATAAAGGCTGCATCTTGAACCAAAATCCCAGTATAGCGATGGTCGGGATGGTAATCATTAGATCGGTGGGAAATCACTACATCTGCTCCCCATTCCCTGATTTTGCGGATGATGTCCAATCGAATTTCCAAGGTTGGGGTAAGTTCTCCATCGTGGTTGTCAAGAACATCGTATGTGATTCCCAATCTTTTAGCTACCTCTTGAGTCTCCTGATATCTTCTTTTTGCGAGCATTCCTCCACCCATTTCCATATGGCCTGCATCCCCGTTGGTGACAGATAGAAATTTGACTTCATGTCCCATGGCTGCGAAAAGAGCTGCAGTACCTCCGGATTTGATATCACAATCATCCGGGTGGGCTCCGATCATCATGATTCTAAGGGGTTTTTCCTGGGAAAATGCCTGTGGGTGAAAACTGAAAACAAATAGGATCAATAGGCTTAGATAGATTTTCATAGGGTTATTGTTTGGTTGGAAAAAGCTAGGGAAATAGGAGGGGAAATGCAAAAGCTGGGAGGACAATAGGTAAATCTGAACTTTTAAAATGTGATTGATCTAATTCAAATTGCCCATAAAAAAAGTGCAAGCGTTTCGGCTGCACTTTCTTAAATAATTAGGATGCATCATTATTCGTCTTCCGACTCTGCAATGATATCCATTGCTTCTTCTGCCCAAGATACTATGGCCTGCTTTTGTTCCTCACTCAGTTTGGCAGAGGGATGCATGATGGTATAGATCCCCAAAGGCATTTTCCCTTCCTCAACTTCTGAATAAATGTCGTCCAACTTTCCCAGTTGGTCCAACATGTCATAATCTTCCCAATTGGAAAAATTAAGTTCTTGCCGGGCTTCTCTCACATCCTTGGCTACTAACCAGGAAGAAGGGGCCACATGGGCATACCAGGGATAAGAAGGTTCATTGCTGTGGCAGTCGTAACAGGCGGTTTTTAGCAAATTAGCGACCTCGTCAGAGACAATCCCGCTTCCAATCAAATCTCCGGGGTTGTTGTTTTCCACAGTTGGGAGTTCATTGGGCACCAATTGTAAGACAAGAATCAAAACAACAGGAATCCCCAATAGGTAATGCCATCGCTTCATCAATCCGTAGATTTCTTTTTACCGCCACTCCACTCCAGGAGGGTCGAAAGTTCTTCCTCTGAAAGCTTGCCTTCAGGTTTGTTTTCCAGGAATTTTTTAGGAGGCATTTCTCCTTTTTCCAGGACTTCCCTGATTTTGCCTTTTGCAGCCAGCTGCTTTGATTTTTTTGATGATTCAAAAGCATCCCAATCCAGTTTGGCTTTTCCTTTTTCGTTTTTGGACTCTGCATTATGGCAACCATAACATTTCTGATCCACAACAGCCTTTACATTGGCGGGCATATCCGGAGCTAGGGAATGTAACTCGGGATAAGTTTCCACTTCAGGCTTTTGAGTAGCCTGAAAGAATAACAGGCCAATCATTCCCGCAACAGGGAGAAATAATAGTTTTTTCATAATTGGTTGAATAAAGGGTTAAAATAATAATATGAGTAAGATTTTAAACTGACAAATTTGCCCTAGATCAAAGTTTATTTTTCAGGTTATCAGTAATGGTTGATTTTTGGAAAGACACATTTCTTCAAAAAACGGGTTTTGCTTAGTATTTGTTTTGTATGGAATATTTTGTTTTAAGTAATGATTGTTTAAAATAAAGTTTTGCAAAGGCCTGATGTTAAAATTAAGTTTCGTTTTTTGGTAGGAATTAACTTTTTGGTTTGGGCTGAACTCTTTGTTTTTTAAACCATAAATTCTTAGGCCACCTGTATCAAAGCGTCTATTCTCACTGAAGCCATAAATCCATTCATCCAAGTCAAATTATAGTTTTATTATTAGTAATCATAATTGCCGGTTTTAATCAGGGGGACTGAGAAAAAATCGCCTGAAGATTTCTCCTCAGGCGATTGAAATAGGCTGTTTTTATTTTCTTTCAAAGGGGTAAGGTATTCATCCCCCCTTTCAATGGATGCCTTTTTCCATTGAAAATCAAGATTCCACTGATGCCATCAGGCAAACTAATTTTTGCAACCGGCTGACTGGTTAAATCGTAAGAAACCGATATTTCTCCTTTAGAATGCGGCATTTTGCCAGAGAGCTTTTTGAACTCTCCAAGATGTGGTTTGATAATGACCTTGCTGAATCCCGGGCCATCACTGTCGATACCCAAGATGGTTCTGTAAAATTCAATATTTGGACTGGATCCCCAAGCATGACTGTCTGAACGGGTTTTGTCCAAACCTGAAGTTTCCGCCCAAGTGGTCAAGCCCAAATCGATTGCTTTTCTCCAAACATCCAAGAAAGAAAGATATTCATCTCCTTTACCTACCTGAACCAAGGCCTGATGGATGTAATACTTGAAGTAAATGGTGGCTTCAACCATTCCGTTTTCCATCGCATGGATTTTCTCCCCAATAGATTTGGCTTCGTCTCCAGACACTAAGCCGGAAAGAATTGCCAAGGCATTGGCATGTTGAGAAAACACATCTTTTTCGGATCGGTCTGCAAAGAGACCTTTGGAAGCATCCCAGTATTTTTTGCGGATGGTAGCTTTTAATCTATCTGCCTCTTTGAGATAGGTTTCACCCAGTTCTTTGATTCCCAAATGCATTTCCAAATCAGCTGCATATTGTAGCGCTAGGACCATTTGCAGGTCTAAGATGGCTGAGTTTCCATCTTGACCGATTGGTGGAATTCCTTGCTTCCATTCGGTACCAACCGCCCAGTCCACAAATGCCCAGAAAGGTAATGTTCCTAAAGAGCCATCCTCACCCTGAACACTCTGGAAATATTGGATGACTGATCTGGAGGAGTTGAGCTTAGTCTTTAAGAACTCAAGATCAGATCCATACATCAGGTAGTCATGAAGCATGCCTACGTACCACATCGAAAATGGAGGGATGTACTGTGGGCTAGCAGAAGGGTATCGGCTAAAGGTTACCCCTTCTGGCTGTTGGGAATAAGAGATCTGGTTGAGTGAATTTTTTGCCAATCGGTCATCTCCGGTGTTGAAATAGGAGATGATGGCCTGAATTCTTCCGTCTCCGATGTATTGTAGCTGTTCATAATATGGGCAGTCCATATAGGAATCCACCGCACAAAGTCGGGCAGTTCTCCAACCTATTTCCAAAATTTTCTGATGCTCAGGATCGTCCGAACCGAATTCTGCTTTCAGCTCAAATGGGAACCCTGTAAACATGGCCTCCATGCCTTTCAAAACCAGTGGTTCTTCCTTGGTTTCGATATCCATCTGAATGTAACGGTAGGTTCTGTAGTTCAGTGAAGTGAATTCCTGATTGGCACTGCCATCAGTCAGGATTTGGTCATATCTTCCCACTATGCTTTTCCCTTCAATTTCGTTTCTGTTTCCTTTGGATCGTTCTTCACCATAAAGGGCTTCAGCATAGGTGATTTTCACCGTCGCATTTTTCCCCTGTCCAAATTTGAAAGTAGGGTAAGCATTGGTAAGGTACTGTTGATCCAAGAGCAAGCTCACTTTGGAATTGGCTGGAACTTGAATAGGGGATTCACCAAAAGATTGAGCGTTGACAGAAAGTCCCTCTGCTTTTCGGATCATAGGGGTTTTTTCAGGAGAAAATTCGAAAGGAGGGATTCCTGAAGGAATCAACATCCAGCCCATCGGTGCTCCAAAGGCACCCACTTTAGTTTTAGGAACTCCCGGAGTGGAGGCCTGGGCAGCTGGCCAATTTTGATCATCCAAATCTGGGGATTGCCAATCTTTGAGGTACTTTCCCATTTCAATATTTTCCCCTGGACCAGCGGCATAATACCCATAAACTCGCACTTGGATTGGAGAATAAGATTCGTCCTTTAGGGCCTTCCAGGTATCGCCCGTTGCAATTGCGGATGCTTCCCCTTCACCATCGAGAATAAAGCCGGTTCGCAAGGAAATCTGGGCTTCGGCTTTTCTTGGGCCTTCATTCCATACTTTTGCCGCAATGGTATTCTTTCCTGATTTTAAATATTTCGCGATATCATACGTGTCAAAAAACCAGTGCTCGATATCATTTCGAGCCGGACCAACACCGATAAATTCTCCATTTACAAACAGCCTATACTTATTGTCAGCAGAGACGTGAATGATGTATTTATCGGGTTTGGTAGCGAGGTCAAAATTCTTTCGGAAAACATACACTCCGTAATCCGTAGGATTGCTTTCTGCAGCAGTAATCCATCTTGCGTTCCAGTTTTTGGTTAAGAAATCAGTGCTAATCTGCTGTGAATAAGATGAAATAGAGGCAAGAAATAGAAAGAGGAATAGAGGAAATTCTTTTAAAAGCCTTTTCATAGCGTTGTAGGTTATCATTTCCATATCTAGATTTTCTTGTTTAAGATTTTTTCAGATTGGTTATCAATTTGTGCTCACAAGTTTTCCGATTTCTCTCCAGGTTTGGAGTTCTTCATGAAATCGGTCTTCGATCACTTCGCATTTTACGTCAATTCGTAGGGTGGGTCTCGTCTCTAGGTTGTAGGCAGGCCAGGCTGGAGCATCTTTGGCGGATGGGATTCCTGTCTTGGCAAAATTTGTCCAAAGCTCAGCAAAATTGTGCGAGGCATGGAATCGGTCCGGTTTGCTACCCCCAAAACCCATTCTCGGTGCTTCTCCTTCTTTCGGAGGCACTTCATTGTTGAATTTGAAGGAAATATCCATGGCATGAGGAGTTCCCATTTCATAGTCCGTTCCCGGAATTTTCATGTCGGATTTGTAGCCAAAATTGTAGAGATACACCGGCGCGCCTCCTTGGATCGCTTTCTTTTCAGCAATTTCAATGGACCCCAAGCCCATCATATTGATGGAAGAAATGGCTACAAAAATATCCGGGGCTGAAGCTTGAGGATTTACCTTTCGATAGGTTTCTACCAGTTTGGTGGCATCTTCCCCAAAAGACTCGGCGAGTCGCTCCGTGATTTGTTCAAAGTTCATGGAATAAGGAGCTGTATCTCGTCGCTGCCAGGCGAAGAAATTGTACTCGTCCTCATTCCAGCCTACCAGAAGCGGCTTGTTTTTGGAAATCTCTACAGCTTTCGGATCAAATGGATGATGAGGCAAGACCTTCCCGTCGATTACGGGTCCAAATCCCCAAATGGGATTGTCCTGAGGATTTCCCAAAAACTGAGGTTGAAAGGGAGGTACATTCGGTATGCTGTTCTGAATTTCAAATAGTTTGCTCGCCGGGACCTCCAAGAGTTCTTTCCAGTTTTCAGGAGCAATATTCAAGGCCTTCAATACTGCATCCGTAGTTTTTTTGGCCTGCTCTTTACTGAGCATTCGAACTCCCGGGCCACTTTCAATAGAGGTTTTGTTGAAATAGGGAGCTGCTTCAGGCATAGCGTAGAGACAGGCCGTTTTTCCACCTCCTCCAGATTCTCCAAAAATCATCACATTGTCCGGATCACCTCCGAAGTTGGCAATGTTTTCATGAACCCACTTCAAGCCCAAAGCGATGTCCTGAACTCCCCGGTTCCCGGAACCCTGATATTCCTCTCCGGCGATTTCATCTAGGTAAAGGAATCCTAGTAATCCCAATCGGTGATTGGTCTGAACGACCACCACATCGAAGTTTCGGGCTAGATTGGCTCCATCCTGTCCACCTGATCCTCCAGAACCATTCACATACCCGCCACCATGACTGTAAAACATGACCGCTCTTTTCTTGCCGTCATTGGCTGGGGTCCAAACATTGAGGAAGAGACAATCTTCGGATGGTTCAGGTTCTCCTCTTCTTGGATTTTGAATGGCAGGTGCTCCCAATTCCAAGGTGTCCCGAACTCCAGTCCAGGATTCAGGCGGTCCCGCTTTTTTAAATCGGTTGGTACCGGAAATCTTTCCCCCATAGGGAACTCCTTTGAAGATATTTACCCCTTCCACTCGCTGACCTCTGATTTTTCCATAAAGCGTATCGGAAGTGATGTATTCTTCCTCTCTTTTTGAATAGGTCCAACCAGATAGAGGAATGGTAGCAATTGCTGTAGCCACAGAAATTTTAGTTAGAAAACTTCTTCGAGAATGGAAGATTGGTGGCATTTTCAGAGGTTAAAGGGTAGGAAAAGATTGAATTTGGAAATTTTGAAAAGTAATGGGATTTGAACAAGTAAACTATCCTGCACTTTAGGGAGAGCTCAATCCTATGCATTCATTGGGCGCCAATTTCAAATTTCAAAAGGCTTATTTTCTTTCGTAATCCTCGTCGGTAACTTTCTCCATCCAGGTAACCACCTTTCCGTCTACTTCCTCCTGAATGGCAATGTGACTCATGGGAGACTTTGGGGATGCGCCATGCCAATGTTTTTCTTCCGGCTCAAAATAGACTACATCTCCCGGACCGATTTCTACGATTGGGCCCCCTTCTTTTTGTACCAAACCCAAGCCCGACTGGACAATCAAGGTTTGTCCGGCAGGATGGGTATGCCAGGCAGTTCTTGCGCCTGCCTCAAAAGTGACCAAAGCCCCTGCAGCCAGTGTTTTGGGCTGTTTGGAAAATAGAGGCTGTATTCGAACCTGTCCTGTAAACCAATCTTCGGGGCCTTTGTAGAATCCGTGAGTTCCGTTCTTTTTAATTTCCAATGTTTTAGTTTTTATGGTGTGTGAAAGTGGCTGTTGTACCCTTGTTTACCGCATTTGCAAAAGCCACGACATTTTCAATTTTTCCCATGGGAATTAATCCCGGAGAGTTCCTGAAGTCTTCATAAAATATTGCAACATCGCCCCATGGAGCATAGTACATGATATCGCCTGCTGAAGGTTTTGCACTGTCAGGAGCTCCAATTTTTGAAAGTGAAGCGGGAGGCTAGAAGATTTTTTCCATACCTGCATAGTCCTCCAATTCCACCTGAAAAGGCATCTGCGTAATTAAGCTTTCTGAAGTCGGATTAGAATAAAGCGTTGCAGCAAATTCCTGATTACCAATCTTTATGCTAATCCTGAAATTATTTTCCATGGAATTTAAGTTAGGAAAAAATACTCCTGTATTCTGTCGGTTTGCATCGGAAATTAGGAAACCAAGGAACAAACAGAATGACAGAAGTATTTTCATTTTCTGCGTTTAAAAGGTAGCAGCGTCGATTACATATCGATATCGAGCCTCTTTGTTGACTACTTTTTCCCAAGCTTCGTTGATTTGCTCTGCTGAGATGATTTCAATATTGGGGCGAATGTCATTCTTAGCACAGTAATCGATTACCTCCTGGGTTTCTGGAATCCCTCCGATCAGAGACGCATTGAAATTAACCCGAGCAAAGGAAAGCATCAGGTTGTTGATGGTGATTTCAGAATTAATTGGCATACCGACTAGGGTAAAAGAGCCATAAGGCTTCACACACATGATGTAGGGAGTCACATTGAATTCATAGGGGATGGTACAAATCATGTAGTCCAGTTTCTTGTTGAAAGCCTGCATGGACTGGAAAGTTTCGTCCACTACAATTACTTCCTTAGCACCCCAGGATTTGATGTCATCTACTTTGTCGGCGGTAGTGGTAAACGCATAAACTTCAGCACCTTTAGAAACGGCAATTTTCAAAGCCAAATGGCCTAATCCACCAATACCTGCCACACCAATTTTATCGCCAGCCTTGAAGTTTGCCTTCATCAGGGGAGAATAGGTGGTGATTCCTGCACATAGCAATGGGGCCGCCTCTTCAAAACTGATGTCTTCAGGGATGTGGACCGCAAAATGGTCTCTTACCACGATTTTGTCGGAATATCCTCCCTGGGTAATACCAGTTGGTTCCTCCTTAGTAGGGAATCCATAAGTGAATAAAGTTTGGCCTCTTTCGCAGAATTGCTCCTCTCCGTGGGTACAGCTTTCACATTCCATGCAGCTGTCCACCATACAGCCTACTCCTGCCCGGTCTCCGACTTTGAACTTGGTCACGTTTTTTCCCACTGCCGCAACAACACCGACAATTTCATGTCCAGGAACCTGAGAGTAAATTTGCTTGCCCCAGTGTCCTTTTTCCTGATGAATATCCGAATGGCAAATGCTGGCAAATTTGATGTCGATCAAGACATCATCATCCCCCATAGGTCTTCTCTCAAATTCGAATGGGCTAAGTTTTCCGGATTCATCGGTTGCGGCATAGCCTCTGGTTTTAATTGCTTGGTTCATTGGAATATTAGTTTGGTCTTTAGTTGGTTTAGAAATCAAATCAAGGGGATTGGTCAGAGCTAGGGTTGCACTGGCCAAGGCTGATTGTTGGAGAAATTTTCTCCTTGGGTTCTAAGGCTTCATGGATTGAGTTAGTTGGTTTAATAGTATTTTAGGCTTGAGACTCTATTTCAAATAGTCTTTATCGGTGACAGCCTCCATCCAGACCACAATTCCTTTCTCTGTGTTGGGAATGATATACAGCTGTTGCATGCCCGTATCCGGACTGGCACCATGCCAATGCCGGGTATTGGGAGGGCAAGTCACCACATCTCCTTTTTTAAGCTCTTGCTTGGGCTGTCCTTCGATTTGATGATATCCATTGCCTGAGGTAATGATGAGAATCTGACCCGCAGGATGGGTGTGCCAGTTACTTCTCGCTCCTGGTTCAAAGAAAACATTACCAACTAAGGTGGTTAAAGAAGTGTCGCTGGCGACAAGTCCATAGTTGTAAGCGTTGCCCGTAAAGAAATTTTCAGAGCCCTTTTGTCCTTGAGGAAAAATGGCTTCAATCGCCTCTTTTTGAGATACTTCCTGTGCCAAAATCCATTGGCTTTGGAAGAAAAGAATGGTTAGAAGTACACTACATAAGATTTTGGTCACTTTCATGGATTTAGGGATTAGTGTTAATAATAGATTCCTATTTCTAATTTATTTGACTAGTTGATCAAGAGTTTATTTCAATTGATTTAATAATCTTGGCAGGAATCCCTGCCACCATGGTATTGGATGGCACATCCTTGGAAACGACTGCTCCGGCTGCTACCACGGCATTTTCACCTATGGTTACTCCGGGAAGGATGGTGACTCCAGCTCCGATCCATGCATTTTTTTGAATGACGATGGGTTTTGCCAGCATTCCTCTTCTATTTTCTGGATTCAAGGGGTGATTTTCGGTAACCAGTTTCACCTGCGGACCAATCAATACATGGTCTTCTATCGTGATTCCTCCCAGATCCAAAAAGGAACAGCCATGATTGATAAATACATGCTTCCCGATTTTGGTGAATTTTCCGAAGTTGGTCATAAAGGGAGGAAAAAGAGTGACCGTAGGGTCCAAGTCCTGGCCTGTGATTTTGGATAAAAGCTCATGTGCCAAGCCGATATCACCTGTAGCATTTATTTGAGCTATCAACTTTAAGGTTTTGGCGCATTCCTCGTTAATTACCTGGAAAACGGGATCTGTAATTGGGACCACGTCCCCAGAAATTAACCGTTGATGGATTTCCGCTAAGCTTATTTTACTGGAAGGATTTTTCATTCCAATTGGGTTTTAAATCTTTCACAAAAGTACCAACCTTAAACAATCTCTAGTTAATACTAATCAAATGAGGAATTAAGATTTTCAAACATGAAAATACTTTTCTAAACTAGTTCCTATCACACGCTAAGAGATAGCCTATTCCCTCAGAGATTTAGGATTAGTACCGGTATGCTTTTTAAAAAAATTGTTGAAATAAGTCGGGTATTCAAAGCCTAAGGCATAAGCAATTTCACTGATATTCCAGTTGGTGTGCTGTAGCAAAGCTTTGGCTTCAATTATGATTCTTTCGGCGATGTGAGCAGAAGTGGGTTTCCCTGTAACTTCCTTTACTGCTCGATTTAGCGAATTGACATGGACAGCCAAAACTTGGGCATAGTCTTGTGGAGTCTTTAGTTCGAGTGGAGACTCAGGTGTTTCAATTGGAAATTGCCTTTCCAGGAGTTCCAGAAAAACAGCAGTTAGACGAGATGATCCACTTTTATGCTGTACAAAATTCTCTGAAGGCTTCATTTTCAGCGCTTCATGAAAAATCAGATGGATGTAATTTCGAATCAAATCATCTTTGAAAGCATAGTCTGACTCTTGCTCTTCGATCATTTTTTCGAATATACTATTCAAATAAAGGCGCTTGTCTTCGGTTATTCTTAAAATCGGTGTCCCGTCTATTTTGAATAAAGGTGATTGTAACAAGCTTTCTTTCCGTTCACTTTGACCCAAAAACTCCTCTGAAAAAAGGCAGGTATATCCGATATAGGTACTCGAGAGGGTTTCCCAGGAATAGGGGATATGAGGGTTGCCAAAGAAAAGAATGGTGCCTTCTTCCTTATAGCTTTTATCAGAATAATTGATGATGCTTTTCCCTGTGGTCAGGCATATTTTAAAAAAGTCTTTCCGGCTATAGACTCGGGTAGCATTTTCATCACTCTCAATCTGGAAGGCATTAAAGCCTTTTAATTTGAGTGAAGTATTAAATTCAGAGAGGGAGCGTTCTGCTACTTGAGTCATGCTTTAAGTTAAGAAATTCAAATGTAACTAGTGTAGAAATTAATTCAACAATTTAAACTCCTGTGGAGTATAGCCGGTAGCCCGCTTGAACATTCGGGTGAAGTGTTGTGGATATTTGAACCCCAACTCATAGGCTACTTCCGAAATGTTTTTGCTTGAATCTTGGATTTTTCGCTTGGCATATTCGATCAGTTTGGATTGTATATGTTCCTGGGCTGATTTCCCGGTTTCTTTTTTGATCAAGTCCCCCAAATAATTTGGAGAAAGATTGATCTGTGCCGCGCAAAAAGCCACTGACGGCAAACCGATTTCCAGAGGCTTTTCAGATTGAAAGTAGTTGGATAAGACTTGTTCAAACCTTGCCAAAACATCCGTATTTACATGATGCCGGGTGATAAATTGTCGGTCATAGAAACGCATGCTGTATTGAAGCAAAAGCTCCAGATTGGAGGTGATTAAGGTTTTACTGTGCTTATCGATGGTCTGTTCTAATTCATGTTTGATTTTTTCAAAGCAATCGTTGACAGTAGCCCTTTCTCGTTCAGAAAGGTGTAATGCCTCATTTACCTCATAAGAGAAAAAGGTGTAAGAATCCATATTTCTCCCAAGAGCAGTCCCCAATAGAAGATCTGGATGAAAAATAATGGCTTTACCTTTTGCCTGCTGTGCATCGTCACTTTCTATTCCATACACTTGATCTGGAGATACAAAAAGTAGTGATCCTTCCTCATAGTCGTAATGGTGGCAGCCGTAAATGATATCTCCGCATTTGACTTCTTTCAGAAAAATCGCATAAACGCCCAATTGTCCTCTTCTGAATTTGAAGGGTTTTAGCTTAGAGAAATCCACCACACTGATCAAGGGGTGCAGGGTTTCCTGGCCAACGTAGGCATTAAATTGAGCGATTGTGTTTGCTTGAGAAGCCATGTATTACTTGATCTTGTTTAGACAATGATCAAATATAAGTCTTTGAAAAAGAAGAAATTTCAAACCTTTCCCAGATCAGGAATAATGGTAATTATTCAAGTAATTGAGGTAAGAGAAATTGATCATGACTGATCAATTTTGTTTGGTGTAAAATAAAATTCAATCATGAGACGATTATTCCTTCAGGTTTTTTTAGGCCTGGTTACCTTCTCCGCCTTTGCGCAACAGGATCTCTTCAATGAAAATCCTATTGTTTCTCCCAAGATCAATCCTGACCATTCGGTCACCTTTCAGGTAAAGGCCCCTGCCGCTAGTCAAGTCAGTGTTTCAGGAAGTTTGGATGGGGAAAAAGCCTTTGCTCCCATCACCTATGAAATGGTGAAAAATGAAGAAGGTGTTTGGAGTTTTACCACACCGGTTTTACCCTCAGAATTGTATAGATATCATTTTATCATTGACGGGGCAAGGTCTACTGATCCTGGAAATGCCTATGCGATCCGTGATGTGGGGAATCTTTCCAGCATCTTTATCATCGAGGGAGGCAAAGCAGATCATTATAAAGTTCAGCAAGTTGCTCATGGTACAGTAGCCTTCCGTTGGTATGATTCTCCTGGAAATGGCAAAATGCGCCGGTTGGGTGTTTATACCCCTCCAGGCTATGAAACTAGCGGCGAGAACTATCCGGTTCTATACCTTTTGCACGGGATTGGTGGAGACGAAGAGGCCTGGACAGGATCGGGACGGGCAGCGGAGATTTTCGACAATTTGCTGGCAGAAGGGAAAATTAAACCGATGATCGTAGTAATGACCAATGGGAATGTTTCTCAGGAAGCTGCACCAGGCAAAGGCAGTGATGGATTTGTGAAGCCAACCTTTATGCTCCCACATACGATGGATGGGAAATTTGAAGAAACCTTTGTGGACGTGATGACTTTTGTGGAGGGTAATTACCGGACCCAAGCCACCAAAGAGGGGAGAGCCATTGCCGGACTTTCTATGGGTGGATTTCATACCGCCAATATCTCCATGTACTATCCTAATACCTTTGATTATATCGGGCTGTTTTCCTCGGCACTGGGGGTTAGGCCTGGCGGGGAGACTCCCAACTCAGCTGTCTATCAGAATCAGGATGAAAAGTTGAAACTGCAGCGGGATAATGGCTATAAATTATACTGGATGGGTATGGGTGTAGACGATATGCCGATGATATTTAATGGTAATAAAGACTTTAGAAAAAAGATGGATGACTTTGGGATGAAGTATGAATACCTGGAAACTGAAGGAGGCCATACTTGGAATAACTGGCGGGATTACTTGGTGGTGTTTTCCCAAAAGCTGTTTAAATAAAATCGCTGAATTCAAAAAGAAGGCCTTTCCAAATTTGGAAAGGCCTTCTTTTTGCAAAAAAAAATGCATGATTGGTCTATTTTCAGTCTCTTGGATTATAGTCCTTTAACTCGAATAATCACCCGTTGATAGCTGGTCAAGGCTGGACTTCCAGAATCCGTTGCTGCTACAATTAAATGGATTTCCTGACCCGGTTTTGTATCTTTGGGTAAAATCAGCTCTATAGATTTTCCTTCAGGTCTGGAAATTTCCGCTTTTGCTTCAAAGCCACTTACCGGAGTCTGAAACCATCGTATGGATACTTCATCTCCATCCGGATCACTCACCGAGGCATGCACTTTCGTTTTTTGCCCAGGGGAACCCATCAAAATCAGTGGACCTTCAATTCTCAGGCTGGGGGCATGGTTGGCATCTTTAAAATTGGGTGTGACCGCCCATTTCATTCGGGCTGCAAAATCCTTTTGGGCTTCTGGAAAATAGTTAGGGAAGGGTTCCAAATCCGTCTGCGCTCGGTTTTGATTGGACAGAAGGGCAGCCATGTCATCCGCCGAACCCGATGAACTCATTCCCGAGACAGCAGTTGGCTGAGCAGTCAAAATTGTTCTTCCTCCCCAGCCACCGTAAGTTCCTTTTTCATATGCGCGGAGTCCATTTCCCAACATATTCATGACCGTGTGATTATCTCCTTCTCCCAGCCAAGAACCTTTTTCCTGTACGGGTAACCAGACTAAATAGCCCATTGCCTTTAGCTCCTCATTCGTTTTTCCTGCGATGCCAAAATAATCCACTTTATCACCTTCAACCATTTGTTTTCCGTCACCCCAAACCCGATACAGTTCACCCAAGGGACCTTGGTCAGAGATATTCGTTTTCATCCATGTTGAGGTTAGGTATGGAGCGTTTTCAGCTGAGGCACGGATTTGGGCACCATACCCATAGCTGGGGACTTGCCTGAATTGCCGGTATTCGATGTCGGGCCAGTTGGGACGGATATAACTTGCAAAGGTGTCGTCTTGGTCTCCAGATGGCAAAAGGACCACCTTTCGGTTGATCTTGGCCTGGATTTTTTTCCAATCCTCAGTCAACTCAAAGTCTCTTTGGATAGTGTATAGAGCTCTGGCAATGGTGCTGGCACCTCCCCAAGCAGTGATGAAAAGTTTGCCTGGATGATCGTCTAAGATTTTCCTTCGGATAAGGTCCGATCCGGGTGTATCTTTACTGAAATCCCCGTCAAAATCAATGTTTCCATATCGAATCACCGATTTCAAGTATTCGGGACTTGGGTAGCCAGGATTATGGGTTTTGAGATTGGGGTAGGATTTTTCGTAAGCTACCACGATGTCATGGATAAAGCGTTCGCCTTCGGCCCATCTCCAGGAAGTACAGGGACATTCATTCATGCCAAATCGGTCGTATTCTCTGCCAGGTACAAACCACTTGGTGCCTTTTCCGTCCCCTTTCCAATGGAACTGACTACTGGCATAGATCAGTCCTTCGATCTGCATATCCGAGCTGTACAGAATCAAGCGGATTAGGGAGTTGTTGTCGTCTAGTTCCGGGTCGGCGGTGATGATGATTCGGGGTTTGGCCGAAGGTGAGGTGGTTTGGGAGGAAACTTGGTGAATAAAAAAAATGAGACTTGAGAAAGTTAACAACCTTATAAAACTCCAAAGTCTTTTGGCTTGAAACAAATTGGACATAGGTCTACAGGTTTAGAGTTTTAAATTGATAAATTTATATTTTTTCAAATTGAAACAATATAATTATCTAGGTTAGCTTTTTTTAAAGGATTGTAAAAAAAAACGCCCGAAGATTTCTCTTCAGGCGATTGAAATGGGAAGTGATTAATTACATCTTCAAATTTTGCATCTCCAATTGTGGAGCAAAGGGTTGCTCGTAGTAGCGCTTACCGGTAGCTTTATACAGTGAGTTTGCCAAAGCGGCAAAAACAGGAGGGAAGAGAGGCTCTCCCAATCCGGTCGGTTCTTCTCCGTTGTCCACAAAATGCACTTCGATTTTCTTTGGAGCTTCCTTGTGTCGGATCATTCGATATTTGTCGAAATTGGTCTTGGTAGGCGTCCCGTTTTCAAAGGCTAATTCTCCAAAGAAGGCATTTCCGATTCCGTCCACAATTGCCCCTTCACCCATATTTCTGGCGGCATCCGGGTTGACCACAATCCCGCAATCCACAGCGGCATAGACTGATTCCACCACGGGTTGATTGTTTTTGATTACTGTGTCGACAACTTCAGCCACATAGGAATTATGACAGAAATAAGCAGATACTCCCCGGCTGACGTTGGGTTGTGGGCTATTCCAATTCGATTTTTCCCGAACTAATTCCAAAACACTGGCATAGCGCTGAGGAAGGTAGTCGTTGTTTTCTCCAACTGGATTGGTTTCTGCTCTTTTAAGCAATTCCAGGCGGAACTCTATAGGATCTTTCCCCATGGCTTCTGCCAACTCATCCAGGAAGCTTTGCTCTGCCCCGGCGATAAAGTTGGATCTCGGGGCCCTAAAGGCTCCGATGGTAATGTTGGAAGGAATGTCCCAGCTTTCCGCGAGGTAATTATCAATGGCTCCCGCAGGGAATCTATTGGCATGGATAGGGCTTTCAGGAATTCCCCCGGCCTTCACATGCAAGGCCAAAAGGTTGTTGTTCTCATCCATGGCAGCTCTATAGGTAGCGGAATAAGCCGGTCTGTAAACCCCCGCAGACATATCATCCTCACGGGTATAGACCATGGATACCGGGGCTTGAATTTTTTGGGAAATCAGGGCAGCTTCTACCAAGTGGTGGCTATAGGCTCTACGCCCAAATCCACCTCCCATTCGGGCCAGGTTGATCTGTATGTTTTCTCTGGGGATTCCCAGAGCCTGAACCAAGGTGCCCATGATAAATTCAGGAGCTTGGGTAGGTCCATAAATCACTGCTTTGTCACCTTTGACATCTGCGAAGCAATTCATGGGTTCCATGGTATTATGGGCTAAGAAAGGGGCAGAATAGGTTCTTTCGATCACCTTTGCTGCTTTTTTGAAAGCCCCTTCCGGATCTCCGTCGCGGCGTAAAATAGTCCCGGGTTTTTGACTGTATTCGGCCATTCTTGCCTTGTGGACGGAGGAGTTTTCCAATCCTGCCGGAATGGAGACTGAGGAAGTGTTTCCTCCCCATCCTGCCATTTGAAAGCTGGTTTCAGGAGCATTTTCCCATTCAACTTTCAAAGATTTTTTGGCTTGCATGACCTCCCAGGTCGAATTGCCCACGATGGCGACTATTTCGGGGAAAGTAGTGGTATCAAAACTATTTCTTGTGTAATCGTCCTTAAAAACAGAAATCGGAAATACATCCAATATACCGTGCATGCCACTTACGGAGTTTTTGTCAAAAGACTTTAATCTCATCCCAAATGCAGGGGGATGGACTATGGCAGCGTATTTCATGCCTTCTACCCTGTGATCCAAAGCGAAAAGAGGCTTTCCGGTTACTATATTTTCACCGTCTACATTCTTTTTTGAATTCCCGATGATCTTGAAATCATTGACGTCTTTTAACTGTACTTCTTCTGGAACTTCCAAAGTAGCTGCCAAGCTGGCCATTTCTCCGTAATGGGCTTTTTTGCCACTTGCTTTATGTTCCAAAATCCCGGCTGAGGTAGTTATTTCAGTAGAGGGGACATTCCAGGTTTGTGCGGCGGCGTTTACCAATAGGGCCCTTGCTGTCGCACCCGCTGTTCGCATAGGTCTCCAGCCCATGCGTATTCCCTGGCTTCCTCCGGTAAACTGTCGGTCAAAACGCTCGGGATAAAAGTCTGCTTGCTCCACAAATACGTTTTTCCAGTCTGTGTCGAGTTCCTCTGCCAAGATCATCGGCATGGAGGTTTTGACATTAGAACCGAATTCAGGGTTGGGAGAGTAGAGGGTTACCGCTCCGTTTTCTCCGATTTTGATATAGCTGTTGAGTTCAAACCATTCTTTGGGCAATCCCAATTCCTCTTCAGGGGTAGGTTTGCAACCAGCCAGCCAGCTAAAGCTGAGCATCATGCCGCCTCCTGCCAGGGCAGATACTTTTAAAAATGATCTTCTATCCAGTTTTGTGTTTACAGTAGTCATGCTTTAAAAGTTTAGAGTTTTTGGGAAGCGGTTTGTACTGCGGCTTTGATTCGGGTGTAGGTTCCGCATCTACAGATATTGCCATTCATGGCATTTTCAATTTCCTCCTCAGTTGGGTTGGGGTTGTTTTTCAAAAATGCCGCTGCGGTCATGATCTGACCGGCCTGACAATACCCGCACTGAGGCACATCATGCTCCAACCAGGCTTCCTGTACAGGGTGGTTCCCATTTTCGGAAAGTCCTTCTATGGTGGTAATTACCGAGCTGCCTACCGCTGAAACAGGCAATTGGCAAGATCGGACCGCATTGCCGTCCAGATGAATGGTGCAAGCTCCGCATTGGGCGATCCCGCATCCGAATTTGGTGCCTACCAGATCCAGGTGGTCTCTCAATACCCACAGGATGGGCGTGTTGGAATCCACGTCCACTTCTTGGGTTTTTCCGTTGATATTCAGTGTAAATAGGGCCATAGTATGTTCAAATTAGGAATAAAATTTACCAATTTAGAAGTGGATTTACTTACAGAAATCAAATAAAAGCCACTTATCTTCATGTAGCTGGTTAATTTGATCAATTCTGAATCCGACTTTGCTCCACGGGTGTGTATCGGTCTCCATATATCTGGAGTTTGGAGACGGATTCTGTGAGTTCCTTAATTTCTGCTTCTGACCACTGGATTTCTGCCACGGCCAAATTCTCCATCAGATGCGCTTCCTTGGTGGTGCCTGGAATGGGGACGATAAAGGGCTTTTGATGCATCAGCCAAGCCAAGGCTACCTGGGTTGGGGTTAATCCACGCTGATGTCCAAAGTCAATCAAGGCCTCGACAATCGGTCGGTTGGCAGCCATGGCATCCGGCTGGAAGCGGGGCAATCCTGCCCGGTTGTCGTTTTCCGCAAAAAACTTCGTCTGAGAATTGAGCATACCGGAGAGAAATCCGCGATTAATTGGGCTGTAGGGTACAAAACCGATTTCCAATTCTTCACAGGTTGCCAGAACACCATTTTCAATGACCCGATTCCACATTAGGTGAAATTCGCTTTGTATGGCAGTGACCGGCTGAACAGCATGGGCTCGTCGGATGGTTTCTACGGAAACCTCACTCAACCCAAAATTCCTGACCTTTCCTTCTGCGATGAGATCCTTTACTGTTCCCGCCACATCTTCAATTGGGACATTGGGGTCCTGTCGATGCTGGTAAAACAAATCTAAAACATCGGTTCTCAATCGTTTAAGGGATTCTTCGGCCACTTTTCGAATTTGTTCAGGACGCCCATTTAGTCCGGCCATTTGGTTGTTCTGAATATTGAACCCGAACTTGGTTGAAACCAAAATCTCTTTTCTAAAAGGTTGTAGCGCTTCTCCAACTAGATCCTCGTTGGTGTAAGGGCCGTAAACCTCAGCGGTGTCAAAGAAATTCACACCTGCTTCATAGGCTTTACGAATCAGGGCAATGGCAACTTTTCGATCGGGAATTTTACCCCGATGATAACTTAGTCCCATACAGCCCAAACCCAGTGCAGAGACTTGGAGGCTGTGTTTCCCGGAACCAAGGACTCTCTTTTTGATGAGTTTTGACGGACTCGAATTAGCTTCATTGTTTTTTGGAAAATCGCCTGAAACAGGGGCAGAAATGATCGGGGATGCTAGAAAAGCAGCGCCTAATGTGGCACCGGCTTTTAAAAAACTCCTGCGTTTGGATTCATTTGGATTTTTCATGGGCATGTGTTTGTGGTTTATCTGTCAATCATTTTTTGAGAAGCTATTGGGTATCGTTCACCAACAAGTTTGATTTGATCCAATACTCGATGAATGGTGTCCAAGTCCTCCGGGCTTAGCCTAAGATTGACACTTTCTAGATTTTCTTCCAATCGATGCAATTTAGTCGTGCCGGGAATCGGAACAATCCAAGGTTTTTGGGCCAAGAGCCAAGCCAAGGCAATTTGAGAAGGAGTGGATTGATGGGCATCTGCGATAATTTGCAATTGATGAACCAAGGCCAGATTGGCTTTTCGGGCTTCCTCGGAGAAGCGTGGAACCACATTCCGAAAATCTCCGGGGGCAAAAGCAGTCTTTTCATCCATTTTTCCGGTCAAAAATCCTTTCCCCAAAGGACTAAACGGAACAAAGCCTATCCCCAATTCTTCCAAGGTTGGGAATATTTCATCCTCAGGTTCTCTCCACCAAAGGGAATATTCACTTTGCAAAGCAGCTACCGGTTGGATTGCATGAGCTCTTCGGATGGTCTTTACCCCGGCTTCTGACAAACCAAAGTATTTGACTTTTCCTTCTTGAATCAGTTCTTTCACTGCACCGGCAACTTCTTCTATTGGAACTTTTGGATCGACCCGATGCTGGTAAAGGAGGTCAATTGAATCGACTCTCAATCTTTTGAGAGATCCTTCCACTGCCTTTTTTATATGATCGGGATGGCTGTTCAATTGGCTCCACCGACCCTCTTGATCTGGTGCAAAGCCGAATTTGGTAGCAATGACTACTTGATTTTTGAATGGTTCCAGGGCTTCGCCCAACAGTTCTTCGTTGGCAAAAGGACCATAAACTTCAGCGGTGTCAAAAAAAGTAACACCCATTTCCACGGCCTTTCGGATCAGGATAACCATGTCGGTTTTGTCGGCGGCTGGACCGTAGCCAAAGCTCATTCCCATGCAACCCAGCCCCAAGGCGGATACTTCCAAACCGCTATTTCCAAGGTTTCTAGTTTTCATTTTGATCGGGTTTTTAAGACTAACCTACTTTACAAAATTCGTATAGAATAATGACGAAAAGTAACTTTATTCAAACCAATCCTTATTAAAATCAAATAAGGGTGTGGAAACCTCAAAACCTCAAGAGTATAGGACGCTAGTCTGAGTGAATAGGTTGAAATAGCTGACTTCACGACCTGAATGGACCAGGACTGTTTCTTATTTGGGTAGGATTGATTTAAGTATAGAAAAGATCCCTTTGATGTCAGCAGTAGGTGGTTTAGGTGAGTGAATCAATGGAACCTGATCCATCTAAATTCATTTACTTACCAGCGTACTTTTTGAGTTCCTTTTTGTCCATTTCCATTGAAATAATATCGCGGGGATGAAGGGATTCAATGCCTGAGATAGTCTCAGAACTTAAAACTTCTCTCTGATCCGTAAAAACACTTACAGGAAAATTGACCCATGTCATTCCAAAATCTCCCATTTCCCAACGGCTTTGAACCATTTTGACATGATGAGTTTCTTGGTTTGGCGCAGAGGACGATTCGGCAATTTCCTGACCTGGAAAAACAGTTTCCCCCACTGTCACTTTTGCTGAATTTGCCTTGAGTCCCGTCAAACGGCTAAATGTCCCGTCTTGATGATAGATTTCTATGAAGTTTTCTGAGTTAAAATCCGAAGGGCCAGAGGAAGCGTTTTCTCCATCCATCTTGATTTCTGAGATGATTCCTTTCCTTGGAGCACAGATGATAGTGGGTTTTTCAAAGAAAAATCCCGCACCGGTATAGGCATGGCTTTCGGAGTTTTTTGGATTTTCAGGCAATTGTACGGTTAAAGGCCGCATGCTGATGACTTTACCTTCTTTCACAGGTACCAAATACGGTGGGCTGGGAAGGTCTCCTGCCTGATAATTCCCTTTGTACAACTTTGTATTGTATTGGAAACCGACCTTTTCGTTTGTATAAATCGACTGAAGCTTTATCAAATTTGTTTTTCCCGTCATCGCTACGGCAAAAACAAATCTTCCCTCCAGGGACTCCAGATTTTCAAGCTTCAGAAATTCAATTTGAATGGTGTAGGGGATAACACTCTTGTTGAAAGCCATCAGGCTTAGGTTTCTGTCCTGATCCTGTTCGGCGACTATTTGGACTTGGGCAAAAAGAAGATTTCCAATTAAAAAAAGAATGGAAGTAGTAAAGAATTTCATTAAATAAACCATTGATTGAAATTAATAATTTAATTTATAATGAACCCTATCAACTGCTGCTAAGAAGAGTGAGTTGTTTGAATAATATAAGTTTCCATTTGAAAAATATCATCCAACTTCCGATGAATTTCTTCACTTTTGCAAAATATTATCACCTATTAAGTCTATGAAACTTATTTACAAGCTATTTATCTCCTCAAAATCCCAATTGAGGGAATTGAACCTTCGGCTTTGTGTTGTCCTGTTGATTTTCGTAAGTCTAGGTTTGGATCAATATGTAATGGCTCAGGAAAGCCCAGCCCCCACTTATAGATATCTAAAAGGAAGCGTCACCGCTACTAATAACGGGATTTCCCTGATCCCCTCATTTACCTTGGGTAGACCTGCCGTCTTTTTTGACATGAGTTTTGGAGGAGAGAGACTTTCCTTTGATCCCATGTTCCGTTTTGCCATGGATGGCAAGCCTTGGACCTTTGTTTTTTGGTGGAGGTATAAAGTCATCAAAAAAGAAAAATTTACGTTGAGTGCCGGGATTCACCCGGCTTTTATGTTTGCTGAAAAGGATGTGATCATAGGAAATGGGACCGAAACCATGCTTACGACCAGAAGATTTATTGCAAGGGAAATTGTCCCAACCTTTAAGCTTTCTTCCAGAGTAAGCCTGGGGCTATACTACCTTCATGGGAATGGATTTGATCCTGATTCACCCAAAAGTTCCGATTTTGTGGGGGTCAATACCTCAATCACCAACCTTCCTCTTTTCAGGGATCTCAGTATAAATATGAATCCCCAATTCTACTTTTTGAAAGTGGATAATGACCGTGGGACTTATGTGACCTCTACATTTACCCTAAAGAAGAAAGATTTTCCTTTGGCCTTTCAGTCTGTGATCAACCAGAAAATCAAATCTGAAGTTGCCGGGGAAGATTTGGTTTGGAATATAGGTTTGGTGTATTCAATTGATAAGAAGTTTGAAAGAAAAGATTAATTGAAAGAAAGACCTATGGAAAATTCAGAAAGCTTAGAGGAGTTTTACAAGCGAAAATTCAATTGGCTACCGGAAGCCCTGAAAAAGGACATGGGTCATTTCAATATTTTTCATATTGAACCCAATCCGGATGCCAAGCTAAAAAGCATTCCCTACAGAAGAAGGGATTTTTATAAGATCATGCTTGCCAAAGGGCAGAGCCAGGTGCACTATGCGGACCGGGTCTATGAGGTGAAGAAACAGGCCCTTTCTTTTTCCAATCCCATGGTTCCCTATAAGTGGGATCATCGACACGCGGAACTATCGGGAGTTTACTGCATTTTCGATCCGCATTTCTTTGTCAACTTTGGAGATATCCAAAAGTATGAGGTCTTCCAGCCTCAGGGTACACATATTTTTGAACTGAACGACGAGGAAGTGGAAGAAGTGGAGTTCATTTTTAGCAAAATTGAAAAGGAGTTCAATTCGGATTACAAGTACAAATTTGACAGGATCCGAAACCTAGTCATGGAATTGGTGCATTTTGGTCTGAAGCTGAGGCCTGCCGAATTGCAGGTTAGCAGACAGGGAAACGCTTCCCTGAGGATAGCTTCCATATTTTTGGAACTTCTGGAGCGTCAGTTTCCCGTGGATGAAAACCACAGCAAAATCCAGTTGAGGACTCCGGCAGAGTTTGCCGATCAGCTTAATGTCCACGTAAATCATCTCAACCGGGCGGTCAAAGAGATGACCCAGAAGACGACTTCACAGATGATAGGAGACCGCATCCTGCAGGAAGCCAAGGTCCTGTTGAAACACAGTTCTTGGAACGTGACAGAAATCGCCTACTCACTCGGGTTTTCCGAGGTGACCCATTTCAATAATTTCTTCAAAAAGAAAGTCAACCTGAGTCCTACGCAATACCGGAAGGGCTGAATGGATCAATAACTTACTAGGATTGAAGGTACTTTTTTAATGCCTTCATTTCCCGAATTCCTGGCTCATTTGAAATATTCCTTAGCTCATAGGAATCTGTTTCACTCCCATGGGCAATGCCCGTAGTTTTGGTCATCAATCATTTAAAAAATGTACTCATGACCAAAGAACTAATCTTTCTAAGAACTTTTGCCATCACCGCCGCTATCAGCTCAAGCTTTCTTTTTTTCTCTTCTTTTCGGGATTCTGGGCATCAAAAATTTGAAACCATAGATGTGCAGCGAATCAATATTGTAGAGGCTGACGGAACCGTCAAACTCATCGTGACCAATGCCGGGCTTTTTCCGAATGGTTCCGAAAAAATCAATGGCAGACTCACCAATCCTGACAGGAAGAAAAGAGCAGGGATGCTGTTTTTTAATGAAGACGGACAGGAATGCGGGGGCTTGATCTACGATGGAGAGAAAAAGGAAAATGGGCACAGTTCTGGTCTTTCCCTGACATTTGACCAATACGACGGAGATCAGGTGATGCAGCTGCTCACTACAGATACCCAAAAAGGGGATCAGCGCTTTGTGAGTTCGAGCTTGGTATTCAACGATAGACCTGTCAAGGAATCCCAGGAAAGGACCATAGCAATCATGGAGGAACTGGCTGTTTTGAGAAAAAATGATCCGGAGGCATTCAAAGCAAAATACCAAGAGTATAAGGAACAGCAACTTATCGGTGGTGCACCAAGGATCATGTTGGGCAAGTCCCGAAGCCAAAACAACGGACTGTTTTTGTTTGACGACCAGGGAATGCCAAGGGCCATGTTTTATCTGGACAAGGACAATCAGCCCAAATTGGAGGCCTATGACGAGCAGGGAAATGTGACTCACTCCTGGCCTCAGCAGTAAAATTTAACGAACAAGAAGTAGGAGGGAAGCCTCCTGCTTTTTTGTGTATTTATGGTTTTTGAAAAAATGAAGGCTTTGGAATGGAGGTAAATTTATATTTTGAAGCCTTCAAGGTTTTTTGGATCAGGAAATATTAAAAAGCATCTCATCTTCATGAATAAATTTTTGGCCCGATTGCAGGTAACCCCGGGCTTTCTTCTCTTTACCGTGCTATTTGCCTATCTGGACTCCATCCGGAGCCGTATCGCACCCGGACAGGTGGTGAATGCCCTAACCTTCACTCCTGAATCTGCACTGGCAGCCATCCCAACTGTCTTGTTGACCATTGTGCTGATCCGCTATGTCTTTATTTGGGTGCATGGGGAGCATTATCCCATGATCAAGTCAAAGGCCATCTTAAGTTTTTTTATGGCAATGCTGGCATTTTTTCTCCTGTCCAATTTGCTTTCATTCGGGCTTTCTACGGTTTTTGGGACGGTGGATCGAAATTTTGTCCGGGAAATCCTGATTCGAGTCAATTTCTCAAGGATTCTTGACTTCGTAGTTTATGGGGGCTTTTACTTTGCCTTTTTGCTATTCCAAAAATTCAAGGAACACCAGAATGTGCTGGCTTCCTACGAATTGGCTTTGGCGGAGTCCAAAATCAAGCAGCTGAAACAACAGCTCAATCCCCATTTTTTATTTAACAACCTCAACGTGCTGGATCAGTTGATCGAGGAAAATCCCAAGTCGGCTTCTGTCTTTTTGAATGATTTTTCAGAGCTCTATAGATATGCTCTGGAGAAATCTGAACTAAAGTTGGTTCCCTTGAAAGAAGAAGTAGCCTTCGCTGAGAATTACTTCCGGTTGATCCTGCATAAATTTGGGAAAGGCTATGAGCTCCAGATTCTCGATCACTCCAAAGAGGAAAGTCTGATCCCCCCAATGACTCTGCAGGTATTGCTGGAAAATGTGGTTTTTCACAATCATGGAACTGATCAAGAGCCGGTGAAAATCCAGATAGAGATTGGTGATTCGATCTGTATCACTAATTCACTCAAACCCTATAAATTCCAAAAACACAGTGGAGGAATTGGTTTAAAAAATCTTCAGAAGCAATATGCGCTCTTGGCTGATACCCCGATAAAGATTGAGAAAAGGGAAGATTTGTTTGTGGTAGACTTACCTTTACTTACAAATATTGAAAAATGATCCGAGTAGTGATTTTAGAGGATGAAGTGCCTTCCAGAAATAAAATCAAACGTTTTTTGGAGCAGGTTAGCCCTTCCGTCCAATTGGTTGGGGAACTGGATTCCATAGAGTCAGGGCTTGCCTTTTTCAAGGATTCCCCAAAGGTGGATTTGTTGATTTCCGATATAGAATTACTGGATGGAAATGCATTTCAACTTTTTCAGGAGATTGATCTTCCATGCCCTGTGATATTCACTACTGCCTATAATCAGTTTTGGATGCAGGCCTTTGAGGGCAACGGGATTGAATACCTGCTCAAGCCTTTTACTTTCGAGCGCTTTCAGAAAGCTTGGGACAAGTTTTTGCGTCTGACCCAAAGCGATTCCGCTCAGGCTAGCCTTCTTTCACAATTGCAAAATTTGATGCAGCAACAGGCAAATCCTACTGTCTCTTTCAAGCAAAGGATTTCCGTTCCGACTTCAAGAGGCAGTTACTTTCTAGACTTGGAACAGATAGTTTGTTTCTTTGCTGAAAACGCCTTGATTTGGGCTCTTGATGAAAATGGGAAAAAGCATCTCTTACAGGAAGCTACGCTCAAAGAGTTGGAAGTAGATTTGGATCAGGAGCAATTTTTTAGAATTAGCAGAAGCCATTTGGTCCATAAAAAATTCGTGGTGGCTACAGAGCGCTATTCCAAAAATTCAGTTGCGATTAAACTCAAAAGTGTGGATCAACTTCTGGTTTGCAGCCAAAGCCAGACTCCTGCGTTTATGAAGTGGATTCAGCAGTAAATGGAAAGAAGAATTCCATTTTTTAATCATCAGAAAGACGGCTTACCATGATCCCGGATTGACTGCGGTTTCCAGCTAGGTAATCATGAAGAGGCATGGCTGAGATTTCCACTTCTCCGTTTTTCGAACTTGCATGCATGAGGTGGATCCTTCCGTCTTTTTTAATCGCTATTCCCACATGAACCATGTCCAGGTTGGAGATCGAAGTGGTGATGGCAATGAGGTCGCCGGATTCAATTTTGGACTCCAATGCATTGATTTCTGCTTTTGGGATGAAGTAGTAGGCGCGCTTGGAAATTTCCTTCTCGGTCTTTTTCAGTTGCTCCACATAGGCTGCATTTGCCAACTGGGGATAAAACTGAGGGTTTTCAGACATAAAGCTGGGATGATTGGGGTAAGATATACCTCCGATTTCTTGGGTTATATCCTTGAGTATGCGTTTTTTCTGGTTTTGATACATCCAGTCTGAAAAATAATGAAGCCGGGATGGATAGCCTGCATTTTTGCCTTGCCGGTAGCGAATCAGTTCCAGTTCCCGTTCAAAATCCTCAAAGCTGAATAGCTTCTTTTTTGAAATTCGGGCCAAAGCCAGCACGGATTCCACATAAGTGGTGCAATCCAATCCCATCAGGTTGATCACCAGTTTTTCTTCTCCGGGAAGTTCCAGTGTTTTTTCCACATAGGGAGTTTGGAGAAAGATCTTGCCGATTTCCAGCGTCAAGTTCTGAACCGTTTTTTTGGAATGATCTTCCTGGGAAAGCTGCTGGAGTACTGCTTCCAGTTTTTCCCGACTTTCCAATGTGCAGACTGTTTGGGCTTTAGAAATGAGGGGGAAGAAAAGAAGGAAAAGGGCTAGGTAACGCAAGATTGGGAGTTTTTAAAATGCGATGGAATTTAGTTTTTTCTCCTAAAATTCTCCAACTGAAGACGGAGAAATAAAAAAAAGCCAGTCTTCGAAGACTGGCTTTTGTACTGAGGATTTTGCTATTCTTATTTTTTATAGATCAGATCAAATCTGTCCAGATTCATTACTTTGGTCCAAGCGGCAACGAAGTCCTTTACAAATTTCTCCTGGTTATCAGAGCTTCCGTAAACTTCTGCCAAGGCTCTCAATTCAGAATTGGAACCAAAGATCAGGTCTGCACGGGTAGCGGTATACTTCAATTCTCCGGTCTTACGGTCTCTTCCTTCGAAGATTTCCTGATCCGCGTCCATAGGTTTCCACTCTGTGCTCATATCCAATAGATTGACAAAGAAATCATTGGTCAGCATGTCTTTTTTATCGGTAAAAATACCATGCTTTGAATCGTCATAATTGGTATTTAGTGCTCTCATTCCACCCACCAAAACAGTCATTTCAGGAGCGGTCAAGGTGAGTAATTGAGCCTTGTCCACCAATAGTTCCTCAGTGGAAATGGTGTATTTGGTTTTCAGGTAGTTTCTGAAACCGTCAGCCATAGGTTCCAACAATTCGAAGGAATTTACATCGGTTTGTTCCTGAAGTGCATCCATTCGACCAGGTGTGAAAGGAACTTCCACTTGGAATCCTGCATTGGTAACTGCTTTTTCAACACCTACGGTACCTGAGAGGACGATCAGGTCAGCTAAGGAAACCTTCTTTGCGGAGGACTTGGCATTGAAATCGGACTGGATTTTTTCCAGTACAGCCAATACTTTGTTCAATTGCTCTGGGTTGTTTACTTCCCAGTTTCTCTGAGGAGCCAAACGGATTCTTGCACCATTGGCACCACCTCTTCGGTCTGAGTTTCTGTAGGTGGAAGCAGAAGCCCAAGCGGTTTCTACCAATTCACTTACAGAAAGTCCTGAATTCAAAATTGCTGCTTTCAGATCGATGATGTCCTGATCATTTACCAATTCATGGTCCACTGCTGGGATTGGATCCTGCCAAATCAGGTCTTCAGTCGGAGCTTCCGGACCCAAATAAGTGGTTTTTGGTCCCATATCTCTGTGGGTCAGCTTGAACCAAGCCTTGGCAAAAGCCTTGTTAAATTCCTCAGGATTTTCATAGAACCTTCTAGAAATCTTTTCATAGATAGGATCATATCGCATGGACAAATCCGTAGTCAGCATGGTAGGCTTGTGCTTCTTCTCTGGGTCAAAAGCATCCGGATACATGATCTTGGGATCTTTGGCTACCCACTGGTGAGCACCTGCAGGGCTTTTGGTCAATTCCCACTCGTTTTCAAACAAACTTTTGAAGAATCCCTGGCTCCACTCAGTTGGAGTGGCGGTCCAGATTACTTCCAAACCGGAAGTGATGGCATCAGCACCTTTCCCGGATTTGTAGGAGCTTTTCCAGCCAAATCCCTGCTCTTCAATAGGAGCAGCTTCTGGCTCAGGTCCTACATGAGAAGCGGGTCCGGCACCGTGGGTTTTCCCCAAAGTATGTCCACCTGCAATCAGGGCTACGGTTTCTTCATCGTTCATTCCCATTCGGCCAAAGGTTTCGCGGATGTCATGTCCTGCCAATACCGGATCAGGATTTCCGTTAGGGCCTTCAGGGTTTACATAGATCAAACCCATTTGCACGGCAGCCAATGGATTTTCGAGTTTTCTGCCGTCGGCATAGCGTTTGGAATCGTCCAACCATTTGCCTTCAGCTCCCCTGTATACGTCCAGTTCCGGCTCGAATACATCTTCTCTACCCCCAGCAAAACCGTAGGTTTCGAAGCCCATGGATTCCAGAGCCACATTTCCGGTCAATACCATCAAATCAGCCCAGGAAATTTTGTTGCCATACTTTTGCTTGATAGGCCAAAGAAGTCGTCTAGCCTTGTCCAAGTTGGCATTGTCAGGCCAGCTGTTGAGAGGAGCAAAACGCTGCTGTCCGGAGCGGGATCCTCCACGGCCGTCACCTGTACGATAAGTACCGGCACTGTGCCAAGCCATACGGATAAATAGGCCTCCATAATGTCCGAAATCTGCCGGCCACCAGTCCTGGGAATCGGTCATCAAGGCACGGATATCATTTTTCAAGGCTTGGTAATCCAAGCTGTTGAACTCCTCAATGTAGTTGAAGTCCTCGCCCATTGGGTCGGAAAGGGAGGAGTTTTGACGAAGGATGGAAAGATTCAACTGGTTGGGCCACCAGTCTGTGTTTTTGGTCGCCTTCATGCTGGAGCGGCTCTTTTTGGTCGCTCCACTCATTCCATCAACTGAAGGTTTTTCATAGGTTTTCTCCTGTGCGCCGACCTGTAGGATGCTTCCTAAGAACAATGCACAGACAAGAATTAACTTATTCATATTTGGGATATTTGGTTTCTGGTTACAAAATTAGGTCATCCGGAACCGGGTCGGAAATCGATAATTTCTATGCCTCATAGGAGAAGAGTTTTTCTCAAAACTATCAGAGGGCTATTAATTCACACTGAGTCCCAATCAAGTTTCGGTAACCAATAACTAGGAGGTACAGCAGGTTAATTGACAGTCAATGTTGCCTTGTAATTTTGGCAAAATTGCGTGTTAATTACTCATGTTTTCAGACTTTCTTGAACTGAAGAAATATCGTAAGATAATTTTTAAAAGATAAACCCGACAGATTAGGGAATTTGCCGGGTTTATAGGCAAAATTCTTGGATCTATTGATTTTAAACCGATGGGCTAGTCAAAAGAATAGCATCCAAATCTTCACCTGGCAAGGTGATGATCTGTTCGTTTTCTGCATCCCATTCGATTCGTCTGCCGATTTTATAGGAAAGTCCTGCCATATGGGCTGTGATGGCTTCCTCAAATCCCTCATCGATCCCACAGCTTGGATTACCTCCATTCCGGATACAGCTCAGCCATTCCCGAATATGTAAAAAGGTAGAATCGACTCGTTTGCCGTCCCGGTATGTCCATAGCAATCCCTTGTTGGCGAAATACTTAGCGGTGGCTGAGGTGACAGCATCCACTCCATCAGCAGATGGATCGTATTGGTAAATAGGAACACTTGGGTCAATGCGGCCTTCGGCAATCATGTCTTTGTATTGGGTAGATCTGGGATCTGCATAGATGGTCAGTATATTACCAAGTTCCATACTGGCATCATGGCCCATGAGGACGGTTCCCCGGTCAAATTGGTTGCCGAGGGTTGCACTGTAGACTAAAGTCATGCCTTTTTCTTTGCCTTCTTCCTGGGAGGATCCTGTGCTGAAATCCGGGAAGTCCATGTTGACTTGCATGACATCTGGGACATTTCTTCCATCTCTGTGGGTGTAAATTCCGCCAGAGGCTGTCACATATTTGGGGATCCCCATATTCAATACACAATTGATCCGGTCATAATCATGGGTCAATAAGTCCCCAGAAAGGCCTGATCCATAAGCCCACCATTTTCTCCATCGGAAAAAATGTTCTTTATTGAAAGGAACATAAGGGGCATTGCCCAGAAATGCATTCCAGTCAATAGTTTCAGGGGATGCGTCGGGATGGATTTCATACTGCCAAGCCCCATTGTCATCGTTTCGGTTGGTATTGGTAGTGACCAGTGAAACATGTCCAAGAGTATTTTTTGCAATGGCATCTTGTGCAGTCAGAAAACTTAGGGTTTGTCGGTGCTGGTGGCCTACAGCCAATATGGCTCCGGGATTTCTCCGGACAGCATCCCTCAGTCTGTAAGTTTCTTCCACCGTATGGGTCATGGGTTTCTCCACATAGACATGCACACCTGCTTCAATGGCAGCCTGCGCCATCGGTGCATGCCAATGATCCGGTGTGGCGATAATGACGGCATCAACTTCTCCACTGTGGATCAGGTCAAGGTAATTCTCGTATCTCTTGCAGCTGTTGTTTTCAGAATTGAAGGACTGTAAGGCTTTTTCGGCTCTAACATCAAAAATGTCGCAAATAGCAGTGAGTTTTACATTTAGATTTTCCTGGGCTTTAAAATCTTCCAGTCTCTTGTCATTTGGGTTTTCTAAGCTGGATTGAGCCATGGACTCCATCCATTCCTGAGTAGCAAATCCCAAAGCACGCATGAGTTGCTCTCCTCTAATGCCAAAACCAATCAGCCCAATCCGAAGGGGATCTCCGCTCATTGGACCGGATGCTGGGGGAGGGCTCGCCTTGATATTTAATTTTTCAAGGAGAAAATCTTTTTCAAGTTTGGATTTTTTGGTGGTATCCAGTCCTGCTGCCCACACTACTCCGACCAAGGGAATCCCGGCCAGGCTTTTGAGCAAATCTCTTCTGGAAAATCCGGTGAATAATTTTTTATCTGTTGCCATGATTTCTTGGGTTTAGTGGGCTTGGGTTTGGATTTGTTTTTTAGAAAATATTCGCTCCAAACCGAAGGAGAGAGAAGTGGGGAAAAGAAAGATCACCAACAAGGCAGCGGCTTCGATCAGGTTTTTATTGACGATCCAGTAACTGCCTTCAGTCGGACCCTGGGGATATCCAGGGAAGGGAGGATGAGCCAGAAAATACAGCAGCAAAAGCCCGATTCCGATTAAGCTTCCCAGTTGGGTTTTAAAGCCTAAAATCAAGGTAGCTCCTACAAGGAGCAAGGCAACAATGTTGAGCGTATCCACTGTGGAGATAAGGGATTCTCCTGCCAGTGATTGGAAAAAGGATTCCAGGTAAGTGGCGCTCAGTAAATAGCCCTTTGAGGTCCAGGATGGAGTATACAATTTGAGGACACCTTCATAAAGAAAATGCCATCCGATCAAAAGTCGCATGATGACCAAGGCTGTGGTCTGCATAGACGTTAATTGGGTTGATTGAGGCATATCGTAGATATTTTGATTTTAATTCACGATAATACCCATAGAAATCTGCTGATTACATGATGAAAATCAGTTAATTAGATGAAGTTTGCTTTTAGAAAGATGTTTTTAGGGGATTTATCCGACTTCTTTTCCCTTGCAAAGCAGCCGGAAAGATTCATTCATTTCAGGCAGTAATCCTCTTTTTCTTCCTCGACTCAGGGTCGAGTCATCTCTGACTTCCTGCTGCCATTTGAGATTAGTGTTTTTGGACTCCCTTCAACCATTCTATTTTCATCTTGCTGGTAATACAGGCAATCTTTGAACCCAGGGTTGAACCCCAGGGCTATTGATGGTTTGACTCTTCCAGAGTCTTTTTTCAAAGAATTACAATTGTGGCTTGAAAAGGAGAAAAGGTCTTCAATTGGATGAAATTGCAACTTCGCCCACCTATCGTAACCACGCCTGTCAGTTGTCTGGAGGTAATTGGGTGAAAAACTCAGCTCATCTATAATCAAGTCTTTCTGGGCTTATCGAGATAATTAAAACCTCCCAATCCACTGTCAATTAATCCCTTGAATGCGGCCTTCAACACTTGGTCTAACCCCAGGTAATTTCCTATTCTATTTTTATTTAGATTTTTTCTAGATAAACCTTGTTTAGAATGATTTCAGATAATATGTTTGTGCTGTTATTTAAAAACAGTCTAGATAAACACAATGAAAGCATTTTACCTAACCCTATTGTTTTCCCTGTTTTCTTTTCTGGGATTTGCTCAGAAAAGTGTGCTTCAGGGAAGGATTACCGATAAAAATAAAAACCCTTTAGCCTATGCTTCGGTATTGTTGGAGCGAACTGTAAGAGGAGTTCAGAGTAACCTTGATGGGGATTTTTCCATGAGTGATATTCCAAGTGGAACCTACACGATTAAGGTCACTATGTTGGGTTATGAGGAAGAAACAAGGACTGTAGTTCTGCTTCCCGGCGAAACTGAAGAGGTGGATTTTGTCCTTTCGGAAGAGCCTCTTTGGATAGATTCTTTTGAATTGTTGAGTAGCAGAGGGATTTTAGGACAGGAAAAACTTCCTGAAGTCGAGGATTTTAGAATAAATGCAGGCAAAAAGAATGAAGTGATCCGCATCAGAGATCTGGATGCGAATTTGGCAATGAACAACAGCCGTCAGATTTTTGGCCGTACGCCCGGGATTTCCATTTGGGAAAATGACGGTTCCGGAATTCAATTGGGTGTGGCTTCTAGAGGATTGAGTCCCAACCGCTCCTGGGAATTCAATGTCCGTATGAATGGATATGATATCACTCCAGATCCAATGGGATATCCAGAAGCTTATTTTTCCCCTCCCATGGAAGTGGTGGAAAAAATTGAAATTATCCGAGGAGCATCCTCTTTGCAGTATGGGCCTCAATTTGGAGGACTTCTGAATTTTGTCCTCAGAAAACCAGATCAATCCACCCGATTTACTGCAGAATCTTTGAATACTTTTGGGAGCAATGGACTTTTTAGCACCTTCAATTACGTTGGCGGTACGGAAGGTAAATGGAGTTATACTGCCTATTACCAAAAAAGGGTCGGTCAAGGATGGAGAGAAAATGGCTATTTCAATACAGATCATGCACATGCTGAAGTTAGCTATGCGGCAAGTAACCGCCTGAAATTAGGCTTTGAGGCTACCTATATGACCACAGAAAGTCAGCAGCCCGGAGGTTTGACAGATGAGTTATTTAATCAGGACGCCCGTCAAAGCAGCAGAAGCAGAAACTGGTTTAGTACTCCTTGGTTTGTTCCCTCTTTTTCGGCCCAATACATCCTTTCTCCCAAAAGCCAACTGAATTGGAAAGTTTTTGGAACCATTGCCGAACGAAACAGTGTGGGTTTTATGAAGGCGATCAATCTGGAGGATGATCTGGGTAACCGTCAGGTTGACCGGGATTTCTATACTACTTATGGTTCTGAATTGAGAATGACCACTGAATATTCCCTTTTTGGACTCAACAACAACTTGGCATCAGGGCTTCGATATTTCAATGGTCATATTGACAGGAAGCAAAGAGGAGTAGGGGATGCCGGAACAGAGATGAATTTTGAACTGGCGGCTGAAGAGAATTTCCCTAGGGATCTGGATTTCCGAAACACTAACTTTGCTGCCTTTGCGGAAAATGTATTTCGGTTTTCCGATAAGTTTCTCCTGACCGCTGGATTGAGATTGGAGCGTATCCAATCTGAAAACCAAGGGCAGTTTGGTATAAACGATGGAGTGCCTGTGATTTTGGAACCGGTATCAAGATCAAGATCCTTTGTCCTCGGTGGAGTGGGTGCAGAATACCATGTGACTTCCACTACAGAGTTTTACTCCAACCTTTCCCAGGCTTATCGTCCTGTTTTGATCTCGGATTTGACCCCACCTGCTACTACGGACGTGATTGATCCCAACTTGGAAGATGCCCGTGGTTACAATTTTGACTTGGGTTATAGGGGAAATATAGGTACAGTGTTCAACTTTGATGTGAGCTATTTCTATCTCAATTATGCCAACCGAATCGGTACAGTGACCCAACTGAATTCAGAGGGCCAATCCTATCAGTTCCGAACCAATTTGGGAGAATCTGTCAGCCGAGGGATGGAAGCTTATTTTGAATTTGACCCGGTAACGGCAATCTTCAAATCCTCCAGATATGGATATTTGCACGTATTTGCTTCCTTGGCCTTTGTCGATGCAAAATATCAGGATTTTGTGATCACAAGCTTGGTAGATGGACAGTTGGCCGAAAGAAATCTTAAGGGGAATCAAGTGGAAAATGCACCTAAGAAGATCAACCGATTTGGAGCTACTTACCGTTTCAAAGACTTCTCTTTGACCTGGCAGTTGAGTGACATCGGAGAGGCTTTTGCAGACGCATCCAATACCCTTGCTCCGAATGCTACTGCTACAGCCGGTTTGATTCCTTCCTACCAGGTGCAGGACCTTTCTGCAAGCTATACTTTCCGGAAAAAGTATAGTCTCAAGGCAGGTGTCAATAATCTGACTGATGAGCGGTATTTCACGCGTAGAGCTGGAGGATATCCCGGGCCTGGATTGATGCCGGCAGACGGAAGAACCTTTTATACGACATTGGGCTTTAAATTCTAATTTGCAAGCCCAAGCCATGAAAGCCATCCTGAAAACAGGATGGCTTTATTTTTTTGTTTTGATTTATGTCAATTAGGATGGATTAAAAAATATTTTATACTACTATAACTATTATTAATTAAAGTTTTTACAGCTTTTTAGGTTCAGTATTTTTGTTTTGAAATACATTAGATTTATGATTTTTTATTAAATATTAAATTGTTTTATCTATTCAATAATGAAAATTTAAATTCTTTGATTTTTAATAATATTTATAAATTAATTTTATCTATTTATATGTTGTGTTGGAATCAATTTTGTTATTTATTCGTAGATGTATCTTGTTTAATTGATGCTGTTGTTGATGTGAGTTTTAATAATTAAAATTATATAGAAACGATGAAAATAATGAAGAAGAGAAAGTCCATGAAATTAGCGGTTGTTGCTCTTATTATCGGTTTAGTACAGTTTGCCTGTAGTGATGAAAAGGATTTGTCTCCTGATACTGCACGTATAACTCTTGCGGTAACAACCACGAGTTCAGACTCAAAACTAATAAATGCGAGAGTGAACAATGAGAACTCTCTGGTCTTTACAAGTGGCAAAATCAAGTTCAGAGAGGTTGTTTTTGATGGAGATACTCAAAATCGTTCTGTGAGTATAACCCATGAACAAATTTCGGAAATTGATTATGCCACGGGAATGATTACACCTGCCGTAAATATTGATGTACCGGCCGGTGAGTATACGAATGTAAATTTGGGAATCGAAATTCAGGACGAAAATAGTGATCCATCCATTGTAATTGAAGGAACTTATATCAATTCAGAGGGAACTTCAATTCCAATAAGATTAGAATTTAATAGTGGTGAAGTTTTTGAGGCGAATGCAAGTGTGGTTAGTATTCCAGCGGGTTCCAATATTGTAGGTAAAATAAAATTTGATGCTTTAGACTGGTTTAGTGTAGTCTCAGCTGAAGAGTTGGATAATGCGCAACTTACTAATGGAAAAATAATTATAAGTGAAACTTCAAACGCTGATATTTTCGACCAAGTTGCCAATAGGTTGGATGTTGCGACTCAAGCAGTGTTTGAATAAAAATCTATTGTTCAATTTAAAAATGGATTTTTAAAGCAAATCACTATCAAATGTCTGGAATAATTTGGATGTATTTCTGATCATTAGCTTGACTTTTGGGGTTTAAGAAAATTGCAGCTTTTACTAATTTTATTTGAATTAAACTGAGATAGATTTAAACAAAAAAGAGGTCGTTTTAGACCTCTTTTTTGTTTTGCTCTCCCCGTCAATAATTGTTGCATCCGAAATTAGACCTTCTTCCTTTTTAGAAAAATTCAAGAAGAAATAATTTCAAACTGTTTTATCATTCGCGTTCCTTAAAATTTATAGAGGATCTCATTTTTGGGGTTTCGAGCAAAAGGGTTTTATCTATTAAATAATTGGTTTATATTTTCCCTAAATCTTTATCATTTGGACTTATGATTAAGCGGTTTTACTGGATTGTTTTAGTTTTTTGTTTGGCTTGCGGAAAAGATGAACTTCCTCCCCGTGAAACTACCCTACTGGAAAATTGGGAGATAAAAGAGACAATTTCTCCCTGGCTCTTTAACTTCTCTGATAAGACACAATTTGTCAATGAATGGGTAGGGTTTCGTACCGGACCTTTTCTTTACAAGACTACCGATGGGGGAAGAAACTTCACTGGCATTTTCGAAATGCCTTATTCTCCCAATCCACCAGCTTTTTTTGCATTGGATGAGCAGCAGCTGTGGTTGACGAGTACCCGATTGGAGGAAGATAATAAGAGTCCCCAAGGAATTGTTTATCGAAGTAAGGATGGAGGGGAAACATGGGAAGTTTTTGAGCGGAAAAACACTTTTTTTGAAAGGATTTCCTTTTCGAGCCCAACCCGTGGCTTTGCTTATGCTGTGGAATATACTGGCTCTCTAAATGACCAATTTCAGCTTTTCGAAACGATAGACGGAGGGGAAACGTGGAATCCGACGAGTGTAGATTTCAGCCGGGTCAACCTGATTCAATTCCTCTGGAAAACCGAAGATTTAGGATTTATTATAGGATTGGATGGGGCACATTATCGCACGATTGATGGGGGAGAGACCTGGACTCCATTTCGGAGCAATCCTTCTGGGGGAGAATCCTTTTTTTACCCTGTAGATGCTGATCGATACTATGAAATGAGGTTAACTGAAACAATCCAAGGGAATTGGGCCAACCGAACCGAGACTCGTTTGGATCAGCCGATCTACATTCTATCTCAGACAGGTCAGGATGTGATCGGATTCTTATTGGACGAGGGATGCCTGCCTTACACTCCCTGCAAAAATTGGTTGATGAGTTCCAAGGATGGAGGAGTAACCTGGGAAAAGCACCTGGGCATTTCATTTGATAATATTCTCCGAAGAGAACAAGAAATCCGATCCGGATTGGTTTTTATTTCGGATCGAAATTCAGCAAATATGATCCAGATAATGAAAAAATAGCTGGAGACCACCTCCATTTGTAAAGTCTAAAAACAAAAAAAAGAGGTCAATACTAACCTCTTTCTTGTTTTGCTCCCCCTCTTGGCAAAAGCTGTAGCTGGGGCTAAATAGTTTGTAGATTTTTTAAGAGAAAGGACAAACAGGAAAAAGACAATAAGTCTGAATTTTTTCATTATCAAATAGCCTCTGCCTATTCAAAAGCTCAAAAGTTTGCATTTTAAAAAATGTGGATTACCTTTGTTAGTAAATACTAACTAACTAAAAATGATCTCCGAAAGACAAAAAGAACTGATCGATGCAGCAGGCAGAATTCTGACCAAATCAGGGATTGGAGGCTTGACTACCAAAAAGCTGGCTTTGGAAATGGGATTTTCAGAAGCGGCTATCTATCGGCACTTTTCAAGTAAAGAAGCAATAATCCTGACCTTACTCGAATTCCTTCGGGAAAATATGGTCTCGAGACTTTCTTCTCTAGACCCTAATTTAGCGGTAGAAGATCGGTTCAAGGCTATTTTTTCCAGTCAGTTTGCCTTTTTTTCCCAGCATCCACACTTTGTGGTAGCCGTGTTTTCTGATGGACTTTGGGAAGAAAGCGATCAAATCAATCAGGCAATTTTGGCCTTGATGCAGACGAAAATGGGTTTCTTGATGCCTTTGATCCAAGAGGGGCAGGCTCATGGGATAGTTAGATCTGACCTTTCAGCAGAGCAATTGGTGCATTTGGTCTTGGGGGCCTTTCGCCTTCAGATGTTCAAATGGCGAGTTTCCGGATTCAATTTTGACTTGAATACCTCCGGAATGGAACTGATCCAATCGATTTTAACCCTGATTAAACGCTAAAAAAATTTACCTCTAGATGTTAGTAAATATTCACAAACTTTCTGTTTTATTCCTTCTGGCTTTCCTAATCGGAGCGAAGGTACAGGCACAGGAATGGACGCTGAAGCAAAGTCTGGATACGGCCTTGCTACGCAATAAGGCCTTGAAGATGGCCACCAATCAGCTGGCTGCTGCGGACTTGAAAAATCAGGAGTCGCGAAGTCAGCTTTTGCCCAAGATCCTAGCGACTGCTGATTACAAGTACTTCAGCCAACTTCCCTACCAAATGCTTCCCCAGGTTGCTTTTGGTGGACCGGAGGGAGTGTATCGGGCGGTGCAATTTGGTGTTCCTCATACCATTATGGGGAATATTAACCTGCGAATGCCAATCTACGATCCCCAGGTGATGGCAGGAATTCAGATTTCTGAATCGTATCAGGAGTTGGCCGAGTGGCAGCGGGTCAAAACTGAGGAGCAGGTTTATCTGGAGGTTTCTAATCTGTATTACAATGCACAGATTTTGAAAAATCAGGTTGCTTTTTTCGAAGCCAACCAAGTCAACGGCGAGAAACTCGAGCGAAACGTTCGCTTGCTGTATGAGCAGAAATTGGCCAGCAGAACGGATCTGGATAAGGTAATCCTTCAAAATCAGCACTTGCAATCCCAGATTATCCGACTGAGAAATCAATATATGACGGTGCTACAGCAGCTTAAATTGGCAATAGGCATACCGCTGGACCAAGAAATGGATGTGGTTTCGGAAGTGCAAATGGGTGAAGAAGAAGTGCCTATTGCAGGATTGACCTCAGAGATCAGAATTCAGGAACTCCGCGAAAAAGTGATCAATCAGGAACTGACCACCATCAAGAATTCTCGGATTCCCAGCGTCAATTTGATCGCCAACTATGGAATGACCGGTTTTGGATATAGCGGTGCTCCTGAGTCTTTTTTGAATTTTTATCCCCAGAGTTTTATCGGAGCGCAGATCAGTTTTCCGATTTTCAACGGGACAGCAACAACCAAAAAAATCCGCCAGAAAGAACTGGAACTGGAAAATGCCACCTTGCAAAAATCACTGCTTGCCGATCAGAATCAGGTCCAATATCAGACAGCTTTGCGTCAGCAGGCTACAGCAAAAAACCAAATCCTGACTACTGCCTCTCAGATCCAACTAGCCGAGTCCATATACACTAAATCTCTCCTTTTGCAGCAGGAGGGATTGGCTACTTTGACCGATATCCTGCTTGCCGATCAATCGCTAAGAACTTCCCAACAAGCCTATCTCGATGCGATGGTCGAATACCTCAAAGCCACCCTCGAACTCAAAAAATCATCATCCACACTTCTCAATTGATCTTACCATGAAAAAGATCCTCATCTATATTATTCCTTTGGCCTTGATCGCGATCGTCGCGGTCAGGTTGGTACTCAATAAAAAGGCAGCCGAAGAGCGAGTCTATGTTTATGACAAAGATCAAGCAGTACCTGTTTTTGCAGTAAAAGTGACAGAAGGTCATTTGGACAATCGGCGCAGCTTTTCTGGTGTGATCGAACCCATTCGGGAAGGCAAAATCAGCGCAGAAGTACAGGGGAAAGTCACAAGTATTGCCGTGGAAGTCGGTCAGCGTGTCGGTGCCAATCAACTGCTGGTGCAGCAGGATGTGGCCTTACTTCAGCTTCAGCTCAAAGCGGCTGAGGTTCAGAAAGGCGGGTTGGAAGCCGACCTGAAGCGGTATCGGGTGTTGGTGGAAAATGAAGCGATTCAGGGGATTCAGTTGGAAAAGACCGAACTTGCTTTGGCAGGTTTGGAAGTGCAAATTGCTACGCTAAAAGAGCAGTTGGCAAAGTCATCCATCAAAGCTCCATTTTCGGGAATTGTTACCGCAAAAATGACCGAAGTGGGAGATTTTGCCGCTCCGGGAAAACCCCTGATCCAGGTAACTGATCTCAGTCGAGTGAAATTGACTATTCAGGTTCCGGAAAATGATTTGGGCTTTTTTCAAAACGGGAGTGCCCAGCTTGTGAAAATCGCCTCTCTTTCTACCGAATTTCCCGCCAGAGTAAGCTTGGTGGGCAGTCGAGGCTCTGTCGGAAATAATTTTCCGGTGGAACTGACTTTTGAAAATACAGCAAACCTTTCTGTCAAAGCCGGAATGTTTGGGGAAGTCTTGGTGAAAGGCGAAGCAAATTCTGAAGGAGTGATTTTACCAGCCTCTGCTTTGGTAGGTTCGGACTTGGATCCCAAGGTCTATGTGATTCAAGAAGGCAAGGCAAAACTTCAGTCTATTGCCATCGCTCAACGAATCGGTGATCACCTCATTTTGAAAAGCGGGGTCAAGTCCGGAGACCTAGTCATCACCGGAGGCTTAGTCAATGTATTTGAAGGTGCGAATGTGGAACCCAATTTTTCTTCTGAGCGATGAATATCACCTCCATTTCCATCAACCGACCCTCGCTGATCATTGTCTTGTTCAGCTTGTTGATCCTCCTCGGATACATCGGCTTTACCAATTTGTCCTACGAACTGATGCCGGATTTCAATCAACCTGTTTTGGTGATCAAGACGGGCTATCCTGGAGCGTCTCCGGATGAGGTACAGTCTTCGGTTTCGGAGAAAGTTGAAGATGCGCTTTCCAATCTGGAAGGGATTGACTATTTGATTACGAAGTCCATGCCCAATGCATCGGTGGTCATCGCCAACATGAATTATGGTGTGGACCTCGATCAGGCCATGCAGGATGCACAGCGTTACATTGACAATATTTCCAAGGACCTGCCAGAGGATGTGCTTTCGCCGGTGATGACGAAAGTTTCACCAAACGACCTCCCCATTATGTCCATTACCGCGACCAGTCAATTGGAGTCCAGGGCTTTTTACCAGAAAATGGCGGATGAGTTTTTGCCCCAAATCCAGCAATTGAAAGGGGTGGCGGAAATCACGGTTTTGGGTGGAGAGCAGCGGGAGATTCAGGTGAAAGTCGATCCTGAGAAGTTGCGCTTTTATCAGATTCCACTTCAGCAGGTGGTTGAGTCCATCAATCGGGCTGGCTTGGATATTCCCGCCGGAAATGTGCAGACAGATCAAGTTCAAAGTTCTGTTCGATTAAGCGGTAAATTCAATGAGTTATCCGAAATCGAAAATGTCCAGGTGGCCATGCCGATGCCGGGAGCACCGATTTATGTTCGGGATTTGGCAATAGTCAGGGACGGAACTAAAGAAATCACTTCTGTAAGCCGATTCAACGGCAAGGAAGGAATCGGGCTCTTGCTCAAAAAGCAGGGCGATGCCAATGCGGTCGATGTATCGAAGGCAGTCCGAGAAAAACTTTCCCAAATTGAAGCTCAGTATGCTTCGGATGGAGTGACCTTTATCATCGCGGATGACAGCACAGACAATACCATCGCAGCGGTAAATTCGGTAGTTTTTGATTTGATCCTTGCCGTGATCTTGGTGGCATTGGTGATGCTGCTCTTTTTGCGCAGCTTCCGAAATTCATTGATCGTCTTGGTAGCGATCCCGACTTCGCTGGTAACAGCCTTTGCGGTGATGTGGCTCTTGGGTTATACGCTCAATCTGATGACTTTGCTGGCCATGTCGCTGATCATTGGGATATTAGTGGATGATGCGACGGTGGTTTTGGAAAATATCCAACGCCACTTGGATATGGGGAAAGACAAAAAGTCTGCGGCTATGGATGGACGAATGGAAATCGGTTTTTCGGCGCTTTCCATCACGTTGGTTGACGTAGTGGTATTCCTTCCTATTCTATTCCTTCAGGTTTTTGTGGCCGATATGCTGAAGCAGTTTTCGGTCGTGGTGATTACTTCTACGCTGACCAGTTTGTTGGTTGGGTTTACGCTTACACCCTGGATGGCTTCCCGAATCGGTAAAGCCGAGGACCTCAAGCCGGCCCATGCATTTAATCGGTTTTTGCTTGGCTTTGAGCATTGGTTGGATGGCTTTATCGCTTGGTATGGCAGGCAGTTAACTTGGGTTTTGAGTCATAAGTTAGCTTTTACCGGGATTGTGATTTTGCTTTTCGCAATGACAGGGGCCATTATGAAGCAGGGGATTATTGGCAAAGAACTAATTGCAACGGGTGATCAGGGAAGGTTTCGACTTTATCTGGAATACGACAAGTCTACAAGTGTGAAGGAAAATAATCTCCGTACCCAACAAGTGGAGCAGTTTCTCTTGCAGCAGCCAGAAGTCTCTACGCTGTTCAGCAATGTGGCCGGACCTACCTCGGGGATCGGAAGTTTGGGAGTGGGATTGCCTTATAAATCTGAACTGACCATACAGCTATTGGACAAGAATGAAATCGGAGGACTTTCTACTGAAAAATTCATGAAAGACGTGCGGGAAGAGCTTAAGCGGACTTTTCCTGGAATCAGTTTCTCGATGACTGCCTTGGGATTGATTCCCCGTTCGGCTCCGATCGAGATGACGCTCAGCGGCCCAGATCAAGAGCAGGTGATGAAAGTGGGGAAAGAATTGGCTTTGGTTCTCGAAAAAATCCCCGGAGCGGATGATGTCAAATTATCAGTCGAGGAAGGGAGTCCTGAATATCAGGTGATCCCAGATTCAGACAAATTGCAGCGATTGGGCTTGTCCAATGCCGTACTAGGCTTGACGCTTCGAAATGCATTTGCTGGAAATGAGGATGCGACCTTGACTGAGGCCGGAACAGAGTATCCCGTTCGGATTCAATTGGATAATTTCAACCGAGAATCTTACGAAGATGTCAAAAACTTCCAGTTAATCAATCCCAAGGGAATGCCGATTGTCTTGTCACAAGTTGCAGAAGTAATTCAGGCAAATTCTCCTTCCATGCTCGAGCGAAAAGACAGACAGTCAGCTTTAACCATTACCGCTGATGCTTTGGGCCGACCTTCCGGTACGGTGGCTGATGAGGTAGTGGCCTACTTGAAGGACAATCCACTTCCCGAAGGAATCAGCATGGTTTGGGGTTCGGATATCAAGCGGCAAAATGACAGTTTTGGGGCTTTGGGACAGGTTTTGTTGATTTCCTTTCTGTTGATTTACCTGATCATGGTAGCACTGTACGATAGCTTTGTCTATCCATTTGTGGTACTGTTTTCCATTCCTGTTGCGGTGATTGGAGCCTTTTTGGCTCTCAATCTGTCGATGAACAACCTGAGTTTGTTTGCCCTCTTGGGCTTGATCATGCTGATGGGCTTGGTGGCCAAAAATGCGATTTTGATCGTGGATTTCACCAATCAGCTGAAAGAAAGAGGAATGGGAACTCGCGAAGCACTCCTCGAAGCCGGAAAAGGTAGGATGCGACCCATTTTGATGACTACACTCTCTATGGTGATCGGAATGCTACCCATTGCCTTGGCAAGCGGCACAGCCAGCGAATGGAAAAATGGCCTGGCTTGGGTGATTATAGGAGGGCTGCTTTCTTCTTTGATATTGACGGTGTATCTGGTGCCGGTAGTCTATGAGGCAGTGGATAGGTTGAAGGCAAGGTTTCTGAAATATGGGTAAAATCGAAAGGGCGAAGTCTTCGAACTTGAATAGGAATTTTAGATTAAAAGAATATAGTCTTTTCTTAAATCTATTAAAATCCCATTCTTCTGGGTTTAAAACAAAAAAAGAGGTCAATTTTGACCTCTTTTTTGTTTTGCTCCCCCTCTTGGGCTCGAACCAAGGACCCCATGATTAACAGTCATGTGCTCTAACCAGCTGAGCTAAGGAGGAGTGTTTCGTACCGTTTTCCGATAACGTGATGCAAATGTAGGGGGATCAGTATTTTTTTCCAAACAGGTTTCCTAAAAAATCTTAGGCTTTTGAACCTGTTTTTGGTTTCATGCTTCTAAATCAGCGACTTATTTTTAGATCAAAAGAGCAGTTTTTTTGCCTGATTAGATTTGAAGCTTTATTTGGAACATTTTTTTGGATTTTATCTTATCCTCAAATTGAATCCTCTGCTGTTCCTGGATTTTTTGAAGACCTTTCTTTTTGATGCCAGTACTATAGGATCTACAATTCCAGGATTCCTCTAAAAATGGACACTTAAAACTCAATATTTCTGGCATTTTGAGTAACTTTTAAGGTCAATTCCTGAAAATAATTACACTATGGAACACTATACAATAACCGTAAACGGTAAAAAACATGAGGTGGATGCCCCTGCTGATATGCCCCTGCTTTGGGTGCTTAGGGATTTATTATCCATGAAAGGCACTAAGTTTGGTTGCGGGCAGGCCCTTTGCGGTGCCTGTACTGTCCACTTGGACGATGTGGCTGTTAGGTCTTGTTCTCTTCCTATTTCTGAAGTTGGGGATGGTAAAATCACCACGATCGAGGGACTTTCCGAAAATGGGAACCATCCTCTTCAGGAGGCTTGGGTGGAGCATGTGGTTCCTCAGTGTGGCTATTGCCAGGGAGGACAGATTATGAATGCAGCTGCATTGCTCAAGCGGGTTCCTAACCCTTCTGAGGCCGAAATTGAATCTGCAATGCAGGGTAACCTCTGTCGTTGCGGAACTTATAACCGAATCAAGGAAGCTATTCTTACTGCATCCAAGTCCAGTTGATCACCTTAACTCTTTTCCTTTATGAAGAATTTTATTCCATTTCTGAAAAATAAATACCCGGAAGACCGGTCAAAGGTGTTTGTGCCTTCCCGTCGTGATTTTTTGAAAATCAGCTCTCTGGCAACGGGAGGATTTTTGTTGGGGGTCAACTTCCAATGTACTGGACCCAAGGGTGAACCCATGACCTTTGCTCCCAATGTTTTCATTCAATTGGATACCGACAATGGGGTGACCATTATTGCCCACCGTTCCGAGATGGGAACAGGTATCCGCACATCCCTGCCGATGATTGTGGCAGATGAACTGGGAGCCGACTGGAGCCAAGTGAAAATCGTGCAAGCTGAAGGGGATGAGGATAAATACGGCAACCAAAATACGGATGGATCATTCTCGGTTCGGATGTTTTATGAGCCTATGAGAAAGGCCGGGGCCACTGCCCGTCACATGCTGATCACTGCAGCGGCCAATCGCTGGGGAGTAGACCCTTCTGAATGTAGTACTGAAAACAGCCATGTCTTACTGACAGGTACTCACAAGCAGTTCAAATTCGGCGAATTGGTTGAAGATTTATTGGTAATGGAAATGCCGGACCCGGCAAGTGTGCAGGTCAAGGATTTTTCCGAATACAAATTGGTCGGTACCGATGTGGCAATCTATGATGCCAAGGATATAGTGAGCGGTAAAGCGAAATTCGGAGCAGACATAGATCTGCCTAATATGCAAATTGCGATGATCGCCAGAAGCCCCGTAGTGGGAGCCAAAATTGTTTCCTGGAATGATGAGAAAGCTTTGGCAGTACCGGGTGTGAGTCAAGTAGTCAAAATAGAAGGAGCGGGAATCCCGGCAGGTTTGGATAAGCCTCTGGAAGGTTTGGCAGTGATCGCCTCCAATACCTGGGCAGCCAAAAAAGGTAGGGAAGCGCTGGAGATCGAATGGGATCTTGGTCCCAACCAGAATTACAGTTCTGCGGCTCAAATGGAGGAGATGGCCGCAAGTACTCAACAAAATGGGAAAGTCAGAAGGGAGCGTGGCAGTTTCAATGCAGCTAAGTCTTCCGCTGGTAAGGTTGTGGACAGAGTTTATAAGGCTCCATATTATGCACATGCCACCATGGAACCCTTGGCAGCTATTGCTGAATATAAAGGAGATGGTTCTGTGGAAGTGTGGGCTCCAACCCAGCATCCCCAGTGGGCAAGAGGTGCAGTCGCCAATGCTTTGGGAATTGAGATCGATAAGGTCAAAATGAATATCACCCTCTTGGGTGGAGGTTTTGGCCGTAAATCCAAGCCGGATTTTGTTGCCGAGGCAGCATTGCTTTCCAAAGCAGCCAAAACCCCGGTAAGGGTGCAATGGACCCGTGAAGATGATATTCACCATGATTTTTACCATGCCCAAAGTGCCCAGAGAATCGTGGCAACCTTGGACAAAAGCAATAAACTAAGCGGTTGGAATCACCATACGGTTTTTCCGGCTATTGGCTCGACTGGTAATCCGGATGAACTGCATCCTTCTAATGGAGAAATGGGGCTGGGCTGTATTGACTACCCCTATGATGTTCCCAACATCCGAATTGAATCTCATGAGTCCAAGGGCCATACCCGAATCGGCTGGCTTCGCTCTGTGAGTAATATCCACCATTCCTTTGCCATCAATTGTATGATGGATGAGATTGCCGAAACAAGAGGAATTGATCCGGTTCAGCAGGCTTTGGAGTTATTGGGTGATGACCGTGATCTGGAATTTGCGGCAGAGACCAACAATGCCTATGAAAACTATGGGGAAAAAATCGAGGAGTATCCATGGAATACAGGCAGAATGAAAAAAGTGATCCAAACAGTCGCAGAGAAGGCAAATTGGTCTTCCAATCTGGGCCAGGGAAAGGCAATGGGATTTGCGGCTCATAAGAGCTTTTTGACCTATGTGGCCTGTATCGTGATGGTGGAGAAAGATGCCAATGGAAACCTGATGATCCCTGAGGTACATTACGCTGTGGATTGCGGGGTAGCCGTGAATACCGACCGGATTCGCTCCCAATTCGAGGGAGGGGCTCAGTTTGCCACTTCCCTGGCAATGACTTCTGCGATCACTTTCGAAGATGGAAGGGTGCAGCAAAATAATTTTGATACCTATCAGATTATCCGCATGCCCCAGTCTCCTAAGAAAACCGAGGTACATATCGTGGAAAGCCAAGTAAAGCCTACCGGAGTAGGAGAGCCTCCTGTTCCCCCGTACATTCCTGCATTGGCCAATGCGGTATACAAATTGACCGGGAAAAGGATTTACGAATTGCCTTTCAAGCTGTGAGGTAAAATCTTATTGATTCATTGACAGCAGAAATTTATCCGGGTTTGGGGAATCGCTTTCCAAGCCCGGATTTTTTCTTGGCTCATGCTGCAACCAATTCTGGCCAAAAGACCGTTAAGCAAATAAGTCCAGGTACTGGAATTAGTAGCTTTCCTACTATTTGATGATCCCATGCAGACAACTTCGACGATATTGATGGTTCGCCCGAGCAATTTTGGATTCAATCCCGAAACTGCTACAAGTAACTTCTATCAGAGGGAGGATGACCGTGCTCCGGAACTTATCCACGACTTGGCCAAAAGGGAATTTGATGGTTTTGTGGCTTTGCTTCGTGATCAGGGGATTAGGGTGATAGTTGTAGAGGATTCGGTTTTTCCTGTAAAAACCGATGCCGTTTTTCCCAATAATTGGTTCAGCACCCATCCTGACGGCAAATTGATCTTGTATCCCATGAGTTCTCCCAACCGACGCTTGGAGAGGAGAAAGGATATCCTTGAACAACTGATTCATTCAGGATTTATGGTTTCTGAGATCATCGATCTCAGCTTCTTTGAGGAGGATGGACAATTTTTGGAGGGTACGGGAAGTATGGTGATGGACCATGGTGCAAAAGTGATCTATGCCTGCCTGTCAGAAAGAACCCATCCCGTTCCCCTCGAATATGTGGCAAAATTGCTGGGATATCAGCTTTTGTCTTTTGAGGCGGCTCAGGAAATCAATGGTAAGGTAAGTCCGATTTATCATACCAATGTGATGATGCATGTGGGGACGGATATTGCCGTAGTCTGCTTAGAAAGTATCCCGAAATCTTCCGACCGCCTCCGCGTACAACAAAGCCTCACAAGATCAGGGAAAAAGGTGGTACCTATTACCGTTAAGCAGAAGTTAAATTTTTCCGGCAATATGCTGGAGCTCAGAAATGAGGGGGAGGAAAAGTTTACGGTGATGTCCCAGTCCGCATACGACTCTCTCACTGTGGGACAGATTCAGCAAATAGAAAAGTATTCCACCATCATCAGTCCTTCCATTCCTACCATTGAGAAATTGGGGGGAGGAAGTGTTCGGTGCATGATGGCTGAGATTTTTTTGCCTGACGGGAAAAAAGGTTAAAAAAAAACTCCCGAAGGCTCGGAGTGCCATCGGGAGTTCTGTGTGGGGAAATTTTCCCTTGATTTAGATTCCTGTATAGTTGAATGGAGAAATAGCTTTCAACTCTCCTTTCAAAACATCAGAGATAGGCAAGCCATCAATGAATGTGGCAATGGATTTCTGGGTGATCTTTTCGTTGGTACGGGTAAGGTCTTTCAGAGCTTCATAAGGTTTTGGGAAGCCTTCTCTTCTCAAAATGGTCTGAATAGCTTCAGCTACTACTGCCCAGTTTTCTTCCAGGTCTTCATCAATCGCAGCTTGGTTCAACTCCAGTTTACCCAATCCCTTTTTCAGGGATTCCAAAGAAATCAGCATATGGGCCAAAGGAACACCAATGACTCTGAGGACTGTGCTGTCTGTTAAATCCCGCTGTAATCTTGAAATCGGAAGCTTGGCTGCCAGATGCTCCAACAGGGCGTTGGCGATTCCCAGATTTCCTTCAGCATTTTCAAAATCAATTGGATTGACCTTGTGAGGCATGGCAGAAGAACCAATCTCACCGGCTTTGATTTTTTGCTTGAAGTAGTTCATAGATACATACTGCCAAACGTCTTTCGATAGATCTAGGAGTATGGTGTTGATGCGCTTTAATCCGTCAAAAATCGCTGCTAAATTATCATAGTGCTCGATCTGGGTAGTAGGATAGCTTCTTTCCAGTCCGAGGTAGTTTTCCACGAAGTAGAAGGCAAATTCATTCCAGTCCAATTCCGGATAGGCCACCTGATGTGCATTCATATTTCCGGTAGCTCCTCCGAATTTTGCGGAATATGGAATTTGCTCCAACAATTCCATTTGATGCTTCAGACGGACTACGAATACCTGGATTTCCTTGCCCAAACGAGTAGGGGAAGCCGGCTGGCCATGGGTTTTGGCAAGCATGGGGATGTCTTTCCATTCCTCAGCCAAATCGGCAAGCCTCTCCACGACTTCCTCCAAAAATGGAAGAATGATCTCTTGAAGGCCATTCTTAAGCATCAATGGAGTTGCGGTATTGTTGATGTCCTGGGAAGTAAGTCCAAAGTGAATGAATTCTTTGTAGTTCTCCAGCCCCAATTTGTCAAATTTCTCCTTGAGGAAATATTCAACGGCTTTTACGTCGTGGTTGGTAGTACGCTCGGTAGTTTTGATCCACTCGGCATCTTCCAGTGAAAAACCAGTGACAATTTCTCTCAGGCTAGGGAAAAGTTGATGGTCGAAATCTTCCAGCTGAGGGACAGGAAGCTGACAAAGAGCAATGAAGTATTCCACTTCCACATGCACTCTGTATTTGATCAATGCAAATTCAGAGAAAAAGGCTCTAAGCGGCTCGGTTTTACCTGCATAACGTCCATCTATAGAACTGACAGCAGTCAGGGCATTTAATTCCATGGTTTGGTTAGGTTTTGCTTCGCAAAAATGAATAAACCCGATTTTTTCGGTAGCTGTAAAGTTAGGTTATAAAGTCCAAAAATGACCTTCATAGGGGATAATTCTGGGCTTAATCTAAACTATGTTTCAATATTTTGGGTTGACAAGGGGAATTTCCTCTCCTAAATCAGAATAAAACCGGTGGGGAGGTTAATTTTGCATGCGAATCAGTAAGAATCACCATTTCTAATGTTCAATATTTTCAAGCGTAAGAAAGAGGAAGTAAAATCCAGCCCGTATTTGCCACTTAAAGTGCGAGAGGTAGTCAGGGAAACAAACGATACGGTCAGTATTTACTTTGAGCAGCCAGAGCCCTATCTGGAGTATAAGCCAGGTCAATTCCTGACATTGGTGATGGAGTTTGATGGGAAAGAACAGCGCAGATCCTATAGCCTTTGCACTTCACCCTTTGTGGATCCATTTCCTGGAATCTCGGTAAAAAAAGTTTCAAATGGCCTTTTTTCCAATTTTCTGAATGAGAAGATTTTCCCAGGTAAGACCATCAATGTCCTAAAGCCTTTGGGGAATTTTACCATAGATTTTCATTCCAAAAACAAGAGGCATTTTGTCTTGGTGGCCGGAGGAAGTGGTATTACTCCAATCATCAGCATCTTGAAATCGGTTTTGGTCAATGAGCCTCAATCCAAGATTACTCTTCTATATGGCAGCCGAAATGAGGAGCAGATTATTTTCAAAAAGGAGTTGGATCAATTGGTGGAGAAAAATCCGGATCGTCTTGAGGTAATTCATAGCCTCAGCAAGCCATCCAGTAGCTGGACTGGTATGAAAGGAAGGTTGAGTGAGAAAGTAGTTGCCGATTTGGTACAAAAGGCAGAGTCTGAGTCTGACTTTACCAAGGAATATTTCGTGTGTGGACCTGAGGGGATCATGGATGTAACCGTGGAAGCATTGGAAAAAGCCAAAGTTTCCAAAGGGAATATTCACAAGGAGAGTTTTTACTCTGCCGCTGCTGAGAAAGCGCATGATCTTGCTGAAAAGGGAAATGGTCTCTTGAGTAGGGATGTGACCATTCTGCTGGAAGGAGAGGAATCAATAGTAACCGTAAGCCCGGACAAGACCGTTTTGGAAGCTGGATTGGCTGCAGGTTTGAATATGCCATATAGCTGCCAAAGTGGACTTTGCACTGCCTGTAGAGGAAAGCTGCTTAGTGGAAAGGTGAAAATGGATGAAGATGCGGGATTGAGTGAAAAGGAACTACAGGCGGGCTACGTCCTCTGCTGTGTTTCTAGGCCTCTTACTGATGACGTGAAAGTCATTGTTGAATAATACCTGAACCTTTGAACCTTATTGCTTTGGAACTCGAAGAACTTCGCAAACTCTACAGAGGTATGGAACTTCTGGTTTTGATTCTCATGATTGTTGCCTTACCGCTTTTTGGAGGGGTATACTTGTACTATAATTCCGGAAATCTGAATTGGGATCTTCCTGCCCTTCCTGAAATGTTCAATGGATTGTTGGCAGGTGCCAGTATGGGACTGCTGATCGCGCAGTATCTGGGATTTCACAGGGATTTGAAGAAAACTTTTCAGGAGGAGGAATTATCCCGAAAATTTAGAATCTACGTGAAAGCCACAAAAAGCAGGTTTTGGATGCTTTTTGGAAGCTCCATTATTACCACTTTAGGCTTGCTGTTTTTTCAAAACCCTGTTCATGTGGTGTTGTTTGCGGTCACCCTGGTTTTTTTCTCTTTGGGAAAACCCACACCCGATCGAATGAAAAGGCTGATGAAACTGAGTAAGGAGCAAGGGGATTTGGTAAGAGCAGCATCCCGACCAGAATAAAAAAGAGGACCGGAATCAATTCCGGTCCTCTTTTTTGAATATATCTGGGTTTTAATTTTCTATGGTAATGTTCCCGGATGAGATGGAGCCTTTGACCCAACTGGAGCCACCCTGATCTATAATAAGACTTTTGTTTCCGCTGTCATTTCCGACTTTGAGATTCCCCGAGGAAGCCTTGAGCTCAAAATTGAAAGAGCTTAGGTTGGAGTTAGTTTGAATTCTGAAATTCCCGGAAGTTCCGTTAAATCTTGTGTTTGGACCTAGTCCTGCATTTTCAGCCCGGATATTTCCAGAAGTAAATTTCAGATTGCCCAAAGAACCAATGTTATAGAGCTTGGCATTTCCTGAGGTTAGGCTCACATTGACTTCTCCAAAAACCTTGTTTGCTTCCAAAGATCCACTTGTTGATTCATAATTTAGGTTCCCGTTGACATCATTGATGTCGGTTTTGCCGGAAGTAACTCCAGCTTCCACGTTTCCGTCTACCCCATCTACCATTAAGGAACCGGAGGTTGCATGGATATTCAGATTTCCAGAAATTCTGTTGGCAGTGATTCTTCCCGAACTGACCTTTAGGTTGGTTTCTTCAGCTGCCACATTATTTGCATAAATACTTCCTGAGCTGTTTTTTACTTCCAGTTCCATCTCTATTGGACCCGTGATTTTGATGAAACCTTCGCTTCTGTCGTTCCAGGTATTAATGCTGGAGTTTCTTTCATAGGAGATTTTGAGTACATCGCCCAGAGTTACAAACACGATGTCTTGTTTTTCATTATTGGATGCTAAATAAGCCTCCACATTGACTTCGGAGCCACTACCCCCAGTATAAGTAACATCCAGCCAACCTCCTTCCACCTCAATGGAAGAGATTCCACTGTAAGTTTTGTTGGCGTCCACTAGGACTTTTTGCCCAAAACTCAGCGTACTGAAAGCAAAAAGAACCAGTAGGGCCGGGATAAATTTAAAATTAGATTTCATACTGATATTTGTTTAAATGATGATGAGTCCGAAACTGATGGCATTGACTTCAGGACCTTTTCCGGAATGGAAAAGTTCATTGAGGTCGTAGTTGAAAAAGAGGTTGGCATCTCCAATTCCGATTTCCAGGCGGGTTCCATATCGGTAATTGTTGAAATACATGTTTGATTTTTCGAAAATACGCTGTTTGTCACCTTCCGCATCTTCGTAGACAAATTTTCCTCTACCTCCGAGTCGAAGGCCTGCATAGGCACCGATTCCAAGTCTGAAATTTCCGTCATTGGTCAGTAGGGTAGGTACGATACTCAAATTGGCGAAAGAGGAGGATATTTTGGATTTGATCGGATCAAATCCTTCCTGGTCTATCAAATTGTAGTCTATAAATTCCAGACCATCCGGTGTTTTCACAGCCTGGATGTTTGGGTCTTCAAATTTGAAATTGTACCAACTTACTCCCAAAGCGGTTTTCAGGTGAAAGTTTTTACTGGGTTTGAGGATGCCTTGCCAATTGATCCCTACATTCCAGGATCCCCAAGGCTTGATTTCAGGGGCGTTTTTGGAAGGCACCCAAATGTTGATTCCAACTTCTGGAACCACCTCTGTTTCAAACTTTCTTTTTTTATGGATGGTCTCAGTCTTGAATTTGGAATCTTCTTTCCATTCTAGACTCCATTTTCCATCTTCATTTTGATACTTGTAGGAAGAGCCCAGAAATTTATAGGTCTTGCTTTTCGGTTGGTTTTCGGGACTGTCTTGTGCCATAGTCGGACTGGCTGCTAAGAAGATTCCCGCCAATAATAAATAGAGCGTTTTCATTTGTAGTGGTTTGTTTTCAAAAAGGGCAGGGGAGTATTGAGCTCCCCTTAGATTAAAATACTATTCCGAAAGTGATAGGGTTAAGCTCAGGGCCTTTGAGATCCTGAAAGAGGGGATTTAGGTCATAGGTTGAGAAAAAGGTCACTCTTCCTACTCCGATTTCACCTCTTATTCCATAGCGGAAATTATTTAGATATAACCCTGTGGTCTCTTTGTCTTTCTTCCTTCCGGATCCATCCAATTCACGATAAACAAACTTAGATCTTCCCCCGAGTCTGTAGCCTGCATAGGGACCAGCTGCTATTCTGAATCCGTGTCGGCCTTTGTCCTTCATTTTTCCAAAATCAAGTTCCAGGAGAGTCATAGCAGTCAGGTAGGAAGCGGAGAGTTTGCTTTTGAATCCATCCACATCATTTCTTTGGACGAACTCAATGCTGTTGTCTCCCCTTGTGGCTTGATAATCCCGGTTTTCAAATTTGAAGTTGTAGAACTGTAGTCCTAAGCCGAAGTCCCAGTAAAATCCTTTTGAAAGACGTTGTTTTGCCATCCAGTTCAATCCTAGATTCCAGCTTCCCCAGCCTTTTGCCGCGTAGGGTTTGTCCGAACCCGGAAATTCGCCGCTTGGATTGAGGTAGCTGTTGATTCCCAAATCGATATTGAAGAGGGTTCGGAAGGAAGGATTGGGTTCTTTTTCTTTTCCGGATTCAATCTTGACTTTGGTGTTTTCTCCTTTTTCGTCCACATAGACCCTCATTCGGCCAATTTGGACCTCTGTTTCCATTCCGTCTTCACGCACTTTTACGAGTTCTTTGGTACTTCCGTCTTTTTTGCGGATTTCCACGATGGTCAATTCACCGGTCTCCTGGTTTTCTTCCAAATCCAGTGACTGGATGATTTCGTTGATGTTCATCATTTTCAGCTTTTCAAAATCTTCTTTGCTGTCCACGATGATGATTACTTTTCCGGATTGTCCGAACTCCACCACTACGGAGTCTTTATTGATTTGATGGTCTATCTTAAGGGATTGAGTACTAGCAAATCCAATTTGAACCAGTGCCATCAAGCAAATAAATAATAGGTACTTTTTCATGTCTTTATCCAATTAAACAGTTGGTGTTTCTTTTTAAGGTTTTTCGGTCAATCGGTCTTTTTTGGTAGTCAGGGTAGCAAAAAGGTTGTTTTTGGCATCCTGAAGTCCTGCAAATCCACTATCTACTTTGCCTAAAAGTCCCTCAACCTGATCCACTCGCTTTTCGATTCCGTCAATGATGGTTTTGTCTTCTTTGATTCCGTCGGAAAAGATGGTGATTTTATAGGAAGGCTCTTCTTCCACTTGAGGACTGGCTTCCGCTATAGTGGTTTGCAATTGCAATTGAGGTAAATCAGGAATCTCTGTTTCCAGAATAATAGGCTCAATGCTGATTTTTTCCATGATTTCAGTTGCTTTAGGTTCCTCCTGAGTTTCGGCCAGAGCAACCAGGTTTTTGGGACTTTCTTTAGACGGCTCCTGAATAGCAGGTTGTACTTGCTTTTTCTGTTTTGTTTCAGTCTTGGCAGTGTTTTCCACTTTTATTGTCTCCGATTCCTCAACTGGATTGCTGACTGGGGAATTTTCTTCGATTTCAGTCTCAAAGCCTTGTTTCTCCTGAACTGGGATTTCCAAGCTTGGATTTTCCTCCGCCAAAAGTCTTTCCTCAGATATTTGATCCTGACCAGGTTTGAATAAAATCCCCGCAGCCAGCAAAACCAGAATACCTGCCGCTGCTGCCCACCAATATCCTTTGTAAGATTTTTGGGTTACGGGAAGTTGGTTTTCCAATTGTTCCCAGGCTAATGCACTGGGCTTGACTTGGTGGTTTTCGAGTCTTTCCCTAAAAACCTGATCCATATTTTTGGATTGTTTAGCCATTGATTCTCCTTTCCTTGAGTTGCTGTGTGGCAATTTTATCTTTTAATGAGTTCCTAGCCCGGTTAAGCTGGGATTTGGAAGTACTTTCTGTGATTCCCAGAAGTTCGGCGATTTCCTGATGGGAGTAACCTTCGATTGCATACAGGTTGAATACCGTCCGGTATCCTACGGGGAGACTTTCCACCATGTCCATCAGGTCAGCAGTTTCCAAATGGGAGAGTTCATAGTGCTGGTCTGCATACATGGCTTCATCCTCCGTATTGACTTCCATCATTAAGTGCCGGTGACTTCTTAAAGTCATCAGGGCCTGAGTGACGATGATTCGCTTCATCCAGCCTTCAAAACTCCCCTTTGCCTGAAATTGTGGGAGTTTTTCGAAGATTTTCATAAAGCCCTCAATCATCACATCCTCGGCATGTTCCCGGTCCTTCAGGTAGCGGATGCAGATGGCCAAAAATTTCCCCGAATAGCAATCATATAAATGTCTCTGGGCTGACCGATCACCCTTGAGGCATGCTTTGATTAATCCTGTTTCGGTAGAAAAGTTGGTTCTGCTGAACATTCCGATTTGCTTTCATTTAGGTAGATGCAGGACCTTTTAAAAAAGTTGCACTGCTGTTCAAAAAAATCTTCAAGCTTACTATTGACTGATCGTCAATAGTAAGCTTTGTAGTTGATCACAATGTCCAACAAAGTCCATTCCCCTTTTTTTACTATTATGGGCTGGATATTCCCCTGGGCATCAAACATGTTTGCGAATAGCCCTTCTTCTTCAACTGTAAATAAGGAATAGGTACCGGGTGCCAAAGAAATTTTAAATCTGCCTTCTTGGTCAGTTTCCACTTCTTGGATAGGTTCTGAGGCGATAGATTGAAAAAGCCCGTTTTCCAATTTGGCATCTTTGAAGTTGGTAAGAGGATAAACCCGCACCAAACGCTGGATTGGGATACCTTTTGGGTTAACCTCTGTTTCTCTTCCTTCTTCGGAAATTCTGGGCATTTGATTACCTTCCAGCCAAGTGACTTGCCCGGATATACCCTCTCCCTTTTGTTGGGAGGGCTTGCATTGGGTAAATGTAAGCAGCGCTCCCATAATAGGCAGTAAAAACAGGAATTGTTTCATAGTGGTCTGCTTTTAGATCCCTTCAAACAACATGACGGATTCCAGGTAATTTGGAATGACGGTATGCCATTCCAGTTCTTCTTTTAGCTTATTTGCCAAGGCTTCTGCACTTTCTGGTTCGCCATGGATTACAAAAGTAAGCTTTGGCTTTTTGCAGAAGCCTTCCGCCCATTCCATCAACTCTTCCTGGTCAGCGTGCGCGGACAGGCCTTCAATTTGGTAAATTTTTGCTTTGACCTCTACTTGATTTCCATAGATCGTGACAAATTTTTCCCCTTCCACAAGGCGCCTGCCCCGGGTCCCCTCGGCCTGGAAACCTACGAAAATCACACCGTTTTGCTCCTTGGGTAAATGATGGTGAAGGTGGTGCAGGACACGTCCCCCTGTTGCCATACCACTTGCAGAAATGATGATGGCATTTCCCCTAAACTCATTTAAAGATTTGGACTCTTCCTGTTTTTGGTAATAATGAAGTTGTGGGAAATTGAACAAATGGGAACTGTCTTCTTGTAGACTGGCCGTTAGTTGATGGTCAGTACTGAAATCCAGATATAATTTGGTGGCATCTATGGCCATGGGAGAATCCAAAAACACAGGAACTGAGGGGATTTTCCCTTTTTTCATCAGTTGATAGATGTAATACATGACGAGTTGTGTCCGTCCTACAGCAAAGGATGGAATGATGACTAAGCCACCCCGATGAAAAGTTTCCCGGATGGCTCTTCCAAGTTCTTCCTCAGGTTTTATATTAATAGGGACACGGTTTCCGTAGGTGGATTCTATCCATAGGATATCTGCATTGGGGATAAGAGTAGGGGGGAACAAAATGGGATCATGATATCTTCCTAAATCCCCGGAGAATACCAGTCTTTTCTCCTGTTGGTCTCCTTTGATCAGCACCTTGGTGATGGCTGCTCCGAGGATGTGACCGGCATGGTAATAGGTCACTGTGATATTAGGGTGTATTTGAAATGGCTCCTCAAATGGTTGGGGAACCAAAAGAGGAAATACGGCTTCGGCATCTTCTACTGTGTACAAAGGCTGAGGATCGTCGTGTCGGGAATATCCTTTTTTACGTGCATACTCTGCTTCTTCTTCCTGAAGTTTACCGGAATCCAATAATAGGATTTTGGTCAATTCTGCTGTCGCCTCCGTGCAGTAGATGGGGCCTCTGAATCCCTGCTTTACAATTCTTGGGAGATAGCCGACATGATCCAGATGCGCATGGGTGATGATAATGGCTTCCATTTCTTCCAAGGGCATGGGGAATTTATCCCAATTGCGTTCCCTCAACTCTCTCCTTCCCTGGAATAAGCCACAGTCTACCAAAAATTCAAAATCTCCGGTGTCTATTAAATACTTCGAGCCGGTAACGGAACCGGCGCCTCCTAAAAACTTTACTGAAATATCCATAATTGTATTAACTAATGGGGAGAAGATACAAAAAAAGAGGCACCTTTTGGGTGCCTCCGGTCTCAGTCTTTTAAAAAGTATGAGTCAGAAAACTTTGCCTTGGTGAGACTATCCAAGGTTTCTTTTGGAATGGTCTGTACCTCAGCTTCTTTGCTGCTTTCACCGAAATCCTCAGAGTCATCCTTATCACAGGTCAGGCAAACCAAACCAGCTTCATTAAATGTCCAAACCGTGTTTTGGGATACATCCCTAGAACGATATCCGTTTCGGTTAATGGTATTTCGAAGAATTTCCAGAAGGGAACGCTCGATGATGAAAGGTTTTTCATAAGGAATCTTTAGGATCAGATTCAGCCTTTGAGCTCTAAATGCGGCGATGGAACTGATATCAAATCCTTCATCGAAAGTCAGGACTGAGTCAGCCACTTCCAGGTTGTATTTGAATCCCTGAGCGTTACTCATAGCTTCTGCCTTGGTTTTTCCTCTGGAGAAAAACTCTTCGTTCAATACCACCATGGAATCAGCACTTCCTTCCAGTTTCAGATTGACATGGTTGAACGAGGCTTCCTCTCCAATTGGGTTGAGTCTCAGGATCATCACACCTTCACTGACAGGAATGTTTTTTTCGGTTTTATGCCAGTTTTCTTCCTTAAACTGAGCCACAATTTTAGGAATCTGGAAAGCTGAAATGCCCAAGCAAAGGAGCCAAAGTCCCAAAGCCACCAATCCAAACCGTCCGCCAATTAGGTTTTTCATAGCCAGTACACTTAATCCCAATAGGATGATGATGATTCCTGGAATGATCATCAGGAAGGAGGATGCGATCACCAGCCAAATTGGGACCAAATCGGAGAAGAGTTCGATAGGGAAATTATCCATCAGGATTCTGTAATCCTCAAAGGTGAAAATTCCCAAATATATGGTCATCGCCATCAAAGGAGCAATGGTCAAGGCCAGTCCTAAGAAGAAAATAAATAAACCGAATACGACACGAATCACTGCTAGGAGAAATTTACCAAGTGGGCCTAAGGCACTTCCTATAGCTTCGATTATCTGTCCAAGAATCCTGAAAGGGGTCATCAAAATCTGCCGAGTTCTGGACTCAGGCTTTACCGGATTGGGGTTGAGGTTTTCCTTGAGGGTAGAATCGATATTGTCCAGGGTGATTTCCCCTCCTTTCATTCGGATTCTTTCCGTGATGGAAGTAGCCACCGGAGTGATGATCCAAAGGATCAGATAGATCAAGAGTCCAGATCCACCAGCCAATGTCAAAACAACAAAGGCCAAACGTGTCCAAATTACCTCTACTCCAAAGTATGCAGCCAGACCACTGGCTACACCTCCCAGGGTTTTGTCATCCGGATTTCTATAAAGTTTCTTGATGTTTTTGTCTTCCTCTACCTCATAGGAGACAGGCAGGATGATCCAAAGCACGATATAGGCTACAATGGCAAAGAAGCCAAAGCCCAGTGAAAATCTGAAGTTGTCAAAAGGGAGAATGTCCAAGAACCTCAGATTGAAGTTTAGATTGCCGCTAAATAAGAGTAGAATGGCAATCAACCTGGTCCAGAGCGGGTCGATGGCAAAGTAGTGGGCTAAGCCGGCGCAGACCCCTCCCAGGATTTTTTTGTTTTCAAGTCGAACCAGCTTTTTGTAGCCCTTCTTTTCCATGTTCGGAGGAGTCACATACTTATAGAAATCCTCTTGGGTGGCTTGGCTTTCATCCTCTTCTTCATTTTGATTTTCCTCTATGGACACAAAATCAGCAATGGTCCCCATTTTCTCAATGAGTTTATCCACGTTTTCCGCGGTGATGACCTGCTTGTTGTTTTTTAAGTTGCTGAGGAAGATCTCGGCAATACGGTTTTCGATATCAGAAATGATTTCCTGATTGTCTTTGTAAGAAGAAAAGTGCCTGTTGATAGCATCTAGGTATTTTCTCAAGGTATCATACCCGTCCTCTTCTATGTGGAAAAGAATCCCACTGATGTTGATACTTATAGTCTTTTTCATGTGTATGTCAGTTATTCATCGGTAATTGGACCTCTTGTGATTTCAGTTCTTTGTGGTGATTTGGGTGGCGGAACTGACCAGGGAAGCCCAGGTTTCGGACAAGGTGCTGAGGAATGTTTTTCCTTTCTCAGTAATAGAGTAGTATTTTCTGGGAGGTCCGGATTCGGATTCTACCCATCTGTAATCTACCAGTTCGGCTGTTTTGAGCCTGTTCAGCAAAGGGTAGAGGGTGCCTTCCACTACGATCATCTGTGATTGGGTAAGTTCTTCAATCAGGTCTGATGTATAAACTTCCCCCCTCGAGATGATGTGGAGTACACAATACTCCAGGATTCCCTTTCGCATTTGAATTTGTGTATTTGCGATGTTCATGATGTGGTGGTTAAATTCCAAGGATAGGGAATTTGCTATCCCCATTCCTTTTAGATGAAAAATAGTACCAATCTTTTCCAAGCTACCTTGTATTACCTAATTCCTTGCGTTAAAAGTTAGATTTTAACTTTTGAATTTTTCAAAAATGGCTTTTTAAGGTGTTTTGGAGCTTTTTTTTGAAAAATTTCCATTTGGTCATATTTTTTTTCTCAAAAATTCAGGGTTCATTGAAGAAGCTCAGAATGTTAAAATTGCGTACATTAAACTGTACGCAGGCGGACATCCTTGAGCTAGATGAAGAGATTTTTTTTCCCAGAATCTGTTTGGCTAAATAATTTGACTTATTTTCAATTTGTGAACAGAAACCTTTTTAATCCAGCTCTGATCTGTCTTCTTTTGGTGCTCTTTGGCTTTTGGACCAGTCCTGTATTTTCGCAAGCTTTGGCCCCCAAATATTCCAATGAATTTTTAAGTATTGGAGTTGGTGCAAGAGCATTGGCTATGGGAGGTGCCCAGGTAGCAGCATCCCGAGATGTCACGGCGGCTTATTGGAACCCTGCGGGTCTAATGGGAATTAAGCACCGTTATGATGCTTCCTTGATGCATGCTGAATATTTTGCGGGAATTGCCCAATACGACTATTTAGGCTTTTCAACTCCCATAAAAAATGAAAGCCAGGTTGCTGTTTCCTTGATCCGTTTCGGAGTGGATGATATTCCCGATACCCGCTTTTTGTATGATGCCAACGGTGCATTGAATTACAATAACATACAATTTTTCAATGCCGCTGATTATGCCTTGCTGCTCAGCTATGCAAGGGATATGTCAGATCAGTTCAAGGTAGGTGCCAATGCCAAGGTGATCCATAGAAACGTGGGGAAATTCGCCCAGGCTTGGGGCTTTGGTCTGGATGTAGGTGGGATGTACATCAAGGACAGACTGACTTTGGGACTGATGCTGCGGGATATCACCACTACCTTCAATGCCTGGTCCCACGATGCGGAACTGGTTAGGGAGGTTTATGCCCAGACTAATAATGAATTACCGGTCAATTCCCTTGAACTTACCTTGCCAAGAGCAATTTCCAGCATTGCCTATGACTGGAGTTTGGGAGAGCGCTTTAGCCTACTGACGGTGTTGGATTTTGATATGACCTTTGATGGCAATCGAAATACGGTAGTATCCACCGGATTTTTCAGCATCGATCCTAGGTTTGGAGTTGAAGCTGGATTTGAAAAAATGGCCTTTTTACGGGCTGGTTTGGGGAATTTTCAATACATCAAGGATTTTCAAGGAAACCGAAGTTTGAATTTTACCCCCAGTATGGGATTGGGGGTATATCTCAATGAAAAACTCAGGATCGATTATGCACTTACCGATATAGGGAATGTGTCCGATACGCCCTATTCCCACGTGTTCAGTGTGAGACTTTCCTTGGATAAATTGGAGGAGGATTTCAGAAAGTTTAAAGGATGGAGCCATTGAAAAAAATAGTAATCATCGTTTTATCCCTGTTGGGTTTCATAGGTACTGTGCCAGCTCAGCAGCCTACTTGGTATTCCTTTGATCAAAACTATTATAAAATTCCAACTGCCCAGGATGGGATTTACAGAATTTCCTATGAAACAATGAGTCAGGCTGGGATGAATCCATCTTCAATCAATCCTGCCAACCTTCAGTTGTTTCATAGGGGAAAAGAGGTAGCCATTTATGTGGCTGGAGGAGGCGATGGCAAGATGGATCCGAATGACTACATCGATTTTTACGGACTGAGAAATGATGCAAGCTTGGATTCCTTGTTGTATCAGGAAATTATGGTTCCAAACCCATACTACAATACCTTTTCAGATACAACTGCCTTTTTTCTGACCGTCTCTCCAGGTCAAAATGGGAAAAGGATGAAGGTTCGTCCTACCCCATCAACAAGTCTGCCACAGGCCAATACCTATGCTTCCGAGCGTTTACAGGTTTTTTCAGATCAATATTCCTTGGGGATTTCCTATGCTTTGGGATTTCGACTTGCCAAGTACGATCTGGCGCAGGGCTGGATGAGTCCGGTAGTTTCAAAGGGGGCAACCAGGCAGATACTATTTGATCAATTGGGTAGTTTGGCCAGTTCAGGAGAAGCTGTTCTAGAAATAGGTTTGGTCGGAAGATCGGCAAATATCCATAATACAAGAATTTTGGCCGGACCTACGGCCTCCTCTCAAAGAGAGGTCTTTTTGCATCAATTTACCAGTTTCAACAGTGCACGTTTGTCGGTTCCCTTGTTAATGTCGGATTTTAACAGCGATGGTTCTATTTCTATCGGTGTTAACGCTGCAGGTACGGAGTCTGCCGATAATATTGCCATTGCCTATGCGAAAATCACCTACCAAAAAATCATTGGAACTGGAGATTTACAGTCGGAAACATTGATTCTTCCATCCGGTAATCAGCAAGTCAGGATTTTGGGTGCAACAGGAAATTATATTGCCTATGACATAGCTGATCCAAGCAACCCTGAAAGAGTACAGCTGACTTCCAATTCCCAAGGGCTTTCTTTTTTGGCAACAGATCCGAATCGTATTAGTAAGGTCCTGTTGCAATCAGACCAGAACCTGATCCCTGTGAATAAGATGGAACGTTTGAAATTCAGGGATTTTTTGGGGCAGGAAGCCAACTTTATACTAGTTGGAAATCGGGAGTTGGAAAAGCCTTCAAGCACTTTTGAAAACCCTATGAAAGCCTATGCTGAACACCGGGCTTCTGCAGTGGGTGGTGGCTTTGATACCCTGACCTTTAGAATGGACGAATTGATCAATCATTTCGGCTTTGGTGAAAATTCACCGCTTGCGCTTTTTGAATTTTTAAGAGCCTATTATCCCATTCATAAGCCAAGTCACGTGCTATTGGCAGGAAGGGGGTTAGCCATTTATACCACTGTAAGGTCCGGAGGAGTAAATCACTATTACCGAAAAAATCCTTCCGTATTTCCTTTTCAGGAAATGGTTCCCGTGGGAGGTTATCCTTTTTCGGACAATATTTATGTCCAAAACTTAGACCCAACATTACCCGACCTTCCGGATATTGCCATTGGCCGTATTCCTGCCAAAAATTCCCAAGAATTGGCTGATTATCTGGGTAAGGCAATTGAAAAGGATCAATTGGGGATTTCTCAGCCTTGGCAAAAAGAGTTGATTCACTTGGGAGGAGGTGTTTCCGAAGCTGAGTTGGACCGTTTTTTCAATTTTTTAAATGGATTCAAAACCATCGCGGAAGGACCCTATCTAGGAGGAAATGTTACTACCTATCGAAAGCGGTCCAATAATGTGATAGAAGTAATCGATATCACGGGGGATTTGAATGAAGGAAGATCATTGGTCACTTTTTTTGGGCACGGAGCTCCCACGATCTTGGATATTGATATTGGATTTGCCTCAGATCCCACCATCAATTATCAGAATAAGGGGAAATACCCAGTCATGCTGTTTAATGGTTGTGATTATGGAAGTGCGTTTGGAACGGGTTATACCCAAGGAGAGGACTGGGTAATGACTCCGGATAAAGGGGCTTCCAATATTCTTGCAAACTCCTCAATAGGGGTTGACGTCTATCTGAGAAGGTACTCCGAGTCGTTTTATAGCAAAGCATTTGCTGACAGTTCTGTGATTTACCGTTCTATCGGGGAGGTCAAGATGGAGGCGGAGCGACATTTTATCAGAAGGTATGGATATGGGGAACTGAATTATTCCCATATGGAACAGATGATTTTGTTTGGCGATCCCGCGTTGAGAATGTTCCCTGCGAATAAAGCAGATTATTCAGTGGATGCAAATGAAGTCTCACTGGGAAGTTTTGATGAAGATCCCATTTCAGCACTTTCAGATAGCCTAAAGCTGACCTTTGCTCTTCGCAATATTGGCATAGTAAACACGGACTCCATCACTTATAGGGTAAGTCGCAAACTTCCGGATGGAACAGAAATCAACTATGACCCAATTAAAATCCCCTATGTAGCCCGCTTGGATTCCATCGAATTCTCAGTTCCTAATATTGGGATCAACTCTGCTGGAGAAAATACCTTCACGTTGGAAGTCAATACGGAAAGGAATGTTGCGGAAATGACTTATTCCAATAATTCGATCAGTTTTAGTCAATTTATTTCACTTAGCGGTCCTTTGAATTTATTTCCGTTGGAATATGGAATCGTCCAAAACAAAAACCTTGAACTGATAGCCCAGATACCGGGAAAAGCTCTTGAAGATAGAACTCTGATTATACAACTCGATACCGCAGCGGATTTTAAATCTGCCTACAGAAAAGAGGTTCGCTTGGCTACGAGAGGCTTGGTGAATTGGCCGGTAGAGTTACTTTCCGGAAATGATACAGTGACCTACTATTGGAGAACGCGTTTTCAGGATGTGTTGCCTGGGGAAACTGATTCTTGGACCACTTCTTCCTTCTCTTTTATTTCTGATGGGCCAGAAGGATGGATACAGAGAACAATCCCTCAACTGAATGAAGATCATCTGGAAAACATTGAATTGGATGAGACAGGGAAAACCTGGAAATATATAGACAAGACTTTGGGAATAGAAGTGTTTACCGTAGGAGCAGGGGTGGATACGCTTTCCTTTAGAAATACCCAGTTCTATCTCAACCAAGTTCCCCAGATTATTGATAATGTGAATAATGCCAACAGCCGGCTTTGTCCGGACGGTTCTTTGGGTTTGGTAGCTTTTGAGCAAAAATCTCTTCAGCCCTATTTGGCCATCCCTGTTCCCGGGTTTGATATCCTGGATGGTAGGTCTTGTGGTAGACCTCCCCAGTTGATCCAAAGTATCAGAAACTCATGGATTACAACTCCGGGCCAAACCATGCTTCAGGACTATGTGGCCAATGTGCCTGATGGAGACTATGTGGTTATTTTCTCTGTGGGCAATGTGACTTTCGATTCATGGCCGGATATTGCCTACCAGTCCCTAAAGGAATTTGGTGCAAGTGAGGTAACACTCAGGGCTTTGAAAACAGGGGACCCCTATATTCTGTATGGAAGAAAGGGGATGTATCCTGGAGAAGCGTTGGAAATCGTGGGGAATCCTAATTTTGAATTGCCATCTAGGGAACAGACCCTTTCATTTGAGACAGATTTGGAAGGGTATTTAACTTCTGGAGTGATTTTTACTCCGAGGGTTGGCCCTGCTTCTGCTTGGGAACGTTTCTTCCAGCAAGTTAATGACAGACCTTGGATAGAAGAAGAAAACACCAGTTTTGACATCATTGGAGTAAAAGAGAATGGAGAAGAAGAGGTGATTTTTGAAGGAGTCTCAGATACGCAATTGGACCTTTCTTTTATCAATCCCGAGACCTATCCTTATCTACGTCTTCGTTTTTCAATGGAAGATCCAGAATCCACAGCTCCTGCATTTTTGGACAAATGGCAGGTGAATTACACAGGAGTGCCGGAGGGGGCTTTGACCTTGAAATCCCCCGGTGGTCCCATACAACTCCGTGAAGGAGAGTCTACAAGTGTGGAGTTTCAGTTCAAAAATATCTCCAAATATGATTTTCTGGATTCCATTCAGGTGAATTGGACCCTGACCAATGTACCAGCAAAGAAGGAGGAAAATTTCAGCAAGAAATTTCCTCCCCTAAAGGCAGGAGAAGCCTTTGATTTTTCAATTGATTTCAATTCAATGGGAAAGGCGGGAGCCAATGAACTGGAAGTCTTTGCTAATCCAAGGATTCAAAGAGAGCAGACCTATAGAAACAACCAAATGGATTTGGGTGAGCACCTCATGGTGGAGGGAGACAATTCCACTTCTTTGTTGGATGTGAATTTTGATGGGGTATACATTATGGATGGGGATATTGTCTCTCCCAACGTATTGATTACAGCTCTTTTGAAAAACGATCAGGCATTTCTTTACAAGCAGGATACAGTTGGACTGGAGCTTTATCTAAAGCAAAACTGTGAAACCTGTACTTTCAAACGGATCAATTTCTCAGACCCCAACCTTACATGGAGCCCAGCTGCTGAAAATGTGGATTTCAAGGTGTCCTATTTGCCTGGACCACTGGAGGACGGGATGTATACTTTGAGAGTTCAGAATGAAGATTCTGCGCATCCTTACGAGGTTACATTCGAAGTGATCAATGAGGCTCAGATCACCAATTTTTACCCTTATCCGAATCCATTCAGCTCCAGTGTGAGATTTGTTTTCACCCTGACTGGTACGGATGTTCCCGATGAGATTAAAATCCAGATCATGACCGTCACGGGTAAAGTTGTGCGAGAGATTCTTCAGAATGAACTGGGGCCAATCCGGATCGGTAACAATATCACAGAATATGCCTGGGATGGACGGGATGAGTACGGAGACCAACTCGCCAACGGAGTATATATTTACCGGGTATTAGTGCGCCAAAATGGGCAGTTTATGGAGCAAAGACCGTCGGCAGGGGATAAGGCTTTCAAGAAGGGGTATGGCAAAATGTACCTGCTTCGCTAGGCTTTTTTGATTTTTAAATTTCTGTAAATACCCCAGGAGCTCAATAAAAGAAGCAGAAGTAAAAAAAGAATCTGCCAGGGTTCCTGAAGGGCTTCCCGTGCACTTAGGAATGAGCTGGCCAGCATACCGGTGGCAAAAGCAATCAAGGTCCTGGGAAGCATTCCGGGTATTCCAAATTTGAGTACCTGTTTTAAAGGAACCTTGAGCGAGGCAAAAATGAAATTGGAGATTGCGAATGGGATCAATGGACTGATCCGTATAAAAAATATCAATTCCCCCGGATTTTTCTTACGTTTTTCGATTTCTCCAGAAAGTTGAGGTTGACGGAGAAAGAGCAATTCCAGAAAGTCTGAATTGAATTTCATTCCCAACCCATAACCTAGGATATTCGCTAAGGTATAACCAATCAATAAATCCACAAGTCCCGTTACTCCCATCAAATACCCTGTAAAAACTGCCGTCAAGGTCGTTGGAAGAAGTGCAAAACCCATGACAATTCCAAGGATGAGAATAAGCACAAAATGATCCCCCACTGAGTTAATTGAGAGTTCTTCGAAGTAGGAGTATTGGCTCACCAGTAAAATGCTTCCCAAGGCAGGTACAAAAGTTACCCATATCCAACCTAGGACCGCTAGGGGATGGGTGCTAAAGTACGAACGAAAGAAGTTGAAAATACTGCCCTTTTTTTTCATATTTGGCTGACCCAATAATTTTTCGTTATTGGACTGCAAGTATAGCAGGGCAGAAAAGAAATGTGTTCTTTTCTGACAAAATTTTAACAAAGTCTACAAAGCCAATATTACCTACCATGAAATTCGGTACCAAAGCAATTCATGCCGGAGTCGCTCCAGACCCATCTACGGGTGCGATTATGACACCGATCTACCAAACTTCCACGTATGTGCAGAGTTCCCCCGGAGAACATAAGGGGTATGAGTATTCCCGTACTCATAATCCTACCCGTACGGCTTTGCAGGAAAATCTCGCTGCTTTAGAAAATGGGAAACACGGAATTTGTTTTTCTTCCGGCTTGGGAGCGATTGATGCAGTGATCAAACTCTTCAATCCTGGCGATGAGATCATCAGTACCAACGATTTGTATGGAGGAACTTACCGCCTTTTTACCAAAGTATTCGAACGGTATGGAATCAAATTTCATTTTGTTCCCATGGGGGATGCTGAAGCGGTCGTTCCTTATATCAATTCCAATACAAAGATGATTTGGGTTGAGACCCCCACCAATCCAATGATGAACATTATTGATCTGAAGGCAATGGCAAAAGTTGCAAAGGATCACAAGCTGTTATTGGCAGTGGACAATACTTTTGCTTCCCCCTATATCCAGAATCCTTTGGATTTTGGAGCAGATATCGTGATGCATTCGGTAACAAAATACTTAGGAGGACACTCGGATGTAGTCATGGGAGCTTTGGTTGTCAATGATGATGAATTGGCTAAGCAATTAACGTTTATCCAAAATGCCTGTGGAGCTACTCCAGGACCTCAGGATTGTTTCTTGGTATTGAGAGGAATCAAAACCCTTCATTTGAGAATGGAGCGTCACTCTCAAAACGGTAAGACCATTGCGGCCTACTTAAAAAACCACCCCAAAGTTGAAAAGGTCTATTGGCCTGGCTTTGAAGATCATCCTAACCATGAGATAGCCAAGCAACAAATGAGAGATTTTGGTGGGATGATTTCCTTCACCTTGGTAGGCAACAAATTGGAGGATGCCAAGAAAGTCATGGAAAGTTTCCATCTATTTTCACTTGCGGAATCACTTGGAGGAGTGGAGTCCCTTTGTGGTCACCCTGCAACGATGACGCATGCAAGTATTCCAAAGGAAGAGCGGGAGAAGGTCGGCTTGGTGGATTCCCTGATTCGCTTGAGTGTAGGAGTGGAGGATGCAGAGGATCTGAAAAACGACCTGGCAAATGCCTTAGCCAAAATTTGATCAGACGAGAATTTTCTTAAACAGAGCAAGAGCCTGTTTTTCCACCTTGGAAGACAGGCTTTTCTTTTCCTCTTTTAAATCAATCACCCACTGCAGGTATTTGTTGGAAACTTCCTCTTTTTGGCCCAGAAAATAGGTGAGGGATTGAAGTTCAAGGTGGTTGGCATACCAAGGTTTCAAATTCTCTTTGAGTGTTTCAATTTCTGAATGTACACTTTCAACAAAGATTGGATTGAAACCTAGGTTGATCAGAAGGTTTTCCAACATGATGATTCTTCTCAGACCTTCAAATGTGTCTCTTTTTGCCTTGCTGTCCAGCCCGGATCTTTGGTCAAAATGAAAGAACTCCAGTTCTTCCTGGATCAGTTGATTGATGGCTGTATTGATCATCAGTGGTTTGATCCCTTTACTGAATTCTAGAGATTTGACATGAAAATCTTCCCAAGTCTTCAAGGGGCTCCCTACCACCAGATCAAAAGTCTCGTTGTATAGGTCTTTTTTCTGCCTATCCAGATAGACAGAAAAGGAATTGAAAGTCTCTCCGGATCGTCCCTCTCTTCTTTTTAAGCCGCGCTCTACCAGTTTGAGGTGGTTGATTTTCTTGAGATTTTTAGTGAGCTGTTTGAATGGGGATAAAAATTGAAATTCAAGCCCTTCCTTTTCAAAGTGAATTTTTGCAATTAGGGAAACATAAAGATCCAGAAAGCTCAACTTTCCCTGCAGTTCAATCGCTTTTTTGGATTTTATTTGTTTACCCAGATCCAAATAAAGCTGTTTTGCATCCTGATACTGCTGCTCAAAAACCTGAAATACTGGTGAGATTTTTACCGGCATGGTTTAATAAATTCTGACCAAGGTTGCCCCATAGCCCCATTGGTCTTTTTGCGTATCCTGAAAGTACTTAATATTTCCTAATTGGCTCAGGCGCTTATGAATTTCTTTTCTCAGAACACCGTTTCCATGTCCGTGGATAAAAGTGATTTCGTGCATTCCGGAAGCTATTGCTTGATCCAGATTTTTTTCAAAAGTTTCGAGCTGTATTCTCAGGATTTCAGAATTACTCATCTTGTCATGGTTCTGAACCAGCTTTTCAATGTGTAGATCTATGCTTTTGTCAGGTTGTCTGCCTTGAAGCGGTTCCGGTTTGGGGTTGAGTTGTTCAAGTTCCTGATTTAGGCTCCTGATGTCCAATTCCTTGGTTGTCGTTTCCAATGAAAACAGGTAGGCAGTTTTGTTTAGGATTGGAGCATTACTGAGATGTTTGAAAAACTGGGTTGGCTTCATTTTCAGTTGTCTTTCAAAGGCAGGCTTGGCCTTTTCCAGTCTATCCTGAATCGGAATGAATCGAAGTAAAAATGCGGGCCACTCATCCATTTCTTTCAATAGGCGGTCATCGAACTTTTTCCCCTCCCCAGATTGGATGTTTCCTGCAAATAGGGTTCGGTGATTTCCACCAAAAACCTCAGAGATATGGGCTAAATAGGCTTGCTTGCTGTCGTTGATGAGATAAAGGCTCAGGTTTTGATCATTGATGGGGACAAAGGCAAGATAGATGCCTTGGTCTTTTGGGGAACTGGAAACAGGAGCAGGGGTATACTCTTCTTTGGTTTCTTTGTCTCCGAAGTAGGCTTTTTCAGTTTCGTGGATTACCACTGCTTCCGACTTCATGGCAGGGATGATGAAGCCATCTTCAATTTCCACCTCTATCCTTCCGCTGGAAGAGATTTTTCGTACAATTCCCTCTTCTTTTCCGTGTATTAACCGAACCCGGTCTCCTATATTCATTGATCTAATGCTTTTTTATATGTGTCCAGCGCGCGCTGTCTGGCAAATTTATGATCTACAATGGGTTTTGGGTAGAGATTTGTTCCAAATTCTGGAACCCATTTTTTAACATACTTCAATTCTTTGTCAAATTTTTCCATTTGGGACTCCGGATTGAAAACCCGAAAGTAAGGCTGAGCGTCCGTACCGGTTCCTGCAGCCCATTGCCAGCCTCCGTTATTGGAAGCCAATTCAAAGTCCAGAAGTTTACTGGCAAAGTAAGCCTCTCCCCATCTCCAGTCTATCAGCAAATGTTTGGTAAGAAAAGAGGCAACTATCATCCGGACCCGATTGTGCATGTATCCAGTTGCATTTAGTTCACGAATTCCTGCATCGACAATGGGATAGCCGGTTTTGCCCTCACACCAGGCTTTAAACTCCTCCTGATTGTTCCTCCATTGGATTCGGTCGTAGGCGGGTTTGAAAGCTTTTTCCACTACTTGGGGGTTGTAGGCCAAAATAGTCATGTAAAATTCTCTCCAGATCAGTTCATTGAGAAAAACTGCATTGAGTTTGGAAGCAATGAGTGCCAGTTTCCGGATGGAAATCGTCCCAAATCGAAGATGAACTCCCAGTCTTGAAGTTCCAGCCTTTGCTGGGAAATCCCGGGTTTTGTCATAGTTGGCTATCAGTTGCTCATCGGTGTCCATCGGAGGTATTTGGATTCCGGTTTTCTCAAAACCTATTTCCTCCAATGATGGAAGGGGAAAGGCAGGGCATTGAAGCAGGTTTTTCCACTGAGGGCTACTCAATAACTCAATTTTGGTGTTTTTGAATTTGTCCAACCAAACCTTGCTATACGGGGTGTAAACTTTATAAAATTCCCCAGAGCCATTGAGAACTTCTCCCGGCTCGAAGATCACTTGGTCTTTGAATGTGTAGAAAGGAATGGACTTTTCTTTGAGTAGGTTTTCCACTGCTTTGTCCCTTTCTTTTGCGTAGGGCTCATAATCCCGGTTGGTATATACAGCCTGAATGTCAAAGTTCTCCATAAGCTCCCTGTATACATTCAGTGGATGTCCAATTTTGACCAAAAAGCTGCTTCCCTTTTCTTCTAGTTGTTTTTTTAGTTTGCAGACTTGTTCATGGATAAACTCCAAGCGGGCATCTTTCTTGTCCTCAAGCTTCTCCAGGATATTGGTGTCAAAGACGAATAAAGGGAGTACATTTTTTTCCTGTTGCAGGGCGTAAAAAAAACCAGTATTGTCCTCAAGTCTTAGATCTCTTCTGAACCAAAAAAGGGTGATTTGTTGCATGATTTTGTTTTTATGAACAAGTACACTCAGGCAGAAAATGTTTATTGATCTTCCTCTTTTCGGTATAAAAACTGATTCTGTGTATTTTTCAGGGAATCAAGTCTTTCTTCAATATTATCCAGATTGATTGGTGTCCAGTCTTCTTGACTATATCGGAGGAAATTGTCAGAATCCTCATGAAGCTGGTTTTCTCGGGATTTTTTGCGTGTAATCTTCTGGAAAAGTTCACCAATGGAATTGAAGGAGACGTTTTGGGAAACGGCAACTCCATAAGTGGCTACATTTTTGGAAAGTGAAAGTGAAGTGAAGGTGTTGAAGTTGTTTCGGTTGAAAATCCGGATTCGGTAAACCCCATCCTCGGTCAATAAATATTCTGCCTGCCAATCCCCAATAATAGAAGTGGCAACTGCCTGCCCTCTGTTGTCTGTAAATCCTCCGTCACGGGATACTCTCAACCGCCCATCCAGAAAGGTATAGGCTACGCTCAACTGAAAGGTCTCCAGTGCATTTTGATCCAATGAAGCCAAATCGATATTGATTTCCAGATTCTTGTCCACTTGTCCCAAGAAGTTGTTCAACTGGGAGGAAAGCAATTGACCCAGGGAGTTGGAGAAGGAATTGACCCCCGCAAACTGTCCTTCAGGAGAGAAGGACCGGGTCATGATCACAGAGAATACCTGCCTGTTCATTTCCTGTTCATCATTGGCAATCCGGTTTTGGAATGCTGAAATGGCAGTTTGGATTTCCCCACTGCTCGTAGGAAAATTGGAGAAATCAAAGCCAAACTTGAAATCAGGGGAAAGTAGTTTTCCATCCAATTCCATGATCACATCTACCGGAAAACGCCTTCTGGCTAGGCTACTGGATTGGTCCTGAGTCGAAGTACTGCTTCTTGCTAATAGAGGTTCAATGGAAACCGTTTCCGTGTATCGAGCCGTCAAATCCATGATGCCCTCATAAGGATTGCCATACCAGGTAATCCTTCCTCCTGGCTCAACTTCGAAATCTTTCTTCAGGACATTGTAAAGAGAGAAATTGTAAGTGGCTTCAGTCACTTCATAGGTTCCACTTAAGGAGAAATTGCCTTGGGTGTCAATATTCATCGTGAGAATTCCCTGTCCTCTTCCGGAAATTTTCTCCTCAGTTCTCGGGTCTATGATGATCTCAGTATAGGCATCGGGAGTTACGTCCAATACAAAGTTCATTCTGACATTTTTTATGTCCAGACGATTGATTTCCTCAGTCAATCCCTGAATACTGAGGGTATCACTGACATTGATAAAGTGAATGAAGTCTTCACTGGTCTGCTCATCACTACTGCTTAGAGGAATGTAAATCCGGGTATTGGGTTGACTTGTGGCACGTGCATTAATGTCCAGATTAGAGGTGGAACCGATGATATCCAAGGTGCCTGTTACAAAGGCATTGCCGTAAAACACCTCATTGTTGAGTATGGTAGTGTTGAGAACCTGAAAATTATTCATCCTGGAGTTGATGTTCAGGACAATATCTTCAATGCCCTGGTAGGTCAATCCACCGTTAAGGCTGGCGGTATTGCCATTGATGTCTTTTGCCACCAATTGATCAAAACTGACTTCACCGGGTTCAAACAGAAATCTTCCATCCAATTGGTAGTTGGTGTTGAGGAAATTCACCTTCAGTTTTCCCTGGCTGACAGCTCCATATCCGGTAAGTATAGGTTTCAATGCAGTCCCTGACAATTTGAGGTCACCAGTAACCGTACCGCCCATGTCACTTAGGTAATTTGCTAAAAACGGTTCGAAGATCACCATTTCCGCATCCCTAAGTTCTCCCTGAAGGTCATATTTAAAGTTTTCCAGATAGACATCACCCGATAGGAAGATGGAGCGTTTCCCTTCTGTGAAATTTTCAAGGGAAACCCGAACTGTAGAATCATTGAGGTGAGCTTCCGTAGAGAGATTTCCAATCGGGAAATCATTGATTTTCAGATCATCGATTTTCAGGACAGCATCTAGGGTTCTTTGGCTACTGTCCGAATTGCTAAGGGAGAGTTCACCGTTGGCTCTACCCAGGAATTCAAGTGGAGTCAGGGTATTTAGCAAATCCATATTCACATTGTCCACCAACAAAGTGAGCAAATCTCCGGGACGGTTGGAATAGCGCCCTTCAAGGTCAATTTCCTGGTCTTCGGAGTTGAGCCTTACATTTTCAAAGGTTATTTCACCCGGCCTAATCGTAATTTGGTTTTCCGGGTCAAATTCCCAAGTTCTATTCAATACTTTCAGATCAGAATCCTTGAATATAAGTTTTGTGTTTTCGTTGGAAAACTGTGCATAGGCAAGTATCCGTGCTTCACTTTGGGTGCTGTCCTGATCTATGGCTAATTCCAGGTCAAGCACATTTTCATTCCAAATTGCCTCAAATCCAAAATCGTTGAACTCAAGGTCTTGACCCAGGTTTTGGGCTTTGGAAAACACATAAAAGGAGGCAAGGATATCATCGCTGTTGATGATTTTGGAAGTGTTGAAGTCAATATTGACTTCTCTTGCAGAATTGGTCTTATAGGTAAGAGTATCTATACTGGTAAAAAAGTTGAAAACGGTGTTTTCTGAAGTTTGGTAAAAAGCACCCTCCAAAATGGTGTTTTTTGAGATTTTAAAGTCTGGCTGAAATAATTGGAGTAAGGGATTGATGTCAATCATCCGCACATTTAAATCCAGATTGTAGGCTTGGGAAAATGTATTGCTCAGATCTGCGATGGGCTGCTCTTCATTGATTAGAATCGCTAAATATTGGCTGAATAGTACTTTCAGGTCCTGATACATTTGCTCCAGTTCAAAATGCCCTGAGGCCCCTGCTACCAAATAGTCGGAGTTTAGAGACATGGACCGGGTACCTCCTGCAAAAAGGGATTGGAAGAAGAAATCTCCCAGATCCAGAAAGCGGTCTTCGTAGCCGATTTTGATATTTTTGAAGCGTGCGATACCTGTCAGATCATCTATTTTAATCCCTTGGGTGTCCATTTCCAGATTCCCGCTTAAGAAGGCCTGCTTTTTACTGAGGTTGATCAAACCTAGATTGGCGGTATCCAATTGAACTTTGATATTGATGGATTCCACTGTGTCGCGAAGGTTGATGGCTCCATTGGCAATCATTTTCAAATTGGGATCCTGAATGGAAATATTTCCTTTGAACAGATCCAATCCATATTCCGCATCCGTGTTGATGTTTTTGTAAGTATAGTTGTTGATGCCAATTTCTGATATGGCTGCATCCAAGCCAATCAGAATATCTTCCTTGTTGGAGCCTTGAATATTGACATTTCCATCCAGACTGACCTTTTGTAATAGTTCCGGGCTGTCCGTGATGATACCTAAGTCAAGATCAGAAATGCTGACTTTGGAAACGATGGTGTTGACCCCGTCCTTTCTGTCAAGATATACTCGGCCTGTCAGATTTCCGATGGATGTTTTAAACTCTCCATTCGTGGTGAATCGGCTCAAAAGTCCTGCAAAGTCTGCGTTCAATCGGATGGTGTTGAATTTTTTCAGTTCCTTCTGGATCTCAGGGCTGAGAAAGGGATCGAGATCCTTGGCCAATACGGTTGAGTTTTTAAGGGATAAATTCAAATAAGTTTCCTCAATATTGGGAAGCCCATCTATCAGGAAGGAACCGAATATTTCAGTTTTTTGGCCCAGGCGAAGAAGAAATTCGTCTGATTTCATGTCCGCAATCGGGCCTGTGACTTCTCCAGTCAACACTAAGTCATGATCAATATCCGGAAGGCTAGGAGCAAAAAAATGCAAATCTTTTAGGCCTAGGACCGTTTCGTCCATTCTGGCAATGATGGCTACTTTATTGACAAAGTCTGAAAGAGATGCGGTACTCGCGTATTCAAACCGTAGATAATTTTTGATGTAACTGTTGTTGGTAATGATGGAAAGCTTGTCGAATTCCATCATTTCCGGGGAAAAAGTATAGTTGGTCTTGAACTCTTTGATTTCCAATCCAGAGGCATATTCCATGCCGGTAAGCAATCCCACCTTGATGCCGACTTCTCCATTTTCCAGATAAAAGTCTTCAGCGCTTAGAACCACATCAGAAAAGCGCATTTTATTGTAATCCAGTCCTTCTTGGATGGGTTCTGAATTGTAATTCACCAGGGAAAATCCGGATTTTCTGATTTCAATGGTTCCGATTTCAAATTTTGACCCGCCTTGTGAGGATCCGGATCCAAATATGTCAGTTAGTTCCCCAATCCATCGGTTGAGATTCATTATAGAATCCCCTTCATGGGTAAATAGGTTGACTTGGGCCTGTTCCAATCTTACCGCGTCCAGAGAAGGGTTGCCTGAAGCCAATACGGAGCTTAGCTCAAAATCCACAGAGGCTTTTTCAATTTGGAACAGAATTGAGTCCCGATGATCGCGGACTTCAAAGCCGGAAATTTCCAAAGCATCCCACCAAGAAATATGAATTTGATCAATATCGGTTTTGAACTTTCCTTTTGAATTGAGATAGGAGGTAATTTTGTCAATCGACCAATTCTGGAAGGAGTCGGTCTGGATCAACAGTGCAATCAGTGTAAAAAGTATAACTATGGAGAATACGATCCATAAAAGCACTCGAAAAGCTTTGTGCAAAAAATCCGTAACTTTCGCGTTCTTTTCCAATGGATACCAACGATATTTCTATTCTAGCAATTGAGTCCTCGTGTGACGAAACTTCTGCCTCTGTAATCTTAAATGGCAAAGTACTTAATAATATTGTGGCCACACAATCAGTTCACGAAAAATATGGAGGCGTAGTTCCGGAGCTTGCATCAAGGGCTCATCAGGAAAACCTGATTCCTGTAGTTCAGGAAGCCATTCATTCCTCTGGCCTTAGCCAAGACCAACTCTCCGCGGTAGCATTTACCCGTGGTCCTGGTCTGATGGGAGCTCTGTTGGTAGGGGTGAGTTTTGCCAAGGCTTTTGCTTTTTCCAGACAGATTCCCCTGATCGAAGTGAACCATATGCAGGCTCATGTTTTGGCTCATTTTATCGAAGATCCCAAACCGAATTTCCCCTTTATCTGCCTCACTGTCAGTGGAGGACATACACAATTGGTCCTAGTCAAAGATCACTTGGATATGGAGGTCATTGGAGAAACCCGGGATGATGCGGTTGGGGAGGCCTTTGATAAGACAGCAAAATTGCTTGGATTGCCTTATCCCGGTGGGCCGCTGATCGATAAATATGCAAAGGAAGGAAATCCAAAGGCTTTCGAATTTCCGATTACCCGTATGCCAAATCTGGATTATTCCTTTAGCGGAATTAAAACAGCCGTCCTTTATTTTCTTAGAAACCAACTTCAGGAAAATCCCAAATTCATCGAGGAAAACCTGGCTGATTTATGCGCCAGTATCCAGTACAGTTTGATCCAAATGTTGTTGATTAAACTGAAAGAGGCTGTGAAACAATATGGGGTCCGGGAAATAGCGATTGCCGGAGGCGTTTCCGCCAACTCTGGTCTGAGAAGTACCCTTACCGAATTGGCTGCCCGAAAAGGCTGGAACCTGTATATACCCAAATTCGAATATTGTACTGATAATGCAGCTATGATTGCTATGGCAGCGCATTACAAATTCTTAAAGGGGGATTTTTCCTCACTGGATGTGACTCCTCTTGCTAAAATGAAAATCTAATATGGCCAAGGCTAACAAGTTTGATAAAGTCATCAATATCAAGAATAAGAAAGCAAGCTTTCAGTTTGAATTTATAGATACTTATGTCGCTGGGATGGTTCTGAAAGGAACAGAAATCAAATCCATACGCGAGGGAAAAGTATCACTGAATGAGGCTTTTTGTATTTTTTTGGATGGGGAACTCTATGTGAGACAAATGCATATTGCCCCTTATTCCATGGCCGCAAGCTACAACCATGAGCCTGTGCGGGACAGAAAATTGCTTTTGAGTAAAAAAGAACTCGAAAAACTGCAAACTAAGTCCCAGGAAAAAGGTCTTACTATTATTCCGGTTCGTATATTTATCAATGACCGGGGCAAAGCCAAAATGGAAATTGCCTTGGGCAGGGGTAAGAAGCTCCATGATAAAAGACAGGATCTGAAGGAAAAAGATGCCAAAAGAGAACTCCAGCGAATGGCCCTTAAATGACGTGTTCGGTATTTGTCGGCAAACGATTTTGCCGCTATACCGCAAACCTACCTTTGATTCGGCTTTGGTTACCCAATTGCTTTTTGGGGAATGCTATCAGGTATTGGCAGTAACCTCGGACCGAAAATGGTACCGGGTTTTTCATGAGGATACCAGAATCGGTGGATGGATTTCTGCAAAATCACTGAAGGAAATCTCTCCTTCGGATTATCAGAATTACCTGAATCAGGATTTTCAGGTGGTGACTAGTCCCATTGCCGCTATTGAATACCTCGGGACTAATTTGTATCTCTTGCCTGGAAGTCGTCTTCATTTTTCGGACTTGGAACTATTCAACTGGCAGGATCATATTGGGTTTACAGGTACCACCAGAAGTCATGCACTAAAAGCAGACAGGGATCAATTGATTGAGATCGCACTCAAATATGTCAATGCACCTTGGCAAGCAGGAGGGAGGAGTATTTTTGGTTTGGATGACTTACAGGGCTTTGCCCTTATTTATTCCATTGCAGGATATAACTGGAATGCCTCCCATCTTCCCGGAAGACTGATCCCTTTTAATCATGCCATGCCGGGAGATTTGTTTACCTGTCATCATGGAGAAAGCGGAGAGGATAGCTTTGCAATTTATCTGGGCCTGGAGGATGTACTCTGGATGGATAATAAGATGAAAGTTTCTGACCTGGATGAGTGGCAGGCTTTTTTAAAAAACAACAGGCATGGAGAAGTTGTTTTGGAAACAAGATCCGTAGTAACTTAAGGGAATGGAAAAGAGAGTTTTGGTATTGAATCTGGATCATTCACCGGTAGCAGTGGTATCGGCTCAAAAAGCAATTGTCTTGACTCTTCTAGACAAAGCCAATGTGCTGTCTACTTATGATTTGCTTGAAATCCGTACAGTAAGCAGGAGCTTTGAATATCCTGCGGTAATCCGGCTCAACCACTACAAAAACATCCCTTATAGAGGCGTTTTACTCAATAGAGTCAACTTATTTCGTAGGGATAAAGGAGAATGTCAATATTGTGGGAGCAAGAGGCATCTCACCATAGACCATGTAATTCCAAAATCCAAAGGAGGAAAGACCAATTGGACCAATCTGATCACGGCCTGCAACAGATGTAACGTCAATAAAGGAGACAAAACTCCTGAGCAAACTGGAATGAACCTCAGAACATTCCCTTTTAAACCAACCTTATCGTTCTTTTTGGCCGATTATGCCGAGCGTCAGGCTGAAGAATGGCTTCCCTTTTTGTCCAGTTAAGTGCTTTACTACTAAGGGGATTTTGCATAATTATTTTCAATTTTGATTCATGAAAAAAATCCTATTGCTCACCGCCTTTTTGTGTTCATCCGTATTGCTAGTTTCAGCCCAAGATTCACTTCTAATCAAAGAATGGCAATTGACTCATTTTGATGGGATAGATAAAATGCGGGCGTCGCAGGCTTACAGGACGGCCGTTCCCTCCATGAGGGAAGATATTGAAATGAAAATCAAGGCTAGGCTAGAGAATACTGTTTACAATTTCATTTCAATGGATAGTTTGTATTTCACGGATAATGTGGATTATCAAGTGGTTCAAAAGAGAGTGAGGATTGAAATTTCTGAGGATCAGGTACTCAGTATCTTCGATGGTCCGCAGGTGAAAAAGGCAAAAATCATAGAACTCAGTCCTGAACGCTTGGTGCTGGAGCCCATTTTGGAGGGAGGACAGGTTGGCAGGATGATATTTGAACCTTATTTCAAAAAGGAAGATTAGAATCCCAACTCCAATTGCTTGGGAAGAAGCTGAAAGCTTTTGCGGTGCCAAAGGGTGGAACCTTGGGACAAAATCCCTTCCCGGTGGGCTTTAGTAGGATAGCCAGCATTTTTTTCCCATCCATAATAAGGGAATTCTTCGGCAAGCTTGGCCATTAGTTTATCTCGATAAACCTTTGCCAAAATGGAGGCAGCAGCAATACTGGCAAATTTCCCATCCCCTTTGATTATACAAGAATAGGGGAGGGTTAGGTCTGATTTCCAACGGTTCCCGTCAATCAATAAATACTCTGGCTCAACTTTCAAAAGCTGAATTGCCCGCTTCATGGCCAAAAAGGAAGCATTGAGGATATTGATTTGGTCGATTTCTGCCACACTGGCCTCCGCAATTGCCCAAGAGATAGACTTATCCTTGATTTCTTGAATGAGGTCCTCCCGTTGTGTTTTTCCCAGTTTTTTGGAATCGTTGATCCATGGGTTGGAGTAGTCTTGGGGTAGGATCACAGCAGCTGCCACTACAGGTCCAGCCAGGCACCCTCGTCCTACTTCATCACATCCAGCTTCTAAGCGGTTAGCTTCTAAATAGGGTAAGAGAGGCATTTTCTTGATTTTCTTTTTCTTTGTAGAAATTATGAATCATTTCAGCTACTAAGCCTGTCCAACCGGTTTGGTGGGAGGCCCCCAACCCTTTTCCGCTATCTCCATGGAAATACTCGTAAAACAAGATGTAGTCTTTGAAGTGAGGATCTTCCTGAAATTTTTTATCCTTTCCATAAACAGGTCTTTCCCCTTTTTCATTTTTTAGGAAAATCTTGATGCAGCGATAGGAAAGGGCTTTGGCAATGATGTCCATTGTCAGGAAATTTCCGGAGCCTGTCGGGTATTCGATGGAGAAGTCACCCCCATAGTAGTAATCAAACTTTTTGAGTGACTCGATGATGAGGAAATTGATCGGGAACCAGATAGGCCCTCTCCAGTTGGAATTACCGCCGAACATCTGTGTATCTGCTTCACCGGGAGTGTATTTGATCGAAAGTACATCACCGGCGATCTGCATGGTATAGGGGTTTTTTTCGTGGAATTTGGACAAGGAGCGGATTCCGTATTCACTTAGGAATTCATCTGAGTCCAGCATTTTCTGCAGAACACTTTTCATCCTATGACCTCTAAGCAAGGAGAATAAACGCCTTTTGTCATATCCGGGCTGAATCCAACTCGATACCAAGGCTGCCAGTTTGGGCTTTTCCCGAAGGAAAAAATCCAGTCTCTCCTTGAAATCAGGAAGCTCATTGAAAAGGTCCTCCCGGATTGGTTCAACGGCAAACAACGGGATGAGTCCAACAATGGACCTTACCTTCATTTTTTTGGATTCTTTCCCCTTCACATGGAAGACATCATAAAAGAAATTATCCTCATCATCCCAAAGAGAAATATGTTCTGAGGAAATATTATTCATTGCACCTGCGATGAACAGGAAATGTTCCAGGAATTTGGTCGCGGTAAACTGATAGACCTTGTTAAATTCACAGAGATCCAATGAAATCCGAAGCATATTCAGGGAAAACATAGCCATCCAGGAGGTGGCATCTGCTTGCTCCAGTTTTCCCTGATAATATTGTGCATGACTTCGGTCAAACAGGGAAATATTATCCAAACCTAAGAAGCCACCCTCGAATATGTTGTTCCCTTCCGAGTCTTTTTGGTTGACCCACCAAGTAAAATTGAGCATAAGCTTGTGAAGGGCCCGCTCCAGAAATTCCTGATCTCCCTTTCCTCCATTGGCTTTTTTGTCAATCTGATAAACTCGCTGAACTGCATAGGCATGCACCGGAGGATTTACATCAGAAAAATTCCACTCATAAGCGGGAATCTGGCCGTTTGGATGCATATACCATTCATTGAGCAGAAGGAGTAGCTGTTCTTTGGCAAATTCCGGATCGATTCGGGCGATAGGGATGCAATGGAAAGCCAAATCCCATGCTGCGTACCAAGGGTATTCCCATTTGTCGGGCATGGAGATGATGTCGTAATTCTGAAGGTGTTTCCAGTGCCGGTTTCTGCCTTTTTTCCGTTCTATTGGGGGTTGGTATCTGCCTGGATCCCCTTCTAACCAGCGCTCTACATCGTAATAATAAAATTGCTTGGACCACATCATGCCTGCATAGGCTTGACGCTGGATTTGCTTCATTTCAGAATCTTTGATAGACCGCTGTAAATCCTCGTAAAATTCATCTGCTTCTTTTTTACGGTTGTTGAAGCACTTGTCGCAGTTTCTAAGGGGTTCTTCCTCTGCTTGATGTTGCATTCTCATTTTCACCTGCCTGCTTTCACCGGCAGGAATAGTGATTTGATAGATTGCTGCAGCTTTGGTACCGAAAAAGGATGGGTTCAAGCCGGAATCATCTCCGTTTACCACAAAGTCATTGATACTGTCTTTGGGGTAATTTTTATCGTTTGGGATTTGGTACAGCTTTTCCCGGTTGGTTTCATTATTGCAAAAGCGGATATCGGGTTCCCCGTCAAAGGTAAACATGTAGTTTCCTGACTTGGGGTTGAATGCCTTGACTTTGTTGGATTTGACCAGGCTGATTTTTGGCATGAACGGTTCATGACCTGTAAACCAAGTTTTCCTAAACCAAAGTGTGGGCATAACCCAGATTTTGGCCTCTTTAGGTCCCCGGTTGTGGATGGTTGCTATGGCAATGATGTCCTCTACATCATGTTTGGCATATTCAATAAAGATGTCAAAGTAACGGTCTTCATCAAATATCCCGGTATCTACCAATTCATATTCAGGCTCGCTTCTTCCTCTCCGTTTGTTTTCCTTGACAAGTTCCTCATAGGGAAATTTGCTCTGAGGATACTTGTAAAGCATCTTCATATAGGAATGAGTGGGAGTGGAGTCCAAGTAATAGTAAACTTCCTTTACATCTTCCCCGTGATTGCCTTCGTTGCCCGTAAGGCCAAAAAGGCGCTCTTTGATGATGGGATCCTGTCCGTTCCAAAAAGCCCAAGCAATGCAGAGTTTTTGCTTATGGTCTGAAATTCCGGCAATCCCTTCTTCTCCCCATCGATAGGCTTTGCTTTTGGCCTCGTCATGTGTGACATTTTCCCAGGCAGCGCCATCCGGGCTATAATCCTCCCGTACTGTTCCCCATTGTCTTTCTGTGAGATAAGGTCCCCATTTTTTCCAATGCTTTTTCCTCTCCTTATTCTCCTTTAATCGTATATGTTCGGCTAACATCTAGGTTCTTTTTTGAGCAGTTTTGAAAATATTAATTTTCTTCCACTTAAGCCCAAAATTAGGATTTCTCTTCGTCTTATCGGTTAAATTCTTAAAATCCCTGGAAACTAGTTGATTGAAAAATTTTTCAACTATTGTGATTCTACATTTGTAGAACATTGATATTCTTCTACATTTGTAGAATTAGTGTCTTAAATTCTTGAAAATGAAACTTTCGAAAACGGAGGAAGAGCTGATGAATCATTTGTGGGTGCTGAAAAAAGCATTCATGAAGGAACTTTTGGAAGTCTATCCTGAACCCAAACCGGCAGCCACCACGATTTCCACCCTATTGAAAAGAATGCAGGAAAAACAATTTGTGGGATACAAAACTATTGGGAATATGCGTCAATACTTCCCAATGGTGAGCAAGGAAAATTACTTCTCTACGCATATCAATGGCTTGATCAAGAACTTTTTCAATGATTCCCCCGGGCAGTTTGCCTCCTTTTTTACAAAAAAAGCGGATTTGTCGAAGGAAGAACTGGAGGAACTTAAGTCTTTGATTGAAGATCAACTAAACCAAAAAAAGTGATGGAATATTTGTTGACATCTATAGTTTGTCTTCTGATTTTGCTGGCTATCCATAGGCTGATTTTGCAACAGGAAGTTTTCCACATGTTCAACCGCTTTTATTTGTTGTTTTCTGTGGTAGCCTCATTCCTGATCCCACTGAATACTTTTGAGACAGAGGTTCTGGTTGAGCCTATGTCAATTGAGGAGGGGAATTTGCCGAATGATTTCGAATACGGGACCCAAAACTTTGATCCGGTTCTTCATGTGGATCAAAGGCTTACAACTGAGGCTGATTTTTCATGGAAATTGGGATTGGGGTTAGGTTATGGCTTGATTTCCTTAATCTTCTTGTTCCGGTTTTTCAATAATATTCGAATTCTAAGAAATAAGATCAGTCGGAATATTCGGGTGACATATAGGGGACAGGTATTGGTGCTTTTAGAAGAAGATACCCTTCCTTATACTTTCCTTCAATTCATTTTTGTCAATCGAGAGAAGTTTGAAAATGAAGGAATCAGCGATGCGGTATTCGAACATGAACTTGCCCATGTTAAGGGAAAGCATAGCTGGGATATATTATTGATTGAGCTACTTATTATTCCGTTTTGGTTCCACCCCGGTTTGTACTGGGCAAAGCAAAGCATTCAGATGAACCATGAGTTTATTGCCGATCGGATAGCGCTCAGAAAGTCTTCACTACTTCAATATCAGCAAGAATTGCTTCAGTTGGCCCTTTTTCAAACTGGAAATTCTTTGGTGAGCAATTTGAATTTTTCTTTAACCAAAAAAAGACTGGAAATGATGAAAAAGAAAACTAAACCGACTATTCGGGCGATCAAATTCCTGGCTCTTCTGCCATTGCTGGGACTGGTGATTTATGGTTTCAGCGAAAAAAGAGTCATTGAAAAGGTGAATGGACAAGAAAACCAATTGGGTGAAAAAGTCCTTGAAGGTCCCGTTTTTCATCTTTTGTCTGGTGGAAAATTTGAATTCGAAGGAAAGGTTTATGAAAAAACTGAGTTGAAAAAAGTATTGGAAGAGACTTCACCTATTGAATTGCTTTCTATTTCGGCAGAACCAAAAATATCGATGGGAGAGGTGGCAGATTTTCAAAGTGAATTCCGAGAAATGGGGATACGAAAAATATTGTATGTCAATGATCCCAAAATCTGGCCTCAAAGAAATGAAAGGATCAATAATTTGACTGATTATTTAAACGATCTGCAGGAATATAAAGAAAGGTTGGCCACAGGCGTTCATTTCATCCATAAACCGAAAAATGAGCAGCTGGAGATTATGGAGTTGTTCTTGGATATCGGAGGGAGATATTTCAGACTTCAGGAAATGGATAAAAAGAAAGCTGAAAGGCCAAAGCATCCCTACGCACCTTATGTAAAGTTGGAGAATGAGGGCGAGGTTTATTATAAGCTGAGAGAAAATCTCACTGAAGAAGAGAAAGCGTCACTTCCTGCACCACCTCCTCCAGCTCCTAAATCATCGAACATTTCCATGTTGAATGTGTATAAGGATCTTTATTTCACCTATGAATTAAACAGGAATGAAAAAGACCATTTTATCTACAAGTCAAAGCAAGAGGCATTATTGAATCAATTTCTAAAAGTTGAATCTGCTTTTTTTGCATTGGATTATAGTGATAAAAAGCTTGTTAGCAGGCCTACTAACCCCCAGTATCCCTATGTAAAACTTTTAAAAGAGGGAAAAGAAATTTTTAAACTTCCCTCAGAATTAACCCAAGAAGAAAAAGAAAAGGTAGGGTGCTGAAATCATCCCATTTCCAAAGAAGGAGCTGTAGAATCCCAGAAAACTTCCCCTTTGGTCAATAGATTTTGAAGTATTTCTCCCCAGGAATTTTGCCAATGGATAAATTCCTGGGGAGTTTTTGTTTCTTCCAGTGGAATTTTTTCCAATAGGCTAAAATCAAATTCAGTTGAGGCAATACCTATTTTCTTTTGCTGAATCTCCAAAGCATTGCAGGCTTGTTCATATTGCCCGGCCACAGGAATTACTAGAGTTGGCTTTCCCAAATACATGGCCTCACATACGGATTCAAATCCAGCAGTACAAACCAAACCCTTGCAGGAAGCCATGTCTTTCAGGAAATTTTGGTCATGAACCCGGTGAAAACTCAGGTTCTTCAAGGGTTGTTCGACTTCAGTAGCGCCTTTTTTATCCCAGTAAACTTTGATTTTGATATGAGGATTGGCTTGGGCATAATTTAATATTTGGGCTCCGTATCCCGGGTTAACAATGTAAGCGAGAAAGAAGTCTCCCTGTTTTATCTCTTGGTTTTTAACTTCCCGGCGAAGTAAGGGAGGAACTATCTGGATTGAGTTGACAGGATTTTTCTGTGGAAGAAATGAAAGAGCCAATTTCCTGTCTGCTCCCAAAGCTGTCAGTCGGGTGTTCAATTGGAAAAAGGTTTTTTCCAGTCCTTTGGATGGGGCAAAGGGGAAACTCGGATGTTCAATCAGGTACTGATGACCGATCACCCAATAGGCGGCTCTAGGTCTAAACAGGAAATTATAGAATCCGCCAAGCAGGTCGTAAAAATTCAAAATGATGTCCGGTCGTTCCCGATTGACTATCTGGTGGATTTTTTCGAGACTTTTCCAGAATACAGGAAGCGCGCATAGGTTTTTTTGGATTGTTTTTCCCAATAGAATTGCTGTTTCCGTGCTGTCTGTCTCAAAGTTGGGACTTGAAACCAAATGAATGGGAGCTAGGATTTCCCGGGTGAAAAATGCCGGAACTTCCCTTCTCTTACTTTTTCCAAGTATAACTGAACAGAGCTCATGGCCTTGTTCTTTCAGCAATCTAGAGAAAGCGATGGCCTGAGTCATATGCCCTCTTCCTTCCCCCTGAATTATGAACAAAAATTTCATGCTACCTAAAAGCTGGTGGTGTCAAATCCTCTTTTGGAGAGTCAAAGGCAACCTGTTGCAGTGGCGTGAAGTGGCTGTCTCCTGAGAAGAATGAGCCGAATTGGCTGTTTCTGATTTCTTTGAAATTGATCTCATTATAAAAGATCAGTTGCCAGTTTCCTTCGTGATCCTCTGCCAAAGCACTCATCGTTTCCACCCAATCTCCCGAATTCATGTATTCTATTCCGTCAATGTTTCTATTTTCGGCTTTATGGATGTGTCCGCAAATTATCCCGTCGCATCCTTTTGCGCGGGCCATTTTGGCCAGTTCGCTTTCGTACTGGTCAATGTAGGAAACCGCGGATTTTACTTTCCCTTTTACATATTGAGAGAGTGAAAAATAGGGGAGGCCACGTCTCATGCGGTAATGGTTGATAATTCGATTGAGCCAAAGCAAGAAAGTATAGCCAATGTCTCCCATATAGGCTATCCACCGCAGGTTGGTAGTGATACTGTCAAAGACATCCCCATGTGTGATAAAGTACTTTCTTCCATTGCTTTCGTAGATCATATCCCTCTGTATCGACAGATTTCCTATTTGGAGGGGGAGAATCTGGTCCAAAAAATCATCGTGGTTTCCCCGTAGATAAAAAACTTTTGTTTTGTCATTCTCCATCATTTTGACGATTCTGTTGAAAAAGCGCGTATGCTTTCTTTTCCAGCTACCGGATTTTTTGAGCTGCCATCCGTCAATGATGTCTCCATTCAAGATCAGATTTTCGCAGCTGTACTGTTTGAGAAATCGCACGATTTCTTTGGCTTTGGAGCCTTTGGAGCCCAAGTGTACATCAGAAAGGACGATGGTTTTGAATTGAGTTTTCACACGTTTGGTTTTGATTCAAAACTATAACCCTTAAATAAATCAGTCATGAATGGTTGATTAATGAATTGCTATTTTTTCAGAATTTTATTTGGTAAAAATGAAATTCATGTTAAGCATGTATTAAAATGCTTGTTTTCGTATGGACTTGAGACTAGTTCGAGTTGGCCTTTTTTATGCAAGCGGTATAGCAGTTTTTGAGTCCCTGATATAGTTTCGAACTGAATTTTAACTAGAGAGATTATGAGAAAATCAATTTTGGTTTTGGGGCTTTTTTTTACCTATCTGGTAAGCTCCGCCCAAGAAACCATCTACCCGGGTAACTATGAACTGGCTGCCCGCTTTTCACCGGAAAAACTCAAGAAAATGATTTTTTCGACCAGTGTGAATCCTCATTGGATGAAAAAGTCAGATCGTTTTTGGTATGAATACGAAACCAGCGAGGGGAAATTCTGGTATGTGGTGGACCCTGTGAGGAAAACCAAGACTGCGTTATTTGACAGGGATAAACTTGCCATGGAAATCACCAAGGTGGTCAAGGATCCGTTTGATGGACAGCATCTGAAATTGGATGACCTGAAATTGCTTGAAGATGAAAACACCATCCGGTTTAAGGTAAAAAGTACACAGGACGTAGTCAAATCGGATTGGGCTGAAATCAAGGAAAAAAACAAAAATGCCAAGGATTCCCTTGAGAAGAAGGTTTTTACCTTCCTTTTCAATATCAGTTCCCAGCAGCTTCAAGAAATAGAAACTGAAAAAGATCCAAAGCGACTTTCCTGGGCCAATATTTCTCCTGATTCCTCCAAGGTGGTCTACATGAAAAATTACAACCTGTATTGGATGGACAAGGAGAATTTTTTAAAGGCCGTGAAGGATGAAAAAGACAGCACTATTGTAGAGAATCAGTTGACCTCGGATGGGGAAAAGGATTATGAATACGGTTGGGCTGGCCGTGGGGACGACAATGTGGAAGAAGAAAAGAAAAAAGACGACCGCAAGCGTGCAGGGGTGCTTTGGAGTCAGGATTCCAAACAATTTGTATTGACCCGAACAGATTCCCGTGAAGTAAAGGATCTTTGGGTGATCCATAATACACGAAACCCTCGCCCTACATTGGAAACCTATAAATATGCCATGCCGGGTGAAAAGGAACAACCCCAGACGGAATTGCTGCACTATTCTTTTGCAAATGGAAAGATGAGTCAGTTGCCGATTTCGACTTTCAAGGATCAGACAGTCAGCCTTTGGTCCACCACTCCTGCGGCCAATACCCGGGACGATGACTTCCGTCCTGCTACTTGGTTGGGAGATTTGGATGGATTTTATTTTGCCATTACTTCCCGGGATCTAAAAAGAGTGGATGTATGCAGATGGAACTTAAAGACCAATGAAAAGGAAGTACTGATCGAGGAGAGAAGCAATACTTATATTGATTTTCCAAAACTTGAAATCTTGGGGAATGAATTGATTTGGTGGTCTGAAAGGGACGGATGGGGACATTTATACCTATATGGAAAAGATGGATCCCTGAAGCGACAACTTACCACGGGAACCTTCCATGTAAGTGGAGTGGCAAGGGTTGATGAAAGAAACAGAAAGGTGTTTTTTGTTGCAAATGGACGTGAAAAAGGAGAAGATCTTTATTACGAACACTTGTATAGTGTGAATTTGGACGGTGGAGCAGTTAGCCTCTTGAACAAAGGGGATTTTAACCATGACATAGATATCAATGACAATTCAGCTTATTTTGTCAATACCTTTTCAAGGGTCAATACCACCCCGGTTTCTGTGTTGATGGACCGCAATGGGAATAAGGTAATGGATTTGGAAACGGCAGACTTAAGCCAGCTTTTTGCAGCAGGATACCAGTTTCCGGAGCCCTTTAAATTCAAGGCAGATGATGGAATTACCGATCTTTATGGGGTGATGTATAAGCCATTTGATTTTGATTCTACCCGCAAGTATCCTTTGATTCAATATGTCTATCCCGGGCCTCAGACCGAAGCGGTCAACAAATCTTTTGGAAGAAGTATGGACCGAACAGACCGTCTGGCTCAGTTTGGTTTTGTGGTGGTAACTTTGGGAAATAGGGGAGGACATCCCGCCCGCTCCAAATGGTATCATAATTATGGTTATGGGGATTTGAGGGATTATGGTTTAGCAGATAAAAAAGCTGCAATTGACCAGTTAGCTGACCGTCATGCATTTATTGACCGAAACAAGGTTGGGATTCATGGACATTCCGGAGGAGGCTTTATGTCAACGGCGGCCATGTTGGTTTACCCTGATGTGTTTAAGGTGGCTGTTTCCTCTGCTGGAAATCACGAGAACAATATCTACAACCGTTGGTGGTCAGAAAAGCACCATGGTGTGAAAGAGCAGGTTTCTGTAAAAGGGGATACTACTTTCGTTTATCAGATTGAAAAGAATCCCGATTTAGCTAAAAACCTGAAGGGGCATTTGATGCTTTCTACTGGAGATGTGGACAACAATGTTCACCCAGCGGGGACTATTCGAATGGCCAATGCATTGATCAAGGCTGGAAAGCGCTTTGAGTTTGTGATCCTGCCTGGACAGCGTCATGGATATGGGGATATGACAGAATACTTCTTCTGGAAAATGGGGGATTATTTTGTACGCCATCTTTTGGGAGACAATACTCCTCCTCCTGTGGATATGGTAGAGATGCAAAGGGATAAACCCAAGGATGATTAAATACTTTACTCGTTTTGATAAGAATGAAAACCCAGCTCCTAGAGGCTGGGTTTTTTTTTGACCTTTGAGATTGTTTTCAAAATACCCCTCCCGATGATAGGGATTTCTGTAGGATCCGAGGATATGATTTAAATCAGATTTAAGTAGGTTTAACCTCAATTGTCTTTTAAAAAGGATAATTTTTAAGTCTATTTTAGACATTTTTATTGATTTCCAATCTTGAGGATTTCAAGGTTTGGGAATACAAAAGAGTCATAGTTTTTATCTATTGAAATTTTGAATAAATAAATAAAACATTTCAGTAAATTAGCTTTTGTAGAAATTAACAAACCAAATAATCATATGGATAAACACAGCACATCTGGAGGCGATATCAGTAAATGCCCCTTTCACAATGGAGAAATGAAACATGTAGCAGGAGGAGGTACCAGTAATAGGGATTGGTGGCCCAACCAACTGAGATTGAATATCCTCCGTCAGCATTCTGCAAAGTCAAACCCTATGGATGAGGGATTTGATTATGCAAAGGAGTTCAAGTCTTTGGATTTGGCAGAACTTAAAAAAGACATCGAGAAAGTGTTGAAGACTTCTCAGGATTGGTGGCCTGCTGACTATGGTCATTATGGTCCTTTCATGATTCGTATGGCCTGGCATAGTGCAGGTACTTACAGGGTCCATGACGGAAGAGGAGGTGCTGGTACCGGAACACAGAGATTTGCGCCTTTGAATTCTTGGCCAGACAACGGTAACCTGGATAAGGCCCGATTGTTACTTTGGCCAATCAAGCAGAAATATGGTAAGAAACTTTCTTGGGCAGATTTGATGATCCTGACCGGAAATGTTGCCTTGGAGTCCATGGGCTTGAAAACTTTTGGTTTTGGCGGTGGCCGTGCAGATGTTTGGGAACCAGAAGAGGATATCTACTGGGGTTCCGAGACTGAGTGGTTGGGAGACAAGCGATATACCGGTGACCGTCAGTTGGAAAATCCATTAGGTGCGGTGCAGATGGGATTGATTTATGTAAATCCAGAGGGACCTAACGGAAACCCTGATCCTATGGCAGCTGCAAAGGACATACGGGAGACATTTGGCCGGATGGCAATGAATGATTATGAAACGGTAGCCTTGATTGCAGGAGGTCATACTTTTGGTAAAGCCCATGGTGCCGCCGACCCAAGTAAATATGTGGAAAGAGAACCAGCGGCAGCACCTATTGAGGAGATGAGCACCGGTTGGAAAAATAATTTTGGAACAGGTAATGCGGGAGATACCATTACCTCCGGATTGGAAGGGGCTTGGACCACTACTCCTACCAAATGGAGCAACAACTACCTATGGAATCTTTTTGGCTATGATTGGGAATTGACCAAGAGCCCTGCAGGAGCTCATCAGTGGATTCCAAAGCATGGAATGGGAGCAGGAACCGTACCTGATGCTCATGATTCCAGTAAGCGCCATACTCCAATCATGTTCACTACGGACATTGCCTTGAAGACAGATCCTTCCTATGAGAAAATCGCAAGGCATTTCTTGGACAATCCGGATGAGTTCGCGGATGCATTCGCAAGGGCTTGGTACAAATTGACTCACAGAGATATGGGACCAAAGTCCCGTTACTTGGGTTCTGAAGTGCCTGCTGAAGATTTGATCTGGCAAGATCCGATTCCGGCAGTAAACCATGATTTGGTAGACGAAAAGGATATAGCTGGTTTAAAGGCCAATATTTTGGCTTCCGGCTTGACTGTTTCTGAATTGGTTTCTACTGCTTGGGCTTCTGCTTCCACTTTCAGAGGCTCTGACTACCGTGGAGGTGCCAATGGTGCACGTATTCGGTTGGAGCCAATGAAAAATTGGGAAGCCAACAATCCAACCCAACTGAACAAAGTATTGGGAGTTTTAGAAAGCATTCAGGAGGAATTCAATGGTACTCAGTCCGGAAACAAAAAAGTATCCCTTGCTGATCTGATTGTGTTGGGTGGATGTGCTGCCATTGAAAAGGCCGCAAAAGACGCTGGATTCGAAATCACAGTTCCTTTCACCCCGGGAAGAATGGACGCTTCGCAGGAAGAGACCGAGGTCGAATCATTCGAGTTCCTTAGACCTGTAGCAGATGGTTTCCGCAACTATATGATGGCTAATTGTCCTGTTAAAGCGGAGGAATTATTGGTAGACAAAGCTCAGCTTTTGACCTTGACTGCTCCGGAAATGACTGTTCTGGTTGGAGGAATGCGTGTTTTGGGTGCAAATTATGACGGTTCCAAGCATGGAGTATTGACCAATACTCCCGGCGTATTGACCAATGATTTCTTTGTAAATCTATTGGATATGGGCACGACCTGGAGAGCTACTTCGGACTCACAAAACGTATTTGTAGGAAGTGATAGAAATTCAGGAGAACCAAGATGGACCGGAACCCGTGCAGACTTGATATTCGGATCCAATACCGAGCTGAGAGCCATTGCCGAAGTTTATGGTTGCGAGGACGGAAAGGAGAAGTTTGTGAAAGATTTTGTGGCGGCTTGGAACAAGGTGATGAACCTCGACCGATTCGATCTCAAATAATTTCAATCTATTCAAGTCATAAAGGCGATCCATTGGGGTCGCCTTTTTAATTGCTTCCCTTCTAAAAGTCTTCCCTGACCAAAATCATTGTTATGTTCTTAGATCAAAAGTAAGTTGTGAAGGACCAAAAAATCTAGATTTTTAGCAATGGACCAAACTCTTAGAATTGGATTTGCCGGAGATGTGATGTTGGGGAGAACACTTGATCACATCCTGGACGAGCGGGGATATTGGTATCCGTGGGGTGATGTTTTGCCAATCATGCAACAAACTGATTTGAATATCATCAACTTGGAAACTGCCTTGACAAATAGTGAGGATAAAGTGCTCAAAACTTTCAACTTCAAAGCCAAGCCTGATAAGGTAGAAAGCTTAGTCAAGGCAAGGATAACGGTGGTAAATCTGGCCAATAACCATGTTTTGGACTATGGGGAGTCTGGATTGATTGAAACGCTAAATACTCTGAAAGGGGCTGGTATCAAATATGTAGGAGCCGGGATGAATCTAGAGGAAGCCGAGTCCCCTGAATTTGTTGAAATAAAAGGAATAAGGGTTGGAGTGATTGGAATGACGGATAATGAATCGACCTGGAAGGCTGGTAAGGGGCCAGGAACAAATTATCTGGAAATTGAAAGTGAGAAAGATAGAGCAAAGGTTCTCCAAACAATAGAAAAAGCAAGGCGCCAGTGTGATTGCCTTGTGGTGTCCATTCACTGGGGCCCCAATATGGTAGAAAGCCCTCCAGAGGAATTTGTCCAATTTGCCCACTCTATGATTGATCATGGGGCGAATATAATCCATGGTCACAGTGCTCATATTTTTCAGGCTGTTGAACAATATCATGGAGGTTTGATCCTGTATGATACGGGGGACTTTGTGGATGATTATGTAGTAGATCCTTTGCTGAGAAATGACCGTTCAGCTTTTTTTGAGATTTATGTGGGTTGTTCAGGAGTGAAAAAGCTTGAAGTAATTCCTGTCAGGATTTTTGATTACCAAGCCAATAAGGCCATTGGCGAAGATTATCAATGGGTGATGAGACGCTTTCAAAAATCTTCATCGGAATTTGATACGGTTTTGGGAGAGGATGGAGTTCTTAATTTTTAAAGGATTCATCCAAGGGATTATTCTGGTATCTCTCCGAATGTTTTGCCATCGTGGTCATTTGAAGGAAAGGCCTCGGTAGCCTCTTTATTTATCAAGGTTCCCGCTTTATCAAATTGAAGTTTGTGGAGGTAATTGTCCTTTGCAACCTCTACAAAATAATGAGGTTCCTCCTGGATCATCTTGATTTCTGACAAGTTCAAGAGGAAGTCTTCCTGGAAATTTTTGCGAATGTAATCCACAGCTTTAGGGGGTAAATTATGAGGATGAGGTTTCATAACTCAAGAATTTTACGGCTCAACAAATTCATTTTCAAAAATTAAGGTAACCTGAACCTTTGATAAATTTTATGATAATGGTCACTGTTTGGAAAAATTAAAGTCAATCAGCCTTTGATCACGACCATGGGTTTCAGTCTTGCCACTTTTCGGGCGATTTCTGCATTGTGAACCACATTGATCACTTCTTCAATGTCCTTGTAGGCAATGGGAGCTTCTTCACTTACTCCTTTTCTTGAACCGGCTCGCACATGAATGTCCATGCTCAATAGTTCTTTTTCCAAATTATGGATGTTGACATTTCGGGTGGCTGCATGCCGGGACATTCTTCTTCCTGCCCCATGACAGGTAGATCCAAATGTTTTTTCCATGGCAGTCTGTGTTCCTACCATCACATAGGATGCGGTTCCCATGCTTCCCGGAATGATCACGGGTTGTCCTGTGGAGCGGAGGGCCTCAGGGATTTCCGGGTTGTGGGGGCCAAAAGATCGTGTTGAGCCCTTTCTGTGAATGATCAGTTTTATTTTCTTTCCGTCCACGATGTGCTCTTCAACTTTGGCAATATTGTGGGCTACATCGTACAAAAGCCGAAGCCCCCCTTTTTCTTTGCCAAAAAACTCCCTCCATAGTTCCCTGGTTTTTGAAGTGATCACCTGTCTATTACACCAAGCAAAATTCGCTGCGGCAGCCATGGCTTTGAAATAGGCCTGACCGTCTTTGGAGTCAAAGGGTGCACAGGCCAGTTCACGGTCTGGTAATTGGATGTGATAGGAATCTAAGGTGGATACCATTTGTTTGAGGTAATCTGAAGCAATTTGGTGTCCCAGGCCTCTGGATCCAGTGTGGATTAGTATGATTAGTTGGTTCTTTTTCAAGCCAAATGCCCGAGCTGATTCAGAATCAAAAATTTCATCCACATAAGAAACTTCCAAAAAGTGGTTTCCCGAACCTATGGTTCCCAATTGGTCAGCCCCTCGTTTTTTTGCATATTCTGACACGAAGTCTGGGTCTGCATCTTTCAAGCAGCCATTGGATTCAATGTGTTCTATATCCTCCATTTCTGCAAACCCGTTTTCAAGTGCCCATTGTGCACCTTTTCTCAATACTTTATCCAGTTCTGATTCATCCAGATGAAGGGAACCTCCTTTTCCCACCCCTGAGGGAATATGCGCATAGAGGGCTTTTGCGAGTTCTTCTCCCCGATTTTTAAGATCCTTTCTTTCCAATTCGGAACAAAGAATTCTGACTCCACAATTGATATCATATCCTATTCCTCCTGGAGAAATTACCCCATGAGGCCACTCGGTTGCTGCCACTCCGCCTATGGGAAAACCATAGCCTTCATGAACATCAGGCATAACAATCGAAGCTTTTTTGATGCCGGGAAGCATGGCAACATTGGTGAGTTGCTCCAAAGAATTATCATTTCCCAGCTCTTGCATCAACTTATCTGAGGCATAGATTTGAGCAGGTACGCGCATGCCTTCCCGGGTTTTTTGGGGGATTTCCCAAAGGTATTCATCTACTTTTTGGATATGTTGCTTTAGGTCCATGGCTCAAATGTCAAATACAATTATGGTTTCTAATTGCTTGTCTTGATTTAGTTTAACATCGGCTTCGTGATAAGTCACTGCCTTGATGTCTTCATCTATTTTTTCCTCAGGGAATCCAAAAATCAATGCAGAGATAAAATGATCGTTGAGAATTTTAATCTGGAGTTTACAGAAAATAGCATTATGCAAATGGGAATGTGTCAATACCTCTCCCAAAAATTCAATCAAAAGTGTGGTTATGTTTTTGGACCTGAGATTGATAGGGATTGTCAAAGTGAAAAAAGGTGGATTCTTGCAGGCATCTGCCTTGATAATTTGGCTCATGCCCTCCAAGGCTGCCTCAAATAGGGCAGGAGAGGAGTCAGCCCGAATTCTCATGCGAATATCCGCAGTATGTGATATGTAATCGAAGGCTTTCAAGATGAAATTAAGTTCGGAAAGCCCTTATTCAATTCCTATGATGCTTGTCAGTTAAGCCTATAAAATCAATCTTTTTAGCCCCCCTTGAATCGCTGTAATACCTATAAAATTGAGGGCAGAATAGAAAATGTATTAAATTCTTTAAAAAAACTGATTTTTGTCATTGAGAGCTTGATTTTGAACAGGTATGTTTCAGGTCTTAACAATACCCGTATGAAAAAACTTGTACTCCTTGGACGTGTTTCCCTATTTGTAATCTTCTTCTGGTTCGGAATTTTAAAAGTAATCGGGATATCTCCTGCAGAACCCTTAGTTCATAATCTATTTGATCAACTCTTTCCTGAGATCATTTCTTTTCAAATCTTCAATAGGCTTTTTGGGGCATTTGAATGTTTTATAGGCATAATTTGGTTGGTTCCCGGACTCACGAGATTTTCCCTTTACATTCTCCTTTTTCATATGGTGTTGACCTTTCTTCCCGAATTGTTGCTTCCAGAGGATACTTGGCAAATGTGGCTTACCCCAACTTTGATCGGTCAGTATATCATAAAAAATCTAGCATTGATTTCCCTTGGTTTGCTAATTTATAAACAAACTGAGGTAGAAAAGCTGGCGTTTGTCAGAATCTCCTGATAAGGCTTGTTGGGCTTTTTACCCGTTGAAGATGAGTTTGAAGGTAGTACCTTCATCTAGCTTGGAACTGACCTGAATGTTTCCTTTGTGTCGACGCATGATCTGTTTGGAAAGACTGAGTCCAATTCCGGACCCTTTCTTTTTGGTAGTGAAGAATGGGATGAAGATTTTACTTAAGGCTTCCTCTTCAATTCCTTTGCCCGTGTCACTTACTTCCAGGATGATTTTGCCAGCTTCATCAATGTAGCCCCGAAGTGTGATTGTCTTTTCTTCAGCATCTTCCAGTGCCTGAATGGCATTCTGGGTTAAGTTGATCAGGACTTGTTCGATTTGGGTCTGGTCTCCAAAAAGGATGAGTTCTTCAGGCTCCAAATCAATATTGACTTGAATATTTCCTGATTCCAATTGATGATGGAGAAGGACTTCCAATTGCTCAAAAAGCTTGGCAATCCGGATGCTGCTGAATTTTGGAGTTGGGATATGGGCGAGACTTCGGAAGTCAGATACAAAGCTGGTCAGGCCTTCGGAGCGTTTTTCAATGGTGCTGATACCCATCAGGTAATCTTCAAGGTCAGTGATGGTCAGTTCTTCCTGATTGTCCATTTTGGATTCAATATCGCTTTTGATGGTTCCTGCTAATGAGGAGATCGGAGCGATAGAATTCATGATTTCATGAGTAAGGATTTTTACCAGGTTTTGCCAGGCTTCCATTTCCTTTTCTTCCAGCTCGGATTGGATGTTCTGAAGCGATACGAGTTTGAATTTTTCCCCGCGCATCAAAAGTTCGATCACATAGACGGACAGCTGCATGATTCCATCCGGATGGGCGATTTTAATGAGTTCGCTGCCACCTGTTCGGAGGTTTTGGATGGCTAAAAACAGTTCTTTATTGATGCTTTCGATTTCCCCGATGTTTTTCAGTACGTCCACATTCAGGATTCTGCGTGCTGCCGTATTGAGGATCTGTATTTCTCCATTTTCCCCAAAGGTGATCAAGCCTATGCTCAGATGCTTAAACACCGAGCGGAAATACTGGTAATTGGCCTCTTTTTCTGCTTGGTCTTCTTTGAGTTTTGCCAGGATTGCATTGAACTCAATATGGAGATCGTCGGTTTCGGTCCCGTCAAATTTCACTGGGTAAACCTGGGAGTATTTGTCCTGTTTAATGTTGTCAAGGAAGACCCTGACTTTTTTGAAGGAGCTTTCAGAATAGCGGATCAAAAAGATGATCTGGAAAATCACCATGATGATCAGCAGGGAAATCATAAAGACTCCCCATTCATTGAAAATGGAAGTGGCCAATAAAAAAAGTGCCGCCGCCAAGAGGACAATTCGTCCTAATAAGCCGACTTTATAATCCATATTTTTCCAATCTTCGGTATAGTGAAGCTCGTGTCAAGCCCAGTTCTTTGGCTGCCTTTGAAATATTTCCTCCGTTTTTATCGATTGCTCTTTGAATGGTACTTCTTTCCATATCGTCCAGATTCAATGTGGTATTTACAGGAGCTTTTTCTGAGGCAGGCTTGGAAGAAAGGAAGAAGAAATCTCGGCTGTCCAGCTCATCTCCTTCAGCCATGATGATTGCCCGTTCAATGGCATGTTGCAATTCACGGATATTACCTGGCCAAGGGTAGCGCTGCAGCAACTCCATGGCATTTGCTTTAAATCCTGTGAAATTTTTTCTGTATTTCTGAGAGTAGACCTTCAGGAAATGGTTGGCTAATTGAGGGATGTCATCATGCCTTTCACGCAGTGGTGGAAGGAAAATCTCAACCGTATTGATCCGGTAAAGTAAATCCTGACGGAAGGAATTGTCCATAACCATTTCATGGACCGGCATATTGGTGGCACAGATCAATCGGATATCTACAGGAACCGACTTATTGGTACCGATTCTGGTCACTTCTCTTTTCTGAAGTACTGTTAAAAGTTTGGATTGGAGTGGCATGGAAAGATTTCCGATTTCGTCCAGAAACAAGGTGCCCTTGTCCGCAACCTCAAATCTACCTGCACGGTCTTCTTTTGCATCGGTAAATGCTCCTCGCTTATGACCGAAAAGTTCAGATTCAAACAGGGTCTCCGTAATTGCTCCCATGTCCACACCTACGAAGATCTCTTCTTTTCGCAGTGAGCGCTCGTGGATGGCACGGGCAATCAGCTCTTTTCCTGTTCCGTTTTCTCCCAAAATCAAAACATTGGCATCAGTCTGAGCAACTTTGTCAATGATGGAAAAGATGTTTTTCATGGAAGCACTGTTCCCGATAATGTCGGTATAAGGCTTCTTCATATCTGTCTGAAGCTGCTTTTGTTTTTTCTGAAGCTTTTCTACTTCGTTGTAGCTTTCTTTCAGTCTGACAGCCGCAGAGAGAGTTGCAAGTAACTTTTCGTTTTGCCAAGGCTTGAGAATAAAATCAGTGGCCCCTTCTTTCAGTGCCTGAACAGCCATTTCCACATCACCAAATGCAGTGATCAAAATTACTACGGCCTTGGGATCAATCTCCTTGATCTGTTGCAGCCAATAAAAGCCTTCTTTTCCTGAGGTGGTATCTTCCCGGAAATTCATGTCCAGTAAGATGACATCGTAATTGTTGTTATTGATCAGGAAAGGAATCCTTCTAGGGTCTTTTTCTATCATCACCTCCTTGGCGTGTTTTTTCAGGAGCATTTTTGCAGCAAAAAGCAGATCCTCGTTGTCGTCGATGATGAGTATTTTTCCTAAGCCTTGATTTTCCATGATTGTTTGTTTGGCTTTTTTAGAGGGAAAATAATGCCAATGCCAAAAATAGGCATTAAGTGGACATTTGCCTGAAATTGTGTCCGATATTGCGCATAATTATACTGTATCCGGACAGTTTTGCCGGATTTTCCTCCCCGGTATATAATTTGTACCTTTGCAATTGACCAAAAAAACGAACAATTATGCAAGCAAAAAAAGGAGATGCAGTGCAGGTGCACTATACCGGAAGATTGGAAGACGGAAGTGTATTTGACTCATCAGTGCAGAGGGAACCGCTGGGTTTTACACTAGGGGATGGAAATATGATCAAAGGATTCGATGCCGCAGTTGACGGGATGGCAATTGGAGATAAAAAGACAGTAACTATTCCAGCAGCAGAGGCTTATGGTGAGAGAAGAGAAGATATGATGATTGATGTTCCTCGTCATCAGGTTCCTGCTGATATCAAGCCTGAAATCGGATTGCAATTGATGCTTCAGGGTGGCAATGGTCAACCTATGCCAGTTATTGTGATTCACGTGGACGATGAAAAAATCATTCTTGATGCCAATCACCAATTGGCTGGTAAAGATCTGATCTTTGATATTGAATTGGTGAAAATCGGATAATTCTGTTTTACCCAAGCAAAACCCGGTTTTGGTTCAGTTCAAAACCGGGTTTTCTGTTTTTAGATGCTAGGTTTTTATAGTGCTTTAATCCAATCTGGCATCGCATAAAGATATAGAGTGTCTTTTCCCGCTAATACCAGCCTGTTTTGGCCGAATTGAACAAAATCAATGTTCTCTTTGGGGAGTGGGGCTAGGATTTTTTTGGATTGATCTCTTAAGTCAAGTGCGGTTAGTTTTCCTGATTCTGTCCAGATTAGATGATTTTTGTAAAGGTTTAGCCTTTTGATTCCGGACAGTTCTATTTTTTGAAGTAAGTTGCCCTGATTGTCGAAAACATAAATTCCGCTTTCCGGCACATTCATGAAAAGTTGGTTTTTGAATTCCCGGATTTCGCTGACTCCAAGAGTGGCATCATTAAGAATCAGGTTCAAAGGTTGAGAATCCAATACCAATGATCTCAAATAATCTAGACGCTTGAGACTTAGGTCGGATTCATCCCAAACCCATAGAATATTATTGTTTCCAAAGGTGGCCGCTTTTGCGAGATGGACATCCAAATTCATGAAATCTTCCTCAATCAATGGATTCAGAAATCGGTCCAAAACCCGGTATTGCTGGAGGTCTGCCGAAAAACTGAAAATGTTTACTGTCCAGGAGGCTTCCAGTTGGCTGAGTTTTCCCTGACGTGTAGGGGAAAAGAAATTGAGCTCCTTGCCATCGGGATTAAATAAATAGATATCCCCCTCTTCGGTACTTACAAAAAATTGGTCTCTGGTATCAAAGGATACCAAATCCCGGTTGGGCAGCTGGATTTCAGTAATGGGCTTTCCAAGGCTTTGTTGTCCAAAGGAAGCCAAATAGGAAAAGAAAAAACTAAGTATTAGAAGGAATTTCATTTTTCAAAATAGTCAAGCTTGGCCTGATTTCCGTCAAATTCCAAAAAGCTGTATCGGCTTACCCATTCACCCAGATTGATATAGGTTGCATTTTCTCCCACCTCCAAACGCAAGGGGAGATGTCTGTGCCCGAAAATATAGTAATCGTGGTGAAAGCTTCGTTCAACTTCCTTGCAATATTGCCAAAGCCATTCATCATCTCCCAAAAAATGGTCTTCGTTTTTTTTCATATTGGAGATTCGACTATTTCCAGACCAAGTCTTTGCGATCTTGATGCCCAAGTCAGGGTGAAACCATCGGAACAACCATTGGGCCAAAGGATTAGTAAAAACCTTTTTCAACAGTTTATAGGACTTATCCCCAGGTCCCAGACCATCTCCGTGACCCACTAGAATTTTTTTTCCTTCCACGATCAATTCGATTGGATTGTGATATACAGGTATACCCAGTTCTTTGGTAAAATAATCCTTCATCCAGAGATCATGGTTTCCAGTAAAAAAGAGTACAGGAACACCTGCTTCTCTCAACTGATGGATTTTGGAAATGAAGGGGATAAACCCTTTTGGGATGACTTCTTTGTATTCAAACCAGAAGTCGAATATGTCACCTACCAAAAAAATAGCAGCCGCCTGGTCTTTGATTTGATCCAACCAACGGACAATTTTTTGTTCACGGGTTTTACTGGCTTCTTCGGAGGGGGCTCCCAAGTGAAAATCAGATGCAAAAAAGAGTTTCTTCCCGTTAAGGGAGAAATTTTGGGGATTAGCAGGCATGACTAAAGATAGAATTCGGAATCAAAAATAAAAAGCGAGAATAAATGATGTGCCCCCATTAGTCATTTTACTAATGGGGGCACATACAATTCAGAGCTTTTAAACCGGGATTTTACTTTTCCGGTTTGGGTTCTGGCTGGGTCACCGCTTCAGGTTCCTCAGACTTTGGAGTCTCTTGGGCTACTTCATCTTTTACCTCAGCCTCAGTTTTACTCTCTTCAACCTCTTCCTCTTTTTTATTGGTATAGGCTTGATAGGTAGTCTCCTTGGCAAAAGGTCTTTTTCCGATCAGTTTTTCCAAATCAGACTGGAAGATGATTTCTTTTTCCAATAATTCCTTAGCCAGAATTTCCAGTTCATTACGTTTCTCCTGTAGCAAATCGATTGTTCTCTGGTAAGCAAACTGAATCAGTTTACTTACTTCCTGATCAATCATTTCTGCTGTAGCTTCGGAATATGGCTTGGTCATTTTATAGCCATCGCTTTTACTGTCGTAGAAGGATACGTTTCCTAGCCTTTCATTCATACCATAAACAGACACGATGGAATAAGCCATTTTGGTGATTCTTTCCAAGTCGCTTAATGCTCCAGTGGAAATTTTACCGAAAATGATTTCTTCTGCGGCACGTCCACCAAGGGTCATACACATCTCGTCAATCAGCTGTTCGGTTTGATATAAGAATTGCTCTTTTGGCAAGTATTGGGCATAGCCAAGAGCTGCAACTCCTCGAGGGACTATGCTGACCTTTACCAAAGGATCCGCATGCTCAAGGAACCAGCCTGCTACGGCATGACCTGCTTCATGATACGCAACAATCTTTTTCTCTTCAGGAGAAATGATCTTGTTTTTCTTTTCAAGACCACCGATTACCCGGTCAACAGCATCCTGGAAGTCCTGCATATCTACAGCAGTTTTATTTCTTCTTGCTGCAATCAGAGCTGCTTCGTTACAAACGTTGGCTATTTCCGCACCGGCAAAACCAGGAGTTTGGGCTGCCAGTTTTTTAGGATCAACATCTTTGGAGATTTTGATAGGCTTTAAGTGCACTTTGAAAATCGCTTCACGACCCACAATGTCTGGCTTGTCAATGGAAATCTGACGGTCAAATCTACCCGGTCTCAACAAGGCACTATCCAACACATCCGGACGGTTCGTTGCTGCCAGTACAATTACTCCGGAATCAGTTCCGAACCCATCCATTTCAACCAATAGTGAGTTCAGGGTGTTTTCACGCTCGTCATTGGAGCCTGGCATTTGGCCTTTTCCTCTTGATCGGCCAATGGCATCAATCTCATCTATGAAAATGATACAAGGGGCTTTTTCCTTGGCTTGTTTAAACAAATCCCTAACTCGGGCTGCACCAACACCAACGAACATTTCCACGAAATCAGAACCGGAAAGCGTAAAGAAAGGAACACCTGCTTCCCCGGCAACAGCCTTGGCAAGCAAAGTTTTACCGGTACCCGGAGGGCCTACCAAAAGAGCACCTTTTGGGATTTTACCTCCTAGTTTGGTGAATTTGGACGGATTCTTTAGGAACTCGACAATTTCCTGAATTTCTTCTTTTGCCTCGTCCAAGCCGGCTACATTGTCAAAGGTGATTTTGACTTTGTTTTCAGCATCAAAAAGCTGTGCTCTAGATTTTCCAACATTAAATATCTGTCCACCCGGCCCAGAAGGTCCAGACATTCTTCTCATCATAAACCAGAAGAAGACAAACAGGATGATCAGGAAACCAAAGCTGCCAAACCAGCTGCTCCAGTTTTCTTCAGTGGTTACTCCATAGCCGATTCTTTCTTCTGAGGGAAAGTTCTCTTCCAGAGCATCAAAATCCGTTGCGAATTTGTCTGAGGAAGCCACCTGAAGAGAGTAATGAGGCCCATTCGGGTTGAAAAACGCAGAGTTGGATTCGAGTTCGGTTTTATATTTTTCCTTGGAAAGTGCCGATGGCTTTAGCGTGACGTCCACCCGGTCCATGTTTTTGACGATTATGACCTTGGCTACGTCTCCCGACATATACATGTCCTCAAACCTTTTCTGAGTAATGTCAATGACGGCACCTCTTTGCTGAATCCAAGTAAGGCCTATCAATACTAAGATAGCGGCCACAATCAGCCAAAGCTGAAAATTCGGACGCTGAGGTGGTTTAGGGACAAATTTTTTATTCTTATTATTCTCGCTCATTGATATAGGATAATTCTATTAATTTAAACTTAAAACGGTTTCAAATGGTGAATGTTCGTGGTATTTAATTGATGCGTGTCATTTTTGCATCGCCCCACAAATCTTCCAAACCGTAAAATTGTCTTTTGTCTTTTTGGAAAATATGGGCCACTACATTGACATAATCCATAAGTACCCAGTTAAGATTGTCTTTTCCTTCGCTTCGGAATGGGGCAGATTCCCCGGCTTTTAAAACTTCCTCTTCAATGGAATCGGAAATCGCATCCACTTGCGTATCTGAATTTCCGGAACAAATCACAAAAAAATCGGTTACTGCATTTGGTATTTTACGTAGATCCATCACCACGATATTGGAAGCTTTCTTTTCCTCCATACCTTTAACGATGACCTTGCTCAGCTCTTCTGCTGTCATATTATTCACTTAATTTTGCACATGCCTGAGTAAAACTAACTCCTATCAGGCAAACTGAAAACTTATGTATAAAATTCTTGCCAACACGATTTTTTTGGGAAAAGATGTACATTTTCTGCCAGACTGTCACTCTACCAATGACATTGCTTTCCAAATGGTCAGGCAGAAAAAGGCTCAGGAGGGTACGGTTGTTATTTGTTCCAATCAAACCAAAGGACGAGGTCAGCGAGGAAATGTTTGGGTATCGGAGCCCGGAAAGAACCTTACTTTATCCCTTGTTTTGAGGCCTTCATTCTTAGATATAACAGAACAGTTTCAGCTGAATATGTGTGTTTCCAATGGGATTAGGGAGTTTTTGCAGGAATATGTGCCTGATATAAAAGTCAAATGGCCCAATGATTTGGTTGTGCCAGGAGAGGGGAAAATAGGAGGGATTTTGATTGAGAATTCCGTAACCTCAGAAGGCTGGGAGTTTGCTGTAGTTGGAATTGGATTGAACATCAATCAAGAAAAATTTCCCCTTCCTTTCGCTACTTCTCTTAAAAAGCTGACAGGGACTGAATTTGATCTTGGGGAATTGTTTAGGCTACTGATTACTCGATTGGAACAGAAATACATTCAGTTGAGGAAGGGGAAAATCAAAGAAATTAAAACCGAATACCTGAATTATTTGTATTCAAAAGGGGAGTGGAAAAACTTTGGTTTGGGAGAAGACCAAATTCTGGGTAAAATACTCGGAATCGACTCACTTGGGCAACTGCAGATTGAAATGGAAAACGGGGAAATATCGACATTCGGCTTTAAGGATATCAGGCTCCCATTGGAGTGACTTCGTTTTCAATTCCAAGATTTAAACGATACCTTTGCGCAAGTTTTTAAAAGAATTTATTTCGTTAACTATCAATAACATGTCAGAAATCAAATCTGAAAAATTCATTAAATACAAAGTGAAAGACATTTCCCAGGCTGAGTGGGGAAGAAAAGAAATTCGATTGGCTGAGGCAGAAATGCCCGGCTTGATGGCTCTAAGAGAAGAGTTTGGAGCTGAGCAGCCATTGAAAGGAGCTAGAATTGCAGGATGTCTTCATATGACTATTCAGACAGCGGTTTTGATCGAAACACTTGTGGCTTTGGGTGCTGAAGTGACTTGGTCTTCCTGTAATATTTTCTCTACCCAAGATCATGCAGCAGCGGCTATTGCAGCAGCGGGGATTTCTGTATACGCTTGGAAGGGAATGACTGCTGAGGAATTTGACTGGTGTATTGAGCAGACTTTGTTTTTTGGAGAAGAGAAGAAGCCTCTCAATATGATTTTGGATGATGGAGGTGATTTGACCAATATGGTATTGGATCAGTATCCTGAATTGGTTGCCGGAATCAGAGGCTTGTCTGAAGAAACCACCACTGGTGTTCATAGATTATACGAGCGTATGAAAAACGGTACGCTTCCATTGCCTGCTATCAATGTGAATGACTCGGTGACCAAGTCAAAGTTTGACAATAAATATGGATGTAAAGAATCATTGGTAGATGCAATCAGAAGGGCAACTGATGTGATGATGGCTGGAAAGGTAGCCGTTGTTGCCGGTTACGGTGATGTTGGAAAAGGTTCTGCAGCTTCCTTGAGAGGTGCCGGGGCTCGCGTGATCGTTACTGAAATTGATCCGATTTGTGCTTTGCAGGCTGCTATGGATGGCTTTGCTGTCAAGAAAATGGCAGATGCTGTGAAAGAAGCTGATATTGTAGTAACAGCAACAGGTAATAAGGATATTATTTCTGGGGAGCATTTCAAGTCCATGAAGGACAAAGCCATTGTGTGCAATATTGGCCACTTTGACAATGAAATTGACATGGCTTGGTTGAATAAAAACTACGGACATACCAAAAACGTCATCAAGCCTCAGGTGGATTTGTATGACCTGGACGGAAAAGAGATCATTGTTTTGGCAGAAGGCCGTTTGGTGAATTTAGGTTGCGCGACAGGCCATCCTTCATTTGTAATGTCCAACTCCTTTACCAATCAGACTTTGGCCCAGTTGGAGCTTTGGAAAAATAATGAAAGTTATCAGCCTGGAGTGTACGTGTTACCCAAGCATCTAGATGAAAAAGTTGCGGCTCTTCATTTGGCTAAGCTAGGTGTGGAATTGGACACCCTTTCTGAAGATCAGGCACAATATATTGGCGTAGATGTTCAGGGACCATTCAAGCCTGAATACTACAGATATTAAGATTTTGAGAAAAGTTGCTTATTAGGGCCCTGAAGTAATTCAGGGCTTTTTTATTGGTTTAAATGCAACCGTCTTCCATCTGGTAAAATGGCTAGGGCTTCAACCTGACAGGCTTCTGTTTCCTCGTAGGAAATTGTATAGCTGACGTTTTGGTTATCTGCTCTAGAAACTTGCCAGAGTTCTGTTCCGGATACCGGGATCATGGAGTTGGATTGAAGGCATAAAGCCTGCAATTTTTTTGCAGAGGTGATGGACATTTCCATTGATCTTCCTGCAGGATTCGTTCCCGTAAGGGAACCAGATGAGCTGATTATGCTAAGGATTGAATTTATTTTCGAGGTGGTGTGGACAAAAGAACCGGATAGGGTTGTGCGAAGGTTTTTGTCAGATTTAATACGCAAGTCCTCAAAAGTTTCTATAAACCGATCTTGTCCGGAAGGGATATATTGACGTTGTCCGTGAATGGAAAAGTTATTGTAATGGTAGTCATTGAATTCGACTGTCCACCCGTTTCCTTCTCCAACCGGGAAATAACTGATGATGATTTTTCCCTTTCTGTTTTGGGTTGCTTCTTGCTCACAATCTCCTACTTGATCAAAGTCCAAAGTAATGGTCCTTTCATCCAAGTTCACAGTTTTCAAAGGGCAGCCTGGAATTTGGCTTTCGGAAAGTTGACTTAGTTCGAGAAATGAATAGAGGGTGGCGAAAAGGCTTTCGTCTAAATTTTTGGAGGTATCGAATAGCTGCTGGGCTTCGGTTGGAAGATCGGTTTGGATCTCCCGGTCAGTATCGTCCTGACAGGAGACTGAACTGAGAATTAAAACAAGTAAAAAAACAAAAGATACCTTCTGATTAGAGTTCATAGATTGGATAGGTATTTGACTTTTTTAAACCTTTCAATTACTAGGCCGAATGTTTATCTTGGATGAATTCAAACCAAGGAAATTATGAATTTTAACGATGGAATGTTGAAAGAGGGGACTCTTTCGGGAAAAAATATTTTGATTACAGGAGGAGGAACAGGATTGGGACGAGCCATGGGAGAATACTTCCTGGAGTTAGGTGCTCATCTCGTAATTACTTCCAGAAAGCTTGATGTACTCCAGAAAGCTGCTAAAGAAATGATGGACTCCAAAGGAGGTAAAGTTGTGCCTTTGGCCTGTGATGTGAGGCATATTGATCAAGTTGAAGAGATGTGGATGGAGGCAACCAGACAAATGGGGCAGATTCATGTAGTTTTGAACAATGCCGCAGGGAATTTTATCAGTCCAACCGAAAGGCTATCCGCAAATGCATTCAATACAATTTTGGATATAGTTCTAAAAGGCACTTCGCAACTGACACTCACCGCGGGAAAAGATTGGATTTCAAAACAGCAAGGAGGAACATTTTTGAATATTGTTACCACTTACGCCTGGACGGGATCTGCTTATGTGGTTCCTTCAGCAGCAGCGAAAGCAGGGGTGTTGGCAATGACACGCTCATTGGCTGTAGAATGGGCTAAATATGGTATACGATCCAATGCAATTGCTCCGGGACCATTTCCAACCGAAGGTGCTTGGAGCCGATTGTTGCCCGGTAACCTTGCTCAGCAATTTGATCCATCCAAAAAAGTCCCGGTCGGAAGAGTAGGAGATCATCAGGAATTGGCCAATTTGGCAGCGTACCTAGTTTCAGATTTTTCTTCCTTTGTAAACGGGGAGGTAGTGACTATAGACGGAGGAGAATGGTTAAAAGGAGCGGGTGAATTCAATAACCTTGATCAAATTCCTCAGGAATTATGGGATATGATGGAAGCCTCTCGAAACAAAAAGTCCTAGACTATTCCTTTGCAGGATTTTGAAATAAGTAATAGCTGGCAGGAATTCCCTTTTTTGAACTCTAAATGAATTGAGATTCCTTTTCAAAGGTTTTGTTTTGTTGAACGGATTCCTTGATGCTTTTCTTTAAAGCTAAATCCAATTGTTGGGTTTCCTTTTTTAGAATACCTATGATATTTTTAGATTCTTCGGTTTGTTGCTCTGCGTTGAGTATTTCCAAAAGTCCCAGAATATTTGCGACTCTGGCTCTTAAGGTATGAGATTGGTTAAATGCCAATTCCTTTAAAAAGTAATAATGTTCTTGGAGCCAGAGTTCTTGTTTTTTTCTTTCTGTAATATCCAAAAGAATTCCCTGTACACTGAGAGGAGAACCTTCCTGAGACCAGGAGATCGTTTTTCCAAAACAAAGAACCCAAATCGTTTCCTTACTTTTGTTGATCATCCTGAATTCTTTTTTGAGAGCTTGATTTCTCTTGTATTTAAAGTGGTAAACCAGCTCCTTGATCAACTCTGAAAAGTCTTCTGGATGAATGTGTCGTTCCCAGGAAATTTGTTCCAAGTTTTCAATTTCGGATTTGCTATATCCCAAGGATTGTGCTAATCCAGAACTAATGGTATTTGATTTTTGTGAGGGAATGTATTCCCAGAATCCCAGGAGTTTATTCTCTAAAATGGACTCATAGAGTTCATTGGAAGTATCCGAAGAATAAATAAAATCACCCAATTCGATATTGTAAGGCTTTGAGGATTCAAGGGGATGCCCGATTCCGGTACAGGTTCCAGAGTCCTTGTCACTAAAGAAAAATTCCCATTTGGTTTCTATTAGGTTTTTAGAAGGGTAGTTGATTTTTTTCAGATGGATAATAAACGAATGATGGGAGCTTTTTCGGGCTTTATTTCGTGCATTTTCATATTTTTTCCAATCTGAAATTTGGAAACAATCTGAAAAATGAATGGAAGTTTCTTTTCTGTCAAAAAGAGAAGGAGCTGGTCCAATTGCCGAATCAGAGGACAAAATCTTTCCAGTTTTGTCCAAAGTGATAGCCATAAAATACTCTGATTTTGAAGCGAGGGCCTCTAAGAGTTTTATGTTAGGTAGCCTATTCATTCTTTAAATATCGGTAATAGTTTCCGGATAATTATTTAAAAAGCATAAAAAATAATTTAAAATACAATAAAATATATGTGAGATGGAAAATCTTAAGTTGAATAGATTGGAGTTTGGGAATCCTTCCAACAAAGGGAATGTGTTGCCTATGGAGGAAGCGATGGGACTTTTGACAGATTGGGTAAAGAACGAAAGGCTAATTGTACACATGAGACAGGTTGGACACCTTATGCGAGCTTTTGCTGAGCACAAGGGGTATACCCCAGAAGTTCAATATCGATGGTTTCTAGCCGGCTTATTACATGATGCGGATTGGGATCAATGGCCAGAAAAGCATTGTAAAAAGATTATTGAGGAATTGGAATCCAGAAATGTTTGCCCAGAAATCATTAGAGCAATTGCCTCGCATGGACCAAAGTATTTTGGTGTGGAACCTCAAACAGAAATGGATAAAATGCTTTATGCTTTTGATGAATTAAGTGGCTTAATCCATGCATATTCCCTGATGCGCCCGGAAGGCTATGAGGGAATGGAAGTCAAGGGGGTTAAAAAACGGTTGAAGGATAAATCTTTTGCGGCTCAGGTTAGCAGGGAGGACATTGCCGATGCCTGTCAACGTGCCGCAATTCCACTGGATGACTTAATCCAGTTTGTAATTTCCCATCAAGGGTCAGCTTTGGATTGAAAAGTTAAAAGGCCGCATTTGCGGCCTTTAATTATTCTTCATCTTCCTGAACTTCTGACACAGGTCTGAAATTTCCTGGGGGAAGCTGCTCTGCTACTTCATCCCTTTCATAGGGAAATACTTCCACAATTGGACTCTCGTTGACATCAGGTACTCTAAAGCTGACAAGCATGGAGCTCAGGCTTTCCTGAATTCGCTCAAAAGCTTGTTTTACGTCCTCTGCAGTGACAATCATGTATTGGGTGACTTTCTTTTCCTTGCCACTGTCTCCATCCGCTACCAGGTATGTCACCTTGCATTTGTGCCAGATATCTGCATCATCATAGAAGAAAACATCTACAATATTACTTTTACTAATTCCGGTTACTTGGAAATCTCCTCTAATTTGACTTCCCAGCCTATCGTATAAAATAGCTTCTGCCTCTGTAAATGAAACTGCGTCTACCAAGTATTGCTCAGAAATGTTTTTCAACAAGCCTTGTTCGTTTTCTTTGGCATACTTGACTTTGCACAAAAACCAGGTTCTCATCTTTTTTAATTTTGAATCTCGAAGGTAAAATTTATACTTGGAAGCTCCATGTAGAAATTTGATAAAGTACTCTGTTTACATTTTTTTTTAAATAAGATGTTGATAATCAATATTTTTTATTTTTAAAATTCAAAACTAACAGATAAACAAAGGTTTGGGCTGAACTTTTTAAGAATTGATAAAAACACTAAATTTCCCAATAACTATAAAATGCTCGACATAATCTGGTATAGTTTCCCTGTACAGCTTTTTCTCCTTCATTTGAGAAAAAACCTAGCCCTTGTTTTAATCTGGGCCTTGTTACTTTTCATTGTATTTGAAAGCTTCGGGGTTAAGCTGGGGATTCCCTTTCTTTTTTTGGACCCTGAATATCTAAATGATGTTTCCTGGATAAGTTTTTTTCTAGTCAGTGTAGGCATGGGGGTCTTCACCATGGCTTTTCATATGACTACCTACATTATGGATGGCCGCCAATTTTCATTTTTGGCCATAGTTCCAAAACCATTTATTCATTATTGCCTCAATAATTCCATCATTCCCCTGATTTTCTATTTGTCATTTTGTTATCGATTTATTGATTTTCAGCTGGATAACGACCTCGATTCTGACTGGCAGGTTTTAAGTTATTTTTTAGGATTTTCTGGGGGCAGTGTACTGACTTATGCCCTGATATTTGGGTATTTCGCATTTACCAATAAAGACTTTTTTGTGATTTTCGCAGGAACTCTAGACAGGAGACTCCGAAAGGTTAAACTTACAAGGGCCAATGCTATGAGTAGGTTTAAAGAACTGAAAAACCAGAAAAATCCAGTCCATACTTACCTGAGCATTAATTTTAAATTTGTAAAAGTCAGGCCGGATATTTCAAGATTTGAAACGGCAAAACTGTTAAGAGTATTTGATCAAAACCACCTCAACCTTTTTGTGATCCAGGTGGTTTTGATTCTATTTATCCTGTTTCTTGGTTTTTTCAAGGAGGAACCGGTTTTGCAGCTTCCAGCTGCAATGAGTGCCATGTTGCTTCTTGCAATTTTGATGATGCTGGTAGGTGCCGTCAGTTTTTGGTTGAGAAGATGGGCAACAGTCACTGTTTTCATGCTGATTGTATTGGTGAATTACTTTTCCAATTTTTCTTTCCTCAACCGGCCGCATGAGGCATTTGGCTTAGATTATTTCGGTGAACAAGCTGAATACTCCTTGGAGAGACTGGATTCTTTGGTCCATGCAGATACAGTGAAAAAGGATAGAGAAAACACTATTCAGATTCTTGAAAACTGGAAAAAGGAAATCGGTGAGGAAAAACCCAAAATGGTGCTAATCTCCGCAAGTGGAGGAGGGCAACGGGCTGCTCTTTGGACCTTCGTGGTTTTACAAAACCTGTTTTCAATTAATGACGGAGAGGTCATTCGTCATACCAAAATGATGACCGGAGCTTCTGGGGGAGTTTTGGGAGAGGCATTTTTTAGGGAGCTGTATCTTCGGTCTTTGGAGGATCCTATTTTCAATCCTTCTGACATCAAATATCAAGATCAGATTTCTTCCGATAATTTGAATCCCATTATCTTTTCTCTTTTAGTAAACGATCTTTTGATAAGGAATCAGTACTTTAATTACAATGGGGGTAAATACTTGAAAGACAGAGGTTATGCATTTGAAAATCAATTGAATATCAATACAAAGGGGGTGATGGATAAGCCTTTGAAGGCCTATAAAGAACCTGAGTTTTCCGGGAAAATACCTTTGATGCCCGTAACTGCCTTGATTACAAATGATGGAAGGAAATTGATCGTTTCTCCGCATTCCATGGCCTATATGGGAACTTCCCTCTCGGGGAAAACCGGTAAAGCTGAGAAAAAACAAAGCGTGGATTTCCAGCGCTTCTTCGATGATCAAAAGGCCGGTGAAATCAGGTTTCTTTCTGCTTTAAGGATGTCTGCAACTTTCCCATTTATTACACCAAATATTCAATTGCCTTCGAATCCGGTGATGGAGGTGATGGATACTGGACTTTCTGATAATTTTGGTGTACAGGATGCGCTTCGGTTTGCTTATGTTTTTCAAGACTGGATCCGCGAGAATACGTCAGGCTTGATTTTGGTTACGATCCGGGATTCGGAAAAAAACACAGCAATTCCAGACAGTCCAGTTCCCAGAATTTTCGAAAAAGTATTCACTCCTCTCAAGAACATTTATTCCAATTGGGACAATGTGCAGACTATACAGAATGAAGTGCTGTTCAATTACATGGCCGAGTCTATGGGGTTTTCGATTGATAAAATCGAGTTTGAATATGCGCCTGAGCAGGTTCAGTCTACAGAGCTGACGGGTAGTCAGAAAACCATGCAACGTGCATCCCTCAATTGGAGACTGACTGCGAGAGAAAAGAAATCCATCTTGCAGAGTATCTTAACCAAAAAGAATCAGGAATCCTTAAATCGACTAAAATTGATTTTTGATGAGAACCAAAAAGAAGAAGATCTTTCTGTTGAAAATTAATAGGCTAGGCCAAGTTTCTTATAAATAAAATGCATCAGCCATGCTGGTCCAATTAATAGGAACTGCACATCTTTCAGAAAGGAAGGCTTTTTTCCCTCGATTTTATGTCCGTAAAACTGGATGATCCAAGCAACAATGAATATCCCCAAACTGATCAACCATAGTTTTCCCGGAAAAACCAGGTTTAGATAATTGGCAAATGCCAGACAGAGAGCTGAGAAAAACAGCATTCCCAATGTCAAAGGGGGAGAAAGCATGACATAGTATATTAATACAAGTCCCAATAAGATGGTCGCCCAATTGGCAAAATTGTCAAGCATGGGGAGTACGGTTGGAAGAGGGCTTGCAGGAATACTGAAAATCAAACCAACAATGCTGAAGAAAATCAATGGAACGCAAAACCAATGGATCAGTTTGTTGGTCGGGTTTTGGTGGCTGACTCCATATTCTTCGAGTAAAGCATCTATTTTTCTCATGGCTATTTGGGAATTTATCCGTTAGATTGGTGTCAAAATACTAATTCTCCTTTCAATAAGATTTAATACACCAGAAAAATGTTTAGCTATTGGGAAAATAAGCACTTTTTTAATTATGATTTGATTGTAATAGGCGCAGGCTTTGTTGGGCTTTCTACAGCGATTCACTACAAAAGCAGAAACCCTAAAGCACGGGTTTTGGTATTGGAGAGAGGTGTTTTTCCCACAGGAGCGAGTACAAAAAATGCTGGATTTGCCTGCTTTGGGAGTTTGACAGAGATTTTGGATGATTTTTGGAGTATGTCTCCCGATGAGGTAGTTGATTTGGTGGAGAGAAGGTATAAGGGGCTTCAAAAGATCCGTAAAAAATTTGGTGATAAGGCCCTTTCCTACCAGGGGACCAAAGGATTTGAATTGATTGAAGGGGAACAATTATCAGCTTTGGACCAAATGGAGTCCATCAATAAACTTCTTCGTAATATTTTCAAGAAAGAGGTATTTTCTCTTGAGAGTGAAACGGCAGCTTTCGGTTTTTCGGATAGGATAAAAGCTGTGGTAAGGAACAGGTATGAGGGAGAATTGGATCCCGGGAAATATTTGAATGCCTTGTGGCAATTAGCAGGAAAACTTGGAGTAAAAATTCTTACCGGACTTGAAGTGATGGAAGTAGGGAAGGATGATGGAACCGTGCTTGCCGAGGATAGCAGGCTCAATTTGGTTTTTAATTTTTCTGGAAAGAAAGTGGCCATCTGTACCAATGCATTTACCAAAAAAATCTGGCCAGAATCTGATTTGCAGCCGGGAAGAGGTTTGGTGATGGTCAGCACCCCCTTGAATTTTGAAATTCCCTGGGAGGGGACATTTCACATGGATAAGGGCTATGTTTATTTTCGGAAAATTGATGGAAGACTTTTATTAGGAGGAGCAAGGAACAAGGATTTTGAGGGGGAAAAGTCCTTGAAAAATGAAGTCAATCCTAAAATCAAATTCCATCTGGAAAAACTTGCCCAAGAAGTTATCTTTCCCGGAAAGCGCATCACTTGGGAAATGGAGTGGACCGGTATTATGGCTTTTGGTCCCAAAAAGTCTCCGCTTATTCAAAAAGTAGGAGAAAAAGCTGCTGCGGCTGTTCGTTTGGGAGGAATGGGAGTAGCCCTTGGGTGGCAGGCTGGCAAGGAGCTTAGTAAGATTCTTGACAAAGGGAATTGATTTTTTTTATTTAGATTCAAGCTCAAATTTCCAACTACTGATTGATGCAAGGACAGACACGTGCCCCCAAAGTATTAGATTCTCTTATTCCACTGGTTTTTTTAATTGTACTTCTTGTATTGAATATCAGGGTTTTTGGTACTGATGGATTATCTGGTTCCAATCAAATCGTATTGATTCTCTCTTCAACTGTAGCGGCTTTGATTGCGATTTTCAGGTTGGGCTTTGATTGGGAAACCCTCCAGGACGGAATAATTAAGAGTATTAGTTCTGCCATGTCCAGTATCCTGATCCTGTTTCTCATAGGAGCTTTGGCGGGAACCTGGCTTTTGAGCGGGATAGTTCCTGCTATGATCTATTATGGCCTTCAGGTTTTGAGTCCAGGTGTTTTTCTGGCAGCTGCATGTTTTGTAAGTGCAGTGGTTTCAGTTTCAACTGGAAGTTCATGGACCACGGTAGCCACTGTTGGAGTAGCTCTTTTAGGAATAGGAAAAGCCTTGGGTTTTGAGGATGGAATAATTGCAGGTGCAATTATCTCCGGAGCTTATTTCGGAGATAAAATGTCACCGCTTTCAGATACCACGAATCTGGCACCTGCTATGGCCGGTACTGACCTTTTTACCCATATTCGACATATGGCTAAGACCACGGTTCCATCTATAACCATTACTTTCATTTTGTTTATCATCATTGGAATGAATTACGAAACCAATGATTCTGTAGCTGATGTCAAAAGTATTTCGGATGTCATATTCTCCACTTTCAATATCAGTGGTTGGTTATTTATCGTTCCAATAGTATTGCTGGTATTGATTATCAAAAAGGTCCCTGCCATTCCAGCTCTTTTAATTGGTGCTTTATTGGGTGGTATCTTTGCCGTTATTTTCCAACCTGATATCATCAGACTGATTGCCAATGATTCGGGCTCATTTTCCTATTTGAGTTTTAAAGCAGTCATGATGGCCCTTTATGGGGAAATCAGTGTGGTCACTAGCAATGATGTGGTCAATGAACTATTGGTCACCCGGGGAATGGGGGGGATGTTGAATACAATTTGGTTGATTGTTGTTGCCATGGCATTTGGAGGTATCCTGGAGGTTAGTGGGATGCTTCAGGTTTTGGCAGAAGCAGTCATTAAAAAAGTTCATACCGTAGGTTCCCTGATTGCTTCTACTGCAGCAACCTGTGTTTTTTTCAATTTCACCACTTCAGATCAGTACTTGGCCATTTTGGTTCCGGGAAGGATGTATGCAGATGTGTATAAAAAGCGGGGACTAAAACCCGAAAACCTGAGCCGAACTCTTGAGGATTCAGCTACAGTGACCTCTGTTTTGGTTCCTTGGAATACCTGTGGTGCCACTCAGGCTTCTGTTTTGGGTGTGGCTACATTAACTTACGCACCGTATTGCTTTTTTAATATCATCAGTCCCTTTATGACTATTTTATACGGATATTTAAAACTTGGAATTAATTACTACGAAGAGGCAGAAGTTGAGGCATGATTCCATTGAAAATTACCAAAGAAGAAGTCAATGCCCTTCCATTAGGACAATTTGAAGGGGAGATATATCTTGTTGACAAAGCTGAAGATGTGGATGAAGTTGTGGATTTTTTGGAAGAACAGCACTTCCTGGGCTTTGATACAGAAACCAAACCTTCCTTTCGAAAAGGTGTAATCAACCAGGTGTCCTTGTTGCAGCTATCCACTGCCGAACAGGCATTTTTGTTTAGACTAAATGAAATAGGGCTGCCGGATTCGGTTAGGAATCTCCTAGAAAGGGAACATATTGTGAAAATTGGGGCTGCTGTCCATGATGATCTCAAAGGGCTGTCTAAATTGACAGATTCTTTTTACCCAAAGTCGTTTTTTGACCTGAATGATGAACTCAAAAAAGTGGGCTTTTCTAATGTTGGAGTCAGGAATCTATCAGGAATGGTTCTAGGAATCAGGATTTCCAAATCGGAACAAGTTTCCAACTGGGAGGCTCAGATTTTGACAGAAAGGCAACAACGCTATGCTGCTACAGATGCTTGGGCCTGTCTCGAGATTTTTAAAAAATTACATAAAAACGGGTTCTTAGATTCCCTCTTCAATATCTGAATAGGTCAAAGACTCAATGTTATCCAATCCTTCGTAGATGATTTCTGAGAGATTTTCCCGAAAAACCAGAGTCATCTTACAGTCCAGTTCCAAGACTTGATTCTGAATTTCAAGTTCATGGGATTTAACCAGCTTCATAACCTCGTTCATGGATTGGTAAGGAAATTGGACAGAGACAGCTCGCTTTACCTGTTCTTCTACAATGGTGTTTTCCTCGATAGCCAAAGCCGCAGATGTTTTATAGGCCTGGATCAGTCCGCTGATTCCCAGTTTTGTTCCCCCAAAGTACCGGACCACTACAATTAAAACGTTAGTAAGGTTATGAGATCTAATCTGTCCCAGAATGGGATCGCCAGCAGAATGATTTGGCTCTCCATCGTCCACAGCCCGAAATTTCAAACCATCCCTTCCAAGGACGTAGGCATAGCAGTGATGCCTTGCGTCAAAATATTTTTTTCGAAGGTCGGCAAGATGTTCTTTGATTTCTTCTTCTGATTTGACCGGATACGCGAAATAGTAAAATTTACTGTTTCGGTCTTTATATAGACCATTTGAAAGGTTTCCGAGGGTTAAAAAAGTATCGCTGTATTCGGCCTCTTCGTTGGCTTGAGACATTGGTTTTAGGGTTCAAGAATTGTATCTGTAAAATTAACGCTGAAGTCAGCCTTATTCCATTTGATTTGTCTTAATTTTAAATCTATTGAGGTGCAAAATATGCCTGAAATAATGAGGTCCCAAAATATTAAGATGATTACTCTACCCGGAAACTCCGAATCAAATGGGGATTTACGATTTTGGGAGGATGCAAAACTTTTTCCAGAAGGAATAAAACGCTGTTTTTGGATTAGCAAGGTGCCGGAAGGTGCTACTCGTGGAAATCATGCTCATTGGAAGGAAACTCAGGTTTTGGTGGCCGTGGCAGGAAGAGTGATCTTGGAAATTAGTAAGCCTGGCAGGAATCCTGAAATATTTGAACTCAATGATCCTAAAGAAGGGCTGTTGGTTCCTCCTATGCATTGGGTTGTTAGTAAGTTTTATGGGAATGCAGTATTGTTGGGACTTTCTGACATGCCGTTTTCTGAAACAGATTACATCAGAGACTTTGACTATTTTGAAAGACAAAAAAATATTTCAGAATGAATCTGGTTCCTTGAATGTGAGCAATTCCTCCGATTTGGAAGATGGAGTCAATCATAGTCTTATGTTTTTTTAAGTCAAGGTTTGCTAACGAAATTGCCAACAAAATTGTCTGGGTAAAGAACCTTTGAAATGAAAAGTTCGACTAAAGCCACGATTATTTGTATTGCCTTCAACCATGGAGATTGGATTGAGGAAACACTGGAGAGTGTTCGCCTGCAGGAATATTATGATAAAGAACTAATCATAGTGGACAATGGTAGTGCGGATAGCACTGCGGAGAAAATAAAGAATTGGTTGGGGAGAAACGAATTGTTTTTTCCAGTTAAAACTATTTTTAAGGACCAACCCTATCCCTATTGCCAGCTGTTCAATGAGGTTTTATTCGATACGCATTCGGGGTATGTAGTTGACCTTTCCGGAGATGATATCCTTTATCCGGAACATTTGAGGAAATCAATTGAGGAGTTAAGTAAAAATAGGGAAGCTGCCTTTGTCTTTTCAGATGCTTATATTCTTGGTGAGAATGGAGTGATTAATACTTTTTATAAAAGAAATTCATTTCAGGAATTGGAAGAGGACGTTGAAATAGGAAACCTCTATTACACACTCTTGAGAAGAAATTTCATTTGTTCTCCGACCATGGTTTTCAACGCAGGAATTTTAAAAAAGGAAGGGGGATATGACCCTGATTTGTATTACGAGGACTTTGATATTCAGTTGAGATTGGCAAGAAAATATCCTGTGATTTTCTCAGATCATATTGGAGTCCTGAAACGAAAGCACAAGCGATCGATGTCGGCAGATCAATACAAAAGATATTTTTCGAAAATGCTTCCTTCCACAGTCAAAGTATGTCAAAAGGCTTTTGAAATGAATTCTTCCCAAGAGGAAAATGAAGCTTTGGGGGAAAGAATACTTTATGAGTTAAAACATGCCCTATGGTCTGCTAATTTCCAATCAGCAAATTCCTTGATAGCTTTGGGTAAAAAAATAAACCTCGCCGGATTGAAGTTTAATTTGTATAAGATTTGGGCCAAATACCGATGGGATATTTCCTGGGTCTATATACGGATCACCTAATCATCCTACGACGACTTCTGTGAATGGAGGATTAGAAAAGAAGACCTGTCCGGTTTTTAGGATATTCTCTTGAGTAAAGGTTTTAAGAAAATCGAGTTTGCGGGTATAAAAATCCAAATCCATACCAGAATGATACACAGCTCGGAATCGATCCATCAATTCAAAGGATGAGCTAAATCTATTAAGCATTTGACCGATTTGGTAATTTCTGACAGTTTCAATCTCTTCGGAATCCAATGGATAGGTACAAAGTTTTTCAATTTCTTTGTAAACTTCATTGATTACTTCCTGGAAATGTACTTTTTGGACATCTGCATTTACTACCCAATAGTTAGCTGTTCCGATTTCGGCAAGGCTTGAGTAAATGCCGTATGTATGGCCCTTATCCTCTCGGATGTTTTTGATCAGTCTTGATCCAAAATATCCTCCCAAAATGGTGTTGAAAACACTTAATGCAATGAAATCCGGATGGTCTTTGGGAATGGAAAAACCTCCGATTCGTATGCTGCTTTGTAAGGCTTTTTCCCTGGGTTCAATGATGGATTCACCGGTAACAAATGCCGGGGTGGGGAAAGAAGCCTCAGGTTTTCGGAATGGGATGTTTTCAAGAATGAGTTCTAAATTTCTGAACTCCTCGGAGCTAAAATTCCCAGTGACAAAAAATTCGGTTTCCTGCCAAAGCTTATTTTGGTAATAGGTCTCTAATAGTTCCCTTTCTATTATTTCTACGTGTTTTTCCTGGATTTCGACTCCGTACGGATGAGCTGGCCCAAACAGTGTTTTTCGGAAAAGTTGACTCGCTCGGGATGCTGTTTTTTCCATTTCCAGCCGAATACTCAGTTTTCTCTGGGATTTCCTTTTTTCTAGAATTTCTACCGGGAAAGCAGGCTGGTTTATGATTTCGATCAAGAGCGGTAAAACCTTGAAAATATGTTTTCTAGTAGTAAGAAGAGAAAGTCCCTCATGCGAGAAAGTAGAAATCATTCCGATTTCACTGGCATGAAAATCCAGAAAGTCGGCAATTTCTTCTGCTGATTTGGACACTGTCCCTTCTTGAAGCATCTGTAAAGTGAAGGATGGAACAAGAGTCTGTTCCAAAGGAAGGCTAGCTCGCTGGCCTTTTGAAATCACCTCAATTTTTATCGCCTCAAGATTTGGGGTGGAAATATGAAAGACTTTGGCTCCAGAGGATAGGGTGGTGCATTCAGGCGGAGTCAAAACAAAATCCTCCGGAACCTTGAATTCCGGCGCAAGGCTTCTGTCTAAAATCATTGTTTACTTGGATGCAATCGTGTAAAGAAGAGTAAATCTCAGTGTTTCAGCCAAAGGATGGTTTTGGGTTTGAGGTACCAAATAGGAGAAATCAAATCCAACATTTTTTAAGTCAAAACCTACACCCATGGTGAAGTATTTACGTCCTCCTTTACTTGGGTTTTCATAAAAATATCCGGTTCGGAGTGCGAATTTGTCGTTGTAGGTATACTCCGCACCAAATGAGATCATAATCTCCTTTAATTCCTCAGAAAAACCATCTGGAGCATCTGCGAAAGAACCGAACATTCCAGAAATCAAAGGTCTGTTAGGATCTTTTCCCTGAATCACTTCAAGATTTCCATCTTCATCTGTATAAAGTGTGCCGTCAGAGTTGGTACGGTAAACAGGCGGAGTTGGTACTAAAAGCTTGTTGAAATCCAAGGCAAAGGTGATTTCGTTAGTTTCGTCCAATTCCAGTGAGAATGCAGTTCCTGCTCTGAAATTGGTCGGGATATAGTCCAGATCTTCAGCGCTGTTGTAGGTGATTTTTGGGCCGATATTGGAAATGTTTACTCCCCAAGACCAAGTTCCTTCTTTAGAACCTGCAAGGATTGGCTTTCGATAGTAAAGGCCCACATCAGTGCCTACACTTACTCCCGGTCTACCTTCGTTGCCTCCTACGGAAGTGATGTTGCCAGAAAGGTTGGAATGAATAAACCGTGCAGAAATACCCAGACCCAAATTGGAGGATAGTTTTCTGGAGTAGGTAGCCCCAATTGCGATATCCCTTGGGTTAAATTCTCCTAATTCATTGCCGATTCCGTCCGTCAATTGGATGTCTCCCATGTTGAAATACCGAAGGTCCAAACCAAAAGCAGAGTTTTCGTCAATTTTGATGAATCCAGTCAGGTAGCTAAGAGACATGTCATTCACCAGTTTGCCCAACCAAGGTGAGTAGGAAAGAGAGAATCCCATGTCGTCTTCGATAAAAGCTAATTTACCCGAATTCCAGTGAGCTGAATTAGCATCTGGGCTCGTAGCCACCCCCACATCACCCATGGCTGAATGTCTTGAATCAGGCGCGAAATTCAAAAATGGAACCGCAGTCGTAATCACTCGTCTGTTCGGATCCTGCCCTGAAATGATCACAGAGTTTTGTGCAAAAGTAGAATACGTAGCCAACAGATATACTGCAACAAGAATACCTATACTGTTTCTTTTGGCCGTGTTGTTCATTGAATAACGATTTTTCCGCTTGCCGTTGCTGTGGAATTATCAGCTTCCGATTTTAGCGATAAGTTGTAAATATAAGTTCCTTTTGCTGGATATTTGGTTTGGTTTTGAGAAAAAATCCACGATATACCGTCGATCACAGCCTCAGCTTTTACAAAACGCATACTTTCCTCAAATAGTGTCTGTCCGTTGATATTTAAAACTACTAGAGTGAGAACCAAGGTTTCACCCGGTTGATTATGTTTGATTTCAAAATTACTCTGAACTTCAGAAGGATTGGGGTAGACCTTGTGGGAAAGAATCTGGAGTCGGGTGCTTCCCTCAATAAGTATTTCAAATGTTTTGCTTGTTCCGTTCCCTTTCAAGTCAAAAGCCTGAAAAGTAATCTGGTTTAACCCTTCCTCTAATCCTTCCAATTGGAAACTCAGGCTTCCTTTGGTATAAGAATTTGAGTTTGCCCGATATAAGTTATTTAAAATTTTGGTCTCTTTTCCATTAATGTTAACGGAAATATTTTGTCCCTCAGTTATCCCGGAAATATCGATCCCACTGGAATCAGCTAAAAATACCTCAGTAAACAAAGAGTTCATAGGGAAAATCCAAGGACCTTCAGGTTTACTTTCAAATGAGACACGGATATCGGGTCCTGTTTGATCAATAAGCCACGAACCGGAGCCTTCAGTAATTTGGGGCTGATCTACACCAAAAGCTTCTTCAGAATTGGAAGGGTTTAGCCCATAAAACCGAATTGTCGCAGTTTCCGGCGTGAAATCAGTATTTAACGGAATTCGGAATTTACCCCTGATTTTTCCTTGCTCAATTACTCCACTTCCTGAAAACAGGATACTATTTTCATCTTGAAACTCTATAGAAGGGCTTTCGTCACCCAGCGTGGTTTCCGTCCGTGCTTTGTCTCGGATCTCAATTTCATAAGATCCCGAAAAGTTAGATAAAAGTAAATTGCTGATTGGATCATAAATCTCGGCTTCATACCAGACCTCATCTTGGGAAGGTATTTCTTGTAGTTTGTCTCCGTTGACATCTGTAAATTCACTCAAACGAATGGAATATTCCGTATTTGCCAGTTTAATGCTGGGGTCTCCCAGAAGACTGAAATTCCGGTTTAATATTCCGTTAAGGCTATTGTTTTTGGTGTTTTTGAAGATACTTCCAAGGTCTTGGTATTGCTGATTACTGGATAGGAAGACCTCTTGGATAAATGCTTCATTTAAGGAATAATTTGCACTGCTGAAAACAGGCCTTCCCGTGGTTAATAAGCCAATAGCTCCTTTGTTTTGGGCGATCAGTAATTCTTCAGCTGCAGATCTGATATAGGGGCTGTCATGTCTCCCAAATTCACAGGTGGCAGTAACCCAAAGAGCAAGTTTGTCCTGATCGGCCCAGTTTGGGATGTCTTCAATCCTGAAAATCTCCTCGGCAGCAAGGGTGGTTTCATTTCCGTGTCCAATGTAATTGATCAAAAGGGTGCCATTTTCCAAAATCTCCTGCAGTGACTTTTTTGCATCTGGTGAACTTTGAAGTCCATTTTTGGATACTTGGGTGTACCTGTCCAGGTAAATTTTGTTTTGTAGAAATTCTGGGTGGGCTTCCCTTAAGAAATCGGAGTGGTTTTCCGCATCCCTGACATGGATGTTATTGTCACCATCGTCAGCTACAAATGTGATTGATTTTTTCCAAGGACCTGGATTGGGAACGCTTTCATAATCAATGATTTTATTGACTACTATAGCTGCCTCCTGGGGAGTGGTAACTGGAATTCTCCCGACCCCAATTTGCATCTCTTCATCTCCATCCTGACTTTCTTCCCATTCTCCCTGACCCCAATCAATAAGTGCGAAAAAGTCATCCGAACTGAAAGTGCTTAATGGATTTAAGCTGTTTCGGCTGGTGTATATCGGAACCAAATTAGGTCTTCCTCCAAGGATTCCCTTGTAATCGAAAGTCCCTTTTCCAAAAAGCAATACATTTTTGAGTTCGGCTCCTTGATGGAAATGCCAAGCAATAAAGTTTCTTATAGCCACCAGATCTGGATTGCCATACCCAAAGGAATCATAGATTTCATCCAGATAAGCCACTTCTGCATAAATCCCCATTTGGAGTTTGTGGGTTGCCAATTTTTCTGCTTCAAAGGAAAGTGACTTTGGACTAATGATTAAAAGCTCCGGCCAGGTTGATGTTTGTTTTAGGCTAAGATCTGCATGCTGTAATTCCGAGATTTCAGGGCAGTTTTCTGGGATAAATACTGCTAATTTTTGAGTGTTGAGGGTGAAATCCCCTGATGAGGAAATTATGCCTGGTTGGAAATACTCACTTACATCCAATATTTTAGCCTGATTTCTGGTTTGGATCTGAAATTTATCCAGGCTATGATTGAAATAAACACCCTCTTTTAGGTCTATACTTTCGTGGGGTGTTCCAACCAGAATTTCACGAAAGTACCCCGAGCTTCCGGAGGAAGGAGAGTTAAAAAGGATGTTAATTTCCTCCAGTATTCCTGATTGAGGGGAGTATTCGGTGAAAAATTCAATTTCCTTCCCTTTGACTCCATAAGTGGTGTTGGGAATCGGCCCTATTTGGCTTTCATAAATGATCTCCCCAAAAGCTTGAAGTTTCAGTTCCGAATTATCAAATGATTGAGCCATCAGTGTTCCAGAGAATTTCCAGGGAGCCTCACTCTCAGTTTTTCTTTCTAAAGGAATGCTTTTCAATCCCCCAGAGCTGATGGGTTTGGAATACCAATTTCTCCCCGAAGTCAACAGGTTGGTTTTCTCATCGGTAAAGGCAGACCATTGGTATAAGGTCGTAGGGGAAGAAGCCGTTTGGTCTAATGGGATTTCCTGAATTCGTTTAGGGTTGGAGTTTAATCCGATCAAAAAACTAAGGGAATCTGAATAGGGATTGTTGGTAAAGTTTACACCCGTTGCGTCTTTTAATAAGATGGGATCAGGACCACTCAAAAAAACAAATAGTTCGTCTCCACTTTCCCAAGCGGGGATCTCTTCCAAGGATAATTGTGTGCTGTTCAGTTTTTGGGGTAAGGGACCGGGATATCCATAAAAACTGATTTCTGAGAGCTTGGAAAAGCCAATTTGGGAAAGTTGGGCTTTAGAAAGTTTATAGACTCCCTCTTTCTTGATTTGGAATTTGTAAAAAACAATTTGGCCCAAAACCTCGCTCAATGGAAGCAGGTAAACAAGGGAAAGGAGCAACAGTCTTATCCAGGGTAAAAGGGTCATTTCTGACTTTTCAGATTTTCCAAAAGTGAAAGTCCAATGTAAAGGAGAATTACTGGGGGAATTCCTGCCACTCCAAAAACCAAGATTGATGCCAATCCCAGACCCAAAAGAACAAATCGGAACTCATTGCTCCGAAAAGAAAAACTCTTGAATTTTAATGCAATCAAAGGTAGTTCGGCAATCAGTAGAATGGAAAATACCCAAGCAAATACAACCAGCAGCCAAGGTGTGTTTAAGTAGTTTTCCAAAAAAGGAAATTCATTTTTCAAGAATGGAAGCGTGCTGAAAAACAGGGCGTTTGCCGGGGTAGGCAAACCGATAAATTGCTCACTTTGCCTGCTGTCGATATTGAATTTTGCAAGCCTATATGCAGAAAATAAAGGAATGATCAGGGTTAGATAAGGTAGCCAATTTAAAGTTGCCACCTCTCCGCACATTTTAAAAAGAATCAGCCCGGGAAGTACGCCAAATGAAACCACGTCTGCCAGGGAATCCAGTTGTTTGCCGAGCTCTCCCTGAACTTTCAGCAATCTTGCGGCAAATCCATCAAAGAAATCCAATAATGCTGAAAGAAATATAAAATAAGCCCCAGTCTGATAATTCCCTTCAAACACCCAGATGATACCGATCAATCCGGAAAGAAGGTTAAGCAAGGTGATGGAATTCGGGATGTGGGATTTGATATTCAATAGATTGCGTTTTTTCCTACAAATGGATTGTTGCTTTTTTCAAAAGCCAAGGTTGTTTTTGGTCCATGACCTGGATAGAGAATGGTTTCCTCAGGTAAACTGAAAAGTACACCTTTTATTTTATTTAAAAGGAGTTCATGATCTCCTCCAGGCAAGTCTGTTCGACCTATGCTGCCTCTGAAAACTGTGTCTCCAGCGATGCATTGTCCCGAATTTTCATGATAAAATACAACATGGCCCGGCGAGTGTCCCGGAACGAAGAGTACTTTCAATGTATCCTCCCCGATTTTTATTTCTTGGCCCTCTTCCAGAAATTGATCCGCCTCACATCCTTCATACCCATGGAATCCGTAATTGGGAGCATAAACTTCCACAGATTTTAATACTGAACTTTCCTTCTCATGGATCAAAAATGGGATACCAAAAGTCCTTTTTACCCAAGCATTTCCTAATACATGGTCAATGTGACAATGTGTGTTCATTAATAGAGTAGGTTTGAGCTTGTTTTCGGTGATAAAGTCCAGCAATTCCCTTTTTTCCCCGGGGTCAAAACAGCCGGGATCGATGATGGCCGCATTTCCATATTCGTCATAAACGACAAATGTGTTTTCTTGGAAAGGGTTGAAGGTAAATGACTTAATTTTGAGCATTGGAATTGTCTTTTCAAAGACAACAAAATAAGGAATAATACCTTTTATTTGGGCTATGGAAATTGATTTTTTGCTTATTGGACAGGGGCTGGCGGGAACAGCACTAGGCTATAGATTAAAAAAAGCCGGAAAGAAGATTCGGATATATGACCGGGGGGATCAAAATCAATCCAGCCGAATAGCAGCAGGCCTTTTTAATCCTGTAACAGGGAGAAAAATGGTCAAAACTTGGAACGCTGATCTGCTTTTCCCGGAAATCATTCCCTTCTACAAGGAACTGGAAGATCTCACAGGACAGGAGTTTCTCCGGGAGCAGTCGATATACCGACCCTTTATTTCCATAGAGGAGCAAAATGAGTGGATGGGCAACAGTGCCGATCCTTCTTTCCAAATTTATTTGAAAAAGATCGTTCAAGACTCCCAATCTCCCGAATTGAATGATCCCTATGGAGGTGTGATATTGAAGAATTCGGGATGGCTGGATATCAATCCCATGCTAGATGCTATGGGAGAATATTTTGGAGAGGATTTAGTGCCAGACAAATTTGAGGAAGATGGGCTTCATTTCCGGGATGGATTTTGGGAATACAAGGGGATCCAAGCTAAGGCGTTAGTTTATTGCAATGGGAATGCTGCCAAGCAATCCAGGTTTTTTGGGTTTTTGCCTTTCGCTCCAGTGAAGGGGGAAATATTGGAATTGAGGCAGGATTACTGCCCTGATTATATTGTAAACCGGGGAGTGTTCAGGGTTCATTTAGGAAATGGAATCCATAGAGTAGGTTCAACATACACTTGGCATGATCTTGATCAAGGCCCCACTGAATCTGCAAAAAACGAGCTGCTCGAACGCTTGTCCGGATTGGTGAATCTTCCCGTTAAGGAATTGCTTAGCCAAAAGACCGGAATCAGACCTGCCACTCGTGACAGAAAGCCATTTTTGGGGAAACATCCAACCGAACAAAGCGTTTACATCTTTAATGGTTTTGGAGCCAAAGGAGTATCCCTGATTCCATTTTACAGTAAAATGATGTTCAGGTTTCTTGTTGAATTCCAGCCCATTGAAGATGAAGTGAACATCACAAGGTATTTTAATTATATTTAAAAGACTATTAGTAACACGAATGCGATATACTAAAGCCCTTATAATTCTTCTTTTTGGTTTTTGGTTGATAAATGGCGCTGTATATGCCCAATTTGATCAAGAACGTTTTGGTAAAAACCGGGTTCAACACAAAGAATTTGACTGGTATTTTTATTCATCCAACAATTTTGAGGTTTACTACTACGACCGTGGCGGGGCCAATGCCAAAATGGCTATTGATTACTTGGAGTCCGAGTTCCAGCGTTTGACTCAAATGATTGGCTATGTGGCTTATACAAAACCAAAGATTTTTATTTATAACTCTCCTGAAGAACTGCTGCAAAGTAACCTGAATCTTAACCAGCAGGCCTTCACTGAAGAGGGGCAAACTAGATTTTCAAGATTGATCGCAGAGGTATCATTTAAAGGTAGAATTGACCTTTTTAAGGAAGACTTAATTTATGCGACTTCCAAAATTATCATAGAAGAGATGCTCTATGGAGCTTCAGTTGCCGATGCGTTTCAGTCAAATTTGATGAACAGTTTTCCGGATTGGTACATTGAGGGAATCGCGCTCTATCTTGCCAAAGGATGGGGACGTGAGATGGATGATTTTGTGAGACATTATTTCAAAGAAGAAGAAACCCCAAAAATCCTTAAACTAAGCGGTCAGGAAGCTGCATTGGTAGGTCAATCGGTCTGGAATTATGTTGCAGAGCGCTATGGTAGAAGATATGTTTCCAGTATCCTTAACCTTTCCAGGATCAACAGGAATGAAGAAAACAGTATTGCCAATACGGTTGGGATCAATTTCAAAACCTTTATAGAGGACTGGAAAAAATACTACCTCACTATCAATCAGCAGGTAAAAGCTAATTATAAGGATGTAAATTCCCAAAATGCAGTGGCAAAAACTTCTCCCCGATTTTTGGGAGCCATCAATGATGTAAAGTTCAGTCCAGATGGTTTGAATGTGGCCTATGTCATCAACAACGGAGGGAAATTTAAGGTACAGGTAAGGGAAGTGTCCAGTGGGCTTGAGCGTACTGTTTTCCAGGGCGGAACGGTTTACAATGACCAAACCCCTAATTTTCAGGCTCCGGTGATTGCTTGGAAAGACTCTGCAAACCTCGCCATTGCTTCCTTTAAAAGAGGAATGTCTACCCTTAGACTCCGTTCCATTGACGGCACAGACCAGGACAAGATTTTCCTCAGAAACATCAATCAAATCCTGAGTATTGATTACAACAGTGATGGCAGAAACATGGTGATTTCAGCTATCTCCAATGGGAAAACAGATGTCTATACCCTTAACTCGAGAGGTCAGGGAAAGAGATTAACAAATGACGAGTTTGACGATCTCTCACCAATGTTCCTTAATGATTCCACTATAATTTATTCTTCAAATTTTACGGAAATACCGGATTCTCTTAAATCCAGGGGTAAGGCAATGGACGATTTCCCTGAAAGCTATAATTTGTTTTTAGCGGAAGTCGGGGATAGTGTGAAAATCACCAAACTCACCAATACCTTAAGTAAAAATGTCAATGCCCGAAAGGTGAATGGCAATACAGTGGTTTATTTGAGTGATTTGAGTGGAATCAATAATCTCATGCGCTTGAGTGTGGGTAATCAGGTGTCTAATCAAATCTCAGGATTTAATAAGAGCATCGAGGCATTTGATGTAAATGGTCGAATGAATAAGATTGCTTATTCGGTCCGTGATGGAGGAGAGAGCTTTCTTGTAGTGGATAATTACAGTGGCGCTGACCAGTTTACCCCGAGTACTCCGAGGATTCAGTTGGAGCAGGCAAAAAGCCTCAATGAGCGCATTGCAGCCAGAAGGCTAATCGAAAATGCGAAGGTGGAAGTGGAAGAGAAGGAGAGTCCAAAAACTCAACAGGTTGAGGAAGAATTGCCAAAACTGGATACGGTTTCCCAAAGAAGTACTGCTCCGATTAGTTTGGAAAGGCTTCGTTTTGAATCTAGAAAAGGCATCAATACGGATAATTATGTTTTCGATTCTTTGCCTCCTACAAGGGCAGAAGCAGATATTCCACAAAACCAGGATAGGGGAGTGAGTTTGCTGGAATCCTTCAGAAAACAAAGTCTTCAGAAGCGGGTAACTGGACCAAGAAGAATGGAACCTCAGTTTTTCACCAATAACTTCAATTCACGTTTTGTGGTAGATCCTCTTAGAGGATTTGGGATTAATCTTAGTGGTAAAATGTCCGATTTGTTGGACAACCATACTTTTCAGGGAGGTGTAATGACTGCTTTGGATTTCAGATCCGGTGGTGATTTGTATTTTGAGTACGAATACCTGCCTGAAAGAATTGATTTTAGAGGACGCTTTGATAGACGTACTATTCGGGTTTCTGAGGGAGATGTGACTTTCCAGAAATATGTATTGACCAAAGTGGAGGCTGGACTTTCTTATCCATTTAATGTCAACTCCAGATTTACCCTGGCTCCATTTATCGCCAAAACTCAATATTTTAATCTAAATCAAGATTCCTTGATATGGGGACAGAATCCGGAATACAACGGACTGAATGTAAATTATGCCGGGGCTAAAGCGGAGTTTGTTTTTGATAATACGGAGCAAATCGGATTGTACTCTGCTGCAGGCTTCAAGGGAAAAGTTGGTTTTGTCCATTACCAAGGACTGAATTTGGGAGAAAGGAGTTTTAGCAATGTCTATCTCGATTTTAGAAATTATCAGCGTATCCACAGAAATATAATTTTAGCTTCTAAGCTGTATGCCGGTTCATTCTACGGAAAGAATCCACAGACCTATTTGGTAGGAGGCATGGACAATTGGCTTTTCAATGAATTTTACAGACCTCCATCCAACCGTCCAGAGGCTTCCCCGGTAAGAAACCCATTGGGAGTTGAGAATTCCAATATCCTGTTTGCGGATTTTGTGGATTTGAGAGGCTTTGATTACGATGAAATCCGTGGAAATAATGTGATTACCTTCTCCACAGAATTACGCATTCCTGTTTTCTCTTACTTAACCAGAGGAAATATTACATCCAATTTCATCCGGAACTTCCAATTGGTAGCCTTTTATGACATTGGTTCAGCTTGGGACGAGTCGGCACCTTGGGAACGAATCAATGACCAGAATACAGAAGTCATCAATACAGAAGGCTCACCTTTTGTCATCACCTTGAATAATTTCAATAATCCTTGGCTTCAAAGTTATGGAGCAGGGCTGAGAACCGTCCTACTCAATTACTATGTCAAATTCGATATGGCAAGACCAATTCGGAATTATGAAACAGAGGATCTAAAGTTCTATGTAACTTTGGGCTACAATTTCTAAAAAGACCATCTAACCATGATTAAATCAATGACCGGCTTTGGAAATGCCGGATGGGAGGATGATAACTTCATGATCCATGTGGAAGTGAAGTCTCTCAACTCCAAGTTTTTGGATCTGTCGATCCGGAGCCCAAGACAATTTTCTGATAAAGAACTTGAAATAAGAAATCTGGTTCAGTCCATTTTGGAGAGAGGGAAAGTGACTGTGTCTATTGAGTTTCTCTCCAAAAGCAGTGTAGAACTTCCTGTACAAATCAATGAAGAGTTGTTCAAGGCTTTTTATTCAAAATTCAAGGCACTGGCAGATGGGGTAAATGAAGACCCTGGAGACTTGTTTAAATTGGCTTTGCAGGCTCCAAATGTCATGGTCAATACCAGTTCCGACCAAAGCAATGCAGAAGAGGAATGGGGACTGGTGAAAAATGTGATTGAAGAAGCGGTCAAGAAATGTGATTCGTTTAGAACAGATGAGGGAGCCACTTTATCTGAGAAACTCCAGGAAAATATTTCCTCAATTGCTGCCGGCTTGGAAAAGGTGAAAGCGGAAGAAGGGAACCGAAAAGAGAAAATCAAACAAAAAATCAGAGGACACTTTCAGGAGTGGCTGGATGAAAATTCTTTTGATGCCAATCGTTTTGAACAGGAATTGATTTATTACTTCGAAAAACTGGATATCAATGAAGAATTGGTTCGATTGGATACCCACTTAAAGTACTTTGTCAAATGCCTCAAAGAGGAAAATAGCCAAGGCAAAAAGCTTGGGTTTATCAGTCAGGAAATCGGTAGGGAAATAAATACAATAGGATCAAAAGCAAATGACGCGGGGATACAGCGTCATGTGATTCTGATGAAGGATGAACTTGAAAAGATCAAAGAACAATCCATGAATGTGTTATAAAAAAGGGGCCTAGGCCCCTTTTTTTATTTTTTGCGCAGTACAACACCGGCACCTTTTGAAAGGAATTCTCCCCTTTCTACCAAAGGTGCACCGTTGACGATGACGTATTCTATTCCCTCTGGATACTGGTGGGGATCGGTAAATGTTGATTTGTCGATAATAGAATTGGGATCAAAGATCGTTATGTCTGCATAATTATCTTCACGGATCAAGCCCCGGTCAGTCAAGCCCAATCTTTTCGCAGAAAGTCCAGTCATTTTATAAATGGCTGTTTTCAGATCCAATACTCCTTTTTCCCGTACATAATGACCCAAAACTCTTGGGAAAGTTCCGTAGGCCCTCGGGTGAGGGTGCCCTTCTCCCGGGCGGGAAAGTCTTCCGTCGGATCCAATCATTGTCATAGGATGTTTCATGATGTTTTCCACATCTCGTTCATCCATAGCATGGTAAATCGTTCCGGTGCCTCCATTAAGCTCGGCTTGAATTACGAGTTCAGCGCCATTTTCTACAGTTGGTTCCATTCCTTCCATAAGTGCCCAATCTTGTAGAGTTTTGCCTTCCAGTTCCTTGTTCCAAGCCACTCTTGAAAATTGTACCCTTCTAAGATCACTTCCACCCCGATCATTGAGAATATTGAAAATGATTCCGTTTTTAATACTGTCTTTCAGTACTGGATCTTTTACTCGCTCAGCAAATTTGTTGGACTCCAATGCCCAGCTTGGGATTAATACACTAATTCCCGTATGACTGGCCGCATAAGGATATTGGTCCATCATGATGTCCAGCCCCACATTTCTTGCAGAATCTACCAAGGCCAAAGTTTGGGAGCTTGCTCCCCACATTTTCACCCCAATGGCCTTATGATGTGTCAAAACAACCGGGATAGAAGCTTGTTTGGATATCACAATTGCCTCTTTGACAGCATCCAGGAGACCCAAACCTTCCTCTCTTAAGTGTGAAGTGTAAATTCCTCCGTTCTCAGAGGCTACTTTGGATAACGCGACCACCTCATCCAGTTTGGCAAATGTCCCAGGCAAATATTTCAATCCTGTAGAAATCCCAAAGGCACCGTCATCCATTGCCTTCTGTACATAGGATTTAAGAGTGTCGAGTTCTTCGGTACTTGGTTCCCTATCCTCATTACCCATGACTTTTCTTCGGATAGTATTATGCCCTACCAAATAAGCTAGATTGGGACCGATCTCCATTTGATCCAAAGAATCAAGGTAGGCTCCGAACGGCCAAGGTCCTCCGCCATCCGGACCTCCCAAGGCAAGAGTAACTCCTTGACGAAGTAAGCTTTCAGCGAGAGGCATTTCCATGATAGGCTCTAAATGGGTATGCATATCAATAAATCCCGGGCTGACTGCAAGTCCATTGGCATCAATGACCTGATCTGCACTCGCTCCTGCTAAATCTCCGATTTTGATGATTTTATCTTCTTTGATTCCAATGTCTGCTTGGAAGGGGTCCGTACCGCTGCCATCATAAATAATCCCTCCTTTGATTAGGATATCGTATTGGGTGTCGTTGATGCTGTTGCAGGAAAACAAAAGCAACAAAAGTAAAAGCGGAAAGAGATTGGTGTTTTGCATGGATGATGATTAGATATCCTTGAAAATAAAATTTTTCCAAGAATAACTATCTACCGAAAATCACACTTTGCTCTTTCCGCAAAAAAATGATCGATTCCTGTGGATGCCTAGTTCAATTTAAATTTGATGGGGATGACTTGCCTTGATCTTACCGGGATTCCTCTCATTTTCCCCGGGTTCCAGGCTGGGGAATTTTGAATGACTTTCATAGCCTCTTCGTCACATCCACCTCCAATAGTTCGCAGCACCTCCACATCCTGTACCGATCCATCCTTGTTGACTACAAAGCGGACCAAAACTGTTCCCTCTATTCCCATTCTTCTAGCTTGGGAAGGGTAGGTGAGGTTTTTTCTCAGGTATTCGTACCAAGCGTCCATTCCTCCTTTAAAGCTTGCCTGGACTTCGGTGAAATCCACAATTTCATCGGCTTCCTCTTCAATTGGTGGGCTGTCAACCAATACTACCTCCGGAATCACGGTTGTCTCCGTGGTATTAACGTCTATTTCATAATCCAGATCCTCAACTTGAATATCATCTGGCTTTTGGATAATAATCAGAGCAACCTGTGGAGGTGGGGAAGGAGGTGTCTGAATTGAGATAGGGACATCCAAGTCATCCCATTGTTCCTGGCTGGCCTGGATTTGTTTTAAGGGCCCTTCTTGATAACTTTTCCATTCAAAAGCAAGCAATACCAATAACATACTTACTGCTAAGCTCAGGTTAAAAATCACTCCTGACCATCTTCTTAAATCCGTTTTTGAATTTTTCTTGTGTTCCATGGTGTAATTGATTTGGTTAAAACATACCAAAGAAATTACCCACTAGTCTTTTTAAAAACTAATTTGTTAACAATGATTAACTGGGTTAAAAAATGTTGTAAACAAAAAAAAAGACTAGCCCAATTGGACTAGTCTCTTGTTATCGATATCTGGCTGAATTAGCTCAGTTTGAATCGGATTGGAAGTCTCATACGAGTACGTACAGGACGGCCTCTTTGCTTACCAGGTTCCCATTTAGGAGCATTCTTAACTACCTCAACAGCTTCCTCATCGCAACCGCCTCCGATACCTCTCAATACTTCCACATCTTGGATAGATCCGTCAGTATTGATTACGAATACCACGATTACTGTTCCTTCGATACCCATTCTTCTAGCTTGAGTTGGGTACTTTAGGTTTTTGGAAAGATACTGGTTCCAACCTGACATACCACCTGGTGGCTGAGGCTGAGTTTCTACTACGTCAAAGATTTCGTCAGCTTTTTCCTCAACTGGGGCTTCAGCAATAACTACTTCTTTGATCACAGTCTCTTCCTTCACGTCCACATCGAAGTTTACTTCAATTTTCTCTTCGATTTCAACTTCATCAGGGATTTCCTGAATGATTGGCTGCTCAACTGGCGGCGGTGGTGGTGGTGGTGGCTGTTCGGTAATTGGAATATCCAGCAATTCTTCAAAGTTGTCATTTGCCATGCCGAGATCCATCAAGGCACCGTCGTCAAATGACTTCCATTCGAAGGCAGCAAGAGTCACACCAACAGCAACTGCCAAACCTAGGTTCAGGAACATTCCTGATTTTTTGGTGAGGTCAGCACCGGGAGTCTTTTTTACTTCCATGGCGAATTTGGTTTATACAGGTTAATATCTTTCTATTTCAGATTAACAATTCTAAGGATTCTAATGCATTAATCCAAGCGTGAAGATGTGAGTGGAATCTTAAAATATGCAAACAATCCAGCAAAACATCCTAGTATATTGACTATCAGGTCGAAGTAATCGAAAGTCCGGTTGGGAATATAAAGTTGCCCATACTCAAAAAGGATGCACGGTAAAAAACCGAAGATCAAAAACTGCTTCCAATTGGATGGAAGCCAATTCTTGAATTTTGAGTGTACACCGATTCCAGCCCAAAGAAAGCTGAGTAAGCCAAAGCTAACAAAGTGGATCAGTTTGTCTTGAAAATCGAACACATCCACTTCAGGAAACTTGTCACCTGGGGTAAGCATGGCAAAGGCCAAAATCACCAACCAGATTATACTCAGGCTCAGTCGCAATATTCTTGGATTAATCTTTCCCTACTAGTTCAGCATATTCCTCTGCTGAAAGAAGGTCTGAAGGAAGGTCTCCGCTGATTTTCACCTTGACCATCCAGCCTGATTCATATGGAGATTCATTGACCAATTCAGGAGAACCTTCCAGCTCTTCGTTGAATTCCATAATCTCACCTGAGATAGGCATAAATAGGTCAGAAACAGTTTTAACAGCTTCCACGGTACCAAAAACCTCACCCGCATCAATGGTTTCGCCTACGGTTTCAACTTCAACATAGACGATGTCACCAAGTTCGGATTGAGCAAACTCAGTAATTCCGATAGTAGCGACGTCACCATCGATTTTTACCCATTCATGGTCTTTGGTGTACTTTAATTCTTGAGGGAAATTCATAGTTGATGATTTTAAAATAGGACCCAAAAATAAGACGATTCGGACATGAATAAAATCTATTGTGATAAATTAAATCTCAGTTGTCCACCAAAGGCAGTAGAAGCTCGTTTATAGGCTGTGGTTACCCTTGGATCGTTAATGGTTCTGTCAAAGTAAAGAGTCAGATTTAGGTTTTGGTTGATGACATAACTGATGGTCGGTCTGACCTGAATATTCAGATTTCCATTGGTCACAGTACTTCCCTCTTCGATTTTTCGCTGTACCTGTCTGGTATCAACCACTTTCATGTCCATTCTGAGTTGAAGGTCGTTTTTCAATACCGTTTCCCTTCCCTGTATTTTGAATGGTACCTTCATACCGGCTTTCGTATAGCCAATATTTACCCCAAAGTCATTACTTCTTTGTTCTGTTATTTGGGAATTGGAAAAATTCAATCCCAAGTTTCTTTCCTTATTATAAAGCACGGCGATGTTCAAGCGGTCTTTAGTCAGCAAGTCCACTCCGATCAATGGAGAGAACCGTTCGGTCAATACCACTTGGTTGAGTACATAAATCGGAATAAACTGCCCCTGTTCATTGGTAAGGCTAGGTCTGGCAATTTCCTGCAACGTATTGTAGAGCTCAAGTCCCTGCTGGTATTGGAGGGAATTGGAGAAATTGCTCACATCGTAAGTGGAGGTGTAAGCATGCGTTATGTTTATGCTACTGAATACATCACTTAAGCCTTTCAATCTTGAAAGTCCTCTATAATCAAGTCTCCAGTTGGGAAGTGGGGTTTTAGGGAAAGGGTTCAAAGTGGCAGTTTCGGGGTCTTTACCTCTATACGCCGCCAAAAACGCTGGGATCAATACATCCTGTCCGTTTATCCCGTATTCCCCTCCGGCGCTTTCTGCATCCAGTCTGCTTTTGATGATGGATCGGTAGGACTCAAACTGATTAAACAGCGGAGAGTTGTTTTCAAAATCATCTGTTTTGAATGAGGTTCCTAACATGATTGTGGTGATACTATAGCCTCCGATTCGGTTTGGACTGATAGAAACAAATTCCCCGGGGTTGTCTGTAGAGTTCCTGAATATTTCCCTGAATTCGCCGGTTTCCCGTTTTTCAGCATTTAGGGTGATTCTAAAATCCTGGAATGGCTCAACCAAACCGCCCAAACGAAGATTCATTGCTCGGTTTTGCCGGAATGGCTGGGTCAGTTCGGCACTTGGTGCCATTACTCCCCGAAGTGCCAATTCATTTCTGATTTGTGGATTTTGACTGCCAAATAGGAAAGAGAGGCCAGGGTTTGTGAATGCACGGTCCATTCCCAATAATCCTGTATTGGGTAAATATCCCGGAAGGAAGGTACCTTCCACCAACCCATAATTGAAGGTGATTTCTTTCACCATCATCATGAATTTGAGGATTTTGTTTGAGAAAGGGGTTCCGATTGTGTCTTCTGCATTGACACTTTGTCTACCCGGGATGGATGGACGCTTGGGTGCATTTAATGCCTCCAGTTTTTTGTTTTTATTATAGAGTCTGATCAAATCCAATTTACCGGTGAGGGATTGGTCTCTGGTATTTTGGATAATATTACCCAAGGTGTCTCTTTGGCCAATAGCTCCAGTCTGCCAGGTATAGGTCGCCCCATATTTGTAATCTGCTCTGATCCAATCCAGAGTCGGGATTTTTTCAAATGGAATTTTGTAATTGACTGTAGCGGTATGATTGTAATTGGTCCTTCTTCCAAACCTCCAGAAATTGGTTCTTACGGAGTCAATTTTCTGTTCTGTATCCAGATCACCCTGAGGTTCATCCACTACGGCCATTACCGATCCGGTATAATCCGCCCGCAGGTTTTTGGTCAAATCCCAATTAAGGGTGTAAAAGCGGTTTACAAAGAAGCTTTTTTGGAAAAGTGGATCCACTCCTGAAGTACTCAATTGATCGTTTCGGTATTGGGATCTGAGGAATCGTCGATCTACATCCAATCTTGCCAACATGAGGGTAGGAGACAGGTTCAGGTTGAAGTCTTTGATCAACTTCAGATGTTTTGAACTCAGCCATCCTGAGTTTTTGAATGGTTCGAGTGTCCATGGTTTGGGTTGGAAACTATAAGTGATGTTTCCTTTGTAGGTTTCAAAATTGTAATTCTGGATCTGAGCGTTGGTTTGCTTTACATTTCCATAGGCATAGGAAACCGAGAAATTACTCAAGTCATACAGTCTGCTTGGAGCGTCCGGGTTGGATTTCATTTTCCGGACATTGTTGAAGCTGATATTTTTTCGTTCCAATTGATCCAAAGCTATTTCCCGATAGGCATCCCGGCCAGCATTGGTTTCAAATTTCCTCAAAGCCAGTTCAAAAGGAACATCAGGATTGAGTGGATCATATTCAGGTTTCGTAGTTGAATTTTCAATACTGAAATACATAGGGATACTCACTCCCAATTGGGCAGGAAGGAGCTTATGAACATCCACATTGGTGGAAATGTCGTATTGGGTGGTAGCCTGTCTTGCTCTTTGAGAAAGTCTGGTTTCCAATCCACCGAAGCCAATTGAGTTATGTCTGATAGAGGCAGAAACCACTGCGACATCTGCAATTTTTGCATTCATGAAGGCATTTGCGGCCCATCCATTGGATTTGGTAAATCCGGTTACCCGAAGTTCGTTGGCCCATAGACAAATACTTTTGCTTGCCCCGGTTCCTGTTCCAGGGTTTCGAACCCCGATCATACTTCCTTGGGTTTGGCTGAGTTCAGGCCTACCTACTACCGTAACTTTGTACTGTCTGATCTGCTTGGAGTAGGGGAGATTGAGCGGAACACGTTCATTATCCCTGTCGATTTTCACGCCTACAATTTCCTGGATCGCAATGTCGATCTCATTTTCCAAAGGCCATATTTGACGAGGGTCCCTGGTTCCTTTAGGGGTAATGATCAGAGGAACTTCGATTTCGTAATAATTGTCTGTGTAATCTGTGCCCAATCTCAAAAATGCAGTTACTTCCCCGTCCAGTGCATCCTCACTATCCGCATGGAAAAACATCTTGATCCGCTCAAACTGTACCAAATCCAAGGTAACGTTTTTAAATACCGCGCGGGCATCTCTTGGAGCCAAATCCTCCACACAGATTCTCAAGGACTGTTCATTCAGTCTTCTCTCCACAGTTGAGGTATTGTCTCTGTCACGATTGATACCTGGAGGGAGGACATAAGGACTTTGTGTAGCGCTTCCTTGGGAATTTTCCTCAATTCCTACTACATCCACAGTCACATTGGAATTATCTGGTTCTGGAATTTCAAAGAAGCCCCGCTCAAAGAGTGACTCTTGGAAAACACGCCACTGACTACCGATCATGCGGAAATTGGCCATTCTTAATACCACTGGCTGCTCAAAGTCCGTCAGATAGGTTCTCATCCAGCGAATGGATTTATAACCTGTGATGTCCCCCTGAACCCGGTCTGGTTGTCTAACTGGAATTCTGAATAAATACCAGTTTACATTCTCCCCTCCTTCGTTGTGAGTTACTTTGTCAACAATATAATTTTCACCTACGATCAAGTTCCCTGGACGAAGATCAATTTCGTACTCGTAGTAGTTTTCGAGTTCGTTGATGGTGTTATCCGTATTCAAGTCCTCATTGTCAGGTGTGTTCGATCCCGATGGGGTATAGGGTAGGTTTTGATTTGCGGTTACAGGCGTATTTCCTTCAAGACCGTTGAATTTTTTATATCTCTCGAGGATTTTCACATCCTGTTGGTCAAATCTTTCATCCAGATAATACTGAAATAAATCCCCTGACACATCCTCTAAAATTTGATTTCGGGCTTGCTGGGTCACACTGAGTCTATCTAGGAATCGTGATTTGAAAAATGCTGCCTCGTCTTCGTTTTTAAGTCCATCCAAACCTACGTCCTGATTTTCTCTGGAGGACTCAGAGTTGTCAAAGGCCGGCAAAAGGAATTGTTCCCTAGTGATTCTTCCCCATTCATTTTGGCCGGTTTCGGCTGGATCACCATCTGCCGGAAGGCCATTTTCAAAGGCATGTCTACCGTCTTTTTGGACATCTTCCGAAATATCCCCGAGGTTGATATATAGTTTTCCACCGGTGGTATTGTTCTGGTTGAAGATTCCATCCAAGACCCTGCCATTTTCTCCCTGGATAAAGGGATCTAGCATCCAGAATTCAATGTACTCGATATTTGTCCGGTCAAAATCAACCTCGGTCGTAATGGCTCTTGTAACCCCTCCGTAGTTCTGCTTGGGGTTGGGAAGAAGGCCATTTGATGTCAAATTCGGGTTGTAATTATACATCCCTCTTTCGCTCGGGAAATAGGCCATTTCAAAAAGCGGCTCAGGTGTGATGATTACATCCCGGTCCTGTTGTGGGAAAATCTCCTGAGGCACCACTCTTCTTACATAGTGGTTTCTACGGTCTTCTCTGGTGATATTGGATGGTACTCCCAGCCCGTTTTCTCTGTAAAAAATATTGTCAATGTTGTACCAGGCCAATCTCGCTCTTCGGTATGTAGCTCCCAGATTGTCCTCCGTTTGCATACTCAAATCAAAGCGATTGTCTGGTGTCTGTGGAGTGGATGAAAGCTTCCAGTTTTGATTCGCAGCTCCTCCGAGGTTAAAGGGAGTAATGGCCGCCTCAAAATCATCAATATAGGAAGCTTGGTCCCCATTTACACGATTGGACGTGCCCGGCAGCAACTGTGCAAACTCTCCACTTACTTGAATCAGGGAAGTTTCCTTGGTATCAGTAAAAGGCAGCGCATCGGCAAGTTTGGTCAACCATCGGGATTCATCACTAAAATTGGCATCTAGGCCCCAAAGGCTATTTCTCAATGTTTCGTTTCCGGTAGCAATCCTGGTTACGTTCGGCCTTTCATTTAGGTAGAGGAATGTACCACCCAGATTGAATTTATCGCTAAAGAGATAGTCTAATCGTGTACCTAATAAGCTTCTGGTTTGGAAAGAAACCAGATCGGCTTTTTCAAAACTGACATTGATTTGCTTCCCGGATTGAAGTATGGCATTATTGATAATTACCAATCTTCCGACGTTGTAATCGATGGTGTAATCGACCCCTTCTGTCAAGGGAATATTTCCTGCCTGCACAATTACTGAGCCCGGGGAAATATTCAGACCCGGTAGCTGTATTTCGCTGGCAGATCCCGCGGTAAGCCGTCCTTTGATAAAATATTTGTTGAGCCTGGTGACCAGTTCAGCATCTGCCTGAGTCGTCCTGTAAAGTGTGTCGTACACGTATTTTTCTTTGAGGACGATTTCACCGGGGAGGAATTTCTCATCCAAATTCGAACCAAAAGGTTCCAAAACAGGGAAAATCAATAAACCCCTGTTTGAAATCATGGTCAATCCTTCAACAAAGTCAAAATTCCCGTCAGGAGCAGGGTCATTTTGTGGGTTGAGATTGTCCAATCCAGTCAAACGGATCAAAGGAATGTTTTTCACATTTTCCCCTTCAAGTAAGGAAGGGTTGTCCAGTCCGGTTCGGTCATCTCTATAAATCACCTGAAGCTGGAAACCATCCCGGAGGATTTGGCTCGCATTCAGGCTGTAGACGTTTTTCATCATCAAATCCCAAGTAGGAACCCGTGGGTTGATCCTTGCGGGACGTAGGAGTTTTAGAAATATGAGTTCATCTTCCTGACGGTTCTGGTAGTCTTCGGTAAGTTCACCTACTTTATACACCTGCCCGTTATAGGTGTATTCAAAAGAAACTGCCAATACCTCATCATTCTGTAACCTTCTGAAAAGAGAAAGGTAGCCCAGTTGGGGATTGAAAAAGAACTCGGTCGGATCCAGTTTTCTGGCTCCATTGATCTGTTCAAAATCCACTCCTTTTCTTAAACCCAGACTGCTTTCCAAGGTTCTGGATCCGGTATCGAAGGGTCTGAAGCTTGGGTTGCTTGAAATATTGCTGAAAAGGTTGTTCGAACTGTTGCTGGCAGGAGCACCGGGTGTCCCCGTACCAATGTTTGGGTTGTTGGGATTGAGCAGTACCTGTCCTTCACCCAAGTCCATAAATGCCGCAAAATTTCTGAGGGTCTCCGTGTTTGCTGCACGGTTCATTATATAGACTTCAATCCTTGTCACATTGACTCCAGAAAGTACTTGGGGCAAGCCTCTCAGCCATCTCTCGTAATTATCACGGAAGAAATGAGCCAGGAAAAAGTGTCTGTTTTCATCGTACTTGGACGCTTGGATGTCAAAACTTCTTCCTTGTCCATTGGCATCTATGACTAAGTTGTCCCTGCGACCTCTTTGGGTGGATGCAACGGCAGTGACATTTAGTTTGCCAAACTGCATTTGGGTCTTGACTCCAAAAAGATTCTGAGCACCTTGGATCAGTCTGTTTTGAACAGGCATGCTCACATTTCCAATTTCTATGGATTGAAAAATATCCTCCTCGAAACCGTCGTATTCCAGTTTCAATTGATTTTGGAAGTCAAAGGAATTGTTGGAGTCAAAATTGGCTCCAATCTTCATTTTTTCACCCAAAGAGCCATTTACAGCCATTTGGATTTGTTGGTCAAAATTGAAGCCTCCATTTCTCTGCTGACGAATGGGAAGTGTAGGATTGTCAATTCTTCTAAAAATTGCCCCAAAATCCAGGTTGACATATCCTGTAGGCTGGATGTTGATGTCGCTTCCTCCAAATATCCGGTCAAAGTTTGGGCTGACGGTCAGTGGAGGAATCATACCTCTTCCTTCTACCGCACTTTCCCCGTCGCCTCCTCTGGCCCTGCTCCTCCAATAATCCTGTCTGACTTTGTATTCTTGAATTTTGGAGAATTCTTCGAAATCATATTCCTGTTCATTCCCCAATCGGGTACTGTCAATTTCATCCACAATATTGTACCGAAGGGTGGAGTCAATTTTTACCTCAACTTGCTGGTTAAATAAAGGGGATGGAAGAAATGGTGAGGAAGGTTGTAAGAAGGGGTTTCTATAAGGAAATAGAGGCCTGGTCCTCATATTTTGCCAAAGCAAAAACGAGGGGGATATTCTTCGCCTGTTCAGGGAGTCCAAACGGGATTGGGTACTATCGGTTTGGGTTTGTTGAGCCTGTATTGGCGAAAAACTCAGGAGCAAGCCAAAAAGTAGGAAGCATGCTATATAGCTGCTCCGAAACTTTCCTCTGCAAAAAATCAGTATCGTCCGAAAGTTCAATCCAAATGCAAATTATGATGTCTTTAAAGATGCTTTAATTAAATCTTCTAAGGAAATTTCTCCATTGGTTTTTTTCAGCACTTGAGCGATATTCTTTTCCGCGGCTGCTTTTGGGAAACCCAACGTTATCAAAGCTTGTAACGCTTCTTCACGGATTTTATTGCTGGATTTAAGGAAACCCAATTGGGAGGATGTACTATCCGTGCCGCCTTTTGCGATTTTATCTTTTAATTCCAAAATAATCCTTTGTGCCGTCTTTGCACCAATTCCTTTCACGTGCTGAATGGTGCCTACATCTCCTGATAATATGGCATGTTCTATTTCTTCCGTACTGAGGGAAGATAGGATCATTAAGCCCGTATTTGGCCCAACCCCATTGATTGAAATGAGTTGAAGAAAAAGTCTCTTCTCATTCTCTTCTCTGAAGCCATATAAGGTATGGGCATCTTCCTTAATATGTAAAAAGGTGAGGAGCCTGATTTGCTCCTCATCTTTTATTTTACTGTAAGTCTGAAGGGAAATTTTAACCTGATAACCGATTCCTCCTACGTCTATAATGACATAGGTAGGATCTTTGAATACCAGTCTCCCCTGTAGATAGGCGATCATGACTGATCTGCGGATTGAGCATCTACCACAGCAATGGCCACCATATTGACAATTTCACGGATCGAGCTACCCAATTGAAGGATATGAACAGGTTTGTTCATGCCCAGCAAAATTGGTCCTATGGCTTCAGCATTTCCAAGTTCGGCAAGCAGTTTATATGCAATGTTGCCAGAGCTAAGGTCTGGGAAGATCAGGGTATTTGCCTTCTTATTGGTGAGTTTGGAGAATGGATACATTTCTCGCTGGATTTCATCATTGATGGCAACATTGGCCTGCATTTCCCCTTCGATAATCAGATCTGGGAATTTTTGCTTTGCCAATGCAGTGGCTTTCGCGGTTTTTTCAGGGATTTCTCCTTGAGCGGATCCAAAGTTGGAATAGGAGAGGACTGCTACTCTTGGTTCAATATTGAAGAATTTCACCGCATCTGCTGTCAAACCTATGATTTCCACCATTTCTTCAGCGGTAGGATTCAGATTGACTGTAGCATCGGCAAAGAAATAAGGTCCCTTATCCGTATTCATAATGTACATCCCGGCCACTCGGTTGACCCCTGGCTTAACACCAATGGAATGCAAAGATGGTAGGATGGTTTTTGGATAGTCTCGAGTAAGTCCTGAAATAAAAGCGTCTGCCAGACCTGTTTCCACCATCATAGCTCCGAAATAGTTTCTTTGGGTCACTTTTCTGGTAGCGTCGGCAAATGTCATCCCTTTTCTCTGTCTTTTCTTATAGAGAATTTCCGCAAACTGATTGAGCTTTTCGCTTTCCTCAAGCGGGTCAATAATGGTGACGTTTTGAAGATCCAGGGAGTTTTCTTCGATCAGAGAAAGGATTTTTTCCTTGTTTCCCAATAGAATAGGATGCGCGATTTTCTCATCCCGGATAATTTGGGCTGCTTTGAGGATTTTTCTGTTGTCCGCTTCAGCAAATACAACTCGTTTAGGGTCTTTTTTCGCACGGGCAATCACCACGGACATCAGTCGTTGGTCTATACCGATTCTCTCTTGGAGTTCCAGTTCATAAGCTTCCCAGTCTTTGATAGGGTTTTTGGCAACTCCGGAATCCATAGCAGCCTTGGCAACTGCCGGGGCAATAGTGGTGATCAGTCTTGGGTCCAGCGGTTTTGGGATCAAATAGAGTCTTCCAAAACCCAGCTTGCTTTCTCCATAGGCTTTATTCACAATATCAGGAACTGGCTCTTTCGCCAATTTGGCAATGGCTTGGGCTGCCGCAAGCTTCATTTCTTCATTGATTGCGGTGGCTCTTACGTCCAATGCTCCTCGGAAAATATATGGGAAGCCCAACACATTATTGACTTGGTTAGGATGGTCAGAGCGACCTGTGGCCATAATCAAATCTTCACGAGCTTCAATAGCCAATTGGTAAGGAATTTCAGGATCAGGATTGGCTAGGGCAAAGACAATTGGGTCGGCAGCCATCAATTTGATCTGATCCTGGGAAACTACATTTCCTGCAGACAAGCCCAAAAACACATCCGCTCCTTGCAATGCTTCAGTAAGGGTGTGAATATCACGATCAGTTGCGAATTCCTTCTTGATTTCATCCAAGTGGTCCCGGTCTGTTCGGATCACCCCTTCTTTATCACACATGACCAGGTTTTCTTTTTTGACACCCAAGGACATGTAAAAACGTGTACAGGATACAGCAGATGCTCCGGCACCATTTACTACCAATTTGATTTGGGAAATATCCTTTCCTACGATTTCCAAAGCATTCATCAAAGCCGCCCCAGAAATAATTGCTGTCCCATGCTGGTCGTCATGCATGACAGGGATATTCATTTCCTTTTTGAGGGTCTGTTCAATTTCAAAGCATTCTGGCGCCTTGATGTCTTCAAGGTTGACTCCTCCAAAGGTTGGCTCTAAGGAACGGATTATTTCGATCAGCTTTTTGGGATCTTTTTCATTGATTTCTATGTCAAAGACATCAATTCCCGCAAATTTCTTGAATAATACACCTTTGCCTTCCATCACTGGCTTGGAAGCTTCAGGACCAATGTCCCCAAGTCCCAATACAGCCGTGCCGTTGGAAATTACAGCAACAAGGTTCCCCTTTGCAGTGTATTTGTAGACATTTTCAACATCAGACTCAATCTCCTTACATGGTTCAGCTACCCCCGGAGAATAAGCCAAGGCCAAGTCCATTTGACTTGACAAGGGTTTGGAAGGAATAACCTCAATTTTGCCGGGAGAGCCCTGTGTATGATAATTCAGTGCGTCTTCCTTACGAATTTTGATTGCCATAAAAGCTGTAATTTGGGTTTTAGGCCCCTTGTTCTGGTGTCCAGCTTACATCTGTATTGAGCAAAATGGTTTCTATTTCTCGTAAGGCATCCCGATGAATTTCATTCGGGTAATATACGAACCCTTCGATATAATAGAGTTTTCCTTTTTTCTCATCTACCATGAGATAGCCCAGATATGAGCCGCCCATGCTGACGTTGTTGGTTTTCCAGGAAGCCCTTATTTCTCGGGTAAAATTATCATTTATTACCATGTTTCGGAAAGCAGGTACAATTTGTTTTTCGGTAACTACGAAAGAGTTTGGATCCTCAGGGTCCCCAAAAATATGATGTCGGGTCACAGAGTCTCTGATAGCCAGTATGTTCTCTGGAAAAGTTTGGGATTCTGACACATAATCTTCTACATGGAAAAACAAACTGATATCCGCTCGATTTGCATTGGGGGTTGGCTGTCTAACCCACAAAAATCCAGGTTGGGATTTAGCAACCTGATAGGAAGCAGGGACATTGATTTCAATGCCCAGGTTTTTTTTGGCTTCTACATTCGCTGCCGCATTTTTTCTGGCCAGAAGCGCTTTTTCCAACCTTCTTCTTTCCCTTACTTCAAATAGGTTCTGTAGTCGACCTTTGTTGTCTTGTAGGTTTTTGATCAACTGTTCTTCATTGTTTCCAAATAGATACAAGACCTCTTGCCCTGAAGCAAATTCATCTTCAACCCGCAAGGAATACAGGCTAGGATCATTGAGGGCCTTTTCCTTGGATTCTTTGGAAAATTGGGCATTGATCACCTGACTGGCAGAGCCTTTGTCATCAAATGTGGTCACATAGATGAGATTTGTAGACATTTTAAGCATGCGTGTCATGGCTCGGGGATCCACTGTATTGATTTTGAATAGGGATTCAGAACGGATCATGCCAGGTAAGTCAGCTTCAAAAATACTCCTGAGCTCATCTCCAAGAGGGCCGGCATATTTTACTGAATCAATGACCATGATAATTTCTCCGATTGAACCTCGGGCTTTGGGCTTGGTACTGTCTGATCCATTTTGTCCTGATTCACAGGAAAATAGAATGATGCTGAGTAAAAGAGCTGCGAAAATCGTTGAAAAGGCTTTCATCGTAATTTGGTTTGATACTTGGGTGATGTCAAATTAAATAGATTAAGACTCTTAACCTTGCTTTGTTTTTGTCTTTTGGGCTTTGTTAAAAAAAATTAACAGAATAGATGCTAAACTCACCATTGAAGTTTGAAACCAGAAATAAAAAGCTTGTAAAAATCCTTTTTGAAGGCAAGTGATCAACCTATGATCAGTTTCTGACCTGGCTTGATATTGTTGCTGTTCAGATTATTTAGCCTTTTGATCTGCTCTACAGTCAGACCGGCGTGTTTTTTAGAAATAATCCAAAGCGAATCCCCCGGTCTTACGGTGTATGTTAACTGTCCATTGGAGTTGGTCTCAACCTGTGCAATACTTTCAGAGGATGAAGAGTAGATTTTCAGGTTTTGTCCCACTCGGATCAGGTTGGATGATAGACCATTCCAAGCTTTGATTTGGGATACAGTTACCCCGTGTCTTTGGGCAATTGACCCAAGAACATCCCCGGATCTTACCCGGTAGGTTAGTGCATTTCTTTGGATTTTCTCAGCCAATGTTTCCACTGGCTGAATATTTACTTTTTCACTGGTCAATAAAGTCAAAGGAGCATTTCCCAAAGAGTCACTGAGCCAGGCTATGTTTTCCTTGATAAAAGCTGTTTTTCCTTTGGGAATGCGCAAGGCCATGTTTCGGTTGGTCTCGGGAATTCTTCTTGATTTGACAGAGGGGTTGAGTTTTTCTAAATCTGCTACACAAAGATTGGTGAGCTCTGCCAACTTGTCCAGACTCATGGCTCTTTCAAAACTGATTTTTTCATATGCTAGGGCATAAGTAGGGTCTTCCGGATGGAAATTGTGCTCCTCCAAATGGTTGAGTACATAAAGCATGGCCTGAAATTGTGGTACGTAGCCTCTGGTTTCTCTGGGAAGGTAATTGTAAATTCCCCAGAAGGTCTTTTTTCCTCCAGATCTCCGGATTGCTTTTCGCACATTTCCAGGTCCACAGTTGTAAGCAGCCATGGCAACTTCCCAATCCCCAAACATTCGGTAAAGTGACTTGAGGTATTTGGCAGCGGCTTCTGTGGATTGCTCAGGATCCATTCGGTCATCTATGTCGGGATTGACATACATACCGTACATACGGCCTGTTGCCGGCATAAATTGCCAAAGCCCCATCGCACCCACCCTAGAACGGATCTGTGGGTCAAGCCCGGATTCAATGATCGAGAGGTATTTGATTTCTTCCGGCATTTCATGCTTGCGCATGGTTTCGTCAAAAAGTGGGAAAAAGAGGTCTTTTCTAGCCAGGACCATTTTGGTATAATCCCTGTTGCGGACTGTGAAATATTGAATGAATGAAAAAATTCTGTCATTCAATTCAAATGGCATTTCGGTGTCCATTGCCTTGATTCGCCGTTCCACTTCTTCATAGGTGAAATCCGGGATATACTCGTAATGGTAATTAGGAATTACCTCATTTTCATCAATAGAAACAGCAGCAACCAATTCGCCTTCTTCCTGTGAATAGGCCTTGGACAGAGGTATCATACAGGCCAGTAGGATCAGTGTGATAAAACCGTTCAAAGTCTTTTTCATCAGTGGGTTTGGGTTTATGAGGTTAGTTGCGTCAGATAGTTGCTGAAGGCATATAATTCTGCCTCCTTAAATGAGTTTGCGATCACTTGGAGTCCTATTGGCATTCCTTGAGCATCCTGGCCATTTGGAATTGAAATAGCCGGAACACCCGATACCGAAGCCTGTACGGTATACAAATCTTCCAGGTACATGGCTACCGGATCTTCCCTGTGTTCACCGAATTTAAACGCCGTTGAAGGCGTTGTTGGCATAATAATATAATCAAAATCATTTAAAAGATTTTCAGTGAAATCTTTTATTAACCTTCTGACCTTTTGAGCTTTAGTGAAATATGCGTCATAATAACTGGCGCTGAGAACAAATGTCCCCAACATAATTCGCCGTTTTACTTCCTCTCCAAAGCCCTCTGTTCGGGTCATTTTATACATGCTTTCCAGGTTGTGGGCATTGGGGCTTCTGTACCCATATTTTACCCCGTCAAATCGGGAAAGATTGGAACTTGCCTCGGCTGTGGTGAGGATGTAGTAAGTGGGTAGGATGTAATCCAATAAAGGGAAACTAACCTCCTTCACTTCGTGACCTTCCTCTTTAAGCCGTTCCAACATGGAAAGGGTGTGCTCTTTTATCTCCGGCTGAAGTGCATGAGATTCTATGGTTTCCTTGAGGTATGCCACTTTTGCTTTTTTATCAAAGTGCAAAAGCTGACTGTAGGGAAGAACTGGTTTACGGGAAGAGGTGCTATCAAATTCGTCATGTCCAGCCATGATCTCCATGATTAAGGCATTGTCCTTAACGGTTTGGGAGAAAACCCCTATGGTGTCAAATGAAGAAGCATAAGCAATCAGTCCCCATCTTGAAACTCTGGAGTAGGTTGGTTTCATACCTATCACTCCTGTGAAGGCCGCAGGCTGTCTCACTGAACCTCCGGTATCTGTTCCCAATGAGGCAGTACATAGGTTGGCTTGAACTGCAACAGCAGATCCACCTGAGGAACCTCCGGGGACTCTGTTTTCATCAGCAGCATTGAGGACTTTTCCGTGAACGGAATTTTCATTGGAGCTACCCATGCCAAATTCATCACAGTTTAATCTTCCTATGATGATGGCATCCTCATCGAGGAGTCTTTGGATGGCAGTTGTGGTAAATTGAGCTTGGTACCCCTGAAGAATTTTGGAGGAGGCATTTGATTCATGTCCGGTATAGCACAAGACATCCTTGATACCGATGACCATACCTGCCAGCTTTCCTGCTTTACCGGAGGCAATTTTCTGATCAATTCGCTCTGCATCTTCCAATGCGGATTGCTCATAAACTTCAACGAAGGCGTTGAGATGCGCCTTCGTTTGAATGTTTTGGAGATAATAGTTGACGACTGATTTGCAATCAGTCTCTTTCTTTTCGAGCGATTTTTTGATTTCGTCGAATGAACTAAATTTTCCCAAGGGTATTGGTTTAAGAATTTACTTCTTTTTGTCTTTCAACCCTTCTTCAAGGTCATTTTGGATATCTTTGGTTGCGTCTTTGAATTCTCTGATTCCACGACCTAGTCCACGAGCTAGTTCAGGAATTCTTTTAGCTCCAAATAACAAGAGGATGACCAAAATGATCAAAATGATCGAGCCACCGCCCATGTTTTGAATAAAACCCAATGTGTTCATAATTACTTTTGTTTTAGGGTAAACGAGGTTGCAAAGATAAGATTGTCATTCGCTTAGACAAAGCTAGCTGGGACAGCTCTCCATCTTTTTTTTAAAGATACTAATTTTTATACTATCTGGATAAAATCCAGCCTGATGGATCCATTTTCTGAAGCCCTTTCCAGGTTTGAAAATGAACTTCTGCGATTCCGTCCGGACCAGTGGCCACCTTGCCAATAACGTCTTTTGCTTTGACAGTTTGACCTGCTTTTACAGAGATGGTTTTTAACTTACTATATAAGGTATAATACTCTCCGTGCTTGATGATGACAGTCTCACCGTAGCCTGGCATCGTGGCAATTCTGGTGACAGTGCCGTCAAATACTGCCCTAACATCCGAATTGGTCTGAGTACGGATATTAATCCCGTCGTTCGGTATGGAAATTCCTTTCAAGGTCGGGTGGGGGTTGTCCCCAAATACCTGGGTTACAAATCCCGTTTCTACCGGCCAAGGAAGCTTGCCTCGGTTGCCTGCAAAGGAATTGGAGAGTGCTGCGGCTTCCGGCGTCATTGGCATGCTGCTTCCGGAAGACTTGGTTGCTTTGCTGTTTTCCTTTTTAGCTGCTTCTTCTGCTTTCCGAATTTCCTCTTCAATTACCTGTCGAATCAATTGATTGAGCTGTTCCTGTTGCTTTTTGGCTGCCGAGATCTGTCTTTTGATCTGTCTTTCTTTCAAGGTCAAGGAATTGAGAACTACTTGCTGCTCTTTTCTCATTTTTTCCAGCTTCGCTCTTTCCTCCCGCTCTTCCACTAGGACTTTTTCCTTGTCAGCTTTTCGTTGGTCAAGTTGCTTTCGCTGTTCTTCAAGTTCAAGACCTACCTTTTCAATTTGTTCGGCTTGTTGCTTTCGGCTATCCGTATATTGTTTTAGGTACTTCAATCTCATATACAATTGATTGAAGTTGGATGAACTGAAAACAAAGGCAACAATCGAAAGCCCTCTGTTAAGTTTGGATGCATTGTAAACCATCCGGGCATATTCGGCTTTTAGGTTTTTCAGTTTTTCTTCCAGTGCTTTGATTTTGCTCTCAGTCTGGCTGATTTCCTGATTCAGGAGTTTAACCTCCCGGTCAAGAGTATTTACCAATCGGGTCTGTGTTTGAAATTGTTTTATAATGGAATTAAGTTCCCCAATGGTGTTATTTTTTGTTGCAGTGGTTTGTTTCAGGATGGCGTCAAACTCCTTGAGTTTTGCCTGAACTTCCGCTTTTTCCCGTTCCAATTGTTCACGGGTCTTTCGGGTTTGTGCAAATCCTTCCAAAGAAAAAAGTAGGGTGAGTGCACCAACTAAACTCAAATAGAGGAAATAGACGCTAAATGACCTTTTCAAAATCTAAATGGAAAATTTAAAGGTTCGGACTGTGGATTGATGGATACCCAATCCAAATGGATAATGGTGTTTTGTGACCCATTTGGAAGTTGGTAGGCTAATTTATAGAGGACTTCGGCGGGGAAGGGACGCTTGTTGACTTCCTGATAGCTGGCAAAACTAGCAAGAAGGGATCCTCGGTCGTTTAGGGAATTGCTGACCAATTCAGTGACTTTTGCATAGTTTACATCCACCTTGCTAAAATACCGGACTTGGTTTCGCACTTGGGTTAGTTCAAAAGCCTTGCCTACTCGAACCAGCCTATCCCTGTAATCAAATGGATAGGGTGGGTTAGCCCAAAGCAGATTCTGGAACAAATCCAAGGAAAGAGAGAGCCCATACAGGGTTTCGAATTCCTGAAAACTCATATCTATATCCTCATTCCCCAAGCGATCTTTGATTTTGATCTTTTCCTGCGTGACTAAACCACGAACAGCTTCCATGCCCATTCCAGGTGAAATCGAAAACCAAAGCACACTGTCCTTTTTGGCGCGGATATTCATGGTTCCACGGGTGACCTTACCGGACTCTTCCTCAATCACCACCTTTGCTCTGGCATTGATGAAATCAAAATCAGCATAGACAGGGTTGAAGTCCTCCATTTTGCCTTCTGATTGATAGAAAACTGTTTTTTTTACGCAACCGGCAATGGTTACCATGGCTATCAAAATGAGAAAGATGCCTGAAACTCTACTCATGGTATTTTCCATTTTTAATTTTTAGAGGTAGCTTTTCTGAGGCCTCAGAGCTGCCAGCAGCTTTTTTCCAATAGCTCAATGCTTCTGATTTTTCACCCAAATGGTATAAAATATCCCCGTAATGTTCAAGCATCACCCCACTGGGTTCGGCTTCGTTTTTGATCGCAAGATCCATATACTTCTTAGCGCCCTCGAAATCCCCCATCTGGAAAAGGACCCATGCATGGGTGTCTAAAAAAGTGCCATTGTCTGGAAATTTCCGAACTACTTTTTCAGACATGGTCTTGGCTTTTTCCAAATCCCTTTTCTCCAGTGAAAGGAAATAGGCATAATTATTCAAAACCTGTTCGTCATTTGGGTTCAGCTTTAGGGCTTTTTCAAAGTATTGAAATGCCGAATCTTTCTGGTTGAGATTGTATAGGGAACTGCCTAAAGAACCAAATGCTACCTGATCCAATTGTTGGTTTTTTCCGGCATTCAGTTCAACTGCCTTGCTGAGTGAATTTACAGCCAAACTATCCTTTTTCTGGGCTGATTTGACGATTCCATCATAGAACCAAAATTCTGCATTTTGGGGGAATTCATCCACTCCAAGAATGGTGTAGCGCTCTGCCGAGACAAAGTCCGGATTTTCACCAAAAGAGCCCAAAATCACTTGTTCCAGAATTTTGGCATTTTTTGGGTTCAGGTCAAGGGATTTTTTATACAGATCCAAACCTTCTTTTTGGTCACCGCTTTTGATTTTCCTGTCTCCAAGGGCTTCGAATATAGCAGCATTTTCAGGCTCTGTTTTTCGCAAAAGAACCTCCATAGTATCTAATAGTTCATCTCTCTCAACAGTCTGGAATTCTTCCAGTTGTGCCGAAAAAGCCCTGGCTTTGACTTCCGGGTCAAGATCAGGACTAGCGATGGCCATCAATAAGTAATCAGTAGATTCCTCGATCAGTCCCTTGTCCTTTAGCAGGGAATGAGCAGCCATTTGAAGTTCTGGCTGGTTTGGATATTTTTCAATTTCTTGGGATACCAATTCAAGTGCCTCATCCTTTCGATTGTTGTTGTAATAGATCTCGACCAGATTGAGAACATACTTTGGATTGCCAGGCTTTGCTTCTATAAGTCTTTTTCCTTCTTCTAATGCACTGTTTAGGTCATTTTTTCGCAAATAGATGCGTTGCTTCTGTACAGTGATTGGTTCCATGACTCCGTAATACTCTTCGGCTCGGTTCAATACCACCAAGGCCTTGTCAAACTCGCCTGAATTCAGGTAAATGGAGGCGAGGTCTAAGTTGTATTGCTGATTGCTGCTTCCGTCTGCTGTCAACCTGTCCAGGATTTCCGCAGCTTTGAGGGGTTGGTTGAGCTTGGTATAAATCTCGGCAACCATCAGCGCATAGTACTTGTTGTTTCCGTCTAGCAATACTGCCTTTTCAGCATATGGAAGCGCTTTCTCCGCTTGGTTGGCGCGGGTAAAAATTTCAGCGATTTTATAATGAATTGCAGCTTCCTCCGGGTTAAGCTCAAGGGCTTTTTCCAAATAGAAAAAAGACTTTTCCAAGTCACCCAAAGCCATCAACTTGGTGCCTTCTATAAAATACCGGCTAGTAAGTGCTTCTTTTTCCTTTGCTTTTCGTTCTTTCCTGCTAAGTTTTTGCTGGGCAAAAACCGGGGAAATTACCATTGCCAAGAGAAGAAGTATTATTGGGAATTTTCTGGAAATCACGGGTAATGAGAGTATCTGCATGGATTCACAAACATAATGCCTTTTATCAAAAGGAGTGAATGAATTGCATTCAAACTCCTTTGAAGGCTTGTTACTCGGTTTAAACCAAAATTCAGCCAAAAATGATCCAAATAGAATTTAGTTAATCTTTTGGTTTTTACTGGTCAACAATTTTTTAATTTCATTTTTCTCAAAAATCCAGATAAGCAGGAAAAATGGGATCAATAGTGCGTTTTTAACGAAGAAATCTAAAATCGTATTGCCGCTTTCCAAAAAGAACCCGAGATAGCTCAACCCGAAAGCCATTACCAAATAGCTGAGTCCTTTTCCAGTTTGATAGGGGATGGGATAATACTTCTGCCCGTAAAAAAAGCAGATAGCACTCATGGTCAAATAGCACAGGAAAGTACTCAAGGCCCCGCCCATATAGCCCCAAATTGGGACAAAGCCAAGAATCACGCCCACACTCACTATTGCCCCTATGAATGTAATCCAAAAGCTATATTGGGTTTTGTCAGTGATTTTGAACCAAATGGAAAGGTTGAAATAAATTCCCAGAAATAAATAACCCATAAGCAGCGTAGGAACGATGTATAAGGCTGACCCGTATCCAGGACTCCTTAAAAATAAAGGGCCTAGCCAGAATAGGTTCACGGAGATGGCAATCATCAAAAGGGAACAGAAAATGATGAATGCATGCATTACACGGGCATATAGAGCAGGTGAGTTTTTGTTTTCGGACTGTTTGAAGAAAAAAGGTTCGGCGGCATATTTAAAAGCCTGGATAACCAAATTCATTAAAATGGCCAATTTGAAATTGGCTCCAAATATCCCTGTAGCTTCTCTGGTACTCAATCCAGGATAGAAATTTTGTGGAAGGACGTATTCAAAAAGAAGTCTGGAAACCAGTTCGTTGGTTACTCCTGCCAGTCCCATGAAAAGAAGGGGGAGGGAATAGCTCCACATGGGTCGAAGAATGTGCCCTTCCAATTTGAATTGGAAAAAACCGGCTTTCCACCATACAAATGGAATGATCAGCCCGTTTGCCAATAAATTGGCTAATAGGATGTATTCTACTCCCCAATCTGATCTGTATCCCAAGAAATCCTCCGGAAGTTGACCTGCCTCCATCATCATGGGGATTCCAATGATAAATAACAGATTGAATGCAACGTTGAAGGTAATGTTGATCAGTTTTGCCGAAGCAAAGAGAATGGCTTTATTGTCCAGTCTCAGTTTTGCAAAAGGAATAGCAAGAACAGCATCAAAACTGAGAATCAATGCTGTCCAGCGGAATAGGTAGGCCTGTCCCGGGTAATTCATCCACTCCGCGAGAAAGGGGGCTAAAAGATATATAGCCGAACCCAAAATCAGGGAGCTGGTGACCAGAAGGGACTGAGTATTGTGATAAACTTTGGTTTGATCCAGGTTTTTACCAGTGGAAAAACGGAAAAAACTGGTTTCCATCCCATAGGTAAATACAATATTGAGAAAGCCGATCAGTGCATAAATACCGGTAAATGCCCCTAAGGATTCTTTGCTGAGGTAGGCAGTATAGACTATGATGAGCAAAAAATTGATGGACCGGCCCAAAATGCTGCTCAGTCCATATATGGCGGTTTGCCCGGCTAGTTTTTTTAGATTGCTCATGCGGTAGAAAGGAGTTTACTCTCCTTTAAAAACCGGTTTTCTTTTCTCCAAAAATGCAGTGGTTCCTTCTTTGTAATCACCGGATTTAACACATCGGGCAAAACTGTTGGCCTCAGTTTGATAGCCGTTTTCCTCAGAAAGATAGACAGCGTTGACACAGTCCACGATCATTCCAATGGCCAGTGGAGCTTTGGACATGATTTTGGCAATAATTTGCTCCGCCATGGCCATAGCCTCCTCTTTAGTTGAAAGTACATGGTTGACCAGTCCCAGGCTTTTTGCCTCCTCTGCACCGATCATGTCTCCGGTCATCATCAGCTCATTGGCTTTTCCTCTTCCCACCAGAATTGTCAGTCGTTGAGTACCTCCATAACCGGGAATGATTCCCAAGTTGACCTCGGGTTGACCAAATTTTGCATTGGCCGTGGCAATTCGCATATGGCATGCCATTGCTAATTCGCATCCACCGCCCAGAGTGTAGCCATTTGTGACGGCGATGACAGGTTTATGGCAATTTTCGATCATGGAAAAAATCTCCTGCCCATTCTCGGCAAATTTACGGGCATTCACTTCGTTGAGTTCTGCGATTTCGCTGATATCGGCTCCAGCGACGAAGGCTTTTTCTCCTGCTCCGGTGATGATCACAGCCTTGATGGATTTGTTGTCGATCACCACATCGAAGATTTCTCGGAGCTCTTCTAGGGTAGCAAAGTTCAGGGCATTCATTTTATCCTCCCGGTTGACGGTCAAATAAAGAACTCCATCTTTTTCTTGGGCAAGAATATTTCGAAAATCTTCCATAATAGTAAGCTTCAGTCGCGAACAAATATACAAGCAGGGTATTCAATCCCAAATCTCTACATTAGAAAAATCCAAATACCGTTGGTGTATTTAATTTTCCAAAGAAAATTTTATAGAGGTGATAAGATGAATTTCAGGAGTTTGAAAGCCCTCTTATGGCAAATTTCTTTACTTTTGCGGAAGGAAATTTTAAAACTAAATCCACTATTTAATATGTCTTCCAAAAGAAAAATTACGGTTGCCTACGGGGACGGAATCGGGCCCGAAATCATGCAAGCCACACTCAATATTCTAGAGGCTGCTGGAGCACAACTGGAATATGACGTGATTGAAATCGGAGAGCAGGTTTATCTCAAAGGAATTTCTTCCGGCATGGATCCCAAAGCCTTTGATTCGCTCCGTGAAACCAAGGTCTTTTTGAAGTCACCAATCACTACTCCTCAAGGGGGAGGATTTAAGTCGCTGAATGTGACCACCCGAAAATCTTTTGGTCTCTACGCAAACGTAAGGCCTTGTAAGGCTTACTCTCCTTTTATCAAAACTCATTTCCCAAAAACCGATTTGGTAATTATCCGGGAAAACGAAGAGGACCTCTATGCAGGTATTGAGCACCGTCAAACTCAGGAAGTGTATCAGACACTCAAATTGATATCCCAACCTGGTTCTGAAAAAATCATCCGTTACGCATTCGAATACGCGAAAAAATACGGAAGAAAAAAGGTGACTTGTATGACCAAGGACAACATCATGAAGTTGGCCGATGGACTATTTCACAAAACATTTGATGAAATCGCCAAAGAATATCCGGATATACAAACCGACCACAAGATTATCGATATCGGTACTGCTTTGATTGCCGAGCGTCCTGAGATTTTTGATGTGATCGTCACCCTCAATCTTTATGGTGATATCATTTCTGATGTTGCGGCTCAGGTAACTGGATCAGTAGGCCTTGGAGGTTCAGCAAACGTTGGGGAAGAAGTCGCGATGTTCGAAGCCATTCACGGTTCTGCTCCTGATATTGCAGGAATGGATATAGCCAATCCTTCCGGTTTGTTGAACGGTGCAATCATGATGTTGGTGCATATCGGACAGCCGGAAGTAGCCGAAAAAATCGCCAATGCATGGATGAAGACTTTGGAAGATGGAATCCACACGGGGGATATTTATCAGGAAGGACTTTCTTCCAAGAAGGTGGGGACTCAGGAGTTTGCTCAGGCTGTGATCGAACGCTTGGGACAAAAGCCAGAAAAAATGACCTCCGCATCGTTCGAAAAGGAGGATACACAACCGATGAATATTAAACTTTCTCCAAAGGCAAAAGCAAAGAAAGAACTGACAGGGGTGGACGTATTTATTGATTGGGATGAGGAAGGAAGAGATCCTAATGTGATCGGAGAAAGACTCCGTCAGGCAAATGCCAATGGACTTCAACTTTACTTGATCACTAACCGAGGTGTAAAAGTGTTTCCGGAAGGATTAAAGGAAACTTTTTGCACAGACCATTGGAGATGCAGATTCAAGACAGCTGATGGAGGAGTGATCACTCACGGACAGATTTTGGATTTGCTCAAGCAGATTGAAAATCTGGGCTTTGATTTTATCAAAACTGAGCATTTGTACACCTTTGACGGAGTGAGGGGATATTCCCTGGCTCAGGGCGAGTAATTCAAAAAGTTTCCTTTTGGAACAGTTAAAAGGGAGAAAGGATACTTTCTCCCTTTCTTTTTGGGTGGATTCCATTAATTTCATCCTTTGTTTTTTTCGATTCCTAATGACAAAACGTGTTCTCATCATCACCTATTATTGGCCACCCAGTGGAGGCTCCGGGGTGCAGCGTTGGCTAAAATTCGCCAAGTACCTGCCGGAGGCTGGTTGGGAACCGGTGATTTTTACAACCGAGAATCCGGATTTTGATCTGAAGGATGAGACCTTGGCGCGAGAAGTTCCTCCAAGTCTTGAAGTGTTGAAATTCCCCATTTGGGAGCCCTATCAGCTTTTTGCAAAGCTGAAGGGAAAAACAGGAGGCCATCCTTCGAGAATGCTTGAACAAAAGAAAAAGGGATTGCTTGAAAAAACGGCCATTTGGCTTAGGGCCAATTTTTTGGTGCCTGACCCGAGGGTGTTTTGGGTAAAACCCTCTGTGGATTTTCTCGTCGATTTGATGGGGAAAGAGCAGTTTCAGGCTGTCATTACCACCGGTCCTCCTCATTCTTTGCATTTGATTGGAAGGGGGCTGAAGCGCAAAACTGGAGTACTTTGGCTTGCAGATTTTCGGGATCCTTGGTCCCAATGGGAGTTTTTGGATGCGCTTCCTATGCAGGACTGGGTAAGAAAGAAGCACCGAAAACTGGAACAATCGGTATTGAAAGAGGCTGATGAGGTCGTCACGATTTCCCCAACTTTTCGGAATGATTTAGAAGCCATTGCCAATCGAAAAGTAAGGTTGCTGACCAATGGTTTTGATCCAGCTGATCTTCCAAGGGATTTTCAGAGAAAAGAAAAAATTCCGGGCAGATTGAATTTGGTGTATACTGGAATTATCGATTCTATTCGCAATCCTATTCCTCTTCTGGAAGCGTTGAAAGAGGAGTTTTCAGCGGAAGACGTGCAAGTCCAAATGACCTTTGTAGGAAAAGTCAGCGAACAGGTCAGGGGCTTTGTTCAGGCTGATTCTTGGCTTGCTTCTAGAATTCACTTTCCGGGATATGTTTCCCATCAAGAGGTTTTTGGCTTTTATGCAGAAGCTGATGCCCTTGTTTTGATTCTGACGGATACCAAAAATGCCAAGGGAAATATTCCCGGTAAATTGTTTGAATATTTAGCAACAAAAATACCAGTCTTGGCTTTGGGGGACCCTGAGGGGGATTCGGCGTTGATTCTTAAAAATGCCGGGGCTGGAGTTGTCTTGCCTCATTCCGATCTTGCTGGAATCCGAAGGAGACTCAGAGAATTATTTGAATCGACTTCTTTACAAATAGATTCCCCTGATTTGGAGAAGTATTCCAGACGCACATTGAGTTTCCAACTAGCCAAAATTCTGGATGAACATTCCGTTTCTTGATCTGAGCAAACTAGACCAAAAGCTGAAAGAGAAATTGAAACTTCGGTTTGCTGCTCTTTTGGAGGAAGGAGTCTTTTCCGGGGGAAAGGAAGTACAACTGTTGGAAGGGACTTTTAAATCTACTTTGAATAGCCAATTTGCCATAGCCTGCGCCAATGGGACAGATGCTTTGGAACTTGCATTCCGGGCTTTGGGAATCGGTCCCGGGGATGAGGTAATTGTTCCTGCTCTGACTTGGGTAAGTACCGCAGAAGCGGTGGTTATGGTTGGTGCAAAACCGGTTTTTTGGGATACGGATGAAGAAGGTCTCCTTCGTTCTGATTGGGTTCAGGCCGTCAATGCAACTACCAAAGCGGTAGTGCCAGTTCACCTTTATGGACAAATGGCGGATATGAAAACCTTGGGAGAAAAAGCTAGGGAACTCGGGATTTTTGTAATCGAAGACGCTGCCCAGGCATTTGGAGCTAAGCAAAATGGAAAACCAGCTGGCACTTTTTCAGAGGTGGGATGCCTGAGTTTTTATCCCACAAAAAATCTGGGAGCTTTGGGAGAGGCGGGGATGTGCTTGAGTCAAAACAAAGAAATAGCAGAGAAGATACGATTGCTGGGAAATCACGGCCAGCCAATTCGGGACGAACATGTCCTGATAGGTAGGAATAGCCGAATCGATACTGTTCAGGCTGCATTTTTAAATGTGATGTTGGAGGACTTCCAAGTCCACCAAGGAAAGCGCAAAAAATTAGCTCAGATCTATCTGGAGGGTCTTGCTGAAATTTCCGAACTGAAATTGCCCGAAAAAATCCTTTCTGATAATCACAATGCTCATTTATTTGTTATTCAGACCCAATTCAGAGACAGTTTGAAAGAATTTTTGGCGAGTGAAGGAATAGGGACCGCTATACATTATCCTCAGATATTGCCAGATATGGATGTGTTTTTTCAAAATGGTGATTTTGGAACTTCCAGAAAAATTACCCGAGAGGCTTTGTCCTTGCCGCTCAATCCCTGGCTTTCGGAAGAAGACGTTTGGTTTATAGTGAATAGAATCAGGGCGTTTTTTAGACCTTGAGTAAAAAGCTGGGTTGGACTTCTCCTCATTTTATTTATTTTCAAAAATGACTTTTACCCAAGACCCACTCTTTGTTGCCGGCATCCTGAGTATTTCTGTGTTTTTTTCAACCTGGCTCACCAAGTTTTCCTGGGGCAAAACTATAGGAACACCCATCTTGGTTATTCTGATCTGTGCGGTTCTTTCCAATGTGGGAATTATTCCCAGTGCCATGCAGGGAAATCCTGTTTATGACGGGGTATTTCTTTACCTGGCTCCTTTGGGAATTTTTATAGCCTTATTGGAAGTGGATCTGAAAAGTTTAAAAAAAGCAGGTCTGCCCATTTTATTGATGTTTGGAATCGGCACATTGGGGACTTTGGTTGGAGTTATGGTGTCCTGGTATTTGGTCAACCCTGAAGTGGAAATAGGGGATATGGCTGCTGCGGTAGCAGGGATGTATACTGGAACTTATATCGGTGGGAGCATCAATTTCAATGCGGTTGCCTTGGGCTATGGAGTAAATGAAAACGGAACACTCTACGCTGCTACCACTGTGGTAGATAATTTGATCGGGACTCCCTGGGTGATCGCAACTTTGATTCTGCCCAAATACCTTCAAAAATTATTTCCCAGAAAAAAGCTAAAATCTGCAGAGCAGGGAGAGCATGCGTTACCAAAAGAGCAGGTTTCTATTGCTTCTTTAGCAATACTTTTGGCTTATGCTTTTTTTGCAATGGTGATTAGCAAGATCGTAGCGGAATATTTTCCTCAGATTCCTGAAATCATTACCCTGACTACTATTGCTTTGATTATGGCTCAATTGCCCTCTGTTCAGAAACTTAAAGGCAAACATACTTTAGGCTTTTTCTTTATTCTGATTTTCCTTGCTGTCATCGGTACCCTTTGCGATATAAGTGCACTTTCTGAAACGGGAGAACTGGCAGTAACCTTGATCCTTTTCGTTGGCCTTCTGGTTTTCATCCATGGGTTGGTGATTTTCGGATTGGGTTCTTTTTTCAAGATGGATTGGGATGTGGTAGCTGTGGCTTCACAAGCAAATGTAGGAGGGAATACCACGGCAATTGCTGCGGCAGAAAGCTTAAATCGACCTGATCTGCTGATTCCTGGAGTACTTGTAGGGAGTTTGGGAAATGCGCTTGGAACCTACTTGGGATTTGCAGTAGCTGCAATGCTCGGGTAATACTTGTCCTCCTTATTTTAAAGGAATTGGGAGAGTAAAATTTCGAATCCCAAGAATTTTTTCAGAGAAAAAGCAATAGCAAGGCAGAATAGAATGATGGTCAGATTGATCAAGGCCCGAATGACAAAAGGTTTCTTGCTGAAATTGAACTTCAAAAGTTGAGTTAAAAGAACTCCCGTTGCCATCCATAGAAACCATATTGAAAATAGGAAAGAAGTCCTGCCTGTAAAAATCAAGGCCGCCAGATCATGGATCAATCCACTTACCAAAAAAGTCGTCAGAAATGCCATTGAATCCGGTAAGATGGTCTTAATGGGTTTGAATATTTTATAACCCAAGAAATATCCGAAAATGGGATTCCAATAATTCCAAAACTCGGCAAAATTTTTAGCTCCAAGGGAACGCAGGAGCATATTCCTCAGGGAATTGGATTCTCCCAAAGGCACTCCGTTTCTTTTGAGCACATATTCGGCCATCGTCATCTTTCTTCTTTTTTTAAAAGCTAGCTATTGGCCAGATTTTTTCTTTTTGGCTTGTTGAAAATACTAATTTGCCTCTTTTTCTTTTCCGAGTTGCAGAAATGCATTGGCTATTCGGCTCAATAAACGCTCAGATTCCGGATTTTTTTCCAAAAGCTTTTTATAAATGGGGATGGTTTCCTCATAGTGGGCGTTTTTTTCATAGAACTCGGCAATCATTCCTGCTCCATAAGCCCAATTACTATTTACCAACTCATCGATAAATTTTTCAGATTCAAGCCCTTCCAATAACATTTCGAAATGAGGAAAATCTTCTGCCCGGATTGCACTCCGAATTATGGTGAATCTGGACCAAAGGCTGAGTTCCGGAGCAAAACCATAGCGTCTAGCTCTTTCAATGGCATGGGCTTTTGCATAATTCAAACCTCCCTTTTCCAAAAACTTGTAAAGGTTGTCTTCCTGAAGTTCGGGATAGAAGCGAAAATAATGTCTCAATCCATGATAAAGTGTAGCATAGCCAGTTGATCGATGTTCCTCATTTTCAAGTCTTAATCCAATTGGATCTAATCCATTTATTTTTTTGGCTGAAAGCAGGGAATCCAGTTGGTCTACTGCATGATTGATTTCGTATTCATCAGTACTTACCGCATATACCAATACCTTTTTTAAACTATCAAACTTTTCAAGATCCTGGATTTTATCTAGAATGGGGTATGGGCTTGCTAGTAAATAGGCATCAAATAGATCGGGCTGGGTCAATAGACTATGAAAAGTAAAACCGGCCCCATATTCCCAACCAAAGAGAATCCGTTCACTTTTGTTGACACGGAATTTTTCCTCTACATAGGGGATTACCTCTTCTTTGAGAAATGCCAGGAATTTTTCCTTCCCCTCTCCAAAATGGTTAAATCGACTGGGATATTGGTTGGTGATTCCCACGACAATGAAGCCCGGAGTCAGTTCATATTGTCGGAAAGATTGCTGAAGACTAACTCCATGAAGGAAAAACCGCTGTCCATCCAGCAGGTAAAGAACCGGGAAATTGCTTTGTGAATCCTCATAGCCCTCCGGGATGAAAATCTGGATATTTCTTTTTTCCTCCAGTATATTGGAGTCTATCCAATGATTTTTTCCAACCACATGGTCCTCAGTCTGTGCAGCCAAATGACTCCAAGTCAGGAATAGGGACAAAAAGCTTATGGAAAAGAATTTATTCATGGGTTAATTGCTTTGATAATTGGTCAAGTGCATGAGAAATTGCAGGGATCTACAACAAACCTTTAGGTTTTACAGTAACCGTTGTTTCATATTTATACTTTCGTTATATCACTTAAAACAGCTGTTACATATATACCTTGTTGGCTATAGTTACACTTTTTTAACCTTAATTTTTATTACAAATCATTGTTGAGGTCTTAACTGGTCAATGATTTTAGCATCAACCCAATAATTTTTTGATTCCGAATATGTACTTCCATCTTCCCTTACTTTTTCTTCTGACCTTGAAAAAAGTAAATATTTTCCGTCAGGTGTTAATCGGGCGCCATTTTCTATTAGTTCTGTATTTATCTTATCTCCCATATTAATAGCTGGACCATATGAACCATCGGGCTGTTGAAAACTGATGTAATTGTCCGACTTGCCATATCCCTCTTCTCGCTCACTACCCCATATTATGAAGGATTCATCAGGAGCTATAAAGGGGTGAGCGGTCCATTTGCCTGTGTTAATATGTTTACCGAGTAATTTTGGTTCTTCACGCTTTCCGTCTACAACCCTTGAGATGCGGAGTACATCATTACTTTTGTAATCGTCAAAAATCATGGTCCCTTTAGTAGATACTGACATGACCATAATGCCCCAATCTTCCCTGTCAAACATTGGACCCAGGCTTTTTAGCTTTGACCAACCGGAATCTGTACGTTCTATGTAGTTCCATCTAGAGTATAAGATGTTACTATCGCCAGGATTATGTTTGAAGCTATACTTATTGACCCTGTAATAACTTCCTTCATTTCGATATACAACCACAGCCGGCTGAAAGGGGTCGTTCCCTGAATATGTGAAGTAAAATTCCTGCATATCCAAAGAGTCTTTGTTCCCTAATTTCCAATCTTCAGAAGCACTCCTTTTAGGAATAAAAATTTCAGGGGTTAGTCCGGGTGGCTTATACCCAAAGTAGAGGTTTTCCTCTGTTGAAGAATCATTCTTTTTTGTTTCTGATTTCTCAATTTTACAAGCACTTAAGAATGCTAAAAACACAAGTGCTGAGAGTTTAATAATAAGATTTTTGAATGTTTTGTTTGTTTTAATTACTGCCGATAGACCTAACACATCTTGTTACTTTAGTTTTCAATTTGATTTATCATTTCTTTGGCAACTATGGCAGAGGAAGGAAGAAACATGGTGGTCACGATCCTCTCGTCAATCACTACATCGTGCTTATCGGCCAAATCACTTTTGGTTTGAAACACCGCACCATTGTCTCTTAATTGATCCTCGAGCATTATTGGTAATAAGGTGCCATTTTTAGCCCAATCTTTAGTGATTTCGGTAGAATTTGGGAAGCCAGTTACTTTTTTATCTTTAACCATATAATCGCCATTGCTAAGTTTGACATTTGCAAAAGCACCAGGACCATGGCCACAGCCTCCTACGATTCCACCATTTTCATAGATTTTGGCGATTAGGGACATGATTTTTTCATCATAGGCCACATCGAACAAAGGCCCATATCCACCGCCAATAAATACTGCTTGATATTCTTCAAAATCTACCTCATCAGGGGTTAAGGAATTTTCAACCCTTTCAAGGAAGTTCTCATACTTTATCGTATAACTGCTGATTCCCATGGGGTCCATGGAAAAAGGGACTTCTACGCCGGTAGGTGATAGAAAATCCACTTCATAACCATGCGAGACAAAAATGTGGTAAGGCGGCGCTACTTCCCAGAGGTTATTTCCAGCAAAATGCTTTTCGGGGTCTCCCATGTCTTCGGTATTGGAAACGATGATCAATATTCTTCCCCGCTCTTTTTTAGGAGAGTTGCAGGAAATCAAAAGCAGTATGGCCAAGAGTAGGCTTGTACCTTTTTTCATTTTTTGGATGGATTTATCGTGAGAAAATATGTTAATAGAAGAATACTTAGGTCTGAGTGGTTGATAGGTACAACTTCCAAATGGAGACGAAAATCAGAGTATCAAGCGCACTATTTTGACTGTTTCAGCTGTTCTATTTTTTGAACAAAATCATCTTCCATTCCTAGTTTATAGCGTTTGGAAACCTCTATTCCCTTCCTGTAGGTATCTATTGCAAGCTCAATCTGACCAGTCTTCTCATAGGTCTGTGCCAATAATGTCAACATTCCAATGTATTTGGGATAAGCTTGGGTCGCTCTTTTTAAGATAGTTATTGCTCCTTTTTCATTTTTTTTGTCAATCTCTTCAAAAGCCAGATTTACATACTCATTGGCACCTCGCCTGACGTTGCCTCCATATTTCAGCATTAGTTGTTCCTCACCTTGGAGAAATTCTTCCTCCGAAAAATTGGACTTCAAACTATCCGAAAGTTTTATGTCAGAGAACAAGAATTTCAACCCATGATAATTGAGCAACAGGCGAGAAGCCATGTGATCTTCATCGCCCACTTCTTCATGAAGCCAGCGAAACTCTTCCGGTTGGTTCTTTTTGATCTCATCCACATACCTGATCAACTCCTGTTTCATACCCCATCCATCTCCACCACCTATACCCAAGTAGACGGTCTTATTTAGGGATTGATTTTCTGCGAAAAAAGTAGATGCTTTTTGGGTCATCTGCTCCTCATTCCACCACAGTGCCGGAGCTTCTATGATGAAGGCATCAAATAATTCTGGGCTTTCCATCAAGGTGTAAACACCAAATAAACCTCCAAAAGAATGTCCTTCAAGGACTCGATAAGGGTACGTGCGGTAGTTCTTCTCCACGAAAGTGAACACTTCTTCGCTGATGAATTGTAAGAATCTTTTGGCCCCACCACTTTGTGGGATTCCCTTATTTCCGGTTCCTCCGTAAACGTTTTGCCCTGCATTCGAAGGAGTTAAATCTCTCGCTCGGTCTAAACTTTGAATTCCAACAATGATCATTGGAGGGATGAGACCTGATTCGGATAAAATTTCTATCGTACCCACAGTATGCTTGATATTTTCCAGACCATCCAAAACATAAATCACCGGATAACCTGCTTCGCTATTTTCATAGTCATTGGGCAACGAAACAATAATTGGACGTTCCTCTTGTAAAATCTCTGACTGTATTAAATGCTGTTGTCCCAAGCCCAATAGTTGATTGTCGGGAGTCATTTCTATGTTTCTTGCTAACTGGGCATTTACACTAAGTTGGCTGAATGTGAATGCCAGGATAACTAATATCGTTCTCATTTTATCTCGATTCGTTTATGCCTTATAATTAGTTTCTAGGGGAGATCCAGATATCATTGATTTATTGAAATAGCCTTGCTTTTCAAAATCTCTGATATTAATGGATAGGATTGTAAGCTCCGGGAAAAGCCGGTTTAGTTCGGTTACTACTCTTTCCGAAAGTGCATTTTTCTGATCAGCCGTTCGGCCTTCCATAATATTTCCAAAGACATGGATAAACTCAGATGGAGTAAATGTTCCGAATGAATAGGCAAAAGGACTAATTCTGACTTTTATATCTTCCGGTTGAAATAGGCCTGATGAGCTTACTGCTTCATAAACCGTTTTCATAATTTTTTCCGGGGGCTGCTTTTCTAAAAGCACCTTTGAACAGTCAATAATAAAGTGGGGCATAATATTTTATGGATAAAGTGAGAGATGGTTGTTCTGATATGATTTTTTTTCATTCTGATGATTTCAATTTTTCTAAAATTGAATCAGGGATTTTGAGATCAGGATATTGATCATTTAGAAACTCCAAGAGATATTCTACCTTTTCAGTTTGATCATTTTTATAGTAAAAGGAAAGTATTTGAAAAACCGCATAATTCCTCTGATCCTCAATCAGGTCAGAGATCAGTGATTCAAGATTTAGCCTTTTTATAAATTCTTGGAAATGACCAAATTCACTTGCTCTGATGGCACTTCGGATAATGCTGTATTTGGACCAAATTGAGAGTTCAGCAGGAAAGCCATACCGTTTTGATCTCTCCATTGTATAGTTTTCAGCATAATCCAAACCTCCCTTTTCCAGAAACTTGTAAAGGTTGTCTTCCTGAAGTTCGGGATAGAAGCGAAAATAATGTCTCAATCCATGATAAAGTGTAGGGCAGCCAGTTGATCGATGTTCCTCATTTTCAAGTCTTAATCCAATTGGATCTAATCCACTTATTTTTTTGGCTGAAAGCAGGGAATCCAGTTGGTCTACCGCATGATTGATTTCGTGTTCATCCGGACTTACCGCATATACCAAAACCTTTTTTAAACTATCAAACTGGCCAAGATCCTGGGTTTTATCTAGAATGGGGTATGGGCTTGCTAGTAAATAGGCATCAAATAGATCGGGTTGGGTCAATAAACTATGAAAAGTAAAACCGGCTCCATATTCCCAACCAAAGAGAATCCGTTCACTTTTGTTGACACGGAATTTTTCCTCTATATAAGGGATTACCTCTTCTTTGAGAAATGCCAGGAATTTTTCCTTCCCATCTCCAAAATGGTTAAATCGACTGGGATATTGGTTGGTGATTCCCACGACAATGAAGCCCGGAGTCAGTTCATATTGTCGGAAAGATTGCTGAAGACTAACTCCATGAAGGAAAAACCGCTGTCCATCCAGCAGGTAAAGAACCGGGAAATTGCTTTGTGAATCCTCATAGCCTTCCGGAAAGAAAATCTGGATATTTCTTTTTTCCTCCAGTATGTTGGAGTCTATCCAATGATTTGTTCCAACCACATTGTCCTCAGTTTGTGCAGCCAAATGGCTCCAAGTCAGGAATAGGGCCAATAAGCTTAAGGAAAAGGATTTGTTCATGGGTTAATTCCATTGATAATTGATAGGGTATCCACAGGTAACCTGCGGACCCCCTTTCTTTTTTGATTATGCCTGATTTTTACTTCCTTACAATGGTAGTCGTAGGAGCATAGATTCCGAAAGTCAACACGTGGATCAATCCATCCACAAAGGTGTGCTTGGTGGTGACTTCGTAATCTTTGGCACCCCGGGCCATTTTCTCAGGATCGGATACTTTTAAAGGAGCCAATCCCTCAATCAGGTAATGGTTTTTCTCTTTGTACTCGATCCCGGTTTGCGAGCCTTCTCCCACTGTGACTGTGTACGAATGGCAGGAACTCAAAAGGAGGGTAGTGGCTAGAACCACAGCGAACGTTGAAACGATTTTTCTCATTTTGTTTGTGTTTAAGTAAATAGAATAGTTGGTTTAGTATTTCTTTATTCCTTTAATTATCAGATAGATGCATAGGGATAATTCTGTGATGACAGCAATCGCCATAACCAGGATTTCACTTTTTGGGGAATACTCCGGAAAGAGGATGTTGGTGAAGGAATCAATCAAATAGGAAAATCCTGCAATCAGTACCATGGCTCCAAGAAGGCGGGAAAACCAGCCGGATTGGTACATCATATAGCCCAAAAGAATACAGCTCATTCCAAATGGAATCCCGCTGAGTAAATAGCCCATACGATGGGATTCAATCAGATAGCCTATTTGTTGAGCTATCCATTGCGCATCTTTGGTCTCGGGGAAAAACTGAAATAGAGCAGGAATCTGTAGCAGGTGGATCAGATTGATCCCAATAATCCCCGCCTGAACCAATCGGAAGAAGGCAGCTAGATAAGAAAGTCTTGGAAAGTTTTGCTGAAACAGAATCAAGAAGAACCAAGCCAATCCTATATCTGCTAAAAACATCACCATGTCTGAAGCCACGCCTAGTTTAAGTAGACTTTGGTTTCCTTGGATGTTTTCCATGGTCTGAAAGAGATTTTCAGGTAGGAATAAAGCTCCTCGTACGCCCAGTTCACTGAAAAGTCCGCCGACAATTACTATTAAATAAAGTATGCCAGTTAGCCCTAAATGGAGGTTTCTGTCATTTGGATGAAGTTCCTTTTTCATTTTGTCTAAATTTTCTACAAACCTAGGGTGCTGAAAAAGGCTGTACATTGATCTAGGTTAAGAATGAAAAATTGGTGGTTTCCGTAAAAAAATGAATTCTTAACCTAAGTCAATGTCAAAGGGAAATAGGTGCCTTAATTTTGAACCAAGAAAAAATCAAGTCCGCATAAGCCTTTGAAAAAGCTAGTCTTCATTTTCATCTTTTATTTAAGTGCAATAGGAAATTCTTTGGCACGGTTTAGTCCTGACTTGAAGCTAAGTATGGTAATGCTTTCCAACTTCAATTCCTCTAACCTAGGCCAAAAGTTTAAGGGGGGTTCTGAAATAATTTTGGAAAAAGCTGTAACCTCCAATCACCTATCCGCATCTGAAAAGGTAGGGACACAAATTCCTGATCCAAATGAGTTAATGCTTTTGGAGGGGAATTACTGGGATACCTACGATAAGCATATGATTCAAATTCTAATGATGGAGCAGGGCCTTATTGGTACGATAGGAACTTCCGAACGCCCACTTCAGTATTGGGGAAATGGAGAAAATTCCTTTTCAACATCCGATTTGGTGGGTTTGGAAGGGGAGTATTACAGTGAGGAGCTTCAGACTTCTTATTGGGTTTCAGTAAAAGGAGATGGCTTAGTGGCCTATCATCCACGCCATGGGGAAATTCCTTTGGAAAGAATTGCCGCAAATGCGTTTCGGGGAGCATGGCCTGTGCTTTCCGTTGAAATTGTCCCTGATTCAGAGGCTAAGGCGACGGAAGTAAACCTTTCAAATGGATGGGTAAAAAGCCTTAGGCTTTCCCGTCTGGATTAATTTCCTAACTAACTAATAAACAAAATTTTGAAATGAAATTATTCATTCTGGGAATCCTATTGCCTTTTCTGAACGGGGTAAAAATGGATAAAAGTACTGATAACCTGCTGGTTAACTATGTGAATGTGAAAGCCATGGATTCCTTGTTGAAGGAAGTTCTGGAAATCAATGCTTCCCAATAAGCTCAAAGCCATTCCCTAGACAAAAATCTCAGGCTTTAAATCAATTCAAAAACTATCTCCAAAGGAATTGACAATACTGTATTATTAATCATAACGATAAAAATGAAAACTCAAAAACAAACTAGAAACGCATTCACCTTCTGTATGCTTATAGCATTGTTGCTTTTAAGCCAACTAAGTCTCAAAGCCCAAACTCTCGAAACTAAAATTGACAGTCTATTGACGAAGATGTTTGAAACGGAGGGGCCTGGGGCAGTTTTTATGGTAGCCAAAGATGGCAAGCCTATCTATAGAAAAGCCTTTGGAATGGCAAATCTGGAGTTAGAGGTGCCAATGGTTCCCGAAAATATTTTTCAGATCGGTTCCATGACCAAGCAGTTCACTGCGGTTGGAATTTTGATGTTGGAAGAAGATGGGAAACTCGATATCGAAGATGATGTTAGAAAGTACATTCCCGATTTTCCTGTTCAGGGAGATCAATTAACCATTCAGCAATTAATGAATCATACCTCTGGGATCAAGGATTTCACCAGAATGAAAAGCATTATGTCGATTGCCCGGAATGACCTTAGTCCAAAAGAAATAGTTGATTTTTTCAAGGATGAGCCAGTGGATTTTCTTCCGGGAGAAAAATTTGAATACAACAATTCAGGGTATGTGGTTTTAGGATATGTGATTGAGTTGGTTTCCGGAATGAGCTATGAGGATTTTGTGGAGCAGCGAATTTTTCAAAAATTGGGAATGAATGACTCGCGCTATGCCTCCGATCGTGAATTGGTAAAAAACAGAGCCTATGGCTATCATGACCGGGGTGGTTATACCAATAAAATGTGGGTGAGTTTGAATATTCCCTTTGCATCAGGTTCATTGATGTCCACAGTGGATGATTTACTGATTTGGCAAAATGCCTTGAATTCGGAGAAACTTCTGAAGCAGGAAACCATACGAAAGGCCTTCACTCCCGGGACTTTGTCCAATGGAGAAACCTTGACCTATGGCTATGGTTGGCATATCAAGGAGTTAGGAGGAATGCCGATTAGAGAGCATGGGGGAAGTGTTTTTGGCTTTAAATCCATGGGAGTTTACCTTCCGGAGCAGGATATTTATGTGGTTGGATTGAGTAACTGCGATTGCAATTCACCTACTGTAATTACCCGAGAAATAGCCAAATTGGCTATAGAAAGTCTATAAAAATTCATCTTTTAAATTTTTTGTAAAGGCCTTTTTTCTAATTAATCCACTTCTTAACCCAGATCAATTTTTGGGGAAGAAGTGGATTTTACTTTTGAAGCGTAAATCAAAAACATTTGAAAATGAAAGCATTTACCTTCAAAAGATATGGGGCTTCGGATGTGTTGAATCCCGATGCGCTGGAAAAGCCAAAACCAAAAGCAAATCAGATTTTGGTGAAAATTCGTGCTACTTCTGTGACTGCCGGAGACTGGAGAATCCGGAGTGCAACTCCCTTTCCTATTCGGTTTCACGCCGGATTGCTGAAGCCAAAAAACACCTTGCTTGGGCATGAGTTTGCCGGAGTTGTAGAGGAGGTAGGTACGGATGTCTCAGAATTCCAGGTAGGGGATAGAATTTTTGGCAGTTTGGGGATGAATTCAGGGACCTATGCCGAATACGTGGTGGTAGATTCTGAATTGCCTTTGGCAAAAATCCCTGAGGGATTGAGCTTTGAGGAAGCTGCGGTCGTTCCAGTAGGTTTTCTTTCTGCCTATTATTTCCTCCAAAAAGTAAATCTGCAGCCGGGAATGAACGTGCTGATCCATGGAGTTTCCGGATCTGTCGGCTCAGCCATGCTCCAATTGGCAAAAGTGAAGCAATCGTATGTAGTAGGGGTTTGCAGTTCAAGAAATGCGAGTTGGGTAAAAAAATTGGGAGCAGATCAGGTGATTAGCTATGAGCAGGAAGACTTCACTCAAATTCCTGAAAAATTTGATTTGATCATCAATGCGGTGGGAAAAACCTCCTATCGGGAAGTCAAACATTTGCTCAAGAGTACAGGAAAATACCTGTCCAATGACGCCTCTCTTTCAGATTACCTGGATTTGTTTACCCAAACCCTGAGTGGTAAAAAGGAGCAGATTTTGTTGGGGATTGCCGATCAGAAAAAGACTGATTTGAAAGTAATTCAATCCCTGCTTGCTGAAAAAAAAATCAGCCCATACTTGGATAGAGTTTACTCTTTCGAGGAAATTCCTGCCGCGCATGCCTATGTGGAAAAAGGGAGAAAAGCTGGGAATGTGGCCATTAAGGTAGCTTAGATCAGGCTTTGGTCGCCAATCGTTTTCGAATCCTGCTAAGAGACTCTGGTTTTACTCCTAGGTAAGAAGCAAGAATATACTGGGGAACCCGGTTGAGGAGTTCAGGTTGCTTTTTCTGTAGTTCCAAGTAACGTTTCTCTGGGGATTTGATCATGTAGTCGGCGAGCATTTGCTGGTTTTTCCCAAATTCCTGCTCAATCGAAACTCTGCATACTGATTCGAAAACTGGCACCCGCTTGATTAATTCCTGCTCATTATCATAGCTGAGAATGGTCAAGGTCGTGTCCTCCACACATTCAAAATAGTGGTTAGCGGGAGTTTTATTCAGATAGCTGGAAAGGGAAGCAATCGGCTGGCCTTCCTCAAAAAAGTGGATGGTTCTTTCTTCTCCGTCAATCAGGTAATAGAGACGTACAAGACCTTTGAGGTTGAAATAGGATTCCCTCGCAACCTGCCCCTCTTCTAAAAGGATTGTTCCTTTTTTGAAGGTTTTGATTGGGATCAATTCGTCAATGATTTGGGCTTCTTCCTCTGTGAGGGGGATTTCAAATAGGGATGAACTACGCGTGACCATCGTCGAAAATAAGGATTTTCTAAAAATCTGGCTGTGTAAATCTTGGATAAAATAGTACGGGGTTCGATCTGAACCTTTTTAAATCACATGAAAAACAAAAGTACTTGAAATGAAAATTGCCATTACCATTGCTTATTTGCTGTTTTTGGGGTTTTTGGGAATTCAAAATGAAAGAAACCCTGATGCTGATAAAAAAATCAAACAGGAGGAACTGCTCCATCAATATTATCAACTCAATCTGAAGATTTTCAGTAAAGATTCTGATATAAAGGATGTTGAAAAGCTCTTTCAAATGTTTTCAGAAGACTTCACGTATGTTCATGAGGAGTATGGAGGAGTGTATACAAGAGAAGATTTGTATAATGGATATAGCCGGAATATAGAAAAGGGGGACTACGATGGTAGCATTTATGATATCCGTGTGTTTTCGGTCATATCCGGAAAAGATGCATTGGCAGTCAGCAAGAGATATGTGTCCCAAACCAACCCAAATCCTCAACAGGAAGATGGTGAAATGGCTGTATTTGAGTTCAAGGACGGCAAGATTTTCAGAATCACTGAATATTGGTAAAAGCTGCGTAAAAACTGACATGGATTTTAAACAATTGAATATTGATAATCTGACTGGATTATGGAAACTAGGTGGTGAAATCGGAGGTGAATTTGTCTCCACCGACACGTATGATTTCAGTATGGTGGAAAATTCCCATTGGCCTAACAAGCTATGGCTAAAAGGGGGACTGTCCCAGCAGAACTGGAAAGTCATTCATCCACTCCTGTTCCGTAACTCACTGACCCTTCCCATTTGGGAAATTCATACTGAAGAGGAGGAAAATCGGCTTCTAAGCCTTGGTTTGGAAAAGAAAATGGAAATCATCGGCATGTCAGCCCCTTTAGCAGAATTGCCGCCCCATACTGCCCAACTTAGATTAACTCAAGTGGAAAACCCACAGAATGCAAGTCTTTGGTCGGGCTTGTTTGAAGAGGCGTTTGGTTACGTGATCAGTCCTGAGTCAGTTTTTCTATTGAGAAATCATGCGGATTGGCTGATTGCATGGGAAGGGGAGAATCCCGTAGGGACAGCCTTGATCTACAAGGGGCAAGGACTTGAGACGGCAGGGATATATTCCCTTGGAATCATTCCTGCACATAGAAGAAAAGGTTATGCAGAGGATATTTTCCTACAGGTTTTGGATCAGGCCAAGAGCCAAGGGTCCAAATATGCAATTCTCCAAGCTTCAGAAATGGGTAAGGGACTTTACCTGAAAACCGGCTTTGAGGAGGATTTTACGATCAAAATTTTCACAGTAAAAAGACCTTAATCATGAATTTAATCCATCATCTCAATTGGCGCTATGCCACTAAATTATTTGACCCCAATAAAAAAATCAGCGAAGAGAATCTCGAACTCCTAAAGGAAGCTGTTCGCTTGTCCGTTTCATCCTATGGGCTTCAGCTTTATAAAATCCTCATTATCGAGGATCAATCCATCCGGCAAAAATTAAGAGAACATTCTTATGATCAACCCCAAATCACGGACTCTTCACAGCTCTTTGTTTTTTGTAATTACAATTCAAACTTCTGCTCAGGAGTGGAGGAGTACATTGATTTGGTGATCGAAACGAATCATGCTGACTCAGAGAATCTGAAGAATTATGGTAAATCTATCAAGGAGGATATCCGCAAAATGAGCTCCTCAGAAAGAAACTCCTGGTCTGAAAAACAATGCTACGTGGCCATGAATAATTTGCTGATGGCATGTGCGGAACTAAGGATAGATTCTTGTCCTATGGAGGGATTTGATTCCACGGCATACAATGAAATCCTGGGTCTCAGAAATCAAGGACTAAATGCTGCAATTATTGTCCCGGTAGGTTACCGATCAGTTCAAGACAAAAGTCAGTTTAGAAAAAAAGTAAGGAAGGAAAATAGGCAACTGTTTGAACTGATTTAAAAGAGAGTGTATTAAAACATCTGTTTAGTTGTATGATTCTAGACAGATGTTTTTTCTTTTTTTGAGATTCAAAAGATGGCTAATTGGCCATTGCCTGGACTAATGCGGGCTTTTTCAAGCTTCAGGAGTTGTTTTTTTGCTCCCAATCCTCCGGCATAGCCTACTAAGCTTCCATCTGAACCGATAATTCTGTGGCAAGGAATTAGAATGGAAAGTGCATTGGCTCCATTGGCAGAGGCCACGGCCCGGTTGGCGTCTGGATTCCCGAGTTCCTTGGAAAGTTGAAGATAGGTGCGGGTTTCTCCATAAGGTATTTTCATCAAAGCCGCCCAGACCTGTTTCTGAAAATCAGTGCCGATTAACAGCGTTGGAATGTTAAATTCTTTTCTTTCCCCTTTGAAATATTCTCCGAGTTGGGATATGGTCTCTTGAATAACAGAACTATCTCCGGATACAAATTCGGCACTCAGTCCTTTTTGGATCCGATGATCCACCACACCCCGCATACTTCGGAAAGTCCAGTCACAAAGACATAGCTTATCTTCAAAAGAACCCAACAGGAGTTCACCTACAGGGCTTTGGAAGGGTTGTATAACTATTTTAGGCATGGTTTTAAAAATAAATTGTACTTAAACTACACTTTTGTATAAAAATAGGAAAAATTATGACTTATCGTTTGTAGGCTTGGCGAGCGAGTAGTTTCCAGTTTCCTTTTTCCTTGACCCAAATCATCATGACTCCCAGACTGAGAGGGATATCCTGACCGTTGGCTGAAATCACCCCATCCACCATATGTCTTAGAATCGCGAGGTTTGGACTTGGAGTTTGTATGCTAACTTCACTAACATCCCAACGCTGATAGTCATTGCTCTTATTTCTAAACACGTCCAAAAAAGCTTCCTGGTCTTCAATGCCTCCGCTGGAATGTCCATAACTCAAGTCTTTGGAGGTAAGGGATTGGAGTGCCTCAACGTTCTCATCCAAAAGCGCTTGGTTGAATTTTAAAAAAGAAGCCTCAACGTCTTGTTTGGCTTGAGCGAAAACCTGAGTCAGGGAGAGAAATAAGGCCAGGGAAAGCAGGGAAAGTCGTTTCATGATTGTATTAAATTTGGTTTGGATGATCAGTTGGGGTCCAAAGGGTAGCATCTTAATCCCCGTAGGGCTCAATATGAATCAAAACATGGCCGAGCTGGGGGAGCTCTTTCCTCAGCGTATCCTTCAGATCATGGGCTATATCATGACCTGCTTTTACACTGAGTTCTCCGTTGACATTCGCGTGTAGATCCACATGGTATTTCATGCCCGCCTTCCGGATAAAACACTTCTCCGTGTCTTTTACACCTTCTACAGTAAGGGCTATTTTTCGAATTTCCTGGGTCAAGTCTTCGTGGGAATCCTCATCCATCACTTCTCCCAATGCGGGACGGAAAATTTTATAACAGTTGTAAAGAATAAAGAGAACTGCAACCAATGCTGCGTAATCATCTGCCACTTCATACCCTTCTCCTCCAATAATAGCAATCACAATTCCGATAAAAGCAGCGATCGAAGTAATGGCATCACTGCGATGATGCCAGGCTTCGGCTTTTAATGAGGAGCTTTTTAGGTTTTTGCTCCGACTCATGACCAACTGAAAGGAAACTTCTTTCCAGAGAATGATGGACCCTAAAACCAATAAGGTCCAGTTTTCAGGCCCCTGATGGGGAGTTTGGATATTGGATATGGCTTGCCAGGCGATGGTAGCCGCCGACACTATCAAAAAGCCAACTACCAAAAAAGTGACCAAGGGTTCTGCCTTTCCATGACCATAGGGATGATTTTCATCAGCGGGTCTGGCTGCGTATTTCAGCCCTATCAAAATCAAAATCCCGGTAAAAACATCTACTACTGATTCGATAGCATCCGCAATCAGCGCATAGGAATTCCCCAATATTCCAGTCAAAAACTTGATCCCAGCAAGGACAATATTGCCCAACATGCTGAAAATCACAGTACGGATTGCTAGGTTAGAAGGGGTCATTTAGCAAATTATACAAATTCTTCGATTGCTTGGCTTTTTTGAAAAAAATGGGAAAGGGCTCAGCCTTAGTTTTCCTGATCTTTATTTTTTTGCTGTTTTTTTCCAACCCAGTACAAAGCAGACCCAATCATTATAAACAGGGCCGTCATCCATACGGAATTCCAGCTTACCTGAAACATCAACCAGATGCAAGCCAGAATCCCCAACGCAGGGATGAGGTATCCTCCTTTTAAGATGAATCTCCCTTCCTGCCTGAATTTCGGTCTCAATACCGGAATTGCAGCACAGCTCATGATAAATAAGAACAAACGGGACAGAACCGTCATTGCTGCCAATACGGTGAAGGAACCCATTGCTGCCAAAACAAAGGCCGCCAAACCAAAAAACAGGACGGAGTTGGCTGGGGTAAGGTACTTGGGATGAACTTCTCCAAACCATTTTGGAAGTGAGTTTTCCAGAGAAAGGGCATAAGTAACTCTTGTAGCCGAAAACATTGAGCTGATAAGATTGGCTAAGACAGAAGTGGCAACGCCGATCATCAGTACAACTGCTCCTGCATGTCCAAAAAGAGCAGAGGATGCATCCAAAAGGGGAGTGGTTGATTCGGCCAAGTTGGGAACTGCCGCTTGGGATACGACTTGGATCAGCATATACAAAGCTGCGACAATACCCAGTCCCAGCAATAAGCCCATCGGCATATCACGCTCCGGACGTTTGGCTTCCCCTGCAGGTACAACCGCCCCTTCAAATCCCACAAATGCATAAATCAACAACAATGCAGCACTTCCAAGATCTGAGATTGGAGGGGCAGGACTGCTAAAATCAGGAATGACTTCTGAGCCAAGAATGCTAAATCCTCCCAAAACCAAACCGATCAATACGGCAAACTTGATAATGGTAAAAAGGGTCATGGAGCGGATGGACTCCACAGAGCCCACCATGTTTACCAAACTCAAGACTATGCAGGTCAAAGCAAGGGAGATTAATCTTCCTGTACCATCCCCTGCAACAGGGATAAAATAGGCGATGCTGTCTGTTAGAAGTACTGTATTAGCCGAAAAGGAAATCAAACGCGCAAGGTAATACAGCCAGCCTCCCTGAAAACCAATGAAAGGTCCAAAAGCCAAAGTCCCATAGCGTATTGGTCCACCCGTTCCTCTAAAATAACTGCCAAGTTCTGCAAAGGACAAGATGACCGGCAAGATCAAAAGTGCACAAAAGGCGTAGATCAGAACACTATATTCTCCGGCAAGTGCAGCAGCTCCACTGGGAAGCCCAAAAATCCCCGCCCCGATCAGGCCATTTACCACCAACATCCATATTCCCCAAAGCCCTAGATTTCTTGGTAATTTTTCCTGGATTTCTCCCTGCCTGGTATTTTGAATCACGATTCTAAAAGAAATTTGATTTTACTCTGATTTCGGAAGATAAATGAAAAATACTATTTACATGCAGAGGAAAGGGTTCTATGGTCAAAATTCAATGGGACTTTGGGATAAATTCAATAATTTTTTCCTGCTTAATCTGTATTCTTTTGGTGCTTGTTTTTCAATTTTCTCCGGACAAATTTTTCAAGTTCCACTGCATGAAATAGGATTAGTGCCATACTGAAACAGAAAATCAGTTCTTCCAAGGACAGCGCCTGAGTTTTGAATAGATAATTAAAAGAGGGGAGATAAATCACTGCCAATTGAAATACCATGGTCATAGAAACCGCAATCAATAGAGGCATGTTGGAAAAAAATCCCTGTCGGTACAGGAAGGTATGGTCGCTTCTGACTGCCATGACATGGGCAAGTTGGGAAAAGGACAAAACGGCAAAAACCATGGTTTGCCAGTGTTCCTTTCCGGTTTCCAAAGACCAATATTGTGTGAAGAGTGTTAACCCGGCCATCAGGATTCCCACCCAAATAATATGGTAGCCCACTCCATCTGAAAAAAGGCTTTCCTGAGGTTTTCGAGGAGGGCGTTTCATGACATTTTTTTCAGAGCGTTCCCCTGCAAGGGCCAAAGCAGGCAGTCCGTCAGTGACCAAATTGATCCAAAGAATATGAATGGGCAATAGCGGGATGGGAAGTCCCAATACAGGTGCAAGGGCAATAGTCCATATTTCAGCGCTATTGCAGGTCATGATGTATTTGACAAACTTCCGGATATTGTCAAAAATCCTTCTGCCTTCCTTCACCGCATTGACTATGGTGGAGAAATTATCATCCAGCAGGATCATATGTGCGGCTTCCTTACTGACATCGGTTCCGGATATGCCCATGGCGATTCCCATGTTGGCAGCTCGCAGGGAAGGGGCGTCGTTGACCCCATCTCCGGTCATGGCTGCATAATGCCCTTTCGCTTGTAGGGCACGGACTATCCGGAGTTTTTGGTCTGGGGACACCCGAGCATATACGGTGGTTTTTTCTACCTTATCGGCAAACTCCTGATCATTCATTTGGGCCAGTTCCGAGCCACTGAGCACTAAATCTCCCTCGTTCCAGATTCCTACGTCCTGAGCGATGGCTTTGGCGGTAGCAGGATGATCTCCAGTTATCATCACAGGCCGTATTCCCGCTGTCTTGCATTCCTCAATGGCAAGATTGACTTCCTCCCTTGGAGGATCTATCAGCCCTACTAACCCAATAGCTTCCAACTCACTTTCAAGTTCGGTCCATTGGTTTTCTTCAGGTAAATGATCCACTATTTTCATGGCAAATGCCAAAACACGGATTCCTTGGCAAGCCCATTCCTGGGATTTTTCCCTGAAATGATCTGCCTTTTCCCGGGATTGTAGAAGGCTGGCAACAGATTCACTTGCTCCTTTGGTAACGACTAAGTATCGGTCTCCAAATAGATGGATGGTACTCATTCTTTTTCTTTCAGAATCAAAAGGGACTTCACCAATCCGCTTAAAAGTACTGTTGACTTTTTTGAATTCTTCAAGGGAGGTTTGGAAAATGAGCTCTTCCACCATGGCTAGTTCGGTCGCTTCTCCTTGAGGTACACTGTTTTCATCTAAGTGTACGTCCTCATTGAGCCCCATACTCAAAAGCAAATTGTTGATTCCTGAAAAAAGAGGGGCTGTACTCTCATCTTCCATTTTCACCACCTTCATTTTGTTTTGGGTGATGGTGCCTGTCTTGTCAGTGCAGATGAAGGTGACGGAGCCCAGACTTTCCACAGCGGGTAGCTTTCGGATCAACGTATTCTTTTTGGCTAGTCTGGCGGCCCCGAGAGAAAGGGCGATGGTGATCAAGGCAGGAAGAGCTTCCGGGATAGCAGCGACAGCCAAACTGACAGTCAGCAGTAGCAATGGTAAAAATTCCTCACCCCTTAGCCATCCCAAACCAAACAGGAAGAGACAAATCAAGAGAATGATATAGGAAATCATTTTTCCAAATCGGTTCATTCTTTCCTGAAGGGGAGTTTTTCCTTCCTTTTCCTGTAGCATGCTGGCGATTTTACCCAGCATGGTGTCCATACCTGTGGAGACCACAATTCCTTTTCCCCTTCCACTGGTGATCAAAGTGCCTTTGAAAGCCATGTTCTTTTGGTCACCGGGATTTAGGTTTTCGTCCGTTAAAAGTAAAGTGGATTTTTCGACAGCTACGGATTCCCCGGTAAGGGAGGATTCATCTACTTTCAATGAAAAAATTTCCAGTAACCGGATGTCTGCCGGAACCATGTTTCCGGCTTCGAGGAGAACCAAATCCCCGGGTACCAGCTCTTCTGACAAAAGGGTGAGTAGCTGACCTTCCCGGATTACCTTAGAATGGGGCTGGGTGAGCTTTTTCAAGGATTCCATGGCCTTTTCAGCTCTGTATTCCTGGACAAATCCCAAAATGGCATTCAGGATAATAATCACCAGAATAATGATTGTGTCAGTGATTTCTCCTGCTATTCCGGAAAGTAGAGCCGCAATGATCAGAATGCTGATCATGAAATCTTTAAACTGACCCAAAAAAAGCTTCCAAGCCGGTTGTTTCTTTTTTTCGATGAGCTTGTTGGGGCCCTTGGAAAGAAGGCGATTGGCTGCTTCCTGTTGAGAAAGTCCTGAAGGCCCCGACTTTAGGGATTCATAAAGTTCTTTTTCTGAAATGGAGAAAAAATTCATGGTTGTTTTCAGGTCTTCACACCCAAAATACAAAAGAATTACTTCCTATTCAGTGACAGAAGAGGTTCTTTTCAATTATCAAAAATTAAAAATCCAAATCTTCCGAATTGAGCAGTTGAACCCGTTTTTTCATTTTTTTCTGAATGACCTTGAAATGGTGAAGCTCTTCTTCCGTTATCAGGGAAATAGCCTCGCCTTCGGCTCCGGCACGACCGGTCCTTCCTATCCGGTGTACATAGTCTTTTGGAGATCTTGGGAGCTCATAGTTGATCACTACCGGTAAAAACTTAATGTCTATTCCTCTGGCAGCAAGGTCAGTGGCGACCAAGACTTTTGTTTTTCCGGATTTGAATCTGCTCAAAGCCTCTGTTCTTGCCCCTTGGCTTTTATCTCCATGGAAGGCTACGGCTTCAATCCCGTTTTTATTCAGTTTTCCCACTACGTTGTCGGCAGTCCTGATGGAAGAAACGAAAACCAAGACTTGACTCCAGCCCTTTGAGCTGATCAAGTGTCGGAGGAAGGGACCTTTCTTTTCCGGACTGACCCGGTATGCGTATTGATTGATCTGATCCACCCCAATGGATTCAGGTTGCAGGGAAATGCTGACTGGGTTTTTTAATAATTTTTTGATTACATCTTCTATGTTTTCGTCTTGGGTTGCGGAATAGAGGATGTTTTGACGCTTTTTGGGAAGTTGAGAAAGAATCTGATCGACCTCTTCCTTGAATCCCATGTTGAGGACCTTGTCCATCTCATCCAAAACAAGAATTTCCACATTTGAAAGAGAAAGTGCATTTCTGGAAAGCAGATCCAACAAACGCCCGGGAGTGGCAATCAAAATATCCGTCCGGTTCAGTTTTTTCATTTGGGGGTTGATGGATACCCCGCCAAATACGGCGAAGGACTTGACTTTTCGGTCCAGAAAGCGACTGAATTCCTCTGCTACCATGGCAACCTGAGACGCAAGTTCCCGGGTGGGAACCAAAACCAAAACCGGAACAGACCTCCCGATGGTCTCCTCTTTTTTCTGTAAAACCTGAAGAATGGGAAGTATATAGGAAGCGGTTTTTCCTGAACCAGTGGGCGCAATACCAAGAACATCCTTTCCGCTCAATACAGCAGGAATCCCTTGAATCTGTATGGGATAAGGGCTTTCATAGTTCGCTTTCTCAATGGCTTTGAGTAATTGGTCGGATAATCCTAGGTCTGAAAAATTCATAAAGGAGATTTTGGGCAAAGTTAAGCTTTGTAGTTCAGGAATTTGCCTTTAAGGTGGATTCATGACTTGAATCATTGGCTTTTTCTTGGATTTGATAGAAGAAGAGTAAGCCTACTTTTTTATTATCAGCCATTCAGATAAAACCTGTTTGTGTATCTATAGAATATATATCAAATTACAACTAAGGGATTTACCTCTCGCTTCACTGAATTGAATTAGAGATAATCCCTCAAATCTTCAAACCCAAAATTACCCTATTGACTATGTCTTTTTCCCGCATTCTATGCAGCGCCTTTTTTATTGCAATTGCGCTTAGTTCCTGTAAAAAGCAAGGTCTCCTTGAGGAAGAAGGACTTTCCCCGGCACGAACTGCAGAGGAGGAATTGGAGACCTTTCAGGTCGAGCCAGGATTTCGTGTGGAGTTGGTGGCTTCTGAGCCACTTGTGGAAGATCCCGTACTGATTGACTTTGATGAAGATGGAAGACTCTGGGTGGTGGAGATGAGAGGCTATATGACGGATATTGAGGGCAGCGAGGAAGATCTTCCTATTGGAAGAATATCCGTATTGGAAGATGAAGACGGGGATGGGAAAATGGATAAATCCACGATTTATCTGGACAGCCTGGTCATGCCGCGGGCTTTGGGATTGGTTTCCGGTGGGGCTTTGGTTGCAGAAAATAATTCCCTTTGGTTTACCAGGGATTTGGACGGAGACCTCATAGCTGACAGCAAAGAACTGTTGGACTCTACGTATGCGTCCAACGGGATTCCCGAGCATTCCGATAATGGTTTTTTGAGAAACGTAGACAATTGGTATTACAGTGCCAAATCCAGACTGAGATACCGCTATGAAAAGGGGGCTTGGATCAGAGATAGTACAGAATTCCGGGGACAATGGGGTATCGCCCAGGATGATGAGGGGAGGTTGATTTATAATTACAACTGGTCCCAACTTCATGGAGATATGGTTCCAGCTAATTATTTGTCCAGAAATGCCAATCATCAAAGTAGCACTGGAATAGACCATGGGTTGACCATTGACCGGAAAATATTTCCAATCCGATCCAATCCGGCTGTCAATAGAGGCTATATACCGGGAACCCTCAATGAGGAGGGCAGACTTTTAGAATTTACATCTGCATGCTCACCTGTAGTCTACAGAAGCCATCTTTTTCCAGGAGAGTACTATGGGAATATGTTTGTCATGGAAAATGCCGGAAATATTGTAAAGCGGAATGTGGTCCGGGAAAACGGGATTTTGCTGGAGGCACATGACCCCAATCCCGGTAGGGAGTTTTTGGCATCCACAGACGAAAGGTTCAGACCTGTGCATGGAGCCATAGGCCCTGATGGAGGACTATACATCGTAGACATGTACCACGGGATTGTGCAGCATGGATCGTATATGACTCCATACTTGAAGGAGCAAACCCTGGAAAGAGGCTTGGAGACTCCGGTTCATTTGGGAAGGATATGGAGAGTAGTTCCGGAAAATTCTCATTATAAAAAGCCAGAAAAACTTTCGGAGTTAGAAGACGGGCAATTGATTTCTTTTTTAAGTCATACCGATGGTTGGTATAGGGACAGAGCTCAGCGATTATTGGTTGAAAGAAATAATAAGGAAATAGTGCAGAATTTGAAAGAACTCCTGATCAATGGAGAAAGTGAGTTGGGAAGGTTTCATGCCCTTTGGGTTTTAGAGGGGGTGCATGAGCCTTTGGATGAGTCTATGCTGATACTCCTTGAAGATCCAAGCGTACTCATCCAGACCAATAGCCTTAGAATTTTTGAAGGCCAATCCTTGGAAGATGCATCCCTGCGTCAAAAACTGGGCAGTGCCATGGCTCGAATCTCTGAAAATGCTTCTGAAAAACTAGCACTTCAATTGGCTTTGAGTGCCGGAGTTTTGGAAAAGAACCAAGCTGCATCCATTCTTTTTCAGGTAATACAAGAACATAAAGACAGTCCTTTGATACGGGATGCGGTGATGAGCAGTTTGGAAAATGCTGAATATGCTTTTCTGACTCAAATACTCAAAGATCCTTCTTGGCAAAATCAGGATACAGATAAAGAAATATTTCTGGAAATGCTGACTGCTGCTGTGGTGAAAAATGGAGAAATCGGGGAGATAAAAGAACTATTGGTGATTTGCGACCAGCCCGATTTTACCTGGAAAGAAGAAGTGATTTTAGGTGCTATGGCCATTCATGCCTCCGATCAGGAAGCTTTGGGTTTAGTGGCATTGGATTCTGAACCTGAGCTCTTTCAAAGAGAAGACCTTCCTTTGGAAGGGACCCGTTTGGAAATGCTGAAAAGACTGTTTTCATTGCCGGGTTTCTCACCTGGGGAAATTGCTTCTACAGGGAATTCTCTGGATGATGCAGGAATGAAACAATTTGCCCAAGGACGGCAAAAATACCTGGCCAGTTGTGCCGGATGTCATGCCTCCAATGGCAAAGGGGTGAATAGAATGGGGCCACCTCTTGCCGGATCGGAATGGGTGCTTGGAGATGAAAAAAGGCTTTCCCTGATACTTCTCCACGGGATAGAGGGCCCTATAGAAGTTGCTGGTAAAAAGTATGATGCACCGGATATTCTTCCGGTTATGCCTGCTCATTCCACCATGGATGATGGAAGTATTGCAGCTATTCTTACCTATATCCGAAACGAGTGGGGAAATCAAGCCCCACCGGTACAAGGCAGAACTGTCGGAGGGGTACGCCATACCTCACAGGGAAGGGTGTATCCTTGGTCCGCTGCCGAACTGAACCAACATATGGAATCCCTAAACAAAGCCCAATAACCTTTAAAACTCAGCCTATGAACTTATCCGAAAAACACTTTCGGCCGACTGTCTCCAGAAGGGACTTTCTCAAATCCTCAAGTGCCAGCGCCTTGGCTCTTGCATTTCCTTTTTCAATGATTCCGGATTTTCTCAGGGATATACCCATGGGGGTAGTGGTGCATTCTTATGGGGCAAGATGGGGTTCCAAGGCAGGAAGCACCAAATACCCTGCATTTCAGGATGCGATTGACATGATGGAGCACTGCAAATCCATAGGAGCAGGAGGGATTCAGGTCATGGTGAATGGCTGGGAAACAGACTTTGCAAAAAAGGTCAGGGATGCCAGAGAAAACCTTGGGCTTTATTTGGAGGGGAGTATTTCCATGCCTAAAAGCAGGGATGATGTAACCCGTTTTGAGAAGGAGGTGAAAGCAGCCAAGGAAGCCGGAGCGACGGTACTTAGGACGGTTTGTCTGAATGGAAGGCGCTATGAGAATTTTGCCTCAGCCGGGGAATTCCAGGGTTTCAAGTCCCGCGCGTTGGAATCCATACATCTAGCAGAGTCCATAGTCCGGAAGCATCAGGTTCGTTTGGCTATTGAAAATCACAAGGATTGGAAGGCCAAAGAATTGGCTGAACTGATCCAAAACCTGGGAAGCGAGTGGGTAGGAGTGACCCTGGATTTTGGAAATAATGTCTCACTTCTTGAAGATCCGGATGAGGTGATAGAAGTTTTAGCTCCCTACTCATTTTCCACTCATGTGAAAGATATGGGAGTGAAGCAGAATACAGAAGGGTTTTTACTTTCCGAGGTTCCTTTGGGAGAAGGAATCGTGGATTTGAAAAGGGGAGTGGAGCTATGTAAGAAACACAATTCCCAAATCACCTTTTCCCTGGAAATGATCACTAGAGATCCCTTGGAGGTTCCTTGTCTGACAGAAAAATATTGGGCTACCTTCGGAGATTTTCAGGCAACTGACCTTGCCAAAAAGCTGGACTATATCCGAAGTAAGGAGTCTAAAAAGGATTTGCCTAAAGTTCAAGGCTTGAACTCTGAAGAGCGCTTGGCTTTTGAGGAAGAAAACGTAGTGGCTTGCTTGGAGTATTCCAAAGCAAACCTTTTATCTTAAGAATTATTGCTGAATCAAAACTCTCAATTACCAATTAAAACAATTCGACATGTTTCAAAAAACCGATTTCACTCAATTACCGGGAATAAAACTTTTTGATCTGAGCGGTAAATCCGCAATCATAACGGGAGGGTCCAAAGGCTTGGGCCTTGCGATGGCCGCTGGCTTGGCATCTGCCGGAGCCAATGTCATGCTGGTCAGCAGAAACAAACAGGAAGGTCATGAATCCGCGAAGCAGATAGCCCAGGAATATGGAGTCAAGGCGATTTCCTTTGCTGGTGATGTCAGTGAGGAAAGTGCCATGGAGGAAATGGCCAAAACAGCCTTCGAGGCATTTGGAAGCATTGATGTCTTGATCAATTCCGCAGGGATCAATATCCGTGGAGCTATTGACGAGCTGACCCAGGAGGACTTTAATCAGGTGATGAAAATCAATGTCAATGGTACCTGGTTGGCTTCCAAAGCAGTAACCCCTTATATGAAAAACCAGAAAAAAGGTTCCATTATCAATTTGGCAAGTACGCTTGGTTTGGTTGGCTTGGCTAACCGGACTCCTTATACCGCAAGTAAAGGCGCTGTGGTTCAAATGACCCGGGCATTGGCTTTGGAGCTTGCACCTTGGAATATTGCTGTAAATGCCATTTGTCCTGGACCCTTTTTGACAGAAATGAATTTGCCCATAGCAGATACTGAAGAGGGTAAGAAATTTGTGGTGGGTGCTACGGCCCTAGGCCGATGGGGGAAGCTCTCAGAAATTCAGGGAGCAGCGATTTTATTGGCCTCCGAAGCAGGGACCTATATGGTCGGGTCCATGGTGACAGTCGATGGGGGCTGGACAGCTCGATGATATGTAAAAGGCAGTTTCAATTAAGGAACTGCCTTCATTTTTTGTCTTTTATTCGAAAAAGAGGGATAGGACGTAGATGACGGAAATTGCTGACAGGGACATGATCAGCGTGCCCAAACTGTGGGATTTATTTCCTTGACGGATGCTCATCCCGGAAAGTTGGGTTACTACCCAAAAACCACTGTCATTCGCATGGGAAATTGCCAAGGCACCTGCACCCACTGCCAAGGCAGTAAAAACTTTCATGGATTCGGAGTCCAAACCTAAAGATCCCAAAAGAGGAGCGATAATGGAGGCCGTGGTGATCATGGCTACTGTGGAGGATCCTTGGGCGGTTTTTAATGCAAATGCAATCAAGAAGGGAAGGAATATTCCCCAGCTTGCACCGCTCATTCCCGAACTCACCAAATCTCCTATTCCTGAATTTTGGAGCATTTTCCCAAAAACTCCACCTGCTCCCGTAATGAAGATCACCGGGGCGGCTATCAACATGGCTTCCCCTGCCCATCCAGAAGCGGAAAGCATCTTTTTGTCCAGCTTTTTAGGAAGGGAAAACGAAAGCAAAGCCCCGATAAACAAAGCGACGAAGGGAGTTCCCAAAAACTCTATGACCGTATAAAATCCACCTTCCCCAAAAGGTTTGGTAGGATACTTGGCAATGGAAGCCAGGATGATCAGAATTAGAGGGAATATGATGGGTAAAAAAGACTTGAAAGCGGAAGGGAATTTATTTCTGTCAGGCGCTGTGTCATTGGTTGCCATTTTAGCTTCCAAGGGGATTTTGGTTACAAACTTATTTACAAAAATATAGCCCGGGATCAAGGTGATCAGGGAGACGATGATCCCCCAGAAAATCATCAATCCCAAATCCGCTCCCAATAAACCTGCCGTAGCAATCGGGCCTGGAGTGGGTGGGACCAGGGAATGACTGCACATGGCTCCCAAAGAAAGTGCGATCATGGTGGCTGCATAGGAAACTTTACTCTGTACTGAAAGGGATTTGGCAATTGGGTTCATCATGATGATGGTGCTGTCTCCGAAAACCGGAATGGAAAGCACATAACCTCCAAGCATCATGGTCAGGTTGACCGATTTTTTTCCAATCCAACTCAGGATTTTTTCTGCGATCACGATCGCTCCCCCAGTTTTTTCCAAAAAGGTGCCCAATATTACCCCCAACAAAATCAATAAACCCACAGAACCCAATACTCCCCCAAAACCTTCAGATACGGACTTGATGATTAACTCAGTGGGCATACCGGACATCAGGCCATAGAGAATAGCCCCGGAGAAAAGAGCCAAAAAAGGATGAATGTCGAACTTTAAAATTGCCAATAAAATAAGGCCGAGGGCCAAAAGGATCAGGAAAAGGGTAAGCATTTAAGGAACGGATTTATTTTGGGTTTTTGTAACTATGCCAAAGGCTATGGCAGAAATTAACTAAAAATCAGCAATAAAAAAGTCCTTTTGATGTAAACACAAAAATGCCTAGTCCAATGGTAGGAACTAACAGAAGGAAGATCTCTTTTTCCGGTTGGGATTATCTAAATACCAAAACCAATAAGGCTGCTAAAAAAAATGCCCCATATCCCCAAAACAAATCCTTTCTGAGTGCAGAGCTTCCTGCCCAGGCTCCGATCGCAAATTTGAAAATGGTATTGGAAATAGAGGAAATCAATAGTGCCACAAAGGCGATGGAATAATCCAGTTTCAGGTCCGCAAGCTTGGAGACCGTGATGGTAATGGCATCAATATCGGTCAGACCGGCAATAGCACTGGAGATCAGGATTCCCCGCTCCCCTAAGTTTTCATTTGCATAGCTCACAATCAATAGGATGGCAACATAAATCAATCCAAACATAAGGGCCCCGGGTATGTCCAGAGGTTTGCCTTCCGGTAATTCGGTCTTCACTTGCTTCTTTTCCTTTTGTTTGAAAAAATAGAAAATGGTCATGCCAAACCCACTCAGAAAGACCAGGAAAAACTCAAGGTAAAGGTCGTTGAAGAGTCCCTTGTTGAAAACAAAGGTCCACAGCATCACCCGCAAAATCATAATGGAGGAGGAGGCCATGATGGCAACTGAGCAACTGGAGGAATACCTGGGGCTTTCTTTACTTTTTTTGGCAAATATCCAAGTAGTCGCAGTACTGGAGACCAAGCCTCCCAAAATCCCACTCAAGAGAATTCCTTTTTGAGCTCCAAGAAACTTGATCAGGATATATCCCAAAAATCCCAAACCGGAGGTCAGGATTATTACCCAGCCGACTTCTCGAGGATTGAGAACTTGATAGGGTCCAAAAGTTTGATCCGGAAGGAAGGGGAAAACCAACAAGGCTATGACCACAAACCGAATAAAGGCATAAAGCTCGTCAGGAGTGATTTTACCGATGATCCTGATAAATCTGAATTTGGAAGAGAGGAATACCACCACCAATACCATGATCATCAGACTGAGCTCGATGATACCGAGAAAAGCCAAGGTGCCAAGGACAAAACTGATCAACACTGAAAATTCAGTAGTAGATCCTATGTCTCCTTTAGTTGCCGTGACCCAATAGGATACCCCGGTAAGGATGGCAACGGAAATCAAAATTCCCAAATACACCCAAGGGGAAAGAAGAAAATAAGTCAGGCCTGCCATGAAACCCAAAAGGGTCACAAAGACAAATGAACGGATTCCTGCAAATCCGGTGACCTTTTCAAGAAATGCAGCATGCTGCCTCTCCAGTCCAATGACCGCACCAATCCCCATTGCAACCAATAACCTTAGGATAAACTCCCCCTGGGTCAAGCGGAAGGTTTCGGTGTCTATCAGCAGGCTTTCCATAAGAAGGGTTGGTTTTGTCGTCGAAAAGCAGAATTAATGCCTTTAGCTGTATTCAGGGTCAAAGTGTATGTCCATTCAGGATGGTTCCATCTTTTACCGTCTTAAGGTAGGAAATGGTTTTCCCATCTTCCCCCACTTCACAGACACGGTAGGAAGGGAAGGGGTTTCCCCAACTTCCACCAAAGTGTCCAGACCAGAGGAAGGCCTTTTTCTTTCGAAGCATGATCCCATCCACATCATGATCATGGCCATGGAAAGTAGCCTTTACATTTGGATAAGCTGCGATTTCGTCTAGGATTTCCTCGCAGGCTACTCCATGCCTGGTCCAGTCGTTTTGAGAAATATGGACAAAAACAAATACCTGGGAAAGTTGCTTAAACTCCTCCAGTTTGGCTTTTAGAAATGCCAGATCTGCGCATAGGTATTCTCCAGCTTCATTGGAACAATTAAGCAGAATAATTCCCTTGTCTTCTTTTTCTACAAAGGCAAAATCTTCAGGTTGGTCCCAGATCTGAAGCCAGGCTTCTTTGGTTACTCGATCATGGTTTCCCCTGCATACATAATAGGGGTAGTTCAACTGATCATATACTTTTTTTACCTCCGGCATCCACTTGGGGTCATCATGGATCAAGTCCCCGTTGAATACCACAAAATCCACTCCCTGTTCCCGGTTGATCGCATCTATCAGTTGGCGGTGAGAACTTTCAAAATCTGTATCCGGCTGTCCATAATGTCCATCGGAAGCAGTGATGAATTTGAGTCGTGTAGCTTTTGGGAATTCCATTTTCCCATAGGTGATAAATGGCATGGTCATTAAAGTGGAGCCAATGAGGCTGAGTTTTTGGAGGAAAGGCCGACGTTTCATTAAGTTAAGTTAATAAGGACTATCAAAATGAAAAATAAGACAGTTCATTCACCTTTAAATTTTCTGAAATCAGTTAAAGATTGGTTTTCTCCCCCTTTTTGAAATCCCTTCCATTTCAATCTTCATTTTGGAAAAAAATCACACCAGTCTGGAGAAACGGGCATTGGAAAACGGGAAATCTATCCCCATCGCAAAAGCCGTAAATAAGCCACCGGAAATCGCAGAAAGAATCGTTTGCCAGCCAAAGGATGATGGGTTCAATTCCACAGAAATTGGGATCATGGTCATGCTGATTCCTATCAAGACGGATAGAATGGCGGTCCATTGATATAGCCTAAGGCCTTTTAAAATCGGTGTTTGAACCTCACCCCGGTAGGCTTCCTCTACAAAGCGTCCTATCCCGTTTAGAATCAAATAACTGCCGAAAATGAAGGAAGGAGAAAAGCCATTTCGCCAGAGTGAGAGAAGTATAAAACCCGCCCAGAAGAGCCAAATTATTGAATACAATGGGGTTGGGTGTATTAGTTCTCCTTTTAGATGTGAAATGCCACAAACTCGGGAACGTTCATGAAAATAACGAATCCCGATGTTGGGGTCTGGGACCTTGCTTCCATGACAGCAACCATTTACCAAACAGCGAAAACGACCGATTCCTTGTACCCATGGCATCACTACGGAAATCACTCCAATGATCACCCAAACATCAAACCCTAATGCCCAAACCACGGTACTGGCGAAAATTATCCCAACCAAAGCCCCGTAATACCCAAAAGGTCGTTTCAGTTTTTCCGACCCTTCTATGATCTGGGCCCAGAGGGCTGAAAATATAATGACCACAAAGGCAAACATTAAAATTGCCCAGGAATAAGCATCCCCTACTAAATACCCGGCAAGTGCAATTCCGAAGAAGGAACCAAAACCAACATAAAAGCCATGGTTGATGACCCTTACCTTTCCAAAAATCCATTCCTGCCATGAATTGGCGATTTTTTCCGCAGTGTTTTTTAAGAAAATCCAGATTTGGAAATAATAGCCTCCAATTAGGAATAGGAAAATTGAAGTGAAAACATGGAGTATTGCCGAACGGCTAAACGAAACTTCTATGGCCAGCAAACCTGCTGTGATCAAACCAACCAAAAAGCCTAGCCTTTGATCTTGTTGAAAAGCAGATTTTACGGAAAGTAAAAGCATGAAAATAGGAACTGTGTAAACAGGCATTTGCTCTATTGGGAAAAATTGGGCTCCAATTTTCGGATATAGCAAGGCCAAAAAAGTGGAGACTGCAAGGGCAATTAGACCTGAATAGGACCAATTACGCAAAATATCCTTCCTTTTGAGAAGGAAAGGCATGGTCAGTAAAAGTAAAGTCGGAAGGAGAAGAAATTGGATGTTTTCGGAAATGGATCCCAAAACCCAGGGTTTGCCGAAAAGTGGAGTTGAGCTTCCAACCAACAAAGCAATGATGTAATTGCTTGCTCCCAAGCTCAATGCCGCCCAAAATAAAGCTACAAGTCTATCCTTTGTACTCGCAGGAGCTTCTCTGTTTTCAGGAAGGTCTAAAAGGACCCGGAAGGATTCATCAGGAAACCGTTCTTTCAAATCAATGGATTCATACCCCAGCACAAGAGCGACCATGGCCAGCAGGGTTATTGGGGTGACGAACCAAAGACCACTTGGCGATTGGGTTACAATAAAATATCCCGTGAGAAATAGGCCGAATCCGATATAAATTGGATGTCGGAGAAAATGATAAGGCCCTTTTGTGACAAAATTTTTGGGCGGAAAGGCATTCATGGGCAGACCTTTCCCGAATTTCTTTAAACTATACATCGCCCAAAGCATGAGTAAGCCTCCTAAAATGATCAAAAACCAACCCGATCCGATGGAATCAATAACAGGCAGATTTATAAAATCTTCAGTTTTTTTTGCCCAAAACCAGAGTAATGCAGGAATAAGGACCAGAAACGTGAGAGCATAAAATATCTTGTTCAAGAGTGTTTTTCCAGTTTTCATTTTGTCCGCATTTTGTAGAAAAAGGTAAGCATAGAGAAAAATAAAAATATTGATCCATAGGCTAAACTGTACATCGTTGATGAGGAAGAAGAAAAGTCTGTGACTGCCGTAATGATGCAGGTTTGGGAAGGAAAGTAAGCCGGGAGAAATTTGATAATGATTTGATTTTGCGCCTCGGCATAGAAAAGCGGGTTCTGTAGCCAGCCCACATCAATGTTTACCAACAAGACAATCATCAAAATCCCCTCTAATTCTCCTTTAATCAAACTACCAACCGCAAGGCCATAACTTCCATACACGAACCCTATCAGGACTAAACCCAGAATAAATTTTTCAAGGTGCTCGATGGAGTAAAAGGCATTGGTGAGAAGACCAACATAGACGGCGATAAAGGTGATCACTAAAACCAATACTGTTAAAATCGAGAGAAGCAATTCTACCGGGTGGTATCCGCAAATGATGAGTCGACGGTTTACCAGGTTGTTTTTTTGAATCAGATTGAGAGCTAAGAATGAAACCAAAAAACCAGAGGAGGCAACTGAGAAAAAAATAAAGGAGATGCCATTTTCACTGATGTTTACAAAAATATCCTCCCCAACAGAGGCAAGTTGAAATGGTAGAATTCGATCCGAGGAAGTAAGTTCAACAATGGTTAAGAAAAAAGCCGGGATGACCAGAATTAACAGGATCACTATTTTTTGCCGGACTAGCATCCGCAAAATCATTGAAACGCCCGTGGTGATTTTCTTGACGCTCATACCAGAATCCCGTTTTCGAGTTTATAAATGCGGTCAAGTCTTACTTTTTCGCTCAACAAATGAGTGACGATTAGGATGGCACAACCTTGGTTTTTTAATGTAGTAGTATAGTTCCAAAATCGTTCATAGGTCTCCCAGTCAAATCCATTGTATGGCTCATCAAGAATCAGTAAGTTGGGTTGATGGAGAAGGGCCAGTGAGAGGTTGAGTTTCTGTTGTGTCCCCCCGCTTAGGTTGATTATTCGTTCCTGTTTGTACTTTCCGAAATTGAAATGGTCCAGCAACTCCTCAGTTCTCAATTTCGATTGAGTCTTATCGAGTTCATAGGCAATTGAAAAATAATCAAAATGCTCTTTTACAGTCAGATGTGAGAAGAGCATTGCTTTCTGAGGGCAATATCCCAGTTTTCCATTGATGTGGACTTTTCCTTTTTGAGCCTTTTTCACCCCAACGATTATTTCCATTAGGACGGTTTTTCCCGACCCATTTTCTCCGACTATTCCCGTAATAGAACCGGGCTCCAACAAGAAATTGATGTCCTTCAAAACGGGTTTTCTTCCAAAAGCCTTTTCAATATTTTTCACTTCTAAAATCATGGGGTATCGGAGTTAAAGTTTACCCATTCGTGAATGGCTGAACCTTGGACAGTGGAACATCCCTTTTTTTGAAATTCGCACTTGCTAAACCATTTGTGGTTGGTTGCGGTAAGGAAATTTTGGTTCATCAGATGATTGAATCCCGGGATAAAGCGCAAAATATTTTTGACAACACTCCCTATTTTCTTTTCGGATTCCAGTACAATCCCGCGATCGAATGTGAGTGAAAAGCCCTCTTCTGTTGAGGAAAGTTGATCGTTCTCAATGGTACATTCGGAAAGCCTTTTTCTATTGAGCCATACCCATTGCTGCTTTTGGTCTCCTCTCAGTTCAATCCAGACCAAAGTATCCTGAAAGGAATGAAACCTTCCCCAACGGAGGTGATTCATGGGGATGTTCCAAGGATAGGTGGTCAGAGTTAATAGTTCGGCGTAACCTGTGCCTTCAAGAGTTTTGTCCTTGATTTTTAACTGGACATTGGATGCTGGCTGGAAACAGTTCCAATCCAGGTAGCCTTGGTGATCCTCAACTATCCGTGCCTGAATCGGTGTGGATATAGCTTGCCAACTTCCAGAAATTTGGAAAGCGTCGTTTTTCCAGGTAATCAGATTGCCTTTCTTCTCCGGAAGATTGACATGTCTAAAGTGCGACTCCACTTTTAGTCCACTTTGGGTTTGGTAGTTTATCCAACTTGCGTAGTGTACTGTAATGCTTTTGAACGATAATTTAGCTGCATAAAAGATCATGATTTCACCATTCCTGCCCACAAAATCGAGGTACCATTTTTCCAGATGAAAATCAGATCTTCCCATTTTACGCGATGGTTTTGGTGTCTGAGATTACTTTTTCAAAAACTTTCCGGGCTGGATTTTCATAGACCAATGAAAAGGTCATTCTTTCAAGCAAGGAAAAATTGCCTTCCGGGATTCTGCGGTGGTGTTCTTCAAGAAGGAGCAATCCGTCCTTTGCTCTTTGCCTCAACCATTTTTTGAGCTTCAATGAATTCGGATTCTTCAGATCTTCCTGGTCTATTCCGAATTGCTCACATTCCTCTTTTGAAATATTCACGAAACCAACTGCCAGATCTGTTTCTATATCTTCTATATCGAACTGGTAGCGGCATGCAATCCCAAGCGGCTCCAGCAGCAGGTATTTTTCAGGGTCATCATTGAATACTTTCAAGGTGGCTTTGATTGTTCCCCTGATGTCCAGCAGGTGGAAGTGATGCATCAAATCCTTTTTGGGGAAAATGATCATTTTTCCTCTTCTGTTGGCATCGAAAAGCAGGGAATTCAAGATGTCCTCAGTCTCGTTATTAAATTCCTCCCCGAACTTTTTTGCCAAGTCAAAGCAATAGCTCATCAAATGATCCACCTCGTCTTTTGGGTCAATTGGGTTTTTCGAGAATTTAATTTTGCCCAATAGGTAATCACTTGCAGAATGATAGCCTTCAGGAAGGGGAGCATCTCCGTCCACAATATCATCCAGATAGCGCATCAAAACATAGTAGGATTCCAGGAATTCACCTCTTGTTGGTGCAAAAGCAGCATACTTAAAAACTCGTAGGTAGCGGAGAAACACACGGTATTTCCAGCCCCTCGTTTCGAGCATGTGCCTATATACTCTTTTGCGCATTTCGGCAGGATTATTTATTGCTCCCATTTTCAAATAAGACGTTTTTAAGGAAACTCGATTGCCCCAAGGATTTGAAAATTTCCTAACCCCGTTCAATAAATTAACCAGAAAAGTGAGATAAAAAAAGTGTCGGAGAATAGGTGGCTTTTATTTTTTAAGCAATGGTTTTTTCACTTTTTAAGGTTTGTCAAAGCAAAGGAGGTAGAAGCTTTATTACCAAAGGGCCAATGCTGTTTTTTACCGTAAATGGGCAATTGGCAGGAACAAAATTCAATGTCAATGGCAAAAAAGCAAAGCTTGAAATCTCTGCAAAAGCTCTTTCTCCTGAAGGAGAATTGCCGGTGGAAATTGTCTTCAATGGGAAGGTGATCCAATCAGGGACAAGTATGAATGAAACGATCATCCTTGAAGACTCCGGCTGTTTGGCTGTTAGGACGAACGGAGCCCATTCCAATCCTGTCTTTGTCAATTTCAAGGGAAGGCCAGCCGGCATGTCCGAACCAGCAGAAAGGTTTATTGAAATTACGGAACAGTTGGAAGAGTGGGTCAACACCAAAGGTTTGTTCTACTCAGAAGAGCAAAAGCAGGAAGTGCTGAAGGTTCTGGAAGAGGGCAAAAATGTCTATAGGGGAGTAATAGAGACCGCTAAAAAATTCGGGCGTTAATCCTTGAATCGATAGAAATGAAAAAACCGGGTAGAAGTCGATTCGCCCGGTTTTTTTACTATTGCCTTACCTTATATCCAATTCAATTTTTCTATCGTTTGCTCGACTTTAAGATCACCGGTATGAAGGGTGGTCTTGGGTTCTATAAGCATTACCAAAACTTCTTCATCTTGGGTCCATGGTTTGTGTTCCACTCCTTTTGGCACAATTAAAATCTCTCCTGGTTCTGTTTGGATTGTTTTTCCATCTCTAAAGTCCATCATTAGCGTGCCACTCACCACGACAAACATCTCGTCCTCTTCCTGATGGCTATGCCATACCAATTCTCCTTTAAGCTTTGCCAGCTTTACATAGTTTTCATTTAACTCCCCTATGATATAGGGATGCCAGTGCTGATTGATTTTGGAGAATTTTTCTTTCAAATTCACTTTCATGAGACAAATTCTAGTTGGGTTATTCTATTATCCAATTACTGATTTTTTCTAAAGCCACAGGTGCAAATGTTTGTTCAATTTGAGGGTATTCAGAAAGATGACCTGTTTTGCTTTCCTGAAATAAATGATTTAATCCTTCTAACAAAATAACCTCCTGCTTTTTGGACTTGCTTGCTGCCAGATCCTTCCGGAAGTGAAAGTGTTCCTGCAAGGGTTTTACCCGAAATAGTGGGAGAGAGCCGTATTTTCTAGGTTTTGCCGGGATAGAGCTTACCCTTTGATGAAGCTTTCTAAAAAGTTCTGCACCGCTTCTGATTTGCCAATTGGTGCTAGGAAACAGGTATAAATATTCACTCCCACTGCCAGGTAAGTACCTGGGTGTTTAAGGTTTTTAAATTTCCATGCAGTCAGTAAAAGCAGTCCGATAATGATGAATTGGGCATAATACAAAGGCAGCATTATGTCTATGTCAGGCCAAGTGTCCATGTGAATCCCCACATAGAAGTTTTGAACACCCCGGCCCAAAGCAGGCATCATGATTATAAAAACGGAACAGATCAACCACCAGGCATGATCTTCAAGCTTTTTTCTGTTGAGAATGCTCTTGATGACGGCAAAGCCAAATGCAGTAATTTGAGGGATTTCAACCGCAGCCACCCCAAAGAAAAACCAAGGTTCAAAGGGACCGAAAATTTCCGGCATTTGAGCTGCATTTTGGGTGGTAACAATATCTCTATGCATCATGCTCAAGGCAGTTATAGTAACGCCCCCCGCTAAAAACATACCTATAATTCCATTGGTACGGTGCTTTTCCAGCTTTCCATGCGTGGCATAATAAGGCTGGATAATCAAATAGAGATACCATATCGTACCTGTCCAATAATGAATATGGACCGACCAGGCGTTGTCTGAAAAATCTCCCCAATAATCCCTGAAAATTCCAAGTTGCATAATGACCATTGGGATCAACATCCACTTGTATAGGTCCTTGTATTTCTCCATTTGCAATAGGATTTAATTATTAAAAAATTGATTTACAGCAAATTAATATACAAAAAAATCCTCTCCTTGTTATTGCAAACAGGGGCTTAGCTATTCTTTACTATCCATTCTACGGCTTTTTCTGCATGTAATCTTGTGGTATCAAAAACAGGGATATTTACATCGGAACTCGAAATCAGTAAGGGGATTTCGGTACAGCCCAGAATTACTCCCTCAGCTCCATTTTTTTCAAGATTGTGGATGATTGCCTGATACCTCTCTCTGGATTCTCCTTTGATTTGTCCATGAACCAACTCATCATATATGATCCTGTGCACCTCTTCTCTTTCCTGTTCATTGGGGATGATGACCTCGATTCCAAATTTGCCGGTTAGCACTTCTTTGTAGAAATCCTTTTCCATGGTAAACTTCGTTCCAAGCAATCCGACCTTCCTCAGGTTTCCTTTTACAATTTCCTCCCCGGCAGCCTCGGCAATATGAAGGAATGGAATTGATATGGCCTTCTGAATTGCTTCGCTACACAGATGCATGGTATTCGTGCATAAAACAAGAAGGTCTGCTCCGGCATTTTCCAGTCTTTTTGCAGCGTCTGCCATTAGGGTATCCAGCTCGGCCCACTTATCCTCCCGCTGTAGCTTTTCAATTTCAGCAAAGTCAACTGAGTACATGATGCATTGACAGGAATGAAAGCCTCCCAGTAATTCATGTACCCTTTGATTGATCAGCTTGTAATACACTGCTGAAGATTCCCAACTCATTCCTCCGATCAGTCCTATTGTTTTCATGGTATTTTCAATTTCTTCTGTAGATCCAGTTATTCATTATTCAAAGACTAGCAAAGGAAAATCCATTGGATGCCATACTTGTCGTAGAACTGACCATAGATTCCCATGGGCAACTCATGTAGATCCTGCAATCTGCTGTTGTTGGTTCCATCCTTTAGTTTGTCAAAAACCACCTTCATTTCCTGATAATTATCCCCGGTAATGAATAGGGCAAAGGTATTTCCATGTACCGGGTCAAATTCCGGCGAGGCCATCCAGTCCGTAGCTTCTATTTCAATCAGGTTGCTCTTCAAATGGGCATTGATGATTCTGGCATGTTTCTCCGGCGGAAACTGATCTTTCATGGGCGTGTCAGCCAACTTGGTTAACCTTAATTCACCACCAAGACAATGGTGGTAAAAAGTCATCGCCTCGGCACAGTTGCCATCAAATAAAAGAAATGGGTGGCTCCTCAACATATTTTCAGGATTTGGAATTTTTGATTGCTTTCTTGTGCTTAAGCCTTCAACTTGGCGGTGTTTGGTTCAAGCCCTTCAAAATTTAGCAAAACACTGAATAAAATCCACGAAACCATTTGGTGCAATTACTGCCAGAGGATCACATCTAATTGAATGCAATTTTATGACAGTATCGTTGGAGATACTTCTATTGGGTCATTTTTACCAAGCGATCCAAATAGTTTAATACCTCGTAAACAGAAAAACTTCTCGCAAAACGGTGCATTTCTTGGCCATCAAACTTGATGATTACCACCGGAAGGGTAAACACCATGGATTGTCCTGCCAGCTCTGCCTCTTCTTCCACATCGATCACACGAACGTTGACCTCAGGAAACTCCTCTTGTACAGCAGGTAAAAGTTTGGGTTTAAGCACCTGACAGACTCCACAGGTTTTGCCGGAAAAGAATAAGAGTTCAATCATTTTTTAAATCAGTCAGGGTTTAGTCAATATTCCCAAAATACAAATTCCAAAGGATAGGAATGGGTATAACCTAGATTAATACAGAACAAAACCTCGTGAGGTGGTATTATTAAAAAAACTGATAATTATATAGGATTCAATAGAAACACTACAAATTCTTTATTCCAAAGGCAAAAAAAATCCCTTCAGGTTTTTACCAAAAGGGATTTGTTAATAGAGCTTATGTTTTGAGGCTTACAGCTGCTCTTCCACCCATTTTCTTGCATTCACAAAGGCTTCCAGCCAAGGGGTGAACTCATCCTGACGATCGGATGGGTAATGGGCCCAGTTCCAAGGCTTAATGCTTCGCTCAATATGTGGCATGATTGCCAGGTGTCTTCCATCTGCGGAAGCAATCCCTGCAGTGGAATGATCCGACCCATTCGGATTTCCTGGATAGGCATCATAGCTGTATTTCATGGCGAAGTTGTATTCAGAAGCTTCTTTTGGAAGGGAGAACTTACCTTCTCCATGCGCTACCCAAACGCCCAGTCTCTGTCCGCTGAGGCTACCCAGCATAACGGAGTTGTTTTGAGGAATGGATACGTTCACAAACCCGGATTCGAACTTGTGGCTTTCATTGTGGAGCATTTTCGGATTTTGGTCGTGGTCTGCAGTGACCAGTCCAAGCTCAATCATCAGCTGGCATCCGTTGCACACCCCCAAACTCAGGGTGTCAGGTCTTGCATAGAAGTTATCCAGGGCCTGCTTGGCTTTAGGGTTGTACAGGAAGGCACCGGCCCAGCCTTTGGCAGAACCCAATACGTCAGAGTTGGAGAACCCACCCACAAAGACGATCATCTGCACATCTTCCAGATTTTCACGTCCGGAGATCAGGTCGGTCATGTGGACGTCCTTCACCTCGAAACCAGCCAACCAGAGGGAATAGGCCATCTCGCGGTCTCCATTCACTCCTTTTTCACGGATGATAGCGGCTTTGGCCTTTCCGGTATTTTTTCGGAAGGGATCAATACCTGCTTCCTCGAAGCGTCCTTGCCATCCTTCTTCAAAATCGTAAATAAGTGGTTGGTTTTTATAGTTTTCAAAACGGGCTTTGGCAAGTTTTTCCCCACTTTGTCTTCTGTCCAATAGGTAGGAAGATCGATACCAGGTGTCCCGCATTTCAGCTACATCCAGAACCAAACCTGCCTCATCCAAGTCAACTTTTCCATCCAAGGTCACATCTGCCAGAGAAATGTAGTCTACCTCGAAATTAGCCAAGATGGATTTGACTTTCTCTACTTCAGAAACTTGGATGAGGATGCCCGGATTTTCGGAGAACAAGGCCTTAATCAGGTCTCTTTCTTTCAGTCTTCCGGTTTTCACTTTCAATCCGGTATGGGTTCCCGGGAAGCACATTTCCAGCAATGCCGTAATGATGCCACCGGAGGAAATATCGTGCCCTGCCAGAATAAGCCCCTGTTCGATGAGCTTCTGCACGGTCATAAATGCCTTGCTAAAGTATGCTGCGTCCTGAACAGTAGGAGTCTCGTTTCCGATCTTGTTGAGTACCTGATAGAAACTGGAACCTCCCAGTTTGGCGGCATCTTTGGAGAAGTCCAGGTAAAATACCTTGGAACCCTTGACAGGCTTCAGCGCGGCTTTCACCGTTTTGTTGATATCGCTGCACTCCCCAACGGTAGAGATGATCACCGTCCCCGGAGAGTAGACCACTTTTCCGTCGGGATATTTTTGAGTCATGGAAAGGGAATCTTTTCCGGTTGGGATATTCACACCCAATTCAATGGCAAAATCGGATACTGCCTGAACCGCTCTATACAGTCTGTCGTTTTCCCCTTCGTTTTTAGCAGGCCACATCCAGTTGGCGCTCAGGGAAATCCCCTGCATGCCATCTGCAATCGGAGCAAAAACCAAATTGGTCATTGCCTCGGCGATCGCAAGTCGGCTTCCTGCTTCAGGGTTGGCCAAAGCTGCAACCGGAGCATGTCCAATGGAAGTTGCAATTCCTTTGTTTCCGGTGAAGTCCAGAGCCATGACAGCCACGTCATTCAATGGGAGTTGTATTTTGCCAACAGTCTGTTGGGTGGCTACACGTCCTGTCACAGATCGGTCCACTTTATTGGTCAACCAGTCCTTACAGGCCACGGCCTCCAACTGAAGCACTTCCTTGATGTAGGTTTTCAGCTTCATGTTGTCGTAGCTGCCTTCTGAGAAGGAAGAAACAGAAGTCTTGTCTTCCAATACGGTTTTCGGAGAAGATCCGAACATGTACATCAAGTTCCAGTCCACCGGTTTTTCACCTGTTTTCTCATTCTCAAACTTGAAATGCATGTCTCCGGTGGTCTCACCCACTACGTAGAAAGGAGCTCTTTCCCGGTCGGAAAGTTGCTTGAGGGTATCTATGTCTTTTTTACCCACTACCAGTCCCATTCGTTCCTGAGACTCATTGCCGATGATTTCCTTGGCAGAGAGGGTAGGGTCCCCGATAGGGAGCTTGTCAATATGAATAGTTCCTCCAGTGTTTTCCACCAATTCGGAAAGGCAGTTGAGATGTCCGCCAGCTCCGTGGTCATGAATGGAAATGATGGGATTGTTCTCATTTTCTGCCATGGCCCGGATCACATTCGAAACCCGCTTTTGCATTTCCGGATTGGAACGCTGGATGGCGTTAAGTTCTATGGCATTGGAAAGTTCACCGGTGTTGAGAGAAGATACAGCCGATCCACCCATACCAATTCGGTAATTGTCTCCGCCCATGATGACGATCTGATCGCCTTTTTCCGGTTCTCCTTTTTTGGTGTATTTGGCATTGGTAAAACCAACACCGCCAGCTAGCATAATGACTTTGTCGAAACCGTATTGTTTGTCGCCTTCCTCATGCTCAAAGGTCAAAAGAGAACCAGAAATCAGAGGTTGTCCGAATTTGTTTCCAAAATCAGAAGCTCCATTGGAAGCCTTGATCAGAATGTCCATTGGAGTTTGATAGAGCCATGGACGCTCAGGAAGATTTTTTTCCCAGCTTCTGTCCTTTTCGCTTCGGGAATAGGAAGTCATGTAGACCGCAGTTCCTGCCAATGGAATGGAGGCTGTTCCTCCTGCCATACGGTCCCGGATTTCCCCGCCGGATCCTGTTGCAGCTCCGTTGAAAGGCTCCACAGTGGTAGGGAAGTTATGGGTTTCTGCTTTTAGGGAAATCACGGTGTCAATGTCCCGGGTTTCAAAAAAGTCAGCCTGGTGCTGGGTTTTTGGGGCAAATTGCTGGACGGATGGGCCTTTGATAAAGGCTACATTGTCCTTGTATGCGGATGCGATCCGGTTGGGATGCTTCTTGGAAGTTTCCTTGATCAATTGGAAAAGCGTCATCGGCTTCTCCTCTCCATCGATGACAAAGGTCCCGTTGAAAATTTTGTGACGGCAATGCTCGGAATTCACCTGAGAAAAGCCAAATACTTCCGAATCAGTCAGTGGTCTGCCCAATTGGGAAGAAACTTTTTGAAGGTATTGTACCTCTTCCTCGCTCAGAGCCAGCCCTTCCTGCTTGTTGTAGCTTTCGATGTCCGTGATCTCCTGAATTGGTTCCGGCTGGAGATGGATGTCGAAAATATCCTGGTCCAGACCCTCGTATGCTTTTTGAAGCATGGGGTCGATTTCGTCTCCTTCCTGCATAGGGTTGAACTCCTCAATTCTCTGAATGCCCGGAATTCCCATGTTTAGGGTGATTTCTACGGCATTGGTGGACCAAGGGGTGATCATTTCCTTTCGCGGTCCGGAGAATTTTCCGGCAAGGGATGAGGCTGCTAGCGCCTTGGCACCGCCAAATAACCAGGTGAGTTTTTCGATGTCTTCGGAAGCGAAGGGCTGTGGGGTTTGAACTGCGTAAACGAGTTTCTGAGGTGATTCAAAGAAGAAAATCATGTCCTTGAGCTGGTAAGATGCAAAGGTAAGGAATTGAAATAATCTTTGGAAAAAATTGAAAATTGAAAGATTGGAAAAATCACCAATCTCTCAACTTTCCATGTGTTTGAATTCAATGATGCCTCAGGAAAGGCCGGTGATTGTTCCTTCTGAATCAATATCAATGGATTCTGCTGCAGGAGTTGCGGGCAAACCGGGCATGCGTAGAATGTCTCCTGCAATTGGAATTACAAATCCGGCCCCTGCGGCTATTTCAAAATCCCGGATATGGAGTTCAAAATTTTTGGGTCTACCCAACAGCTTTTCATTGTCACTGAAACTTTTTTGGGTTTTGGCGATGCAAACTGGTAATTTCCCATAGCCCAGATTCTCAAATCGCTTGAGTTTGGATTGTGCCTGATTGCTCAGCGTGACATGGGAAGCTCCGTAAATGGTTTTTGCTACTTTTTCGATTTTGGTAAGGATTGGGTCTTCGTCCTCGTAGGTTTTATGGAAGGTTGACCCGCTGTGGGCAGCGGCATTGATGACGAGCTCTGCCAGATCAAGACAGCCTGATCCGCCCTTGGCCCAGCCATAACTTAAAGCGGCCGGAATTCCCAGGTTTTTACAATACTGCAACAGGCTTTGTTTTTCGGCTTCTGTGTCGCTGCTGAAGGCATTAATGGAAACTACGATGGGAACCCCAAAACTTTGAAGGGATTCAATATGTCCGGCTAAGTTTTCAAATCCTTTTTCCAATGCGGACAAATCTTCCTGGGTTAATTCGGATAGTGCTTTGCCTCCATGGTATTTCAAAGCGCGGATGGTAGCCACCAGGACCACGACTTTTGGGGAGAGTTCGGCCTCCCTGCATTTGATGTTGAAGAACTTTTCGGCACCCAAATCTGATCCAAAGCCTCCTTCAGTGACCACAAAATCACTTAGGCTCATTCCCATTTTGGTAGCCAGAATAGAGTTGGTTCCCTGGGCAATATTTGCAAAAGGTCCTCCATGAATGATGGCAGGGTTGTGTTCCAGGGTTTGGGCAAGGTTGGGTTTGATGGCATCCTTCATCAAGGTAGCCATGGCTCCTTGGGCATTGAGATCTCCCGCAAATACGGGTGTCCCATCAAAACGGTCTCCTATATAGATTTTTGAAAATCGGTCTTTTAGGTCTTGCAATCCCTTACTTTGGCAAAGAATGGCCATGATCTCACTGGCAGCCGTGATATTAAATCCAGTTTCCCGTGGCAAGCCTCCAGCCATTCCGCCCAAAGCGACTACGGTATTCCGAAGTGCCCGGTCATTCATGTCCATGGCTCTTTTCCAAAGCACCTTTCTGGGGTCAATGTTCTGACTTCTTGTTTTGCTTTGGATATTGTTGTCAATAAGAGCGGCAAGTAGATTGTTGGCTTTTTCTATCGCATGAAAATCTCCTGTAAAATGGAGATTGATGTCCTCCATGGGGATCACCTGACTCCATCCACCTCCGGCTGCACCTCCCTTGATTCCAAATACGGGTCCAAGGCTGGGTTCTCGGATCACTGCGGTGGTTTTATTTCCCGTTTTATTTAAGGCATCTACCAGGCCAATCGTTGTAGTGGTTTTGCCCTCACCGGCAGGGGTGGGGGTAATGGCCGTGACCAATATCAAATTACTTTGTTTGATTTTGTTTTCATTGATGAGGTTCAGGGGTAATTTGGCCTTGAATTTTCCATAAAACTCCAACTCATCTTCCGGAATATCCAACTTGGAGGCTACTTCCTTGATATGGCTCGGGGTGATACTATTTGCAATTTCTATGTCAGTCATAACGGTAATTTTCGGCTAATATAAAAGGAGCCTTTAGAATAGAAACTTAAAAAAGACAATTCAAAACATGATAAAAATTAGCTAAAAGACTGACCAAAGATGATTTTAGGAGGGGAATCTTCTCCTCCATTTTTCCATTCAAGATCAACTAGAGTAGGAGCCTGTTTTGAACCAACGTAAATTGGTTCGGTATTCTGAATGTTCTTTTTAAACTCAGGTGAAGCAATTAACGTACAGACTCCAAGGTGTCATTTTGAGATCAGTTTCCAAAATGAATTAGTTTTTCCAAAAGAACAGGATGGACTTTCCTGCAAAATTATCTGTTTTAATCCCTTGATGATTCATGAGATTTTTTTTAGGTGTATTTTTATTCAAGCTTTTTCCCAAATAAAATTCTTAATTAAAACTTCGGAAACTTTGGGGGTGTAAATAGTTTCCTTAGTTTTGCCTCAAATTTGATAAAGAGTGGAGATGAGAGAAAAAATTTTGGAGTTTGCTATTGGGCAATTTTCGACTTATGGTATCAGAAATGTGACCATGGATGATGTAGCTAGGCAGCTCGGGATATCTAAAAAAACACTTTATCAGGAATTCAAGGACAAGAAGGAACTATTAAAGGAAACCTTTGAAAAGAAGCTTCAAAAGGACCAAGAGGACATGTCCTTTTTGATTGAATCAGAAGATGGAGTGATCGAACACCTGGTTAATTTATCCAAGTATATGCGGGAGAGCCTATCAAAAATTAACCCCATCGCCATTTTGGAGATTCAAAAATATTTTCCAGATGTATGGGAAATTTTTGAACGGCACAAGGAGGGAATTATTCAAAAGGACTTGGTCTTTATTCTTGAAAAGGGAAAGACTTTGGGATACTTCAGAAGTGAAATAGACTCCAATATTCTGGCTCGTTTAAGGGTGGAGCAGATTACTTCTGCATTTGATCCTTCTAATTTTCAACGTAATGATTTTAACCTGGTAGACTTTCAAATGCAGATGCTGGATCATTTTCTGCATGGGATTTTTACCGAAAAAGGAAGACAAGCCTACCAAACACAAAAAGAAACGCAAGAACGTACAGCATCGTGATGAAAAATTACATTTTAGCCTTTTTATTTCTAGTGATGGGAGCCTATGAGGTGACTGCACAGCAGTTTGTGCGCCTTTCTCTTGAGGATGCTCTCAGTTATTCCCTGGAAAATAACAGCAATGCAAAAAATGCCCGATTGGAGACTTTGATTTCCAAGGCTACAGTCAAGGAAACTACAGCGGATGGCCTACCACAGATCAACGGGTCCTTTGGAATCAATTACAATCCATCCATTCCGGTGGTATTCTTGCCCAATGATGGCCCTTTTGCCAATCCCGACATCCCTGGAGATGTGATCCCGGCAAGATTTGGGGTCAGTTATCAGTCAACCTTAGCAGCCAATGTGACCCAAATGTTATTTGACGGTTCTTTTTTCGTAGGATTAAGAGCCGCCAAAACCTATAAAAATCTCACGGATCTCGATTTGGTTAAAGCTGAAAATGATGTAATTGAGTCAGTTAAAAAGGCTTATTTCGGAGTCTTGGTTAATCAGGAGAGAATCAAACTTGCCAAGGCCAATCTGAGCAGGATCGATACTTTACTTCAGGAAACCAAAGCTCTGAATGAAGCTGGTTTTGCAGAAAAGATCGAGGTTTCCAGAATTCAGGTTCAGAGAAACAATACCTATACCCAAGTGGAAAGAAGTCAGGCCGCGCTGGAGATTAGTGAGCAAATCCTCAAACTGCAAATGGGAATGCCTATGGAATTCGATTTGGAATTGACCGAATCCCTGGAAACCATCAATCCTATTGAGGAACTGGATGCATTGCTTGCAGAGGAAGGAACGGAGAGAGTGGAGGTCAAACAATTGAACACAAATATAGAACTGATCAACCTGGACTTGAAAAACAACCATGCCCAGTATATGCCATCCATTGACTTGGTGGGGAATATGCAGCGACTGGGAGCAGGGAATACCCTGAAAACAACTTTCAACAAGCAAAACTGGTTTGGAAGCTCCTTGATCGGACTCAGTATGAGCGTTCCTGTTTTTGATGGCCTCCGGAAAAGCGCAAGAATCCAAAAAAACAGAATTCAGATCCAGCAATTGGAGAATCAGCGCTACTTCTTGAATGAATCCATCAAAAATGAGGTGTTCACCGCCAAAACTAATCTTAGAAATGATTTGGAGGTTCTCAATGTGCAGCGTGAAAACCTCGAGCTTGCCAAAGAGGTCTATGATATTTCCAAAATCAAGTACAATGAAGGCGTAGGTTCCAACTTGGAAGTAGTAGAAGCAGATGCGGCACTCATCGAGGCAGAGATCAATTACCTATCTGCACTCTATGACGGACTGATTGCAAAAGTGGACCTCGAAAAAGCTCTGGGGCTTTTATCGACAGAAAATTAAACTAAACCAACTGCCTTTTAGGCATTATTCCAAAGACATCATAAAATCAATCATGAAAGCAACGCTTAAATTTTTACCAATTATCATTCTCGGAGGTTTGATTGCGTCCTGTGCAACTGATGAGAGAGAATTGGAGGTTAAAAAGAACCAATTGGCTGAATTGAAGACTCAAGCCAATGAAATTGCTGAATCCATAAGAACACTGGAGGCGGAAATCGCTGAATTGGATCCGGATTTCGCCCGTTCAGGCCAAAAATCAATATTAATATCCACAACAAATGCTAAAAAGGACCGCTTTGTGCATTATGTAGAAGTGACGGGTTCCGTTGTTTCCAAAAAGAATGTCAGCATTAGCTCCGAGAGTGCTGGGGTGATTTTGGAAATTCCTGCAGTGGAGGGGATGAGAGTCTCCAAGGGGACTGTCCTTGCCAAGATCGATCCGGAAGCTATTCAGAGAAATATAGATGAATTGACGATCAGCCTGGATTTAGCCAAAACCTTATTCGAAAAGCAGGAAAGATTGTGGAGGCAGGAAATCGGTACGGAAATCCAATATCTGGAAGCAAAAAATAGAAAGGAAAGCTTGGAGCGTAGTTTGGCTACTTTGAGAACTCAGCTTCAGAAGACAGTAGTTAAGGCTCCATTTGACGGAACGATCGAATCCATCAATGTTCGCTTGGGTGAATTGGTGCAGCCTGGATCGGCAATGTTCCAGTTTGTAGGAGAAAATGACCTGTTTATTGAAGCGGACGTTTCTGAAGCTTATGTGGGGGTTTTGACAAAAGGAGATTCTGTAGAAGTTTATTTTCCTTCGATTGAGCAGGATTTGAAAACCAAGGTTTCTGCAATTGGTTCCATTATCAATCCAAACAACAGAACCTTCAAAGCGGAGGTGTTTTTACCAAGTATTTCGGAGGTAAAACCCAATATGCTTGCCGTATTGAAAATCAAGGATTATGAAAATTCTAGTTCGGTGATCGTTCCGAATTACTTGATTCTAAGTGACAATCGTGGGGATTACATCTTTACGGTTGAAGAGAATATTGCAAGGAAGAAATATGTGAAAAGAGGAAAAACCTTCAATAACGAAACCGAAATCCTGGAAGGTCTGGTAGGGGATGAGATCCTGGTGGACAAGGGTTTTAGAGAAGTAGGGGACAATTTCAATGTGAACATTTCGAAGCTGTAAATCATGGCTGAACAATCAAATAATAAAGTAATCAGGGAGTTTGGACTGTCCAGTTTCAGTGTGGACAATTCTACTTCTGTGATCATATTGACGCTGATTATCACCGTATTGGGATTAGGGGCTTATAGAACAATGCCCAAGGAAAGTTTTCCAGAGGTGGTTATTCCTACGGTTTATGTAGGTACACCTTATCCTGGTAATTCACCGGTGGATATGGAAAACCTGATCACGAGACCTATTGAAAAGGAATTGAAGGGATTGAACGATGTCAAGGATATCAAATCCACATCGGTTCAGGACTTTTCATCCATTGTGATCACTTTTTCCCCTGGGGTTGAAATTACCAAGGCAATTCAGGATGTAAAGGATGCTGTGGATCAGGCAAAAAGTGAATTGCCCACTGATTTGGATCAGGACCCGAGTGTATTGGAAATCAATACTTCGGATTTTCCGATTATGAACGTGAACCTTACCGGAAATTATTCGGAAGCGGAACTGAAGAAGTTTGGGGAATACCTGGAGGATGAAATCGAAAAGCTTCCGGAAATCTCCAAAGCAGACCTTGCAGGTACCGTGGAGCGGGAGATTCAGATCAACGCAGATCCTTACAAAATGGAGGCTGTAGGGGTTAGCTTCTCCGATATTTCTGGGGCAGTTCAAGCAGAAAATGTGACAATTTCCGGTGGAAATATCCGAGCCGGGGATTATCAGAGCACCTTGCGTATCGATGGGGAATTTAGCAATCCTTTGGACCTTTTGGACATTATCGTCAAGACAGACAACAACAAAATTGTATATCTGCGAGATGTTGCTGAAGTAAAGGATACCTACAAGGATAGAAGCAGCTACGCCAGAAATAAGAACCTTCCTGTAGTGACGATCAACGTCGTAAAGAGATCCGGGGAGAACTTGTTGGACGCGGCCGATAAAATCAAGGCGATCATCGATGAAACCCAAGCCAACAGATTTCCTAAAGACCTGGAGGTGACCATCACCAATGACCAGAGTAAGAGCACCAGAACCCAGGTGAGTGATTTGGAAAATTCCATCATCTTTGGGATTATACTGGTGGTCTTGGTGCTGATGTTTTTCATGGGCTTCCGCAATGCCCTTTTCGTGGGTTCGGCGATTCCGCTATCCATGTTTATCTCCTTCTTGATCCTCAATGCCTTTGGGATTACACTGAACCTGATGGTTCTGTTTTCCCTGATCCTGGCTTTGGGTATGCTCGTGGACAATGGTATCGTGGTGGTGGAGAATATCTACCGTCTGATGTCGGAAGGAAAAAGCCCGCTTCGAGCAGCGAAAGAGGGGGTAGGGGAAGTGGCTTGGCCAATTATTACTTCCACTGCTACGACCTTGGGGGCTTTTCTACCTCTGGCTTTCTGGCAAGACACCATCGGGGAATTTATGAAATACCTTCCGATTACTCTGATCATTGTACTTTCCTCTTCCTTGTTTGTTGCATTGGTAATCAATCCAGTGATGACTTCCATGTTTATGAAAGTGGAAGATGTGAACAAGGTGAAGCCTAAAAAGAAACCAATCATTGTTTCGGGAATATTCTTGGTGCTATCGGCTATCTTTTATCTCACCGGCTTGACTGCTATGGGATCCTTGGCTTTGGTGGCATCTGTTCTTACGCTCTTCAACGTCTTTGTTTTACGAAAGGCCATCGCCTGGTTCCAAATCGTGCTTCTTTCCAAATTGGAAGATATTTATGAGAGAACCCTCAAATTTGCATTGAATGGAAGTAGGCCATTTTGGTTTTTCGGTGGAATCTTCTTGGTATTGATCGGGTCTGCAGGCCTTTTGGCTATCCGTTCACCTAAGGTGCTTTTGTTTCCGGACAACAAGCCCCAGTTGATCAATGTCTATGTGGAGTTTCCGATGGGTGCGGATATCGAGGCCACCAATGCCTTTGTGGACGACATGGAAGATGAGATGATGGAGGTTCTTGAACCTTACAATAAAATCATCGAATCTGTAATCACCCAAGTTGGAGAAGGAACTTCCGATCCTACTGAAGGTAGCACCAACGAAGCCACTCCCCATAAAGCTAAAATCACCATCGGCTTTGTGGATTATATAGACCGACAGGGAGTGAACACCAACTTGGCCATGGAAGATATTCGTAAACTAGTTGAGAAATATCCAGGGGTTTTGATCACTGTGGGCAAGCAGAGAAATGGCCCTCCAGTTGGTAATCCTATTAATATTGAGTTTGTCTCCGAAGACTATGAGCAGCTTATTGCCTTTGTCAATCGGACCAAGGAGTTTTTGGATCAGAAAAACATAGAAGGTGTTGAAGAACTCAAGACGGATCTTTCTCTGGGAAGCCCGGAAGTTGTTGTGGATATAGACAGGGAAAAGGCGAGAAGATTTGGTCTTTCTACTTCAACGATTGCCACCGAACTGAGAACTGCCTTATTTGGTATGGAGGTCTCAAAGTACAAAGAAGGTGAAGATGATTATCCAATTCAGTTGAGGTTGGCAGAAGATTACCGATACGACATCAATACCTTGGTGAATAAGAAAATCGGTTTCAGGGATAAGTTTGGTGAAAAAAGAGAGGTGCCAATTTCTGCAGTTGCTGATATTCACTATGGCTCTACCTATGGTTCGGTAAAAAGAAAGGACATGGAGAAAGCGGTAACGATCTATTCTAATGTTCTGGATGGTTATAACCCTACCGAGATCAACCAGAAAATCCAAGACTTATTGGCAGATTATCAGATTCCAGACGGGATCACCGTCAAGTTTACCGGGGAGCAGGAGGAGCAGGCCAAATCCATGGCATTCTTGGTAAACGCTTTGCTGATAGCCGTTTCATTGATCTTTTTGATCATTGTCGCGCAGTTTAATTCCATTATTACTCCTTTGATTATCATGGCATCAGTGGTCCTCAGTACCATTGGGGTATTCTTAGGGTTGGTGATTTTCAACATGGACTTTGTGGTGATTATGACCGGTATCGGAATTATCTCCCTTGCAGGGGTCGTGGTGAATAATGCGATCGTTTTGATTGACTATACCAATCTGGTCCGAAGTCGAAGACGCAAGGAATTGGGAATTGAAGAGGGAGGATTTTTGGAGTACAATGACCTTCTTTCAAGTATTATTGAGGCAGGCAAGACCCGATTGAGACCTGTATTACTGACTGCTATCACTACTGTCTTGGGTTTGATCCCATTGGCAATTGGGATGAATGTCAATTTTGGAACTCTGTTGAGCCAGTTTGATCCACAGTTTTATGTAGGAGGGGACAATGCGGAATTTTGGGGACCGATGGCATGGACTGTAATATTTGGGTTAACCTTTGCGACCTTCCTTACGTTAGTGATCGTACCAGTCATGTATTTGCTGGCAGATAAGTTGAATATGACGCTGCGTAAGATTAAAGCATGATTGATTTAAGGTTGGTGGTTTTTTATTATGAAACCTTCGGAACAATGTTCCGGAGGTTTTTAATTTTTAGAGGGTTCAGTTAAAGAGAAAAAAGCGGGTAATATAAACCCGCTTTCAACATCCTTTTTTGAAGTTTCAAGACTTTCAGAAAGGCAGATCCTCCTCTTCCTTAGAGCCGTTTTTGGCCTCGCTTTTTCCGCTGCCCATGAGAAGAAAATCATTTACGATGATTTCTGTGATGTAGCGCTTTACACCATCTTTGTCCTTATAATCCCGATTACTGATCTTTCCTTCTATGGCTAGTTCAGAACCTTTGTCGGTGTACTTCTCGAGGATATCTACCTGCTTACCCCAAATGACCAGGTTATGCCAAGTGGTTTCTGTCACCTTTTCTCCGTCCTTGTTTCTGTAGCTTTCGTTTGTGGCCAAACTTACCTTTCCCAGTTTCTTTCCGGATTCTAGATTTTTCACTTCAATTCTGTCGCCCAAGCGACCGATTAGCTGTACTTTGTTTCTTAGCGTGTTCATGATAATGTTGTTTTTGTTAGAAAATTTATTTTTCGTTTTCGCCAGAGGAAAATCGATGAACCAAAGTTGGCAGCTGTTCAATACGCTAATCGGTTAATAATCATTAGTATCCGACAGTAGTCGCTTGTTGTCGGATAAACAGCCTTTTTTGAACTCTATGGGCCTTTTTTTATTTAAGTAGGATTTTGCTTTAACTAATTGAAATAGATAGCTGTAAAGATTAAAATGATATCTGAATAATTTTATTTGAAATCCGGTAGCATCTAGCCAAATTGTACTTAACTCAGATTTAGGAGAAAATTTTTCTTTGAAATTTAAGATCACGAGTAGATTCAAAACCCATTTACAGAAGGAGGATTATGGAAGTTGAGCTAACTTATATTGTTGTTTTAGTTTTGGTGCTGGGTCTGGTTTTTATCATGTTTTTTGTCAGGAAGGATAAAGACCAGAAAGGCCTGTCCCCTATAGCAGGACTTGCTTTTGCTCTGGTCATTGCGGGTATATTTTTTGGGGAAAACCAATTGGTCGGCTACTCCTTGATCGCTTTGGGAGTTGCCCTGGCTATTTGGGATATCATCAAAAAAGCAAGAAAAAGTAGCTGAAGAAAAAATCAGATGAAGTACTTTTGGTAATGCTTATCCGAGAAATCCAGCCTGAGGAAACTTGGCCTCTTCGCCACCGGGTCATGTGGCCGGACCATCCCATAGACTTTGTCAAAATTGAAGAAGATAAAGAAGGAATCCATTATGGATTGTTTCTGGATGAAAACCTGACTTCTGTGGTTTCCTGCTTCGAATCCAATGGAGAAATGCAGTTTAGGAAATTTGCAACTAGCCTGGATCATCAGGGAAAAGGATGGGGCTCCAAATTGCTCCTGCATCTATTGGAAGAGGCAAAGAAAAAAGGATGTAAAAGAGTCTGGTGCAATGCCCGCTTGGAAAAAAAGGGGTTTTATGAGCGCTTTGGGATGGTAGATACCTTTAATAGATTTCAAAAATCAGGAAAGGACTATACCATCATGGAAATTCGATTTTGATGGAGAAATAAATTCTTAATTAGTTTACCTGATTTCTCACTTACCTCATCTTCCGGATCAGGTCTGCGGCTTCACTGATATGCTCAACCTGGTAAAAAAACTCATGCCTGATCTCATGTTCTACTTGTTCGTGTTCCCAGGTGATGTGAAAGGGGATATGAATGCCATGACCTCCCAGTTCGAGTACCGGAAGAATATCAGACTTCAGGCTGTTTCCCATCATGACAAATTCGCCTGGAATTACATCCAGATGCAGCATCAACTTTTGGTAGTCAGGCACCCTTTTTTCGCTCATGATCTCGATGTGATGGAAGTATTTTTCAAGTCCTGATTTCTTCAACTTCCTTTCCTGATCCAATAGGTCACCTTTCGTGGCCATCACCATCCGAAAGTCTCCATTCAGGCTTTTCAATACGGCTTCTACACCGGGCAATAATTCTACAGGTTTTTCCAACATTTCCCGACCAATGGCTATGACTTTTTCCACCACAGAAATTGGGATCTTTTGATCCGTAATCCTCATAGCTGTTTCGATCATAGAAAGCATAAAGCCTTTTATGCCATACCCGTAAAGATTCAGGTTTCCGATTTCTGTACGGTAAAGTTCCTTGATACAGGCATGTGTGGGCATGAAGTCTTCAAGCAGAGAGGCGAATTTTTCCTCAGCCTCCCGGAAGAAAGGCTCATTTACCCAGAGGGTATCATCGGCATCAAAAGCTATGACTTTTATTGACATATTAAGGTGTAATTTCTTTTATCCAAGCCAGCAATACATCTCTCCAGCTTTCTACGGCTCCTTTGCCTAGCCCAAAAGCAAACCCATGCCCACCTGTTGGGTAGATGTGCAGGGAAGCACTTACTCCCTGTTGATGCAAAGCACGGTAGTATAACAGGCTGTTTTCTATAGGAACACCTTTGTCATCCTGGGCATGAACCAAAAAGGTCGGGGGAGTTTCGGAATTGACGTTGAGTTCACCGGAAAAGCGATCAATCAATTCCTGGGGGGCATTTTCGCCAATCAAATTGTTTCTGGATCCTGAATGCACTGCAGCATCCCTGAAACTAATCACCGGATAAACCAAAATGGAAAAATCAGGACGGGCTGATAGTGCATCTACCTCATCTTTTTTTCGGTCTATTTCATGTAAATACTGGGTGCTCAGTGTGGAGGCCAGATGTCCACCCGCCGAGAACCCCATAACTCCAACCTGGGCAGGGTCTATGTCCCATTCAGAGGCATGTTGTCTGACCAATCTGATGGCTCGCTGCGCATCCAAAAGAGGAACTTCCTTGGGATCTGTCAGGGATTTGGATCGGGGCAGACGGTATTTGACCACAATGCCGGCAATCCCTTGAGAGTTGAGCCATTTTGCAAAATCAGTTCCTTCCCAATCATAGGCTAGGATGGAATATCCTCCTCCGGGGAAAATCACCACTGCCTTTCCGGTGGCGATCTGTCTGGTTGGCAGGTAAACCTCAATACTTGGAGTCTGTACATTTCCAATCCTTAAGATCCCTTCCTGAGTGGCTTCTTCCTTCAATCCCATGTCGGTCTGAAGCGGAGGGGTACCCTCCCAAAGGGGGAGAATATGATTTTGGGCTTGGCTGATTGAAATTGTCATATAAAGGAAAACTAAGGTTAGGATTTTTTTCATGGCGTTATTTTTAGGTTCATGGTTGGAAGCAGTTAAGCCTTAAAGTCGAAAATTTTCTCGGTCAAAGCCCAGCGCCAATTTGGAGGAGTACCGGGAAGGTTGGTTTGGAACTGCCCCAAAAAGGCTTCCCATTCCTGAACTTTTGGATTGGCATTGTCCAGAGCGGCTTTTCTTTCAAAGCTAAAATTCTCGTCACCAATGAGTATCATGCTCAGTCGGTTTCTCCATCTGTAAATGCTCATTTCCAATACTCCGGCCACCCGGATACTTTCTAGGATTTCCGGAGCCACAGCCTTATGACATTCCACATAGGCTTGAATAGCTTCAGGTTCGTCTTTGAGATCACAAATTAAAACATAGGTCTTCATGGCTATTCGGTCAGGGTTGATTTGGTTTCGGGCTTTTTTACCCTCCAGGCAAAAAGGAAGACCATCAGAAAACAGACTAGGGGAAGGACAAAGGAAAAATTCACTTCTGAAACTCCCATGATTTGAATATCAGTATAGCCTGATCCACCCCAGTCCAGAATCATTCCCTGTAAAGTGGGCATTATGGCACCGCCGACAATGGCCATGACCAGAAATGCTGCAGCAAACTTGGAATCCTCTCCAAGTCCATCCAATGCGATACCGTAGATGGTAGGAAACATCAGGGACATTGCAAAACTAATCCCTACCAGACTGTAAAGTCCGGACATTCCGGGAAGGAAAATTGCTCCAAGGGTAAATGCCATTGCCAATACTGAAAAACCAGTGAGGAGTTTGGAGGGTGAAAGAAACCGGAGAAGGAAGGTACAGACCCATCGGCCCAGAAGGAATACCACTAGAGCGGCATACCCATAATTTACCGCATCCGAATTTGCAATCCCAAGAGCCTCTGCATATTGGTAGATATAGGTCCAGACCATAATCTGAGCCCCTACATAAAACATCTGAGCGAAGGTCCCTTCCACAAAATTCCGCTTACTGAAAAGTCTCTTCATGGTAGGCCCAAACTCAATTTTTTCGCCGGAATCTTTGCTTTCAGGCATTTTAGCCAAGATGATCAGGACTAGCATTCCCAGTACCACAAGTCCCAGCATTACGTAAGGGTTGCGGATGACCATTAGGTCATTGGTCCGGATAATGGCCTTGGCAGATTCATCCAAGCTGTCAAAAATCAAATTCCCGTTTTCATCCACGTTATTGGATTCCAAGGAGTTGAGGATGAACTGTTTGGCAACAAACAATCCCGCCAAAGCTCCCATGGGATTGAAGGCCTGAGCGAGATTTAGACGCTGGGTAGCCGTGGCTTCAGGTCCCATGGAAAGAATATAGGGATTGGCAGTAGTCTCCAGAAAAGCCAAACCAAAGGTTAGAATGTAAAGTGAGGCCAGAAAAAAACCATAGCTTTCCCATGCTGCCGCAGGATAAAAGAGCAAGGCCCCAAAAGCATAGAGTCCCAAGCCCAGAAGCACTCCGGTTTTGTAGGAGTATTTTTTGATGAAAAATGCAGCAGGCAGGGCCATAGTGAAATACCCCCCATAAAAGGCCAATTGTACCCAGGATGCCTGCACATTGTTCAGTTCAAGGACCCGTTTGAAAGCAGCGACCATGGGATTGGTGATGTCATTGGCAAAGCCCCATAAGGCAAAAAGGGAAGTGATCAGTATGAAGGGAAACAATAATCCCTTCGGAACAAGAGCAGGTTTTTGGCTCATAGGGCACGGTCAAGATGGGTGTATCCACCGTCTACATAGATATGTTGTCCGGTGATGTGAGATGCTCGATCAGAAAGTAAAAAGATTGCCATGGAGGCGATTTCTTCCGGCTGGGTCATTCTTTTTCCCAAAGGAATTCTTTTAGTAATCTCAGCAAGCTTTTTATCGGGTTCAGCAAAAGTGTTGATCCAGTTTTGGTATAGGGGAGTCAAAACCTCCGCCGGTAAAATAGCATTTACCCGGATTTGGTAGGGTAGAAGTTCCACCGCCCATTCCCGGGTCAGAGCAAGCTGGGCTCCTTTGGCAGCGATATACCCTGAGGTGTTTCCCTGGCCTGTAACCGCTGTTTTACTACTGATATTAACGATGCTACCTTGGCTTTTTTTTAAATGAGGCAAGGCATAATGAGCCATGTGGTAGTAATGAAAAAGGTTTTTCGAGATGGAGTTGGCAAAGGCTTCGGGGTCTCCCTTTTCCAAGCCCACCGAATCATTCGCTCCGGCATTGTTTACCAGTCCGTCAATTCTGCCAAATTTTTCCAAAGCCAGTTCTACCGCTTTTTGGGAATCTTCCGGTGCAAACAACCGGACAGGAATCTGCATGGCTTTTCCTTTCGCCAATTCTATTATTTCCTTTCCCTCTTGTTCGGATGGGTCAATCATCACCGGAATCGCTCCCTCTTCGATGAGCCCTCGTGAAATGGCTCCACCGATTCCTTTGGCACCTCCGGATATCAAGTAGACTTTGTCTTGTAGGTTAAGGTTCATTTTGGGTTGATATAGGTTATTTCAAAACCCATTTCCAATGGGCCTGATTTTTATTCAGTAGATATGGTAGAATTCGGCTGCTGTTTCTCCCAAAATTCTATCCCGCTCCGATTTGCTCAGACGAGATGTCCAATTTTGAATGACTTCATAAACCTGTCCGTATTCCCCGGCAAGGAGACATACAGGCCAGTCACTTCCATACATCAGGCGGTCAGGACCAAAGAGCTCCAATGCAATTTCCAGGTAAGGGGCAAGGTCATCTTCAGTCCAGTTTTTCCAATCGGCCTCCGTCACCATTCCCGAAACCTTGCAATAGACCAACTCCCTTTCAGCTATAGGCTGCATGGCTTTTTTCCATTCCTTCCATTCCTTGTCCTTGATATAGGGTTTGGCCAAATGATCGATCACGAATTTTTGGTTTGGACATTTTTTGACCAGCTCTAGGCTTGCAGAAAGGTGGTGGGGATACACCAAAATATCATAGGTGTATCCCTTTTTTCCTATGGCTTGAATTCCTTGGATGAATTTTTCTCTCAGCATAAACTGAGGGTCTTTGCTCTGTAAGATTTCCCGAAAGCCCAATAGTTTAGAATTCCCGGAATAAACCTCTAATGTCTGGTCCAGGTTTAGGCTACTTAGGTCCACCCAACCAACTACCCCCGAAATCCAGCTGTACTGCCCTGCCAAATCCAGCAAGAAGTCTGTTTCTCTCAAGCTTGTATCTGCCTGCACAGCAATACAGGCCTCTATTCCACTGCTTTTGAGCAAGGGGTAAAGGTCCTCCGGAAGGAAGTTTCTCCGGATTCGCCCCATGTCCTCTGTGATCCAGGAATCCCTTACAGGATCGAACTGCCAGAAGTGCTGATGGGCGTCAATTTTCATGCTTCAGGATCATTGACTGCCACCTGCTTGGAACTGCCCAAACCATCAATTCCAAGTTCCATGACATCTCCGTCTTTCAGGTAGGTGGGGGGATTTAGCCCCATCCCTACACCTGCTGGTGTTCCTGTGGAAATCACATCACCGGGAAGTAGGGTCATGTATTGGGAAAGATGAGAAACAATGGTTGGGATATCGAAAATCAGATCAGAGGTATTGCTGTCCTGCAGCATTTCTCCATTGAGTTTGAGCCAAAGTCTTAAGTTGTGAGGATCGGGGATTTCATCCTTGGTGGCAAGTACAGGGCCTAAAGGAGCAAAGTGATCTGCACTTTTTCCTTTGACCCACTGGCCCCCGTGATTCAATTGGAAATCCCGTTCACTGACATCATTGTGGAGACAATAGCCCGCGACATAATCCATGGCCTCTTCTTTACTGACATATTTGGCTCTTTTTCCGATTACGACCGCGAGTTCTACTTCCCAGTCGGTTTTTACTGAATTTTTGGGTATAAACACCGGGTCATAAGGACCGGATAGGGAAGAAGTGGCTTTCATAAAAACGATGGGTACTTCAGGAACTGCCATTCCTGCTTCCGCGGCATGTTTTCTATAATTTAGGCCAATGCATAGAATTTTGGATGGTCTCGCTATTGGAGATCCGATTCTTGACCCAGCTGGAATCTCAGGCAAGTTTTTTTGATTGGCATGTAGCCAAACCAAAAGTCTTTCCAATCCTTCGTTTGTGAAGAATGTTTCATTCCAATCTTCACCAAAAGAACTACAGTCCAGATATTTTCCATTTTCGTCCAGAACCCCAGGCTTTTCCTGTCCGGCTTCTCCAAATCGAATTAGTTTCATATATAGGTTTTTTTAGGTATTGAGAATTGATGTTTTAAGATTTAATGTTGTTGGTTTCTGCAGAAGAGGAATTTACATTTTAAGCCCCAAGAATCCCCCGTCAATTGGGATATTGGCTCCTGTGATGAAGCTACCCGCATCCGAACTTACAAAAAAGGCCAATTCAGCGATTTCAGCTGGAGTTCCCATCCTTCCAATAGGTTGGGTTGCTGCCAGTTTATCAAACATTTCCTTTTCTTGTCCTGGATAATTTTTAGCTAGGAACCCATCGACGAATGGAGTATGCACTCTTCCGGGCGAAAGGCAGTTGCAGCGAATGCCATCCTGAACATAATCCCGAGCCACGCTTAGGGTCATGGAAAGAGCAGCGCCTTTAGTCATACTGTAGGCAAATCTGTCCGGGATACCTATGGTGGCTGCCACGGAGGCCATGTTTAAAATGGAGCCTCCTCCATTTTCTTTCAATTTGGGAAGGGCGGCTTTGATGCAATGGAACATCCCTTTGACATTTACCTGAAATACCCTGTCAAAGTCTTCTCCTGAGGTGGATTCGGCCTTTCCTATGTGGGAAACGCCGGCATTATTAATCAATACGTCCAGTTTTCCGGGGATGGATTGGATGATGTTCTCTACTTGATTGTAGTCTGTGATGTCTCCTTCATGGAACTTGACATGCAGGCCTTTTTCATGTTCTTCGAACTGGAGTTTGACTCCTTCGGCGTGATTGGTATCAATGAAATGTACCAAACAACCTTCGGCGGCAAATTTTCTGACCATTGCCTGGCCTATTCCGCTCGCTCCTCCTGTAATGAGGACAGTCTTATGCTTCATGGATTTTTGATTATAGATCAAGTCAAAAAATGCTCAAAAATCAAATGATAACCAAAGCTAAAGTGGATTAACGGCGAATATTCTTGGCTCTTTTGTATTACTTTCTGTTGATATCTAGTTTGCTGTTTTAGAATGCTCTGAAAGGATTTCTCCTTGGTATAAAATCACTTTAGGTGTTTTTTTGATGGAAATCTTCCAGACCTTCAGATTTTTTGCTGATATCCCTTATAATTTGGTCTAGTTCCTCTGAAGATGCTTTGATGTATTTTATCAACTCTTGTTTTTCAGAGTTGGACTCTGTAATGCTCTCAAATAGATTAATCAAACCCATGAGTCTGGCTAAAGGGGCCCGAACCACATGGGATTGAATCCAGGCAATTTCCCTAAATGTTTTGTTCTGATTCTCAATAGTGCGGATATATTTCAGTTTTTCGGTGATGTCCTGAATCAAAACCATTGCCCCTTCTTTTCCATTATAAGTGATTTTTGCAGGGCTGATTTCCACATCTATTATTTCTCCTGATTTTTTAATGTGTCTGGAAATTCTTAGGTAGTTGGGGTTGTTATTTACCCAAAAGTCTTCCACTGATTGAAGAAGCTTGGGAACATCCTCATCGGGGCGAATATCTTTCAATGTCATAGAAATAAACTCCTGATGAGAATAGCCATATGCCTCAATTGCAGCTTCATTGACATTCAATATTTTCAATGTGGCCAAATCATAAACCATCATAGGGGTAGGATTGAGGTGGAATAAGTCACTGTATCGCTTTTCCGAATGCTGAAGTTCCTCAATGTGTTTGTTTCTTTCTATAGAATAAATGATGCTCTTGTATAGAACCGTAGGAGTCAATTCGTCTTTGAGAAGGTAATCTGATATTCCCAAAGAAAGGGACCGAATGCTAAAATCCAGATCAGAAAATCCAGTTAAGGCAATGACTGGAATTTCCTGCGCAGATTCTACCACTGCTTTAATCAGGGTTTCTCCGGAGAGATCAGGAAGGGAAAGGTCTAAAAATACCAAATCGATTTTTTCGGGTCCTTCAAGTATTGATTTTGCTTCTTGAAAGGAACGGCAATTGACCGAAATTGGGTTGACAAAAACTTCAGAAAGGTACTCATCAATCAATACATAGTCGCCTAGATTATCTTCAATTACTAGGAAAGTGTATATTTTTTTGTCCTTTCTCATGAAATAGCCTAATTATTTAATTTTAGGGTATTTGATAATATTAAACCAAAAGTCCTCAATTTTCGAAACAACTTGCATAAAATCAAAGACATCAATAGGTTTAACTATATAGCAATTGGCATGTTCTTGATATGCTTTTAAAACATCCTGATCTGAAAATGAGGTGCTTAAAATGATAATGGGTACATGTGTTAAGCCTTTATTTTTTTTGAGGTGCATCAAAACTTCATGCCCATTTTTTTTGGGAAGGTTGATATCGAGAATGATCAGGTCGGGTAGTTCGTCTGGATTTTTTTTCAGTCTGTTCTCCAATAAAGAAATAGCCTGTTCACCGTCTCGAACAACCTCCGTTACGTTTTTGATTCTGGCTTCTGATAAGGCTTCTTTTGTCAGGAAAATATCGCCTTCGTTGTCTTCGACCAGTAAAATTTTGATTGGTTTATATTCCATTCTTTTTAATTGAAAAGTTAAATTTACTTCCTAGGCCAGGGGTAGACTCTACCCAAATATTCCCTCCATGTTGATTGACGATTTTTTTACACATTGCAAGTCCTAAGCCTGTTCCTGAATATTCATCTTTTGAATGGAGTTTAACCAGAATTTCAAAGATTTTATCAATATACTCGGATTCAATACCTATCCCATTATCCGATACAGAAAATTCCCAGAAATTTTCCGTTTCATGGCCATTAATTACAATTTTCGGGACTTTGCCTTTTTGGCGGAATTTCAGTGCATTGCTTATTAGATTCTGAAATAGAGATTGAATAGGTGTTTTTACTCCACGAATGTTTGGAAGATCTCCGATAGTGATTTCGGCTCCAATTTCGAGAATTACTTGTTTTTTTAGTTCCAAAATCTCATCAAGCAATTTTTTGGTGTTAATATTTTCAGCAAGATTGAGGTCAAATCCGATTTTTGAGTATTCTAAAAGGTTGTCAATCAGAGCTGTAAGCCTTTTGGATCCATCTACTGCGAAATCAATGAATTGGTTTCCCTTTGCATCCAAGACCTCTTGGTACTTTTTCTTCAAAAGGGAAAGAAAGGAACTGATCATTCGCAAAGGCTCTTTCATATCATGAGACGCCAAACTCGCAAACACTTTCAATTCCTCATTGGCGGCGAGCAATTTTTGGTTGGTTTTCTGTATTTCCTCCTCTTGGGTTTTTATATGGGTAATGTCGAGGTGGGTACCAAACATCATCAAAGGTTTCCCATCTTCTGTCCATGAAAAGGCCCTTCCTCTATCCAGTACCCATCTCCAGGAACCGTTTTTATGCTTCATTCGCACTTCGGCTTCGTACCTGTCTTTTTTGCCTTCAAAGTATAGTTTTAATTCCTCATTGGATTTTTTTAGATCTTCCGGATGTGAGAATTTAATCCAGGTATCGATGGATACTGGTTGAATTTCATCTAGGGTATAGCCGATAATTTTGGCCCATGATTCATTGAACACCGTCTCTCCAGTCTGGACATTCCACTCCCATGTTCCAGCTTGGGTACCATCAATCACATAGTTGAGCCGATCTTTTTCTTTCTTCAAGGCCAATTCCGTATTTTTTCTCTTGGTGATGTCCTGAGTCGCACCAATCATTCGAATTGCTTTTCCATTTTTGTCCCTGAGGATATGACCTTTGTCAATTACATAGATATATTCTCCCTCCCCGTTTTGGATTCTGAATTCATTTTCCCAATAAGATTTTTCCCCTGCTATAGTTTCATTTAGTTCGTTTACAGCTTCTTCTCGGTCTTGGGGATGGATTCTACTCCGAAAAACATCCACTATTCCAGTATATTCATCGGGTTTAAATCCCAGCATTTTATAAAACTGAGAGGAGCGATAAATATGACCTGTTTTTAAATCCCAATCCCAAATCACATCGGAGGTGGCAATAGTGGCATACTCATATCTTTGGTTGGATTCCTTAAGAGCCTTTGATTGTTCTTCCACTTTTTTGGCAAGATGGGCAGGCTGCCTGGCGAAGTTCCAGGCAAAAAAGCCCAAAAGTATTGAAAATAGGCCTTGAATGATTGCCTGTGTAATTAATCTAGAACTTATTGGGGAGTCTATATATTGAACCGAAAGTGTTAAGCCTCCCTCTTCAATAGTTGTTTCTGCTTTTTGCCCCAAGATTTCTTTTTTTTCATCTGGTAGAGGTAGCAAATAATCCCTTTTGCCTGTATTTGGATTGAACTTGTCAAGCTGGTAATAGAAGAGGTCATTTTCCTGATCGAGCTGTAGGCTTGACACCAAGGAATTCTGAAAAATGATGCAGGCAGAAAAACCTTTGAATTGTCCCCCTTTAAAAATGGGAAATCTTCCTACGAGACCTCTTCCCCCTTGTTTGAGATCAATAGGACCTGCAAAATATACGTCCCTTCTTCGGATTGCTTCAAGAGCCTCACTTTTTGTGACTGTATCCGACAAAATATCATAACCTAGAACAGATTCATTTCCATGGATCGGATAAACTGCTATGATTTTGCCACTGTCCAACAATTGGATAACATCGATTTTAGGGTTGCTTTCAAGGATTTCTTTACCAATTAATTCGAAATTGGTATCAACAGGATAATTTTCTGAGATAAAGGCAAGGGTTTTCATTGCAGTCTTCCCTTCATCAATGGTTGAAATAATGGATTTTCTAAGCTCATTAAGCTTTAAGGTGACCAACTGATCCTGATCCAATTTGATGAATTTGTACTCACTAAAACTTGTGTAAAATGAAAAGGCAATGCTTAGTAAAAAAATTATGATGCCCGTTAGGATTGGCCTCCTGAACAGCAACTTTAAAATGAGCGAGGTATCTTTTGGAGGATTCAAGATTAGAAGGGTTTTTTAATCGAAAAGAAAAAGGTGCTTCCCTGACCCGGTATTGATTCCAGCCAGATTTTTCCTCCGTGAATTTCGACGATTTTTTTGCAGATGGCCAAGCCTATTCCTGATCCGGAATATTCTTCCCTTTGGTGAAGTCTTTGGAAGATTATAAATATTTTCTCATGGTATTCATGCTCTATCCCAATTCCGTTATCCTTTATACTGAATTTCCAATGATCTCCTTCATCCTGTGATTCAATCCAAATTTCAGGAATCTGATTTTCGGGTTGGTATTTAAGAGAATTCAGGATCAGATTCTGAAATAGTTGGAAAATGGAGTTTCGGTGTGCAAAAATTTCCACAAGTCTTCCAAGATGGATTTTTGCCTTTTTTTCCTCGATTAATTTTTTGTTGTAAAGCAGAATTTCCTGGATCACCGAATGGGTGTTCAGTTTTGTTTTGACTTCAGAATGGTCTCCCACCCTCGAAAACTCCAACAAGTCCAGCATGATTTCCCGCATTCGTTTGGCTCCGTCTACCGCAAAGTGAATGTATTGCCTTCCTTTTTCGTCCAGGACTTCCTCGTATTTTTTTTCGATTAGACCCAAAAAGCTTGAAATCATCCGCAAAGGCTCCTGTAGGTCATGGGAGGCGACATAAGCAAATTGCTCAAGTTCTTTATTGCTGATTTCCAGATCGTGGTTGATCTGTTCCAGTCGGGTATTTAAGGTTTTCAGGGATTCTTCATAGGATTTTCTTTCCGTGATGTCCTGAATTGCACCTACCATACGGATGGCCTTTCCCTCTTCATCCCTAATAATTCTTCCTTTGTCTATTACGTAAATAGCTTCCCCGGATTTTTTGATAAACCTGTATTCCGTTTGGAAATAATATATCGAAGGGTCTCCCAGAAGTCTATAGAGATTATCGGTGATTTTTTGTTTGTCTTCGGGATGGATTCTGTCGCTCCATTTGCTGAAATCAAAATGAATACCCGCGACATCTTCCTCCAAAAAGCGGTTGAAGCCCTCACTCCAGAAATGCTCTCCCGTATCAATCTTCCAGTCCCAAATCGCATCGTTGGTTGCATTGGCTATGATATTAAACCGTTCATTGTATTCCTCGATCTTTTTTTCCGCTTCCTTTCTTTCGGTTATGTCCTGAAGTGCTCCTACGATTCGGATGGGAATTCCTGTTTGATCTCGAATAATTATAGTGTTTTCTTTAACAAAGGCATAGGTACCGTCAAATTTCTGGAAACGGTATTCGCCAGTCCATTTACTCGCAGAGATGTTTTTTCTGGTTTCGATTATGGATTCCATAATCTTCTGTAAATCGTCTGGATGAACTTTGCTTTCCCAAAAATCCGGTGAAACGTATTCCATCGTTTCTGGATATCCGAAGAGTCGGTGAAATCCTTTTCCCCAGAAAATTTTCTCGCTTGGAATATCCCAATCGGATACGGCATCTGATACCGCCTCCGTGGCAAGATGGAAACGTTCATTACTTTTTTGAAGAGCCTGTTGAGCCCAATAGCGGTCCGTTTCGTCGATAACAGTCGAAATCATCAGGTCCTGATCGGGGAGGGGGATGTTTTTGGCAGAGATAATGCGTGTTTCTCCCTGTTGAGTGCTAATGGGTATTTCCCTCCATTCCATTCTTTCCGGAACTCCGCTTTCAATATCATTTAAGATGATGTTCGTGATATAATTGCGGTATTCCAAATTCGGATATATTTTTTCAAAGAAGGAGCCTAGGTCTGTAAAATCTTCTTCCGGCCATCCATAAATTTTGGAAAATGCGGGATTGATGTAGGTGACTTTTCCTGTACTGATCTGATTGACAGTTATTCCAAGAGGAAGATTTTTGAGAGTTTCTTCTATGAATTGGTTTCTTTTAACCAATTCCAATTCGAAAGTCTTTTGAAGGGTGATGTCTTGGACAGTTCCCTTAAAACGCGGGTTCCCTGAAATGGAATCGGTTTCCAAAATTCCCTTTTCATGGACATATTTGATTTCACCAAAGGGAAGAATGATCCTGTGAGACATGTCCAGCGGATGTAGCCCAGCAATGGCTCCATCCTGATGCTTTAGAAATTCCTGAAAATCTTCTGGATGAATGGTGGCCTCAAATGTACTTAGCTTTGGTTTAAAGGATTCTTTTTCGACTCCCCAGATTTTATATACTTCATCAGACCAAAAAATTTCATGGGTCACAAGGTCAAGTTCCCAGTACCCGATTTTGCCAATCTCCTGTGCCAATTCCAGTTTTCTGACTAATTCCATCATCTGGGCTTTTTCAGAAATCAGCTCCTTCGAAATTCTTTCTTCTTGATTTTGCTTATCTGAGGGTATTTGTGGCATTTTGGATAGATGATTTTTGAGTGGAGGTTCTTCGTCATAGGTGAAAAACCAAGTCTCCTTGACTTAGATTAGTCTATAATCTAACAATTTCTCCTGTCCTAACCGACTCATCACAGGCAAAAGCAATTTTAAGACTGTTCAGTGCATCATCCAGATGGTCAGTCAAATCCAGATCTTCTTGGATGGCTTTCAGAAAATACGCTTGTTCACGGTCACACAGCTCTTGGTGTCCTGGTTCGTCTTTCATGTTCACCCATTCATCTTTTTTGGTGAAATGATTTTTGTCGTCAATGTCAGCATGATGGATCCGTATGGATTCGGTCTTGGTGTGTGAATCCACGTTGTCTGATTTGCCTGCGGCACCGGCATCCTTTGCCACAATGGAGACAGCTCCCTTAGGCCCGAAGACATCTTTGACAAAAAATGCAGTTTCGCTGATCATTGGACCCCAACCTGCCTCATACCATCCTACGGAACCGTCATCAAAGCGGATTTGAAGCTGTCCGTAATTGTAATTATCCTTTGCTATATCATCAGTCAGACGTGCTCCAATTGCAGAGACTGACAGGGGTTTGGACCGGGTCATTTGGCACATTACATCGATGTAGTGTACTCCACAGTCTACAATAGGGCTAAGGCTCTTCATGAGATTTCTGTGAACATCCCACATGAAGCCGTGACTTTGCTGGTTGAGATTCATTCTCATGACCAATGGCTTGCCCAGTTTCTGTGCTTCTTCAATGAATCTGATCCAGGAGGGATGGTGTCTCAAAATATAGCCAACTACCACTTTTTTTCCTGTTTCCTTCGCTTTTGAGATGATTTTTTCGCAGCCGATTACTGTATCTGCCAGTGGTTTTTCAATAAAAATATGGCATCCTGAATCTAAGGCTTTCAATGCAAAGTCCTCATGGGTGTCCGGGTATGTGGAAATGCAGACAGCATCAGGTTTGGTTTCCGCCAATGCATTTTCATAATCGTCGAAAAGTGGATAATCCGCTCCCAGGTTTTTGTTTAACCGGACTTTACTCTCCCCACGGGCTACGAGTCCGCAGATTTCAAATTCTGCCATGTGATGATAGGCAGTTGCATGGGAAGCACCCATGTTTCCACAACCAACAATCAGGATTCGGATGGGCTTACGCATTATTTTGGGAATTAAGGTTAGTAATTGACTGATCTTTTTAATGGGCTAAAACCATTCTCCAAATTATCCTCTTTGACGGATTTACCAAGTTTCCATTTCGGGAATGTATGATTTGGCTTTCTTTGGTTATAAATGGTCTCAGTGAATGGGGGCTTTCAAGCCTTGGATTTCCTCTTGGCTGAGATAAATGATATCAATGTCCAAACTCACAGGCTGTAGCGGAGTATCCAGCTGGTCCCGATCAACATTGACAATTTGATCGATGATTTCCATGCCTTTGATCACCTGGCCAAAAACCGTGTAATTATTGTCCAAGCGGTGCAGGCCTTCCTTATTTTGTACGATATAAAACTGGCACCTAGCGGATAATTTGCCGGGGTTATCATCCCTTCCTGCTCCTACAGCCCCGTAGCGATGCCTAAGTTCAGGGTGGAATTCCGGTTCCAACAAATACTCAGGATCATTGAATCCCTCAGGGGTGTCTGGGCAACCGCCTTGTGCCACGAAATTCGGAATGACCCGGTTAAAGGTCAAGGAATCCCAGTATCCCGATTCCGCAAGTTGGATAAAGCTTTTTTTATGGTTTGGAGTACGCTCATCTAGGGAGATCAGAATGGTTCCATAAGGGGTTTGAATCTGGCCTACCGGTATTTTTTCAGCTTGGGATTGGGCTGAAAGGAGGGCTGGACTCAACACGAAACCAGTCAGAAGGAGAAGAAAAAGGAAGTTTTTCATGCCTCTTGCTCTTGGGGTTCTATTTTTCGAATGCGCATTCCTTGTTAGAAAATCCAAATGTCGTCCTAGTCTTTTCAAATAAGGTGTTTAAGCAAAAAGTGCTCAATGAACACTAAGCACTTTTTGATGATTAATCACAGGATAGGCATACATGGAAAGGAAGTTCTTGACTATTTCAGGATGGGAAGTGTCAATTTTGGAATTCAGCCTATTCTCAAATGCTTTTTTCTCTTCCGGGGTATAAAAGTTCCTGTATTCTTCATTTCCATGAAGCAGGTCATGGGCTATGAAGTTGGAAGGCCATAGTTTGTAGCCTTTCCAGATTTTTTGGTCAATTAACTCGCCCAATGCAGAAAGTTTTTCACCTTGGCTGATTTCCATTTGGGAAATTTGCTGGATTTCCTGATCCAGAACCCCATTGACCTGAATGTGAATTCGTTTTTTAGTACCCATGATCCCTCTTAGCAAGTTGAGGAAATCCTCATTTTCACTTTTTACATACTTTTCATCTCTTGATTTTGCCAGAAGTTCGGGCATTTTTAGGATATCAGTGGGATCGTATTCATAGGAAATTGATACAGGAACCAACTTGATTTTTTCGAAATAGGAAAATGAGTCTCTACTTTCCTCTGATAGAGTAAGCATTTTTAGCACTCCTTTTTGAGTAATGTCATTTCCGTCTTTGGTCCTTCCTTCCCGCTGTGCTGTCCATACGGAACGGTTTTCATGGACCAAGGATTTTCGGATATACTCAGATACCAGCTGAGAACTTTCCAGTAAAGCCCTTCCGGTCAAGCCTCTTTTAATGGCGAAGTTCCGGTTGAGTTTGGACAGAGTCAGAAGAAATGGTTTTTGGATCAAATTGTCTCCAATTGCCGATGTTGTCATCACCAGCCCATTTTCATAGAGACAGGAATTCAGAAGAGAGGTATCGAGAATGATGTCCCGGTGATTGGAGATAAAGAGATATGCGGTGTTGGGTTCCAAAAGATCAAAACCTCCAGAGGATAGGCCATCTGAACTTTTTTCGAGGACTTTCATCAATCCGGGATAAATGAAGTTGATCTGAAAATCCCGTAGGGAATGAGTATGACTCATTTGTTCTTTCCAATGAGAGCTTTGGTCTTCCGGGAAGGTGAAATTCATCATGGCCTCAAGCATGGGATCATCGATGATACTCATCAATGCATTATGGACTTCAGCATCGTAAAAAGGCCTGATTGAATCAAATTTGGACATAGTAATGGGTAGTGAAACTCCTGCAAAAAGCAAAAATTCGACGAATTTTGGAATTTATTTATGCTTTTGTAGGAGGAAGGAAAGTTAATTATTGTCTTTTCAGGTACTTGTCAAAAAACAACAGGTGAACCGGTAAAGCTTCAGTCCAATAGGGCCAGGTATGGGCTCCCGGTCTTTCAATGTATTCGTGAGGAGTGCCGTTTTCCAGGAGAAGCTGATGCATTTGCCTATTGGTAGCGATGAGAAAATCATCCACCCCACAATCGAGAATAAGATGCAGCCCGTTTTCCTTCATTTTTCCCACATAGCCTACAGCAGTATAGGAGTTGAATTCAGGTCCATCGTAATTCAGGTCTTCGCCCAACATGGCTTTTTGTTGGGTACTTCTGAGGGTTCCGAATTCTTCCGGAACTTTCCACATACGGGTGTCAATATTCATTACCCCACTCATACTCCCGGCCGCTACAAAAAGCTCAGGGTGGCGGGCAGAAAGCCAAATGGCCCCATGTCCTCCCATGGAAAGTCCAGTAATCGCCCTGGATTCTCTCTGATTGAGCGTCCTGTAATTTTCGTCAACAAAAGGGATAAGCTCTTGGATGAGATAGGTTTCATAACGGACAGAATCCATTTTAGGGCTATCATAATAGTAACAGGAAGGCCCAACTCCTGGAGTCACGATGATCAAATCCTGTTCTTCTGCCATTCGATTCACCAATCCTGGCTCGGTTACCTTCTGATGCCAATCACTGAATGAACCACTTCCACCATGTAGGAGGTAAATTACGGGGTAGCTTTTTTCATTGGATTGGTAGGTTGATGGGGTGGTGACAGCAGCCTTCAGGGTTTTGTTCATGGCGGAAGAATATACTTCAATTGTGTCCACCCGGGCCTGAGCAAAGCCCAAGGCAGGAATAGACAAAGCCAAGGCAACGATTAATTTTTTCATAGGTATGAGTTTGATCAATTCTAGATTTTTGAAAATTAAGTATTATTTGGAAGTTTTCATTTGAAGATTGATGGGCTGAAAATATTTGCCTTCAATGGATTTAGTATATTCAGCTATCAATATCAAAACCTGATGAATTCACTACAGAAAACGGCATACTTTCTTGTCATATTGGTTTTTGGATCCCTGGTGCTCAAGGAAGGTTCATTTATCCTGGTTCCTATGGTTTGGGGGGTCTTTTTTGCCTTTTCCCTCAATCCCATTTCCAACTGGTTCGAAAAACGAAGATTTCCTCGGGGAGTAGCTATTGTTATCAGTATTCTTATTGTTACCCTGATAGCCGTGGGTATATTCTACCTGCTGCTCAATCAAATGGTAGGGTTGATACGGGATGTACCCGAAATAGGAGAAAAACTTCAGGAAAAGCTAAGTATTTATATGGACGAAGCCAGTTTGCTACTAGGGGAAAACTGGCGAGACCCTGCTCATAAATTGGAGGTTTGGTCGATTCTGAAATTAGAAAACCTGGACGAGACTCTCTTTTCTACGGGAAAATCATTGACTCTGGCAGGTATTATTCCTTTGTATATCTTTCTAATGATGTATTATAAGGATTTTTTTATGGCTTTTCTATTAAAACTTTCTGCCGATTCAAATGAGAAAGTCCTGCTTTGGGTTGGAGACAGTGGTCATATCATTCAGTCCTACCTTAGCGGTATGCTTCGGGTAACAGGGATTATGGTGGTTTTGGCGGGTTTGTTTTTCTACTCCATCGGGGTCAAATATTTTCTCTTATTTGGGGTGTTTATTGCTGTGATGAACCTAATCCCTTATGTAGGAGTGGTGATTTCTTCCTTTTTCGCAATCCTTTACGTGTTTTTGACCACAGACTCCATGGTGTATCCACTCTTGACTTTTGTGGTATTATGGGGTATTCAGTTGTTGGAAAATAACATCATCACTCCATGGATTGTAGGGTCTCAGGTAAAAGTTAATGCCTTGGCAGTGATTTTGGCCATACTACTTGGAGGATGGCTTTGGGGAATTTCAGGAATGGTTCTTTTTATTCCAATGGTGGGAGTTTTGAAAATTACCTTGGAGAGAAGTTACGGTTTGGAAGCATTTGGATATTTGCTTAGCGATGATGTGCCGGTAAATGAAGAGAAGGAAAATTACTTAAAACTCTTTTTGAAAAAGATTAAGAGAAAGAAGATTAACTGACTCGGACAAATTGGTAAAACTAAGATTGGCATACTGAAACAAAAAAAGAGCCTATACAGTGAGTATAGGCTCTTTTTGTGCGGACGAAAGGATTCGAACCTTCACACCCGAAGGCGCTGCCACCTGAAGACAGTGCGTCTACCAATTTCGCCACGTCCGCAACGGATTTTCATTAAATGATTTAAAAGTCGGGGTGGCAGGATTCGAACCTACGACCTCCACATCCCAAATGTGGCGCGATACCGGGCTACGCTACACCCCGAAGACTTTTTGGTAAGTTTGTACTGGTTGTAAACTACCTGAAACAAACTTTTCTGAATAGGCCAATCCCTAATTCGGATGCAAACTTAGGGAAAAATTACTTAAATGCTACTCGTGTTTTTAATTAGGATAATTTTTTTTTATCCCTTGCCTATGACTAAATAATAGGTCATAGGCTTCCTTTTGCATGGTACCGATTAGAATTCCACTCCAAAGATTTGAATTCCAAGGACCTTTAATATGCTGACTCTAAAAGATGGGAGTAATTCTAGGCAAATAAAGCCTTTATCCTAAGCAACTGTAGCTCAATTTTTCCCATCTCAAGGATTGAATTTTCTGTTTTAATACTTAATCAACATTTATGTTTCGTACATCAATATTGACAGGCTTGATTTGCCTGATTGGATTTTCATCTTGCGGTGAAGACCAGGATCCGCTGCCCAATTCCAACGAATTGCCTGAAATTTTACTGGGCACTTGGTTGGATGAGTGGAGCTTTACAAGTGGCTATGCCTACAAGGATAAGCTGTATAATCCGGCAACTGGGCAGTGGTTTGACGGAGCTTATGATCCTTGGAGCATGAATCCTAGGCCAGGCTTTGGTATTGAGATTTTTGAAGATGGGACATTTTCTTGGTCCACAGTGGTATCCACCGGGGTGGGAGGCTGCCAGGCTTATATTGCAGAATACTTAGAGGGAAAGGTTGAGTTCGTGGATGATCAATTGGTTTTTAGCCCTGACATAAGGAGAAAGAAATATCATAGTTCCTGTAATCCTTCCATGAATTTTGACAGAAATGAACCCACTAGCGCTTTCCAAATGGGCTATCGACTTCAGGTCCAGGATTGGGGGCTTGGTAGATCACATGTAACTTTGAAGCTCTTGGAAGGGTCAAGCGAACGTGCCTTCCAAACTATTAAGCAAAACTGATCTAAAAGTGGGTTGGTGGGAATCCCGTTTGAACCAAATACAATAAAAGAGCCTTCAGAAAGCTGAGGGCTTTTTTATTGCTCATTGACTGATGGCTGAATAAAAAACTTATGCCGAATCAAAAAATCCTTGAGGTATTCAGGGGATAGGGGCTTTTGAATATAATCCAACACGTCAGGGAAGGAATAAGCTTTTACCTCATCCTCTGGGTTGATGGAGCTGGTGATGATGGCAATTCTGAATCTTTTTTTGACAGATTGGTCCAAGGAAGCATATTCGGTCAAGAAGTCCCAGGAATTCATCACCGGCATATTGATGTCCAGAAGCAATAGAATGGGCAGTTCCAGATTTTCAAATTGCTTCTCTTCAATCCTTCTTTGGATTTCCTGGATTGCATGGCTTCCGTTGTCGTATAGACTGATAGTTTTCGTATAGCCAATGGTGCGAAAGAGTATGCTGCCTACTTTTTTGACGATCAAATCGTCTTCCACAAACATGACTTCGCTGATTAGGAATTCTTCCATTGGAGTTTAGAATTTTATACAAATATGATGTTTTATCTTTTTTTTGGGGGATTTCTATTTTATAAACAGGATTATTTATTTCTGTGGTATTTATTCAGGGTTTCTCCCAGCTGCTCTTATACCAGGAAATAAGCGTTTCCTCAAATAATTCTGGTTCCTCAACCATGGGGTAATGTCCGCTTTTCTGAAAAATTTTGGTGTTCAAATGAAGGAAGTCTGACAAGTAAGAATCCCAAAGGGATAATGATCCGCCTACATAATCATGCTTTCCATGAATCAGTAAAGTTGGGCAGGATAAAGGCATGCCTCCCAGGTTTAATTCATAATCATGAAATAGTTTTCCCCAGACCCAATCCAGAGTGGGAAGGTGTGTTGGGACTCCCTCCCAAAGTTTGGAAGCATCAAAATTAGGATCAAACCAGTTTTTGGCTTTTTGTGCCAGTGCAAAATGGACAAATCTGGCCTCGGGATTTTTTGATATTTTTTCGGATAATCCAGACATGTCCTTTTTAAAAATTTCCTTCCTTTCGGTATCTGCTTCCAGTTCAAAATACCCGGCTATTTTCTGGGTTGTATTTTCATGGAGATTGGGACTACAAGCACAAAGAATAAGGGCGGATACATGTTGGGGATAGGTTTTCGCATATTCTAGAGCCATATATGCATGGCCCGAGTGTCCAAAAACCAGAAAATTATTCAGCTGCTTTTGACTTCGGAAAGACTCAATATCTAAAAGGATGGAATTGAGATCAGAATATAGACTTTCTGAATAATTTGGAGAATGGGAAAATCCCAAGTTGTCAAAATGTATGAGAGTAAAAAGCTCTTCCAAAGAACTTGGAAGAGCTTTTGAATAAAAACGTTCGGATCCAATGACCAATAGAATAGGCTTAGAATGCTGAAGCATTGTGGGGAAATTATTTTATTTTCTATCGTTTAGGCCTAGAGAAGTCCCTGAATTTTTTAAAAATATAAGGGCAATTGCCATGCTTATAAGCGGAACGACTATTCCGAACTCCCCGGCGAAGTAAGGGGTAAGCTCCTCATACTTGGTCAGTCGGTCAAAAAAGGTTTGGATCACCCCGTTATGTGTGGCATGAAAAACCGCTACAGGCCAAATACTTCCGGATTTAATCCTCAACCAAGCCAAAATGATTGCGCCTGAAATAACAAGTAGGAAAAAGCATACCAAGCGATACCCCAATGGGGTGCTTGATTCACCGTATTCACCTTGGATAATTCCGGGCAAGTGCCAAATTGCCCAAATCAGTCCGCTGATAATTGCCGTCATCTTGAAGTCTACCCTTTTGAAAAGTTCGGGGACCAAAAAACCTCTCCATCCGATCTCTTCGCCCAACCCTAAAAACATGGAAGGAAGCAAATTAACCAGGGTTATGTAGAAAAATGCAGCCAGTATGACGAGGCCACTATTTTCACTTTCGAAGCCCATGGTAAATTGGGCTCTTTCCAAAAATGTGGGATTTGGGAATTCTCCAACACCGGTCAGCCAGATTATGAAATAGGAAATGCTACCATAGGTGACAGGAATGATCCAGCCCAAAGCAATCCATTTCAAGCTGAATCCCCAGCCGATTTCCCGGAGCGATCTTTTGTGAATTAGACTGACAACCAAGGCTGCCAAACCAGGTGTCCACATGATTACCAGGGACTTAATATTTCCTGCGCTTGATAAAGCCGGAATGAAGTTGGCCACCAGGGTAAGTGCAGTGGCCAAAATCAGGAAATGAATGATTTTAATTGGTGGCTTCATTTGGGCTTCAGTTTTTATTGTTTCTATATTCCATTAGCCGCTGTAGGTAAACTCTCGCCCGGCTAAGCTGCGATTTGGAGGTGTTTTCGGATATTCCCAAGGTTTTGCCAATTTCTTCATGGCTCATTCCTTTCAGCACAAAGAGTTCGAAGACTTTTCTATATCCAGAGGGGAGGAAGTTTAGCATGCTGACCATGTCGTTCCACTCCAATAGATCTGAGGGATTGTATTGATTGGCAACAGGGTAGATGTTTTCCAGTCCGATCTCTCTAAAAAGATTTCTTTCTTTTTCCAGATGCATCAGGCATTCGTTGACTACAATGCGTCTGATCCATCCTTCAAAACTTCCTCGCTGTTGGAATTGTCCAATTCTGTCGAACACTTTTCCGAAGGCGATGATCAGTACATCTTCAGCGGCGGCTGTCTCCTTAATGTACCTGAGGCAAATGGATAGCATCTTCGGAGACAGCTTATTAAAAAGTTCCCGCTGAATTTTTGGGTTTCCCTCCAAGCAACCTAAAAACAAGCGTTTTTCGGCGGCAACTTGGGGAAGAAGTTGGATTTCTTTTGGATTCACCAATGGCTTTTTCATGGTTAGTTTTTCTGTGGGTAGTAGTTGGTTTCATTTTCAAAAAGGGCCTTTGGTTGATAGCTATTATTACGAAAGTTGATCTTTCCCGATCATGGACAAGGGATCACATGTTTGTGTGATTTTAAAGTCACTTTTTAGGTCAACCCGAGTGTAAGTGCTTTGACTTTTTGGTTTGGAATAGTTCACCGAAAAGGTCAATCCCCATAAAATCAAGGTAATTTTCAGGAAGGCTTTCATGTAGGTATTTCACATTTTGTACAGTACAAATTTGCGAGTGTTGGCCGGATCTTGAAATCGCATAAATATGTGAAAAATAGTGAGTTGCGAATTTTGGGAAGAAGAGGATGTAATAAAAAAAAGCCACCCTTGGGCGGCTTGCAAAAAGTTCAACACTAAACAATTTTGTCTCGAAAAGCTTTGGCAACTGCCTCACTTTTTGAGTTGACATGAAGCTTTTCGTAGATTTTTTTGATATGGCTTCTGACGGTGTCCATGGCAATGAACATTTCTGCTGCGATCATTTTGTAGGAATAGCCTTTGACCAACCATTGAAGCACCTCTTTTTCTCTTTCGGAAAGATTATAGTCCTTGTCTGATGGAAGATTTAGCTGGGCAAACATTTTTAAAACCTGGGTAGCAACGGAGGCAGTCATTGGAGCTCCGCCTGTCGAGGCTTCCTCTATGTATTCCAATAGTTTGGCAGGAGGTGTCTTCTTGAGAATATATCCGTTTGCCCCATTTTGCAAGGCTTCAAAAATATTCTGGTGATCATCAAAAACGGTGAGCATCAATATTTTGACTTCCGTGTTGGTTTCACGGATGATCTTTAATCCCTGCAATCCATTGACACCGGGCATGTCTATATCCATCAATATGACATCCGGTTGGTAGGTTTTTATCTCGTTGGCTACATTCGAACAGTTTTTAAAAGCCGCCAATACGCTGAAACCCTCACTGCCGTCAATCAACATGGTCAAACCTTCTCTCAGTTGTGGATTGTCTTCGTATATCAGTAGCTTAATCATAGAGAATCTAAAAATCTTGGTAAAGATACCTCTTGTTCTATCCCAATTCAATCACATAAATATGTGGATTACAGAGGAATGGTTAAAATCAACTCGGTTCCTTTTCCGGGTTTAGAGTAGATGTACATTGTTCCTTCAAGGCTCGCTGCCCGTTTTTTCATGTTTTGAAGCCCATTGCCCTCATGATTGTTCTCGGAATCAAAACCTTTTCCGTTGTCCTTGATCTGCATTGTAAAGCTGGTTTTATCCAATGAAAACAAAATCAATACCCGCTCTGCTTTGGAATACTTTGCGGCATTGTTGATACCCTCCTTGAAAATCAAAAAAAGGTCTCTTCTGGCATCCATGCTGAGCTTCATGCCAAGCACTTTTTCATTGATTTCCATAGAAAACTCAATGCCTTTACTCTCCAATACTTGATTGGCAAATTCCCTCATTCTGGCAATGAGCTTTTCCATGGTGTCATTTTGGGGCTTGATACTCCATACAATGTCATCCATGGATTCCATCATTCGTTGGGAGTTTTCTGAAATCTTGGAAATATATTCACTGGACTTGGCAGGATCGGTTCCGATTTTAGTTTTAGCCATGGAGCTAAGAATATTGATGGTACTCAGGGTAGATCCCATGTCGTCATGAAGGTCTCTTGCCAACCTGCTTCGGAGCTTGACCACAGCCAGAATCCGGTTGACATTCATTTTATAGATTAAAAGAATGATGCTCAGAAACAGCAAACCCATTAAAGCCTTAAACCACCAGGTTTGAATAAGGCTGGGCTTGATTTCAAAAGGATAGCTGGCGGCCTCAGAAAAGACTCCGGATTCATTGTAACTTCTTACCTCAAATCGGTATTCCCCGGGAGGTAAAAGTGAATAAACAGCCCGAAATTCGCCTTTAGCCTCCACCCAATCTGGATCGGCCCCTACAAGCCGGTATTGATAGCGGAATCTGTCCTGAAGCGAAAAATTTAGGATATTGAAATCAAAATTCAGACTGTTCTGATGGGATTTGAAGGATTGCAGGGGATTTTCCGAAGTGCCATCTCCTACATACACCCCAAATAATTCCACATTGGTTATGGTTGGAGTAAGAGGAGGGAGGTTTTTGTCAAACTGAAGAGGATCGAAAATGATCATTCCATTGGAGCTCACAAAGGCCAGCTGTCCATTTGAAAATCTTTTTCCGGTTCTTCCGTCTTTGGGCAGATGGGAGAAAATATGGTTTTTACCAAACGATGTAAAGGTATTGGAAATAGGGTCAAATCTGGTTAGTCCATTTGGGGTATAGACCCAGACCATGCCTTCTTTATCCACCTCCATATCAAAAATATTATTGCTCAGCAAGCCATTGGAATAGGAAAAAACCTCGTTTTCACCGGTATTCACATTGTACTTGTTGAGCAATTCAAAGCCCATCATAAAAAGGCTGTCATTGACTTGGAGGATACCTTCCATTTTGTTGGAACTAAGCTGATTCTTGTCTAGATGCCTGTTTATATCCCCGGTTTCGGGATCCAGCATATAGACTCCTTCATCTGAAGTGGTGACCCAGATTTTTTGATCCTGACTGACGATGATTTTCGGAACATGTGCATCGAACCTTCGGACAATTTCAAATCCATTTTCATCCAATCCTTCCCGACGGTACCGAAGCACTCTTCCACTTTGTGTGCCAAACCATAAATCTCCATTTTCCATTTGGGTGATAGTCAAAATGGTAGAGTTTTCGAATAGAGGAGGCTTGATGAATTTGGAAGTATTGGTTTGAAGATCAATGATCTGAAGCAGACCTTTTTGAAGTCCCACCCAGACCAAAGATCTTTTTGGATCAAAATGAATGTCCCATACTTGTTTGGATTCAATTGTACCGGGAGAAGTAGTATACAACCAAGGGAGATTAACCGTTTGGAATCCGCTTTTAAAGATTTGGATTCCTTTTCCCCAGCTTCCAAGCCAAAAAGTAGTGTCCCCTTGGTAAATGACCTCTTCCAAAGCCTGGAATTCATAATTTCCATTCTCGGTAGAAAGCTCCATGAAATACATACTGGGTGTGTCAAAATGAAGGAAATACAAGCCCCTGTCTGTTCCTGCCCAGAGCCCTCCGGAGGGATCATAAACCAACTTTGATATCAAGTCATATTTTACACTGCTCTGTTCAAATACCTCAAACCGATGCGCTTCCCGGTTCAGTTTTGCAAAAGCCTGGACTCCATACCTCCATAGTTCGCCATTCGGCAACTCCAAGCTTCCAAATATCTCCTGGTAGTTGGAATTAGTATTCGCCAAGTCTTGCTGGTGCTCTTTCCAGGTATTGGTCTGTGGATTATAGGAAACAAGCTTTTCATTCGGAGCCCAGTAGTTAATCCAAAAAATTCCTTTTGAATCAATAATAGTATTTATAACATGCCCGAGGTCTTGGTTTTTCAGGACCTCCAGGTTTCTTGGATTGTTTTGATGTGTGAAAATTTCGGAAGTGCTTGGGTCAAAAACCGCAACCCCTTCTACACAGCTTATCCAATAGAGTCCATTTTTATCTTCAAATAGAGACCGGGGTCTCCATCCATCCGGGATCTGAACCGGAAGATTCTGGTCAGTAATTCTATTGTTTTTCTGGTCTATCCACAGAAGCTTGGTGTTGGTGAGAATTACAAAAAGATTTCCCTTGCTGTCCATCCACAATTGCTCACCCAAAAAGCGGTTTTCTTCTTTTTCAAAAGGAATAGGAGTAAAGAGTTCCAGTTCCGGCTGATAATATCCATAGTCATCTCCAACTTTTAGCCATAGTGTCCCCTCCAGATCCTTAAGGATTTCCATGACTGGTTTGCTGGGTTGGAGTTCTGGGCTTTTAATCTGATAGGTCATGAAGGACCTGCCGTCAAAGCGCTGCAGTCCATTCACCGTCCCTATCCATAAGTATCCAGAATCATCCCTGAAAAGTGTAAAAATCTGATCAGAGGCCATTCCCTGCTCGGTCCCAAAATGGGTTACAAAATACTTTCTCCTTTCCGCCAGCAAAGTGAGAACGGAGAGAAACAATAAAACGGAAAGCAGGAGTTTCTTAATCATTTTCAGCTGCTAAAAATAAGTGAATCGCTCTGAAAGCCACGATCTTTTGTCTCATAATCACATGTTTATGTGAGATATTTTTCTCTGGGATATACGCAACCCCGCACATGTTTTCTCAATCAATAACACAAAAAGACAATAACCTTTTTTTAAAACTCTAAAGACCATGATACAACGAATCCTTTCCGTTTTTTTTCTATTGATCCTTTTTTCATGTGACAAGAATCCGGAAAATCCTTTGACTCCATTTGAGTTGGAGATTAGCCAGCCAGGTGTGTTTGGTAGCACTCTTTGGTTTGAAATCCAGTCCAGTCCAACTATTCAGGACTCAGATTTGGATTTTTTCATAGGCTCCCAGCAGGTTTTTCCTCAAAAACTCGCAAATGGGACCTATGAAGTTTCCATAGCTGAATTGGATGCAGGAGTTCATCTGCTGAAAGCAAGACAAAAGTCCAACCCTGAGAACATGAAACAAAAGCCTTTTGAAAAGGCTGAATTTCTTCTGGAATTACGGGTGGATGAAAGTTTTTTATCGGAGGATATACGGCATTTTCTCCTTGTTTGGGATGAAGAGGGGAATTCCTTTTTGGAAAAGGAAATCTTGGAAACAGGCAATATCCGAATTCCTATGGGAGAGATATTGGGGACAGAATTCAGTTTTGGGATATTTTCCAGAGCAAATGGTTTTGAACAGGGATTAGGTCAGATCTTTAAGCAGGTTCCCTTTGGAAAAAGCTGGCCCTTGAAAGTTGATGCAGAGAATGAAAGTCCATTTGGTTCCGCAAACCTAAAATTCAGAAATATTCCGTCCCATCAGGAATACTGGATTGGCAACCGAGGTGGCTTTTCCCATGGAACATCTCTTTCAGCCAACTTTGCTGTTTTTTTGGATTACATCCCATCCCGATTTTTCCTTCGTTTAAACCAGGGAGAAAGGATACTGGGGAAATTTTTTCAACAGCAGGCTACCCTTTCCGGTGCTTCTCTTGATTTTGATTTGTCCCAACTTCAGGAACTCAATTCTTTAACTATCAGCTTGTCAAAATCTGTTTCAGGTTCCTTTTCGGCCTTTGGTTTTGAAAATCCCAACAATCTTCAAAGCCAATATTACCTGCAGGTAGACCTACTCGAAGACCAGGACCAGGTCACCCTTGCAGATTATGCCGAATTTTTCCCATGGGTAGAGTTTCAACTCACGTATTTCGAGCAGGATAGCCAGACCTTTTCCCGCTTTAGAGGGGAAGAATTTGAAGGGGAAATAGAGTTGTTTACAGGGGATTTCTCTCTTCAGGCAAAGAATGAAACAGATTATCTGCTTAACCCAACTGGTGATCTAGATCTGGTCTATTCAATTTGGTTCGGAGCGAGTGAGCCCAATTTGACTTGGCTGGTCTTTCAAATACAGGATCCCCATAACAATACCCTTCAGGCCCCTGCTTTTTCAGGAACTGAAATACAGCTTGAAGGACTGTCCCTCGGGAGGGTACTTGTAGAGGAAAGTGATCTATTGGAGGACTATCAGGATTTCCTGAGGGATTTCTCTTTGGGTAAGTCTCATGAGTATTTTGATTATGCAGAAAGGTTCCATTCCAAAATGAAAAACCCGGCTTCTGCAAGAGTGTTGGTTAATCCATCTGAAGAGTTGAATCAATTTTATATCCTTAAAAACCACTTACAATGAAAAAGATAATGACCCTGGCTCTGATGGCCTTTCTGGGTTTTAGTGTAAAAGCTCAGGATCAAACTGATTTGTTTTTGGACAGCGTGATGCAAGCCCAGCATATTCCCGGAATAGCTGTGGCGGTGATCCGGGAAGGGGAAATCATAAAGAAACAAACCTATGGCCTGGCTAACCTGGAATGGAATATCCCGCTGCGGGAAAGCAGTCCTTTCCAATTGGCATCTGTGACAAAAATATACACAGGAATGCTCTTGGGAAAAATGCATCAGGAAGGGTTACTTTCTTTGGATGATCCCATGGGCAGCTACTTGGATTCCATACCGGATAGTTGGAAAGGAATCACGATCCGACAATTGGCAGCCCACCAGTCTGGGATTCGGATGATTTCCTTGGAAAGCTATCAGGATCTTGGGTCTGCGATGAAGGCGGCTGTTGAGGCAGGCTTGGAATACGAACCCGGTTCTAGGGAATTCTATGTCAGCACGGATTATGCGTTTTTAAATCAGATCATCCAAAATATCACCGGGATGCCTTTTCAGGAAGCTATGGACAAACACCTTCTGAAACCATTGGGCTTGACTCAGACTGGATTTGATAATCTCAGTGACGGAGGATTGTTTCGTTCGGCAAACCTTATCAAAGAAAGAGTAGCTGTGTATGGATGGGATACGGATCACCACTTTATTTCGGATATGAGATTCCCGATTTGGTTTTACCCTGCAGGAGGCATTTATTCATCCATAAGTGATATGGCGAAAGCCATGCAAGCATTGGACAGTGGAGTTTTTATCCGAAAGGAAATTCAGGATATGGTTTTTGGTCCCAATCCTTTGAAAGATGGGAAGCAATCAAATTTTGGTTTGGGATGGATTACCGAGGAATACCAAGGGTTTAAGATGACGGGCCACAGTGGTGGGCCGGCCTTGGCAGATCTGATACGGTTTCCTGACTTAAAAATCAGTATTATTGTTCTTACCAACCGCAGAGGAGGTTTTTATCCTTTCCTTTCTAGAGGGGTTGCCAGATTTTATATTGAAGGGCTAGTAATGCCTGAAATTCCTGACTAGGAAATTGTTTAAACCAAAACAGATGGAAAGACTCAAAAACAAAACAGCCCTAATCACAGGTGCTGCCAGGGGTATTGGAGAAAGTATCGCTAGACTATTTATTCAGGAGGGAGCCAGAGTGATCCTTTCCGACATCTTGGACCAACAGGGTAAGGAGCTAGCAAAAGAATTGGGAGAAATGGCATGCTATACCCATCTGGATGTGAAAAATGAGGGGGAATGGCAGCTCGTTTACGAACGGATTTTATTGGAATATGGAGGACTGGATATCCTTGTAAACAACGCTGGAATCACGGGTTTTTTGGAAACCAAGGGGCCTTTTGATGCCGAACAGGTAGATATGGATTCTTGGAATGAGGTAATGGCCGTCAATCTCAATGGAACAGTGTTAGGCTGTAAATATGCCATTCCCCTGATGAAGAGAAAGGGAGGAGGAAGTATCGTGAATATTTCTTCCAGAAGCGGGATCGTGGGGATTCCGGGGGCGGCAGCCTACGCAGCTAGTAAGGCGGCGGTGAGAAATCATAGTAAATCGGTGGCACTTCTGTGTGCTGAAAAAGGATATGCCATCCGATGCAACTCCATTCATCCTGCTGCCATCATGACTCCTATGTGGGATTCCATGCTTGGAGAAGGGGAGATGCGGGAGAAAATAATCGAGCAGGTGGAATCAGGAATTCCCTTAGGAAGGTTTGGAAAGCCTGAAGAAGTAGCTTATGCTGCTCTCTTTTTGGCTTCGGATGAATCTTCGTATCTCACAGGAATTGAACTGACTGTAGATGGGGGGATCCTGGCCGGAGCGGAGGCCAAGCCCCAAAAAAGATAAATGGAATGCAGGTTAAATTGGAAAGGCTATCATTTTGATGGCTTTTTTTTTGCCTTTTCCTCAAGAAGGGAAGGCGTATAGACGAAAGGCATTAGGAATGTTTTTACCTCAGGTTGAATGGAACGATGATCATTCAAAAACAGGTCCCTAAGCTTTGCTCTTTCGACAAAAACTTAATTCAGAAAGCAAATTCGTATACCTTGGTGCCGATTTAATCTTCCCTTCCTCACTGAAAAAAAGAGAGAGGCTTTCTTCTAAAAGCAGAAAATAAAAACGCCTTGACCGTTTTTCAGATCAAGGCGAAAAATAGAAAGGGACTCTAAATCAAAATCCTTGCTTTGGGATAAATTTCTGTTGTCTCCTTTTGGATTTCAGAGCGAACCAAAGACCAAGTCCCAGCAGGGCAAATAGGCCTTCAATAAAAAACCATTGAGTCCCGAAATCCCCTAAAGGACCATCTGAAAGCAAGGTGATTAATCTTGAAAATGCATAAGACCCCCAGAACAAACTCAGGAATGCCGCACCCTTTTCCGGGAAATTGACTAGAAGATAAAGGGTGCTGAGGCAAATCGTGAATCCCACTCCTCCGTAAACTCCTCTGATAGAACTCAAGGCGTCGTTGTTTTCAAGCTTAACTTGGACCAGATCCATGACCGCCTGGGGATCCAAAAGTGCCATCAGGCTTACATAAAACAAGGATATCAACGACAAACTCATGTACGTTTTGGTGGCAATAATTAAATGTTTATAAGACTTCATAAAAAGATGGATTAGTGTGCATGTGAGGTGAAGACCTGAATATGCTCCTCCAAATCCCAAAGTTCCGGAGACTTGTTTTTCATCAATTCAGGACATTCTTTAAATAGTTTTTTGTAGGCTCTCCAATAGTTTTGGTACTTCACCTTTAGAACTCTCTCTCCATTTTTTGAAAGGTAATAGGTTCCTTCTTTGGGATTAGGAGTTGGGTCTTGTGCAACCTGTTTCAACCTTCTTTTTTCAGTGGATGGTGCATAATAAACCTCAATGATACCGCTGTTCTCTGGGTTCAAGAGCTGTAGCAACAGTTCCTTTTTTCCATGGACTTTCAGATTGCGGTAAATGATGAAATCTTCTGGCATCAAACTTTCTTTTTTCTCGGAAATAAGCTTTTTGTTGGCTTCGGCTTTATCTGATATTACTATTCCGAATTCATGAAGCTCTTGGGCAGCTATTTTTTTATTAGTGCCAGAAGCTATTTCCATATGGATTTGCTTGATTGATTTGGAATGTTCTGTATCATAAATTCTTCCCTCAATCAACCCTCCGTTTTTCAGAATTGCATACCCTCTGCTATCATGGTGAGTGGGGATTTGTGGTTCTTGGATCTGCTGGGCATTGGCCTGAAACACCAGGCAGCCAATTGCAGCTAATGTGAAAAGTGAATTTTTCATGGCAATATGAATTAATAGTTAGTAGGTAAGAGATGGAAAAATAGAAAAGTGAGTTGCTTGTAAGACTCAGCTTATTTTTTCATACCTCATGCAACCACAATTGAAATTTTTCAATCTCCCAAGAGTAACTTAAACCATCATATTATGAGAATGAATACCTATGCCTTTCCTCATAAGGCTTTGAGAACTTTGTTGGGAAAAGTGTCAATAGCTGCTGGAAATGCAGATCCCTCCTTTCCAGAATCCCTTCAAAGCCTCAAATTCCTTTTTAAAGAACTCTATGATTTTTTGGAGGAACATGCCCAAGTTGAGGATCAGGTCATTTTGCCTGCGCTGGAAATGAGAATGCCGGGAAGTACTCTGGAAAATCATGAAGAACACGAGTATTTGGATGCCCAAATTGGAACTCTATCAAAACAACTTGAAGCCTTGAATGCGGAGAGTAGTATGCTGGAGGTCAATAATTTTTATCTGGATTTTTCAAATTTCCAGGCTGAGTACCTCAAGCACATGTTATTGGAAGAGCAGGATATTTTGGAGAAAATCTGGATGAATTTTTCGGATGAGGAATTGATGGAACAGCATCAGCGGATCCTGGCATCTTTTACTCCGGATCAGATTATGGCAACGTTTAAATACATCATCCCTTCTCTGACTTATTCAGAGAGAAGGATGGCTATGGGAGGATTAAGGGCAAATGCCCCTGAGTTTTTCTATCTGCAAGTTTTGAAGGTGGTAAAAGCCCAAATGAATGAATCTGATTTTGATAAAATGGTAGCTGAATTAGAGATGCCTATCGAGAAATAATTTTTTAGGGTATTTTTTGGTTGGGAGGCTGTGTTAAACAGCCTCTTTTTTATTCATGGTAAAGCCGCGTCCATGATGCGGCTTTTCCTTTCCTAGTGATTAATTCCCACATCTACCACCCATTTCCATTCTCCGACTGGGTCTTTTTTCCAGATCGATAAATAGCTTCCCTTGCTCAGTAGCTTATTGGAAGAATCCCGAAGTACAAAATTTCCCATGGTGTATCCCAAATCTTCGGAGGAGGCAATGGTTCCTGACTCCGGTTCCCATTCCAATTTAAACCCGCCATTCATTGGTTCCAGAAAGCTTCCTAAGGATTCTTTTCCTTGGATGGGTTTACTCCCGTTTCTCAATAGGATAGCCTCTGGGGCAGCATAGTAAAGAAATGCTTCCTTCAGCCCAATTGAACTTCCCATTTTGGCAAAATCCCGATCGGCTTGCAGTAAAGTTTCCAGGGGATCAGGGGAATTGCTACAGCTCATGAAATACCAAAAAATACTAAGCAAGAAACTGCTTAACCAAAGGGATTGGAAACGCTCTATTAGTGTTTTCTTAAATTTTTTCACTGCTTTTCGATTTCAGCGATAAGTTCTACTTCAAGGATGGAATCCTCATCAAAAAGTCTTTTGATCTCCACCCAAGTGGCAGCAGGTGTATGTGTGCCATAATACTTTTGTCGGATAGGCTGGGCATTTTGCATGGCAAGCATATTTGTGGTAAAAAGTCCTTCTTTGACCACATGATTGAAATCCAACCCATATTTTTCAAGGGTTTTGCCCAATGTGTCATAAACCCTTGTTACAGCTTCCTCCATAGTTCCTTTTCCGACAGTTCCGGAAATAAAGAGAAGGTTGCCTGAGCGATAGGCTTGGGCATAATTCCATTGTTTTTCTCCCTCTTCGTGGAAGTGGAATACTTTTTCCTGGGCATTACAGACTTCAGCACTTAAGAAAAATGCCAGGGATGCGATTAAGGTTTTGAACATAATAAAATGATTTAGTTTAAATGGAACATTTTGAAAGTTTAGGCTAAAGAACCTTATTCATTGCTTCAGTCATGCATTCTGAGCTTAGAGCAAGGGATTTGCTGATAATAAAAGGACCGCTGAGGCCTAAAATTCTCAGATGCTTGATTTAGAAATTGATGTACTTGCATTGATGGAGAAAAAAAACAACAGGTTGCTTGGGCAGCAGTTGAAAAAGGGAGTGCTCTTTCAATAAGAGCAGATTTTAAAGGTTAATGGATTTTTACTTTTTTGGTAATGCAAAAATTTTAAGTTAAAATCCATTCACTGTAAACAGATTGAAAAAGCCCTTTCCGCCTACTTGCTCAGGTTAACGCCGACGGCTGTAGGTGTAAAGGTTTTTCCGATTTTTTAGGAATGGAGGAAAAATTCTAAAGGTGTTTTCTCATTGCATCCCTTTTCCTTTCAAAGTAATGAAGATATAGGGTGAAGTCGCATATTCAGCCAGCCCCTGTTGGCAGATAGATAACATGCTTTATACTAAATGTAGTCTAGACAGAGAAAAGGGAGGATCTACATTTTGTGTGAGTAAATCCTCCCAAGTATCCCATTAAATATTGAAGAAGTCGATAAGTGGTTCGCTTGATGGATGTTTTTTCATCAACCCACCAAAAGCTCAATTACTTGGGCAGGAGCTTTAATTTGATGGATTTTTTCTTCCTCCAATTCCTTTCTTAGCTCCAGTTCACATTCGAATATCAGACCATTGACAAACACTTTGTCCATATTGAGGTCTTTTTCGAAGGAGGCGTATTTTTTCTTTCCGGTCAAAGTGATTCCATATTGATGAAAAACCTTTGAGATTTTGCGAAGATCAGTGAAATTTTTCATAAGGGTAGAGAAATTAGGCTGTCTCAGGGTAGTTTTACGTGATAGCCCTTATGAGACAGCCATTTTTAAATTAGACGTAAGAGGCCGCTTCAGACTCAAATTCATCCATTGGGGTATCTTCCAGTGGAATTTCTTTTTTCTCGGACTTACCGATTTTTACGAGGAAGCGGTCAAACAGGAAGTAAATCACCGGTACAACCACCAAGGTCAAAAACATGGAGGAAATCAATCCACCAATGATGACCCATGCCAGACCGTTTTTCCACTCTGCACCGGCACCTGAAGCCAAGGCAATTGGAAGCATACCAATGACCATGGCCAACGTGGTCATCAAAATCGGACGGAAACGGATTTTTACGGCTTTTTCCAGAGCTTTTTTCACTTCCACCCCTGCTGCTTTCAGTTCATTGGTGAAGTCCACAAGGAGGATGGCGTTTTTGGCCACCAGTCCCATCAACATGATCAGACCCATGATACTGAAGATACTCAGGGTCCCTTTGGTCAGTGCCAAGGCTAGAAGTGAACCGATCAAAGCCATAGGCAGTGAAAACATCACCACGAGCGGGTAGACATAGGACTCATACAGGGCTACCATGATTAAGTAAATCAGAATGATCGATGCGATCAAGGCGATACCCAAACTTCCAAATCCTTCACTTTGATTTTTCAAATCACCTTCATAGTTGATTTCTACCTGTGGAGGAAGCTGAAGCTGATTGATCTGTTCGGTAAGCTGAGCGCCAACGGTCCCTGAAGGTACTCCGGCCACTTGGGAGGTGATCTTTACAGAACCTACGCGGTCACGACGCTCCAGTTTGGTGGGTCCTTCTGACTGAATCACCTCGGCAAACTGCTTCAACTTGACCAATTGTCCTCTGTTGTTGAGGAAGGTAATCTGCTCTACATCGGAGATAGATTGTCTGTCAAACTCGTTGAGGCGTACCTGTATATCGTATTCATAGTCTCCATCACTGTACTTGGAGTCATCGTTTCCATTGAAGGCGACCTGAAGAGTGCCACCGACCTGATTCATCGATAGCCCCAATTCATTCATTTTGACCCGGTTCACTTCCACACGGATTTCCGGGTTTCCGGCTTCCAGAGAGCTTTCGATTTTACGGGTTCCTCGGATTCCAGCCAGAATGTCCATGATCTTCTCAGAAGTTACGGTTACCGAGTCTTTGTCTGGACCGGACACGATGACCTGAATAGGGGCGTCGTTTGCCGTACCCATAATGGAGATCGGTACAGTGGTGTATTCGGCACCGGTAAGGTTTTCTTCCAGATAGGATTCTACCTGTCGTGCTAGATCAGGTCCTGAGACCTTTCTTTCTTCTTTTGGAACCAACTTCACCGAAATTTCCGAAGTAAAAGGAGAGGATTGAGAGCCGGTAAATTGCCCGCTTGCCATGCCTACCATGGTAAATACCTCACTTACTTCTGGAATGGTTCGGAGATAGTTTTCTACTGCCTGGGTTTGGAAATTGGTCTGTTCTAAGGTAGCATCTTTTGGAAGTTCCATACGGATGATGAATTCTCCCCGATCACCCTGAGACACAAACTCACTCCCGATCAAGCCCATTCCGATCAGGAAGAAGGAGGAAATAAACAGGGCAAAGGTGATGAGAAGTAGAGCGATTTTATGGGCAAAACCCCATCTTAAAATTCCCAGCAACCAATCCACGAAAGCATCTATCCCATGCTCAAAGCCATAAATTATTTTTCCCAAAAAGGAACTCTTATCCAGATGTTCCAATTTGGAAAACCGGGAAGTGAGCAGGGGAATGAGGGTAAAGGCCACCAGCAAACTGAAAAGTGTTGCCACCGCTACCGTGATACTGAATTGCTTGATGATCCCGGCGATCAATCCCCCGGTAAGCGCCAATGGTACGAATACCACCATAATTACCAAAGTAATAGAAACGACTGTACCGCCGATTTCTCTGATCCCGTCATAGGATGCCTGGGCGATGGATTTACCCATTTCAAGGTGACGGTAGATGTTTTCGATGACCACAATCGCATCATCCACAAGGATACCCACTACCAAGGAAAGGGCAAGCAGGGACATGAGATTGAGCGTGAATCCTGCCAAGTACATCACTGTAAAGGTGGCGATGATAGAAGCTGGAACCGCCACCATCACAATAACTGCATTTCGAATGCTGTGAAGGAAAAGCAACATGATCAAGGCCACTAAGACGACGGCAATCACCAAGTCCTTGATCACATCATTTGCTGCTTCCAAGGTGAATTCGGAACTGTTTTGAGAGATCTGGAAGGAAAGTCCTTCATTGACATAGGTAGATTCCAAGGATTGGAGTTCCCGCTGTACAATCTCGGTCACTTCTACGGCATTCGCATCTGACTGCTTTTGTATGGTAAGTCCGATTGCCTCATTGTTGTTGAGTCGGGTCAGGACGCTTTCGTCTTTGAAGTCATCCACCACCTCGGCGATTTCTTTTAGCTTGATCGGTGATTCATTGGGGCGGTAGGAAATGATGAGTTCCTGGAGTTCATCCACAGAATTAAACTTACCGGCAAGTCGGATGAGAATCTGACTGTCTGAGTTTTTTAGCCTTCCGGTAGGGAAGTCTAAGTTGGAAGTGGCAATCTGCTGAACGACCTGAAGAGGAGAGATGCCGTAGGCTTCCATCTTGTTTCGGTCTAGATTGACCTTGATTTCCCGCTCGGTACCTCCCAGCATATTCACTTGGGCCACGCCGTTTATTTTAGCCAGGGAGGGTTGGATTTTGTTTTTGACCAAGTCATAAAACTCCGCCGGATTCAGGTTTGAATACACTGCCATCTGCATGATGGGCATGTCATCCAGGTCAAATTTGCCCAAGCTAGGAGGATCCACACTTTCGGGTAGATCACCTAGAATAGCGTTGATCTTGCGTTGGGCATCCTGAAGAGAAAGGTTTACATCGGTCCCAGATGCCAGCTCGATGGTGATGATGGATACGCTCTCCTGAGAAATGGAGTTCATCGCTTTGATCCCCTCCAAAGAGGCGACTGCATCTTCGATTTTTTTGGTGACGGAGGTTTCCACCTCCGAAGGTGCCGCTCCCGGATAGATGGTAGAGATGGTCAGGATATTGGTGTCCATTTTGGGCAAAAGCTCATAGGACAGCTGCGTGTAGGAAAAGATCCCCAGCAAAGTCAATACCGTGAACAGTACCACTACCAGCGAAGAACGCTGTATGGAAAGTTTGGTAATTTTCATGATTATTGGATTTTGACTTTGGTTCCTTCTTTGATGTTGATAAGTCCGGAGGAGATGACTTCTTCCCCAACCTTAAGCCCCTGAAGGATCTCCACGGTACCATCCTGGAGCGGGTTGATTTTTACCGGACGGTAGGTTGCCTGTTCGTTTTCTACTAAGTAAACTCCAGGATCCTTGATGCTTCCGGCAATTGATTTCCTGCTGATTTTCAGGATTTTTTCTTCTTTTGTAGACTTGAAAGTAGCCGTGCCAAACATACCTGGCTTGATCTCCTGAAGCTTGTCTCCACTCACAATGAGGATCACTTCGTATTTGAAGGAACCATCAGCCTTGTTGGAAATGAAGTCGACTTTGCCAATCAGGTTGTCGTTAGACAGTGCATTTGCTTTGACGGAAACCTGGTCTCCTTTTTTGATGCTGGACACTTCGCTTTCGCTTACTTTCACAGTCAACTTCAAAGGGGAAGAATTGATGATATCAACGATCGGCATACCCGGGCTCACAAGCGCTCCCATTTCAAAGTATTCTTGATTGATGTATCCGGAGATTGGAGCGGCTACACGGGTGTCGTCCAGGCGCTTTTGCAGCGCTGAAAACTGTGCATCGTAGATTTTGAATGCTTTTTGGTATTCTTCCAGCTGCTTTTGAGTCACCGCATCAGTGGAAGCTAGGTTTTCAAATCGCTTCATGTCTTTTTCGGCCTGATCTCTGTTGAGCTTGACGATGGTGTATTCCGACTGGATGAGGCGGTCATCTACCTGTAGGATGATGTCTCCTTTTTTTACAAAATCACCTTTTCGCTTATTGATTTTGACGATCGCTCCGGCAGTTTCTGCCATGAGCTTGAGTTCTTGGGAGGGCTCAAATACCCCGTTGGCCTCAAAAGACCTCAGGATGGTCTCTTCTTTCACCGTTTCCATGGTCACGGCGATGTGATCGCTGGTCTTCATGGCCAGGTTGGCAGAGGTTTCGAGTTCAGTTTTATTTTTGTAAAGGGTATAGCCAATGGCACCTATTCCGAGGATGACGACAGCCAGAATGATAAAATTTTTCATTGCTTGGTAGAATATTAGTTCTGGATTAGATTTTTGATTTGTCCGGAGGATTTGAGTAGCTCCAGTTGGGCGATTTGTACTTGGATCAGTTGATTATTATAGTTGGTTTGTGCTTGTCTTTGCGTAGTCTCTGCTTCCAACAGGTCAGTGAGAGGGCTGAGACCTTCTTTGTATAGGAGATTAGTTTCCTTCAGCACCTCTTCAGCTAGTTGCAGGTTTTTGTCTAGAGAGACTAGTGTGTTGACTGAGTTTTTGTACTTGTTTGAAGCGCTTTGGTATTCCAGTTGAGCCCCCTGTTCCGCTTGGCTTTGATCTAGAGCAAGTTGAGCCAGCTTGACTTTGGTTTGGGCAGCGCGATTTCGGGTTTGTAATCCGTCGAAAATGGGAACCCGTAGTTGCAGACCGATCAGAAAACCCTGCCTCCAGACTTTGCCGTCCGTCAGAAAGTCAAATTGCGTAGCAAAGGCGTTTCGGTTCCAATCCGCAAATCCTACCAGCTGTGGAAGATGATTGGACTTGATGTTTTTGAACTCATATTCATAGAGTTGTTTTTGAACTCCCAGAATCTGCAAATCCTTTCTGTCCTGTGCCGAGAAATCCAGTGAATTGAAAGAGGACAGGTATCCCTGTAAGGAATCTGTTTCCAAGTCGAGGGTAATGGGATTTTCCACAGGCATACCCATCAGCAACTTGAGGTAGCCTTCTCGCTGGTAGATGGCAATATCGAGGTTTTCGAGTTCGGCTCTGACTGCGGTCAGGTTCACTTTTACTCTATTCAGATCCACTTTTCGGGCTAGATCATTGTCATATTGGGCCTGAAGGATTCTTTCCAGTCCCTTTAACTGATCAATGGTGGCAAGGAGATTTTCCCGCTGCAAATGAAGCTGTACCGTGCCCAAATAGTTGGCAGCAATGTCATAGATGACATCTTCCTCCGATTGCTGGGCCAGGAGCCTATAAAACTCTTCCCCTGTACGGGCAGCCTTCAGTCCGATTAGGTAGGAGTTGCTGTAGATAAGCTGATTAAGCTGAAACCCGGCTTTTAGGGATTGGGGCACTCCAAGTGCGATCACTTGGATTTCATCGGGATTACCTCCGAAGATACCTCCGGGCACAGCCTGTGGAAATACATTTATAAAGTTGTTGTAATTGCCATAGGCGGAGAATTGAGGTAGGCCGGCACCCCGGATTTCGTTTCTTTGGTATTGGGCCTTTTTTTCATCCAAGAGTGCTTTTTGGAGATTTCGGTTGTTTTTGAGACCGATTTCGATACTCTCCTTTAGCGTGACTTTATCCGAGCTGGAATTTTCTTCCATCGGATTCTGAGCCATTGCCAAACCGGGAATCAGAGAGGCAAAAGCATAGAACAGATACTTTCGTAACATTTTGTGGGATAGTTGATTAAGTTTAATGTGGTTTGTTCTGTTAAAAGAGAACCAAGGGTTTAAATTTTTTTAGCCTCTTTGGTTTTTGAATCGCTCAAATAAAGAGGGGATTTCGTTTCGGAAAAATTCCAGGAAGTCACAGAAATCCCGAAGCCTGTCATTGAATTCTTGGGTTTCTCCGGGCCTGATTGCTAGAACTTCCTCTAAAAACCGCTGAATATCTGCGATATGTTCCAGTTCCTGCTCGAAATCTGCTTTCCAATCCGTAGACTTAAGTGTGAAGTAGCGTTTACGCTCTCCAAGTTTGGAGGTGTAAATCACATAATTTTTGGCCTGGAGAAAGGTGAGGGCATTGCTTACTGCGCTTTTGCTTACGCCAAGGGTTTCGATGATTTCGTCAAACGCGGCTTCTGCCTGCTCATGAACCAAAAGCAAGCCTATGATTTTTCCTACCAGCGGCTGCATGCCTTTTCGCTCGTAGAAAACACCTATCCGCTCAATGAGCTCTTTTTGTTTTTCGTTTACTTCCATGTTGTTATGGCAAATCGAGTAAGTAACCGTGCAAAATTAGAAAAAGTTTTGTTGGTTCTGTAAAAAGAGAACAAAATTTATTCCTCTACATCTATGATCAAAAACCAATTTTTGGTAGAAGCTTCACCTGGCTTGTATTACTTTGATACGTATGGAAACCCAATAGGTATTTAGTCGCAATGCATCCTCCTTATAGCCGGTAGCCATTCAGGCCTTAGTACTCCATCCCTTTTTAGGTCAATCCAGTTTGGGGGAGATTTCCCGGCTGTTCCCATTTACAGTGACTTGAAGGAATATGTGACGTGACTAGTCGGTCGCATTTTTTCAGGTTTTTAGGAAAAAAGTCATTTGAAAAGATTTTTCAATCATGGTGCAGAAATGTCAAACTTAAATTTTTAAAATAATGAAGCACAGAGCTTTCGAAGCCTGTTATGCTTTGAGATTTATTAAAAATAAAAAGCTCAACAAATGTCTTTTGTTGAGCTTTAAACTGATTTGAGAATTAAAATGCAGAGAGTGGGGGATTCGAACCCCCGGTACGGTTTGACCCGTACGACAGTTTAGCAAACTGCTGGTTTAAGCCACTCACCCAACTCTCTATTTTTTTGAATTTAGCAAACTGCTGTCCCGATAACTATCGAGGATAAGCCACTCGCCTAACTCTCTAAAGCGATGCAAATATAAGTCAATTGCCCAGATTTTAGCAAATGAAAGAGGCACGGTTTAGCCACTGTTTTTCTCTTTTTTTTAACTATCTGATAATCAAATAAAATAATTAATGGTTTAAATTGGTGATTTTTAAAAAAATACCCTGTACTGGGTATTTTATGTAAAAGGCAAAGCCGATAAATTTGATATCTAAATTCTTATAAATGATTATTCAAACTTCTACTGCCTCATTTTTAATTCAAACTTGCCAGGATCAAAAAGATTGCATTACTATACATAGTAATTCAGAGATTGACTTAGCCCGTTATTTTGGATCTTTGGAAATCAATAAATCAGAAAACCACACGTTGCCATTTCATGTGAAGTCCTGCAAACAGGAGTTTTCAGACGCCTTGATTTTGATGGTCAAAGAGATCGATTATTTCGATTTTTCAAGTGTTGTTTCAGTGTTGGGGTAAATATTTTAAAAAAAAATAAAAAAATTTTAAAATGCTTTTCAGGGATGAAAAGCATTTTTTGTTTGGGCAGAAACTTTTTAATGAATTGCAATAAATATGAGTATGTAAATAGGTGTTTTTTAGCGACTTGAGGGTTGTTTTGAGCTTTTTTTAATTCAAAAAAAAAGGTAATCTTTCATTTGGTATTTGAAGAAAATCGTTCCATCTAACCCATTATTTCAATTGATAAGCATAGATAATACTGACCAATTAGTCCCGGATTTCCTGATGGATTCAAAGCATTTTTTTGTGGTGCGTTTGGATGTGGAGGGTCATATTCAGGATTACAATAAGTTGTTTGCTTTTAATTCTAATCTGAAGGTTGGAGAGGACCTGAAGCTGGCGATTGGTGAAGGAACTCAAGCGGAGTTTTCTGAAATGCTGGATTCAATTTTGACCAGCCCTAAAGATAGTCGAAACTTGTTGCTCAACCTTAAAAATTCCAAAGGGATATCCGAAACACCTATATGGTGGGAGTTTTCTGTGATTACCAATTCTGATATGGATTTGATTGGACTGATCGGTATTGGAGTAGGACTTAAATTTTTAGAGCAAAAGATGCCTTGGAGTAATTTGGTGGATGTTCTCAGTTTTTCAAAAATACAACTCACTGAGGATCTTAAGATTGATTCAATGGACTCCAAGGTAATGAGTTGGATAGGGGAAGAAGGTAAAAAGTTGATCGGCGATTCTATTTTTGACAACGGGTTTCTGGATTTTTCCAAAACAGATGCTTCCGCTATCCTCAAATTAGAAGAGAATGACGAACCGCTTTGCTTACGAATAGGAGCGATGAATAATTTGTTCAGGGAGTTTGCTCTGATTATTCTGAAAAACAAAAACGGATATTTGATTCTATTGGCTCCAACTAAATCCAATAACATGGCTCAATCTATTGAAAAGCCGATTTCTCAGGCTCATTTGGCGGCTTTTACCGGTCCGATTTGGGTTTTGGGACCGGAAAGGATAATTCATCAACAAAACCATCTGGCTGGTAGAATGAAATTGGTTTGGGAAAACAGCAATTTTGTGGAAGGTGACTTTTTCAGTTTGCCAGTGGATTCCGGTAGAAACAACCGAATTGCAAGGATTCTGGAAATGGCCTTGAAGGGAAGTGCTGGTCAGATTGACATTCGGATCAACAACCTGAACGGATCTCCTGGGTTTTGGCGGTTTTTAGCCAATCCCTATTCTGATGCCAAAGGAATTGCCAAATACGTAATCCTTCAGGCAATTGACATCAGCTCGCTCTATACTAGACTACAACAATTGGAATCGGAATCAGAAGCATTAAAGGAATTGGCATTTCGTCCATCCCATATTCTTCGGTCTCCTTTGTCATCCATGATGGGGCTTTTGGATCTTATCGATCAAAGGAAATTGGATGAAGAAAATAAAAAATACTTCTCCTATTTAAAGCCCTTGGCAAAAGAACTTGATGATGTAATCAGAAGCAATGCTAAAAAAATAAGCGTGTTGGACTGATAATCGATATAAAAAGGAAAGCCTGATTTGAAAAAATCAGGCTTTTTTGTTGCTCATCGCCTTTGAAACTTTCTCCAAAAATTTTTTCTATTTCTTAAAGCCATAGCAAGCTACTGTCGCCATAACTCAGGAATCGGTAATCGTTTTCAAGAGCCTCGCTGTAAACCTTTTTCCAGTTTTCCCCTAAAATGGACGCAATAAGCAAAACCAAGGTGGATCCGGGTTGATGAAAGTTTGTGATCAAACCCTCAATCATCTTGAATTGATAGCCGGGGAAAATGAAGATCTCAGTTGAACCCATCAATTGGTCTTTTCCGCTTTCTTCCATCAGATGCAAAATCGCTTGAAGTGCTTTTTGTTTCGAAGGAAGACTTTGCCTCTCCAGATAAGGGTAGAGCTTTTCTACTTTAAATTCTTGATCATTTGATTCCAGAAGTTTTACTCCGTACCAATACAAGCTTTCCAGGGTCCTTACTGATGTAGTCCCTACTGCAACAGTTTTTCCGGTGTTTTGAAGAAGTTGCTCTATGGTTTCCTTTGAGATATGGATCTGCTCGCTGTGCATGGGATGTTCAGTCACATTTTCAACTTTGATCGGTTGAAAAGTTCCCGCACTCACATGCAGGGTCACTTGAGCTTCTTGGATTCCTTTTTCTCTGATCTTCTCGAAAATTTCAGGGGTAAAATGCAGACCTGCGGTAGGTGCGGCAACGGCTCCCTCTTTTTCCGAATAAACGGTTTGGTACCTGGATTTGTCTTCCTGAATTGGTTTTCTGTTGAGATAGGGGGGAAGTGGCACTTCTCCACAAGCTTCGACCAAATCGACAAAAGGAATGTTATCACTGTTCCAGGAAAATTCCACTTTTTTATCCTCCCGGTTGATCCATCTTGCCTCCAGGATGATTTCCTGATTTTCAATCTGAATTTTACCTGTCAGCACTTCCTCATCTTTCCATTTTTTGGCGTTGCCGACCATTACCTCCCAAATGACCGGATGTGTGGCCAGCATGATTTCTGGAATTACCCTAGTCGGAGCAATGGGTTGAAGCAGGAATATCTCTATCCTTGCTCCTGTTTCCCGCTGAAAGATCAATCTAGCTGGGATTACTTTGGTGTTATTGTAAACCAGTAGGGTGTTGGATTCCAATAAATCTGGTAAATCATAAAAATGAAGATGTTCAATCTTTCCCTTTTTATAATGTAAAAGCCTGGAATGATCCCGTTTTTCCAAGGGGAATTTGGCAATTCGATCTTCAGGCAATGTATATTCGTAGTCTCTAAGGTCTATCTGGGGGTCTTTCATTGATCTGCTCATTTGCAGGGCAAATATAAGTCCTTTAAGTCCTATTGCCTTATTAACCCTTTCTAATCCATGTCCAGTTTGTCAGTTTTGAAATTTGATTGTATAAAAAGAACCTTAGTTTTTCGATTTGATGCAGGTACCTCCCGAGGAGTGCTGAAGACCCGGGATGTTTGGTGGATCAAAGTTTTTGATCCGCTTCATCCCAGTCGTATAGGTTGGGGGGAATCCGCCCCTTTGGTAGGCTTGAGTGTTGATTATATCCCTGATTTTGAATCTGTTCTAAAGGATGTTCTTGTTCAAATGGAATCTTATTCTTGGGACAAAGATCCTGAAACTCTCCTCTACCAAATTCAGGAGAGAGTTCCTTTCCAGTTACCCTCCATCCGCTTTGGTTTGGAAATGGCCCTATTGGATTGGGTCAACGGCGGGAAAAAGCGCTTTTTCCAAAATGATTTTTACGACAATCAAAAAGCTATTCCAATCAACGGTCTGATTTGGATGGGGAATAAGGATTTTATGCTGCAGCAGATTGACCAGAAGCTCAGTGAGGGTTTTAATTGTATCAAGTTGAAAATTGGAGCGATAGATTTTCGGCAGGAACTGGAACTTCTTTCCTATATAAGATCAAAATATTCCGAGGATCAAATCACGCTCAGGGTTGATGCCAATGGGGCTTTTAGCCCCGAAGAGGCTTTGGATAAGCTTCAAAAATTGGCTGAATTTCAGATCCACAGCATTGAACAACCCATAAGGGCGGGCCAGATTGAGGAAATGCACAAACTGTGTCAAAGCTCTCCTATTCCTATAGCATTGGATGAAGAATTGATTGGGGTTGAGGACAAAGCTGGCTTACTGGATTCTATCAGACCTCAACATATTATATTGAAGCCAATGCTTTTGGGAGGCTTTCAAGAGAGCAAAGAATGGATAAGACTGGCTGAGGAGCGCGGGATAGGTTGGTGGATGACTTCAGCCTTGGAAAGTAATATAGGCTTGAATGCCATTGCCCAATTGGCCTCCTCTTTGAATCCAATAATTCCTCAGGGTTTGGGTACCGGAAAGCTCTATCATAACAATCTAAAATCCCCGCTGGAAATCAGCGGGGGTGAGATTCATTATAGGATGGATCAGAAATGGGAGGCGCCTTCCTAGTTTTTCAAGGGGAATAGGTACACCGGTTTGTGAACCTCCGCTTTCCATAGGGTCTGGCTCAGTATTCCTGTTTCCGGGTCTCTTTCGAAGAGGATAATGTCATTGCTGGCTTGATGAGCGGCAAAAAGGTATTTGCCGTCTGAGGTCAGGTTGAAATTACGGGGCATTATCCCACCAGAAGAGATGTTTTGGATTCGCTCATATGCTCCATCGGCATTTTTTCCAAAAACAGAAATGGTGTTGGCATCTCCCCGGTTGGAGACATAGACGTTTTGACCATCTGGAGAAACCCGAACTTCTGCTGCTCCAACTGCGCCGGTAAATCCTTCTGACAGTAAGGAAAGTCTTTGTTTTGCCTGCATTTTGCCGCCTTCGTAGGAAAAGATGTCCAAACTGGCAGTCAATTCCTCGACAACAAACACTTCTGATCCGTCTTTGGAGAACGCAAGGTGTCTTGGTCCGTCTCCTGGATTGACAGGTATTTCTGCAAAAAGGCTTAGTGGTTCAGCCTGACCCTTGTCAAAGTTGTACACATAAACCTTATCAGTTCCCAAGTCTGCTACTAAAACTTTTTTCCCATCTGGGCTAAAATTAGCACTGTGTACATGGGGAGCTTCCTGTCGCTCTGCATTGATACTTTTCCCTTCGTGCTGGATTTTTTGGAGAAATTCCAAATTCCCGTCTGCTGAAATCCGAAAAGCGCTGAGACTTCCTCCAGTGTAATTGCTGACTACCAGAAAATCCTCTTCAGGTGAAAGAGCAATATGGCAGGGATGATCTCCCATGGACTCCTTTTGGTCAATCAGGGTAAGGGCATTGTCCTCGCTTCTCTCAAAACTCAAAACTCTTCCTCCTTTTTCACCGGCTTCCTCTTCCAGGGAAAATACCCTCTTTCCATCTGCGCTCGCCAGTACAAAGGAAGGGTTGGCTATTCCCGCTGCAATGGTTTCTACCACAAGTAGGTTGCTGTCGGGGGAAAATGTGATCATATTGATCCCGTCAATCGGGCTATCGGTGTAGGTTCCTACCAGAAATTTGTATTCCATGGAGCTGTTTGTAGAGGATGTATGCTGCTCCGGAGCCGAACATGCGGCTAAGAAAGCAATGAAGATTATTTGAAATATTTTTCTCATAGGGTGAAGATAGTTAAATTGAATAGTATCTGAATTTTTATACTGTTTTCATTTGCCTTGTTTGATGAAAAAAGAGAAATAAATTAATTCGTTTCTTGTGGAATTTTTAAATTTTTCCTCAAAAAATATAAAATTCATTAATTTGCCATGCCTTAAAACCTAATAGACCATGTTTACTACTTACGATACGGAAGTCGCCAAGCGCTTCACGATTTACAATAGTTTATTTTTAGATCTTCCCTTCGATGATATTTTCCGTACAGGGACCTTGCTTCCCTTGTTGTCTACAGCATGTCAGAAGGGTTTTCAGTCCGGAAAAACGCCAAAAGAGATCATTCAGGGTTTTTTTGAGGAAATGCTCCCCGGAAAAAGTGAGAAGGACCAGTCTGATTTGCTTTTTCAAATGATCCAATATGTGGAAAGGCAAGTGGTCCTCTTTGACTCCATTGAGGATGCTGCCTATGAAAAAATCAATGATTTGAGAGGGAAAGGCTCCATGAAGGCGCTAATAGACCGAACTGAAAATGACCATAAAAAGGAGGAGCTGATCGAAAAACTCAAAACCTTCTCTGTAAGGCTGACTTTGACTGCCCACCCTACACAATTTTACCCCGGAAATGTACTGGGGATCATTACCGATCTGGAAGAGGCAATCCGAAATGACGATATCGGCAGAATCAATCAATTGCTTCAACAACTGGGAAAAACAGGATTTATCAACCGGGAAAAACCAAGTCCTTTTGAGGAAGCCGTGAGCTTGATCTGGTATTTGGAAAACGTATTTTACCAAAGTATTTCGGACATTATGATCCGCTTGCTCAACAGTTTGAATATCCCACTGCATGACTGGGAAAATCCAGGGCTGTTGAAAATAGGTTTTTGGCCTGGTGGAGATCGGGACGGTAACCCGTTCGTGACCCATGAAACTTCCCTTCAAGTCGCAGATCGCCTTAAAAAATGGATTTTGAGATGCTACTACAGAGACTTGCGAAAGCTAAGGAGAAGGCTGACCTTCAAAAAAGTGGAGGAAGTGATGCTTCAGGTGGAAAGAGGGATTTATTCAACTCTCTTCGAAGAAAAGACAGTCTATGCTTCCAAGGAAGATCTGTTGAATGACCTGCTTCAGGCTAGGGAGGCACTTATTAAATACCATGACGGTCTTTTCTTGGATTTGCTTGATCAATTTATTCTGAAAGTCAGGGTCTTCGGTTTTCACTTTGCCTACATGGACATGCGGCAGGATAGCCGGAAGCATGATGGGCTTTGGGAGGAGTTGTTTCAATTGAAAGGCATAGTTCAGGCAGAGAATGAGTCGGAACAGATCAATCAGATCCTTGCCTGCGATTCTCTTCCTCAGCTTTCTCTATTTAAGGATTCTTTCCATAAGGAAATGCTGAAGTCTTTTCAGGCAATAGGGGAAATCCATGATAGAAATGGAGAGGAAGCGCTTCACCGGTATATTATCTCCAACTGTCAATCCTCCAAGCATATGATTGAGGTGTATCAGTTGGCGAAATTGACTTTAGGTGCAGGGAAGGAGTTCATTCCACTGGACATTGTTCCTTTATTTGAAACCATAGATGACTTGGCTGAGGCGCCGGAAATCATGACTTGGATGTATGGGCTTCCAGAGTATAGACAGCACCTTGCTAAAAGAGGGAACAAGCAGACCATCATGCTGGGCTTTTCGGATGGAACAAAAGATGGGGGGTATCTGAAAGCCAACTGGTCCATTTTGAGAGCTAAGGAGGAGTTGACAAGGGTATCGAAAGAAAACGGTATAGAGGTGGTCTTCTTTGATGGCCGTGGTGGACCTCCGGCAAGGGGAGGGGGTAATATGCACAACTTCTATGCGTCCTTAGGGGAAAGGGTGGAAAACTCAGAGATCCAAGTAACCATTCAGGGGCAGACTATTTCCGCTAACTATGGAAAGCAAGCTTCTTGTACCTATAATTTTGAGCAGCTGCTAAGTGCTGGTCTGGAAAATCATTTGTATTCAGATGCAGAACGTAACCTCAACGATCAGCAAAGGGCCTTGATTCAGGAATTGGCAGATTTGGGATATCAGGCTTATAAGGACTTTAAAAATCATCCGAAATTCGTGCCGTATTTGGAACATGTGACTCCTCTGAAGTATTTTGGAATGACCAATATAGGATCCCGTCCCTTGAAAAGAGGAAAAGGAGAAGGCTTGAAGTTTGAGGATTTGAGAGCGATTCCATTTGTGGGATCCTGGGCGCAGATGAAACAGAATATTCCCGGATTCTATGGGGTAGGCGCAGCAATTGAAGCCATGGAAAAATCCGGAAAACTGGATCAGCTGAAATCCCTCTATCAGGAAAGTCTCTTCTTCCGAACCCTTTTGGGAAATTCCATGCAGTCCCTCAACAAGAGTTTCTATCCTGCTACTGGTTACCTAAAGGAAAACAAGGATTATGGACAATTCTGGGAACTGATGGTGGAGGAATACGAAAGAAGTATTCAGAAGTTGAAAACCGTGGCTGCAATGGATGAATTGATGGGAGACAATCCCACTTCCAAAACTTCCATCGCCATCCGGGAGCGTATAGTTTTGCCTTTGATTACGATTCAGCAATTTGCGATTCAGTCCATGCTGGAATCCGGAAAGACTTCTGAGATTCTCCAAAAACTCATTTTGAGAAGTATGTTCGGAATCATTAATGCCGCCAGAAACGCAGCTTAAAACAAAAACCCCGGAATACATTCCCGGGGTTTTGCTTTTAAAACGGGATCGTTTTTATCGAATAAGCCCGTTTTTCTTTAGCTGACCTACCACTACTTCAGAGAAATCCTCCGAAAAAGAATCCAATGAATAGGGATTGGTCGTTTCAGATTGGGAGGACCACATTAATTCCTCCGATTCTGAGTCATAAAGGTTGGCCTCTAAATAATAACTCTTATCGGTGGTATAATATCCGGGATCATAGATGATTGGATTATAGTAATTGTAATACACCCAGAACCTGCCGTGATACCTGAATACCATAGGAGAATAAACTGTCGTAGTACCGGGAACATACCGGGTTTCAGTGGTTTTTTCTAGCAAGGCTATGGTTAGAATGGCATCACTTCCATACTGCCTGATTTCATGAAGGATTTCATCCTTGTCCACTCCATCAGATTTGAAGCCCGGAGGCATTACCTCAAAGCTGCTACGCGCATTTACCCCTTCTGCTTGAAGTAGATGTTCTAGATCAGTTTCTACTGTCCTTCTTGCAAGGATATTGTCCGTAAGTGCTGTTACAAAAATACTTTCATAACCACCTGCCGGTTTGTTGGGGTTGGTCCAGGATCCCAGGATCTTCGTGTTGGGGCCACATGATCCCATCATTAAAATTAACGCAAGGGAAAATGCAATTTTTAAAGCTTTCATGGTGTTGGTTTATTTTAAATTATCACATTAGTTTGTCTGCGTAAAAAGAGAAGAATACCCTCTTTAATGGATTCACATAGAATAAATTAAGTCAATTTATACCTGGATTTCTATGAGTTTTGTCAGCCGAAAAAGTGACAAAGGAGACCCGAAAGGCAATCCATGATTGCCAGATTAAAATACTAAGGTCAAAAAAGGGAATCCTTGATTACTTGAGGGCTTTTTTAAGGATTTCCCGCTTTACAAATACAATTAAAAACCAAACCATAAAACCAGCCACAATACCTATCGCGGCACCCAAAATCACGTCAAATGGATAGTGAACACCCAAGTAGATTCGGGTATAGCTCACAACCAAGGCATATAGAAATAAATACTGTATGTAGGGGATTTTACCTTTAAGCTTCTTGTTGAGAAATACAGCCATTCCAAAGGTGTTGGCGGCATGGGAGGAAACAAAACCATAAAGCCCACCGCATCTTCCGTAATTGTGGATGATCCCTGTCCATCGCTCATCATGGCAGGGGCGAAGACGCTCAAAAAAAGGTTTCATAAAACCTGAGGTCAACTGATCCGTGATCAAAATGGTCAAAGCAACTCCCCCAAATATCCAAACACTGTTTTTCGGGTCCAGCTTGTAAATTTTATACAGCAAAAAGCCATAAAGGGGAAACCAGGTAATGGTTTCAGTCATTTGAAACACGATAGGATCCAGCCAGTCCGCATGAAAGGAATTCAGCCAGAGAAAAAGTGATTCATCCCATTTTTTGAAAACTTCGATCATAGGGTATAGGAAAGCCAATCCATATCTTTTTTCAAATGCTCAAGAGTAAACTCCTCCGGGCTGCCTGGAGCAGGCTGATGCATGTATTTCCATTCCGCTAACGGAGGCATACTCATCAATATACTTTCGGTGCGTCCATTGGTGTCCAGACCGAATTTGGTGCCTGCATCCCAAACTAAATTAAATTCCACATAGCGTCCCCGTCTCAGGTTTTGCCATTGCTTTTCTTTTTCTCCATAGGGGAGAGGGGAGTTTTTTTCCATAAAATACCCATAAACATCCGGGAACAGTCTCCCCACAGCCAAGCTGAAATTTAGGATTTCTTCAAAATGCTCGTCTGATTGGGCACTTAGCCGGTCATAGAATATACCTCCCACACCTCGGGTTTCATTTCTATGCTTGACAAAAAAGTATTCATCAGCCCAAGCTTTAAACTTAGGGTAATATGCTGGATCAAAGCGGTCACAGACTTTTTTTACTTCCTGGTGAAAATATCGGGCATCTTCCGGAACGATGTAGTGGGGTGTGAGGTCTATTCCTCCTCCAAACCAATGGGTACCATTATCCATCTCAAAATAGCGGATATTCATGTGAATGATGGGAACCATAGGGCTTTTGGGATGGAGCACAATTGAAACTCCAGTCGCGAAAAAATCTGATTTTTCAAGCCCAAGTTTAGCCAGTATTTTTTCAGGTGTAGGCCCATGAACTGCCGAAAAGGCAACGCCTCCCTTTTCAATGATATTGCCATTTTGGAATATTCTGGTCCTGCCTCCTCCTCCTTCGGGTCTGTCCCAAAGGTCTTCCATAAAACTGCCCCCACCATCGTGTATCTCAAGTTCACTGCAAATATGATCTTGAATACCTTGGTAAATGATTGCTATTTCCTCTTTACTTTTTCTACTCATAATTTGAATCAATCAGAATGGATAGCCTATGCCAAAATTCAATACTGTTTGGCCTCGGACTCCAAATGGTTTTTTGAATGAAAGATTGTCTAAGATCCATCGCTCTCCCTCAGGCTGCGCGGGATCAATGGCTTTGGTGGCCAAATCAAGTCGGATGATCAGGAAATCAAAGTCCATTCTCAGTCCGATTCCGGATCCCACAGCTATTTCCTTATAAAATCGGTCAAACCTAAAGTCGGAACCTGGTCTACTTGGATCCACCCCGATATCCCAGGAATTACCCGCGTCTACAAAAAGAGCCATGTCAAAATATCCATAGATTTTGCGACGGTATTCCAGCATGGTTTCAAATATCATTTCTGCTGGCTGTTCAAAGGTGTAATCAAACTCCCCACCTGAACCCGTTTGAGGACTGAAACTCCCCGGACCAAGTCGCCTGGCCTGCCAGGCACGGATGCTGGTTCCTCCTCCTGCAAAGAAATATTTTTCGTAAGGAAGAATTCCTGCACTGACTCCATAGGGCCTTGCTACACCAAAGTTGGCTCTATAGGCCACAGTCTGTTTTTTGTCCAAGGGATAATATCTCCTGAAGTCGGCTTGAAATTTCAGCCATTGGAAGTTGGCATATTCTATCCCTTCCGTGTTGTTGCTTTGCACATTGAAGAGATTCAGGGAAGTGCCGCCACTTTCCATAAACAATCTCAACAAAGAGGAAGGTCTATTTTGCCAATCTCCATATTGATTGAAATTGATTATGGTCTGAGCTGAAAAACTGCTCACAAAGGAAGGCAAAAAGGAATAAATCAGGTTGTTCCCCTGGCTGGCTAGGTCGTTGAGCACATTGAGGAAATCTCCGGTGATGTTGGGAGTACGAACGTAACTGACGTCGGCTGCATTGATTGTATACCGCTGTCTTTGATTTCGGGTAGCCCAAGTGTAGGAAAGCTGCCCGCTGAGGCTGTTTCGGGTGTATTCAGGACGGTTGGTATAATTGAAGCCTATTTGGGTTCGTGTATTGGGATTATAGCGGCCATAGCGCTGCAATGATCCTTTTGCAAACGGGATCAAGAATCTTGGAAAGATCACAGCCGCTGACACACCCAATTCCCGGCTTTGGTAAACCCCTTGGTCAGTAGCAGAGGCGACCCCTTCCAGGCCAGCTCTGAAGTTGAATTCCAAAATCTCACCAGCGCGGAAAAAATTCCGGTTCCTTAACGATGTACTGAAGAAGGGGCCCGGCAATTGCTCAGTGATGCTTAGCCCGACTTGATTGGTGAGCTGATATTTTTGATTGGGCTGGGTAAAAATCTTTGCAGTCAAAGAAGTCCCTAAGGTATCAAAGGTGATATTTACGAACCTAAACAGATCCAGATTGCTGAGCTGTCTTTGGGATTCCAGTACCACAGAGCGATTGTAGGTAGAGCCCTTTTGGAAAAATATCCTCGAGGCCAGTATTTTTTCGGAATACCTGTCTCTGTAAAAATTGAAATCTATGTTTCTGAATACTCGGTTGACTTGGCGATCCGCAAACTCATCGGAAGGAGGGTTGATCCGGAAATTGATGGAATCAATCGTATAGGACTGGTGCTTTTCCGCAAAGGTTGGTCTGCTGATCAGCTGTTCGATTTTGACAGTTTTGGCACTGCTATCCTGATAGACAAAATACTCTATGTAGGAATTGGAAAACATATAGAAGCCATTGTTCTTCAATAGTTCCTCAATCCGGTTTCTTTCCCCAATTAGATCATCCTGATTGTATATTTTCCCCTTGGAAATCATGGAGGATTCCTTGTGTTTTTTAAGTAGATTCAGAATCTCCTCGTTTTTGGTACGGGTATAAAAAGAGTCTATCAAGTAAGGTTTCTTCTCTTCAGCCAGATAGGTGAGATAGGCCTTTTTCTTCTTTGTCCGCACTTCATAATCCACCTCGGCCTCAAAGAAACCATGGTTTTTCAGATAGCCTTCCATATTCCGGACTGAATTATAGACTTTGACACTGTCCAAAATGCTGACTGGATTCCCGGTTCTCATGAGGGAGTTTCCAAACTCCTCCTTCTTTTTGACGTTTTCCAGTTTGGTCTGTAGCTTATCCTGTCGCTTCAATAGTTTCCTGTTTTCCGAAAGACTATCCAATTGTTCTTTTACCTGGACAAGCTCATTTTCCAATCTTAGTTTTTTTCGGGCGACTTTGCTGCTGTCATAGAATAGTTCCCCGGTTTTGTAGATGAAAACGCCCGGGGAAAAATTGAATAAGGGGATTCTGAAATTTGGCTCTTGTTGCATGAGCCCCATCAGCTCTTCCTCATCTGATTTTTCTACTCCCTTCAGTTCGGATTCATAGAGTACATATTCACCCTCCTTAAGGTTTTTGGTGAGTGAACAACTCAGGCAAAGCCCGAGTAGAGGAAGAAAAAGTATATATTTGATGAATTTCAAAACAGGAGAATCGACGCAAATGCTTAGCAAAAATACAGTTAAGTTTATAAAATCCTTACATCAAAAAAAATACAGGTTCGAGTCCGGAAAGTTCTTTGTAGAAGGAGAAAAAAGTGTCCAGGAAGTCCTGTCCTCCAATTTCGAGACAGAGTTGCTTTTGGCTACGGAACTTTTCCTGGAAAAAAACCAAAAACTGCTAGAATCCTTCAGGGGAGAACTAATTTCTGTATCCCCCAAACAGCTCGAATCCCTTGGTCAATACCAAAGCAATGATTCATGTCTTGCCGTGGTTAAAATGAAAGCCAATCAGCCTTTTTCCCCCGAAAAGGATGAATTGATAATAGCCTTGGATGATGTGCGAGACCCAGGAAATCTGGGCACCATTCTTCGGATTGCCGATTGGTACGGAATTAAGAATTTGGTCTTTTCTCCCCAAACGGCAGAGCTGTACAATCCAAAAGTCATACAATCCAGCATGGGGTCCTTTACCCGGGTCAATTTTTTCTACGGGGATCTGGAACAGATTTTTCAAAAATGGAACTTGCCCGTGTACGGAGCTTTTTTGGACGGGGAGAATGTCCATCAGATCAAGCGAGTCCAACCAGGAGTCATTTTGATGGGAAATGAATCGAAGGGAATTTCTGAAAAGCTGGAAAAATGGATCAGTAAAAAAGTGACCATCCCGGCTTTTGGAAATGCAGAATCCCTGAATGTGGCTATTGCTACAGCTATCATCTGCGACAACTTCAAACGTATTCTTGGCTCATGATCCCCAAACTTTCCAGCACGCTTTCTAAGGTAGGTATCAATGGATTTTTGCTGGGCCTGTTTGCAGCGATCTTTCTGGCATGGCTTTTCCCTTCAGTGGGGGCTGCTGATTCCCCCATTCCCTGGAAGCCACTGATTGACGTAGGGATTGCGCTGGTCTTCTTTTTTTATGGAGTCAAACTCGATCCGGTTCAACTCAAAAAAGGCTTGAGCAATTGGAAATTGCATGTTCTGGTGCAGATGTTTACTTTTTTAGTCTTTCCTGTCCTGGTATATTTTATACTTGATCTATTACCTTATATAGATTCTGATTTTAAATTGGGAATCAGTTATTTATCAGCTTTACCTTCAACCGTCAGTGCATCTGTGGTAATGGTTTCATTGGCAGGTGGAAATATTCCCGGAGCAATTTTCAATGCCAGTATCTCCAGCTTGTTGGGTGTGTTGATTACACCAGCTTGGATGAGTGTGCTGACCGGTTCAGAAGGGGTTGAAGTGGATTTTTTACCAACATTTATAGAGCTCTTTTTCAAGGTGATTTTGCCTGTATCGCTAGGAATTACAATCCACTCCAAATTATTCCCCTTGATTAAAAATCATCTGTCCAGGTTGAAATATGTGGATCAAACGGTAATCATGATGATTGTTTTTACGGCATTTTCCCAATCCTTTTCCCAGAAGGTCTTTTCTCCTTATTCCCTAAGTACCTTACTGCAGGTGGCACTCACCATGCTCTCGCTGTTTTTGCTGATTTGGTTTTTGATTTCCTTGGTTTCCCGACTATTGAAATTTCCGATTGAAGATCGAATTACCGCTCTTTTTTGTGGTTCCAAGAAGTCCCTTGTTCATGGGGTGGTGATTGGGAAAGTAATTTTTCCAGACCCCACTATATTGGGTTTTGTTCTTCTTCCGGTAATGCTCTACCACATTCAGCAATTGATTTTGGGAAGTATCATCGCTGGATGGTTTGGAAGAAAACAAAGTCAAAATTGAGCTGCCATAATTTGTCTCTCAATCTTCTTACATGTATTTTTTTGAAAGTTCTTCCACTAATTCTAAATAGGCTTGTGATGCTTCCTCTTTAGACTTGCCCTTAAGCGTGAGCCAGGCATTATATTTTGCAGCGGCTTTAAAATCAAACCCTCCAGGTCTTTCTCCTTCATTGTCTCCTTCTGTGGCTTGCTTGTACAAACCATAAAGTCTAAGCAGCTCCTCGTTGCTTGGTTTGGATGTAAATCTTTTGGTCAAAGCCACTGCTTCCTCAAGTGTAGTTGGTTTCATGAATTTTCTAAAATCTCAGTTTGTAATGTTTTCCTAAATATGCGAAGACTTCAAAGATTTAAACAGACCGTTAATGAAAAATGCCAGCTTTTGGGCTGGCATTTTCTATTTTATTCCAAGTATTGATTATCTCTTGTTCATGGTAACATAATCACGCTCATTGGCACCTACATAAACCTGACGAGGTCTACCGATAGGCTCTCCGTTTTCACGCATTTCTTTCCACTGTGCGATCCATCCTGGGAGACGACCTAGGGCAAACATTACCGTAAACATATCGGTAGGAATTCCCAAGGCTCTGTAAATGATTCCGGAGTAGAAGTCTACGTTAGGATAGAGCTTTCTGTCTACAAAGTACTGGTCATTCAATGCGGCGTATTCCAATTCTTTGGCAATTTCCAAAATTGGGTCATTCACACCCAACTTGCCCAATACATCGTCAGCAGCCTTCTTGATGATTTTAGCTCTTGGGTCAAAGTTTTTGTAAACTCTGTGTCCAAAGCCCATCAATCGGAAAGGATCATTTTTGTCCTTAGCCTTGTCCAGATATTTCTTAGCATCTCCACCATCAGCTTTAATTGCTTCCAGCATTTCGATTACAGACTGGTTGGCACCACCATGAAGAGGTCCCCAAAGGGCGTTGATTCCGGCAGAAATAGACGCGTAGATGCTAGCTTGGGAAGAACCAACAATTCTAACGGTAGAGGTGGAGCAGTTTTGCTCATGATCTGCATGAAGGATCAATAGGGAATCCAAAGCCTTTGCAACAACTGGATCCACTTCATATTTCTCTGCAGGAAGCGCAAACATCATTTTCATGAAGTTGGAGCAGTAGTCCAGGGTATTATCAGGATAATTCACCGGATGTCCCATCTCATTTTTGTAGGCCCATGCAGCAAAGGTTGGCATTTTGGCGATCAGTCGGATGATGCTCAAATTAACCTCTTCCTCACTTCTGTTTGGATTTAGAGAGTTTGGATAAAATGCCGAAAGGGAGCAAATTAAGGAAGAAAGAACGCCCATTGGGTGAGCATTGGAAGGAAAACCGTCCAAAATCTTCTTAATGTCCTCATGAACTAGGGTGTGGTGGGTGATTTCCCGGGTGAATACTTCATACTCAGCCTGAGTTGGGAGTTCTCCATAAATCAGAAGATAAGCTACTTCCAGAAACGTTGATTTTTCTGCAAGATCTTCAATTCTATAGCCTCTGTAACGAAGGATACCTTCTTCACCATCCAAAAACGTGATGGCACTTGTGGTAGAACCTGTGTTTTTGTATCCAGGATCTAGGGTGATAAGACCTGTTGAGGCTCTTAATTTTGCAATGTCAATTGCAGGTTCTTGTTCGGTTCCGACGGTAACCGGAAACTCAAAATCTTGTCCTTTGTAAGACAATTTAACGGATTCAGACATATTGCGAATAGATTGGATTTCTTTGAATGAAAAACCTTAAAAGATGCTGTTAAGTTAATAAAATCAAATCTTTTTTAAGAGGTTTATTCGATTTTGGGTAATAAATTAATCCGAAATCGATTGAATGAACATTTAAAGTGTCCCCAAATGAATTTCGGTGATTTGTTTAATTGGGTTTTTCCTGGAAAGAATTCAGTAAAAGCCGGAATTTTCGTAAAAAAAGCCCCGAAGGGCTATTATTTTTTAATCACAGAAATGCTCGAAAACTTCAACCAAATGATCCCCGATCATTTTTGCAGATCTACCTTCTATGTGGTGTCTTTCGATGAAGTGAACCAGTTCCCCGTCTTTAAACATGGCCATGGCAGGAGAGGAAGGAGGGTAGGGTAATACCATTTCTCTAAACTTGGCAGTGGCTTCTCTGTCATTTCCTGCAAATACCGTAGCAAGGGTGCTTGGTTTTTTTGAGGCATTCTCTAAAGCATACAATACGCCTGGTCTCGCCGCTCCGGCAGCACATCCACATACAGAGTTGACCACCACAAAGGTGGTTCCCTTGTGTGATGCTCCCAGGTGTTCTGCTACCTGCTTAGCGGTTCTGAATTCTTCGAATCCAACGTTTGAAAGTTCTGCTCTCATTGGAGCGATTAGTTCTTCAGGATACATATTTATTCTTGTTTTTATTTTACGTTTTAAAGAAATCCTAATTCAAGTTTGGCAGCCTCGGACATCATATCCTGGGAGTAGGGGGGATCAAAGGTGATCTCTACTTCCACATGGTTGATACCTTGGATCTGCTGGATTTTATCCTTTACTTCAGAAGGAATGAATTCTGCAGAGGGACAGTTGGGTGAGGTCAGGGTCATCAGGACATAGACATTGTTTACTGGGTATACGCTGATTTCATATACTAGCCCCAACTCATATACATCCACAGGGATTTCCGGATCATAAACCTGCTTGATCGCAAGTTTGACCTTTTCCTTCAGATCCTTGATTTGTCCAGCTGATTCACTGTTTTCAGTCTCCATATCAGGTATTTAATTTGGTTTGAAAAGCTAGGGCATATCGCTTCATTTGCTGGATCATAGCCGCCAATCCATTGGATCTCTGGCTCCCTATGATATTGCCCATACCAATCCTGTTAATAAAATTCAATTCAGCCTGAATGATTTCTTCCGGGCTTCTGTCATTCAAAACCCGGATCAAAAGGGAAATCAATCCTTTGGTTATATCAGTATTGGAATCTGCCTTATAGTGGATTTTGCCATCATGCTCATCCGCAATCAGCCAGACTTTTGACTGACAGCCTTTAATGATGTTTTCCTCTTTTTTCTCCTCTTCGGGAAACTCTTCCAGGTTTCCTCCCAATTCCATGATATAAAAAATGGTGGATTCCCGGTCCTCCCCCAGAATTTCAAATTCGGATACGATCTCGTCCTGAATTTCTCTGATTGTGCTCATTTGTTTTTGATTCTGGCTAGTTGACTTACCCCTTCGGCCAGCTTTTCGATTTCAGACTTGGAATTGTAAACAGAAAAAGAAGCTCTTACAGTTCCTTCAATCCCAAATCTTTGCATCAAAGGCTGGGTGCAATGGTGTCCTGTACGTACGGCTATCCCCTTGGCATCCAACATCTGCCCCACGTCAAATGGGTGCATTCCGTTGATATTGAAGGATAAAACGCTGACTTTTTCAGCCGCTGTGCCCACTGGAATAAATCCCTTGATAGGAAGCAAAAGTTCATTGGCATAGGATAGAAGCTCATCTTCATGATCCTTGATAGCCTTTTTTCCCAAAGACTTGATGAATTTCAGCGACTCACCAAATGCGATCACATCTCCGATATTGGGAGTTCCCGCTTCAAATTTAAATGGGATGTCATTGTAGGTGGTCTTTTCAAAAGTCACCTCACGGATCATTTCTCCTCCTCCCAAAAATGGCGGCATGGCTTCCAAAACTTCTCTTTTTCCATAAAGTACTCCCAATCCGGTAGGTCCGTAGAGTTTGTGGGCGGAAAATGCCAGGAAATCGCAATCCAAGTCCTGAACATCGATTTCAAGATGGGAGGTGGACTGAGCCCCATCCACCAATACCCTTGCACCAACAGCATGAGCAGCTTGGATGATTTTTTTGACGGGATTGATGGTCCCCAAAGCATTGGAAGCATGAACAATGCTTACCAACTTGGTCTTTGGGGAAAGGAGTTTTTCAAATTCCTCGTAAATGATCTCTCCTGAATCATTGATAGGGATCACTTTCAGTACAGCTCCTTTTTCCTCGCAGAGCATCTGCCAAGGTACAATATTGGAATGATGCTCCATGGTGGAAATGATGAGCTCATCATCCTTCCCGATGAATTTTCTTCCAAAAGTCTGGGCAACCAGATTGATGCTTTCTGTAGTTCCCTTCGTAAAAATGATTTCAGCAGCTTCTCGGGCATTGATAAAATCTCGGACTGCTTCACGAGTAGATTCATAGAATCGCGTGGCTCTGTCCGCCAATGCATGTGCCCCACGGTGGATATTGGAGTTGTCCTTTTCATAGTAGTTCAAAAGGGAGTCCAAAACCGCCTTGGGCTTCTGGGTAGTTGCCGCATTGTCAAAATAAATCAAGGGCTTGCCATGCACCTCTTGATGAAGCACAGGAAACAAGCCCCTGATTTGGTCAATATTTAAACTCATGTCGGTGTTTAAAATTTGCTTCCCAGTCGTTCTTGTACCAGGGAGATGCAATACTCACGGAAGCTGTCTTCCTCAATATGCTCCAGGACTTCTCCCGCAAAAGCATACAACAACAAACCTTTAGCCTGGGTTTTATCAATTCCTCGAGCCTGTAGGTAGAAAAGTGCTTCCTCATCCAGCTGACCCGTGGTGCAGCCATGGGAACATTTGACATCGTCTGCCCAGATTTCCAACTGAGGTTTGGTGTTCACGACCGCATCCTCAGATAACAGGATATTGTTGTTTTGCTGAAAAGCATTTGTTTTTTGAGCGTCCTGACGTACAAAGATTTTCCCGTTGAATACCCCTCGGGATTGATCGGCAAGGATACCTTTATAGAGTTCATTGGACTCAGCATGAGGGATGGTATGATCCACATTGGTATGGTTGTCCACATGGGTTTTCCCATTCAATAGGTATAAACCATACATATTCCCCTCTGAATTACTTCCCAAAAGGTTCAGGTTGAGGTTGTTTCTGACCATATCTCCCGAAAGCGAAATATTGACTGAAGTGAAACGGGAATCCTGCTGGATGTCTGTTTCAATATTGCTTACCTCAATACTGTTTTTTCCTTCGTTTTGGATTCTGTAATAACGAATGTGGGTATTTACTCCTCCTTTGATTTCTATTACCTTATTAAGGAAATAGCTGGTCTCGCTTAGATCTACACTTTGGTCAATAAATGTGACCTCAGCAAAATCCCCTGCTTCAATCCAAATTCTTGGCTGAATTACCTGGCCTTCATTGGACTTGTTGAAGGAAAGAAGAAGAAATGGCTTCTCAACTTGTGACTTTTTAGGAACAGAGATGAATGCTCCATCAACAAATGAAGCCTGATTCAAAGCCGCAAAAGCATCTTTTTCAACTTTTGCAATGCTTCCAATGGCTGTTTCCGGTTTTTCAGATAGGGCAGAAATTTCCAGCCCTTCAATGTTTGAGGAAAGTTCAGGAAGGAATTTCCCGTTGGAAAAAACCAATACATTTCCCTCAAATCCCGGATAAATGGAGGATTTAACCAATTCATCGCTCACTTCGAAAGCCTGGGCAGAAGAGAAGTTTTCAATCGTCTGCTCCAGTTTTTTGGCAATGGAAGTAAACTTGTATTCCTCTGCTTTCAAGGCAGGTAGCCCCTGAGCAAAATAACTTTCCTTTGCCAAAGTCCTCTCTGACTCGAAGTTTTTGGGAGCCCCTTCTAATATGCTGTTAAATGTATCTTGTTTGGTCAAGGTACTCATGATTGTTGTTTTAGAAATCAGACAGTAGCCTTTGAATCAACTTCGTCTTTGATCCAGTCGTAGCCTTTTTCTTCAAGTTCCAAAGCCAGTTCTTTGGTGCCGGATTTTACGATTCTTCCTTTATACAATACGTGTACAAAATCCGGAACAATGTAATCCAAAAGTCTTTGGTAATGCGTTACCACGATGGTAGCGGTTTTATCTGATTTCAACTGGTTGACACCATTGGAAACGATTCTCAATGCATCGATGTCCAAACCGGAATCTGTTTCATCCAAAATGGAAAGCGTTGGCTCAAGCATGGCCATCTGGAAGATTTCGTTTCGTTTTTTCTCACCTCCAGAGAAACCCTCGTTAAGGGATCTGCTGAGCAATTTCTGATCAATCTCAACCAGCTTCATTTTCTCTTTCATAAGAGAAAGAAATTTGACTGCATCCAAAGGCTCCAGTCCTCTGTACTCACGTACCTGATTTACCGCTGTTCTAAGAAAGTTGGTAGAGGATACTCCGGGGATCTCAACAGGATACTGGAAGGCAAGAAAAACACCCTCCCTGGCTCGGTCCTCAGGAGAGAGTTCCAAAAGGTCCTTGCCTTGGAAGATAACTTCTCCTTCAGTAACCTCATATTCTTCTCTTCCTGCAAGCACAGATGCCAATGTTGATTTTCCGGAACCATTTGGCCCCATGATCGCATGGACTTCTCCTGGTTTTACTTCCAGATTAATACCTCTTAGAATCGGCGTCCCTTCAATTGAAGCGTGTAGATTTTTTATAGAAAGCATGATACTAATAATTTCATTTGAAATTTGAGATTTGAAACCTCAGGTTCTTTTGTTCATTTGAACTTGTTTCCCTTGTATTCCGAATCTTTCAGATATTTAATAAAGCCTGAAATTGATTTAGAAATTTCAAGACACATATTGAGCATTTCCTGAAGCGTTTCTTCAGATATATATTTCCTGTCAAATGCTCGGTAAAGTTGAGATCTAGATTCTCCCGCTGAACCTTTAGCAATGCTCAAGAAATTAATAAACTCTTTCTTTCCTTCTCTTTCAAATCCTTCAGCAATGTTGTCTGAAATTGATCCAGAGGAGGAATTGATTTGATTTTTGAGAACGAAATCCTTTTCAAAGCCATTGGCTTGTGTCAATTCAAAGACTTGTTTGGAAAATTCTCTGGATTTTCTCCAGACTTCCAGGTCTTCGAATTTTGTGACAGTTGCCATAATTTCAAATTCTGAATTTCAAATCTCAAATCAGTTTTTACCCAACAGATCCCTCAAGGGTTAGCGCCAAAAGCTTTTGGGCTTCTACAGCAAACTCCATAGGAAGCTGGTTCAAAACTTCCTTGGCATAACCGTTGACAATCAGAGCCACAGCGTCTTCAGTCGCAATACCTCTTTGGTTGCAATAGAAAATCTGATCCTCTCCGATTTTGGAGGTGGTAGCTTCATGCTCCACTTTGGCACTTGGATTTTGGATATCGATGTAAGGGAAGGTATGTGCTCCACATCGGTCGCCCATCAATAAGGAATCACACTGGGAAAAGTTTCTGGCATTGTCGGCTCTCTTCATCACCTGAACCTGACCTCTGTAGGAGTTTTGGGATTTTCCTGCGGAAATACCCTTGGATACGATTCTTGACTTGGTGTTTTTACCAATATGGATCATTTTCGTACCGGTATCTGCCTGTTGGTAATTATTGGTGACTGCCACAGAGTAAAACTCTCCAATGGAATTGTCTCCTTTTAATATACAGGAAGGATATTTCCAGGTAACAGCCGAACCGGTCTCAACTTGTGTCCAGGAGATTTTGGAGAAATCCCCGGCGCATATACCCCTTTTGGTTACAAAGTTGTAAATACCGCCCTTTCCTTCTTTATCACCGGGAAACCAGTTTTGAACCGTAGAATATTTTACTTCAGCATGGGCTGCAGCATAAATTTCTACAACAGCGGCATGAAGCTGGTTTTCGTCTCTTTGAGGAGCGGTACATCCTTCTAGATAGCTCACATAGGATTCTTCCTCAGCTACAATCAGCGTACGCTCAAATTGTCCTGTATTGGCAGCGTTGATCCGGAAATAAGTAGAAAGCTCCATTGGGCATCTAACCCCTTTTGGAATGTAGCAGAAGGATCCGTCAGAAAATACTGCCGAATTGAGTGCTGCATAATAATTGTCCGTCATCGGGACTACAGAACCCAGATATTTCTTCACCAGTTCGGGATGTTCTTTGACCGCTTCGCTGAAAGAACAGAAAATAATACCCAGTTTGCTAAGGGTACCTTTAAATGTAGTTGCAACCGAAACTGAATCCAGTACTGCATCTACCGCAATCCCTTGTAGTCTTTTTTGCTCATTCAAAGAAATACCCAGGCGCTCATAGATGGCCAAAAGTTCAGGGTCCACCTCATCCAGGCTCTTGGGCTTGGAGTTTTGCTTGGGAGCTGAATAATATTTCAAAGCCTGAAAATCCACTTTGGGATAATGAACATTTGCCCATTCAGGCTCTGTCATGGATTGCCAGGTTTTAAAGGCTTTCAGTCTCCATTCAAGAAGCCATTGAGGTTCTTCCTTTTTTGCGGAAATCCAACGGATAATGTCTTCATTCAATCCTACAGGGGCCTCATCAGCTTCGTAGTTTACCGACCATCCGTGTTCGTATTCCTTTGAGGTAAGTTCTTCTAAAATCTGGTTGTCTTTGCTCATGTGCTGAGTTATTTAGACTAATTACATTTTGATTGCGAATGTACAACTTATAATGAAAAGATAATGTTCCGGCTCATTTGAAAAATCTATGGGATATTTAAAAATCTGATCAAAATCGCCCTATTTTTTGATTTGGGCCAAATTTTAATCTAAAAAAAAATGAGACTGAAAATTTTCCGAGTCTCATTTTTGACGGGTTTTACCCCAAATTTTCTTTATTTAGATTTAATCTTAATTACCTTGTTTCTCTTTGTCAAAAAACTGTATGGGTCTGTTAATGCTTTCCTCAAGTACTATCAAAGTCTCTGTACGGTCTATCCCTTCTACTTTTTGGATATTATCAAGTACAGTTCTTAGGTGATTGGTATCGCGACAGATGATTTTGGCGAAAATGGAATAATTACCGGTGGTATAATAGGCGCTGACCACTTCTGAAATTCCCTTGAGTTTTTCGATCACCGTGTCATATAAAGAGCTTTTCTCGAGGTAGATTCCCAGAAAAGCCGAAATATCATATCCAAGCTTGGAGAAATCTATATTCAAAGTGGCGCTTTTTACTATGCCCATATCCTCCAGTTTCTTCATTCTTACGTGGACTGTACCGGAGGAAACGAATACTTTTTTGGCAATTTCTGTGTAAGGAGTCTTTGCGTCCTCATTTAAAAGCGAAATAATTTTTAGGTCTATGTTATCGATATCTAAAATTTTATCCATTTTATGCGCTTGGATTTAGATGATTGTTAATGAAATCGATTGTAAATTAGAGATTGTTCAAAATATTGCAAAATTATTTTTTCAATTTGTAATTAAAGCTAAAATCGCTTTACTTTGGGCTCAGCTTTGAACTACAAATAATTATTCTGATAATTATTGTTTTCTTGAAATAATAGTTGGACTTACCCTCTGTTTCAAAACGTTAAAGCTACTAGAATCAAAACTTTTAATCTCTAAAGTTATATTTGGGTTTATATTCTGAAAAGGGTCTTGCTTTTGGCAAGACTTTTTTGTTTCCTTTTCTCAGATATAAAATGCATAAAACTTGCTTTGAAATGTTTTTTTGTTAATCTTTGAAGCTATTAATAAGGAAATCATGAAAAAGATCCTTTCCAATATCTTCTCGATTTTATTTTTACTGATGATTTCGGCTTCTTCCATTTTGGCCAACGAAAAGGAAGACAAGCTTCTTGTAAAGTCTATTGACAATTCCGAAGAGGCAGTCGCTCATTGGGCTTTTGCAGAAAATTCCCTGGAAATGGTGGACAGTTATTCTCCATTTATTTTCAGAACCAAGAAAAGTCAGGAAATGGAGGAAGTGAAAATCCAACTTGAAGTTGACTCCATGGGAAGAATCAGTGGATTTGATGTTTTGAACTCCGAAGACAAAGGATTGATCAACAGATTAGATTACGTGATTCGAAAGTTGCCAAATTGCGAACCCATTCCGGGAATGACACAATATGGGCCTCAGGTTTTCGAAATGGTCATCAGAAAATAAATTATAAGCCGGTTTAACCGGCTTTTTTTTTGAGCGGTTGGATTAGACCCCATCAGGAGGTTATTTTTATTCAGTCAAAATGTGAACTGAACATGAATAAAATCCTACTAGCAGCGGGCTTGACTTTTGTAAGCACCTTGGCCATAGCCCAGGTCGAACCCTTCAAAAAAGAGAAAGTTTTTCCCGAAAAAGACAGCAAAGCCAAATTCCACACAGTAAGTGGAGAGCGCCATGGGCCTTCTTTTTTCAAGAAATTCACTTTTCCTGAAGTAGAGTATACTCCCGGCGAACAACTCACCTTTGATAAATACCATACCGTGGACGTCATGTATCACTGGTATGAAAAATGGGCTCAGGAATTTCCCGAGATTGTAGACCTTTATGTGATCGGTTATTCTTTTGAAGGAAGACCGATCTACCAAATGACTCTTACCAACAAGAAGACTGGTAAGGATACGGATAAACCTGCCGCCTATTTTGAGGGAGGAAGACATTCAGGAGAAATCACATCCAGTGAATCCATCCTTTGGCTGACCCAACACCTGTTGGAAAATTATGGAAAGGATCAGGAAATCACCCATCTGATCGATACCAAGACAATCTACCTCCGTCCTCAAAACAATCCGGATGGATCCAATCTCTATCTTTTCACCGAACAGAGAAATAGAAGTACAGTAAGACCTCATGACAACGACAGGGATGGACTTTTGGATGAGGATCCGGAAGAGGACCTGGATGGTGACGGTATCATTTACCAAATCAGAAAGAAGGCAGTTACTCCTGAGGAAAAGGAAAAAGCCAATTTCATAATCGATCCGGAGCACCCATCAGGAAAATTGATGAAAAGGGTTTTTGCAGGAAAAGGAGACTACTTGCTCTACACCGAAGGAATCGACAATGATGGCGACGGGGATTATAATGAAGACGGAATTGGAGGATTGGATCTGCATAGAAATTATCCTGAAAACTGGAGACCGGATATAGGAGGAGACCTGACAGGAAGAGCTTATACCCAATATGGGGCAGGGGAGTACCCTCTGAGCGAACCGGAAAGCAGGTCTACTGTGCTGTGGATGTTGAGCCATGCCAATATTTCTGTAGTCAACTCAATGGATACCCGGGTTCCTATGCACCTGAGACCACCTTCAACTTCCAAAAGTGAGGAACGCATGTATCCTTCGGATTTGGCTATATATAAGGAGATGGATCAGCTCGGACTTTCATTCACCGCTTATCCTTGGGCAGGAGATGTGTATGAAACTTACAGCACAAGATATAAAGTCAATTCCATGACTGGCGATCCCCTGAAGCCAAGCCCTCTTTTCGGACATGGACCCGACTTTGGATATTTCTACTTCGGAAGCATCTGGTACGGAGATGAGCTTTGGAACAATGGAGCGATGAAAGATTACAACGGAGATGGAATTTATGACGATTACGATGCCCTAGTTTGGGATGAGGAAGAAAATGAGGGAAGAGGCTTTAAATCCTGGACTCCTATGAACCATCCCCAATTGGGCGAGGTGGAAATTGGCGGTTTTCATCCCAAATTCTTTGGACAGAATGGCCCTACTTGGCAATTGGAAAACTGGGCCAAAAAGCAGGCTCTGTTTAACCTGGCTATGGCCAAAAGACTTCCCGAACTACAGGTTTCCGAACCTAAAGTGAAAAAAACCGGAAAAGGGGAATATGAAATTACTTTGGAATGGACAAATGTGGGCGGCCTTCCTGTTGCATTGGAGCAGGCCAAATTGGTTAAAATTGTTCAGGAAGACCGGGTGAGCCTGGATTTTGACAAGGAACTTACCAAAGGCTATGAAGAGGCCAAGGTGATAATCACCAGCCCTGATCTGTATGACAAAACCATTTATAGCGGTTATACCGGAAAAGGAGAAAAGAAAAGTGCAACCTTCAAAGTGACGGTGAAGGGAGAGGAAGAAGTGAAAGGCAAAATCAAGCTTTCTTCCACCCGAGGTGGTCTATTTACAAAAGAGTTTACCCTAAAGTAATATTGAACTGATTATGCTAAGAAAACTAAGCCAATTTACCCTGCTCCTTTTTTTCCTGCTGGGGCAGGTCGCAGTGGCAAAACAAAAGCGTGCTCTAACTCATCAGGACTATGATTCCTGGGAGAGTCTTTCCTCTGATAAAATCACCAAAAATGGCAAGTGGGTAGGCTATATGATTTCCCCACAGGATGGTGATGCCAGACTGGAAATCCTCCCTTTTGATAATCCTGATAAAAAAACCATAATTCCCAGAGCCCAAGGGTTCAGTTTTACGCCAGATGATGCTTTTGTTGTCGGTAAAATCCTGCCTCAAAAGGATTCCTTGAGAGTGCTCAAGCTCAAAAAGTCCAAAAAAGAGGATATGCCAAAGGATAGCCTATTTATCCTTCAACTGAATTCCGGGACTTTGGAAAAATTTCCTGAGGTGAAATCCTTTGACATTCCTGAAAAAGAAGGAAGTTGGATAGCAATCCATTTTGAAAAGGAAAAGCCGGCAAAGAAAGATCCTGCCGACTCAACTGCCAAAGCAGAAAAGCCTAAAAAGACTGAAGGGAGCAAACTCATCGTTCGTACACTCAAAGGAGATCAATCCATAGAATTGGAAAGGGTAAAGTCATACGGCTTTTCTCCAAAAGGGGATTTTCTTCAGTATGTACTGGCAGAAGAAGACACTCTGGATAATGCGGCAATTTACCTTTTGGACCTGAAGACAATGGAAAGCTCATTGCTTCATGAGGGGAATACCTCTTATGAACGAGTGACATTTTCCCCCAAATCCAGATTTCTGGCTTTTGTCAGCACCAATGATTCCTCCAAAGCCAAAAAGCCTTATCACTCTATTTTTCTGACCCATACATCCAAGCCTTCTTCAGAGGTTTTGGTCGCAAAGGATAGTCCGGGGATTTTGGAAAACGGAAGAATTAGCCCGGATGCCTCCCTGAAGTTTTCAGAGGATGAAGGCAGGTTGTTCTTTGGAGTAGCCGAGGACTATCAGGATTATGACTATGAGTCTGATACGACCATTCTTGATGAAGAAAGAGTGAGTTTGGATATCTGGGGTTGGCAGGATTCTGAAATACAGCCTATGCAGTTGCGACGGAAATCCCAAGAAGAGAAAAAGTCTTATCTGGCTGTCGTTGACCTGAAAGATAAGCGTATTGCTCAGCTGGGAGATAGGAAGGTGGATCAGGTAGTTTTGGAGGATAAGGTAGAACGTGACTTCGCCCTGGCCTGGACAGACAATGCTTATAGAAGGGAGTATAGCTGGAATATTCAAATTGGAAGAGACCTGTATTTGGTTGATTTCGAAACCGGTCAGAGAACTTTAATTGAGAAAAACGTGCAGGGCTTCCCTAGCATTTCTCCGGAAAGCAACTATGTTACCTGGTATGCTAGCGGGGATTCCTCATGGGTTGTCTACGATATTGCCTCTAAAAAGAAAATCAATCTGACCAAGGCGATTCCAGTTGACTTCTATGAAGAGCTCCATGATTCTCCTTCCTTGCCCGGAAGCTATGGTTCTTCAGGATGGCTCAAAGGGGATGCTGCTATTTTGATCAATGACCGCTACGATATCTGGAAAATTGATCCAAAGAACCCCTCTTCTTCAGTAAATATCACTTCTGGAGAAGGAAGAAAGAACAAGATTGTTTTCAGAAGACAGGTTTTGGATCGGGAGGAAAAAAGCATTGACCCTAAATCCCCACTTTACCTTACAGCATTTAATGAGGTAAATAAAGAATCTGGAATGTACCAGGGGTCTACGGATGGAAAGATTGCGCCTAAGAAAATCATCATGAGTGCCCATCGCTATTTTGGTTTGAATAAGGCGAAAGAATCAGATGAGATTACCATTCAGAGAAGTACCTATCAGGAAAACCCGGATTTATATCTTGGTGATCTTTCCTTCCATAACCTGAAAAAGGCTTCCAGCCTGAACCCTCAACAAGCCCAGGTGAACTGGGGTTCTGTAGAATTGGTGGATTACCTGGCCAATGATGGTACAGCCCTGCAGGGTTTGTTGTTCAAACCGGAAAGTTTCGATGCCAGCAAGAAGTATCCGATGATGGTATATTTCTATGAGCGAAACAGTGACGGGTTGCATAATTACCGTGCACCTGCACCTTCCGCTTCCACAATCAATATCCCATACTTTGTCAGTAACGACTACCTGGTCTTCGTTCCGGATATCAAGTATGATTTGGGACTTCCCGGACCAAGTGCCTACAACTGCATCATCCCCGGGGTACAGTCCATTGTGGCCAGAGGTTTTGTAGATGCAGACAATATGGCAATCCAAGGTCAAAGTTGGGGAGGGTACCAAGTGGCTTACCTCATTACCCAGACCAATATGTTTAAAGCTGCGGGTGCCGGAGCTCCTGTGGTCAACATGACCTCTGCTTATGGCGGTATCCGTTGGGGTACAGGAATGAGCCGTATGTTCCAGTACGAACAAACCCAGTCCAGAATCGGTGGGACACTTTGGGAAAAGCCTTTGTATTACCTGGAAAACTCTCCTCTATTCTATATGGATAGGGTTCAGACTCCTGTACTCATCATGCACAACGATGAAGATGGAGCAGTTCCATGGTATCAGGGCATTGAGATGTTCATGGCTTTGAAGCGTCTCAACCAGCCGGCCTGGCTTCTCCAGTACAATGGAGAGGATCACAACTTACGCCTGCGTAAAAACCGCAAAGACCTTTCCATCAGATTGAGTCAGTTTTTCGATCACTACCTGAAAGGAGCTCCGGCACCTTTGTGGATGACAGAAGGTCTTCCGGCTGTTGAAAAAGGAAAAACCCTCAAATATGGCTTAGACCAATAATAAGAAAGCCGCCTCAGATCCCTGAGGCGGTTTTTTATTTCTCATTTTTTGAACAAATAAATCTAAAAAGTAAACAGTAGGAGCTAAGTAATAGCCATTAACAACCTAAAACCTACAACCCACAACTCACAACCTGTCGGTGCCTGAAATAAGTTGACCGTTTTTGTCTGAAAAAACTTAGATAAAAAATGGCAAGACGAGAACAATTTACGATGAGTGAATCGGAGCGTAGAGTTCGCAGATTCAGTGACAATTTCAGAAAGGAAAAGGTAAGAGAACTAGAGCTAGGGCTAGTGAGTATCCGGGATCTTCGACAACAATATCAAGTATCCGACATGTCAGTTCGGCGCTGGATGATTAAATTCGGTAGTATGAAACAGAAGCAAGAGCGTTTGATCGTGGAAAGCCAAAGTGACACTGTTCAGTTGCTGGAGCTGAAGAAAAAAGTAGCAGAATTAGAGCGGGTAGTTGGTCAGAAGCAACTTCTTATCGATTTTCAGCAAAAGATGAGCTGGCTGAAGAGGAATATCGGGTTGATATTAAAAAAAAATTTTCTGGAGAGCAGTCGAGTACTTCTGGAAAAGCCGACAAGTGATGAATCAGAGTCTAAACGAGCTCTACCGGGTCTTGG
>NZ_JARHUI010000017.1 GCF_029222925.1 Algoriphagus sp. CAU 1675 | reverse complement strand
TCAGCCCTTCCACGCCCTCCAGCTTCACACGCTTCTTCGAGGCGGTGCTCACAAAATGCTCTACCGAACCGGTCAGCGAGTCCAGCAGGCTGGCCTGCATCTGGGGCCTTCTCGCCTCCAAAACACCCCTGCCCTCTTCCTGCTTGCCCACTCGCTGGGCTGCGGTCAGCAGGCTCATGAAGTCGGACGTCTCTGCCTCCTCATAGCCCACTGCGTTCTTCCACCACTCGTAGGACTGCTCATAGTCACGCAGGATGTCGTGGGCCTGGGCGGCCTTCTTCGCAGTCTCGTACATAGGCTTCTTCGCATAGGCCTCCTCGTACAGCTGAACCGCGTTCCGGTAATTCATCAGCTCCATCTGCTCGTCTGCATAACGGATCTTGCTCCTCTGGGCCTCAGCTGCTCCTACCACTCCCAATAACAATCCGGCTGAGATGCTTAGTATCGTCAATGTCTTTTTCATAATCAGAACCATCTTTGGTTTTTCATAACTGCTTTTCTCGGGATCATATAGAAGCCCACGGAAAACTCATGCGAGTTGTTCCTGTAGTTGCTCAACACGTTCATGTTACGGTCATAGGCATAGCCCAGGCGGATCCTGTCGGTCGCAAAAAGCTCCACAATCGCCGCAACCGCGTTCCGGTTCGACAGGTTCGAAGCCAGGTTCTCGGTCCATACCTTCATGTTCGAACGGTAGGAGGCTCCCAACCAAAGCCGGTCGGCAAACAGGAACATCGCGTTGATGTCGTAGTTCATCGGCGCTCCCTTCACCTCCTTGATCAGGAAGCTCGGCTTGAACTTCACCGTCTCACTCAAGTCAAACAGCGCACCAGCCGTCAGGTAATAGTGCAGGTCGTGGTACGCCAGGGAAATGTCCTCCTTCTCCAGCGCACTCTTGCCCACCAGATTGTATACACTCAGACCCGCATAGAAACGCTCGTTGTGGTAAAACAGACCCGTGTTCAGATTCGGCGTGAACGTGTTCACCCTCCCCATCGGAATCTCCGAGTCGGGATAGTCGTTCGGGTCCAGCTCGCTGCCGTCTATCGAATATTCCGAAAATCCGACACTGGCTCCCAAACCCAGGAAC
>NZ_JARHUI010000016.1 GCF_029222925.1 Algoriphagus sp. CAU 1675 | reverse complement strand
AAATTGTCACTGAATCTGCGAACTCTACGCTCCGATTCACTCATCGTAAATTGTTCTCGTCTTGCCATTTTTTATCTAAGTTTTTTCAGACAAAAACGGTCAACTTATTTCAGGCACCGACAGTTTTGCCTACTGCTAACTGATCACTGCCTACTGTTTATTGTTCTAGGTTGTGAGTTGTAGGTTGTAAGTTTTGGGTGGACGTTCCTGCCTACTGCTAACCGATCACTGACCGCTGTTTTTGGTTGTGGGTTGTAGGTTTTGAGAATTGAGAATTGAAAATTGAAAATTGAGAATTGGGTTTCCTTCCCGATTACATCGGGACAAGCTAATCCCTTCTTCTCATTCGTTGAATTCGTGGTTTAATTAAAAGGCCATGCTTGATTCCAGTAGCAACCCGTCTGAAAAGCTCAAATCGCTTTTTTATTTGTTCCTTTTTGAAGCTAAAAAGGAACCAAAAAGCTTTCGGCCCCGGTCTTTTCTTCCATCCTGATTGGTTTTGGATGATTACATGCTTTCGTTTAGGATGGATTTTTTCTCCTTCTTCAAGCCTAAAAATGGCTGGATCTCACGAGTCAAGCTCGGAGCTAAGCCATTTTTTGAACGGCTTTCCGAAGTTCGAAAAAACCGAAAATCCCGAAGGGCCATTCCTTCCAGTTGGAGTAGTTTTTTTAAATTTTAAAATCTTCTATAATCAAAAGGGGATTTGATGGATTAAGGCGTTAATCGTTTAAGCGTTAAACGTTTGGGTCTACCTTCCCGATTACATCGGTACAAGTTATTCTCTAATCCCTAATCCCTGAACTCTAATCCCTTTCTCCTATTCCCTCTCGATTACATCGGGACAAGTTATTCTTTTAATTCGTCGAATTCGTGGTTTATTTAAAAGGGGATGCTTGATTCCAGTAGCAACCCGTCTGAAAAGCTCAAATCGCTTTTTTATTTGTTCCTTTTTGAAGCCAAAAAGAACCAAAAAGCTCTTGGCCTGAATCAGCCTGGAATGGCCTCTGGCGCATTCCTGCTTGTTCTTGTCAAATCACTAAAAATCAGCGGATCTCAAAGGCAAGCTTTGAGCTAGCTGATTTTCTTAACGCTTCTTGACTGCGTACAAGCACCGGCTGCTTCACAGGCCAATGAGTCACGGTTTTGCTCAGGGAATACGGGTGGTTTGTTTTACGCTATCTTGTTTTTTAGGCTTTCCGAAGTTCGAAAAAACCGAAAATCCCGAAGGGCCAGAGTCCCTTACGAGGAATGATGAACTGGGTTGGAGATTGTGGATTATGGGTCTTGAATTCCAATTCACAAGACGGAACCAAAAAAAGCCCCAGA
>NZ_JARHUI010000015.1 GCF_029222925.1 Algoriphagus sp. CAU 1675 | reverse complement strand
TGTCATTCCCTGAAATAAGTTGACCGTTTTTAAAGATGAATCGAGATGCTAAAAACGGGAAAAAGGATTAATTCTCATCGAAAGTATTCTGAAGACTTCAAGCGTAAATTGGTGGAAGATTTCGAAAAAGGAGTCATGTCTGTTCCTCAAATGGAGCGACAATATGGGGTTTCCAATGCTCTGATTTATCGTTGGATTTACAGATATTCCACCTACAATGAGAAAAACATCAGAATTGTCGAGATGAAAGACAGTCAAACCAACCGGGTGAAAGAACTCGAAGAAAAGGTCAAGGAACTTGAACGAGCTGTTGGCCAGAAGCAAATCATGATCGATTATTTGGAAAAGATGATTGATCTAGCCAAGGAGACTTATTCGATTGATATCAAAAAAAACTCCAACACCCCACCCTCTGGTGGTTCCAAACCAACAGGAAAGCGATGAGCTATTCACTCAATGAACTCTATCGGACTGTTGGAGTCAGTAAGCAGGCGGTCAAACAGGCCAAGCAAAGGCAGGATCGCTTTGATGAGGAACTCTCTGAGTTGGTGGTTTTGGCTGATCAGCTCAAAGAGGAACATCCTGGGTGTGGGGTTGAAAAGATGTATTATACGCTGAATCCAAAGTGCATGGGCAGGGATCAGTTCTGCGAGATTTTCTTAGGGTTGGGCTATGGGGTGAAACGGATAAAAAACTATCATAGAACAACGTACAGCGGTGATTACTTTTATCCCAACCTAATCGAAGGAATGGTTGTCACCAGACCGTTTCAGGTCATCCAAAGTGACATTACCTATTTTCAGCTCGATGGTAGGCACTACTATCTGGTGTTTATCATAGACGTCTACACCCGATTGATAGTCGGCTATTCGGTCAATGATCATATGCGTACAGAAGGCAACCTGGAAGCAATGAACATGGCCTTGGAGGTCTTAGATTTTCTGCAGTGGGGACTGATTCACCATTCGGATAGAGGTGCCCAGTATAGCAGCCGGGAATACACCCAATTGCTCAAAGACAATTGTATCCATATCAGTATGGGGATAGTGGCTTGGGATAACGCCTACGCAGAACGGATCAACGGAATCATCAAAAACGAATACCTCAAAAGGTGGAAGATTAAAGATTTTAAAGAACTAAAGAAAAAAGTGGACAACGCGGTCAACAGTTACAACACAAAAAGATTGCACCGCTCCTTTGAAATGAAGTATACACCCATGGGATTTTATCAAAAACTGGTAGATTTAACCGCCCAAGAAAGACCGACGGTGACTGTTTATACCGAAGGAAAGATAAACTTCTTAGGGGCATCGAGCCCCTTCGAAGTTTGCCCAAGAGAAGAACCTCTGGCTCATGTTTGCCCGATGGAATTTATAAATGAATGTTGAACCAAACGGTCAACGCTATTTAGGGAAGGTCA
>NZ_JARHUI010000014.1 GCF_029222925.1 Algoriphagus sp. CAU 1675 | reverse complement strand
GAGGTGACCAACACGGGAGACGTGACCTTAACTGATGTAACGGTTACGGATCCGCTACCGGGCTTGTCTGCGATCACACCTGCTCCGGTGACCCTTGAGCCGGGCGATAGCCAGATCTTCACGGCGACCTATACCATTACGTTGGCTGACATGGATGCGGGCAGTGTGAACAACACGGCGACTGCAACCGGCACCGATCCTAACGAGGACGACGTGACCGACACGGACAGCGAGACGATCACTGCGAACCAGGATCCGTCGATAGACATTGTGAAGACGGCGTCCCAGTCTGCCTATGACGAGGCGGGAGACGTGATCACGTATAGCTTTGAGGTGACCAACACGGGAGACGTGACCTTAACTGATGTAACGGTTACGGATCCGCTACCGGGCTTGTCTGCGATCACACCTGCTCCGGTGACCCTTGAGCCGGGCGATAGCCAGATCTTCACGGCGACCTATACCATTACGTTGGCTGACATGGATGCGGGCAGTGTGAACAACACGGCGACTGCAACCGGCACCGATCCTAACGAGGACGACGTGACCGACACGGACAGCGAGACGATCACTGCGAACCAGGATCCGTCGATAGACATTGTGAAGACTGCTGACAAGTCAAGTGTATCTGCGGCCGGTGAGGTAGTGACTTACACCTTCACGGTGACCAACACGGGCAACGTGACCTTGAGCAATGTAGTGATAGACGATGCCTTGACCGGATCTGTGGATCTGGCGGTAACTCCGTCTACCCTGGCTCCGGGTGAGGTTGGAACAGCTACGGCGACCTACACGGTAACCCAGGCTGATATGGATGCGGGTGAGATCGTGAACGTAGCGACTGCAACGGGTACAGCCCCTGACGAGACTACGGTTAACGATGACGATACAGTAACGGTGGATGTAGCCGAAGCGGCGGGCATCGACCTGTTGAAGGAAGCAGACAGATCGAGCGTAAGTGCAGCGGGCGAGGTAGTGACCTATACCTTCACGGTGACCAACACGGGCAACGTGACCCTGAGCAATGTAGTGATAGACGATGCATTGACCGGATCTGTGGCGTTGGCGGTGACTCCGTCTACCTTGGCTCCGGGCGCGACCGGTACAGCTACGGCGACATATACCGTATTGCAGTCCGATATGGATGCGGGCGAGATTGTGAACGTTGCTACGGCTACGGGTACAGCCCCTGACGAGACTACGGTTAACGATGAGGATACCGTAACGGTTGATGTAGCCGAAGCGGCGAGCATCAACTTGGTGAAGGAAGCAGACAGATCGAGCGTAAGTGCAGCGGGCGAGGTGATTGAATACACCTTCACGGTGACCAACACGGGCAACGTGACGCTGAGCAACGTGGTGATAGACGATGCGTTGACCGGATCTGTGGATCTGGCGGTGACTCCGTCTACCCTGGCTCCTGGCGCGACCGGTACCGCTACAGCGACATATACCGTATTGCAGTCCGATATGGATGCGGGTGAGATTGTGAACGTTGCTACGGCTACGGGTACAGCTCCTGACGAGACTACGGTTAACGATGAGGGTACAGCAACGGTGGATGTAGCCGAAGCGGCGGGCATCAACTTGGTGAAGGAAGCAGACAGATCGAGTGTAAGTGCAGCCGGTGAGGTAGTGACTTATACCTTTACGGTGACCAACACGGGCAACGTGACCCTGAGCAATGTAGTGATAGACGATGCGTTGACCGGATCTGTGGCGTTGGCTGTGAGTCCGTCTACCTTGGCTCCGGGCGCGACCGGTACCGCTACGGC
>NZ_JARHUI010000013.1 GCF_029222925.1 Algoriphagus sp. CAU 1675 | reverse complement strand
GGAGCAGGTGTGATCGCAGACAAGCCCGGTAGCGGATCCGTAACCGTTACATCAGTTAAGGTCACGTCTCCCGTGTTGGTCACCTCGAAAGTATACGTGATCACGTCTCCCGCCTCGTCATAGGTAGGCTGGGACGCCGTCTTCACAATGTCTATCGACGGATCCTGGTTCGCAGTGATCGTCTCGCTGTCCGTGTCGGTCACATCGTCCTCGTTAGGATCGGTGCCGGTTGCAGTCGCCGTGTTGTTCACACTGCCCGCATCCATGTCAGCCAACGTAATGGTATAGGTCGCCGTGAATATCTGGCTATCGCCCGGCTCAAGGGTTACAGGAGCAGGTGTGATCGCAGACAAGCCCGGTAGCGGATCCGTAACCGTTACATCAGTTAAGGTCACGTCTCCCGTGTTGGTCACCTCGAAAGTATACGTGATCACGTCTCCCGCCTCGTCATAGGTAGACTGGGATGCCGTCTTAACCAGATCAATTGTCCCTACTTGAGTAAAATTCTGTATGTCATCGTCAGTATCAGAAACTGGGGTTGACAAAACAGTTCCATTAATAGTTGCAGTATTGGTAAAAGTCCCCGCATCAATGTCCGTCTGTGTCAGGGTATATACTGCCGTGAAAGTAGTGTTGTCCACCGCAGCAGGGGCAAGACTTGCAATAGGTCCGCCGGTCACGGTTACAAGTGGATCAGTGATTGAAATATTGGTGATTTCAGCAGTACCAGAATTGGTAACTGTAAAAGTATAGTTGATTACATCTCCGGCATCCACACGATCCGTAGGGCTTACCACAGTCATATCGATCGTTCCATCCTTTGATAAATCAATCGAACAAGTATTTACGCTTACTTCTACAGGTTTAATCAAATAACATCCAGAATCTGTATTTGTAGCTTTTATATAATATGTACCGGAAGAAGAAACAGCAGATGGATTTGCCAATGGATTATTCCCGTCCGAATCTGTAAAATAGGTAAAAGTCAAACCAGAAGAAGAACCTGCAGTCACTTCTGGGGCGGTCAAATCAACTATAGAAGGAGAACAAACCGGATCTGGATCTGTAATTTCTAGAACAACAAGATCATATAGAGTAAGTGTATCTGTAAAACTCTTTGGATTCAAAACAGAACCATCATCCACTGTCAAGGTAACAATATACTCACCAGGCCCTGGAAAAGTAAAATTCGGGTTTTCAAGACTTGAACTGCCTAAACCTGCAAAGTCCCAAGTCCAAGTATAATTTGCAACATCACCACCTGTAGTAGCATCAAAAAAGCTCACATTATAATCATCACAATTGGTCGCAAAAGTAAAATTAGGCACCAGAGGTGTCCTTACCAATAGCCCATCCGCACTCCAATAACACTGAGAGTTACTTAAAGAAACAGGACAAGTTGGGTCTTTACCAGGACTTCCGGTATCCCAGGTCATATAGATATTTTTCAATTCTATTTCTTGACCAACAATTAGAGTAAATGGGATAAGGGGATGATAGGTTACCCCATCGTTAATGACATTTTCGCCTAGAAAATAACAACCATACTCTGAACTACTTAATACTCCATTTATATAAATATCGTACTGGATATACAAGTTGTATGCATTGCTAGAACTACCTCCAAATTGGGTAGCAATATAGCCATTGATCTCATCCCCGGGATCATAATCCACATTAGGATCTAATGGCTCATCAGTGAGCGCATCATAAAAAAGCACATCTGTGATGGTCACATTGTTTTGAGGACAACCAGGAGGATTATTAGGATCTATAACCAGTGGTGGCGTACCAGAATACTGGGCAAAACTGAGGCCTGAGATCTGAACTAAAAACAGAAATAAAATGGAAAATTTGAAAATGAAATTCAATTTTCCAATCTCTTTCAAGTCCTTAAAAATTTCACTTCCAATTGGTAAGTGATCTTTCTTGAATTTGGATACTTGCTCCATATCGATATTGGTTAAAATTTTCGAGTTCGTAAACGTTTCGCTATACTTTTTCACTTTTTGAACCTGAGTCCGAATCCCTTTAAAAATTTTCCAGGAAACCGGAAATCAGATCTACCCTTTAATCACTCAAAACTTTGATTTTTGACCAATTTTTAAGCGGTCTTTTCACTCAAAGCTATTATTCTGCCATAAAAATACACTTTTATGTTTTTCATATCCAAATTTTTGGAAAACATTTTTTATTTGTAATGCATTTTTTTGTATTTCAATTGATTTTTTTTGCCCTTTTTAGATTAAAAACAGGGAATACAAGGCGCTATAATCATCCAAAAGCAAGAAAAATTGCGGTATTTTATTTATGAAAAAAATAATTATAAAAACACTATTTAGCTTTATTCTAGATTTTATTGACTTTTACATAGTCCCAAAAATAGTTAAATAAATAAACCCTAGGAAATTTTATTTTTTTCAAAAAAAAATCTACCAGAAACTCATCACGTAAAAAAAAGAGGCCCTAAAGCCTCTTTTTCAATTAACACTCGTCACTTTTACTTACATCGTATCCACCTTCTTCTGTCTTCCGGTGTAGGAGAAGGCAGCCTTGCCTACTCTTAGCTCGGTCCTTCTGTTCTGCTGGTGCATTGCCTCGGTGCACTCCATCGAATCGCAGTCGTTCACCGGACGAGTCTCCCCGAACCACTTGTGCTCCATCCTGCCGGACTCGATGCCACGCTTGCTCAGGTAGTCCATCACCACCTGCGCCCTGCGCTCGGACAGTCCCTCGTTGTACTCGTCGGTTCCCCGCTGGTCGGTATGGCCCTCGATGTACAGCATCAGGTTCGGCATACGCTCCAGCATCACCGCCGTGCGCTCCAGGTCCTTCTTGTGCTGCGGACGGATCGCCCACTTGTCAAAGTCA
>NZ_JARHUI010000012.1 GCF_029222925.1 Algoriphagus sp. CAU 1675 | reverse complement strand
GGTGACCAACACGGGCAACGTGACCCTGAGCAATGTAGTGATAGACGATGCGTTGACCGGATCTGTGGCGTTGGCTGTGAGTCCGTCTACCTTGGCTCCGGGCGCGACCGGTACCGCTACGGCGACGTACACGGTAACCCAGGCTGATATGGACGCAGGTGAGATTGTGAACGTTGCTACGGCTACGGGTACAGCCCCTGACGAGACTACGGTTAACGATGAGGATACCGTAACGATAGATGTAACTGAAGCGGCGAGCATCGACTTGGTGAAGACTGCTGATAAGTCAAGTGTATCTGCAGCCGGTGAGGTAGTGACTTACACCTTCACGGTTACCAACACGGGCAACGTGACCTTGACTAATGTAGTAATAGACGATGCATTGACCGGATCTGTGGATCTGGCGGTGACTCCATCTACCCTGGCTCCGGGCGCGACCGGTACCGCTACGGCGACGTACACGGTAACCCAGGCTGATATGGATGCGGGAGAGATCGTGAACGTTGCTACGGCTATGGGCACAGCTCCTGACCAGACTACGGTATCTGATGAGGATACGGTGACTGTAGGCGTGACCGAGTTGCCTTCGATTGACCTTTTGAAGATAGCGGACCGTGAAGAGGTTCTGTTGGCCGGTGATGAGATTGTGTACACCTTGACGGTTACGAATACGGGTAACGTGACGCTTACAGGAGTGACGGTAAGTGATCCGTTGACCGGATTGGATCATGCAGTGGGTACACTGGGAGTTGGAGAGAGTGTTGCGATTCCGACCAGCTATGTGGTGACCCAGGATGATGTGGATGCGGGAGAGATTGTGAACGTGGCTGCTGCTGCGGGAACTTCCCCTGCGGGTACGGAGGTGAGTGACGAGGCCGAGGAGGTAGTTACCGCGATCCAGAACCCGGACATTGAGATAGATATTACAGATAATGATGCGAACATCACCGAGGACGGTGAGGAGATCACGTATACGATCACGGTTACGAACACGGGTAACGTGACGCTGACCGATGTGACGATCGTGGATACCGAGACCGGTTTGGTGATCAACGTCGGGGAACTGAAGCCGGGTGAGAGCAAGTCGGTTGACACGACCTACCCTGTAGACCAGGATGACGTGGACAGCGGCAGCGTGACCAACGAGGCATCGGTTACCGGAGACAGTCCGAACCAGGGAGACGACAACCCTACGGACGTGGACGAGGTGACCACACCGATCAACCCTATGCCTTCCGTGGTGATCACCAAGGCTGCCGACAAGGCAGAGATCAAGGCGATCGGAGAACAGGTGGTGTACACCTTGACGGTTACGAATACGGGCAACGTGACGCTGACCGATGTGACGGTAACGGATCCGTTGACCGGATTGGAAGAGAACCTTGGCACATTGGCGCCGGATGAGGTAAGGACGATAGAGACGGTTTACACGGTTACCCGTGAGGACCTGTTGAGCGGTTCTTTGGTGAACGTGGCGGCAGTGACCGCAACGGCACCGGATGAGAGCCAGGTTGGGGACCAGGACGATGTGACTGTGGGAGTTGGACCGAACGAGATCATTGCCAACGACGATGACTTTGGAACCTACTTTGTGAGCTACGGCGGCAGACTGGGCAACATTCTGGACAACGATTTGCTGGACGGACAGCGTCCGGATCCTGCGGACGTGGACTTCGAGTTCACCGAGCTGGACGGCGTGATCGGTCTGTTGATCGACGAGAGCGGAGAGCTGAGCCTGATTCCGGGCGTGAACGAGCAGCGGGAGTACAGACTGGAGTATACGCTCCGTGAGGTACGCTTCCCTGACAACAGCGACGATGCGGTTGTGATCTTCAGATTGCTGAACGACGACGTGAACCTGAGCATCACCAAGGAAGCCCTACAGGACGAGGTGTTCGAGGGAGACGAGTTTGACTACGAGATCGTGCTGAGCAACATAGGCGGCACGGATGCCTACAGCGTGGTGGTGACCGACGAGTTGCCGAACGGGGTGAGCTATGTGAGCTCCACGGTAGTGAGCAACGGCAGCAATGCGGATGTGAGCATGACGGTGACGGGCAACAGGGTTACCTGGACGATACCGTTCTTCGCGGCGGACGCGAGCATCACCTTCCGTGTGAGGGTGAAGGCCGGTGCGGCGGGTACGGTTACCAACACGGTAGTTGTTGGAGCGGATGCCGAGGATACGGACGAGTCTGACAACCAGGCGAGCGACGTGACGGTGATCCAGCCGTTCCACATCCCGAACGTGATCACGCCGAACAACGACGGTGACAACGACAGCTTCGAGATCCAGGGACTGGGCAAGTTTGTGAGCAACAGCATCACGATCTTCAACCGATACGGTGACCATGTTCTGGAGCAGGATGACTACCGCAACGACTGGACGGCCAACGGCCAGGTAGCGGGTACCTACTTCTATGTTCTGACGGCGGTAGACAGCACGGGAAGGGAGCATACCTTCAAGGGCTGGATCCAAGTAATCAAAGACTAACCAATAAGCGTTATGAAAACTACTTTTAAAATCATTGGAATGACCTTTCTGGTGGCCTTGATGGCCACCGGGGGGACTTTTGGACAGCAGCTCCCCCAGTTCAGCCAATACATATTCAACGGGTTGCATGTGAACCCGGGCTATGCGGGCTACAAGGGCGAGCCCTACATCCAGTCGACCTACCGGAACCAGTGGGTGAACTTTCCCGGGGCTCCGAAGACCTTCACGCTGACCGCTGACCTGAGCGCGAACGAGGGGACGATGGGTTTTGGGGTTTCGGTGCTGTCCGACCAGCTGGGTCCTACCAAGACGACTGGGGGCCTGCTGACCTACGCATACAGGATACAGACCGGCTCCAAAGGGTTCCTGGGTTTGGGAGCCAGTGTCGGATTTTCGGAATATTCGATAGACGGCAGCGAGCTGGACCCGAACGACTATCCCGACTCGGAGATTCCGATGGGGAGGGTGAACACGTTCACGCCGAA
>NZ_JARHUI010000011.1:0-3162 GCF_029222925.1 Algoriphagus sp. CAU 1675 | reverse complement strand
AAGTTCATTGACATATTGAGTAGAAACTGTAACAGAATTGCGTATAGCGATATACGCGAGCGTAGAAAGAGTAAGTGAATAAGGGCGCACGGGGGATGCCTAGGCTCTCAGAGGCGAAGAAGGACGTGATAAGCTGCGAAAAGCCACGGGGATCGGCCAATGCGAAATGATCCGTGGATATCCGAATGGGGCAACCCAGTCTTAGGACTATCCCGCAAGGGAGGCGAACGTGGGGAACTGAAACATCTAAGTACCCATAGGAGGAGAAAACAACAGTGATTCCGTGAGTAGTGGCGAGCGAAAGCGGAACAGCCCAAACCGCATGTGTTACGGCATGTGCGGGGTTATAGGACCTGCATAAAGATCGACAAGGTGACGAGAACGGCATGGGAAGGCCGACCGTAGGGGGTGAGAGTCCCGTATTGGAAGTTTTGTTGATTGGGCGGGTATCCTGAGTAGGCCGGGACCGGAGGAATCCCGGTTGAATTTGCCAGCACCATCTGGTAAGGCTAAATACTCCTGAGAGACCGATAGTGAACTAGTACCGTGAGGGAAAGGTGAAAAGTACTCCGAATAGGAGGGTGAAATAGAACCTGAAACCGTGCGCTTACAAGCGGTCGGAGCCCATTAGTTGGGTGACGGCGTGCCTTTTGCATAATGAGCCTACGAGTTACTCCTCACCGGCAAGGGTAAGGCATTGAGTGCTGTACCCGGAGCGAAAGCGAGTCTGAAAGGGCGTTTGAGTCGGTGGGGGTAGACGCGAAACTTAGTGATCTACCCATGGCCAGGTTGAAGTTGTGGTAACACACAATGGAGGACCGAACCGATAAGCGTTGAAAAGCTTCCGGATGAGCTGTGGGTAGGGGTGAAAGGCTAATCAAACTGAGAAATAGCTCGTACTCCCCGAAATGTTTTTAGGAACAGCGTCGGGAATTGTATGACGGAGGTAGAGCTACCGATAGGACTAGGGGGAGTCAAATCCTACCAAATCCTGACGAACTCCGAATGCCGTCATATAGAACCGGCAGTGAGGGCTGGGGTGCTAAGGTCCCAGTCCGAGAGGGAAAGAACCCAGACCTTCCGCTAAGGTCCCCAAATCTAGATTAAGTTGAACAAAGGTGGTCCAGTTGCAGAGACAGCCAGGAGGTTAGCTTGGAAGCAGCTATTCCTTTAAAGAGTGCGTAACAGCTCACTGGTCGAGCGACAGGGCGTCGATAATAATCGGGCATCAAATCTAGTACCGAAGCGAAGGATTGCAGCAATGCGATGGTAGGGGAGCATTCCAACGGCGGCGAAGGTACCCTGTAAGGGGTGCTGGAGTTTTTGGAAAAGCAAATGTAGGCATAAGTAACGATAATGCGGGCGAGAAACCCGCACACCGTAAGACCCAGGTTTCCTGATCAACGTTAATCGGATCAGGGTTAGTCGGGGCCTAAGGCGAACCCGAGAGGGGTAGTCGATGGACAATGGGTTAATATTCCCATACTGCTCATACAGGTGAAGGAGTGACGGAGTGATGAAAGATCCGCCCGGTGACGGAATACCGGGTTAAAGGTTGTAGGTATTGGCCCGATAGTTAAATGCGTTGGGCTAGCCGAAGCTGATAGTACCGAGCGTCTACGGACAATCGGATAGTGATCCTAAGGGCTTCCAAGAAAAACTTCTAGCGTTAAGCGTATGAGTACCCGTACCGCAAACCGACACAGGTGGTCGAGGAGAGTATCCTAAGGTGCTCGAGTGAATCATGGCTAAGGAACTCGGCAAAATAGCCCTGTAACTTCGGGAGAAGGGGCGCCACGTTCTGCGTGGCCGCAGTGAAGAGGCCCAGGCGACTGTTTAACAAAAACACATGGCTTTGCGAAGTTTAAAGACTAAGTATAAGGCCTGACACCTGCCCGGTGCCGGAAGGTTAAGAGGGGATGTTATCGCAAGAGAAGCATTGAATCGAAGCCCCGGTAAACGGCGGCCGTAACTATAACGGTCCTAAGGTAGCGAAATTCCTTGTCGGGTAAGTTCCGACCTGCACGAATGGTGTAACGATCTGGGCGCTGTCTCAGCCATGAGCTCGGTGAAATTGTAGTCACGGTGAAGATGCCGTGTACCCGCAACGGGACGGAAAGACCCCATGCACCTTTACTGCAACTTAGCATTGGTACTGGGTAAACGATGTGTAGGATAGGTGGGAGACTGTGAGTCGGGCACGCTAGTGTTCGAGGAGTCGCCGTTGAAATACCACCCTTTGTTTGCTTGGTATCTAACCCCGTAACGGGGGACATTGCTTGGTGGGTAGTTTGACTGGGGTGGTCGCCTCCAAAAGGATAACGGAGGCTTCCAAAGGTTCCCTCAGTACGCTTGGTAACCGTACGAGGAGTGCAATAGCATAAGGGAGCTTGACTGTAAGGCCGACAAGCCGAGCAGGGTGGAAACACGGGTATAGTGATCCGGCGGTTCTGAATGGAAGGGCCGTCGCTCAAAGGATAAAAGGTACGCTGGGGATAACAGGCTGATCTCCCCCAAGAGCTCATATCGACGGGGAGGTTTGGCACCTCGATGTCGGCTCGTCACATCCTGGGGCTGGAGAAGGTCCCAAGGGTTGGGCTGTTCGCCCATTAAAGTGGCACGCGAGCTGGGTTCAGAACGTCGTGAGACAGTTCGGTCCCTATCTGTTGCGGGCGTGGGAAGTTTGCGAGGACCTGACCTTAGTACGAGAGGACCGGGTTGGACTGACCGCTGGTGTACCGGTTGTGGTGCCAACTGCACTGCCGGGTAGCTACGTCGGGAAGAGATAAGCGCTGAAAGCATCTAAGTGCGAAACTCCCCTCAAGATGAGACTTCCATATAGGGCCCTGAGAGACGATCAGGTTGATAGGCTGCAGGTGTAAAGGCAGTAATGTCATAGCCGAGCAGTACTAATTGCCCGAAAGCTTGCCTTTCGTTTGTTACAGTTTCTACGAAGTATGTTATCCCCGATAGTTATCGGGAGAACTTTAAGATATTAGGTGCGAAAGCACAAAGATTTAGGCGGCCTAGCGCAGGGGTCCCACCTCTTCCCATCCCGAACAGAGAAGTTAAGCCCTGCAGCGCCGATGGTACTGGGGTTACACCCGGGAGAGTAGGTCGCCGCCACATTATTCAGCCCCGTTACTTTACGGGGCTTTTTTT
>NZ_JARHUI010000010.1 GCF_029222925.1 Algoriphagus sp. CAU 1675 | reverse complement strand
AATCTTCCACCAATTTACGCTTGAAGTCTTCAGAATACTTTCGATGAGAATTAATCCTTTTTCCCGTTTTTAGCATCTCGATTCATCTTTAAAAACGGTCAACTTATTTCAGGGAATGACATTGAAAATTGATAATTATGAATTGATAATTATGAATTGTGACCTTCCCTAATCCCTCCCTATTCCATGGGGACAAGTTATTCTCTAATCCCTGATCTCTAATCCCTATCTCCTATTCCCTCCCTATTCCACCAGGACAAGTTAATCTCTCCCGATTACATCGGGACAAGCTATTCTTTTAATTCGCTGAATTCGTGGTGTAGAAAAATTGAAAGTGTGGGTGGTTTTTCGAAACAAAACCCCGGGAAGGACCTCCTCCCGGGGTTTTAATTTAGTCCATGGCTGGCAGGTAGCCAGCGTGCTCATCCACTGTCAACTGGGAAATACTCACCAGGACAGTTCCTGCGGTTACCGCATAGCCGGCCAAACTCACCAAGAGGGCTGGCAAGGTCACCGGAGCGCTTAACACTGCCGTTCCCACAGCGGCCAAGATCATCCCCGCCTTTTTCAGCTTTTGAAAAAAGGGAGGAGTCGGAGCCAGGGCACGGTGCCGTATTTCTGAAAGTATATTCATCTTTTTTGGTTTTTATTGAACATCAATCAGGTTTCGGAACCCCTACGTTTCCGCATCAGCTGTTTTTTGAGTAAAAACAACACCTCGGTGATTCTGTCTATCTCTGCCCTCAGGTTTTCCTGACGGACCTTGATTTCCAGAAAATCCTCCTGCAATTTTCTGAAGTCCTGAAGCAGGAACTTTAGAAAATAGGCGATCACCGAAAGGAGTATGGACACAAAGGCCCCACTCAAACTCAAGAGTAAGAGGCTATCTGACATGTTTCCAGCGCATAGGGCACCTCCGATGATACAATCTGCATTTCTACAATCTCTCCCCTCTCCCACAGGGCATTGAGCTCATCAAAAAGCTTCATAAAGGCCAATCGGGTAAACATGGGGGTACCATCTGCTCTCAGGGAAGTAAAGGGGCAGAGTTCATGCTGTCCCGGACTGATTTCAGAGGTTTTGGGAAGGATGATCCCTCCCTTTCCCAGAGAAACCATCCAGCCTCTCTCCTCCTCATGCAGGGGTTCCAGTTCATACAGTCCTTCTTTCAGACAATGTACTTCCTCCGAATAACAGCGCTTTGGAGCCTCCCGGGTCAAACACAATTCCCTTTGCCCCAAGTAAAGCCTCCCCAGGGTGCCCCGGGGAGTATAGCTTCTTTTGAGCAAGAGCCTCATTAGACAGCCTTGCTGACGGTAAGCACCTTGGCGGCATTATGCGCTCCGTTGTTGATCGCATATTCCACTCCATTGACCATCTGGATAAATTCCACACTCAGCACAAAGGCATAGTGGGTTCCTGTCAGTTGGGTTTTGTCCACGGTGAGGGTTTGTGCCAAAGCGGGGTCTAGAACGGAAAGTACAGGACTGCTGGCCTGAACCACCGTGCGGGTTCCCAAATCAAAGTCCACTCCCACTCCACTCGCAGAGATCTTGTAATGGGTAGCCCCACTGGGGACGGCCATCAAATCCCGGGGAACGAAAGCGGGCAACTGAACCTCCCAGGCCGCAGCACTGTCGCTGTACTGTAGTTCGAAAAACAGGGATGAGCCCAGAGAAGCCCCTGCATTCAGTTCCAGATCTCTCAGCAAATCCCAATTCCCCTCTTTCACCCTGCGGTCTCCCCGGACATTGACCTCATCGGATTTGAGGACCTGCATCATGAACTGGGTAATCCGAAGGCTCAGCCTTGAATCCCCGATCTTGGAGATCACCGGTCTCAGGGCATCCCTGAGCAACTTGGAGGATTTCGCGTTGTCGGTAAATTCCCGGATATTTTCCCGGGTCCTTGCAAAACGGGGATCATTGAAGATCCTGGTCTTGCTCACCCCTCCTTTTTCACGGGCCAGATACCCGTCCTTGGTCTTGTAGAAGGAAATTCTTCCTATGCTACCTTCCAGTGTAATTACTCCTGCTTGTTTTGCCATATTTTACATGGGTTTTAGTGAAACATGGAGACAAGGTGAAGCCTGAAATCCTGCTTTTCAATTGAATGTGCAGTTCTATCAAATCTATGCAGTAATTGGCAGTATATACTGGTAATCAAACACATATAGCGACATCAGGAAGCCTTCAGGAAATAAGACTTTCATGAATCGGGGCAATTCATCCACAATCGTATAAGCGAAAAAGACCTGTCAAGTTTTGAAAACCTGACAGGTCTGATTGATGAAAGAGACAGAACAAAATTCTTGAAACAAAAGACATCTAATCTTCTGTTATTCCAGCTCCAGGCAGATCGAGTCTGAAAACCTTACTTTTGACCCCGAGACTTTCTTGTAAAACGCAAGAAAAACCAAAACTCCTGAATCCTGAAATATTTCCGGAACAGTAATCAAATGGCTTTCTTTACTTCTATGGGAGCCTTCCCTGATTTCTAAAACTTTCTTCTCCTCCTGATGGTATAAGACAACATAGGAATAGTCCGTCATCCTTGCCAAACCAAGGCTCCCTTCCGAATCCCAGGTGATTTTTAGCTGACCTGTCCCCACCCAGGAAGCTTCTATTCCTGAAGGAAGAGGCAGATCACCGGAGGATATTTTTACACTTTTCTTATGAAGGATCACCTTGTTCCCATCCCCGGTAATTGCCTTTTTCAGTGCCCAGGACGTGGCGTGATGTATTCCCTTCTTAAACCCCTGAATGTATTCTGAATATCCAAAATCCAACACTTCTCTCAGGGGAAGAAGAAATTGCTGAACCTCTTTAAAGGCATTTTGATTAAAAACCTGAAGTTTACTCGGCCTATAAACCGACTTAGGCTCCGGTCTTTTTCGAATAACAGTTTTTCCATTGAGTTGGTAGATCACCAGATCACCGATCTTCCCAGAAAAATTTTTTAACAAAGGGTTGCTTGAAGTTGCCATACTATGATTTTTAAATTATTGAATTCAATTCCTTGCTAAAGCCCATACAGTCTTGGGGTTTATCCAGCTTTCCTACCAATAACACCCCCCTCTTCTCCCACTCTATCTAGGGAACCAAAAGGGAAGCTAGCGGGACAATACCCGAATGAAACTGGGCCAAAATGAATCGTTGGTAAGGGGTTTCCCTGGCTTTGCTATAGAATTGATAGCTCTCAAAACCTGGGAATACTGCTTTTTCAGCTGTCCAGAATCAACGTAGATAGTTCTCAAGATCAGCCTCGGGGATACCTGTAAATGCCGAAAACTCAGAGACAGTGATAAACTGTCCCTTATTTTTATCCAATAGGGAACGGATTTTCTGAAGTACCAAATGACTGTATCGTTCACTCCTGCCGGTGATCCTTTGGATATCTTTGGCATAGATTACACATCTTTTTTTGATCATTTTAAATTTGATTAAGGTTGAATAACAACACCATTTTTAACTAACAGCCCCTCTCCATAAAAGCTTCAACGAGGGAATCTGTACCGGCGAAAACCTTAAAGCTTTCTTACAATTCAAAAAGTCAAATCCCAGAGTTCAGGATTCATCGGTGCAATTGCGGGAAGTAAATTTGCAGGATTTGTTACCAATCCCAAATTCCGGTGGAATCCATGTATTCTATGGATTCTGTGGAATCTGTGGAAAATATGGATTAAGCAAAATGGAAATGTGCTTACCTATTAAAAACCTGGTAGTTCGTGTTGCTTTTAAGACCGTCTATAGCAGTTGGTTGAAATCCAAACTTGGATACACTAGAATCAAAATAAAAAGCCATGCACTTTTTATTCCGCGCTCCTTTATTTGATTTTGACCCCAGCAATGAAAAAGAAATCGAAAAGCATTGGGAAGAGATAAAAACTGCAATAGAGTTTTCTTCTTCAAGTTTATTTCAGGCTATATCAGGCAAAAAGTATGGTGAGCTTAAGCCTTTTACAAAGGCAAAGGTTTTTAAATACATCCTGAGAGGAAGGTATAGAGCCACCCCATTTGGCAAGTTAGCCGCAGTCGGAACAGGACAATTCAGCAACCATGAGAAATATGGTCTGGATCTAAGTCAAGTGAGCCCCATCCCTGCCCGAAATCCCCAAGTTGAAAGCAAGAATGATCCCTCAAAAAGCTATTACTTAGCTGAAGGCGGCTTTGAAAAACTGGGAAGGGTACATTTCTTAAGTTATCTCCCAGAAGACCAAAGGTGGGCAATGGTCAGCGTTCCAAAAAACAAAATCCTTTGCCGACTGATCAAAAAGCTGAAATCAGGTAATACAATTCAGTTCGATCAATTCAAATCCTTATTTGATGATTCCAAAATATCCTTCGTTACAGAGATTTGGGAACAAATGATTGAACTTGGGATCCTGACCCCTGGGCAGCATTCCGTTAATTTACCTCAAAGTTCCACAACCCATGTGGATTTGGTTTTCAATGATGGATTGACTCTACCCAATGAAACCCTTCAGCAACTAAAAGATTTCGGTTTAGAAGCAGGGAACCTTTTTATCCCAAATCAGGATGATTACATCTCTTGTCTTATCCCATGGTTTCAAAAACAATTTGACGACAGGTTCATTCCAATAACCCTTCTTATGGAACATATAGAATTTATAGGAAGCAGTTTTCTGAACAACCCTTCATTTGAAGCCTCCCATGCTTATAAAGGAAAATTCAAAGGGAATCTCTGGGAATCTGAATCAATAGATCTCAGGAATCTTGTTGCTCATCAACCCATTGACAAAAATGTTTTCGATTTGCAGGTAGTGTTTAAGTGGACCTCAGATTGCCAAATTCTTATTGAGAATATGGTATGCAACCGACCTTTTATTTACCATGGTAGATTTAACAAAGATGCATCCTTATTCAAGCTTCAAAAATCAATAAAGGAGAACATTTATACTGATAAAGAAGTCATTTATGCAGAAATAAGGGTGACTGAAACAGAGGCAATCCAGCGCATTTGTTCCACCCAACTACTGTTTGATCGGTATATCACTCCTTTTCAGGGTCCTAATCCCAAGGCAATCCAATTAAAGGAAATTCTGATAGGACACTGCCAAGGCCAATTCTTGTTGATCCATAAAGAAACCGGAAAAAGAATAATACCTGTAGTAATGCATCCCCTCAATGGGAAAGAAATCAGCCATCCTATCCTAAGGCTACTTTGGGAACTTGACCACCAAAACTCCTTCCGATTTATCTCCTATACTTATCCGGGATTCCAGGAAAGCAATTACATCCCTGAGCTGAAATGGGACAAATTGATCCTGCAAAGCCGAAGATGGATAATTCACCATTCCAATTATTCCAATATCAAAGCGTTAGGGGGTTGGTTGAACCGTAAAAATATCCCCTCTCCTATAATAATCGGCATCATTGACAGGGAATTGGTATTGAATTGGAGAAAAGAGGATGAATTGGAGATCCTTTGGAGAGAATTGATAAAATTCCAAAAAGTTGTTTTAAGTGAATGTAAGTGGCTTGGGAATAGCCCGTTCCAATCCCAGAACAGGAATCCGGTTTATCCCCAGTTTGTGGTTCATATCAGTCAAAAAAAACAGGAAACTCCATTCCCAAACTTCGTCAATACTCTGGATTCCATTGACAGAACTTGTCTTTACCTTCTGATCAGGACCAGGGAAGAGGATTGTTGGGAATCGTTGGAGCAAATCCTTGACCACAGACTATTGTCTTTTCTGGAAAAAGAAAAAATCCAATGGTATTATCTCCTATATCCGGAAGGGGAATCACTTCAGCTTAGGATTCGTTTTTTACGGTTGAGCTCAACGCTGAAAAAAGAGATTCTTGCCCGCTTTTGTTATGGATCAAGAACTAACCATAGCAATTTTGAAACCCGTCCCTATTATCCTGAAACCCAAAAATACGGCAAGGAATCTTATCGAATCTCAGAGGATTTATTTTGTCTCGAATCTTCTTTTTTGTGGCATAGAAATAAAGAAAAGAATGAATTTTATTTTCAGAGCGATGACAAAATTAAATTAGAGTTGATCCTTGTTTTGTGGACTGGGATCCTCAATAAACTTGGAAAGAGCCAAATCCTTTTTAACCCAATCAAACAAAAAGTGAAAGCGATCCCACAGGATATTCTGAAAGAGCTCAAGATAAAAAATGAGACAATCAAACCGGAAGTCTCAAACCATAGCAATCATTCAGAATGGATAGAGAAATATACTCAGGTTTTATTGACTCATCCCCTTCTTTATTCTGAAGACAAGCGTTGTATACTCCTAATTTTAAATCATATCCACATGCAGACCAATCGTTTCTTTGGTTCTGAAAGGGGAATTATAGAAAACTTAGTGTATTTGAATCTCTACAAAGTTTTGGGGAAGGAAATCTATGGCAAGAGAAGTAATTGAATACAGGCCAAGCCCCCTTTTAAACAAGGGGTCAGCTATTCTGGGATTTTCCCTCTGTTTTTTTTCAAAATTCATTTTCCAAATTCATTCCAGGATTTTTTGAGAATTGGAAAGGAGGAATCAAACCAGTGTTTTGGTTTCCAAAAATTCATAAAATGTCTGCCTGAATTCTTTCCCTATTGGAACTTTTGCACCGTTTTCCATAAGGCAATAGCCCCCATCAATCGCTTTTAATTTCAGGTAATTGACGGCATAGGACCGGTGAATCCTCACCAAATAAGGCCTTTGTACCCTTTCCAATGTGGCAGAGAACCTGCTTCTGGTTCTGATCTCCTCACCAGAATCCAAAAGAATCACAGAAATTACATCCTTCTGTTCCAAATATTGAATTTCAGCTGGTCTCAACATTACCTGTCTGGATTCCCCATGCTGCTTTATCAAAACCATATCCTCAGATAAAGAAACCTTTTCTTTATTTCTTTTGGAAAGGAGATTCCTTGCTCTTTGAAGTGCATTGGAAACCTCAAAAAAACTGGGTGGTTTTAGGATGAAATAGATGGCGTTTACTTTGAAACTGTCCACTCCAAAGCGGTCATGGGCTGAACAGATGATCACCGGAATATCCAAGTGAGCTATTTTTTTGGAAAGCTCCAGTCCTGAGAATCCCGGGATCATAATATCGGTGATCAATACATCTACTTTTTCTTCCAGAACAAACTTGAGAGCCAATAAAGGGTCCGGAGTGGAAAATTCCACCGTGTATCCGGGAATCATGGAAATAATCTCTGTAAGAAGTATTCTGGGAGCTTCTTCATCATCTAGTAAACCTATTCTTAAAATTTCCTCCATAATCTATATAAAGCAAAAGGTTGAACTCTTGGGAAGTATCGGATATAAAAAGCTGGAAATGGTCCTGAAAATGATAAGATAATATCCTATTAACAGCTTCCACACCAAACCCTGAAGAGGTTCCGGGGAGTGAATTATCCGGGATATTGGTAATAGTTAACGTAAAAACATCCTTTGATTTAGGGCTGAGACCATAGTTAAGGGATAGCATACAGGGAAGAGAATATGAAAAGCAGTTGCCATGTTTAAAGATATTTTCAACCAGAGTGATCAGCGTCCATTTGGGAATTGGCAGTCTATCTGAAGGCAGGCCATAGAGCATTTTTTTGAACCGAAAATTGAGTTTATCGGCAAACCTTTGATTCTGACAGGCAATGTAATTTTCTATGGCACGGATCTCCTGGGAAAGGAAATTCTGCCGGTTCAGACTTTTATAACTATAGGAAAGCAGGGCTGTAAATTGGGAAAGGTTATCAAATAGGGTTCTGGATAAGGGCAACACAGATGCGGAATACTGTGAGACCATATTGAGCACGAAATGGGGGCTTAATTGCAGGGATTTATGTTCCATTTCCAGATGCTCCAGGTAGATCTCAAGCTTGCTTTTTTCTTTTTGCTGCATCGCAAAAATGAACAAGCCACAAAGTGCTGTTGTAAACAGAAGAAACTGAAATATCCTAAGCAGTTCCAAAGTCAAAAATGATCTGATGTCAAGAAGTGCCGAAGAAGTGTCCTTAATCAAGTAATGTTTCAGGAATAAAAATGCGGCGATCAAGCCGATAAACAGCACGAATTCCAATTTCCATCTCTTCCTAAAAATCAGATTGGGCATCAATACAAAAAACCAATATTGATTGATAATACCTCCTAAAAAGTAATTGAGGGATATAATTTCCATGGCAGCAAAATGCCCTCCAATGACAATTCTTGCCCCGATGTCCATCAACAAATAAATCGACCAAATGGACCATAAGAATAATGCAGGGCTTTTAATTATGGTGGAAAAAGCATTGTCTACAGCGGTTTTGCTGCCGTTGATGACAGTTGTTTGATTAAAAAACCGTTGCAGGATAGCTTTCATTATCACAAAACCTAAAATGTCATGAAACACATAAAAAACCGGAAACTGAACCAAACCGGACTTCTCGAACCCAGGATCAAAAGGTTCCTAAAGACCAGAAAGGCAAATGAAAAGGCATTTACTACCAGCTTTGTAAGCGAATGCCTTACCACAATTACAGGAGTATAATTCAATCCGTCTGAACATCATCCTGGAAAGGGAAAAAGATAGGATGATAGCCAGACAACACATGTTGACAAAATCCAATGCCGAACAAAGGCCAAAAACCGGATCGTCATTCCGGAGGAGAGCAACTCCAATCTTAGGATCTGTATTATTCAGATCCTTTTTTATTAGGGCTTCCTGAAAATAAGCTCTTCCAGCTCTTTGACAGGGATACAATGAAAATCGGCGAATTCCTGAATGGTAATCAGATTATGCTTTTCCTTTCCTGCACTCACCCTCACTTGTTTCAAAATCTTATACGCATAGGATCTGCTTCGGCCCGTAAAAATCATTATATCCTGAGCATAGATAATTCTTCTGTTTTTCAGCTTTGGATAAATAAGTACAACATAAAGGCAAAACCATCAAAAAAAAGTGGATTGCCCACCTAAACCGCATTTTCCGAAAATGCATTAAACTTCTTGCAAGATTATGAATATAGTCAAGAATACTTTAGGAAGAAAATAATTTACCTAAAATATAGGGTACCCTATAAAAACTGGAGTTAGGATGAGCCCTATCCGATTTCCGCAAAAAGTACACTCATGTCGGTTTTTGAGTCGTTGGTGTCGGTTTTCAAGTTGTCTGTGTTATTTCCTTGGAATTATGCCCTTTCATTTGGGAGCTTTGACTTAAATCCAAGTGAAGACAGATATGAAGGGCAGCAGTAAGATCATTTCATCCATTTTAATTTTGATTTTTTGTTATACCGGATTGGACAAAGCCATTCGGTTTGAATCCAGCCGCAAGGCTTTTCACAATCAAACCTTTCCTGCTGAGCTTGCCGAGATTTTGGCTTATGCAGTTCCCGGAGTAGAGTTGCTGCTCACCCTGCTCCTTTTCTTTTCAGTCACCAAATGGTGGGGATATCTGGGGAGCCTACTCCTGCTCACGGTATTTACCACCTATGTAGGCCTGATCTGGGTGGGGGCATTTCCGAGAGTGCCCTGTAACTGTGCAGGAATCCTCGAGAGTCTGGGTTGGGCGGAACACTTTTTCTTGAACCTGGGATTAATTGGGATTTCGGTGCTTGGGTTAAGGGAATTGAGAATGAGGAATGAGGAATGAGGAATGAGGAATTGAGAATTAGGAATGAATAATTAGGAATTGAGGATTAGGAAATAGGTCCAAGGTTGTGGGTTGTGGGTTGTAGGCTGTAGGTTATAAGTTGAGAGTTGGAAGTTTAAAGTTGGTGAAGGTTTTAGGTTGTGAGTTGTAAGTTATGGGTAGACGTTTTGCCTACTGTTTACTAATCACTGACCACTGTTTTTGGTTGTAGGTTGTGGGTTGATCATTAGTGCTTACTGCTCAATGGGACACTATTGTTTAATTGTTTAATCGGTTAACTGTTTAACTGATAAGGAGCTAAGTTGGGTGTTCTGCCTACTGCTAACTGTTCTAGGTTGTAGGTTGTGAGTTGTAACCTATCGATTGTCGCCACTGCGAGGAGGCGGTAAGCCGACGTGGCTTCTGTTAGGTAGGTTTTGAGAATTGAGAATTAGGAATGAAGAATTAGGAAATATGACCTTCCCTAAATAGCGTTGACCGTTTGGTTCAACATTCATTTATAAATTCCATCGGGCAAACATGAGCCAGAGGTTCTTCTCTTGGGCAAACTTCGAAGGGGCTCGATGCCCCTAAGAAG
>NZ_JARHUI010000001.1:985-921663 GCF_029222925.1 Algoriphagus sp. CAU 1675 | reverse complement strand
CCAGGATCAAACTCTCCATTGTAAATTATCGTTCGTTATTTCGCCCCTAACCAGACTCGCGTCCAATTAAAGGCACCTTCTCTCTCAGGTTATTTTTTCGCCTTACATCACTTCAAAGAACTTTTCTCTTGACTTTTCAAGAGTCTGTGAGGATTGCTTTCCTCAAAAGCGAGTGCAAATATCGGGATTTAATTTTTGATTCAAAACCCGGAAAGACATTTTTTTTCAAAATCTTTTTTCGCCTCTCTTTTTGTCAATTGCTAATGAGACTTTCTCTCATTTGGGAGTGCAAACATAGGCTAGATATGCGGTTTACGCAAGAGTTTTTCAGACAAAAATTCTCAAGAATTATCAAAAAAATCACAGCCTCTTCAAAATCAGGCTTTTGGTTTTTTATAAAGAGGAACTGTACTGCACGGCTCCCCATACATTAAGGATTTTGCCACCTCAATTACCTTTGCGATCAATCTGCCATAGGCAAATAATGGAACAGGAAAATCACTGCAACCTTTAATCACAACAGGCCTATCTCTAAAATCCTCAAGATCCAATGAAGCAATACATTTTTCTGCGATTAACGCTTCCAACTCTTCTTTTCCTCCAATCACAAAGCCCTTGGCCACTGGCTCCAAATAAATAGCCACTAGCAAATAAGCCCAATTGGGAACAATTGCATCTGCCGAACAACTGATGGCTACCCACTTATCTTTATAAGCATCCCAGTTCAAGGATTTCAGTTCTGCCCTAAAGTCTTTCTCCTTTAAAACCAAACCTTGAAACAAAAAAGGCTCAAGATCAAAAACCACTCGCTCCTCCTGAGGGTAGATTTTTTCGAGGTCCAAGGACACAATCGAACTTTGTGCTACTCTATTGACAATTTCACTCATGGCAATAATGGGTTTTTCTTTGACTGAAGCGCTTTGAACTCCTTTAAATAATTTGGGACGAAATAAGCCAAATCCTCAAATTCGGATTTTTGGTATTTTTCATACGCCAGTTGACCAACCGATTCGGCAGAAAGCTCAATATGGGGAAAATATGCATTTTCATGTTTTATGACTTCTTTCACTTTTGAATTTGCATCCCCGACAAAAAACACAGGACCTTTTTCCAAATACTCTGAAAAGGAATCTGCATCAATTATCTCAGACTCCAATCCCCGAAGAAGCTTCAAATCTCCATCGAATACCTCGCTGTAAACCTCCATCCTTCTGGCATCAAGCATCGCGACCAACTCACCTCCACTCACATTTTTCAGCCCCATCAAAGCCAAAGCCTGAAGAGTATCTACACCAATAAGTGGAATACCCAATGCAAATGCCAACCCTTTTGCAGTAGAAACCCCAATTCTCAAACCAGTATAAGATCCCGGCCCCTTTGAAACTGCCACTGCATTTAAACCTGAAGAAGAAATCCCCGCATCATTCAAGACACCTTCAATGAGAGCAAGCAATTTTTCAGAATGCGCACCCTTTTCATCAATCTCCCGAATAGACTTCAGCTGAGAATTTTCATGCACAGCAACCGAACATTTGTCAGTTGAAGTTTCAATCGACAAAATGTAAACCATGACTTATTTTACTGACGCTGTTAAAACCTCTTGCAATTTAGCCGGCTGACTCAGGTAGGAAATAGCTTCCTGCACAGCCTTATCCTCTTTCAGGCCAGCCTCAATCATTCCCTCTTGGAAATAATATCTTGACACAATTTCTTCTGAAATGATTTTCTTGATCTCTTCTTTATGAGTCACCAAGTCTTGCTCCTTACTATGCATGACTCTTTTTTCAATTTCTTCAATCTGCCCTTTGATCTCCTCGTAATAAGGAGCCTTCTCAGCATTCTTCTTCATGTCCTCCACAGATTTTTCCAGATAGGTCACGTAATCGTATTCCTTACCCTCCAACCAGGTCACGAATTCTGAATAATCCTGATCGGAAATCTCAAACTCTGAAGGAGAAACTATAGACTTATGCTTATAGAAATATTCTGTAGCAAAATCAAAGACATGATTTCTAGCCACCAAGCTGTATGAAATCGGAGCATAGGACACAGAGCTTACCGTTTGATCCGGCTCAATCCCCGCACCGTCAAGTACAGTTCTTCCATTTTTGGTTGTAAACTCCTTTCTGAGAGAATCCGGCACAACTGTTATCTCTCCATTTTCTCTGCTTTGGGTATAATCAATTGCCTGAATACAACGTCCACTTGGAATGTAATACTTCGCAGTAGTTACTTTCATTTGTGAGTTGTACGTCAAAGGAACAGTGGTCTGCACCAAGCCTTTACCAAAAGACCTTCTTCCAATCAACACCGCGCGGTCATAATCCTGCAAGGCACCGGCAACAATTTCAGCAGCCGAAGCACTTCTTTCATTGATCAGGACAACCAATGGCAAATCCTTTGCGATCGGGGTTTTGGTGGTTTTATAGGTGTAATTCACACTTTCAAGCTTCCCGATGGTCTTCACTACCTCTCTTCCCTTAGGAATAAAGAGATTGACAATTTCGACCGCTTCATTCAACAAACCTCCTGGGTTATCTCTGAGATCCAAAACTAAACGACTTACTCCCTGATTCTTCAAATCAACCAAAGCCGACCTGACTTCATTGGAGGCATTTGTAGTGAAATCCCCAAGTTTGATGTAACCGGTCTGCTCATCCACCTTTCCATAGAAAGGGACATTTTTGAGGGAAATTTTCTTTCTGACCAAGTTAAAAACCAAGGTATCCTGATCTCGCTTGACCTTCACATTCACCTGAGTATTGGCTGGGCCTTTCAACAACTCTGAAACCTCTGAAGTGGATTTCTTCACTACATCCACGGTATCTACCATCAAAATCTGATCGGCAATTTTCAACCCTGCATTTTGTGCCGGGAATCCAGTGTAAGGCATAATGATGATGTTGCCCACTTCACGGTTGCCAATCAAGGCTCCGATTCCAGCATATTCACCGGTCGTCAACATCCTGAAATCATCCGTCTCCTCTTCCGGAATATATTCAGTGTAGGGGTCCAGTTCCTCCAACATCGCATTAATTCCTACTGCCACCAGTTCATCCGGATCAATTTCATCCACATAATAGGAGTCAAGCTCTCTGACCAGGGTAGCAAAAATGTCGATATTCTTTGCTAGCGCAAAAAGCCTGTCATTCTTGATTGTAAATGCAAAAAAGCCAGTAAGCAGGAAGGTCCCAGCTAAAACCAGCAAAAGGGACTTATTGAAATTTCTTTTCATCATTCTTCTATTTTTCCCGGGATCAACTCCTGAATCTTGCTAAGGGATTGTTTGATCTTCGCCTCGATCTCCTGATAAGACAGAGGACCTGAAGCCACGTAAATCAAACCAATTAAAACCCCTTGGTCAAGTCCGGAAAGTAAATGTTTGTTAAGCCTATAGGCCTCCCTCATCCGCCTCTTAATCAGATTCCGGACAACAGCCTTTTTATTTTTCTTCTTGGAAACAGAAAAAAGGACCTGAAGAGTTTCTTCCCCAGCAGGATTTTGAATCAGGTACTGGATTTTGAAGGGGTATAAAAAAAAAGAGGAACCTTCGTTAAAAAGTTCCTTGATTAATTTTTCGGAGTGAAGACGCTCACTTTTTGGAAGTCTGTAATTCATCACAAGGAGTCGAATCGCATGTGAACATACGAAAACTACCTCAAAGAATTACTTCTTCAGGGTCTTTTCGGAGGAAACAGTTAATTTTTTTCTTCCTTTTGCTCTTCTGGCCTTTAGTACTCTTCTACCATTAGCAGAGGACATTCTTTCTCTAAAGCCATGCTTGTTTTTTCTTTTTCTGCGAGAAGGCTGAAATGTTCTTTTCATGATCGAATATCTTTATCTGATTGCTTTCTTAAATTGCTCCTTTGGACTTACCCTCCAAAAAGGACTGCAAAGATATGCAGCCTTTTTTGAAATACAAACAAGGCATTTACATTTGTTGAAAGTCAACCCATTAAAATGATCAACTTTACAATAGAATGTGCCAATCCAGCTTCCCAGATTATTGAAATCCGGGTAAAAATACCCGTCACCTTTCCTTCGAAAATCAAAATGCAGCTGCCTGCCTGGAGAGCAGGAAGGTATCAGTTGGCAAATTTCGCTCAATTTATTCGGAATCTCACTGTCCTAGACCAAAAAGGAAAAGAACAGGCCCACCGGAAAATCAGTAAAGATTGCTGGGCATTCGAAGCCAAAACTGAAGGGACTTATGAAGTTGCTTACGAATTTTATGCGGGGAAAATGGATGCAGGGTCCTCTTGGGTGGATGAACAGCAAGTTTATCTTAACCTGGTAAATTGCTGCTTAGAAATTTCCGGAACCCAACCATACTCCTATGGTTTGAATTTGAGTCTTCGCGGATACTCTGATTTAGTCTGTACGCTCCCCAAAACCGGTAAAAATAACTTTGAGGCAAAAAACTTCCAGGAACTGGCAGATTCCACTGTCCTAGCAGCAAAAAAACTGACCCATTGGAAATACAAGGTTGGGGAAATTCAATTCCATTGCTGGATTCACGGGCAAATTACCTTTGATAAAAACCTATTTCTGGAAAGACTGAAAACTGTATCAGAAATCCAGATACGGGACTTTGGTGAATTCCCGGAGAAAGAATATCATTTTATCTTTCAGCTCCTTCCCTATCCTCATTACCATGGAGTCGAACATAAAAAGGGAACCGTGATCACCTTTGGTCCGGCGGAAAGTCTCAAAGAAGAAAAACAAATGGCTGAGCTAATGGGAGTAAGTTCACATGAACTTTACCATGCCTGGAATGTCTGCCGCATCCGGCCCAAAGAATTGCTGCCTTACGATTTCTCAAGGGAAAATTATACCGAGTCTGGCTGGGTTCTCGAAGGGATCACCACTTATATGGGTGACCTCTATCTGCTGAAGTCAGGTTTTTTTGACCTCAAAGACTATCTAAAGGAACTTGAAAAAACCATTAACAAAGTTTCTGAAAACTTCGGGTGGAAAAACCAAAGTATCCTAGACTCGAGTTTTGACTTGTGGCTTGACGGATATCAAGTAGGGATACCAGACCGAAAGGTTAATATTTATGCAAATGGATCTTTGATCGCCTTAGCCTTGGATTTATTGCTGTTGAAAAATGGCTCCTCCCTACCTGAAGTCATGAAAATGGCCTGGACCCGCTTCGGCTTACCTGGAAAAGGTTATTCAAATCTAAGCTTTTGGAAACTGCTGCGGCAAAAAGGAGATTCCGAGGAACTTGACTCATTTTACACCCGCTTTATTTCCGGAAAAGAAAATATTCTGGAGTTTTTGGAAGAACATCTTCACCTCCTTGGAATTTCTCTGGAAAAACACCCAAGCAACAATCCTCTTATCAAGGAAGCCGGGATTTTAGTAGAGAAAAACAAGGTTCGAAAAATCCATCCAGACAGTCCGGCCTACTCTAAAGTAATGGTAGGGGATGAAATCCAATCTGTAACCTCCAATGAAAATGTTCAACTGGAAATTCAACGTATCAATGGCTCCCAGTATAGTTTTAGCTTTCCTGTACAAGACTCAAACTATTTTCCGCACTTTCATTTAAAAACTAGAAAGACCACAGTCCAAAGAGAAAAGTGGATGAAATAAAAAAAGCGGGAATTAACTCCCGCTTTTTAATCTTTATTGAAAATCCCCCTCAGTCAATGGAGGATTAATCTCAAGTGATATGACTTTTGCCTCTAAAGGCATTGGAACCATCGCCAATTTGATAGTCTGTGACATAGGAATCAACACCCCATTTTTCCTCTGATAATCCAAGAAATAAGTATCTCCTGCTACGGCATTTTCATTTTTCACCTTTAAGCCTGAATCCACTGCATAATAATTAACAGAGGTAGCTCCCTGCGGACTACTGAACATTACTTTATAGGCAACGGTACCATCCACATCCTGAACGCCGTCCAGCTTGGCAGTGTAGCCCTTTTCAAAAACATAAAGTTCGGGAATGAAGAAAGAAGAGAACAACTGTCCATCAACTTGCTCAGAAGTCATTTCAATAGTTTGTCCCTGAGCACTTGCAGTACCTTTCCCATCTTTCAAAACAGCTGTTTGCATAACCATACCTGAAACGCTGGTCGATTGCGAATACCGCATTTCCGGATCATTATAAGTCATACTAATACCCAATTTCTGACCGCCAATTTCGGCTTCCAATTTCATTTTGACAGCCTGAATAGCTCTGGCATTTTCTTCTCCACCTATTGCTTTGATATAGTTTTCCACTACCTTCTCAGCCGTCATGCTTTCATCTTCCATGGTAATTTCCTTCGCCGGAAATCCCATATTGTCATACATCGTCACTTCCCCGAACTGTTCTAGTTTCTCCTTGATTTCAGCTCCATTACCTACAGTCGTGATGATAAATTTATCCGGCTCGATCAATCGCTTTGCTGTGGCATTGATATCCTCCACGGTGTAGGAGTTCAGTTTCTGAAGATAGGTAGCATAATAATCCTTGGGAAGATTATAGCGATCGATATTTAGGGCAAAACTGGCAACAGTACTCGGTTGCTCGAGGGACCTTCCAAAACTTCCGGAAAGTTCAGCCTTTGCCTTGTCCAATTCCTCCTGAGTGACTCCATTTTCAACCAAATTATTGATTTCATAGATGAATTCGTAAACAGCAGAATCCGTCACTTCGGTCCTAACGGAAGCTGTAGCAGAAATTGCAGCCACCAACTTATCAGAACCGATAGACGAGTAGGCTCCATAAGTATATCCTTTATCTTCCCTCAAATTCATAAACAATCGGGATGCTGACCCTCCACCCAAAATCTGATTGAGCAATCGGCTGGAAATGTAATCTGGATCGCCAATTTTCATTTGTACAGGTTGAGTCACATTGATCACAGACTGAACCGAGGAACTTCTATCCACCAAGGCAACTGCTCTTTTTGAAGCTCTCTCTGGAACAGGGTAGGTAAACTTAGGAACCTCAGCACCTTGCCATTTGCCAAAATACTCGTTAACCACTTTTTCAGCCTCAGCTTTTGACATATCTCCTACAATCGCCAAATAGGCAATATTCGGTTTGAAATAAGTCTGGTAGTATTTTTTGATGTCCTCAACCGTGATGTTGTTGATGCTTGCTTCAGTTTCTATTTCGCCATAAGGATGATTTTTTCCATACAAAACTGCAGCAGCAAGCCTGGATGAAATCGCCTGAGGATTGTCTTTACTTTGAGCCAAACCTGTCAAGGATTGCTTTTTTAACTTGTCCAATTCTTCCTGAGGAAAAGTTGGGTTATACAGGACATCAGCCATCAACTCCAAAACTTTATCCTGATGCTTTTTTAAAGAAGATGCAAAAAGAGAAGTAGAGGAAGCGCTCAAGCTGGCTCCGATGAAGTCAATCTCTTGATCCAACTGATCTTTGGTACGATTGGCTGTCCCACCCATCATCATTTCTCCAACAAAGCCAGTCATACCAGCTTTATCGCCCTCTAAAATTGGGTCACGCTCCAATACCAAAGTGAAAGCCACGCGGGGTAGCTTGGTATTATTGACCACAAAAACCTTGAGCCCATTTGCCAAGGTAAAGGTCTCAGCTTCTTTGATTTTAATCTCCGGGGCAGGCCCGGATGCAGGCAGCTTGCTTCTGTCCACTTGGGCAAAAAGTCCAACTGTCACTAAAAGCGTCAAAACAAATGATATTGCTAATTTTTTCATGTCATTAAATCCTTTAGGTAAAACAATTATTCAGTCGCTGATTGAGCTGATTTTGGCAAATAATACAACACCACCCGACCATTCAGGTCCAGATATTCCTTCGCCACCCGCTGAATATCTTCTTTGGTGACTTTTGAATAATAGTCCATTACCTGGTTAATATACTGGGTATCACCATAGATCACTTTGGCTTCTGCCAAGTTTTCCGCTATGCCCGCAATGGTTGAGTTTCCACTGACAATAGCATTCTCCATTTGATTCTTCAGCTTTGCAAACTCCTCGTCGGAGATTCCCTGATCCTGAACCTGTTTAATCAATTTATCCACTTCCGTTTCCAGATCCTTCGGCTCCACACCCATATTCGTAATCCCATACATGATGAAAATTCCGCCATCTTCCAATTCCAAAGGGATCGCAGCTATAACCAAGGCCTTTTGCTGCTTATCCACCAACTCTTTGGTCATCAAAGAGGAATTTCCGCCGGTTAGGTAGGTTGACAGCATGGATAGAGCATAGCTGTCGGGATGATTTCTAGGTGGAAGGTTATAAGCTTGGATCACCGCAGGAATCTGAATATTGTCATAAATGACGTCCCGGATCTCCGCCACCTTCTTAGGTTCTATTACATTCGGTCTGTATATCTCTTTACTTCCTTTCGGAATTTCCGTGAAATATTTTCTCACCAAACTCTCGGTAGTGGCATAGTCAATATCTCCGGCAATAGTTAGGGTAGCATTATTAGGAACATAAAAGTCCTTGTAGAATTGTTGAAACTCCTCAATTGTTGCGGCATTCAGGTGATCCATGGAGCCGATAGGTGCCCAACGATAAGGATGCTCAGAATAAGCCCTCACCAATGTTTCTGGCAAAATCGTCCCGTAAGGCTGATTTTCATAGCGCTGCCTTCTTTCCTCTTTTACCACTTCACGCTGCGTTTCCACTCCGGTAATATCAACTTTGGAATGAAGCATTCGCTCACTTTCCATGTATAGCGCCAGCTCCAGTTCATTGGATGGAAGCAGCTCGTAATAGTAGGTGATATCATTGGAAGTGTAGGCATTGAGAGTTCCTCCGCGACTTTGGATGATGTTCATATATTGTCCACGCTCAATATTCTCAGAACCTTCAAACATCAGGTGCTCAAAAAAATGAGCAAATCCAGTACGTTCCGGGTTTTCATTTTTTGACCCTACATGGTAGAGGACTGAAGTTACCACAATGGGAGTGCTATTGTCCTGATGCATGATTACATGCAGACCATTGTCCAGAGTGAATTCCTTGAATTCAATGTTTTTCTGAGCCAACACAGGGGTATTCAATACCCCGACAAGAAGGCCTAAAGCAATTAGTTTTCTCATGTCAAAAATTTAGAATTTAATTTCTTTTATACTTTAATACTCAAAAGCCTAGTATTTGGTTTTTTGTTCAAAATCGAACAATACAGCCAAAAATCAGCATTTTCGAGATGAAAATGCCATTTGAGATCTTAATTAATCTAAAAGAGCCGAATAAAAAATCACGGCAGGATTTTTTGATTTAGGATAAAGCTCTGCAAAGTCAATACTCATACTTATCCCCCCACTTACTTTTCAAATACCTTCTCAATTCAGCCTCCCGGGCATTTTCTCCCGGATCGTAAAACTTTGTGTTTTTGATCTCATCCGGCAAAAATTCCTGTCGCACAAAGTTTCCAGGAAAGTCATGGGAATATTTATAAGCCTTGCCATAATTCAAGTCCTTCATCAGCTTGGTAGGTGCGTTTCTCAGATGAAGTGGAACAGAGAGATCTCCTGTCTGCTTGACCATGGACTGAGCCTGGTTGATTGCCATATACGCCGCGTTGCTTTTTGGAGAACTTGCCAAATACGTGACGCACTGGGACAATATGATCCTCGCCTCGGGATAACCAATGATTTTTACCGCCTCAAAACAATTAGTTGCCAATAAAAGCGCATTCGGATTGGCATTACCAATATCTTCAGAAGCCAAAATCACCAGTCTCCGAGCAATGAACTTCACATCCTCTCCTCCTTCGATCATTCTTGCCAGCCAATAAACTGCAGCATTGGGATCAGATCCGCGGATGGATTTGATAAAAGCAGAAATTATATCGTAGTGTTGCTCACCAGACTTGTCATAGAGTGCAACTTTCTGCTGGGCAATCTGCATTACTTTCTCATCGGTGATCACGCAGGGATTTTCATTGATGCCATCGATTACGATTTCTAGGAGATTTAGAAGCTTTCTCCCATCTCCACCTGAAATCCTCAACAATGCATCAATTTCCTTGATCTCAACTTTGATTTTTTTCAAATCCACATCTTTCTCCAAGGCTTGGTTCACCATGGCCTCCAACTCAGGTTTCCCTAGTGAATTCAAAGTGAAAACCTGACAACGGGAAAGCAAGGCCGCGTTCACCTCAAAAGAAGGATTCTCTGTCGTGGCACCGATCAAGCGAATTATTCCCTTTTCCACCGCTCCCAAAAGCGCATCTTGTTGGGATTTATTAAAGCGGTGAATCTCATCTATAAACAACACCACTCCCATTTGGAACTTTGCCTTTTCGATTACTTCCCGGATATCCTTCACTCCGGAACTGATGGCACTTAAGGTATAGAAAGGGGCCTTGATCTCATTGGCAATGATGTTGGCGATGGTGGTCTTACCCACTCCGGGAGGTCCCCATAGGATCAGGGAGGGAACATTGCCGGATTTGATCGCCTTATACAAAAATGAATTGGGAGAGGATAAATGCTCCTGACCGATCAGATCTTCCAATCGGGTTGGACGCATTCGTTCAGCTAATGGAGTGGGATTCATGATACAGGGCTGATTGAGTAAACAAGATACAACAGAAAAGAAAAAGGCCTGGTAGGGCCTTTGTATATTGTCATAAATTGTCTTTAGATGACGGAGATTCTTCTTCCAAACTCTTCCAACTCCTCATCTCCAAAATCCAAATGGGTCACAAAGCGAACCAAGTCTTTTCCGAATTTGACAGACTTGATGTTTTTATCCAGCAATTTACCCATAAACTCCTCTGGCTTTATTCCTTCCAATCGGGCAATCACAATATTTGTTGCCACCGGAAAAATTTCGGAAACCACAGGAAGTTTTGACAGCAAATCACCCAAAGCCCTAGCTCGAATGTGATCTTCTTTAAGTCTTTCCACATGGTTATCCAAAGCATAAATTCCTGCGGCGGCCAAGAAACCGGCTTGCCGCATTCCTCCACCGAATACCTTGCGAACCTTGCGCGCACGTTTGATATCAACTTTGGACCCAAGTAAAACAGAACCCACAGGACAGCCAAGCCCCTTACTCAAGCATATGGAAATGGTGTCAAATTGAGCTCCCCAATCAGCAGGGCTTTCACCTGTTTCAACCAAGGCATTGAATAAACGCGCTCCATCCAGATGCAACTTCAGTCCTTTTTCCTGACACAATTGGCGAATAGGTTTGATCTCATCGAGGGTGTAAATACTCCCCCCTCCCTTGTTCATGGTGTTTTCCAAAGAAACCAATGTGGTTTCAGGTGCATGAACATCATCGGGGTTGATATTTTCAGCGACCTGATCTACGGTGATTTTCCCAAAATCCCCAGAAAGCAGTTTCACAGAAGCCAGGGAATTAGCCATGATCCCTCCACCCTCATATAAATAAATGTGGGAATGTTGATGGCAAATCACTTCCCGTTGCGGCCCGGTGTGCAGCCGAATCGCAATTTGGTTGGTCATGGTTCCACTTGGACAAAACAATCCCGCCTCCATTCCGAATAGGTCAGCGATTTTTTGTTCGAGCGCGTTTACGGTAGGATCCTCCCCAAACACATCATCCCCAACAGGAGCAGTAAACATGGCATCTTTCATTCCCGGGGTAGGCCGGGTAACTGTGTCGCTTCTTAGGTCAATAAGCATGGTAATTTTTATTAGTCTTTCTTTCTGTTATCACCTCAGTTCTTTTTTCTCTTTTTGAATATATCCTCCATTCCCGACAATTCCAGATTGAGTGCCTTGGTGGAAAACTGTATTTCGAAAAGAGAAATTACCAATGAGACTAGCAAGGAAAGCATACTTGCCACAAACACCCAATTTGCAGCAGCGGTAAACCCCTGAAAGAGCAAGTACATACAAACTACGCACATTAAAAAGCTAAAAACTCCGAAAAGCTGCATTGTTTTGATAAGCTTCAACCGAAGACGGAGATTCTCGATTTGTTTGACTATGATTTCTGAATTCGGATCCTTAAGGAAATTTTTATGCAAGCCCCGGATCAGGTTGGCAATCGCCAAAAATCTATTGGTAAATGCCAACATCAGTAAGGTGATGGCTGAAAAAAGCAAGGCAGGTGTTGAGAGTTGGAGTTCCATTCAGTAGCATTGGTTTGAACTCTTCTAAGTTCAGAAAAATCATGAAAAAAGCCCGCTTTTTAAAACGGGCTTTTATATGACAATTGAAATTCGGAGCAGATTGTAAAATACATTTCCCTGAAAAACAGCTTACCTCTCCACTCTAATTTGCTTCCTGATTAATCCATCCTTGTTTTCTATATGAAGAAAATAAAATCCGTTTTTGAGTTGGGCCAAATCAAAATTTAGATTGGGAGATTTTGAAGTCTTTGTCATAATGATGCCACCACCAGCATTATACAAGGTAATTTTATATTCTGGAACTTCATTTTCAATCAATATACCGTCAGTATCAAACCATTCCAATGTCATTTCATTAGAAATTGGATTTGGAAATGTTCTTGCACAAGGATCACAAGGGCCTGATGGTGTCACATATAATAACGATGCCCCGCCAGTGCCACATGGATTGACACCCATCGCCTGAACATATCCCGCAGCATCACCAACATTTGCGGTCATTTGGGTAGAAGTCTGGCCTGAATAGAAAGACCATGGCTGAGAACAACCTACACAATAGGGCAAACTCCAAGACATCGATGTAGCTCCACTTGGCAAACTAGCAACCATATATGGAGAGATACTTCCTGGCCCTGGAGAGGAATTGCCGATAATTGGGCCTGGAGAAAGTGGAGCTTGTACCCAAATATTTTTAGTTACTTGAGTTGTTTTACAAGCCGAAGTCACATTAAAGGTTAGTGTTGCTCCACCGCGAGTATTAGGATGATAAGGAGTAAGGGTTGCTATAGATCCACTTCCTGAAGTACTTCCAGAAAAAAGACCAACCGGAGAAACCGACCAACTAATTGAAGTGCCAGGAGGTGGACTTGTCAAAGTAAAATTCCCAGTAGAACACAAAAAATTTGAACCACTAATACTTGGATCAACACAATTGCAGACACAATTGGCATTAGCTACTGAATTTCTAATTACATTCCCAGGCTGAAGTCCAAATCCATTATTAAAATTGACACCTACACCAGATATAACATGACAATAACTCATAATTGTACCTCCCCCACTTGGGTTTCCCGGGTCGCTACAACTTCCTTCAATTGCACCACAACCATCAATAGCAGTATTATTTCCATTCCATACACATGCATGAGTATGTCTTGATCCTAAAAGGTGTCCAAATTCATGCGTAATTACCATAACAGAATTACTATAAGTTGGAAAGGTACTAAAACTAGAATTAATCCCTGCAATAGAAAGCCTATTTGCCACATTACTATTACAAAGACCATTAAATCCATCAGCCGCTCTACCTCCACCAATTCGAAAAGTAAGTAACTGACCCAAATGGCCATTAAAACTAGTCCTGGTATTTTGAAAACTAGTCAACAAACTTGGTCTATCGGTAGCCGTATAAGGATCGGCACTTGTCCAAACAAAAATTTGCGAAATCTCAACACCTATATTTTCATTCTCATATAAAATAGCTACTTGGTTAAACAAAGATGAGACATAAAACTCTACTGCTGAAACACTCCCTTTGTTCTGAAAAATATCATATTCTGTCTCGAAGTACAACTCAACACATTTTAGTGATGAATTAATGGAAAGTTTACTCTCAGCAGACAACATATTTGATGGATAATTAATCATGCCAACATCGTCACTCCCTTCACAAATATCATTTTGCCCCTCAATTTTCTTTAAATTTTGATCGTTAAATAACAGGTAATTTCCAATATTTGTGGGAACCAAGTTAAAATTTCCTTTATCGTTTGCTATCATTCCAACAACTTCATTTTCAGAAAAGCTAAATGCAACGATACTTCTCAAATCTCCTTTCACAACCCCACGATAGTGTTTAAAACCTACATTTGTCGATGTAGATTTACCATCGCTAGTCACTAAGTCATAAGAATAAAACGAAGAAGGAACCTGTTCAAGCAAAACCTCAATTTGATAAGTTTCAAAAGGTAAATCAATCAAAATAGTTTCACCCAACTCATTAAATTTCAAACTATTGTACTCCATCTGTAAAACTTCATCAGCATTAAAAAATTGACTTTCGATTTCTGCTCTACTTTTAGATATCAAAAACAGATTATCTACTTTCTGAAACAATTTCTCCGATATATCAGAATTTTGTATCTTCTGATAAATAATATTTTTTTTGCGAAAAAACATCGAATGAAAACACTAAAAACAATAACGCAATAAGATATTTCATAACCAATCATTCAAAATAAAACTTATAAATAAAATTCAAAAACATTAAACAAGCTCGAAATATAAAATAGATTGAGTCCATCAAAAATACTATAATCTCAAATTTAACTATTCAACCCGTTCATCAGTATATCCCTCAACTCTATAAAATTCATAGGAGTCGCCATCCAACCAAGACTCATCCCAAATCATTACATTTTTGTCAATAAAACAAGGCAAAATTTTATCTCCTATCTTAAGAGTTGAGTTCCCAAACACCCCGGTAACTTCACCATATTCAAAGTTATATTTTGTATCCTCAGGAATCCAACTAAAACCATTTCCTCCTCCTTCCAATAGATATTCTCCATCTTGAAAAAAGGTAATTGTAATTGAACTGCAGGAAAAATCAATAGGATTCTTCTTCCCGTTAGAAAAGTTAAACTCAATAAGTTTTGACAATTGCCAAGTTCCAATGACACTTTCGGGATTTCCGTTTACTTGATCGATAGTGCATTTCGGCTTTTCATCCTTCGAACAACCAAATAACAGAATCAAGAACAGAGGCAATAGACGCCAGTCTTTTACAGCTTTCATAAATAAAATCAGTTTTATAAGTAAGACAAACAATACCGGTATTCACCCAGTCCAATAGTAACACAAAAATCCAATCACGATCTAATTGGTGATCCGCTAATCCGATTGGCACCCAAAGTAGAAATATCTAAAAAATAATATTCCCATTTTAACACATACAGCTACCTAGTCCAATTTAAAAAAAAAACTAAATCACCAAATAAAATCCCCTAATCTTTTAAGAAAAAATCTCTTCATTTTCTAGAGTCAACGTTACATGCAAATTCAATCTGCCAAGCTCGTTATCTTCCCCTCAGTTAAATACTCAAAAGCCAAATCATGAAAAAAGCCCGCTTTTTAAAACGGGCTTTTAAAATGAATCTCGCCAAGGTTCGTGTCACCACGGACCATTTTCGAATATCTTCAGCATTTCTGACTAGGCAAATATGCTTCATGAAGATTCAATCAGTAGGGATTGTGCCAACGACAATTAATTTTTATTGGGCTGTGAGGACAAAACCCCAGATGGAAAAAAAGATCAATTACAAGTGAATCACCTCATCGTAAGCCGCAGCTGCAGCTTCCATTACTGCTTCTGACATGGTTGGGTGAGGATGAACAGTTTTGATCAATTCATGACCAGTAGTTTCCAATTTACGAACGGCAACGATCTCAGCGATCATTTCAGTTACATTGGCTCCGATCATGTGAGCACCAAGCAACTCTCCGTATTTCTTATCAAACACCAATTTCACAAAACCGTCTTTTGCGCCAGCAGCAGAGGCTTTACCAGATGCAGAGAATGGGAACTTACCGATTCTCAACTCATATCCAGCTTCTTTTGCTTTTGCCTCAGTCATTCCTACAGAAGCAATTTCCGGAGAACAATAAGTACATCCAGGGATATTTCCATAATCCAAAGGATCTGGACTGTGACCTGCAATCTTTTCTACACAAATAATTCCTTCAGCAGATGCCACGTGAGCCAAAGCTGGACCAGGAATTACATCTCCAATTGCATAGTAACCCGGCATATTGGTTTTGTAGTACTCATCTACTTTGATCTTTCCTTTCTCAACCAAAATCCCTACATCTTCCAAGCCGATATTCTCCAAGTTGGATACTACACCTGCTGCTGAAAGCACCACATCACATTCCAGTATTTCTTCTCCTTTGGCAGTTTTCACGGTCACTTTGCAACCGGTTCCTTTGGTATCTACTCCTGTCACCTCAGAAGAGGTCATGATGGTCATCCCAGCTTTTTTGTAGATTTTTTCCAATGTTTTAGAAACCTCGGCATCTTCCACTGGAACAATTCGATCCATAAATTCAACAATGGTCACTTCCGTACCGATGGAATTGTAGAAATAGGCAAATTCTACTCCGATCGCTCCAGAACCTACAACCACCATTTTCTTCGGCTGCTTCGCCAAAGTCATCGCTTCACGGTAGCCAATGATCTTTTTACCGTCCATTTTCATAGAAGGCAATTCTCTTGATCTCGCGCCGGTCGCAATGATGATATTGTCTGCGGAATAAACCGTCTTCTTTCCGTCTTTATCAGCTACCTCGACTTTTTTGCCTGGTTGTATTTTACCCCAACCTGCGATGATTTCGATTTTGTTTTTCTTCATCAAGAAGTTTACACCTTTGGACATGCCATCAGCGACTCCCCGACTTCTTTTAACCATTCCATCAAAATCAGCTTTGGCATCTTTCACAGTGATCCCATAGTCTGCGGAATGATTGATATATTCAAAAACCTGAGCACTTTTAAGAAGTGCTTTAGTTGGGATACAACCCCAGTTGAGACAGATACCACCCAATTCCGCTGCTTCAACAATGGCAGTTTTCAAGCCTAATTGTGATGCACGGATGGCAGCAACATACCCCCCTGGACCACTTCCCAATACGATTAAATCAAATTTGGTAGAAGACATATGTTTATCTTGGTTTAAAACGATTTGAAATTACGCAAAAATAGGCCTTTTGGCTTCAGAAAAAAATTTGGTTAAAAGCACTTATCGGGACAAAAAACAGCCTCAAAACAAGGAGTTAGCAATTTTCCCAAACGAACTACCGCCATAACCAAAATCTCCTTTAAAATATTTTTGATTTTCGGAAGATTGCAGTTTTATTTCTTGAAAATCAGGCTAAAAGGAAATGGGTTTTTCTACGAAAACGTTTCTTTTGGCTTTTTTCCTAATTTTGGCAAAACAAAATTTTAAAATTTCATGGGTTTACTTTCAGGAAAGACCGCTTTGATTACCGGTGCCTCAAAAGGGATCGGTAGAGCCATCGCTATCAAATATGCTCAGGAAGGAGCTAATGTAGCATTTACATATTTATCTTCTGTGGAAAAAGGCCAAGCTCTGGAAGCAGAACTGGCAGCTTTTGGCATCAAAGCCAAGGGCTACCGCTCGGATGCTTCCGACTTTCAAGCTGCGGAAGAATTGGTCAACAGTGTAGTTGCTGATTTTGGGGCTTTGGATATTTTGATCAACAATGCCGGAATCACCCGAGACAATTTGTTGATGCGGATGACTGAGGAGTCCTGGGATGAAATCATGAATGTAAACTTGAAATCTTGCTTCAATACCGTGAAGGCTGCCACTCGAACCATGATGAAAGCCAAGTCAGGTTCCATCATCAATATGACTTCTGTTGTAGGAGCGAAGGGAAACGCCGGTCAGGCCAACTATGCAGCTTCCAAAGCAGGTATCATCGGATTTACCAAGTCTGTGGCTTTGGAGCTAGGTTCTAGAAATATCCGCTGCAATGCCATCGCACCGGGATTTATCGAAACTGAAATGACCGACGTATTGGATGAAAAAACCGTACAGGGCTGGAGAGATGCTATTCCGATGAAGCGCGGGGGGAAACCTGAAGAAGTAGCAGATGCCTGCGTATTCCTGGGATCGGATATGAGTTCCTATATCTCAGGTCAGGTGCTTCATGTGAATGGGGCGATGTATACCTGATGATTTGAGATTCGAAATTCAAAATTTGAAATTAGAGCGGCTGGAGAAATTCAGCCGTTTTTTTTAGGTTAAATACTCTTAAACAGAGTTTCACTCCATTTCCTAGGAATATAAAAACAGGTATTTTAAGCTTGGTTTTTTTCTAGACTAACTATGAACCAATTTTCATTTGCTCTCCTTTTTTTTGGAATTCTATTTTTTTCTTACTCGCAAAAAAACAACAAGAAATTAGAACCTGAAATTCAATCAAAACATTATCAACTTACTGTAGTCGACTCCATTCAGATTCCCTATTTAGGGAGACCTATTTTACAAGACATCTCACCATATACTCAAAAAATCCTTTTCATAGAAAGTGGGGAATATGATGAAGAAATATTTACAGCGAATTTTCAGGGAGAAATAATCCACTCTTTTATAGCTAATGGAAATACAATTGTGGGGCATCTTAGACGAATCGCACCTCTACATTTAGTAAAAGATGGAAGCTTGATTCTATCTTTTGGCAACCCTCAAGTCAAAAAAATTTCACTTGATGGATCTGAGGTAGAAACAATTTTCACAGGTGTACCACCTTATTATTCTAGTTTTCCTTCGCCAACCAATGAGATTATCATAAGAGACAATAAAATTTTCTACAATAATCGATCAGATGATGGCAATTACAACCGCTATCAAAAAGAGTATCTTAAAAACCTGAAATTGATCGGGTATTTGGATTTAGAGAAATCAGAAATCACAAATTTTCTATCATTTCCAGAAGAAAGCATTTTTCAAAATGGGTTGATTTTCCCACACTCTACTTGGGTCTCACATTTTATTTTTTCTCAAAATAAATTGATTGTTGCCTTCGAAGGGGAGTCTGCCCTTTTTGTTTTTGATGGCGAAGCCCCATTTTCTTTCGAACAAAAAATCGCCTTAAACTTGGGCGATTTCAAAAGTTATAAAGGACATCCAGAAGGAGAAGAAGGCATGGACCTAATGGAAGCTTTGACTAATTTGGGAAAAATAGAAAGTATCAAAAAAACAGATGAATATATATTGATTGGATATAAGCGGGGATTCAATAATCAACAAATCAGGAAGTTAGAAACGGCAACTTCCCCACAAGAAAGGTGGAAAATGATTCAAGAGTTTGAAAAGGAAAATCCGAGTAGAATACAGCTTTTGGACGAAAATCTTCAATTTCTAGACGACTTTCCCAAGCCTCAATTCCTAAACATTTCAAGTTTGATGGTTAGAGAAGGCTACTTATGGGGCTCCAAATCCGACCCTGATTCTGAAGAGGATCATTTTACTATCTATAAATTGGAAGTTCAAGAAAAATAAAAGCCCCAGAAATCTCTGAGGCTTTGGAAATTTAGACTTGGTAATTGAGTTTTGATAATTCTCAATCTTCTCCCAAAAACGGATATCTGTAATCTGTTGGAGATACAAAGGTTTCCTTGATCGTACGTGGAGACACCCAACGCAACAAGTTGATCATGGAACCCGCCTTGTCGTTTGTTCCGGAAGCTCTTGCTCCACCGAATGGTTGCTGTCCTACAACCGCACCGGTTGGCTTATCATTGATATAGAAGTTGCCCGCTGCGTTTCTCAATTTGCTTGTTGCCAGTTCAGCAGCATATCTGTCCTGTGAGAAAATCGCTCCGGTCAATGCGTAGGGCGAAGTTTGATCTACCAATTCCAGCACAGTTTCGAAGTGCTCTGCATTGTACACATAGATTGTCAACACCGGACCAAAAATCTCCTCACACATGGTGGTGTACATTGGATCTTGCGTCACTAATACCGTCGGCTCAATAAAGTAGCCTTTGGACTTATCGTAGTTTCCACCAGCGATTACTTCCACTCCTTCAGCTTCTTTGGCCTTGGCGATGTAGTTGGAGATTTTATCAAAAGCTTTCTCATCGATCACCGCATTGATGAAGTTGGTGAAGTCTTCCGTACCTCCCATTTTCATGGTCGCCAGATCTTCCAGCATGTACTTTTTGACATCTTCCCAAAGATTGGAAGGGATATAGGCTCTGGATGCTGCAGAACACTTTTGACCCTGGTATTCAAATGCTCCTCGTACCAGGCCAACTGCCACTGCCTTTGGGTCAGCAGATTTATGGGCCAAGACAAAATCCTTTCCTCCAGTCTCACCGACAATTCTTGGATAGGATTTATAAAGTTTGATGTTTTCCCCGATAGTCCTCCAAATGGTTTGGAACACACCTGTAGATCCAGTAAAGTGAATCCCGGCAAAATCAGGGTGCTTGAAAATCACCTCTCCTGCCAAAGGACCATCCACATAGATCAAATTGATTACCCCGTCTGGCACCCCTGCTTCCTTGAAAACCTCCATCAACACATTCGCAGAATAGATCTGCGTGTAGGCTGGTTTCCAGACTATGGTATTGCCCATCATGGCAGCAGATGTAGGAAGATTACCGGCAATAGCGGTAAAGTTGAATGGAGTCAAGGCAAAAACGAAGCCTTCGAGAGGTCGCTGCTCTACACGATTCCATACGCCATTTCCCGATACTGGTGGTTGCTGAGAATAGATTTCGGTCATGTATTTCACATTGAACCGAAGAAAATCGATGATCTCACAAGCTGCGTCGATTTCAGCCTGGAAAGCATTTTTGGATTGTCCCAACATGGTCGCAGCATTGATTTTTGCACGATAGGGTCCTGCCAAAAGATCAGCTGCTTTTAGGAAAATGGCTGCTCGCTGTTCCCAAGCAAGATTTTCCCAAGCTTCCTTGGCACCCAAAGCGGCATTGATGGCCTGCTCCACATGAGATGCATCCCCTTCGTGAAAATATCCCAGGATATGCTGGTGGTCATGGGGAGGAGACATAGGGTGTTTTTTGCCGGTACGAACTTCCTCGCTACCGATATACATCGGCACATCTACTTCTTGGGATCGAAGCTCTGCCAACATTGCCTGTAATTCTTTTCTTTCGGGGCTTCCCGGAGCATATGATTTTACCGGCTCATTGACAGGAGTCGGTACGTTGAAAAATCCTTTTAACATGATATTTGAGTTTTATGAATTCTGAACAGTCCAAAGATAAGCCATAGCTCTCATTTAGGCAGTATTAATGAGCACAAATGACGCTAGAGAAGGTCCTCAAGCTCTCGCAAATGCGCTATGGTATAGGTAGGCTGGAGATCTATAGATTTTCCTTCGGGGTTAAAAAACACCTGGTCGATATTTGCACGCTGAGCACCCAAAATATCAGAGTCGGGATTGTCCCCGATCATTAGACAGTGCTCCGCCTCCGTTTTCAACTGATCCAAGGCAAACTGGAAAATCCTGGGATCAGGCTTTTTATGACCGGTGGTCTCGGAGGTCACAATGAGTTCAAAAAAACCATCCAGTCCGGAAGATTTCATTTTTTTTGCCTGAGATTCATTAAACCCATTGGTGATGACATGGATTTTATATTTACCCTTTAAGTAATGGAGAATTTCCTTGGAATAAGGGAATACATGGGGTTTGGAAGAAGTTCTTTGCATAAAATCCTCCTCAAACTCAACTGGAATAGCCTCTGGCTTCCCTCCTGCATGGGAAAATATTCTTGGAAAACGCTCTTTCCGGAGGTTATCCTTATCGATCTTTCCCACATTATACCAGTCCCACAATTGGAAATTTACGTGATGGAAGGATTCGAAGAATTTTTCGAAGGATTCAATTCCGATTGCCTTCAGCTGGTAGTGCTCATAAAGCTCGGATAGGGATTCGGTAACGTTTCTATCATAGTCCCAAAGCGTATGGTCTAGATCAAAGAAAATGTGTTGGTAAGTTTTCACAGGGTAATCAGCGTCGGTATTGATTGTTTTGGATTTTATTGATTGCAAGTTCCCGATTGGATTTCAGGATTTCATAGGTCTCCTGATCCTTGATCAAACTGGGATCTTTTTGGATAAACTTAAAAATGGCCTGAATGATTTCCTGATATTCCTCCAAAATGTAATAAAACATCCATTGGTCCACCCTTCGACTTCCCAATAGCCCCGCGTTTTTCAGGTAGATCAAATGCCTGCTGGTTTTGGTCTGGGTAAAATCCAGGATATGTTCCAGATCTGAGATAGAAAGTTCCTTGTTGAGCATGAGCAAATGGATAATCCTGACCCGGGGTTCCTCCCCCAAAGCCTTGAAGATCCTGAGTCCATAATTCAAACTGATGTTTTTTAGTCGCATTTGTAAGTTTTAACGCAGATTTGCTGGTGAAAATAAAAAATCGACCGAAATTAGAGCATTATCTCGTCAGAAAGCTACTCGTTTGCTTTCTATTAACTAATGATTTGTGAAAAGTTCTTACATACTCCCATCACTCCTCCTACTTTTCCTTGGATTTATTTTTTCAAGTCTGGACAGTCATGCACAAGATGCAAGAGAAAAGAAAGTAATTCAACTTTCCGGTATCATACTTAATGCTGACAGTACCGATGCAGTAGCGGGGGTGAATATTTACGTACCGAAAAAAGGCAGAGGGACCAGCAGTGGCAGGTTTGGTTATTTTTCTATGCCAGTTCTGGAAGGAGACAGTGTAGTTTTCAGTTTCATCGGTTTGAAAAGACAATCCTTCAAAGTGCCTGAAAACATTGAAAAAGACCGAATCAGTCTAATCATTACCATGGAAGTGGATGAGATTGCCTTAGCAGAAATCGAAGTAATGCCTTATCCTACCGAGGAGGAGTTTAAAAATGCAGTAATGGCTATGACGGTGGTAGACCCTATGTCCATCAGCCGAGCCAATATGAGCCCAGAAATGCTGCTTCGTTGGGCAGAATCCATGCCGGCCTCCGGAAACGAGAATTTCCGCTATTTCCAACAGGGGCAGCTCCAGCAAAACCAGGATTTGTACGGCCCTAGACCATTGAGATTGCTGGATCCATTTGCCTGGTCCCAGTTTATCCGATCAATCAAAAGAGGGGATCTGAAGAGTAAATAATTCAATTTTACCGCAAATCCGCAAAGCGAATCATTAGAGATTATTTACAGCTCAAATGATTCGCTTTGTGATTTTTGCCTCCTTAAAATTGATCAATAATCCTAGTTCTAAGTCTAGTAGTTCCAAGAAGTATGCCTTGACTTGCTTGGGGTGAACAGGTGTTATTTTTTCTAGGGATTTCAGTTCTATCAAAAGCATCTTGTTCAACAATACTAACTGCTCGATACCTATAATCACCTCCTGCTTATTCCAATAAACAAGAATTGGGACTTGAGATAGAAACTCAAGTCCCAATTCTTTTAATTCAATCTCCGGGATTCTCTCCTAAACCGCTTCATAAAAACCCGTCCCCTATTCAAATTAAATTTTAAAACTGAACCAAGAACTAATCTCGAAAGCTGTTTGTCTATAAAATCAATGACTTTGCTTCTTTATGACTTTGCGGGAGAAATCAATTGATCTCTGGCAACACCCAGTTTTCTAGGATACTTGGGATCTTCATCATTGCTTCAATTGCTTCGACAGTTCTTGGAGCATCCCCTGAAAGGTTAACCGGACCATTGGAAGTCACCAGGATATCATCCTCAATCCGCACAGCAATTCCCCACCATTTCGGATCACAATCACTGCCTTCAGGGATATAGATTCCCGGCTCCACAGTCAGCACCGCTCCTTCTTTCAAAGGACCGTTACTTCCTCTATCATGAACATCCAGACCCAGATGATGGCTGGTTCCATGCGGGAAATAATTGTGACTTTGACCTCGTTTAATAATACCTAAGTCTGCCAGCCCCTCATTGATTATTTGTCTGGTGACCTGACCAATTTCAGCAAAACTGGTCCCTGGTTTACAAAGTGCAATTCCTGCTTCCTGAGCTTTAAAAACCAATTCATAAATCGCTCTTTCCTCCTTATTAAATTGCCCACTTACAGGAATGGTTCGGGTCACATCTGCAGTATATCCTCTCCATTCAGCCCCCAAATCCATCAGTAGCAAGCGATCATTGACATGCTTCATGTCATTTTCAATGTAGTGAAGGATACAGCCATTATTTCCACCTCCAACGATGGACGGATATCCCACATCCTCAGCACCATAACGCTTGTAGATAAACTCATGAATCCCCTGGATTTCTCTTTCAGACATCCCCGGCTTGGCAGCTTTCATCACTTCCACTTGGCCTATTGCCGAGATTTTGGCAGCTGATTTCAACAAGGCAATTTCCTCTTCGGTCTTCACTTCCCTAAGCACTTCAAGCATCTTGTCCAGTGAAAAAATATCTGTCTTTGTTCCGGGAACCTGATCTTTGACTTTCATTCGCTTTTCAGGAGAATCCGCGATTAGAAAATCTTTGATAATTGGGTCATTGGCCACATCCGGATTCCTTTGACTATATCTAGCAATAACCTGAACTATGTTGTCTGAGTTTTCAGCATCAGCAGAACGAATCAGTTCATACAATTGTAACTGGGTGTCCGAAACTTCCATTGGATAGCCAGATGCTTTTTTAAAATTATTCACCATTCTCTTCAAAGGCACATTGCTGCTCCCGCTTTCGATGTCCCCACTCAAATTGAAGGAAAGAACCTTTTCAAAGTCAGAAAAATCAACAGCAGGCTTTTTGCCGAAATCGTCATAAACATAAGCTAATGCAAACCCCAGCTTTTCTTTAGCCCCTTCCGTACCCAATCTTTTTCCATTCCACATTTCGGCCCTAGGATCCCGGGGTTGAACAAAGATGATTTCATCGGTTTCCACCCCGTCTATCATTCTTTTTTCAGAGAAAATCAGTAATGCTGAATTGGGTTCTCTTAAGCCTGTTAAGTAAAAAAAATCAGTATCTGGGTGATAGATGAAATCCACATCATTGGATCTGTTTTTTACAGGATTATTGAACATCACAGCTACCGAATTAGGAGGCATCATCTCACGGATCGCATCTCTTCTTCCTCTGTGCCATTCTGCACTAAGTCCATCTTCAAAATAGGACTGGGCGTAAGAACCAGTCAATAGCAATAAAAAGGAAAGGGAAAAAAGCAGTTTTTTCATGTTTAGGGAATTTATTCTGGGTCTCCAATGTCTATTCTTTTAGCCATTTAACAAAGTCTTAATCCACAGATTGGGGCATATCCTTATCTTTGGTACTATAAAATTTTCCAAAAATGAAAAAAATCGGTCTGCTAGGACTAATTATGTCCCTAATTTTCAATTTGGCCTTGGCTCAGTCCACTGAACCTAAACCCAAATTAATTGTCGGAATAGTCGTCGATCAAATGAGGCAGGAATACCTGTACCGTTTTGCGGACAGATATAGTGAGGGGGGCTTCAATCGTCTTATGGAAGAAGGCTTCATGATGAAAAACGGCCATTATAACTATATCCCTACCTATACAGGACCTGGACATGCCTCGGTCTATACTGGAGCAACTCCGGCAACCCACGGAATTATTGGAAACAACTGGTACGTAAGAAGCCTGGATAAATCCATTTACTGCGCGGAAGACAGTACGGTAAGCAATGTAGGTGGAACTGCAGCCAGCGGAAAAATTTCTCCCAGAAACCTACTGACCACTACCATCACTGATGAGCTTAGATTTGCTACCAACAAACGATCCAAGGTTGTAGGCATAGCCATTAAGGACAGAGGAGCGAGTCTCCCAGCTGGTCATTTAGGTGATGCTTACTGGTATGACAGTGAAAATGGAGAGTTCATGACTTCCACTTATTACCTTGAGGAATTACCGAAATGGGTGGTTGATTTTAACGAAAGGAAATTACCAGACAGTTATTTAAGCCAAACTTGGTCAACCCTTTATCCAATTGAGTCTTATATCCAGAGTATTGACGACAACAATGATTTCGAAGCACCTTTTATCGGAAAAGACACTCCAACTTTCCCCTATGACCTAACCGCCCTAAGAAAAGACAACGGTGGATACGGTTTGGTCGCTTCTACTCCCTACGGAAATCAACTGACACTTGATTTTGCCTATGCAGCAATAGAAGGAGAGCAATTGGGAAAAAGAGGAGAAACGGACTTTCTAGCAGTAAGCTTTTCTTCTCCTGATTACATTGGACACCGTTTTGGACCTACTTCAAAAGAATTGGAAGACAATTACCTGAGGCTTGATCTGGAGATTGAGAAATTCCTCAACTTTTTGGATGAAACCTATGGAAAGGGAGAATATTTGGTCTTTTTAACCGCTGATCATGGGGTTGCAGACATTGCTACTTATATGCAAAGTGAAAATGTGCCTGCTGGAAACATCAATGTGGGTTATGTCCGAAGCCAACTTATTGGATACACCAATCAGGTTTATGGAGAAGGAAACTGGATTATAAATGTTTCTAATGACCAAATATTCCTAAATCACAGGCTTGCAAGGGATAGAGGCATTAATCTTTCCGAAATGCAGGATAACCTCGCTAATTTCCTTTTGAGATTCAATGGAATCAAAGAGGTATACACAGCTTCTTCAATGAAAAACACAGATTTTACCAAAGGGAGAGCAAATCTGTTGCAGATGGGCTACAATCAAAAAGCATCTGGTGACCTGCTGATGATTTTAGAGCCAGGATGGCTTAGCGGTGGCAGCAGAGGCACCTCACACGGAACTGGCTTTACCTATGACACCAATGTACCTATTTTGTTTTATGGTTGGGGCGTCAAAGCCGGAACAAGCAGCCGCTACGCCACGATTACCGACATTGCCCCAACGCTTTCCATGATGCTTAATATCAGGCTTCCCAATGGAGCTACCGGGCAACCAATAACCGAGATACTTGATTAATTACAGATCATTCTAATTTCAATCCCGGGATGTTTTATCCCGGGATTTTTTGTTTTAACAAGCCTCAACTCCAGTTCGGAAAAACCCGAGGTAAAATCAGGTTGGATGTTTTTCCTTCTTCGTAAAAAAATCAAGATAGCATCGGATTGGAAGTTGAAAAATAATTTGAGTTCTAAAAATCTTTACTCCCGACACTCCCCAGGTTTCTCTTTGAAGAACAGGGGTTGAATCTTTAGAACATAAAAAAAGCCGATTTAAATCGGCTTTTTATTTTAGAGTTTCTTCAAAACTATATTTCGGAAGTACACCAGATCTCCGTGATCCTGAAGTGCGATTTTACCCTTTTTGAATTTTCCAAAACCAGGCATGTCCTTGAATTTACTTCCTGCAATTAAGGCCTCCCATTCCGGCGTCCAAAGAGTAGTGCTGACTACGGTGGTACCGTTAAGGATCAAATCCAACTTTCCATTGTCGGCGATGATTTCTGCTTGATTCCATTCACCTGCAGGCTTTACAGTTTCCTCGCTGCTTACAATCAAATCATAAAGGTCTCCTGCTCTATGACTGATAATCTTGGCATCGGGATGTCCTTCGTTATCCAACACCTGCATTTCAGGGCCAGTTTGCCAGCAATACTGGTATTCAGGGGACTCATTGACAAAGAAGATGACACCGCTGTTTCCGTTTGGAGCAATCTTCCATTCGTATTTGAGGTGGAAGTTTTCAAACTCCTCATCGGTTACAATATCTCCCCCGTCTCCGGTCTGCCAGCCGTCTTTATTGGCAGCGTCGAGGAATAGTTCACCGTTTTCGATTTTCCAAGCTTTTCCTACTTCCCCACCGCCGTATTTATGCCAACCGCTGAAGGTCTGTCCATCAAAAAGGCTAATCCACTCTTCAGCTGGAGCCTCAACTGCTGCGGCAGTTTCTTCAGTGACTGCTTCTTCAGATTTTTGGCCTGAACAGGAGGCAAGGATACCCGCTGCCAAAGCCAATACTAGATAGGATTTTCTCATTTTATTTTTTCAAAAGAAGTATATACTTCACCATGTCTTTGGCATCTTCTTCGCTCAAACCCGGATGGGCTGGCATTGGAACTTCTCCCCAAGTACCTACCCCTCCTGCAATCACTTTATTTGCAAGCATAGCAATATTTTCTTCAGTGCTTTCGTATTTCGCGGCCACATCGGCATAGGATGGTCCCACGATTTTACGATCCAGCATGTGGCAGGAAGCGCAATCAGAACCCTTCACTTTTTCAATCCCCTTGATGTAAACGGGATCATTCTGGTATTTTTCCTCCAAGCTCATTTCTTTAGCTGGAGCCGGAGCCACTGCAGTTTCTGAAGTGGTTGATTCTGCAGATTTTTCACCGCCACCGCAAGCGAAAGCCAAACCGGCTAAAGCTGCAAATCCAAGGTTTAATGGTTTTGTAATTTTCATTTTAATAAGGTATTTGAATTGAATAGTTAGATTCCCAGAATTTTCTTATTGAATTCTTCATCTGCCCCAATGCCTGCAAAGTCATCAAATGCCTTTTCGGTCACACGGATAATATGAGCATCAATAAATGGCGCGCCTTCTGCAGCACCTTGTTCAGGATGTTTGATTGCGCACTCCCATTCAAGTACAGCCCATCCTTCGTAATCGTACTGCGAAAGTTTGCTAAAAATTCCGCCAAAATCAACCTGTCCATCACCTAAAGAACGGAATCTTCCTGCTCTTTCAACCCAGCCTTGGAATCCGCCATAAACTCCCTGCTTTCCGGTCGGATTAAATTCCGCATCTTTTACATGGAACATTTTAACCCGATCGTGATAGAAATCAATGAATTGCAGGTAATCCAGGCACTGTAACACAAAGTGACTTGGATCGTATAGGATATTTGCCCTCTTGTGATGGTTCACTTTTTCCAAGAACATCTCGAAAGTCACCCCATCGTGCAAATCCTCTCCCGGGTGGAGTTCATAACAAACATCTACCCCATATTGGTCAAATTCATTGAGAATCGGAGTCCATCGTTTGGCTAATTCGGTAAAACCTGTCTCCACCAGTCCGGCAGGACGCTGAGGCCAAGGATAAACAGTATGCCACATCAATGCACCTGAAAAAGTAGCATGGGCATTCAATCCCAAATTATGGGAAGCCTTTGCTGCATATTTGAGCTGCTGGGTAGCCCACTCACATTTTCCTTTTAGATCCCCCTTGAGGTTTGCGGGAGCAAAGCCGTCAAAAAGCTCATTGTAAGCAGGGTGAACTGCTACCAATTGACCTTGAAGGTGTGTGGAAAGCTCCGTGATCTGCATACCAGTCTCTTCTACAATTCCTGCAACTTCATCTGCATAGGTTTTGCTTTCGGCAGCTTTCTGCAAATCTATCATTCGGGCATCCCAGGAAGGAATCTGAACTCCTTTATAGCCCAATTCGGCCATGTATTCACAGATATTTTTCAGGTTGTTAAATGGCGCTTTATCATCGGCAAACTGAGCCAAAAAAATCGCCGGTCCCTTGATTGTTTTCATCTTGGTTTGGTTTTAATTATTTCAGGTTTAAGAGTTTATTTTTCTACAACAAATGGAGTCCATTTCAGGTCTGACTGGGTACTTGCCAAAACATGGTCAATGAAAGCCATCCCCCGGATCCCATCTTCAACACCGGGGAAATCTTCCCATTCCGGCTTTGGCTTTTCTCCGGCACGCTGTGCATAGATACATCTAGCAAAATTTCGGTAAAGATTGGCAAATGCCTCCACGTATCCTTCCGGGTGTCCGGCTGGAGTGCGTGTATTCTCCTGAGCCAAAGATCCCAAATATCCAGTGCCTGCTCGATAAATCTGAGCTGGTTGATCCGGATACCGGACAATCAGGCTATTGTTGTCTTCCTGCTGCCATTCTATTCCTCCTTTGTCACCAAATACACGGATTTTAAGGTTATTTTCCACACCTGTATCCGTCTGGGAAGCCATTAATACACCAGAAGCCCCGTTTTCAAAACGCATCAAGACCACCCCGTCATCATCGATTGGCCTACCTTCCACTTTGATGTAAAGATCTGCACAGAGGTGGGACACTTTTTCGCCTGAAACATACTCAGCCAGGTGGAAAGCGTGGGTACCAATATCCCCCATACAACCTGCCAATCCGTTTCTGGCAGGATCTGTCCTCCATTCGGCCTGCTTGTTATTTTCTGATTCAAGTAGCTTCCATAGCCAGCCCTGAGGATATTCCACATACACTTTTCTCACTTTCCCGATTTTCCCTTCCGCAATCATTTGCTTGGCTTGCTTGATCATGGGATATCCCGAATACGTATGCGTCAGTAGGAAAAGTTTATCCGATCCTTTTACGGCATGGTACAATTCCTTTGCCTCCTGATAATTCAAAGTAAGCGGCTTGTCCAAGGCAACGTGAAAACCTTTTTTCAGTGCCTTCACCGTTGGGTCAAAGTGTACATTATTGGGTGTCACAATGACAACTACATCGATTCGCTCAGCCTCTGGAAGTTGGAGTTCCTTTTCAAACATTTCATCGTAACTCGCATATACTCTGGAAGGATCCAGCATCAACTCCTCTCCTCTTTGTTTGGATTTCTGCGGATTGGAAGAGAATGCGCCTGCCACAAGTTCAAACATTCCATCCATTAAAGCGCCATTGAGATGGATGGCTCCGATGAAAGAGCCTGGTCCACCTCCAACCAATCCGATTTTTAGTTTCTTGGGTGTTGACATAGGTCAGTTAGGTAGGTTTTTTAGGTAAATTTTTTGTTGAATTAATGGATTCTACCAAAATAAATCCCCTGAACTTCGATTGAATCAGGCGATTTATTGACTAGTAGTCTCCTCGTGTTATGAGTGGCTTAGACAATATTTTTATCCGCCATATTTTACAAAGTCAAATGACTTGCTTAAAATACAGCAAAAAGAGTGAAATCTAAATTTTAAGCTAGGATTCAGTTTTTTTTCCACGATCAACCCTTCAAATATGAACACAATCACCCGGTTCAGGCTCTCAGCCATGATGTTTTTGGAATTTTTTGTCTGGGGCTCCTGGTACGTAACAATGGGAACTTTTCTCGGGACCAATTTGGCTGCCCGAGACCAGGATATTTCCTTGGCCTTCTCCACTCAATCCTTGGGAGCTATCATTGCTCCTTTTATAGTCGGACTGATAGCAGACAGGTATTTTCATGCCCAGCGAATCCTTGGGGTCATTCACCTGATCGGTGCGGGATTGATGTACTTGCTCTACCAAGCCGGAGACTTTAGTGGTTTTTTCCCAGTTCTTCTGATATATATGATCCTGTTCATGCCGACTTTGGCACTTGTAAACTCCATCTCATTCAATCAAATGAAAAATCCGGCCAAGGAATTTTCCACGATCCGTGTTTGGGGAACCATAGGTTGGATAGCGGCCGGGATCCTGATTAGTAGTTTGGCCTGGGACAGTCAGGATGGACTTATGGACGGATTGTTAAAATACACCTGGCTAATGGCATCTATAGTTTCGGTCATTCTGGGGATTTTCAGTTTCACGCTTCCCAAGACCCCTCCCAAAGCAAAATCAGAGGGAGAGTTCAAGTTATCGGAAGCAATAGGATTGGATGCACTTTCTCTTCTAAAAGACAGGAATTTTGCCATTTTCTTCCTCTCCTCTATCCTCATATGTATCCCCCTGGCTTTTTATTATCAAAATGCCAGTCCGTTCCTCACCGAAATTGGCTTGGAAAACTCTACAGGAAAAATGACAATTGGACAGCTATCGGAAGTTCTTTTTATGTTGGCATTACCGGTATTCTTCTCAAGGTTTGGCATCAAGAAAACCCTGATAGTCGCTATGCTGGCCTGGGCGGTTCGTTATGTGTTTTTCGCTTATGGAAATGCGGATGAGGGAGTTTGGATGCTACTAGTGGGAATCGCGCTCCATGGAGTTTGTTATGACTTCTTTTTTGTCAGCGGACAGATTTACACAGACTTTCATGCTGGAGAAAAATATAAATCTTCTGCACAGGGTTTGATCACCCTTGCTACTTATGGGGTAGGGATGCTGATCGGGTTCTGGGCAGCAGGAAACATTTCAGATCATTATAAAGTAATAGATGGTGGACATATTTGGGAGTCGATTTGGCTGATTCCTTCTGGTATTTCCGTTTTGGTTTTGCTATTTTTCATGCTCCTTTTTAAAAAGGAACAAATAAAACCTCTTAATTAAACCAAAATGACCAAACCTATTGACCCTGGAAGACGGGAAAGCTTTAAAAAAGTTCTTTTTGGAGGTGCCGCACTTGGCTCCCTGTCTTCGCTTGATTGGAAAGAAGAAGAAACTTTTCAGCTTAAAGGAAATATCAATCATGGAGTATGTGCATGGTCCATGCGCCCTCTTAGCCTTGATGAACTTTGTGTGGGAATTAAAACAGTTGGGGTACATGCCATTGACTTAATTGGTCCTGACAACTGGGAAACCCTAAAGAAACATGACATTCACTGCTCTATGTGCAATGGTGCAGAACTCGGAATTGCCGATGGATTTAACCACACTGATTTTCACGATCAACTGGAGAAAAATTACACCGAAGTGATCCCGCTTGTCGCAAAAGCCGGATACAAAAATCTAATCGCTTTCTCAGGAAACAGAAAGGGAATGGATGATGAAACTGGACTGAAAAACTGTGAGATCGGCATCAAAAAAATTCTGGGATTGGCTGAGAAGCATGGAGTCATCATTCAAATGGAATTATTAAACAGCCGAGTGGACCACAAGGATTACATGTGCGATAAATCCGCTTGGGGAATTGAATTGTGCAAACGTATTGGTAGCGAAAATTTTAAACTGCTTTTCGACATCTATCACATGCAAATCGATGAGGGGGACATCATTCGGACCATCCGAAACAACCACCAATATTTTGGCCATTACCATACTGCTGGAAATCCCGGAAGAAATGAACTGGACGAAAACCAGGAAATCTATTATCCGCCAATTATGAAAGCTATTGCGGAGTCCGGCTTTCAGGGATATGTATCCCATGAATTCATCCCAAAATCAGAGGACAAGATTGCTGCTTTAGCCCAGGCAGTACAAGTTTGTGACGTATAACATTTATTAAACCAAAATACCATTTTATGGCAAACCAATCGTATGATGCAATTGTAGTTGGATCAGGAATCAGTGGCGGATGGGCCGCCAAAGAACTAACTGAGAGAGGACTTAAAGTCCTACTTTTGGAGAGAGGCCCCAATGTAGAGCACGTAAAGGACTATAAGACAGCAACTCTTCCCCCTTGGGAAGTACCACATAGAGGACGAAGAACTCAGGAGATGTTGGAAAATCACCCTAACCTGAGAAGAGATTATGTATTGAATGAATTGAACCTCGACTGGTGGGCCCATGAAAGTGAGTCCCCTTACATAGAGGAAAAGCCTTTCACTTGGTTTAGAGGCTACCAGGTAGGTGGACGTTCACTTCTTTGGGGAAGACAGTCCTACCGATGGGCCAACATTGACTTCGAGGCAAATGCAAAAGAAGGCATCGCTGTAGATTGGCCGATCCGATACAATGATATAGCCCCATGGTACAGCTACGTAGAAAAATTCATCGGGGTATCTGGCTCAAAGGACGGATTGGAAATTCTTCCTGACGGGGAATTTATGCCGCCAATGCCGATGAACTGTGTGGAAAAAGATGCCGCTGAGAGAATCAAGGCGCATTACAAAGGAGCAAGAACCTGGACAATTGGCCGACCAGCCAACATCACCCAACCTCTACCAGGTCGTCCAGGTTGTCAGTATAGAAACAAATGTTCTCTAGGCTGTCCATTTGGGGGATATTTCAGTACTCAAGCTTCAACCCTCCCTGCTGCGGTTGCAACAGGAAACCTGACTTTGAGACCTTGGTCTATCGTTCGCCGATTGATCTATGACAAAGACACGCAAAAAGCAAATGGTGTGGAAGTACTTGATGCCGAAACCAACCAGACTGTAGAGTACAATGCAAAAATCATTTTCCTTTGTGCCTCTGCTTTCAATTCCACAGCTATCCTGATGCGAACTGCAACAGATATTTGGCCAGGAGGACTGGGATCAAGTTCAGGAGAACTTGGACACAACGTAATGGATCACCACTTCCGCCTTGGTGCCAGCGGTACCATGGAAGGCTATGAGGACAAATATTATTTTGGCAGAAGACCAACCGGCTTATATATCCCAAGATTCAGAAATCTAAACGGTGAAAAACGAGATTACTTGAGAGGCTTTGGATACCAGGGAGGAGCTAGCCGTAGTGGCTGGGGCCGAGATGTTGCCGAATTGAATTTCGGTGCACCTATGAAAGACGCTTTGACTCAGCCAGGTCCGTGGAGTGCTGGATTTACAGCCTTTGGTGAAATTCTTCCATACCACGAAAACCATATCAGATTAAGTGATACGGTGAAAGACAAATGGGGAATGGAGGCACTAGTAATGAATGCCGAGATCAAGGAAAATGAGCTGAATATGCGAAAGGACATGATGGCGGATGCAGCAGAAATGCTGGAGGTAGCCGGGTTCAAAAATATTCGCACTTATGATAACGGATACACCTTCGGGCAAGGAATCCACGAAATGGGTACTGCACGTATGGGAAGAGACCCCAAAACCTCTGTCCTCAATGGAAACAACCAGGTTTGGGATGCGAAAAACGTATTTGTAACAGATGGAGCCTGTATGACTTCTGCAGCGGCTCAAAACCCTTCGCTTACCTACATGGCACTGACGGCAAGGGCAGCGGCTTTTGCCGTAGAAGAACTCAAAAAGCAAAACCTCTAATCGAACAAGAATATGACAATGAATAGAAGAGACGCACTAAAAAGCGTCATACTCATGATGGGAGGCACAATGGTAGGTGCTACGGCAATCCTTACTGGCTGTGCTCCAGAACAACAGATTGAGGGACTGAACTTCAGCCCGGAAGACATTGCTTTCATGGATGAACTGGGGGATACCATTATCCCTGAAACTAACACACCGGGAGCCAAAGCAACTGGAATTGGTTCCTTTATGGTGATGATGGTGAAGGATACTTACGATGCGAATCAGCAAAAGGCTTTTGTGGACGGATTGAATATGATCAGAAAAGAATTCAAGGCTTCGAACGGAAAGGATTTCATGGAAGCCAATCCAGAAGATCGCCTAGCGTATTTGAACGGTCTTTATGAGCAATACAAATCCAGCGAAGCCAGAGAACCCCAAGTGATCAATATGCTCAGAGACTTAACTGTATTGGGATACTTTACTTCAGAGATTGGGGCTACTCAAGCCCTGAACTATGTGGAAGTTCCCGGTAGGTTTGACCCCTGCATTGATTTCAAGGAAGGAGACAGAGCCTACGCTATTTAATCAAACTTCAACTTTAATAAACAGCCTGCCTCTAAATAAGGCAGGCTTTTTCACACATGAACAAACCAAGAAGAAAATTCATCCAAATGGGAGCCCTTCTGGGGGCCGGAGCAGCCTTTATGCCACTGCAGTTTTGCAGTCCTGCCAAAAAAGAAGGAGATGAAGAATTGATCACAGATCCTGAATCAGTAGCCTCCACCCTTTCCGCATTTGGAATCCAGCTGTATTCCGTAAAAGAAAATATGGCTGAGGATGCAGCAGGTACTATGCGTGCACTTGCCGGTTATGGATACCGACAATTTGAGGGTTTTGACGGAGGTAAAGGAATCCTATGGGGAATGCAGCCGACAGAATTCAAATCCTTGATGGGAGAAATCGGAGTAGAAATGGTTTCTACCCATACCAATGTCTTTGAAAACCTGGAAGGCCAGGCTGAGCAAGCCGCTGAAGTTGGCATGAAATATTTGATTTGTCCTTGGATCGGAGCTCAAAAGTCTCTTGACGATTACAAAGAAATGGCGGATAAATTCAATACTATTGGAGAAACCCTCAAAGGCTACGGATTAAAATTTGCCTACCACAACCATGACTACACTTTCGTTACCCAAGAAGGTGCTGTCCCACAGGACATTCTGATGGAAAATACGGATCCATCATTAGTAGATTTCGAAATGGACATTTACTGGGTGCATGTTGCCGGTGTGGATCCTGCTGCTTATTTGGCCAAGTATCCAGGAAGATTCAAATTTTGTCATCTCAAAGATGCTGAATCCGGAACGGGAAATCCTCATGACCGGGGAGTGCTCTTAGGTGCTGGCGAAATCCCTTACGCAAAACTGATCAAAGAATCTCAGGGATTGGGAATGGAATACTTTATAGTAGAACAGGAGCGATTTGTAGGCACCAATCCCATGGAGGCTGCAGAAAAAAATGCCGCCTATCTTAAAGAGCTCGCGATCTGATCATGAAATAACCCCTTTGGTTTCCTCAGACTTTCTGAACACCAATAAGAACATGACAATGATTAAAATAATCAGCAAGGCCACCTCAAACTGAGCCCAAATCTGGGATCGGTTAATGAGGACCTTGGCTTTGCTGATTAATTTTTCACCCTCTTCCAACTGGATTTTACTTAGACCATCCAAATCCTGTCTTGCCTGACTGATTTTTTGATCATACAGTTTGACCTGATCCAAATTGACTCCATTCGAATCAGAAAACAATAAATCGTAACTCTTGATATTCAGGTCATTGACAATGATTTCCTTGAAATCACCTAAGTATGCATCCTCCTGATCAGTCAGCTTGGTCTTTTCAAATTCCTCAACAATACCCAAAATCCCCTTTTCATGATCTTCTATTTCATTGATCACTCTGGAGTAATCATAGCCAATATCGCAATGATCAATCAGTTTTTGGATTAAAAACAGCTTTTCGGAAATTTCAAAAATATAACCTTCCACTACCAAACGGTCATTGTAAACCTCGGTAAAAGTGGAACTGATACTGCGAAATGATTGGCGCTCAATCAGGTTTTTGGCATAAATCAACAGCAACAATATACTGATGATGGCCAAAGCTCTAAATTTCCTTCTCTTTACAGTAGAATCAGACATGATAGTAACACAAACGATGATTGATTTATATAATAATGAAAAGCTTATTACTTCCCAAAAATATCATGAAACTTAGTCTTTAATCGGTTTCCTGTCAAAGACTCTGACATAGTCAATTTCCATACGCTGTGGCCAGATGTCTGGATTTACTCCTTTTTGCCCTCCCCAGTTTCCACCAACCGCAATATTCAGAATCAAATGAAACGGCTGGTCAAAAGGCCACTCTTTATAATCACCTCCTGTATTCTCAAAGGTGAAATAGATTTCTCCATCCATCAAAAAATCAATCTTCTCTTTTGTCCAATCAATCCCATATACATGGAACTCCTGATTAAAATCCGGAACCTGGATCTGTTTACCCTTTTGTGTCCCTATCGAATGATTGAAGGCTTCCGTATGAACAGTACCATGAACCACACCGGGGTCATACCCCACATGCTCCATGATATCGATTTCTCCATTTTTGGGCCAACCACCATGCCTATTTTCTTCTGGCAACATCCAGATTGCCGGCCAAGTACCTATCCCCTCTGGCAACTTTGCCTTTACCTCAATGTATCCATACTGCCAAGAAGCAATTCCACGGGTTAGTATTCTAGCGGAGGTATATCCTTTCGTCTTTGATTCATCTTTTCTTGCCTCAATGATCAAATGCCCGTTTTCAACTCTGGAATTTTCCAAAGAGGCTTTCACATACAACTGAAGTTCATTGTTTCCCCAGCCATGATCCCCGACATCGTAGGTCCATTTATATTGATCCGGCAATCCGTCAACAGAAAATTCATCCGACCATAGCAGCTTTGCCTGAGAAAAGCCCTGTTCGGAGATCAGAAGTAGAGAAAGGAGAACAAATGGAATTACTGTTTTTTTCATTGCTGTTAGATTCTTGCGGAAAATACAAAAACTAAAAGGATTTTGGAGGGTTTGTAAATCAGAAGGAGAAATGCTCCTCATTAGAGCCTTTGGTACCAACGCATTATTTGTATTTTAGCAACGTCTAAAAACCCAAATATAAATGGCTTACTATCACAGATTGGGAAGCATACCTCCCAAGCGTCACACACAGTTTCGGCAACCGGACGGCAGTCTATACAAAGAGGAATTGGTCAGTTCCAAAGGTTTTTCGGGGATTTACAGTAATCTATACCATATCTACAATCCCAACGAGGTGAAATCCATCGGCACGCCAAAACCTTACAGTTGGAAGATTGCTGAGGAACACGGCCTCAACCAAACTCACCTCAAAACTTCCGGAGTGGACACCACTGGTGAAGATTATCTCAGTGCAAGACGTATCCTGATGATGAACAATGATGTCATGATGGGCATCTGTTCACCAAAAAACAGGAAGATGGATTACTATTTTAAAAACGCGGATGGAGATGAACTGATCTATGTGCACGATGGAGAAGGAGTTCTGTATTCCCAATTTGGAAAACTGGAAGTCAGAAAAGGGGATTATATCGTCATCCCAAGAACCACCATTTATAGATTTGAATTCAAAGAAGAAGGTCCCCTCCGCTTATTGATCATCGAGTCTCACGGACCCATTGAAACTGTAAAGCGGTACAGAAATGAAGTCGGTCAGCTTTTGGAGCACTCTCCTTATTGCGAGCGGGACATTAGGCCCCCTCATGAACTTCATATTGAAAAAGAGAAGGGGGACTATCTTGTTCAAATCAAAAAGCAGGGAATGTTGCATCAGTATTCTTATGCCCATAGCCCTTTGGACATAGTGGGCTGGGACGGATACCTGTATCCCTATGCGCTATCTATTTATGATTTTGAACCCATTACAGGAAGAATCCATCAACCGCCTCCTGTCCACCAAACCTTCCAGGCATGGGGCTTTGTGATCTGTTCCTTTGTCCCAAGGTTGTTTGACTATCATCCTCTGGCTATCCCTGCTCCTTACAATCACAGCAACATCGATTCCGATGAAGTCTTGTACTATGCAGAGGGGGAATTCATGAGCAGAAAAGGAATTGACAGGGGATCATTTACGATCCACATGGGTGGTCTTCCCCATGGTCCCCATCCGGGAACTGTAGAAAAATCCATCGGTGCGAAATCCACAGAGGAATATGCAGTTATGCTGGACACCTTCCGTCCTCTTCAAATCACAACCGATGCTTTGGAATTTGTAGATCCAAATTATCCGATGAGTTGGACAGAATAAAAAAATAGGCTGGTTTGAAACCAGCCTATTTTGCTTTAAAGACGAGTGACATTGTCTTTCCTGATATAGGCTATTTTATTTTTCCACTCTATCTCGTACCAGAGGTCTTTTGAGGACTTGATTTTCACCCGGTGACCTGGTTCCACCTGGTCCACCATAGCTCCTCCTGCGGTAGGCTTGCTCACAATAAATGTGGGGCTGTTTGTTATCAAAGCAGTCCGTGGAGCATTTAGGAAATTATTGGTCATAAAAAGGAGTACCATCCACAATACCGTTGGCCAGTAATGGATACTTTTTTCTTCTTTTCTACTGGTCCACCAAATAGAGAAAATTGAGATCAGCAGAAAAGCCGCCATGGCTCCCACTATCCATTCCTTAAACTCTACCAAAAACAGCACAAAACGCCGGGCATCACTCACCTCGTAGCCATAAAGATTATTCTGCCCGGTAAGATTCTTAATTTTTGTCAGGGTCTGAGGATTGGGATTCAAATCATAGTATTTACTCAGGTACAAAGTTGCCTGTTCTTTATCCCCGATTCCTTCCGCGATAAAGGCCATTTTGAGCAACATTGAAGGCGAGTAAAGCCCCAACTGGTAGTTTAATGAATAAATTTCCATTGCCTCTTGATAACTCCTTTGCTCAAACAAAGAATCTGCTTTGTAAAGCTCATTTACATCAGCCTGACAATGAATACTTTGCAAAACAAAGAAAGAAAATATCAAAAGTTTTGTGAGAAAGATTGATTTGGGGTTTGGCATTTATAAATCAGTGTCATAAATTTGCAGTCCAATTACGGCAATGATCTGACAAAAAGCAAGGTCAGGGAGTCAATTTGAAAAGTAAAAAATCGGGGTTTGGGTGTTAAAAAATCCAAACTTTAAATAATGATTCCGTAGCTCAGCTGGTAGAGCATAACACTTTTAATGTTAGGGTCCTGGGTTCGAGCCCCAGCGGGATCACATTGATTTAACTTGCAAGGAGTTAAAAAAGTATTTAAAAATTTCGGGGTGTAGCGTAGCCCGGTATCGCGCCACATTTGGGATGTGGAGGTCGTAGGTTCGAATCCTGCCACCCCGACTTTAATTATCCAGGTCCTGTAGCTCAACTGGATAGAGCAACTGCCTTCTAAGCAGTAGGTTTCAGGTTCGAGTCCTGACAGGATCACTTTATTAATCAAGCGGAATTACGTTCCGCTTTTTGTTTGATTCCGTAGCTCAGCTGGTAGAGCATAACACTTTTAATGTTAGGGTCCTGGGTTCGAGCCCCAGCGGGATCACAAAAGCAGGTCAACAGGCCTGCTTTTTGCGTTTCCAGCCTTTTTGCTAAAAGAGCAATTCAAGTCCTCAAATATCCCTTGTGAATCAGCATAATATTTCTGATTCTTAGGACATGAAACAGTCACTTACCCTCCTTTATTATATATTCTTGATCACTTCCTGCGCAGCCCCTATTGATCAGGAACATTTTTTAGACCCTGGAATATCTATCCAGTTGACAGACTTTAGAAAGGGACAAATCTCAGACATCCATTATCAATTGGACTTTTCTATTCCCTCCTCAAAAACAGAACCCATCCCAGCGAACTTACTTTTGGAAGCCAAAATCTCAAACACCAAAGCCCCGCTGATTCTTGACTTCAATGAAAAATCAGAAAACCTGCTTTCCCTACTGGTAAATGGAAAGCCCGTTGAAATCCAACATGAAAATGAACATCTGATTATCCCTGAGGAACATCTTCAAAAAGGAAAGAATTCTATAGAAATCAGCTTTGTGGCTGGAGATCTTTCCCTCAACAGAAACGACGATTTTCTTTACACACTACTTGTACCAGACCGGGCAAGCACGCTTTTCCCATGTTTTGACCAGCCTGATTTGAAAGCCAATTATACCCTGAGCATCACTGCTCCCAATGACTGGAAAGTATTGGCAGGAGGCCCTTTGATCAACAAGAAGGAAGTAAATGGAAACACTACGCATCATTTCGGAAAGTCGGACTTGATGAGTACTTACCTGTTTTCATTTGTTGCCGGAAAATTCGAAACAGCCAGTTCCAGTGGAGACTTCCCCCAAACACTCCTTTATAGAGAAACCAATCCGGAAAAAATCGAAGCGAGTATTCCTGAACTATTCAAACTCCACCAGCAGTCAGTGGACTATCTGGAAACTTACACTGGGTACAAATTTCCTTTCCAGAAGCTCGATTTTGCAACCATCCCGATTTTCCAATATGGAGGAATGGAGCATGTAGGTGCAATCCAATACCGGGAATCCTCTCTTTTCCAAGATCAGAATGCTACAGATTCGGAATTACTGAGCAGGGCAAAACTCATCGGCCATGAAACTGCTCATATGTGGTTTGGTGATTTGGTGACCATGCAATGGTTCAATGATGTATGGATGAAGGAAGTCTTCGCCAATTTTATGGCAGGCAAAATCGTCAACCCCAACTACCCCACCATCAATCACGAACTGCTCTTTTTGACAGCCCATTATCCTGCCGCCTACTCAGAAGACAGAACCGCAGGCAGCAATCCGATTCGGCAATACCTCTCCAATCTCAAAAATGCGGGTTCCCTTTACGGTAGAATCATATACGACAAAGCTCCTATTATGATGCGTCAATTGGAAACGGTCATGGGCGAAAAACCTTTCCAAAAAGGAATTCAGGAATACATTAAAACCTTTGCCAATGGCAATGCAAATTGGAATGACCTTGTAGAAATTTTGGACAAAGAAACTCCTGTCGACCTTCAACAATGGAGCAATGTATGGGTAAACCAATCAGGAAGACCAATTCTTTCCGAAAAGTTGGAACTCACTCCAGAAGGCAAAATATCCTCCTTAACCATCTCCCAAACAGCCGAGGATGGCAGCGAGAAAATCTGGCCCCAACTTTTCGACATCACCTTGATCTATCCGGAAGAGATCAAAACCTTTTCACTGAACATGCAGGGCAAAACCCTGGAGGTGGAAGATTTACAGGGACTTGACAAGCCTATCGCCATACTCTACAATAGCAACGGACTCGGCTATGGGGTCTTTCCTATCAGCACTGATTTTATATTTCAAATCCCTAATCTGGATGATGAAGTCATGCGAGCCCATTCTTACATCAATTTGTTTGAAAACACCCTATCTGGGAATATCTCTCCACTAGAGACTACTGGAGTAATCAGAAAAGGAATTAGCGCTGAATCCAATGAAATCATTATTCGTCTCCTTTCCTCTGAGCTAAATTCCCTTTTCTGGAAATACCTCTCAGAAGAAAACCGAAACCTGATCCTTCCTGAATTGGAAGAAGAAGTATGGCAATTGCTAAATCAGGACTTGCCTGCCAATGTAAAAAAGTCTCTGTTCTCTCTATACTCAGACATCGCCTATAATGAATCCGGTCAGGAAAGACTTTACAGGATATGGAGTAAAAAACTTGAAATCCCAAACCTTAAACTCAATCCGGATAATTTCACCAACATAGCGATGACCCTCGCACTGTACAAGCATCCGAATTCAGAAGAAATCCTTTCAGAGGAACGAACCCGAATCACCAATCCTGACAAGCTCAACAGATTTGACTTTTTACGCCCTGCCCTTTCAAAAAAACCTGAAGAAAGAGATACACTCTTCCTGTCTTTCCAAGACCCGGTCAATCGGGAAAAAGAATCCTGGGTTTTGGCAGCATGTGGTTTTATCCATCATCCACTCAATCATAAAACTAGTGTAAAGCACGTGCGTCTTGCCCTTGAATTGATGGAGGAGATCCAGAGGACAGGGGACATATTTTTTCCCAAAGGATGGATTTCAAATACAGCCGGGCTTCATACAAGCCCTGAAGCTGCGGAGACCGTGAAGGAATTTCTGGAAGCTAATCCGGATTACAATCCAGTCCTAAAAAGTAAAATCCTTCAGGCTACAGATGACCTGATAAGGGTGCAAAAACTGGCTTCTAAGTAGAAAGTTCCTCATTAAAAATTCAAAGGATCCAAATGCTTGAAGTGACCGTTTAGTTTTATCTTTTCCTTGGCCTCTTCTACAGCTTTGATCACCGGAATCATACGCTTGAAATGGTGTACCAAGTACTCCATACGCTCACTTTCCTTATCCATCTGGTGAAGCTCGGATTCCTCTTCCAACTTGAGACCTAGCTTATGGGCATAAGTGAAGGAATTGACAGTATCAGGATTCACCTTTCCGGGGTAGTTCAGTAAATAGAGCATTTCCTTTAGATAAAAAATAAACTCCCTGTTTAAGGCATCGCTAACCACCGGGTCATTTTGGAGAAATTGGACCTCCCCTCCTGCATAAAGTTTACCTGAAGTGGGATTATCAAATGACTTTAATTTAAATACCCTGACACCTTTTGTTTTGATGTCAAGTCGGCCGTCGTCATACCTTTTCTCCACCTTGACCAACCTGACCTCCGTTCCATATCCAGTAAGTTGATCTATATAAGTACAGATACCAAAGCTGATCCTATGCTTTTCCACATCTGAAAGCAACTCCCTATACCGTGGTTCAAAAATATGAAGGTTAAGATCCTCCTCAGGAAAGACCACAAGTTTCAATGGGAAAAGCGGAAGAAACATATACGCACACTTTAGGGAAATTAAATCTAAAAAATAGTGGGCTTGCCTTTTTCAAAAAGCAAGAAAAAAGCCCCGAATTTATCGGGGCTTTAGCTTATTTCTTAGCGATGTAGGTAAGCAGGTCTACCACTTTGTTGGAGTAACCCCACTCGTTGTCATACCAGGAAACCACTTTCACGAACGTATCGGAAAGTTGGATACCAGCTTCAGCATCGAAGATTGAGGTTCTTGCGTCACCGATGAAATCATTGGAAACAACAGCATCTTCAGTGTAGCCCAGGATCCCCTTCATGGAAGTCTCGGAAGCTTCCTTCATTTTTGCACAGATATCAGCATATTTAGCTGGCTTTTTCAATCTTACTGTCAAATCCACTACAGACACATCCGGAGTAGGAACACGGAAAGACATACCAGTCAGTTTTCCATTCAACTCAGGAATAACTTTACCCACAGCTTTTGCGGCACCAGTTGAGGAAGGGATAATGTTTTGACCGGCTCCACGTCCACCTCTCCAGTCTTTTGCAGAAGGACCGTCAACCGTCTTCTGAGTGGCGGTGGTAGCATGAACAGTAGTCATCAACCCCTCTTCAATACCCCAGTTGTCATTCAACACCTTAGCAATAGGTGCCAAACAGTTGGTAGTACAAGAAGCATTGGAAACGAATACCATGTCTTCAGTATAAGTATCCTCGTTAACTCCCATTACGAACATTGGAGTATCGTCTTTGGAAGGAGCGGACATGATTACCTTCTTGGCACCAGCATCGATATGGCCTTGAGCGCCTTCCTTAGTCAGGAAAATACCAGTTGATTCGATTACATAATCCGCACCAACTGCTCCCCAATTCAGGTTTGCAGGACTCTTCTCAGCTGTAACTCGGATTGAGTTTCCATTTACCACCAAATTCCCGTCTTTTACTTCAACAGTTCCCTTGAACTGTCCATGAGTGGAGTCATATTTCAACATGTAGGCCATGTAGTCAACGTCGATCAAATCGTTGATTGCCACTACCTGAATATCTTCTCTTTCCTGTGCAACACGGAAAGCCAAACGTCCGATTCTTCCGAATCCGTTAATTCCAACTTTAATCTTGCTCATAATTATTTTGATTATTTATAGGTTTGATTCCAAAACCACCTCGGTAGTGCCCATACGGCATAAAATCTCTGAGGGATGGCTAAGTTATTACAATTTTTCGGCTAGCCCAAACACTTGGAGGGCCCGAAAGTAAAGAGTTACGGTTATCTCAAATTCAAACGATTTCGGAAAATGAAAAATTTTGAAAAATTTTGGATCACCATGGAATTGCTTTACCATTTCTTTACTTTCAGCAAATAAATAACTTGATTTTTATGTTTATCAATGCCATTCAAGAGGTAGCTGGATACACACGTGCCATTCATTCCATCTCCAGGAATTTTGGAAGCCATCAGATTCAAAGAGGTTCTGCGACCCTGTTTTTCGTCAATAAGGAAGGCTGGGCTTTGACCTGCAAACACGTCGCACAATGGCTCAGTCAGGCCGAACAGATCAATAAGAGGTATGCCAGTTTTCTATCACAAAGCCACTCTCTGGGAAATGCCCAAAGATCCGAGCTTGCAAAAAAACTGGGACTCAGATCCGATGCCACTTCTGAAATGCGACTCACCTTTGTGGACTGCGTGGACCAAATCAGCAAACTGAATTTTATCCTCCACCCGGATTATGACCTGGCATTGATCAAATTCGAAGGATTCAGTCAAATCCAAATTAGCCAAACGCCAAAATTTCTCCAGGACGACAGCATGGCCCAACCCGGAGCCATGCTTTGCCGCTTGGGCTTTCCTTTTCCGGAATTTTCTAATTTCCGATTGGACCAAAACAGTCAATCTCTAGTTTGGACCAAGGAAGGAGCTGCCAGATCCCCCAGGTTTCCGATAGAAGGGATGTTAACCCGCTTTTTAGGAGACAATAAAGGGCAGATTTATGGGATGGAACTAAGTACCCCTGGTCTTAGGGGGCAGAGTGGTGGGCCACTTTTTGACTCTGAGGGAAAAATATGGGGAATGCAAACTAGAACCAAGCACTTACACCTTGGATTCGACATTGAAGAAAAAGAAATAGTCTCCCACGGTAAATCCAAAAAGATCAATGACTATGCATTCATCCATTTGGGAGAATGCATCCATGTATCCATCATTAAAAAGTTTCTTCGGGACCACCAAATCAGTTTTGAGGAGTCTTAAAAAAGAAAAAGCCGGATTTTTTAATCCGGCTTTATGATTTAGGCCAACTGAGCTAAAAGCTCATTAAATGTTGGGCTTGGCCTCATGGCATTGGAAGTTTTGGCTTCATCAGGTCTGTAATATCCTCCGATGTCAACCGGCTTGCCCTGAGAACCATTCAGTTCGGCTTCGATTTTATCTGCATTTTCGGAGAGGGCTTTTGCCAAAGGAGCAAATTTTGCCTGCAATCCAGCATCTTTGCTCTGTGCAGCCAAGGCTTCTGCCCAGTACATGGCCAGGTAGAAATGACTTCCTCTGTTGTCCAGTTTGCCAACTACCCTGGCAGGAGACTTGTCATTTTCAAGCCATTTTCCGGTAGCTTGGTCCAAAGTTTCTGCCAGCAATAAAGCCGTGTCATTATGGAAGGTTTGTCCCAAATGCTCCAAGGAAACTGCCAGTGCGAGAAACTCACCCAATGAATCCCATCTCAGATGTCCTTCATCCACAAATTGCTCGACGTGCTTAGGTGCTGAACCTCCGGCTCCTGTTTCAAACAGACCGCCTCCATTCATCAAAGGAACAATAGAAAGCATTTTGGCACTGGTGCCCAATTCCAAAATCGGGAATAGATCTGTCAGGTAATCTCTCAAAACGTTACCTGTCACAGAAATTGTATCCAGTCCTTCCTTGATTCTTGCAAGGGAGAAATTAGTTGCCTCGATTGGAGACATGATATGGATCTCCAAACCGGTCGTATCATGCTCAGGAAGATATTTATTGACCTTCTTGATCAACTCGGCATCATGTGCTCGCTGTGAGTCCAACCAGAATACCGCAGGAGTATTGGAAAGCCTGGATCTGGTAACGGCAAGCTTCACCCAATCCTGAATTGGGGCGTCTTTAGTCTGGCACATTCTCCAGATATCACCCGCCTCCACTTCATGAGAGATCAATACCGTTCCATTTTCATCTTTCACATTGACAGTTCCGGTAAAAGGAATTTCGAAGGTCTTATCGTGAGAACCATATTCTTCTGCCTTTTGAGCCATCAAGCCCACATTAGGGACACTTCCCATAGTGGAAGGATCAAAGGCGCCATGCTTCTTGCAGAAATCAATAGTGGCCTGATAAACTCCGGCATAGCTTCTGTCAGGAATCACTGCCTTGGTATCTTGAAGTTTCCCGGCTTTGTTCCACATTTTACCTGAACTTCTGATCATCGCAGGCATGGACGCATCGATAATAACGTCACTAGGAACATGAAGATTGGTAATTCCCTTATCGGAATTAACCATTGCTACATCTGGACTTTCCGCATAGCAAGCATCAATATCAGCTAGGATTTCAGCCTTTTTATCAGCAGAAAGCTTATCTAGATTGGCTAATAGATCACCAAAACCATTGTTGACGTCCACACCAATTTCATCGAAAGTAGCTTGATACTTGGCAAAAACAGGCTCAAAAAACACCTTTACTGCATGCCCAAAAATGATAGGGTCTGAAACCTTCATCATGGTAGCTTTCATATGCAGAGAGAACAAAACTCCTTGTTCCTTCGCATCAGCGATGGCTTTCTTCAGGAAGAATTTCAAAGCAGAAACACTCAAAACAGAAGCGTCAATCACTTCACCATCGAGCAACTTCAGTCCGGACTTCAACACCTCATTTTTTCCATCTTTCCCTTCCAGTTCAATGGAAATAGTGCTGGCTTGGGACATGGTATGGGATTTTTCACTTCCATAGAAGTCTCCCTCAGTCATACTGTCCACATGGGATTTGGATTCTGCGGTCCAAGCGCCCATGGAATGAGGATGCTTTCGAGCATAGGCTTTGACTGCCAAAGGAGCTCTTCTATCAGAGTTTCCTTCTCTTAATACCGGGTTCACGGCAGAGCCCTTGATTTTATCGTATTTGGCTTTAATATTTTTTTCTTCCTCAGATTTAGGCTCTTCTGGATAGTCCGGAAGGGCATAGCCTTTGGACTGAAGCTCCTTGATTGCAGCTTTCAACTGAGGAACAGAAGCTGAAATATTCGGAAGTTTCACAATATTGGCTTCCGGAGTTTTTGCAATTTCTCCCAATTCAGCCAAAGCATCTGCAATCTGCTGTTCCGGCTTAAGGAACTCAGGAAAATTAGCTATGATTCTCCCAGAAAGGGAAATATCTCTGGTTTCAACTTTGACATCAGCAGAACTGGTAAATGCCTGCACGATCGGAAGAAGGGAATAGGTTGCCAGTGCAGGTGCCTCGTCCGTCAGTGTGTAGAGGATTTTGGGTGTTTGATTACTCATGATGTTTAATAGTATCTGAAGCGTAAAATAGCCCGGCTTCCTCCATGCTCCGGAAAAACAGAATGCTGTCTTTGGGGGGCTATTCTTTGTTAGAAAAAAAGAAAAAGCAGGGACTGAAAATTCCGCGGCTAAAATACGGAAAATATCCTTGTTTCAAATTCCGACTATAAAATGAGAGCCCGTTTTGACTGGGCTAAAATCATTGAATCAAGAAGGAATCCGAATCCATCCATGCGGGAAATTTATCCCGGTAGGCCAATAATTCCTCTCCGTCTAATTCCACCATAAAAATACCCTCCTTTTCTCCCGACTCAACCAATTGCCGTCCTTTAAAATCGTAGGCGGCAGAATGGCCATTGTAAGCAATGGAATTCCCATCAGTACCTACCCGGTTTACCCCAATGGAATAAGATAGGTTTTCAATAGCCCTAGCCGGCAAAAGCGCATCCCATGCAGCACCCCTTGCTGCGGGCCAGGAGGCAACATAAAAAATCAAATCATAGGCAAGTTCTTCTCCTTTCAGCCTATTTCGGGACCAGACCGGGAATCTTAAATCGTAACAGATTTGTGGGCAGATTTTCCAGCCTTTCAGTTCGAAAACGGGAACTTCTCCTCCAGAAGAATAAACCTTCTCTTCATCAGCCATTCGGAAGAGGTGTCTTTTGTCGTAGTGATGAACCTTCCCATCCGGAGCCACCCAAAGCAGGCGGTTAAAAAACTTCCCTCCTTCAGAAATAATCACACTTCCTGTTATGACCGCACCTGTCTGAACAGCCAATTGCCTCATCCATTTGGTCACGGTGAAATTCATGGGTTCAGCCAATTCGCGAGCATCCATGCTGAAGCCCGTCGGGAACATTTCGGGCAGGATGATAAGGTCAGGCTTTTCCGTAATCTCCCAGATTTTTTCCTCCAACATAGCCAAATTGGCAACCTTGTCCTTCCAGAAAAGGTCCGTTTGCACTAGGGCTATTTTCAATGGGGAAAGATTCCTCATTTGAGCGGATAGATCATTCTGTAATCTGTGGATACTTTTCCTTTGCTGACATCAATCAACTTGGATTGAAGAAGTCTTTTCTTTAATCCTTTTAGGTAATCCACAAAAAGAATCCCCTCAAGGTGGTCGTATTCATGCTGAATTACGCGAGCTGTCATCCCGGAAAACTCTTCTTCTTTCAGATTCCAGTTTTCGTCGTAATACTCAATGGTTAATTTTTCGGGACGGATGATCTCTGCCCTTACGTCAGGAATGCTCAAGCAACCCTCCTCAAAACCGTAATTATCTCCGTATTCATCCAAAATAATCGGATTGATAAAGGCACGTCGAATCCCTTTTTCCTCATCATCCTCATCCAGCATCAGACTACTGTCAATTACAAAAAGTCGAACCCCCTGATTGATCTGAGGGGCGGCCAAACCAACTCCATTGGCATGATCCATTGTGGAGAACATGTCCTGAATCAAGGCGTTCAGGTCGGTTCCTTCTTTAATATCTTCCGCTTCTTTTTTGAGAATCGGGTTTCCGTATGCGACGATAGGGTAAATCATTGTCTTTCCAAATAGGATTGTAAGATTATGGTGGCACTGACCTTATCCAGGTTTCCGGATTTTTCTCTCCGGTCTTTCTTTTTACTCCCCATGGCAATCATGGACTGCATGGCCATTTTGGAAGTAAAGCGTTCATCCACCAATTCAATTTTTTTGTCAGGAAAAGCCTTTTCCAGCTTCTCTTTCATTGCCAACACTCTGGGCGTCATTTCATTGTCCTGCCCATTGAGCCGTATCGGAAGCCCGAGCACTAAAGTCTCAACTTCTTCCTTGCTGCAATAAGCCTTCAGGTACTCCAACAGCTTGGGGGTCTCAATAGTTTCCAAGGGATTGGCGAGGATTTTCAACGGATCGGTAACAGCCAAGCCCGTTCTTTTTGTTCCAAGATCAATTGCTAAAATTCTGGGCATCAGTTTATCCTGATTTTACTTCGGATTTTTCTCAAGGCTTCCTTTTCCAGTTCTATAGCTTTTGGAAAAAGCAATTCGTCCTCAATCTGAGCATGGGTAATGAGCTCTTTTTCGAAATTCTGAAGCTCATGGTAGAGTACTTTCATCGCCAAAGGAGCCTCCTTTGAAAGAGAATAATTGGAGGTCAGTTTTCGGATTCCCTCCATTTCATCATCATGGATCTCGTGGGCATCGGCCAAAAGATGTACCGGGTCACGTTCAAGGATCTTCAATGCATCATGTACCGCAAAATGTCCCTCCTCAATATCCTGCAATAACTCAATTCGCTTAAAAAGCCTGCTCTCCTCTTCGTGAATGTGATGGATAAAATCTTCGACAAAAAGTGGAAACATAATCCTCAAGTCGGCCATCAAGGATGCATATTCTGGCTCAGGATTTATCCCGGAAATTAAATTGGAAAGAAAAGGAAGTTCCTGTCGAACAAAGTAATAATGCTTCTTTTTCAAGTAAGCAACCAAAAGTTCAATGGGATTGAGATAGAGTTCCTCGGCAGAAGGTTCTTTTCTATCAGCCCAAGATTCCAACTCGGCAATTAATTGATTTGGGTTGACCTTGTGTTTTCTGCAAACCTCCTCGAGGGACTCGGTAGGATATTGATAAAAGCTGATACCAAAATAATGTAATACAGCGGCGAAGACGTAGTTTTCGGAAACAATATCCCCTACTAACACTTTATTCCTTTTGTCTCCGTTCTGCATTCGACAAAAATAATTTTTTTTAACAGAAATTCGGGGATTTTATCTGACCTTTATATGTTCCCCTCGTATAAACTTACGCCAAGTTTATCAGAACAAGCTTTTAAACGCGACCGATCCTAGGTAGCTTATCAGGAGAAATTGAACACAGAATAAGAACACCGTGAGCGAGACTAAAAACACGAAAGCCCAAATCCGGCTCCCAATCATACTTGCCCTAGCCATTTCAGCTGGAATTTGGATAGGCGCCACCTTTGCCGAGCCCAAAAGCAATCAAAATGATCTTAGAGCTGCTCTATACAAGATCCAGGAGATCATGACTTACATCAACCGGGATTATGTAGACAGTGTGGACACCAATGAACTGGTTGAGTTTGGCATTACCAAAATGCTGGAAAATCTGGACCCTCACTCTTCCTATATTCCTGCAAGGGATGCTTCCCTTGTTCAGTCCCAGCTGGACGGAGAATTTGACGGGATCGGAGTGGAATTTGGGATCATCAGGGACACCATTTACGTAGTAGCTCCCCTGACAGGAGGTCCATCTGAGGCTTTGGGTATCCAATCCGGCGATCAGATCATCAAAGTAGACGGGAAAACAGTTGCCGGCACTGGAATTACCAATAGGGATGTATTTGAACTTTTACGAGGTCCAAAAGGATCCAAAGTTTTGGTTGACATCAAGAGAAAAAACCAAAGCGAATTGATCAATTATGAAATCATCCGGGACAAAATCCCTCAATACAGCATCAATGCCTCTTACATGGTCAACAATGAAATCGGCTATGTGAAAATCACCCGGTTTGCGGCTACTACATATGAGGAATTTAAGGAGGCTGTCATGGACCTGAAATCGCAAGGCATGACGAAGCTGATCATTGACCTTCAGGGTAACCCGGGAGGCTATATGGGAGCTGCCATTAATATTGCGGACGAAATCCTTGGTGACCGCTCCTTAATTGTCTCACAAGAAGGAAAGGTAGAACAGTATAGTCAAAAGGCATTTGCCTTTAGACCTGGCATGTTTGAAGAAGGGTCTGTGATCGTGCTGGTCAATGAAGGCTCGGCGTCCGCCTCTGAAATTTTGGCGGGAGCTATCCAGGACAATGACCGGGGACTGATCGTAGGAAGAAGATCCTTTGGAAAGGGACTGGTTCAGATGCCTATCGACCTTTCTGATGGAGCAGAACTCCGACTTACGATTGCCCGCTATTACACCCCTTCCGGGAGATCCATTCAAAAGCCCTATGACTCCAACTTCGAAGCCTATGAAAGAGACTGGATGGAACGATACGAGCACGGAGAGTTCTTCTCCGCAGACAGCATCAAGTTTAATGACAGTTTGAAATACGAAACTAAAAAAGGAAGGGTCGTATACGGTGGCGGAGGAATCATGCCAGACTACTTCGTTCCATTGGATACTACCTTTAGTTCCGCCTATGTCAATCGTCTGTTCAACTCAGATTCATCCAGAGAATTCATCCTTGATTATTCAAATAAGAACAAGGATAAATTCACAGGTATCAGCTTGGAGGATTATTACAAGAATTTTGAAGTTTCTGACGAAATGCTTCAAGAGCTGATCAAAATCGGTGAGAAAAATAAAGTAGCTTATGATGACACCGATTTCAAAAAGTCGAAATCCTATCTCAAAAAACTGGTAAAAGCTCACTTGGGAAGGCAACTCTATGATGACGATGCATTTTACATGGTCATCAACGACATCAACGAAGTGTATTTGCAAGCCCTCAAATTATTTGATGAAGCAGATCGCATTGCCATGGCTACGGACCTACATGGAACCGAATAAAAATTAAAAAGCATACCTTAGATAAAAAGGGTAACCTGATCAAGGTTACCCTTTTTATTTTGTGCAATCCTACCCAATTAAAGTCAAAAGCTAGGGAGATAAAATCAAGTCCAAAAACTGATGAAAACCATCAAAATCAATCACCTTGCCATCCATGTTTCCGACCTAAACCGAAGCATGGACTTTTATGGAGGAGTCCTAGGCCTACAGGAAATCGAAGAACCTTTTCACGATGGATTGCATACCTGGTATGAAATCGGGGATGGCATCTCTTTGCATCTTATTGAAGAATTGGAGCTTAAAGTTCCTGCTGACAAATCCAAGACTAATCACCTCTGCTTTAGCCTGAAAGATCTGGATGCTTTCATCCAAAAGCTCCGCAAAATCAACCACCTCTATGGAAATTGGGAAGGTGAATTGGGAAAAATCAACTTTCGAAGTGACGGAATCCGCCAAATTTTCTTTCAAGATCCAGATGGGTATTGGTTAGAAGCCAATGACGATTTCTAAAAAAAACCCGGATTAAAAAACCCGGGCTTCATAGATAAATCAATTGTCATAAATTGGCTGAGGCCAATTATCGTTTCCTAGATTGATATCCGGAAGAATCTTATCTGGGTCAATGACCACCGCCTTCACTTTTTTGTTGGTTCTGATTAGATGATTCCAATTATCACCTCTTTGCCATATTTCTACAGGCAGCATCTGACGTTCTTTCGAGCCGTCTTCATACTCAATTTCCAACAAAACCGGCATAGGGATATCGCCTTTATTACTCAAAATGACGAGGTAATTTCCACCATAAGGAACAACAGCGTTGACAGCAAGGTCAATATTACCATTCCCGTAAAACCAACCTTTCCAGAACCAAGACAAGTTTTCCCCAGAGACATTTTCCATATGATTGAAAAAGTCAGAAGGCTGAGGATGTTTGTAAGCCCAGGTTTTGATATAGGATTTGAAAGCATTATCAAACCGCTCCGGTCCTAAAATATATTCCCGAAGCATAATCAACCCAATTCCGGGCTTCATATATGCTACCATTCCCAAATTGGACAAATTGGTCACATCCGGGTAATTATCTATTCCTTCCCGGTTTTCATTGAGAAAGTAATTGTTGAATCTCCTAGTTTGGTTCAAGGTGGAGCCATACTCTCCATTATTAAAAGCAAGCGAGCTGTAATGGTTGATGAAGGTATTGAAGCCTTCATCCATCCAAGCATATCTGCGCTCATTATTACCAACAATCATAGGGAACCAGTTGTGTCCAAATTCATGGTCTGTCACACCCCAAAGACCCGCCCCTGTGGATTTATAGCTACAAAAATTCAAACCGGGATATTCCATTCCTCCAATGTCAGCTGCCACGTTGGTAGCCGTTTCATAAGGAAATTCATACCACATTTGGGAATAATGCTCAATGGATGCTTTGCTATATTCTGTAGAGCGACTCCAGGCGGCCTGCCCATCGGACTCTTTTGGATAAACCGACTGAGCCAGACTCTTTTTGCCGCTTGGGAGATCGATCTTTGCTGCGTCCCAAATGAATGTATTGGAAGAAGCAAAGGCCACATCCCTTGAATTTTGGATTTGAAAATGCCAGGTGATAAAACCATCCTGCTTGGGTCGGGTCAACTCAGTATTTTTGATTTCCTCAGGAGAAACCAAATATACCGTTTCATCACTTTCCATGGCTTTAGCATAGCGAGCCTGAAGCTCTTTGCTCAATACTTCCTTAGGATTCATCAATTTTCCGGAACCTACCACAATATGATCGTATGGAGCAGTGATTTTGTAATCAAAATTTCCATATTCTAGATAAAACTCCCCTGCGCCCAGGTAAGGTTCTACATTCCAGCCTTCGATATCATCGAAAACAGCCATTTTTGGGTACCATTGTGCCAAAGCATAAATCCAACCGTCTTCCACTTCCAATCTTCCCATCCTATCCATTCCTTTTACTGGGATATTAAAAGAAAAGCCCATTGAAATGGTTGCCTTTCCTCCTTTAGCCGGAAGTGGTTCCGAGAACCAAACCTGCATTCGGGTGTCCGTTATCAAATGTTTGGAAGAAACGCTTCCCTTTGGTCCAACTTTCGCCTGAAGGGAGGAAAGCTCATAGCCTCCATCTGTATCCCCATTGTATCTGTTTCCTTGTACGGGTGTGGTCAAAGTACCACGGGAATCTGGAGTGAATCGATTTTGCTCCAATTGAAGCCAAACAAAATCCAACTGTTCGGGACTGTTGTTGGTATATGTGATCACCACTTTCCCGGTCAGCGTATGCTTTTCATCATCCAAAGTAGCTTCAATCTGGTAGTCCGCGGAATTCTGCCAGTAATTTTCACTGGGTTTACCTGAGGCAGTTCGGGTAAAAGTACCCTTTCTATCCATAAACTCCCCGAAATCCTTTTGATTGTTGTCTAAACCCTGCTGGGCATGACTACTTTCTACTCCAGAAATTAAAAAGCCGGATAAAAGCAAGCCTGTTAAAATTATCCTTCTCATACTTATTTTTTTTATTTGTTAAAAATAAGCAAGCCCAACTGCTCGCCAATCTACTTCTTATTATTTAAAGGGAGTTTAACGATTTTTTAGAAAAACAAACAGTTTGAATTTGGATTAATAATGATTCAACTTTGAACTACCATTACGCATTCATCCATGAAAAAAACAATCCTATTTATCTTTGCTGGGTTTTTCTCTTTGAAAGGCTTTGCCCAAAATGACACCACCAGTCAAAATCTGGAGGAAATATTGATTCAGGAAAATAGAATTCAACTTCCATTTTCGAAGCAAAGCAAAAACATTTCCCTCATTACAAAACCCCAACTGGAAACCACCCCAGCAAGAAGCCTACAGGAAGTTCTTAGTTTCGTACCAGGGGTAGATGTCCGGCAAAGGGGCGTAACCGGAGTTCAGGCAGATATAGGCATCCGTGGTGGATCCTTTGAACAAACCCTGATGCTCCTAAATGGGATCAAATTGAGTGATCCACAAACTGGCCACCACATGATGAACATTCCTGTGCCACTAGTAAACATAGAACGAGTGGAAGTTCTCAAAGGCCCCGGTTCAAGAATTTTCGGGCAAAATGCCTATGCAGGAGCCGTAAATATCATTACAGAGCTGAACGCTCAAAAAAGCCTTCGCATGCAGGGTTATGCCGGAGATTTTGGAATGAAAGGAGTCAATTTCGCAGGTTCCTTACCAACAGGAAACTACAAACAGAATCTATCAGTCTCACATGACCAATCAAATGGTCATTGGTACAACTCCGATTATAAAGTGACCAACCTCTTTTACGAAAGTGGATTGGACTTGAACGAATCCAATTCATTAAGAGGAATGATCGCTTATACGGATCGGGCTTTCGGAGCCAATGGATTTTATACCAGTGCTTTTCCAGATCAATGGGAAAGCATCCAAACAACCTTGGCATCTTTAAGCCATTCACTGAACCTGCAAGGGTTTCAACTGAAAACCAGGGGATATTGGAGAAAGAATGACGATGAGTTTCTTTTAAAAAGAAATGAACCGGAGTTTTTCCAAAACAATCACAGCACAAATGTATTTGCATTGGAAACCAATGGAAGTTTTGAATCCAAATTGGGAACCACTGGGTTTGGACTGGAGACCCGAAAAGAAAAAATAGAAAGCAGCAATCTCGGAAACCGGGAGAGAAACTTGAGCGGCATCTTTTTGGAACAGTTGGTCAACCTTGGTGAAAGTTTTGATGTGAGGGCAGGCTTGTATTCCAATTATTATACTGAATATGGCTGGAAGCACTTCCCCGGTGCGGAAGTTGGTTTTCAGGCTACAGAAAACCTGAGATTCTACTCAGGATACGGGATCAGCTATAGAATCCCTACTTACACAGATTTGTATTATGTGGGACCGACAAATATTGGCAATGATCAACTGGTTCCAGAACAAGCAGAAACCTATGAGATAGGTGCAAAATGGAACAAATCCGGGCTTACTGCCGAATTGGTTTATTTCAACAGAAGTACAGATAACCTGATTGAGTGGACAAGAAGCAGTACAGAAAACCCTTGGCAGCCACAAAACTTCAACCAAGTAACCTTTGACGGAATTGAAGCTGCTTTAGGCTATAGAGTCAATCCCAGCGGAGAGCTTTTCCAGATCAAGGAACTGATACTCTCCTATAACTATATCCATGCAAATCTGATCCAGCAAGCAGGGACCGAAACCCGTTATGCTTTAACTGCATTGAAAAACCAGCTAATCGCTGGAATACTGACAGGAATCGGTCCAAAATTGGAATGGAACACAAAAATCAGAAATATAGAACGAATGAATCAGGATCCTTATTTCCTGTTGGATATGCGTTTGGATTACAACAGAATAGGAAGGGTAGGCTTCTTTGCGGAAGCATCTAATATCACCAATACAGACTATATCGAGGCCGGGACAGTACAAATGCCCGGAAGATGGTTTAGAGCTGGATTCATGCTGAACCTGGATTAATCAAAATGGGGCTTGGAGCCCCATTTATTTTTTACTCAAAGCAAACCCTTGCCTGAGGATCAGTCACCCAATTCTATTTTCGAAGGCAATTCATTTGATCCTAATCTTATAACCCAATTGATAAGCAACGTAATCTGCTGCCAAGCTATGTCTGAAGGAAGAATTAAGACCATCCTGAACTTGGAAATTATCAAAGTCCCGAATTAAAAAAGGATCTCCAAAATCCACCCCAAACTGGACTCGGAAAATAACCGATGAAAATTCAGATGCAGAAAAAGTCAAACCAAACTCAGGTTTGAGCATAAAACGGAGTTGACTAACCTTCTCAGTTCCCTGATACGGACTTTGGGAATAGGGAATAAAAGTGGGAATCCCTTCCGAATCAATTGTTTCCTGAGAAACAATTCTAAAATCAGAATTATCAAATGAACGATCGCTTCCATTTACCCAAGAGACTGATGGCCCAAAACCCACAAAAGCTCCCCATCTTGATTCTTCAAATGGAATTTGATATTTCAATTTTGGAGTTCCACTGAATATATAAATTGGTTTAAAGCCTGGGCTAATGGACACAAATTCCCGATTAGGCTTTAAATCATTGTTTATTTTATGAAATCCCGTTTCAATTGCCCACTTGAGATTTCTACCAATTTTGCCTTCCAGTTCAACCCCTAACGCAAAGGTTTTTGAAGCTTCAGAATAAACCTGATCTCCATCAGTCCCAATAGACCAATTGTATTGGGGATATCCAAATGTTACTCCTACGTTCTTTTGACCAAGGCTTACATGACTTATTAGCCAAAAAATTAATAAACCTAAACACCTCATACTAATCCTTTATTTTTCACAACAGAACGAAGCATGACTATTTTAAGTATTCTGTCACGGAAGTTTTTTTGAAGGAGGCTAAAGAAAAACTTTCAATTTTAAGGACATCAGTGTACTTCTCTTTTTTTGAATAAAGAAGGCCATTTTAAAGGTTACCTGCCTATCCACAGGCTTCTTGTGGGAGCTGAGGGATTCGAACCCCACGACTCTTCCGATTGTAGATCGGAATGATCTGAACCAGCTAAGCTAAAACACATCGCTTTTAACACTGGCAATACCCAACACGGATAAAAACAAAAAAGCCCCAGCATTACCTGAGGCTTCTTGTGGGAGCTGAGGGACTCGAACCCACGACTCTTCCGATTGTAGATCGGAATGCGCTGAACCAGCTGAGCTAAAACACATCGCTTTTTATACTGACATTAACCCCAACACGGATAAAAACGAAAAAGCCCCAGCATTACCTGAGGCTTCTTGTGGGAGCTGAGGGATTCGAACCCCACGACTCTTCCGATTGTAGATCGGAATGCGCTGAACCAGCTGAGCTAAAACACATCGCTTTTAACACTTGGCAATACCCAACACGGATAAAAACAAAAAAGCCCCAGCATTACCTGAGGCTTCTTGTGGGAGCTGAGGGATTCGAACCCCACGACTCTTCCGATTGTAGATCGGAATGCGCTGAACCAGCTGAGCTAAAACACATCGCTTTTAACACTTGGCAATACCCAACACGGATAAAAACAAAAAAGCCCCAGCATTACCTGAGGCTTCTTGTGGGAGCTGAGGGATTCGAACCCCCGACCCTCTGCTTGTAAGGCAGATGCTCTGAACCAACTGAGCTAAGCTCCCTAATGGGATATTAAAATAATGGAAGTGGGAGCTGAGGGATTCGAACCCCCGACCCTCTGCTTGTAAGGCAGATGCTCTGAACCAACTGAGCTAAGCTCCCATTATCATTTTCTTTCCGTTCGAAAGGGAATGCAAAGGTAATTTCAATTTTGATTTAGCCAAACATTTTCCAAAACAAAACTCCTAATTCTCTGAAAATGAGTAAAAATATTTTTGAATAAAAAGAAAGAGCCCCAAACCATTTGAAGTGCTTGGAGCCCTCTTCTCTTAAATATCAAATTTGATTCCTTGGGCCAAAGGCAAATCTGTGGAATAGTTAATCGTATTGGTCTGTCGACGCATGTAAGCCTTCCAGGCATCCGACCCAGACTCACGGCCTCCACCTGTTTCCTTTTCACCTCCAAAGGCACCGCCAATTTCAGCTCCTGAGGTTCCAATGTTCACATTGGCAATTCCGCAATCCGACCCGGCTACAGACAGGAAAGCTTCCGCTTCTCGCATATTGGTAGTCATGATTGCCGAAGAAAGTCCTTGTGGAACTCCATTGTGTAGGGCAATAGCCTCCTGTATGGTTTTATAGCGGATCAGGTACAAAATCGGTGCGAAGGTTTCATGCTGCACAATTTCAAAGTGATTATCAGCCTCATAGATTGCCGGTTTCACATAACACCCAGATTCATACCCTTCCCCTTCCAAAACTCCTCCTTCCACAACGGCTTTTCCACCTTCATCCTGAACTTTTTGGATCGCAGCCTGATACATTTTGACCGCATCGGTATCTATGACAGGACCAACATGATTTCTTTCATCCAGAGGGTTTCCGATTACCAATTTGCCGTAGGCTGAAGCCAAGCGGTTTTTCACTTCTTCGTAAACATTTTCCTGAATGATCAACCTTCTGGTGCTAGTGCATCTTTGGCCGGCAGTTCCCACAGCGCCAAATAATGCACCACGGATCGCCATGTCCAAGTCAGCATTTTCTGTGATTATTATGGCATTATTTCCACCTAATTCAAGAATAGAACGACCCAACCTGGCACCGACTGCTTCCCCAACAAGCTTCCCCATCCGGGTTGAACCAGTGGCGGAAATCAATGGAACCCGTGTATCGTGAGACATAAGCTCTCCGACTCGGTAATCCCCAACTATCAATGAAGAAATCCCTTCAGGCATTCCGTGTTGTTCAAAAATTTTCCCAACTATCATCTGACAGGCAATTCCAGATAGAGGGGCTTTTTCAGAAGGCTTCCAGACACAAACATCTCCGCAAACCCAAGCCAAAGCAGCATTCCAGGACCAAACTGCAACAGGGAAATTGAATGCGGAAATAATCCCAACAATTCCCAATGGATGCCATTGCTCATACATTCTGTGACCAGGTCTTTCAGAATGCATGGTAAGTCCATAAAGTTGGCGGGAAAGACCTACAGCAAAATCACAGATATCTATCATTTCCTGAACTTCTCCCAAACCCTCCTGATAGGATTTCCCCATTTCGTAAGAAACCAGTTTACCCAAATCCGCTTTCACTTCTCTAAGAGCATTTCCAATTTGGCGGACTATTTCTCCACGCTTTGGAGCTGGCACCAACCTCCATTTTTCAAAAGCCATCTGAGCAGTGCTTATCACTTGCTCATAAGTATCCTTGTCGGTCACTTGGACCTTGCCTATCACTCTACCATCTGCTGGAGAAATGGATGATATATATGCATCCCCCGAGTCCAGCCAGTCTAAACCAGTAGAAGCACCGAGGTTTTCATCCTTTACTCCCAATCTTTTCAGAGATTCATTAATACCAAATTGATCTGTCATATCTAGGTTATTTGTATTCCGTTCCAAAGCTAAAAATATTTCAATCAGGGCTATACCTTTCTGCGTTTTATCCTTAACTGATAAATCTCAGCGAAGAAACTTCGGAAATCTATTCCTAAAGTTTTTACCGGTCGGAATTTTATAGACCAGATTGAATCGGTAATTGCCCGTATTTGCAGATTGGTTGAGCTCCGAATTCCCCGACAAAGCCAACCGCTTATATACGTAATTCAGATTAACAGAAAACCTTCTGGAATTATACCCTGCAAAACCTCTGAAAAAATACGAAGGGGTGATCCCCCATACTTTCTTTTCTCGGGCCCGCTCGTAGCTACCATAGCCCAGACTTAAATTTCCCGAAAGTGCGCCAGTCAAAAAGAAACCTTTCCCAAAAACCAAAGTCCCCAACAAACCGGCATTTGGACCAAATTGAAGAAAATCTCCCCTGGAGAAGTTGTTGAGAAACTGCGAATCCTCGGGTAGCAAAAGAGAATCTCCTTTTACGACAACCCGGTAAGCTTCAAATCCCAAAAGAGGTGAGAAGGCAGATTTTTTTTGAATTTCAGACTGCTGCATTGCCGCAGCGAAGGAAATCTTTTCTCCTGCAAAAACATATTGGGCATGAAACCCCATCTTCCTGACTTTCATATCCTCTCTTGAATAATCTTGTCCCGGACTGTAATAATCCCTGATCTTATATCCATTATAGAACTGTCCAAAAAGATCTACAATCCAATTAACCGGATAAATATGAACTTGGAGGTCAAGGTAGCCCGGCCAGTCCTTCTCCCTTTTTGGGTTTAAGAAGCCTGGAGGAAATGCCAGGTTTAGGGTCATTTTTCGGTAAGTGGCCCCAACACCCAAATTCAATCCGGAATTGGGCATATACCTCAATCCGGAATCCGGGTCCTTCAATGAAAAATCCGTGAATTTGCTGGAGAGATACAAGCGAGTGACGAGCATACTCTCCTGCTTTTGGATATACGCCGTATCAATCAGGAAGCTTTCTGCTAAGGCTACCACTGACCAGAGCATCAGAACCAGAAATAAAAATTGCTTTTTTCCACCCAAATTCATCTCGGGCAATTTCCCTAAAATCATCCATAAAAAAAATCCGGGCATAAAAGCCCGGATTTTAGAAAACTGATCAGAAAAAGGAGAATGTTTAAATCCTCGGTTTTTCAAAAAGAAATTCAGACAAAAGTTGTTTAATCACCAGGACTAAATTAGAACAATCATTTAATTATTCAAATTATAACTTGGATTTTTTTGACCCATTGATTCATAATGTATTGATTCTTAATTTCCAATAGTGTCTTTTCCATGGATTTCCCCTACCAAAAAAAACTTTAACTTCGCAATAGAATCATGATTGACAAGCGCCCTTTAGTCTCCATAATCACCCCCTGCTACAACCAGGCAAAATACCTGACCGAAACTGTTGAATCAGCCATAAGATCTACCTATCGGCCTCTAGAAATCCTAATTGTAAACGACGGGTCAACGGACGAAAGTGCAGAAATTGCTGAAGCTCTTTCCAAAAAATATCCTGAAGTCCAAGTCATTAATCAGGAAAATTCAGGCGTTACGGCTGCACGAAATAAAGGAATTTCAAAAGCCAAGGGAAAATACATCCTCCCTCTTGACGGAGACGACCTCATTGCCCCAGAGTATATTGAAAAGGCTGTAGAGCAACTGGAAGAAAACCCCAACTACAAGGTCGTCTATTGCGAAGCGGTGAAATTTAACCAAAACGGCACCAAGCCCTGGAAATTAAAGCCATTTAGCAGAAATCTACTTGCCAGGGATAATATGATTTTTGTGTCCGCTCTTTTTAGAAAATCCGACTGGGAAAGCTGCGGAGGTTTTTCCGAAGACATGAAAATGGGCAGAGAAGATTGGGAGTTCTGGATCAAGATGCTGAAAAATGGTGGGGATGCCTATCGACTTCCTTTTGTTGGTTTCTACTACAGACTGACTCCGGAAAGCAAACGAAAAAAAACCGGTGGCAATGAGAAGAAAAGGGAGAGGATCGCTTATTTAAATCAGCACCATGCTGATTTTTTCAAAAGGGAACTGAACGGGCCACTTCGGTTTCAGCGCACTTGGTCCAAGCCTTACAACATGCTCCTCAAGCTTTTGGGGAAGTTGTGATCAGATCTTATCCAGCCCCTTCCAGAATTTCAGAAAATAGTATTTCAGAGGATTGCTATATTTGAGTTGTTTCCATGGCCGACTTGCATGTGGACGATGCCAAACCGGAGCATCCATCAAGACATAATTCTTGAATCCTAGATCCAGAGATTTTTTGGAAATGAACGTGTCATACCAATCCTTTGCATCATCCAATCCCGCAAAATCATAGGCTTTCAAAAACTCCAAAGAAAAAAGAGTACAGCAAAAACTGAGACTTCTTTGGGTTTCGATCTCTGCCTTCTTTACTCGTTTAAATTTCAAATAGGGAAAATTCACCTGTCCTTTTTCATCTACGGTGACCGATCCGGTCAACCCAGGTTTGCCATGGCTTTTTTGATGCGATAAAAGTTGACTGATTGTATTTGGTTTGACTACTACATCTGATTCCACTACTAAAAGCGGAATATTTTTTTCCAACGCGGCCTTTTGGGCCATTTGCAAAACCAACTTATAGTTCGGTGATGGAGTATCCGTGATTTCCTCCAAGTGAACAAGCCCGTAGCCGATTTTGTCCTTATGCTCCTCTAATTGAGCTTTGGTCTCTTCGGTACTAAAATCATTAAAAATCAAATGCCTGACAGGGACATCTGAAGCAGCAATTGCCTTTGCTGTATCCAGGGTGGTCTCAATGGAATTTTTGACAGGGGTGATTACTAGTACTTCAGCCATTTGGAATAATTTCCCCAAAATTAGGTTTTTATCATAAGGCAAAAAAATAACCCCGATTTTCACCGGGGTTAGATTATTCTCGCCTAAGCTAATTCGCTTAGTGCTTTCTTCATTCGTTTCAAAGCCTCTTTCAAATCCTCCTCTGAAGCTGCATAAGACAATCTCACACAGTTAGGAGCACCAAAGGCACTACCCGTCACCAATGAGACATGGGCAACATCCAAAAGGTACAGGCAAAGATCATCCGCATTTTTGACGGTATGTCCGTGGGCAGACTTACCAAAAAATGCAGTCACATCAGGGAAAAAGTAGAAAGCTCCCTCAGGAACATGGGTTTTGATTCCCGGAATTTCCTGAAGCAAGTCCAATACGATCTGTCTTCTTTTGAAATAAGCATCTGCCATTTCTTTGGAAGGCGTCTGATCTCCGGAAATAGCTTCTAGAGCTGCCCTCATGGCAATCCCAGTACCACCAGAAGTAAACTGCCCCTGCATTTTTTCCACTGCTTTGGCAACCTCAAGAGGAGCGCAGATATATCCCACTCTCCAGCCCGTCATTGCATATCCTTTGGAGAATCCATTTACGGTGATCGTTCTCTCAAACATTCCCGGAAGAGAAGCGATACTGAAGTTCTTTCCTGTGAAATTGATGAGTTCATAGATTTCATCGGCCACCACCATCAGGTTTTCATGCTTTTTAACAACATCAGCAATAGCTGTCAACTCCTCTTTACTGAATACAGATCCTGTTGGATTACAAGGTGAAGAATAAATAATAGCTTTTGTCTTTGGAGTCAGCGCTTGCTCCAACTGCTGTGCGGTAGCTTTAAAATTGTTTTCAAGAGTTCCCTCAATCAATACAGGAACACCGCCAGCCAATTTGATAATTTCGGCATAACTCACCCAATATGGGGAGAAAATCACTACTTCATCGCCTTCATTGATCATACACATGAACACATTGGCAATGGAATGCTTGGCTCCTGTAGAAACCACAATGTTTTCGGCCTTTGCCTGGCTGATATTATTTTCTTCACGAAGTTTTTTCGCAATCGCCTCTCTCAGATCCTGATATCCTGCCACTGGTGGGTAAGCAAAATATTTCCCCTCATCTATAGCAGCTTTTGCAGCTTCCTGAATATGTTTGGGAGTTTTGAAATCTGGCTCACCAAGGCTCAGCCCAATGATGTCAATTCCTTGAGATTTCAGCTCTCTGGCTTTTTTTGCCATTGCCAGTGTAGCTGACTCCTCCATATTCAAGATGCGATCTGATAGAATAGAATTCATTTTTTCTTCGGTTTTTTTACAAATTTCTCAAAAATAGGCAGAAGATTATAAATTATAAACAAACAAGAGGATTTGATGCTGAAATGTTATTTTTGAATAAAATACACCGAGATAATATTCGTTTTTTTTCTATATGAAGCGCATCTGTTTAGTCGTCCTTTTCCTGGTTTTGATTAGCCCTCTCTCCTATGGGCAAAAGGAATCCAAATCCGAATCCCAAAAAACAGACCCTGATTCAAGCGGAGTAGTCAGCAACAGTCTTCTTCCAACCACTATGCCCTTGCTCCTTTTTGACGACACCTCCGAAAAGGAAGAAAAAAAAGAAAAAAAGAAAAAAGAGCGCAAAAACATCTGGTTTGGGATCAAAACCCAAAGAGGATACCTCAGAAAAGAATTAAGGGGGCAAGAAATTGTGGAGCTTTTCAACTTCACAGATGCAGAGCGCAAGCCGGACCCTTATATCCGGGACATTTATTGGTTTGACCCACGGGAAAAGCAAATCAGAACCGAGGGATTTGTTCCCGGAAGCGGATACCTCCTTCATGGCCCTTATGAGCGACAAATAAATGAGGTAGTGGTAGAAAGCGGGATGTTCTACTATGGAATGAAACATAAAACCTGGATGCTTTTTGATGGAAAAAATGTACTTCAGGATAAAAACCACTTTCAGGAAGGATGGCCAAGGGAATCCAAAATTTCCTATTACAACAGAAGTACCAATACAATCGAAAAAATAATTCCGGTACAATATGGCCTAGAGGAAGGAAACTTTTTTTACTTCTATGAAGACCGGCAAATCGCTGTCACTGGAGAGTATAGATATGGACAAAAAGTCGGCCTTTGGACTGAATACTGGGACACAAATAACACACAGGCAATAAGAAAGCGGGAAATCCAATATCCTGAAGAGCCCTATCAAGAAAATTTCCGCCCTTATATCCGTGCAGAATGGGACAAGGACGGAAACTTGATTTACCGAAGGGATTCAAATTAATCCTTACGGAACCTGAACTGCTGTCCTCCTACTGAGGCCTCATACATCAGCCCTCCTTTGGTTCGGGTAAACACGGCTACCCCATCCACATACTTGGCATTCAAAGAAGCTCCTGAGGCAGCGGCGACTGCAGAAACCTGAGCGGACATTTCAATCTTGTTGGACTTGAATCTGTCAAATGCCTCCTTGTCTTCAAAGAAGACCACCTCGCTGTAGGCCTGCCCTCCCGCTTGAAAACCAATGGTGACTTGGGTCATTCTGGCAAAACCGATCCTTGAACCCTGCTCAAAGGCTACACCGTTTCCAGAAGCTCCGCCAACCCCCAGACCTCCTTTCCCAACATTGGGAAGAATAATGTAGCCATATGAAGAACTAAACCATGAAGCCAAATCCGGATCATCCTTGAGAAAGTCCGATTTTGCTTCCATGGAATCCTCAATGATTTTTTGGTCTTTTTGATCCCTCTGTGCATAAGCTCCAACTACAAGTAGAAAAGCAAGCAGGGTGAATGTTAACTTTTTCATAATGAATTGATTTAAATTTTTCAGTAAAACGCATCTTCAAAATGCCTGAAATTGATGGTTCCAGACCTATCCTTATAAACGCCAACGATATCAAAACGGATGTCATTATGCCAATCAGTTTCATAAATGTATTGGTCGGCAGCTTTCACCAGAAGTTTCTTTTTGGCATAGTCCACAAATTCCTCCGCATAACCAAAACCGGTTCCAGAGCGGAATTTGACCTCCACAAATACCAATAAGCCTTTATGCTTCAGGATCAGGTCAATTTCCGCGTGTTTGTATCGATAATTTTGAGCGATCAGTTCATAGCCTTTTCCCTGCAGCCATTCGGCTGCCAAAGTTTCAGCCTTGCGTCCAGAATCATTATGTTCAGCCATCTTGGATAATTGCTTAATTTTGAAAAATCAAAAGAACGATTTCAGTCTCTTATAAGTTGAAAAGTATCCCTTTACAGAAGGAAAGCAGATGAATGAAATTATCAATAAAAAGGTAGAATTCCGAGACCTCGGCTTGATGGATTACCAGCAGGCCTGGGACTATCAGGAAAACCTTTTCGGGGAAACCGTAGCTTTAAAAATCAAAAACCGGAATCTACCCAAGGACGAACAGCTCCCAACACCCAATTATCTGCTGTTCGTGGAGCATCCCCATGTTTATACCCTTGGAAAAAGCGGTAAAGAAGAAAATCTCCTACTCGATGAAGAAGGGCTAAAATCAAAAGAAGCCACATTCTACAAAATCAACCGAGGCGGTGACATCACTTACCATGGTCCAGGCCAACTTGTAGGATACCCACTCTTGGATTTGGACAATTTCTTTACCGATATACACAAATACCTTCGTTTATTGGAAGAAGCCATCATTCTGACTTTGGCCGAATACGGAATTGAAGCAGGAAGAATCGATGGACTGACCGGAGTGTGGCTAGATGCAGTCAACCAGATCAATCCACGGAAAATCTGTGCAATGGGCGTAAAATCCAGCAGGTGGGTGACCATGCATGGATTTGCATTCAACATCAACGCAGACCTAAATTATTTCGGAAATATCATTCCTTGCGGAATTGACGACAAGGCCGTAACCTCTCTACATCTTGAATTAGGTCACCCAGTGGATATGGAAGAAGTGAAGGAAAAAGTGAAAAGACATCTCGTGGAGCTTTTCGAAATGGAACTAAATTAAAATGAAGAAAGATATTGACTTCTCACCGGTAACCGGTGTAAAACTTGCCATAGCAAAAGAGGAAACCCCTGCAGGTGCAGAATGGGCCGTTTACATCATCAATTTCAATCTGGTTGAATTAAATACGGTCATGATTACCTCCAAAGGCTACGGTGAAATTGAGGGAGAAATGCGCAAAACCTCCACTCTCAGGCACATGATCCAGGAGCTTGGCCCTCAATGTGTAGCTAAAATTGAACCGATTGACCCAGCTGTTTTTGCGCTAACCAATGAATTTTGGGTGAGCTATTATATTGTGGATCAGATTTTTGACAAAAAGTTTATCTTTACACCGGGCAGTTTTGATGCCTCCTTCCGACAAATGATCCCCGAGTTGGGGCTGGAAGGCGTTTTACACAGTTGATTGACAAGCAAAATGGCAAATTTTTTCGATCAAATAGGAGACATCCTTTTTTTGGATATAGAGACCGCTTCGTTGACGCAGAAGTTTGAAGACCTCCATCCAAGGCTTCAGGAAGAGTGGATTAAAAAGGAAAGACTCATACAGTCTGAGCAGGGTAACCATGAGCCTGGATCCCTGTTTTTTGACCGGGCAGGAATCCATGCGGAATTCGGACAGGTGATCTGCGTGGGAGTAGGTTATTTCCAATGGAAAAAGAAGGATAAGCAGCTGACATTTCGTTCCAAAGTTTTTTCTGATCCTGACGAAAGGGAACTTCTTTTGGCCTTTTCTGGATTATTGGAGAAGAAAAAGTGGAACCTTTGTGCACACAATGGGAAAGAATTCGACTTCCCTTACCTGTGCCGGAGAATGCTGATCCAAGGAATTCCCCTACCCGAACCCTTACAAATCGCAGGTAAAAAACCCTGGGAAGTCCGTCATCTGGACACCATGGAACTTTGGAAATTTGGCGACTACAAACACTACACCCGACTGGAATTACTCGCCTCGGTTTTTGGGATCCCTTCTTCCAAAGACTCCTTGGATGGATCTCAGGTCAATGCGGCTTTTCATCTTGAAAACGACCTTGAAAAAATCAAAAAGTACTGCCTGAAAGATGTTGAAGTAACCGCAAGAGTCTATTTAGCCATGCATCCCCAGCTGGATGAATTGGAAATAGAGATATTGCGTCTGGAGGATTCAAAAAAAGAACCCAAAAAATAATTGAGCGTAGGGGCTTAAATCTTTTTACCTTAACCCTAATCAAAACCCCAAATCATGGGAAGAAAACCAAATAAGAAAAAATCACCTAAGCATACCAAGGGCAAAACCAACGATTCCGCAAGTCTTGCCCGCAAAATCCTTTCCTTTTTAGATTCAAACTACGGTAAGGAATTCAATGCCAAACAAATTATAAAAAAGCTTGAAATCAGAGATTCACTCAGCAAAGGAGCTGTGGAACCCATTCTTTTCAAGCTCTTGGATTCAGGTGCTGTATCCAAGTCCCCGAGAAATTATTTCTCCTCAACAAAAGAGCCGGGATTTATCACAGGAGTGGTTGACTATGTCAATCCCCGCTTTGCATTTGTAGTCCCAGATGATCCGGAAGCTTGCGAGGAAGACATCATGGTCAAAGAGGCAGACCTCAAGCAAGCCTTGGACGGAGATAAAGTCCGGGTCATGATATACCCTGTAAAAGGAAAAACTGGCCGGACCGAAGGCCGGGTTCTGGAGATTATCGAGCGCTGCAGAGATGAATTTGTGGGAAGAGTAGAAATATCTCCCCGTTTTGCTTTTGTAGTCCCTGATTTCAAAAAAATGCACAAAGACATTTTTGTGCACAGAGGAGACCTATTAGGTGCGCAACATAACGAAAAGGTCATTGTCAAACTGACCGAATGGAGGGAAAATGACAAAAATCCAACTGGAAAAGTAATCCGGGTATTGGGTAAAGCTGGTGTGCATGAAGTGGAGATCCATTCCATCATGGCGGAATTTGGGCTTCCATTTGAATACCCTAAAGAAGCCGATTCAGAGGCCAATTCCATTTCTGATAAGATCACAGCCAAGGAAATTAATTCACGCAAGGATTTCAGAGATGTAACCACGTTCACAATTGACCCAGTTGACGCAAAGGACTTTGACGATGCCATTTCTTACAGGCAATTGGAAAACGGCAACCTAGAAATAGGCGTACACATTGCCGATGTGACGCATTATGTCAAACCTAAAACTGCACTGGAAAGAGAAGCATACAACCGAGCAACCTCGGTTTATTTGGTGGATAGGACGATTCCTATGCTCCCCGAGCGACTGAGCAACGGTCTTTGCTCTCTTCGCCCCAAAGAAGACAAATTGACTTTTGCCTGTGTGTTTGAAATGGACAAAAATGCAAAAGTGGTCAATCATTGGATCGGAAGAACAGTCATCCACTCGGACCGGAGGTTTTCCTACGAGGAAGCCCAGGAAAATATTGACCAGCAAAGCGGAGATTTCTTTGAAGAACTGAGCCTGCTCAATGAACTGGCCAAAAAGGTCCGCAAACAGCGATTTGACCATGGTGCGGTGAATTTTGAGACAGTGGAAGTAAAATTCAAGCTGGACGAAAAAGGAACTCCACTCGGCCTTATGGTCAAAGAGCGAAAGGATATTCACAAACTGATTGAGGAATTTATGCTTCTCGCCAACAAATATGTGGCAGAGTTTATCTTCAAAAAACGAAAGGGAGCTGACACATTTGTTTACAGGACCCACGATTCCCCGGATCTGGAAAGGCTTGAGATTTTCTCCTCATTTGCCAAAAGATTTGGACATGCGGTCCAAGTGGAATCAGAGGGCAAAATTTCCTCAGCTCTCAACAAACTCATGGATGAGATCCAGGGAAAACCCGAGCAAAATGTCCTAGAGCAACTTGCAATCCGAAGCATGGCAAAAGCCAAATACACCACAGAACCAAAAGGACATTTTGGTTTGGCATTTGCCCATTATACTCATTTCACTTCTCCTATCCGCCGATATCCTGACATGATGGTGCACCGTCTGCTGGAACACTACCTTGAGGGAGGTAAATCTCCAGATCCCGAAAGCTGGGAACAAAAGTGTGTCCATTCCTCCGAACGTGAAAAAAGAGCAGCAGATGCCGAACGGGCCTCTATCAAATACAAGCAGGTGGAATATATGTCCCTGGCGGAAGAAAAGGATTATGATGGAATCATTTCCGGTATTACCGAATGGGGAGTTTTTGTGGAAATCACTGAAACCAAATGCGAGGGCATGATTCGAATCCAGGACATGGACGATGACTATTACGATTTCGATCAGAAAAACATGCGTCTCATTGGGGTGAGAACAAAAAAAATGATCACTTTGGGTGACAAAGTAATGGTCAGAGTAGTTAATACTGATATTGACCGAAGAACAATCGATTTGGAATTTGCAGACCATGAAGGAAAAAAGCCTCGCAGCCGCTCTTTTAGATAAACTTGAAACCTTTCTCCAGGAACAAAATTTTGGAGATTCCCCTAAGGAACTATACGAACCGATCACCTACATCCTCAACTTAGGAGGGAAAAGAATCCGCCCCCTGCTGAGCCTAATGGCGTACAGTCTTTATAAAAATGACCTAGAGAAAATGCTTGGTCCTGCAGCTGCCATTGAGGTGTTTCACAATTTCACCCTCATGCATGACGACATCATGGATGAAGCCCCTTTGAGAAGAGGACAAGCTACTGTGCATGAAAAATGGAATACCAATGTAGCCATACTTTCTGGAGACGTGATGCTGGTCAAAGCCTATGATCTTCTGTTGCAGACTGAAGCCAAACACCTGCCAGAAGCGCTACGCCTATTTAACAAAACCGCAGCGGAGGTTTGTGAAGGCCAGCAATTTGACATGAATTTCGAATCAGAGGAAGTTGTGGCAGCAGGTGACTACATCCAGATGATCCGTCTGAAAACCGCAGTACTCCTTGGACTTTCTCTTCAATTAGGTGCTGTACTGGCTGAGGCCTCCCCAGAAGACGCTCAAAAGCTGTATGACTTTGGAGTTAATATAGGAATAGGTTTTCAGCTGAAAGACGATCTCTTGGATGTATTTGCAGACCAGTCCAAATTTGGAAAGCAGGTAGGAGGAGACATCATCGCCAACAAAAAAACCTATTTACTGATCAAAGCATTAGAATTGGCCAAAGGAAGTGATGCTGAGGAACTGAAATATTGGCTTTCTAAAAAAGAATTTGACAAGGAAAAGAAGGTAAATGCAGTCAAATCCCTTTACGAAAGATTGGGTATCAAGGCCCTCACTGAGGCAAAAATGAATGAGTATTTCGAGGAAGGGTTCAGGCAATTCAATTCAATCCAGTTCAAACAAGCAGAGTACTTCAACGAGCTGAGGCAGATTACTCAGGACCTAATTCACCGCGAAAAATAATCATGGGCATTTCCATCACCGTCATGCTGATTCTGGTAACAGTGATCAGTAGTTTTTATGGATTTAACAACCTTAGCTTTATAGAGCGCTGGATGTTCATTCCTTATAAAATCAAACACCGGGGACAATGGGACCGTTTTGTGCTTTCCGGATTTATCCATAAGGATTACATCCATCTCCTTTTTAATATGTTCACCTTCTACTTCTTTGGAAGAGTGGTTGAGCAGTACCTGAGCTACAAACTCGGAGTTTTGACCGGAGGATTGACTTTTGTGCTCTTTTATATCGCAGGCATAATTCTTTCTGATATTCCCACCTATCTCAAAAATCGGGACAACAGCTACTACAGAGCACTGGGAGCCTCCGGAGGAACTGCGGCAACGGTTTTTGCAAGTATTATCATTTTACCTTTGGCAGACATTTGCCTATTCGGAATCATTTGCCTTCCGGGATTTATCCTTGGGGGATTGTTTTTGATTTATTCCTATGTAAAAGGGAAAAATGAAAATGACGGGATCAACCATGATGCCCATCTTTTCGGGGCTATTTTCGGAATGATATTCATTTTGATTCTGTCGCCTGATAGTGCGATCCACTTCCTGGAACAGATTAAAAGTTATAGACCGTTTTGATGAAAAAAGAGCCTTCTAAATCAGAAGGCTCTTTTTTTGACATTATTTCTTGATATCCAACTTCGTCCTCATTTCATCAATATTGAGGACTTTGGATATTTGCTCTTGTTCCAGCTTTTTAAACTTGGCCAATTGCACATCAATCAATTCTGTAATTTCACCTCTTACCTGCTCTGATTGGTAGGTTGGCGGATAATCTCCGCTTCCCACCACATTGTTGAGATGAGCTAGCTTGTTATTGAGCCTGATCGGGAAATTCAATGGATCTTGGCGACTGCTGTTTTTGGTTTGGTATAGTTCTTCTTCTATACTTTTCATTTCGGCTTTGATCTGCTCCAGATTTGCCGGTTTAGTTTCCAAGCTATCCAATGCTTCTCGATATTGTCGGATCAATTTGATGGTTTGATGTGTCTCGGTCAATTTTCGATTGACTTTCATCAAGAACTCAAATTGCTTTTCCAAATCAGCCTGGGATGTTCCATAGCGAGGATCAGCCAATACTTTGAAGTCCTGAACCTGAGTTTCGCCATCCAAAGTCATTTTCACTTTATAGTCTCCCGGAACGACAGCCGGACCTCTTAGGCTTCCTGCCCACATGATCAGTCCATCAAAACCTTCTGCATCTTCCACTCTAAGATTCCAGTTGAACTCATTACTTCCAGCTTTCACCTTCAAGGTATCTCCTAGATAACCTTTCGTAGAGAAAGTTCTTAAAACATTGTTTCTGCTATCAAGAAATTCGATTTTCAGTTCATCCTTCGGCTTCTCTTTCAAGAAATAATAAACTAAAACACCTCCTGCACGATTGGTTCCTTCGGTGTTAGATTTTCTACTTACTCCATCGATTCTATAAGAGTCTTGGGGTTTAAATAGATGAAGGTTTTTGTTTTCAATTCCAGGCTCTACTTGATGCAGTACTGTCAGGTCATCAATAATCCAGAAGGATCTTCCTTGTGTAGCCGCAATCAGGTTATTGTCTTTCACAGCCAAATCCGTAATAGGAACAATAGGAAGGTTCATCTGAAGAGAATGCCAGCTAGCTCCGTCATCCTTAGAGTAGTACATCCCAGTTTCTGTACCCGCATAGAGCATTCCCTTCTTCACAGGGTCTACCCGAATCACTCTGGTGAAATGCTCCGGATCTATCCCTGAAGTAATCTTAGTCCAAGTTTTTCCGTAGTCCTTTGTCTTATAAAGATAAGGCTCATAGTTTCCGCTTTTATAACCGGTTGCAGCAAAATAGGCTTCTCCTGCATCATATGGACTTGCTTCAATACTGTTGATCTGTAACCACTCAGGCATATCCTTGGGTGTTACATTATTCCAAGTCACACCGTTATCAGTAGTCACATGCACCAGCCCATCATCTGAACCTGCCCAGATTACACCTTTTTTCAGCGGAGATTCTGCTGCAGTAAAAATGGTCGCATAATATTCGACAGAGGTATTGTCCTTAGTGATCGGTCCACCTGAAGGCCCCAATTTACTCCTGTCATTTCTGGTCAAATCGGGAGAAACAACCTCCCAGCTTTGTCCTTCATTGGTCGATCTGTGAAGCTGATTACTTGCGGTATAGATCAAATCGGAATCATGAGGAGAGAAGAAGATCGGAAAGTTCCATTGGAATCTATATTTCATTCCCTCAGCTCCATGTCCCATAGGATTGTCAGGCCAAACATTGACATTTCTGGCTATACCTTTGTCATGATCTAAGCGAATCAACAAGCCGCCATAAGAACCTCCGTATACAATGTCGTTATTATCAGGGTCTGGGGCCAACCATCCTGACTCTCCCCCGGCAGATTCTTCCCAGTCGCTTTCTGATATCCCTCCCATTCCATCTTTTCTGTGACGGATTCTTAATGTGGAATTGTCTTGCTGAGCACCGTAAATCCTATACGGAAAAGAATTATCGGTGATTACTCTATAAAACTGTGCGGTTGGCTGATTGTAGTAGGTCGACCAGGTTTTTCCCCCATCTTCAGATACCTGGGCTCCACCATCATCTGCAATCACCATTCTTTGATTATTGTTAGGGTCTATCCATAAATCATGATGGTCACCATGAGGCGCATTTGCACTAGTGAAAGTCTTTCCTCCATCAGTTGACTTATGATAGCTGACATTCAGTACATAAACTGTTTCCTCATCCTGAGGATCAGCAAAAATTCTTGAATAGTACCAAGCTCTTTGTCTCAGATTTCTGTCTTCATTGGTTTTAGTCCAAGTCTCTCCAGCATCTTCAGATACGAAAACTCCTCCGTTCTCATTTTCAATGATTGCAAATACCTTATTGGAATTTAATGGAGAAACATCGATTCCCATGATTCCCAATACTCCTGTAGGGAAGCCCTCCTTCTTGGTCAAATCCTCCCAAGTTTTACCTCCATCGGTGGATTTAAACATTTTGGAGCCAGGCCCCCCACTTTCTAATGAATAGGGAGTTCTTTTTAACTCCCAGGTAGTCGCATACAATGTCTCAGGATCATTTGGATCCAAAACCAAATCAATGGCCCCGGCTATGTCAGATACGAAAAGCACCTTGTCCCAATTGGCTCCTCCATCTGTAGACTTATAAACACCTCTCTCTTCATTTGGCTTGAAGATATCTCCCAAAACAGCAGCATAAACCACTTCAGGGTTGGTAGGATGAATTTTCAACCTTGCCACAAAACGGCTTTTGTCAAGACCTGCTCTTTCCCATGATTTTCCGGCATCTTTACTTTTCCAAACTCCATATCCGAAAGAAACATTGCCTCTTACGGTATATTCCCCTCCTCCAGCATATACAACACTGGTATCACTTTGGGAAACTGCCACAGCTCCAATGGATCCTCCAAAGTAACCATCGGATACGGGTTTCCAGGTAATACCCGAGTCAACTGTTTTCCAAACTCCACCTCCTGTAGAGCCGAAATAATACGTATGGTCTGAGCCCGAAACACCTGTTACGGCATCAGCCCGGCCTCCACGGAAAGGACCAATGGATCGCCATTTTAAGGCCTCATAAATTTTTGGGTCTGGTACCTGTTGGGCTTGGCTTGGATTGTTTTGTAAAATTAGACAGCACAACAGCCCCAAAAAACCCAGGTATATTCTGTTTTTCATATGGAATTTAATTTGGTGGTTGGTTGAAGTTAAAAAATTAGATGATGTCTTTTGATCTATGCGCAAAAAATTGATCAATGGTCTATATACTTCCTGGCGAGCAAAAAAAAAGCCTCTTCCGAATGGAAGAGGCTCTTGAATAGGTTTTGGAAGCTTAAGCTTCAGCTGGCAATACGCTCACGTATGACTTGCCGTCAGACTTTTTCTTGAAGGTCACAACACCGTCTGCCAAAGCAAACAGAGTATGATCCTTACCAACACCCACGTTGTTACCCGCATGATGCTTGGTACCTCTTTGTCTAACAATGATATTTCCGGCGATAACTGCTTCGCCACCAAATTTTTTCACACCCAATCTTTTGGAATGTGACTCTCTACCGTTTTTGGAACTACCTACACCTTTTTTGTGTGCCATGGTTTTATTCGTTTATGGTTTTCAAAAAGAAAACTTACAGTGTAATATTTTCGATCAATACTTTGCTGAAATCCTGTCTGTGACCGTTCTTCTTTTTGTAGCCTTTTCTACGCTTCTTCTTGAAGACGATTACTTTGTCACCTTTTACATGATCCAGAACTTTTCCGGACACCTTGGCTCCTGCGATCACAGGTGCACCTACAGACACATTACCGTCAGCTTCAGCCAACAGTACTTGGTCAAATTCCACGGAAGCGCCAGCCTCTACGTCCAATTTAGGAGCGTAGACGAACTGATCTTTTGTTACTTTGAACTGCTTACCAGCGATGTTTACAATTGCGTACATGTGTTTCTAAAGATTCTTTAACAAAATCGGAGTGCAAATATAAGGAAGAGTATCGGAACAAAAAAACAGCCTCTGAAAATAATCCTAACTTCTTTCATGGGATTATAATGACTTATTGAAGAGATTTGCAGTTACTCGTTTCCAGCCCTCAAATCTAGATAATACCAAATGTATCAAGTGAGAGTGAAGTCTGAATAAATACTGAAATTCAGGGATTTAAATGAGTATAATAAAATCTCATCAAGCTGAACGACGGTCAAAAAATCTTTGAATTCTGTTGAATTTATTTTTTTTGAAATTTCTCAAAAAATTTAAAACCTCTAAAATCAGCCATTTTAATTAATCTTATACTTTTTGTATGAGTCTTTAATTTATTGATTTATTGAATCTTATTGTTTTTTTGACTTTTATTCAAAAACTACCCTAAAACGCCAAATCCAGGGTTTTATTTCTGCTTTTTGGTTCACATATTTGTTCAAAGGCAACCATCGCTGGGTTGCTTTTAGTCTCCAACTGGTGCTTGATTTCAAAGTTATCTCTCTGAATCAAACCATTTTAAAACTGAAACCAAATAAACCAAAGAGTACGATGCAAGAAGAACCGATTTTAGTTGAGAACAAGAATCGCTTTGTTTTATTCCCTATTCAACACACAGATATCTGGCAATTTTATAAGAAAGCAGAAGCTAGTTTCTGGACTGCCGAAGAAATCGATCTCGGTCAGGATATGAGAGACTGGAAAAACCTAAATGACGGGGAAAGACATTTTATCTCACACGTGTTGGCCTTTTTTGCAGCCAGTGACGGGATCGTAAATGAAAATCTTGCAGAGCACTTTGTAGCAGAGGTTCAGTATACCGAAGCAAAATTTTTCTATGGTTTTCAAATTGCCATGGAAAACATCCACTCAGAAACATATAGCCTCCTAATTGATACCTATATCAAGGATGCTGTCGAAAGAGACCGACTGCTCAACGCCATAGAACACATCGACTGCGTGAAAAGAAAAGCTGAATGGGCTTTGCGCTGGATTGACAATGGTTCTTTTCAAGAAAGATTGATTGCATTCGCAGCTGTGGAAGGCATTTTCTTCTCAGGTTCTTTCTGCTCTATTTTCTGGTTGAAGAAAAGAGGCCTGATGCCTGGCTTGACCTTCTCCAATGAACTAATATCAAGAGACGAAGGACTTCACTGTGATTTTGCCTGCCACCTGTACACAAATCATGTGGTTAACCCGCTTCCTAAGCAAACTGTCCGGGAAATAATTATGGATGCAGTTGCCATCGAAAAAGAATTCGTAACCGATGCCCTTCCAGTAAGACTAATTGGTATGAATTCTGACCTCATGTGCCAATACATCGAATTTGTTGCTGACCGCCTGTTGGTTGAATTGGGCTGCGAAAAAGTTTGGAACAGTACCAACCCATTCGATTTCATGGACATGATTTCTCTTCAGGGCAAAACCAACTTCTTCGAGAAGCGAGTTGGTGATTACCAGAAAGCCGGAGTTATGAAATCCGCAGACACTTCAGATTCGACCCCAAGATTCTCCATGGGAGAAGATTTTTAATAACCACTTTACCCAACCAATTAACCTTACCTGAATATGCTAGTAATAAAAAGAGACGGAAGACGAGAGTCGGTAAGATTCGACAAAATCACAACAAGGATTGAAAACCTTTGCTATGAACTGGACCCTAAGTTCATCCAACCTATAGAGGTTGCCAAAAAGGTAATCGATGGATTGTATGACGGCGTGACAACCTCAGAGCTGGATAACCTGGCTGCGGAAGTTTGCGCTTCACTGACAGTCAAACATCCAGACTATGCAATCCTTGCAGCCCGAATTGCTATTTCCAATCTTCACAAAACTACTAGCCAGTCTTTTTCAAATACTATGAAAAGACTGTACACTTATGTCAATCCGATTACGGGTGAAAACGCTGCCTTGATTGATCCGGAAGTCTATGGAATCATCAAAAAGAATGCAGCCAAACTTGACGAGACTATAGATTACAAGAGGGATTTCGGCTATGACTACTTCGGCTATAAAACACTGGAAAGAAGTTATCTGATCCGTCTTGATGGAAAAGTGGTAGAAAGGCCTCAACATATGTTGATGCGCGTGGCTGTTGGTATTCACAAGGAGGATATTGATTCTGCCATCGAAACCTACAACTTGCTTTCCGAGAAGTGGTTTACTCATGCTACCCCTACCCTATTCAACGCGGGAACACCAAAGCCACAACTTTCCTCCTGCTTCCTACTGACCATGAAGGATGATAGTATTGACGGGATCTATGACACGCTAAAGCAGTGTGCTAAAATCTCTCAGTCTGCAGGAGGTATCGGGTTGTCTATCCACCATGTACGTGCCAAAGGCTCCTACATCAAAGGTACCAATGGCGTATCCAACGGTATCGTGCCAATGTTGAGAAACTTCGACATGACTGCCCGCTACGTGGATCAGGGTGGAGGTAAGCGAAAAGGATCTTTCGCTATCTACTTGGAGCCTTGGCATGCGGATATCAAAGACTTCCTCGAACTGAAAAGAAATCACGGGAAAGAGGAAATGCGTGCAAGAGATCTATTCTATGCATTGTGGATTCCGGACCTTTTCATGAAGCGTGTAGAAAGAAATGAAGATTGGTCTCTTTTCTGTCCGAATGAAGCACCTGGACTTTCCGATTGCTACGGTGAAGAATTTGAAAGACTGTATGAAAAATATGAGCGTGAAGGAAAAGCAAGAGAGACTGTAAAGGCTCAGGAGCTTTGGTTCGAAGTACTCGAATCTCAGATTGAGACTGGGACTCCATACATGCTGTATAAAGATTCCGCAAACGGTAAATCCAACCAGAAAAACCTGGGAACCATCAAGTCTTCCAACCTTTGTACTGAAATCATTGAGTACACTGCACCGGACGAAGTTGCAGTTTGTAATCTGGCCTCACTTGCATTGCCAAAATTTGTATCCCAAGGGCCAGATGGCAAGCTTTTCTTTGACCATCAGAAGCTTTATGAAATCACCAAAGTTGCTACCCGAAACCTCAACAAGGTAATTGATGTCAACTACTATCCAGTAGAAGAAGCTAAAAGATCCAACTTCCGCCACAGACCTATCGGCTTGGGAATTCAAGGGCTAGCGGATACTTTCATCATGCTTCGAATGCCATTTGATTCCCCAGAAGCTAAAGGACTGAACGAGGACATCTTTGAAACCATCTACTTTGCTGCTATGGAAACTTCCATGGAGCTTGCCAAAGTACAGGGAACTTACGAAACCTATGAAGGTTCGCCGACTTCAAAGGGAATATTCCAGTTCGACATGTGGGGAGTAACTCCAAAATCCGGCAGATGGAATTGGACAGACTTGAAAGAAAAAGTGGTTAAGTATGGAGTTAGAAACTCTCTGCTAGTAGCTCCTATGCCTACAGCTTCCACTTCTCAGATTCTTGGAAACAATGAATGCTTTGAACCTTATACTTCCAATATCTACACAAGAAGAACTCTTTCCGGTGAATTTATTGTAGTAAACAAGCACTTGATGAAGGACCTGATCCAACTTGGTTTGTGGAATGACACCATGAGAAACCGACTTATCGCTACCAATGGTTCTGTACAGTCTGTTCCAGGTATTCCTCAGCACATCAAGGATATTTACAAAACCGTTTGGGAGATTTCCCAAAAGATTATCATCGACATGGCTGCGGACCGTGGAGCATACATTTGCCAGTCTCAGAGTATGAACGTGTTCATGCAGGATCCTAACTTCGGGAAACTCACCTCCATGCACTTCTACGCTTGGAAGAAAGGTCTGAAGACCGGTATGTACTACCTCAGATCTCAGGCTGCTGCCTCTGCTATCAAATTCACATTGGACAAAAGTGCTTTGGAGCCAAAAGCTGACGAACTGCAGGCCAAGGCACAAAAACAAGATGCAATCGCATGTTCACTGGACGATCCGGACAACTGCGAAATGTGCGGAAGTTAAAATTTTAGAGTTCGTCAATTCAAAAAAGCGTTTGGGTTTCCCAGCGCTTTTTTTTTACCCAAATGCAACAAAAATGCTCTCGTATAAGTAGCTTAAATGAAAAATCACCATGGATATTAATTATTTTAAAGAAAAACTGGAGAAGCTAAACGAAAAATCCAGCGCTCAATTTGGAGAGATGACTCCGCAACACATGGTGGAGCATTTAACCCTAACTCTTAAACTTTCTTCCGGAAGAATCCAGATTCCAGAGTTTGAGCCTAATGAAGCCCAGCTGGAAATGAAGCGGAAATTACTGCACACAGATATGGAATTTCCCAAAGGAATCAAGATGAAAGGCAGCGAGAGCGGCTTGCCTCCCCTCCGGTTCCCGGATCTGGAAACGGCCAAGACCAAATTACTCCAAGCCATCGAGGAGTACAATACCACCTATTGGAACAACACAAAACTCAAAACCATCCATCCCCGCTTTGGATATTTAAACCATATGGAATGGGAGCTTTTTCACCACAAGCATTTTCAGCATCATTTCAATCAGTTTGGAATTTGGTAATAAAAAAAGGTCTCAAATTTGAGACCTTTTTTATCAATTGACATAAGTAAACCCACTTATGCATTTTCATATTCTTCTACTGGAATACAGCTACACACCAAGTTTCTGTCTCCATAAGCAGAGTCTATTCTTCTCACGGAAGGCCAGAATTTATGGTCTTTCACATAGCTCAATGGGAACACCGCTTTCTCTCTTGTGTAAGGAAGATCCCAGCCCTCATCCATTACCATAGCAGCGGTGTGAGGAGCATTTTTCAAAACATTGTTCTCTTTATCTGCACTTCCATTTTCAATCTCCTGGATTTCGGCTCTGATAGAGATCAAGGCATCACAGAATCTATCCAACTCAGCCTTAGTCTCTGATTCAGTAGGCTCGATCATCAAGGTACCCGCCACAGGGAAAGAAACAGTGGGTGCATGGAATCCATAATCCATCAATCGCTTGGCAATATCCTCCACTTCGACACCAAATTCCTTGAAGCCTCTACAATCCACGATCATCTCGTGTGCAGCACGACCTTTGGATCCTGTATAAAGGATGGGATAATGCTCAGAAAGTCTTTCTTTAATGTAGTTGGCATTGAGGATGGCCATTTTGGTGGCATTGGTCAACCCGTCCCCACCCATCATGTTGATATAGGCATAGGAGATAGGCAAAATGCTCGCACTTCCATAAGGAGCGGCAGAGATAGAAGACACTGCATGCTCACCACCCGTTTTGACAATTGGATTTCCAGGTAAGAATGGAGCCAAGTGTGAAGCCACACAAATTGGTCCCATACCAGGTCCGCCTCCACCGTGAGGAATACAGAAGGTCTTATGGAGATTGAGGTGACAAACGTCTGCTCCGATTCTACCCGGAGAAGTCAATCCTACCTGAGCATTCATATTAGCTCCATCCATATATACTTGACCACCGTGCTCATGGATAGTGGCGCAAATTTCCTGAATTGCTTCCTCAAACACCCCGTGAGTGGATGGGTAAGTCACCATAAGAGCAGAAAGATTACTGGCATTCTCTGCTGCTTTTGCTTTAAGGTCATCCAGATCAATATTTCCTTTTTCATCACACTTCACCAAGACAACCTTCATTCCTGCCATTACGGCTGAAGCTGGGTTGGTGCCATGGGCGGAAGTTGGGATCAAAGCCACATTTCTGTGCCCTTCCCCTCTGCTGATATGGTAAGCACGGATCACCATCAGTCCTGCATATTCACCCTGCGCACCGGAATTTGGCTGAAGGGAAGTATCTGCAAATCCGGTAATCTCGGTCAACCAAGTTCTCAGATTTTGGAACAATTCCTGATAACCCAAAGCCTGATCCAAAGGAGCAAATGGGTGAATCTGACCAAATTCAGGCCAGGTGACTGGAATCATTTCAGCTGTCGCATTCAATTTCATGGTACAAGAACCCAAGGAAATCATGGAATGAACCAAAGAAAGATCTTTTGCTTCCAATCGCTTGATGTAGCGAAGCATTTCATGTTCGCTGTGGTACTCGTTGAATACAGGGTGAGTCAGATAGTCAGACTTTCGAACCAAGGTCTCAGGAAAATTAAGCTCCAAAGCAGAAACTTTCTCATCCAGACTTGGAACAGTAATCCCTTTGGAAACAGCGAAAATCTTCACGATCTCAGCAACATCTTCCAAAGTCTTGGTCTCGTCGAAGGAGATGAAAATATTTCCTTCTTCATATCGGAAGTTCATCTCAGAAGCAAGAGCCAATCCTTTTACTCTTTCCTGAGACACTGCATTCATTTTAATTTTGATGGTATCAAAATAAGCTTCTTCACTTGTTTTGAAGCCCATTTCCTGAAGAACCTGAGCGGTCAACTTTGCAAGACCATGGGTACGCAAAGCCATATTTTTCAGGCCTTCTGGACCATGGTAAATTGCATAGAAACTGGACATTACCGCTAAAAGAACCTGAGCGGTACAAATATTGGAAGTAGCTTTTTCTCTCTTGATGTGCTGCTCTCTGGTCTGCAAAGCCATTCGATAAGCCTTGTTTCCAGCTCGGTCTACAGATACCCCGATGATTCTTCCCGGAATCTGTCTCTTGTATTCGTCCTTGGTGGCAAAATACCCAGCATGCGGTCCACCATAACCCATTGGCACACCAAATCTTTGAGAAGAACCTATAACTACATCCGCTCCCATTTCACCCGGAGGGGTCAAAATGGTCAGCGCTAACAAATCTGCCGCAAAGGCTGTCAGTACTTTATTCTCTTTAGCTGAGGCGATCAGCGATGAATAATCTCTTACAGCTCCGTCACTGTCTGGGTACTGGAACATCACCCCGTAAAGTTCCGGGTCAGTTAGGTCCAGTTCAGCAATCGGCCCAAATACCAAATCAATTCCGATAGGCTCTGCCCGGGTAATCAAAACTGCTTTCGTCTGAGGAAAAACCTTCTCATCAACAAAAAATTTATTCGCAGTCTTTTTTTCTCTTGATTTCACCGAGTGTAGCATAGTCATGGCTTCTGCGGCAGCTGTTCCCTCATCCAACAAGGATGCATTGGCTAGCTCCATGCCTGTCAAATCCATTACTACGGTCTGGAAATTAATCAAAGCTTCCAATCTACCCTGCGCGATTTCAGCCTGGTAGGGAGTATAAGCCGTATACCACCCCGGATTTTCCAGTACATTTCTCAAAACCACCCTTGGAACCATGGTGTCGTAATAGCCCATTCCAATGAAGGATTTGAAAACCTTGTTTTTGGACGCAAGCTTTTTGAAGTCTTTCAAGAACTCAGACTCCAGTTTCGCCGGGGGCAAATTCAGAGGTCTTTCCAGTTGAATGGATTCGGGTACAGTTTGATTGATCAATTCCTCTAGGGAAGAGGCTCCGATTTTCTTCAACATCACCGCGATTTCTGCTTCTGTCGGGCCATTGTGTCTGCTCTCAAATTTGACAGCATTAGAAAGGTTAATCTTCATATAGGATATGGGGAAGCTTTAATGAATATTTGGGTTAAGAAACACGATTAATTTCCGGGTGCAAAGGTACAATTTATTGAAGTATAATACTTTTGATCCTTTCAAATATTTACCCGGCCTTGCAGCAATATTTACAAGCGGTTGATGTATGGGTTGAAAAATTATATAAGTTTAGCCTCTGTAAAACCCAAATCAATGAAAAAAGGACTTTTATTAACAGGAGCGCTTGCACTGGGTCTGGCGTGGACCTCATTAGCGCAAAACCCAACACAAGTAAAATACGCCAACACCATTACGGCTGAAGACCTCAAAGAATACCTTACATTTCTCGCATCCGATGAAATGAGAGGAAGAGATACCGGGTCTGAAGAAGGATTAATCGCCGCCAATTATCTGGCTGACTTTTACAAAGAACTCGGTCTGGCTGGACCAGTTGATGGAAGCTATTTCCAAAAGGTTCCTTTGGTCAGCACCCGATATGAAAAAGTGACTCTCCAGATTGGAAAAACGAAGTTGGCAGAAAACGAAGACTTTGTATTCAACGGTGACGGCGACATGAAAAAAGCTGTTAAAACAGAATTGGTTTTCCTCGGCTTGGTCAATGATGAAAACCTGGCTAAAGTTGATGTGAAAGACAAGCTGGTCGGAATCTGGGCCGTGGGCCAAAGAAGTAACGGCCTAGTGGGAAAAGTAATGGATGCCGGTGCAGCGGGTATTGTGATTGTAAGCATGGAAGGTCAGGCCAACTTTGACCGAATCGCCAATCGATCCAAGACTCTTGCAGGAAAAGGAAGAATCGGTTTTGAGAGAGAAACCGAACAAAGACCCATCTACATGGTCAGCTCTGAAAAAATGGGGCAACTTTTCGGAACTCCAGTAGAAGATTTGAAAGAGGCTGCAAAATCCAACCCTGAGTCCATCAAATCCCAAAAAGCTTCATTCCATGTTCAAAAAACTGTGACTCCTGTTGAAGCATACAACGTAATGGGCTTCTTAGAAGGAACTGACAAGAAGGATGAGGTCTTGGTTATTTCCTCACACTACGACCACGTAGGCGTTAGCTCCACAGGGGAAATATTCAACGGAGCAGATGATGACGGTTCGGGAACTGTTTCTGTGATGGAAATTGCGCAAGCTTTTGCTACTGCCGCTAAAGAAGGCAATCGACCAAGAAGATCTATCCTGTTTTTGAATGTGACAGGTGAAGAAAAAGGATTGTTGGGTTCTCAGTATTATTCCGAAAACCCAATCTTCCCAATCGCCAATACTGTAAATAACATCAATATTGACATGGTGGGTCGTATTGATTATGAATACCAGGATGCAGAAAACAAGGACTATGTCTATGTGATCGGTTCGGAGATGCTTTCTACCGATTTGAAAAAAATCAACGAGTATAACAACATCACCTATACGGACTTGATTTTGGACTATCGCTATGATGCTGAAGATGATCCAAACAGATTCTACTACAGATCAGATCATTATAACTTTGCGAAGTTCGATATTCCGGTGATCTTCTTCTTCAACGGAGTTCACGATGATTACCATCAGGTGACAGATACAGTTGATAAAATCGAATTCCCACTGATGACTAAGCGGGCGCATTTGATTTTCCACACAGCTTGGGATCTGGCAAATAGAGAAAAGCGAACTCGAGTAGATGGAACGAACACTCGAGGAGAGCGATAAGATTGGAAAAGGGTCTCAGCTGAGACCCTTTTTTACTTTCCTACTCGGATAGAATTGTAATTTTTTTCCTGAAATAGTAATTCATGTTCTTGCAATAACTTAAACATTTCAATCTTAGTCGAAACATCATCTGAGCATAAACTAGAAATCAATGCTTCCCATATTCTGCGCTTTCGAGTTTCCGAAAAATCATACCCATCTCTAAGGTAATGTACAGAAGCATTGGGGTAAAACTCTCCAATAACATCAAATGATTTAGGGTCTAAAAGCAAATTGTAAACCCCACCCACCAAAATTATTTTGGAGGAATATGCTTTTCCACGATCGTAATTTGTCCCGTTGAAGTATTCCAAAGACATTGTATTCGATCTTAGACTTGAAGAGAGTAAGCCCAAAAAATGGCCAAATAGCCCTAAATCATAGATTCCAATATCCAAATAATGCTCAAAAGCTCTTGCTTCTAATCCTAGACTTATTTCTTTTTGACTTTCTGAAAAAGAAGTTTTTACAAATTCTTTAATTCTCGATTCTAGCAAACTATCTCGAATAGGCTTGTCCATAAAAAAGTAAGGTTCAGAAGATGTAATTGAGAATCTTACAATTTGATCAGTTGAGTATTCTTTGAAAATTGAATCAAACCCTTCTAAAAGATCCCAAAAGCTTAGATTTTTTGGAATGTCTAGAAGCAGTGGATTTAAACTAACCATCTTTTCTACATTATTTGGAAATTCATGAAGATAGTAGTGAATAAGGCCTGCACCACTTCCAAACCCGATTAAAATTGCTGAATCATCCCCTAAAATTTCTTTTCGGACCACTTCTATATCTTTGATGATTTGACCTCGACTTAACCAGAGATATTTTTTATCAGATTCTATACCGGTGTTTTCTTCAATAAATTGGTTCAAATAAGGGGAAGAATACCTTCCATGGATTTTTATCAGATTGAATCCGGTAAATTCCAATTCTATCAAGTCACCTAATCCTAAATAATCATCAAGTGGATCAGCATGAGTAATGATAGTTTTCTTTTTAGAGTCAAAAGGTTGTTGAATAGAATATTCAATTTTGACTTTTATGGAATAGGGGTCTTCATGATCCAAGGGAACTTCTATCCAATCTGAATGACCAAAAGATAAAAGGAATATGAAACCAAAAAGACTCATGATTAATTTACTTTAAACTTAAATACGTCAAACATCAAAAAATCCTCATTTAAAAGAGAGTCTCCTGGGTGAGCTTTATTGAGATAAAGTCCATTTTCATTGACAAACCAATTGTTAATTTGGTAAGTGCGGTCTGGAAGAGGGACAGTCTGGATTAGCTCTAAATTTTCATCAAAGACTCTCAAAATCTGGCTTTTATCCAAGTAGGTTTTGTAAGAATTAGCATCTGGGCTATCCCAAACAATACTGTAAATCAAGTTTCTCCAAGGATCAGGAATTGGTGATAAAAAATGTGGGTTTTCAATGGCATGCTGATCATAGGCTTGAGGATCGTTGGTTCGAGGAATAGTTGGTACTACCTCTAATCCAGACTTTGAGGTTTTACTCAGTTTTTTATCCTCCAGATGGAAGGCGTTAATTGAAGACTCATACTGATAATTGAAAATCAATTGACTGTCAAGCTTCCCGTAAAAGCCCAAATATGTCATAAATCCTACCTGGCCCGCAACAGATTTAAAATATTCTGAATGATAAATAGGCAATATCTCTACCTCAGTAGTTTCCAAATTCAAGGAAGTCATAATTGGTAAATCACCTAACTCATTGGGGTCAACTCCCATTTTATTCATAAAAAAATACACAGATTGGCGTTCTGAATCATAGTATAATTTGAAATAAAAATTACACTGTGGAATCCCGAAGTTCAATTCGCCATAAATCTGAAATAGGTCCCAAGATTGATTTTTACTCAAATCACCATTTAAAAGATGAAGTTTACCTAATTCGTAGACGAAAATGGAATCTGAAGATTGAACAAAAATTGACTCAATTTTACCAATCCCGTTTGGGCCCTCAAACTCTAATTTTTTTGATACTATAACTTCACCTTGATCCAGATTAAAAAAATCTAAGCTATGCCTTTTATCGTTATAGCCTACTAGAATTAGATCCTTTTCATTCGAAATGGATGATTGTACTTGATAGGAATTTAAGTATTCTGAGTTAATTGAAATCCCAATTTCATCTTTATCAAAAGTAATGTTATCTGGTTTTTTTGATTTTGAACATGAAACCAAGACAATAAAGAAAAAAAATCCAATGTTAATTTTCATGATTTTTATTAATTAAGAAGCCGTCATTCAAATCTGACGGCTTCTTGTTCAATTATTTTTTTTATTTATTTTTTTCTAGTTTCTTGATGATCAACAATTCGCCCAAGAATCGCAATCTTGGCTTGTTGAATAACCAGCCCCACACCCAGACATAGACATGGTTGTCGAACACCAAATCCTTTTACAAGGAAATTCCATTCCCATCATTATCATAGGACAACCATCATCTTCGCCTCCAATGACTTGGGCTTCAATTTCTGAAACATTCATAAAAAATGCACCGATAATGCTAAAGCCTAAAATTCCAAGTTTTAAAATCGTCTTTTTCATTTTGTTTGATTTTAGTAAAACATCGCTTATCGAAGCCATTTTGACTCCGGGGAAAAATCGGTGATTGGCCAATACCTTGATCTTTAAAACTAAAGCCTAATTCTTGAACTCGCAAGTGATTTTAGAAAAAAAAAAAAAAAATAATTAGTTAGTTTAAATTACTGAATATCAGGAAGAATTTTTTTTAATTAATTCTTCCTATTCTTAGTCTTCAACTGATTCCTGTTCTTTTTATTTCCTGACTTTCTCGCCTTGATTTTTTCTCCTTTGCCGATGTTCTTTTTCGGTCTGGCTTTCTTGTCATGAAAAGCTCCTTTGTAATCCGGATTTTCTTTCTGTTTCAGTTTATCCAGTTCCCGGGCATAAATCTGCTTTTCAGCAAATGGAGTTTCAGTAATGGTCACCGGTTTCGGAATTGCCAATTCAGGCACCTCCATCCTGATTAATTGTTCAATCTTTTCAAAATGCCAAGCTTCTGCGGGGTTGATAAAAGTGATCGCCTTTCCTTCCTTTTCAGCGCGGCCTGTTCGCCCGATTCTGTGGACATAATCCTCATAAATCAAGGGCACATCAAAATTGATCACATGGGAAACCATAGACACATCCAATCCACGGGAAGCCACATCAGTTGCCACCAAAATCCTGACATCCCCGGCTTTGAAGTCATCCATGGAATTGATCCGGGTATTCTGTCCCTTATTGGCATGGATGACACGCACCTGGCCAAATTTGCTCCTGGACAGAAATTGGTACACCTCCTCGGCATTTTTTCTGCTTCGGGTAAAAATTATAGCCCTGGTCACTTCCTCCAGCAGTAGAAGATGCTCTAGTAAGTGAAGCTTGGTCCGGATATTTGGCACAAAGTATTTGACCTGGGCAATGGTTTCTGCGGTGGTCGCTGAGGGAGTCACCTCCACCCTTTCTGGAAATTCCAGAAACTCCGCAGCAAGTCCCTCGACACGAGGTGCAAAAGTCGCTGAGAAAAGCAGGTTTTGTCTCTTGACCGGTATAACTTCCAAAATGGCCCGGATCTGAGGCATGAATCCCATATCCATCATTTTGTCCGCCTCATCCAGAACCATGGTTTTAAGCTCCTTGGTCAGAATTACTCCTTTTTTGTAAAGGTCCATGAAGCGTCCAGGTGTGGAAATGATAAGATCTACCCCAGCCTCAATCTGTTCTATTTGGGTTTTCGGCCCAATTCCCCCATAAAGGCTTACGATTCTTAGGTCTGTGTATTTTCCCAATTGATGACAAACCTCCTCTATCTGCATGACCAACTCCCGAGTGGGTGCCAGGACCAATGCCCTTGGCAAAGTACCCTGGGCGTATTTTACCTTCATCAGTAAAGGCAGAACATATGCTGCCGTTTTCCCGGTTCCTGTCTGGGCAATTCCCAAAACATCATGACCAGCCAACGCCAAAGGGATCGCTTTTTCCTGAATCGTTGTTGGATTGGTATAGCCAGACTCGGTCACTGCGTCCAATAGTTGCCGATTCAGCTTAAATACATCAAAACCTACCGCCTCATTGCTCATGATTCATTAATTTTGGGGGGAAAACGAAATTGAAATAGCGAAAAGATGAAAAGTATTCTGATCACCGGTGCAAATATAGTCAATGAAGGCCGGATAAGTCCGGGAGATGTTTTGATCCAGGAAGGTCGTATTGCAAAAATCGGCCAAAACCTGTCCAGTGAAACGGCAGATATCCATATTGATGCAAAGGGAAAGCACCTGCTTCCGGGTGTTATTGATGATCAGGTGCATTTCCGTGAACCAGGATTGACGCACAAGGCAGAAATCTACACAGAAGCCAAGGCAGGTGTAGCCGGAGGAACGACTACCTACATGGAAATGCCCAATACGGTACCCCAGTCTGTTACAATTGAACTCTTGGAGGAAAAATACAAGCGGGCTTCCCAAGTTTCTCTTGCCAACTACTCGTTCTTTTTCGGTGCTACCAATGACAATTTGGAAGAAATCCTCAAGGTAAACCCAGAAAATGTCTGCGGGGTCAAAGTTTTTCAGGGCTCTTCTACAGGAAACATGTTGGTGGACAACCCGGAGGTTCTGGAAGGAATTTTCCGGGAGTGTAAAATGCTGATCGCTATCCATTCCGAAAACGACAATATCATCAAAGCAAATCTGGAAGCCTTCAAGGAAATATATGGAGAGGATATTCCTGTGAAATTCCATCCAAAAATCAGATCAGAGGAAGCATGTTACGATGCCTCCAGCCGGGCGGTAGCCTTGGCAAAGAAGCATGGTACCAGACTGCATATCCTCCATATTAGTACTGCCAAAGAATTGGAACTCTTTGACAACACAATCCCTCTCGAGGAAAAGAAAATCACTGCTGAAGCCTGTATCCACCACATGTGGTTTTCGGAAGAAGATTATGAGACCAAAGGGAATCTTATCAAATGGAACCCTGCGGTCAAAACGGCCAAAGACAGGGATGGGATTTTCCAAGGGGTTTTGAATGACAAAATTGATGTGATCGCTACAGACCATGCTCCACATACCTTGGAAGAAAAATCCCAGCCTTACACTAAAGCTCCTTCTGGCGGTCCTTTGATCCAGCACAGCTTGGTAGCGATGTTAGACTTCTACCACCAAGGAAAAATTTCCCTTGAAAAAATCGTGGAAAAAATGAGCCACAATGTGGCCAAGCTATTCCGGATAGTTGACAGAGGTTTTATTCGTGAAGGATATTATGCTGATTTGGTACTGGTTGATCTCAACGATCCTTGGACCGTAAGTAAGGAAAACATCCTTGCAAAGTGTGGATGGTCTCCTTTTGAAGGACATACTTTCCAGTCAAAAGTGTCCCATACGATCGTTTCTGGACACTTAGTTTATGAGGAAGGCATCTTCCACGAGGAGAAAAAAGGAGAACGGATTATTTTTTCTACAAATAAATAAACGGCTTCTTGCGCTAAACAATCATTCTACTTACTTTTGCAAACCAATTGGGAGAAAAGCCCCAAAAAAGCTAAAAATGGTGATTGTAGCTCAGCTGGTTAGAGCGCTGGTTTGTGGCACCAGAGGTCGCCGGTTCGAATCCGGTCTTTCACCCAAAACCCCTCATTATGAGGGGTTTTTCATTTACACAGGTTTTCATTGGCACAACATTTGACCAAAACTGTTCAAACTAAACCAACTTGAGGATGTTTACTTTGTTCCAATCCACTCCCAGATTTCCGGTAGTAAAACCCATCAATATCCAAATGGTAAAAAGCTACATGATGAAATTCGAAGAATCGCTGAGGAATTTTGAGGAAATTCAAAAAGATCCGATTCGATTTTAAGACAATTCGCTAAAGGTTATGGAAACATAACCTTTATTTTTTTGCTTTTGATTTTTTCTATCATTACAAAACTCTATTTTCAAGGAATACAACTTTTACCCTATGAGTTATATCCATTTTGATAAAACACAATTGATAAATTTGAATTACTCTCTGGAAAGAGAGACAATTCGGACGAATCGCTCCGGTACCTATACCAGTACCACCATTATTGGATGCAACACCCGGAAATACCATGGACTTTTAGTGGTCCCACAGCCTCAAATCGACGCACAGAACCATGTCATGCTCTCAACCGTACACGAGACCGTAATTCAGCATGGAGCGAGCTTCAATCTTGGCATCAGCAAATTCCCCGGAAACTATTCACCAAGAGGACACAAATACCTAGAGGATTTTGACTCCGAACCTATCCCCAAACTCACCTACCGGGTTGGAGGAGTTTTGCTTCAGAAGGAATTGATCCTTGATACCAACCGGGACCGTGTGATGATCCGATACACCCTGCTCGATGCTCATTCGCCTACCAAAATCCGGATCGCACCCTTCTTGGCTTTTAGAGGATATCACAATCTTTCCAAAGCAAACAACTTCATCAACAAAAAATTTGAACCGGTTCCGGACGGAGCCAAGTTTCAACTTTACGAAGCATACGATCCCCTTTACCTGCAACTTTCGAAAGAAAATGAATTCGTACCTGCCCCGGATTGGTATTACAATATTGAATACATTCAAGAGCGGGATCGGGGCTATGAATATCAAGAGGATTTGTATGTTCCAGGATATTTTGAATTCGATATCAAAAAAGGCGAATCTGTAATCTTCTCTGCCGGACTGACAGAAGCAGATCCCTCCACCAGACAAAATGCCTTCGAAAAGGAAATTGCCCGGAGAATCCCAAGAAACAATTTTGAAAATTGTCTAAAAAACTCCGCTACACAGTTTATCCGCCTGAGAAACGGGGACACCAGAATCATAGCCGGATACCCTTGGTTTGGATGGTGGGGAAGAGACACCTTCATTGCGGCACCTGGCTTGACGCTTGCCACCGGGGATACCGAGACTTTCCTAAACATCATGGACACTATGTCCCGAGATCTGAAAGGCCCACTTTTCCCCAACATAGGAAGCGGCTCAATGACCAATATGAACTCGATAGATGCCCCCCTCTGGTTTTTCTGGTCCCTGCAGCAATACATTTATTTTACTGGAGATAAAAAAACAATACAAACCAGATACCTGGACAAATTAAAAGGGATCATTGACGGCTACCGAACTGGAACAGACTTCAACATTCATATGCTTGAAAACGGCCTGATTTACGGAGGACAGGAAGGGATTGCCCTTACCTGGATGGACGCTGTGACCCCGGATGGTCCAGTAACTCCAAGAATGGGTTGTCCTGTAGAAATCCAGGCGCTATGGTACAATGCATTATGCTTTTACCATGAACTAACCGGTGATACCGAAATAGAAGCCTTAGCTTCAAAAGTAAAGGACTCATTCCTAAATGAGTTTTATGATGAAGACAAAGGATATCTTGCCGATGTAGTCAATGCGGGTCAAAAAGATTGGTCTATTCGACCGAACATGGTATTTGCCACTTCTTTACCCTACACCATGCTAAGCGAAAACCAGATTGATGAAATTCTGGAAATCACGAAATCAAAGCTCCTCACCAATCGAGGTTTAAGGACTCTTTCTCCAGAAGATCCAGCTTACAAGGGGTATTACTTCGGAAATCAAATCAGTCGGGACAATGCATATCACAACGGCACCGTTTGGGTTTGGCCCCTAGGTCATTTTGTTGAAGCCTATATAAAGCTCCATGGTAAATCCGGAGCAAACTTCATCAAAAAAATCATTCAAGGCTTTGATGGAGTAATGACCCAATACGGCGTAGGAACCGTTGCGGAAATATACGATGGAGATGCGCCCCATAGACCTAAAGGCTCAATTTCCCAGGCCTGGAGCGTTGCTGAATTACTTAGAATGATGGAATTGGTAAAAAGAATCTAAAATTACTTTTTTATGAAAGTTTTAATGTTTGGGTGGGAATTTCCGCCACACATCTCGGGAGGACTTGGAACTGCATGTTATGGATTGGTCAAAGGCTTGGCCCACCACAATCAGGACATCATCTTTGTGGTACCCAAACTCTGGGGAGACGAAGAACCATTGGCCAGCTTTGTCAATGCCAGCGATGTCAGCATTGACTACCGGGAAAAAAGATTCAAGAAGCTTTGGAAAAACCTAACCTATCTGGAAGTCAGCAGCTTTTTAGTCCCTTACCTCGGCCCTGAAGCATTTGAAAAATTCACAGATTATGCGATACATGACCGAAGCGATGTGGATGAAAGTATTTTCTCCACCAAATACGAATTCAGCGGAAAGTATGGAAAAAACCTCATGGAGGAAGTTTCCAGATATGCATTGACAGGAGCCCAAATCGCCCGAGACCGAAGTGACTTTGACATCATTCACGCCCATGATTGGCTTTCCTTTCCGGCAGGTATTGCTGCGAAAGAAATAAGTGGAAAACCACTGGTTGCTCATGTCCATGCCACGGAATATGATCGATCCGGCCAGTCTGTAAATCAACCCGTATATGACATCGAAAGAGCTGGAATGGAGGCCGCCGATCACATTTTGGCGGTTAGTCAACTGACCAAAAACACCATTGTCAAATACTACGGAATACCGGAACATAAAGTAAGTGTCCTGCATAATGCAGTACTGGATGCCAGCATCATCAAATCCAGCTATAATAAAACTGTACCGGAGAAAATCGTCACATTTTTGGGCAGGATCACATTTCAAAAAGGACCTGAATATTTTGTCGAAGCCGCAAAAAAAGTCATTGACAGAGACCCTAATGTGCGCTTTGTCATGGCAGGTTCTGGAGACCTACTCAACCGCATGATTGATCGGGTAGCCGAACTCAGAATTGGCACGAAATTCCATTTCACTGGATTTCTAAAAGGGGACGACGTGGATCACATGTATGCCATTTCTGATGTCTATGTGATGCCTTCAGTTTCCGAACCTTTTGGAATTTCCCCTCTGGAAGCGGTAAGACACAATACTCCGGTAATTATTTCAAAGCAATCCGGAGTAGCCGAAGTACTCAACAATGCCATCAAAGTGGATTTCTGGGACATCGACTCCATGGCAGATTCCATATTCGCATTGCTCCACTACGACGGGATTTCCCGCATGTTTAAAGAGTTGGGAAGCGAAGAACTGAAAAAATTGAAGTGGGAACATGTGGCGGCCAAGCTGGTCACTGTTTATCAAAATATTTTATCTAAACAATCATGAGAACCATCTGCTTTTACTTTCAAGTCCATCAACCTTATCGCCTCAAGCCCTATCGTTTTTTCGAAATAGGCGATGATCACTATTACTGGGATGATTTCAGCAACCGAAGCATCATTCGTAAGGTAGCTCAAAAATGTTACCTGCCTATGAATGCCTTATTGTTAGAATTGATCAATCAACACAAGGGAGCATTCAAGGTAGCCTTTTCCATTTCTGGTACTTTTTTGAATCAAATGGAAGAATATGCTCCAGATGTACTTGAAAGTTTTCAGAAATTAGTGGCAACAGGACATGTGGAATTGTTGAATGAAACTTATGCCCACTCATTGGCTTCCCTGAAAAGCAAAGAGGAATTTCAGCGCCTGGTACAAAAACACCAAGATAAAATCAAGCAGCTATTCAATGGCTATACTCCCAAAACATTTAGAAATACAGAGTTGATCTATTCGGATCAGATCGGAGCTATGGTTGCGGAAATGGGATATGAAACCATCTTGACCGAAGGCGCCAAGCATATCTTGGGATGGAAAAGCCCAAACTACCTCTATTGTAATTCCATCGAACCCAAACTGAAAGTACTCCTGAAGAATTTCCAGCTCAGTGATGACATTGCCTTCCGATTTGGAAATCGCTCTTGGGAGGACTATCCTTTGACAACTGAGAAATTTATCAAGTGGATTAATGCCATACCGAAAGAGGAGGAAGTGATCAATCTCTTTATGGATTATGAAACCTTTGGAGAACACCAATGGGCTGAGACAGGAATATTCGATTTCATGAAGCGCCTCCCAGAGGAAATCTTCAAACATTCTGATTTCAATTTTTCCACTCCATCAGAAGTTGCCGCTGCGCTTTCTCCAGTCGGAAAAATCCATGTCCCCACCCCAATCTCCTGGGCGGATGAAGAGCGGGACCTTACAGCTTGGCTGGGGAACGACTTACAAGATGAAGCCTTCGAGCGGCTATATGAACTGGAAAACAAAGTCAAGGGAATAGATGATCCGGAGATTCAACGAGATTGGGATTACCTTCAGACTTCCGACCATTTCTACTATATGTGTACCAAATTCTTTTCTGACGGAGACATTCATGCCTACTTCAGCCCCTATGACTCCCCGTATGAGGCATTTATCAATTACATGAATGTCCTGAGTGATTTTATTTTGAGGATTAAAGAGAAAGAAAAAGTTGCCACCACCTTGTAAATGAAAAAGACCGGATTAAAACCCGGTCTTTTTTTTTATCAGTAACTCTCCGATTCATTCGGGAAGTCCATACTTTTTACGTCCCTAATGTAATTGCCGAAGGCTTCCATCATGATCCCTTCAAGATCTGCATACCGACGAAGGAATCTTGGTTTGAATTCCTGTGTGATCCCGAGCATGTCGTGCATCACCAACACCTGCCCATCAACCCCACCTCCTGCACCGATGCCAATCACAGGGATACTGACACTATCTGCTACTTGTTTGGCCAAGGCCGCAGGTATTTTTTCCAGGACAATGGCAAAACAGCCACAGGCCTCCAGCATTTTGGCATCTTCCAGTAACTTATTGGCTTCTGCTTCTTCCTTTGCACGAACCGTATAAGTTCCGAATTTATAGATCGATTGTGGCGTCAAGCCCAAATGGCCCATCACCGGTACTCCTGCGCTAAGAATCCTGCTTACTGATTCCTTGATCTCAGATCCCCCTTCCACTTTGACTGCATGGGCACCTGATTCTTTCATGATCCGGATTGCTGACCTCAGCGCCTCTGAGCTGTTTCCCTGATAATTACCAAAAGGAATATCCACAACAATAAATGCACGCTTCACGGCTCTGACCACGGATGAGGCATGATAAATCATCTGATCCAAAGTAATCGGGAGGGTGGTTTCGTGTCCGGCCATCACATTGGATGCCGAGTCACCCACCAATACGATATCAATCCCAGCTGCATCGACGATTTTAGCCATGGAATAATCATAGGCCGTGAGCATGGAGATTTTCTCTCCTCTATCCTTCATTTCCTGAAGAATATGGGTGGTGACTCGCTTGATACTTGAAGAGGAATGAACAGACATTAGGTTTTACTGAAGATGGACTGAATAATTATCCCCTGAAAAATCAACCAGGATATGATCATTCAGTGTAGTTGCAAGTTCGTATCCGGTATAATCCGGTCTGAGTGGGAAAAGCCCATGGGCTCTGTTTACCAAAACGGCAAGCTCCATTTTATGGATTTTTCGGTCCAAAAAGGGCTTCATAGCATAAACCAGGGTTTTTCCAGTATTGAGCACATCATCAACCAAAATCAGGGATTTTCCTTCCAGGTCAATATCGGCAGATAGTTTGGTGGAGGAATTTGCCACATCTCTTTTGTCAAGAATTACCTCGACCACTTCGACAGGTAAGCTAGAAATGGCTCTGAGCTCATTGGCCAATAAATCTGCCAAGGTCATTCCCATTCCAGAAATCCCGGCAAAAACCACTCCTGATGAATGGATATTGCGCTCGTAGATCTCATAGGTTATACGAGTGATTTTTTTCTTGATCTGTTTGTGATTGAGTACTTCGCTCATGGGTGTTTTTCAAAAATGAAAATTAGGCCAATTTAGGTTCCTTTCAAAATTAAGCCTTATCTGAATGAATCTTCTTCGCTGAGAATGTTGAGATAACTCTGATATCGGTAGGGGTGAATATATCCTTCTTCGAGTTTTTTCAGGATCATACAACCCGGCTCGTTGACATGACGGCAATTGTTGTATTTGCACTGCCCCAGATACTTTCGCATTTCCGGGAAATAATGAGAAAGCTCGTGCTCCTCAATATCCAAAATCCCAAACTCCTTGATGCCCGGAGTGTCTATCAAATCTCCTCCTTCAGGAAGAAAAAACATTTCGGCAAAGGTGGTGGTATGGACTCCTTTGGAACTAAAGCCCGAAACCTCCTTGGTATCTTGGCTCGCTTCTGGCACCAGCACATTCAATAAAGTAGATTTCCCTACTCCCGAATGCCCCGAAATCAGACTAGACTTATCTTGGATATAAGGCAAAAATTTCTTCCTTAAATCCTTGTCATTTAAGGCAGAAACCTCCAAAACAGGATAACCAAGGGGTTCATATATTTCGTGAATATCCTGCAGCCAATCCGAGGCGTCCTCTCCTTCGATCAAATCCATCTTATTGACTACAATCAAAGCCGGAATCCGAAAACTTTCTGTACTAACCAGAAAACGGTCGATGAAGCCCAAGGATGTTCTGGGGTTCTTCATGGTCACCACCAAGATCGCCTGATCCAAATTGCTGGCGATAATATGGGAAAAATGCTGCTTACGGGTGGACTTTCGAATCACGTAATTCTCCCTAGGGAGAATTTGACGGATCACACCAGTCTGCTGACCTGGCTCCATTTCCAACTCAACCCAATCTCCCACAGCTATTGGATTGGTCAGCTTGAGCTCGTCCTGTTTGAATTTTCCCTTGAGCCGTGCGGAAATCAGCTTCCCTTCCACCTTGACAGTGTACCAGCTCCCAGTTGATTTGACGACTCTACCTTTCATTAGTTAACTGTAAAATCCACAATTTTCTTAGCTGCACCTAAGTTTGACTGAACCCAGTTCTCCGCAGCATTTTTCGCCAGAAGGTAATTTTCCTCCTGCTCCAACATCCCAAAAATACTATTTAATTCCTCAAATGTCCCTACCTCAAAGCCACAGCCCATTTCCACACTTTCGACAGCTTCGGGGAATTTGGAAACTCGTCGGACTTTCCCAAAAATCACTGGGATTCCAAAACCAATAGCTTCCAAAATATTATGTAGCCCCTTTCCAAATGCGCCACCCACATAGGCAACTTTGGCAAATTGGTAAAGTGAAGATAGCATCCCGATATTGTCGATAAATAAAAGGTCAGAATCTTCGCTTTGATCCCACTTGGAATAAAAAATTGATTTAACCTCAAGTGAATTTTCCCAAGAATGCATAGGGGCAGGGCTTAGGTCATGGGGAGCAACAATCCACTTATAGCCCCTAGTTGAATTGATCAAAGGAATCAACAAGTCCATGTCTTCCTGCCAGACAGAGCCCAGCACCACAACTGGCATTTCTTTTTTCCAATGGGCAATTTCGGGAAATTCTTTAGGGCTTTGGGCAGTGTCATTCACCCGGTCAAAGCGGGTATCTCCAGTCAAACTTACCGAATCAATCCCTATGGAATTCAACAACTCAATACTTTGGAGATTTTGAGTGAAAATATGATCGAAGAAATACAACACTTTTCTAAAAAACCCTCCTCTTCTGAAATAGACCTGCTCAGGCCTAAAAGAGGCCGCTATCAAATACAAACTTATTTCCCGCTCCTTAGCCACTTTCAGGAAATGATACCAAAGGTCGTATTTTACAAAATAGGCTTGTTCGGGTTGGATCAAGTCAATGAACCTTTGGGCATTTGCCAAAGTATCCAAGGGCAGGTAGGTGATAAAATCCACCCCTGGTTGAGGTTTTTTGGAGCTGGGAATATACCCTGAAGGGCTGAAAAAGCTCACGACTATCTTTATATCCTGCTTTCTGGATTTCAATTCCTGAATAACAGGTTTTGCCTGTTCATACTCTCCAAGGGATGCTACATGAAACCAAATCAGGGGTCCTGAATTTGCTTTTCGGAATTCTTTAAGCTTGGGGAAAAGCTGTTTTCTTCCTTGATAAAACGTGTTGATTTTGGGAATGAAGAGTGCCACCAAGGGCAAAAGCAAATCTGCCAATCCAATTGCTATCCTGTAGATCCATTCCATTTTTCAAAAATAGCTTTTCATTTTGGAAAACTTCTTCTTCTGATAAGCGAGCATCCTACAAACTGAATGAATGCAGGAGAATTTGTAAAAAAGAAAATACAAGGCATGTTTTTAATCTGAAAAATCCCTACTTTCAAAGATAAGGATCATCCCAAGTATCATTTTCCACCGTAGTTTATCATGATTAGAGTACTTTTCGTTTGTCTAGGCAATATCTGCAGGTCTCCACTTGCCGAGGCCATATTTGACCACAAACTTAAAATCAGTGGGCTTAACGGACATTTCAAATCGGATAGCGCGGGAACTTCTGATTTTCATATCGGGGAGCTTCCTGATGAAAGAACTATCCAGTGCGCCATTAAATACGAGATACCAATCAACCACAGAGGGAGACAGGTCAACAGGACAGATTTCAGGGATTTCGACTACATCATAGCGATGGACGACAACAATCTTAGAAACCTCAACAATCTGAAGGTAAGATTTGGCTATCCTAAAAAGGAAATCCATCTCATGCGCGATTTTGTGCCCGGAAGCAATGGACTACCTGTTCCAGACCCTTATTATGGCGGACAAGATGGCTTTGAGGAGATTTACAAAATTCTCGATGAGGCCATCGATCACTTCCTCACCAATGTAAGGGAGAGACACCAAATATATGTTTGATCTAAACAAGATCTACGAACAAGTACTTTTTGAAAGCCTCGGCCCAATGGCAGAGTTAAAGTCAGCTTCTTTAGTTGCGGCAGGCAACCACAACCAAGGAATACGACTGGACAGTTCAGAAGGCGTTTTTTTTCTAAAACTCAACTTTGATCATGAAACTGATACCTTAAAAAAGGAAGCCGAGGGTTTGGACCTCCTCCGGGGGGCTACCTTCCTAAAAATCCCTGAAGTCAAAGGTTGTGGCCGGGTAGGAGACTATAATTTCCTTCTGTCAGAATTTATAAAACCAGGAAGAATCCAATTGAATTACTGGGAAAATCTAGGATTGGGACTTGCACACCTTCACCTGAGCAATAGCGCTAAATTTGGACTTATTGAGGACAATTATATCGCATCTCTCCATCAGAAAAACCTACCTACAGACAACTGGGTAGACTTTTTTATAGAACAGAGACTGGAACCATTACTCGGAAAGGCCTATTTCGAAAGACTGATCCCTCTGGATTTTTTGAGAAAATTCCAGGATATCTATCCGAAATTGGAATCAGTTTTCCCAGAAGAAAAACCCTCTCTTTTGCATGGAGACTTATGGTCCGGCAATGTGATCTGTACTTCAGAAGGAGATCCCTGCCTGATTGATCCGGCAGTTTATTATGGGCACCGGGAAATGGACCTTGCCTTTTCAAGGCTTTTCGGAGGATTTGATACCAGGTTTTATGAAGCCTATGAATCCATAATTCCTTTGGAACCCGGATTTGAATCCAGAATGGGAATTTACAATCTCTACCCCTTGCTAGTTCACCTGAACCTGTTTGGAACTGCCTATTTGCCCGCTATAGAGCGAATCATCAACCGTTTCATCAAATAAAATAGGTAATGGCTGTACTGATCCGTCCGGCAGAAAAGAAAGATATGCCGGAAATCCTTGAAATCAACAATTTCGAGATACTAAACTCCACGGTCAATTATGATTATACCCCAAAAAGCCTAGAGGAACAAACCCATTGGTTTGAGCAAAAACAACAGGCTGGATTTCCAATATTGGTAGCGGAATCAGATGGGAAAATCCATGGCTTTGCGACCTATGGTACTTTTCGATCAAAACCTGGTTACCGTTTTACAGTAGAACATTCCGTTTATATCTCAAACGGGCTTAGAGGAAAAGGAATAGGAAAAATGCTGATGGAAAATTTGATTGAAATCGCCAGAAAAGAAGGATATCACACCATGGTGGGAGGAATTGACGGTTCCAATGAATCCAGCTATCATTTCCACATGAAGCTTGGATTCAAAGAGGTCGCCCGTTTCAAAGAAACAGCCACCAAGTTTGACCGGTGGCTGGGTTTGATTTTTGTGCAGCTAATGCTCTGATTAAAGGATTTTTTAGACAAGACTTACCTTCTTGCCGGTTTTTACAGCTTCGAAGATGGCATCGATGATTTTCATGTCCTTCACTCCCTCTTCACCATCCACCGGAATCTCAGGTTGGGCACCATCCAGAATAATGGCTGCCATTGCATCCATCTGTGTGGTTTGATGAGTTACGTGGGGCTTTCCCAACGGCCCTTTGTGAGTTCTTCCTTCAATCGGACCGTAGCCAGTGGAAGGCTGCATCTCCGCAAATCCCTGGGTTCCATTGAGGAAAAACTTGTCCAAATTATTCATGCTGTAGGTAGAAAGACAGGAAGCAATTACACCACTTGGGAACCCCATCTGGAAAGTAATGGTCTCATCAATCCCTTCTTTAAATTTGACAGGATCCGTTTTCACTTCTTGTGCCGTCACCCAAATTGGCTCCTCCCCTGTCATATATCTTGCCCCATTGATGGAATAAATCCCGATATCCATCATGGCTCCTCCACCGGAAAGGGCAGGGTTTAGTCTCCATTGCGTGGGATCTCCAATTCTAAATCCACTCAGACCTTGGAAAAATTTGATTTCACCAAACTCTCCAGCCTTTCTCATCCGGACCACTTCCAGGGTGTTTGCTTCAAAATGCATCCGGTATCCGATCAGAAAAAAGACTCCAGCAGCCTTGCAGGCATCTACCATTGCCTGCCCATCAGCTGCATTCACTGCCATGGGCTTTTCACAAATCACATGCTTCCCGGCCTTGGCAACCCGAATCACCTGGTCTTTGTGCAAAGCATTTGGAGTGATTACATAGACCACATCGATGTCAGGATTATCCTTGATTGCATCAAAATTCTCGTAATTGTAGCAGTTTTTATCCGGGATCCCGTACTTGGATTTCCAAGTCTCAACTTTGGATGGGGTACCGCTGATTACGCCCACTAGTTTTGCACGCTTGCAGTCCTGCATGGCTTCAGCTACCCGGGTCCCATAGCTCCCCAAACCCATGATGGCCACCCGCAAAACCCGATCCTGGGAATTTTTACTTAGTGGTTCTGATTTGGATAAAGCAGCATATCCGGGAAAGGAAGGGAGACTCAAAGCAACGGCAGACAATCCTGCTGCCTGAAGAAAATTTCTTCTCGTTTTCATAGATTAGGTTTTGGGTTTGATTGATCAAAATAAGAAAAATAGGGGAGTTTCTCCGATCATTTTTTTCGAGTGGAAACAGGATTTACATCGGTCTTCTTACCACTTGAAAAGTATTTCTTGTCCCCTGCTCCAACAGAACTTCAAAATCCGCTAATTGGGAGTCAACCAATTTTCTTTCAGGATGCAGGATGGTCAGCAATTCCAAGCCTTCGTTGTAGCGGACATCAAAATAAGGATGGAGGTTTTTGAGCAAATTTTCTAGCTTGAAAAGCTCCGAGTCGATGACGATTGAAACACTGATCGCAGAGGTTTGAAGCATATTGACTTTTAACTTGAGGAAATTCAATTGTTCAAAAATCTGCTCTATATGTTTTTCTTCCACAAAAGTGAAATCCGTCACCCGGAAGCTCACCAAAACCTGGTTTTTCTTCAAAACTATTACAGGTAGGTTGTTCGGTTTAGCTCCTCCGTAAATTTTTGTGCCATCAGAATCCGGATCCAAAAAAGACCTTACATAAAGCGGGATATTCAAATTGGCCAGAGGCTTAATCGTCTTGGGATGGATCACTGAAGCTCCATAGTAGGTCATCTGTGCGGCCTCGCTATAGTCCAATTCAGAAAACAACTGAGTATCCTCAAACAATTTGGGGTCAGCATTTAAAACTCCGGGCACGTCCTTCCAAATCGTAACAGAGGCAGCTTTTAGACAATTACCGAGTATTGCTGCAGTGAAATCAGATCCTTCCCGGCCTAAAGTGGTCATTTTCCCCTTGGCATCAGCTCCAATAAAGCCCTGAGTCAAAACAGGGTACTGATCCAGTTTAGGCTGAAGCTGTACCCTGCAATTTCTTTTGGTTCCTTCCCAATTGACTTTCGCGAACCTGAAACTACTGTCTGTGGCAACAATTTCCCGCGCATCCTGCCAAATGACAATCAAACCCTGATCGCATAAATATTCCGAAACAATCCTTGAGGAAAGCAATTCCCCATAGCCTATAATCCTGTCATAAAATTCATCGTAGTTCTTTTCGGTCAACTCCCGCTCCAGTTCTTTTCCCAACTGGATGAAGAGATTTTCCAAGTGAGCAAAAATCACATGTCCGTTATCGAAAAGTTCCGAACAAACCCCCAAATGATAGTCTTTAATAATTGAACTATTCTCAGAAAAATCCTTTCCCTTCAATTTCAACTCCAATAATTTTTCCAAAGAATTCGTGGTTTTTCCCATGGCAGAAACCACCAGCAACATATTTTTTCGCAATCGATTACGTAAAATTTCAGCTATGTTTTTAACTGCAGGAGCATCTTTAACAGAAGCGCCACCAAATTTGTAAACCAATGTTTTTGGCATAAGATTTTATTCCTAATTTTCGGAGAGTATAAACCCAAATATTGTATTTTTCCAATAGATGCAAATTCTACCTTACCAGCCAGACCAGTCCGGAATGGCTTACCCAGTCGGCACCACCCTGGATCGTTTTATCAAGCTTAAACAAAGTGATTTCCCATTCGCCTCAGGAGAACTATCCCAACTTTTGAGGGACATCGCCTTAGCAGCGAAGATAGTCAATCGTGAGACGAATCGCGCAGGACTTGCCAATATTGGCGGGGCCTTTGGCCAAACCAATATTCAAGGCGAAGAACAGCAGAAACTTGATGTCATCGCAAACATCCGTTTCATCCGTGCGCTTAGTAAAGGAGGCGAAGTCTGTGCCATAGTTTCAGAGGAGGAGGACGCCGTCATTGATTTACAAAATAGTTCCGGGAAATATGTCGTGGCCATTGATCCTCTTGATGGAAGTTCCAACATTGATGTAAACATCAGTATAGGCACTATCTTTTCTATCTATAGAAGAAAAACCCCCATTGGGAGCCCAATACAGGAAGAGGATATTATGCAGCCCGGTTCGGAACAGGTAGCCGCAGGCTATGTACTCTATGGCTCATCCACTATGTTGGTTTATACTACCGGATTTGGGGTCAATGGATTCACCTATGAAACATCCTTGGGAGAATTTTTCCTCTCACATCCAAACATCAAAGCTCCGAAGGTTGGGAAAATCTACTCCATAAATGAAGGCTCCGAACCGGAATGGCAAATCGGGATAAAAGATTATATCCTCCAATGCAAGCAAAACGGCTATTCTTCGAGATATATAGGCTCCCTGGTAGCGGACTTTCACCGAAACTTGCTCAAAGGAGGCATTTATATTTACCCCGCAACTTTAAAGAATCAATCAGGGAAACTCCGCCTACTTTATGAGGCCAATGCGCTGGCATTTATTGCTGAGCAGGCAGGAGCTTTGGCAATTGACGGAGAAAAAAGAATACTGGAAATCATACCGAAGTCACTTCACCAAAGAACCCCGCTTTTGATCGGTTCCTCTGAAATGGTCCTTGAAGCACAAAGCATGTTGCAAAAATCAAAACTTCCATTGTCTCAACAAATGTCTGAATCATTAGAAGGCTAAGCTTATCTTCGAAATTCTTATCTTAGGGCTTTAAAACCAAAACTAATGCAACTGAAAAAATCCCATTTTGTAGTGGCTGCAATTTCTTCAGGAATTTTAATGCTGAATTCCTGTGAATCCAAACAGGCTGAAGTGACCCAGGAGCCTATTGATGAAACCTTTGCAGTCCAAACTGAAAAACTACTGATTAAAGTAGACACTCTTTATTCAGACTTTGAAAATCCCTGGGGAATGACTTGGCTTCCTGACGGAAGAATGCTTGTCACCGAACGAAAAGGAGAAATCCTCATCTTCAAAAATGACCAGTTTACTGGAGAAAAAGTCCAAGGCCTTCCAGAAGTCCACGAAGTCAACCAGGCCGGATTACTGGACATTGCAGCACATCCGAATTATGAGGAGAATGGCTGGATTTACATTGCCTACGCCAAGAATTTCCCGGACAACAAAGGTGCGCTGACCATCATGCGATTTAAGCTGGACGGAACCAATGCAGTACAGCAGGAAGAATTGATCACTGCCGGACCTCCATGGGAAGGTGGAAGACATTTTGGAAGCCGTATTGTTTTTGACAATGACGGATATCTGTATTTCTCAAACGGCGACAAAGGCAACAAGCCCGAAAATGCTCAAGACCTGACAAATGCTCACGGTAAAATCCATAGAATCCATGATGACGGACGAATTCCAGCTGACAATCCTTTTGTCAATGTGGAAGGTGCTGTTCCTTCAATCTGGACCTATGGAAACAGGAACCCTCAAGGTTTGATCTACGACAAAGCGAATAACAGACTTTGGGAAGTGGAACATGGACCTATGGGTGGAGATGAACTGAATCTGCTTGAAAAAGGGAAAAATTACGGATGGCCTGTGATCACCTACGGCATCAACTACGATGGCACTCCAATCACCGACATCACTGAAAAGGAAGGCATGGAGCAACCTGTAACCTACTATGTACCTTCAATTGCAACTTGCGGGATGACCTTGGTCACTTCAGATCGATATCCAGCATGGAAAGGAGACATCCTGATCGGAGCCTTAGCAAAAATGCACATCAACAGAGTGGATTTGGATGGAACTACTGTAAACTCCAAGGAAATCATGCTTCAGGATATTGGAAGAGTAAGACAAGTATCCGAGAGTCCTGACGGTTATATCTACGCAATAACAGAAGCTACCGGATTGATGGTAAAATTGATCCCAATCCGATAATTCGGACCTATGAATAAAATAAAAGCCTTCTGTAAAAAACAGAAGGCTTTTCTTTTAGTCTCTTCTCTAGGAGCTAGACAAAATCCACATCCACATTAAATGGATATTTCATCAGAAATTGAAGTGCTTCTTCTATTTCCAAATCTTCAAAAAGCACTCTGTGTAGATTTTCAGTGATGGGAGCCCTTAAGTTTGTGGTAGACAAAAATGCCTTGATGATTTTTATGGTATTGATCCCCTCAGCCACTTCCTCCATTTCTGATTGAATTTTCTGAAGAGAGTCCCCCTTTGCAAGACGATATCCTACCGTGAAATTTCGGGAATCTACAGAATTGCAAGTAGCAACCAAGTCTCCAATACCAGCCAATCCAATAACTGACTTCACACTTCCTCCCAAGGCGTTGCTGAGATGGACCATCTCCACCATCCCACGGGAAATCAGCAAGCCTTTTGCATTTTCTCCCAAGCCCAAACCTGCCAAGGCTCCTGAAGCAATAGCGATAATGTTTTTCAGGACTCCACTCAGTTCTACTCCGATGATGTCCGAATTGCCATAGACCTGAAATTTCTCTGATCTCAAGAGCCGTTGTCCCTCCAGAATCACCTCATTGTACTTACTTGCCACCACAGTAGCTGCCGGCTGTCCCTGACTGAGTTCTTTGGAGAGGTTGGGACCAGCAAGACATCCCACGCGGACAGCCACCGTTTCTTGCTGAATCACCTCGCTCATGGTGAGGATTTGGTTTCTTTTGATTTTCTGAATGGTCTCCAGAGATTCCCCAGGGGATAAGTTCAGACAAAGCCCCTTAGTCCCATGTATCAATAAATGATAGGGATGCAAATAGGGAGAAAAAGTCCGGACTACTTCCTGAAAACCCGAGGAAGGCACCATAAAAAAGAGAACATCGCATGAGGCGCATATCTCTTCCGGGTCGTGAGTCGCAACAATGGATTCATTAAAATTCCGACCTTGGGAATGATGGCTTCGGTTGATTTCCTCTACCACTTCTTCTTTCCGGGCATAAACCATTACCTTGCTTTTTTCGGCAAGCATATTGGCAATGACAGTTCCAAAACTCCCTACACCGACTACTCCGATTTTTTTCACATTAGAAGAGTTTTTCGAGTCCATATCCATCAAGTCTGTTGTGGTAAAAGTAAAGTAGGCTCATATCCTCAGTGGTGATATCCATTTGCTTCGTGAAAATCAAAGGACGCTTGGCATGATACATTCCCACATTATCCAAGCCATGTTTGATGATCTCATCCATGGGTTTCTTCATGTGCGGGGCAATATTGATCTGCCCTTCTTTTTTCAATTCCAAAATTCTATCCAGAACCCTCTGACAGGCACTTTTAAACTCCTCATAAGGAATTGAAATCTCATCTACTGGTAACCGGATCAGGTCAAACAAATCCATCATCTTGTTTCTGGATTTAATGAGTTCAAAAGCAGTAAATGCCACTAAATGTGAACTGAAGACCCGATTGATTTTATGGAATTCCTCTACGATACGCTTGCCCAGCATATTGGTGTATTCTTCCTCCCGCTGCTGGTCCACAGTGATTTTCCCATTCGAAACAAAATAATCCCGGGTATCAATAAGGCGCCCTTTTCTATCGATAGTCTCACCCTCCTCATTTACATAATTCCCCAATACATCCATCGCCCTTCCCACCGAAACGGAAATGTCAGAGCCCTTGGTAAAGAACTTCACCAGGAATTTGGAGATTTTGTAAGAGTTGGAAAACTCATCATTCTCTTTGTAGTAGCGCTCCTGCCCGGTAATGCTCAAATAATCCCGGATCAAACTTGGCGCCTCCAAAACAAAATGGTAATTGATCGTAACCGGTACGATAAAGATCTTTCCTGAAATATCATCTAAGCCGGATTGGTAATTGGCTCTTTGGGCCTCAATGGCTGTTGAGAGCAATCCCAACTTCAACTTGGATTCAATATTCCCACTTCTGCTTCGGGTTCCACCCGGAAAAAACAAACTATGACAACCGAACTGAAGAGCTTCTTTGGAATAGGTCTTCAAGGTCTCCAGATACATCAGGTTTTTCTTTCTTCTATCCACCTTGTAAGCTCCCAAAGCATTCATGAAATAGGCAAAAATCGAGATATTGAATAGGTTCAAACCTGCTCCATAAATAAATGGAGGAAGCCCCAAAACCGAAATAGTCCAGCCAATCAGAATACTATCCAAATTGGAAAAGTGGGTTGGAACCATGACAATCGTTCCTTTGGTTGCCAAATCCCTCAACTGGTCGGTTTCACCTCGAATCTGTATTTTATCCTGAAGGGTATATTGGTTGCTGAAAATTGAACGAAGTCCTTTTACCCTAGCTGCATTGAGCAACCTGGAAAACCCAAAGGCAACCGCACTTCGAGTGAATTTATAATGTGCAGGTTTGAAGTTACTGGCTATCTCCTCCGAATACCGGGAAGTAATCATTCCCACCAATTTCTTGTATTCCTCAAGCCTTTCAGCTTTTGTTAACTTTACTTCAGGGTTACTTTGTAACAAGGAGGATTTGATTTCCTTCCAAAAATCAGCCTCATCATCGGGATCAACAGCCCAGGGGTTTTCCTTTATCCGTAATTTCTCTCTGTAAAGAGTAGTCTCCAACTCTTCCTTTAGGATATCAGGGTTGTTTCCAGTCAAGGAAAGAATCCTTTCCTGAGATTTCTCGGACACTTTTTTTACAAACTCCTTCCGCTCTCTCGCCAGCTTCACAACAGGCCATTCTTCCTTACTCGGAATAATTGGAGCGTATTTATGTTTGATGTATTTATCCTCCAAGGGGCTTTTCTTTTAAAATACGTCCAAAGATAATCAAATAGAACGATCCATTGGGACAGAAACCAACATTAGGAAGGACCTATCTGGCTTTTGATTTCATCAAAAATGCCAAGGCAAGCGAGGTAAAAGTTCCCATTACAACTGCCCCAATGACGGATTGAAGCATGTAATAGTTCAAATTAAAATAGGAGGTTGCAGCCTCTTCCGTCATCAGCCCATTTTTCACCGAATATTCGATCACATTTGAAAAATATTCCGGGGTAATTACCGTACTGATTATGTATTGGTTGAGGGGACTTAATACCGCTACCACCGAGGTAATGACCATTCCCGAAACAAAACCCTGCTTAAAATTCATAGTCCCCTGATAGAAATTTTTCTTTTTGTCCAACAAGGCGAACACATAAACCAAAATTGCCGGAATGGCAAAGAAATTGGTATTGACAGCGTGATCTGCAATTTTTTCATCATGCCATCCCAAAGATTTTTCCATGACCATCCAAAGAAGCGTAGTCAAAAGGAAAATCGCCCCCCATTTAAATTCAATTTTCCAGTTTTTCATAAAAGATTAAGTTTTGGTTTACAAGACCTTATACAAAGTACATAAAATTGCAAAACGATTATTCATTTTACGTGTTAGAAAAGCAATGACTCTGATTCCCTTGCCGATGTGAGAAAGGGTATTATTTTTACGGCACCAAAGACTGCATGAAACCTGACCTCAAACAAATACAAGTTCCCATAAAAACCGAAATGGTTCTTTTCGAACAAAAATTTCGGGATTTTATGAAAAGCAAGGTCAAGCTTTTGGATCATATCACCAACTACATTGTCAAGCGTAAAGGAAAGCAAATGCGTCCGATGTTTGTTTTTTTGACGGCAGGAGTTTGTGGTGAAATCAACGAATCCTCACACAGAGGGGCTGCTTTGATCGAATTGCTTCATACCGCCTCCTTGGTTCATGACGATGTGGTCGATGACGCCAATTACCGCAGAGGTTTTTTCTCAGTTAATGCTCTTTGGAAAAACAAAATCGCCGTATTGGTAGGAGACTATTTGCTTTCCAGAGGACTCTTGCTCTCTGTAGAACATGGTGATTACCATTTGCTACAGATTGTATCCAATGCCGTCAAGGAAATGTCGGAAGGTGAGCTATTGCAAATGGCCAAGGCAAGAAAACTCGATATCACCGAGGAAGTCTATTATACCATCATCCGTCAAAAAACTGCCAGTCTAATGGCATCTTGCTGTGCCGTGGGTGCTGCAAGCACCAACAGCAACCAAGAAACGGTAAGTAAAATGAGGGAATTCGGCGAAAAGGTAGGAATGGCATTCCAGATCAAAGATGATCTTTTTGACTATGGGGACGAGGAAATCGGCAAACCCGTTGGAATAGACATCAAGGAAAAGAAAATGACGCTCCCGCTGATCTTTGCTCTTAACAAAGCAGACTGGTTGGAAAAGAAAAAAATCATCCATTTGATCCGTAACAGATCGGAAGACAAAAAAGCTGTCAGTCAGGTCATCGAATTTGTCAAGAAAAGCGGGGGACTGGAATATGCCAAAGAAAAAATGAACGTTTTTTACCAAGAGGCTCTGGATATCCTGAATGAATTTCCTGATTCCAACTACAAGCAATCCCTCTCGGATTTAGTCAGCTATTCCATAGAACGGAAAAAATAATTCTTTTTCCAGCGATTAACCTTTCACCTTATTCTGCCCAATCATGAACCTGATTGAAAAAATCACAAGCTCTCCAGAATCCATTTTATTCCCCGAGGTAATTGCCTACATAGACGAGCATTACGCATTTACCCCTACTCGCTTCACCAATGGAAAAACCACCAATGAAGCCAACCAAAACAACGGTTCATGCAAAATCTTCGCCTTTGCCCAACTGATGGATTTGGACAAGAAGTCAACGCTCCAGCTGTTTGGGGAATATTATCGGGAAGAGGTTCTGCAAAATCCAGAGGGGTCTGACCATCAAAACATCCGGAATTTTATGGAACATGGCTGGGAAGGAATCCACTTTGAAGGAAACCCCCTCACCAAAAAATAAAACAAAAGTATTTTCATACCCCAACAAAAAAAGAGGCTTTCTTAGGCCTCTAATTTTTTCAGAAATTCCTTAAAATCCCCAAAGTCCTTTCCAAGGGATAGAACATTTTTCTTTCCTTTTAGAAATTGAGCAAGGCGATCCGGCAACTCCAATTGTAAACCTAGTGCCTCTTCCACAACTTCATGGAATTTTCCAGGATGGGCTGTCTCCAAAAACACCCCCACAAATCCAGGATTCTCCTTCATAAAATCCTTCAAGCCCAAGTATCCCACAGCGCCATGAGGATCTAGAACATATCCCAAAGCCTTGACTTTCTGGATTGCTCCTACGGTCTCAGAATCATCGTAGAAATACCCTTTTACCTTTTCCCTCAAGAGTGATTCATCCCCTCCGAAAAGGGCGATCAATCGAGAAAAGTTACTCGGATTTCCTACATCCATACTATTGGAGATGGTCTGGATGGAGGGTTTGGCAAGAAAACATTCGCCGCTCAGGTAATCAGGAACCACTTTGTTCACATTGGTTGCCGCTACAAAATAGTCGATCGGCAGGCCCATTCTCTGAGCTAAAATTCCAGCTCCAAGATTTCCGAAATTCCCACTTGGTACAGAGAAAACAATCTTTTTCCCAGTCTTTGGCAAGCGGGACCAAGCATAGAAATAATACAAAGCCTGAGGAATCCATCTTGCAATATTGATAGAATTGGCAGAGGTCAACAGCAAAGACTGATTCAGCTCCGGGTCCAGAAAGGCTTCCTTGACCATGCGTTGGCAATCATCGAAAACACCATCGACCTCCAAGGCAGTGATATTTTGTCCCAAAGTAGTAAACTGCTTTTCCTGAAGCTGGCTCACTTTACCTTTCGGAAATAGAATAATCACTTCAACCCCCTCCACTCCAAGAAATCCATTCGCCACGGCACTGCCCGTATCTCCTGAAGTGGCAACGAGTACACGGACCTTTTTTTCAGAGCCTGCCAAAAGCAAACTCATCAACTTCGAACAAAATCTCGCACCGAAATCCTTAAATGCCAGAGTCGGTCCATGAAACAATTCCAAGCTGTAAACATCTTCCTCCACCTTGACCACCGGAGCGTCAAAAACCAAGGTATGATCCACTAACTCCTTGATTTGCGACTGGCTCAAATCTTCAGAGAAAAGGGCTCCAATCACAGCATAGCCAATTTCCCGGAAAGACATCTCCGGAAGCTTTTGAATAAGTTCCGTGGACAAAACCGGAATGGTTTCTGGCATATAAAGCCCCTGATCGGGAGCAAGTCCTTTGATCACGGCTTCTGATAAGCCAACTCGATGTTCAGGATTATTGGTGCTGTAATATTTCATTTTACTTATTCTTCAATGACATAACCTCCCCGCGTATTGATTTCGGAAAAATAAACATCCACTCCCAACCCAATACTTCTATAAACCTCCTCTGCCGCTTTGGCGATAGCTTCAGCTTTTTCAGAACCTTTGGAAAGAGCAAAAAGCGTAGGCCCCGAGCCTGAAATCCCCATACCCAAGGCCCCGGCAGCTTTAACAGCCTCCCGCACTTCATAAAACCCAGGGATCAATACAGCCCGATACGGCTCAGCAATTACATCCTTGAGAGACCTGGATATCAACTCAAAATCCTCAAGAAAAAGGCCTGCAACTAATCCTGCTACATTACCTGACTGTAGGGTAGCATGCTTCAATGGAATCTGGTCTCGCAATACTGAGCGGGAATCAGCAGTCCGCAGCTCAAAATGAGGATGCAATAAGGTACAAAAAAGCCCCTCTGGCACGTGAAGCCTGATTACATCCAGAGGATGGTAATCCCGGATCAGTACAAAGCCTCCCAATAAACTCGGTGCCACATTATCCGCGTGACCTGCACCACAGGCAGCCTTTTCTGCTGCGATCGCAAAAGGCAGAAGATCTTTTTTCTCAAAAGGCTCTCCAAGAAGACGGTTAGCCGCTACCAGAGCAGCGACGGCACTGGCTGCACTGGAGCCCATTCCTGAACCAAGAGGGAGACCTTTCTCCAAGAAAATATCCAATCCTATATCTTGGCCCAATTCGTCCAACATGGCCTGAATAGCTACAGCACAAGTGTTTTTCTCAACATCCAAGGGAAGTCTTCCTTGATCACCCTGAATGGATACCACCCGAAGTCCGGGTTCCTCTCTTCTTTGAAGCTTGACCGTATCCCCCATACCATCGATGGCAAAACCCAGGATATCAAATCCACAGGACACGTTGGCTACTGTAGCCGGAGCAAATGCTTTGACCCATTCCATCACTCCCTGGTGTAGTTACCGATTCGAATCACATCCGCAAACACTCCCGCGGCAGTTACATCTGCACCTGCTCCAGGGCCACGAATAATCATTGGACGATCCAGGTAACGCTCTGTAGTCAACAGAATCATATTATCACTGCCACTCAAACTACTGAAAGGATGGGCATTGGGCAGGGAATTTAATCCCACTTTCGCCTTACCATTTTCAAGGGTCGCCATGAATCGAAGCTTCTCTCCCTTTTTATTGGCCTCCTTCAGCATCTTGGCGAATTCGGCATCGTGAACCTTCAATTTTGCAAAAAACTCCTCCACAGATTTGGCATCCTGACAATCCTCCGGAACCATGCTCTGAATGCTGATATCCTCAAATTCCAACTCCTGTTCTGCCTCTCTTCCCAAAATCAAAATCTTTCGGGCAACATCCATTCCACTAAGATCATCTCTAGGGTCTGGTTCGGTATATCCTTTTTCTTTTGCTATCCGCACGACCTCCGAAAATGGCTGACCGTTTTCAAGTTCAGAGAATATAAAATTCATGGAGCCACTCAATACAGCTTCGATCCGGATCACTTTATCCCCACTCAGCATTAGATCTGAAAGGGTGTTGATCACCGGAAGACCAGCAGCCACGTTGGTCTCATAGAGAAACTTTACTCCACGTTTTTTAGCCAGTCTTTTCAAAGACCTATACTGCTCCATAGAGCCTGAATTGGCTTTCTTATTTGGAGTCACTATGGCAACTTTTGCCTCAAGAATTCTGCTGTAGGCATCGGCTACATCCTGGCTTGCGGTACAGTCCACAAAAACCGAGTTGGAGAAGTTCATTTCCTCCATCATCTGGACAAACCTTTCCAAATCCATTTTTTGATCCGAATCACTCAGTTGATATGGATTTTTCAAATCAAACCCATCCTCATGAAATGCCATGAAACGGCTATTTGCCAGGCCATGGATTTGTATATCCAATTCACTTTCCCCTCTTAATTTTTCCTGCTGGATTGCGATCATCTTGATCAATGCTTGACCAATCAAACCTGTTCCTACCAAGAATACGTGAAGTACCTTGTTTTCGGAAAGGAAGAATGCTTCATGAAGGGCATTTAGAGCTTTTTGCAAATCCGGTTGAGGAATTACTGCGGAAATATTAAGCTCCGAACTTCCCTGTGCGATGGCGGCTACGTTGATATTATTTCGGCCTAGCGCCCGGAACATCCGTCCAGAAGCACCGGGGTTTTGTTTCATATTCTCGCCAACCACAGCTATGGTTGCAAATCCGTGCATCAGAGATACCTCATCCATTTCTCCGGATTTGATCTCATAGTAAAACTCTTTTTCCACCACCTCTTTGGCCAGGTAAGCTTCACCGGTCTTGATGGCAAGACAGATACTGTGTTCGGATGATGCCTGAGAAATCAGGACAATATTCACTTTAGCTTCAGCCAAAGCCTTGAAGACGCGACTCCCCGCTACTCCATCCAACAAACTTGCCCCCTGTACTGTGACAATAGAAATATTGGACATGGAACTGATCCCCTTGATCAAGGCTCCGTTGGTCACTTCACCATTGATCAGAGTTCCAGGATTTTCAGGCTCAAAGGTATTCTTGATGTATATCGGAATATTCTTCTTCATCGCCGGCTGCATGGTAGCCGGGAAAATCACTTTCGCCCCAAAGTGAGAAAGCTCCATAGCCTCATTATAACTCAACTGAGGGATGGTAAAGGCTGTATAAACAAGTTTGGGATCTGAAGTCAGAACTCCTGAAACATCTGTCCAGATTTCCAAATCATCCGCGTCCAGGGCTCCGGCAAATATCGCAGCTGTATAATCTGAGCCAGAACGACCAAGAGTAGTCGTCTCTCCTTTTGCGGTTGAAGCGATAAACCCGGTGATCACCTTGATCCCGTCATGCTTTTGATAATAATCCCTGATGAGTGCATTGGTAACTTCAAAATCAACACGGGCTTGTCCAAATCGGTCATTGGTTCGAATTACTTCCCGAGCGTCCAAAAAAATGGTTTTCAAACCCCTGGCAACCAAGGCTTCTGCCAAAATAAAGGCGGATAAACGTTCTCCGAAGCTTACCACGTAGTCTAAAGTACGGGTAGAGTTTTCCTTGATTAAATAAATCCCATGAAACAAGTCCTCCAATTCATTGAACCGGACTTTGACATAAGTCATCACAGTGGATTGATTCTGAACTGCAATCAGCTGACGGACAATATCCAAGTGCTTTTCCTCCAAGGTCTGTAGGAGGTCCCGATAAACCTGATCCCCTTCCCTTGCCAATCTGGCTATGGTCAGCAAACTTTCTGTAACCCCTCCAAATGCCGAAAAAACCACGGAAACCTCGTGCCTTTTCAATTTATCCTGAATAATGGAAAATACTTTTTTGATGTTGTCGGGGTTCGCTACGGATGAACCTCCAAACTTGATAATTTTCATAATTGAGAGATGCTTTGACTGGAAACTTAAATCTGGCCTGAAAAGGCCTAAGGGGCGGGTACTCTAAAATTACAGACGGGAGCCCCCCGTTGTGGTGGTGGTCATTGTGGTGTACATGGCAAAAAAAGTGATCGTGCCTGACTCCTTTGGAGAGCCGGTTCCGTTCATAAAAAATGTGTTAGATGCAAATACCATGACAAGCAAATTGACCTGACAATCTTAAGGAGATATTTCCTTTATGCCAAATAAAGCCAATTATTATTTTCATTTTTTTAGAATTTTTGGTTAAAAAATTGAAATTTCTCAAAAATCATTCAAAAAATTTAACGCACCCACACTTCCCTTTTCTTATATGTCAACGAATCTTTATCTGGAAAACAGAAACTGAAATAGTTAAAAAACTGAGCCGATGGAGACAATTTTTCCCCTTAACTGAACAGAGTCATTTTCCTGCTTCCCCAGTAAGGACTGGCCCAATGGAGAGCTTTTACTCAGTAAGAACACCTTCTCTCCATCAACTTCCAATTGACCTATACTGACACTAATCAGAAACCAATCTGTACCCAACTTTACCAAACACCCCTCCCGAATAGCTCCCGTTGAATCTTTGATGGACTGCAGGCGATACAATTCTTCCAAATCCAGGTTAATTTGCTTCAATTGGCTTTCCACGTGATTGAGATCTTGGGTCATCATTTCCCTGCCAGTCTCATATTTATCTCCAGCACTGCTTTTTGAATCTTCCAGAATTCCCTCCGAAATAGCCTTTCTCTCCTCTTGAAGCAAACGAATTTTATCCTTCAACAGGGCAATAGCACTCTGATAAACCCTTTCTTTAAATTCCGACATCATTGATCAACAACCTTCTTTTCTACGGGTATCAATGATATAGACAATCTTCCAGCCCTCAGCAAATTTGACCAGCTGGAAGGAGTTTACACCACAATGGCTAAAGCTTCCATTGACATAAAACTCATAGGGAGTCCAAGCCGAGGCCATGGTACCATCTACCTTGATCTGATAGTCCAAAATCCGCTCATCCAATTGGGTTTCAGAAGGGGTAGATGCTATTCTATTGACAAAATCTGAAACCGAATTACTCCCCACCGAACTTCCCTCTGGTTTTGCCAAAACGGTCTGCATCTGCGCTTCGGGAGAAAATGCATCGGCAACCTGCTGGGCATTTTTTGAGCGCATTCCATCAAAAAGAGAAGCAATTACTTGCTTGACTTCCTCTTCAGGGCTTTGGGCAAAGCCGGCTTGAAAAGTGGCACCAACTAAAAGGGCAACTAAAATGATTTTGATATTCATTATGGTATTTCCGGGGTTAAATTTCACCGTAGAGTTTGAAGGTCATATTGCTCAATGCAGGATTATTGACCGCAAAATGCATGGATTCCGCAATTTCTTGAGGACTAACCCACTTGGAAAAATCCGAATCGGGCATAGCCTCTCTATTTTGGGGTGTATCAATGATACTTGGGACAAATACATGGGACTGAATGGAGGTACCTATGGTTTCCACCTCCAAAATCTCTGCAAGAGAGAGGACTAATCTTTTACTCAGGGCATAGGCGATAGTTTGAGTAGCTTTCCCCAGCTCAAGAGCTGGTCTGGCTCCCACAAAAAGGAAGGTCCCTTTTTGCTGTTTCTTCATAATTGGGAAAAATGCCCTGACCAAATTGTAAGCACTGAAAAAGTTTAACGCGAACATCTTTTCAATTTCCGCCCGACCTGTATTTTCCAAGTCACCCATGGCAAACCCTCCAACAAGAAGGGCCAAGGCATCAAGTTCGGCATATTGAAGCTGATATTCTTTTACAAATTCAGTCACAGAAGCTTCATCAGTCACATCTACCTCGTAATTGTCATCGGCTTCCTCTACCATTTCATCTTTGCCTGGCTGCACCAAGGCAATGACATGATACCCCTCTCTCTTAAATTTTTCCACAACAGCTGAACCTAGATTCCCGGCCGCTCCAGTAATGATGATATTTCGACTCATTGTAACTTGAAACTCGTTTGATTCTTGCTAAAATTAGGCTTTATTTTTCGATTCCTTTTATGAATATTCCAAAAACCCACGAGTCCTGAACCCCTAGAGCACCGATGAAAACAGAAAAACCAAACTACTTTGACTTGGTATACCAAGTGGTCCGGGAAATCCCCACGGGAAGGGTCTGCAGCTATGGAGCAATAGCACATTATTTAGGCCTAAAAAGTGGGGCCAGAATGGTGGGATACGCCATGAATGCCGCCCATACCCTGCCCGATGTACCTGCTCACAGAGTAGTCAACCGAAACGGGATACTTACTGGAAAGCATCACTTTGAAACCCCTACCCGGATGCAAGAGCTTTTGGAGTCTGAAGGTGTTCATGTGGAAAATGACAAAATCCAAAACTTTGAAGAACTGTTTTGGGACCCAGAACAGGGATTGAAGCTTTAAATTACTTCTTTCGTACCAGATATAACCCCAAAAACATCAACAGCCCATTCAAAATCAAGGCCTCAAAACCAAATTTATAGCCCCATAGCCATTTTTCGGAATTTGAGCTGACTAGAAAAGTCAAGACTGGAGCAGCGACTGCCATCAGGGGAACCCATCGATCCTTAACCTGCCAAGAGGTAAACAGACCAAAGGCATACAATCCCAAGAGGGGACCATAGGTATATCCCGCCACAATAAAAACGGAGTTGATGACACTTTGGTCATTGATCCAATAGAACACCAGAATCGCCATAAACATTACGAATGTAAAGACAAGATGTACCTTCTTGCGGATGGAAACGCGTTTGTCTGCTGGATACTTCTTCTCGATTTCCAAAAAGTCAATGCAAAAAGAAGTAGTGAGGGCTGTCAGCGTAGAGTCTGCACTGGAATAGGCTGCCGCGGTAATTCCCAATACAAAAACCACTCCCACAAATGCCGAAAAATGCTGGGTTGCCAACATCGGAAACAACTCATCTGTCTTGGCGGGAATGCTGATTCCCTTGGTCTCCGCGTAGAGATACAACATCACTCCCAAAGACAAAAACAACAGGTTTACAATCACCAGGATCACTGTAAACCAAAACATATTCTTCTGTGCCTCACCTATATTCTTACAGGTCAGGTTTTTCTGCATCATATCCTGATCGAGTCCTGTCATCACGATCGTGATAAATGCACCAGAGATAAATTGCTTAAAGAAATTCGTTCCAGCCTTCCAGTCCCAGTTAAAAATCTCGGATCGGCTATCCCCTGAAACCGCCTTGAAATAATCGGAAACTCCGGAAAAACTCAGTTCATCACCGACCAACTTGATACAAACAACCACAGCTGCCAGCATAAAAAATGTCTGAAGTGTATCGGTCCAAACCACGGTTTTGATACCCCCGCGGTGTGTGTAGAGCCAGATCAATCCTACAGTAATCAGAACGGAAACCCAAAACGGAATACCCAAGGAATCAAAGAGTATTAACTGCAGTACGGAAGCAACAAGAAAAACCCGAAGTGAGGACCCCAAAGTCCGAGAAAGTATAAAGAAAAATGCTCCGGTTTTATAAGACCAAAACCCAAAGCGGGTTTCCAGATAAGAATAGATCGAAACCAAATTGAGCCTATAGTACAAAGGCAATAATACTTTGGCAATGGTAAAATACCCCAAAGTATAGCCCAATACCACCTGAAAATAGTAAAAATTGGAATTGCCGACCTCCCCGGGTACAGAGATGAAGGTTACCCCTGAAAGGGATGCTCCAATCATTCCAAAAGCAACAAGAAACCAGGGGGACTGCCTGTCACCTGTAAAGAAAGTATCCGCAGTAACTTTTCTGGAAGTAAACCATGATATCAAAAACAATAGAAAAAAATAGCAGGAAATAACAAAGAGGACTATTTGAGGGTTCATATTTGCAAAAGGTAAGGGTCGCTAAGTTTGTCCATTATTCTTAATTTTGCAAAATGATTCATTTGAGTTCGCCATTGCCCAATGTAGAAACAGAAGAGATCCTGTTGGAGGAATTGCTGGATCTGGATGCGCATGACTTGATTGTCTTCAATGACGATGTCAATACTTTCAATCATGTTGCCAATGTATTGGTCAAGGTCTGCAGACATACCCGGGAACAGGCAGAACAATGCACCTTAATCATCCATTACAAAGGAAAGTGCGCTGTAAAAAAAGGGAGCCAGGAGGAATTAAAACCCATGTGCGAAGCTATATTAGACGCAGGAATCCAAGCTACTATCGTTTAATCCACCTTTTGTGAATTTCCCATCCAAACTCATCGAGGACGCTGTAACTGAAATTTCCCGTCTACCGGGAATAGGTAAAAAAACAGCCCTTCGACTTGCGCTACACTTACTCAAACAGAACGAAGCCCATACGGAGGCTTTGTCCCTTGCTCTGACCCGGATGCGGCAGGAAATCAAATACTGCCAAACTTGCCACAACATTTCGGATGAAGAGCAATGCAGCATCTGTAAAAGTCCTAGAAGGGACTCAGGATTAATTTGTGTAGTAGAAGATATCAGGGATGTATTAGCCATTGAAAACACCAATCAGTTCAATGGCAAGTACCATGTTTTGGGAGGGGTGATTTCTCCAATCCATGGGATAGGTCCAGAAGATCTAACCATTGAGTCCCTATTGGAACGGGTTATTGAATCTGTTGAAAACGCACCGGTAAGGGAAGTGATCTTAGCCTTAAGTGCCACCATGGAAGGTGACACTACCTCCTTCTATCTTGCCAAACGCCTCAAAGAAAAAGGAATTATGGTCAGCACGATAGCGCGGGGGATTCCTGTCGGGGGCGAGCTGGAGTTTACAGATGAAGTCACTTTGGGCAGAAGTATCCTAACGCGTATAAATTACAACTCTGAGTAAATTTTTATTTGCGCAGAAAAAACCTCGTGATATATTTGCACTCCGATTGGGGAATTAGCTCAGTTGGCTAGAGCGCTACACTGGCAGTGTAGAGGTCATCGGTTCGAATCCGTTATTCTCCACCACAAAGGCAAGTCATTTTGACTTGCCTTTTTTTTTATTTTTTGTTTTTTCCCTGATCCATTCTAATAGAAATCACTTTTGAGAACCAGCCGTTTCTCGAGACTTTAGGAATTGCTAAATCAAATAAATTGAAAAGCTTCAGCCTAAATTCTGGATTTTGACACTTCTACCCCTCCAATCAAACCTAAACCTATTTATAAACAGCCCAATAATTATTGGTATAACAAAATAAATAATACACTATAATTTATCATGATTTATTTCTGCAAGAAGCATTTAAGAAATGCTGAAAAACAAAAAAATAGATACAAATAATTTTAACCATTCATGAATTATACATATATGTTTTTCATTTCAATTTTTTTGCATTTTGAAATTTATTTGACTGATTTTCAATATTTTATGTCAAAATATTTTTTTAGATAAAAATGCTTTACATAAATTTGTTATAGCCTGAAAACCAAACAAAGGCATGCTAAACAAGTGTATACTAAATATTAGATCATTTTTTCCGATTGCTTTGTTTTTAGCAGCAACATTGAATTCTATTACCCTTTTTGCACAGACAAGCAGCCCAAGTTGTAGCCAAGAAAATATTATTGTAACAAGTTATGAACTCCGCAATAGTAATGGAGAGCCATTTACTGTAACAGATAATTATGAAATCGGAGATCTGGTGGATGGAGAGCTATGGGTAACCCTGGGAGGATCTACTGCAAATGGCTATAATTTATACATGTCTTTTGACATCTGGGTAGAGGGTCAGCCGTATATGACCGATCAATGGAACTGTCTCTTTGTTCATCAACAAATCCAACAAGGAGTTCCTGTTAAAGTAAGAGATTTCTCTTGGTACTGGGGAGATCAAATCCAGATCAAAAATGTATTCATGTATTGGATCACAGGGAATGTACCCAACAACCCAGCTGATTGTGGTCCTCCAAGTAAAAGTAACCAAAACGCACAGTGTTATTTTAACGCCTTAGGTTTTGATGTGACTTTGCCTTTGAATCCTAGGTTTAACTTTAATCCAAACACCAATTGCACCAACACTGTTGAGTTTACAAGCACTACTATCGGTGGAACAGCACCTTTTATTTATCAGTATTTCTGGGATTTTGATGGGGATGCCATTATTGACTCCAATGATAGCATTACTTCCTTTAGTTTTCCAAGCTCCGGTACATACCCGGTTTCCCTGATTGTAGATGACGGCACATCCATTAACACCATCACCAAAGAAGTGGTGATAACGTCAAATATTGAAATCCAGGCCACCGTTTATCCTGATTTACTCAGTGGAAATACAGGAAGTGTTACCGTGCAAAACGTAACCGGAGGCACTGCTCCCTATTCCTACCTTTGGACTTTCCCGGATGGAAGTACTACTACCCAAAAAGACATCTCTAACCTGAGCGATGGCACCTATAGATTGGTGGTTACCGATGCAAACAACTGCTCGAACCAAGTGGAGTTTTTGGTTGAAGCTGCATCAATATTATCCATGAATCTTGGGGATTTTGAAGCCAAATTAGGCTCCGACCAAAAAGAAGTAAACTTGACCTGGATCACCAATAAAGAGATTGAAAAAGGCTGCTTTGAAATCCAAAGAAAAACCTCATCCGACCAAGATTTTGAAACTATAGGCTCAGTGGCAATATCGGACATAAAAATCGACGCAACCTCCTATGGTTTTACCGACAAAAATCTTCCGTTTTTCGGCCAATCCATTTACTATAGACTTAAAAAAGCTACAGAAGATGCAGTTTATTTCTCCACCGTAAAACTGGTGCAAAGAGAAATCAACCCAAAACCCGTGAGTCTTTGGGAAGTGTATCCCAACCCCAGCTTTGATGGAAATTCCTACTTGAAATTGAAAAAACCAGTACTTTTTGAGGACAGAAAAGTATTTCTGAGGGTGTATGATACGAATCGTACCTTGGCCATTTTTTCAGTTGATCTGCCTGATTCTGGTAAAGTCCTGCTATCGGAACATTTTAACCAGTTCCCTATAGGCCTCTCTTATTTGGAAGTAATCTATGGAGACAACTCTGAAGTAATCAAGCTAATCAATAAATAGAGAGGATTTTCTCTGCCTTTTTTTAGAAAAGGATTTTTTATGTAACTCCACTGTTGTAGTATCCAATTGGGTTATCAGGCTTGCTTTCCTCCAAAGCTCTTTTAAGGAACCTTTTTAATCCTTAAATTTCATTTTTATGCTGCGCTATGAACAAACTAGCTTCCTTTTGGCTGATTATTTCCCTTTTAAGCATTTCTTCATGCTCTTGCAATCCTGAAAAAATCATCCACTTCGCCTTTAAAGGAATGGAAACTTTGATGGGAGAAGGTTTTTTGCCTTCTGAGGAAATTCGTGCACTCGGAAATTTCCAAGGGATGAGTGTAAACCTGAGCAATTCAACTGAAGGGGATAGTTCGGAATCCGTTATTTTTCTCCAACTCCAAAATGGTGATCCAATGATTTTGGGCAACCAACCCGAAATACTGGCTCGAAAATGCGCTGAACTTTACATCAGAGATTTCGAAAAATCAACAGATTATCAGCAAATTACAGTTCAGTTTATTCAAAGTGATCCTCGAAATCCTGAAAATTTCGCAATGCAGGAATACACTTTCAATACGGCTGATTTCCTATAAACCAAAACCACAACACCATGATCATCCCTGAAGAATTCAAAAGACCACCTCTTTCACTTGGAGACTGGGTCATCAATGTGATTGTCACCAAAATCCCTCTGATCGGGTTTATTATGCTGATTGTTTGGGCAGTGGACAATAATACTGAACCAAGTAAGGCCAACTGGGCAAAAGCGGAACTGATCGTCAAACTGATTGGTTTTGCAATTGGAATTATTATCATCTCCATCATTGGATTCGGAGTTTTCGCCAACTTTGCGGACGAAATCGACTGGTCCAAACTTGATTAATGAATTTAAAAGCCCTCTGTACCGATATTGACGGAACCCTGCTCAATGCTGAGCGGGATCTTTCTCCAAGATTAAAAAACGCAATTGGCCGACTCCCACAGGATTTCCCGGTGATTTTGGCGAGTTCCAGAATGCCGGATGCTATGCGGCATCTCCTGCGTGACCTAAACCGCACAAAGGAACCTTTAATTTGCTATAACGGAGGCTATGTGATCAATGGAACTGGAGAAGTGTTGGATTCTGTGGAAATCCCTCTTCCCCTGGTTTCCAAAATCCTTGAATTGAGCAAAAACTCCTCTATTCATGTCAGCCTGTATCAAGGTGAAAACTGGTATGAACCCAAAGACGATTACTGGGCTCAGCGTGAAATTAAAAACACCAAAGTCCAGCCTACATGGAAAAGTGGAGAGGAAGTGCTGGATTTGTTGTCCAAAAATGATTCTGGTGTCCACAAAGTCATGTGCATGGGGGAATCTCAGGAAATCAGCTGGCTTTTTGGGGAGCTGCATTTCAGCCATTCTGAGGATTTACACCTCTATCGGTCCAAAGACACCTATATCGAGATCGCTCCCAAAAAGATTTCCAAAGCTACTGCACTGCAATTGGTTCTAGACCACCTCTATGATTTCGGACCGGAACATGTAATAGCCTTTGGGGACAACTACAACGACATTGATTTACTTCAAAAGGTTGGCTGGGGAGTAGCGGTGGATAATGCACGTCCAGAGGTCAAGGCCGTTGCCAATGAAATCACCCTTCACCACAAAGAAGACGGCGTGGCCAGCTCCCTAGAAAAACTGCTCTTGAATTTATAAGATCCCGGATCCGTCCTCCACATCTTCTAAAGCTCTTTCCAAAAAATCCTGTAAGGGCTTCATTTTTCTAAAGCCTTCCATAGCCTGGATGATAAATTTACCGGAATCTATATCCCGATCGGCAATGGGATGGGAAACTGTAAAGCTTTTCAGCCGCAGATATTCAATGTATAGATGATCTGAATCATAATCCCTGGGACTGGTTTTGAGCTTTTCCCCCTCAATTCCCTCAAAAAATTTGCGAAACTCCGGATCAGACTCAATTTGTTCCAGCTCAGCCCCTGAATAATCAATCTCCTGTCGGATCTTTTTCAGGGTCTCAGCCATGGGCATCCATATCCCTCCTGCCAAAAATGAATTCCCGGGTTGGATCTGCAGGTAATACCCAGGTCCCTCCGACTTTTTACCTTTGGGAGAAAAATAAGCTCCGAAATTTGTTTTGTAGGGATTTTTGTTGGCTGAAAATCGGATATCTCGGTTTTGTCTAAATACACAATCCTTGGGTTTGAATGCAGATAGCCTAGGTTCCAACTCGGTCAACTGCTTCAAAAGGACATCCACATCCTCCAGAAATTCCTCTCGGGTTTCCAGATACCACTTTTTATTGGCATCCATCCACTCTTTACGGTTGTTTTCAGCGAGCGCAGAAAGGAATTTCAAATAGGGTCTCATATGGAAAGCATTTTTGGAGTAGCACTTGGTAATAACCAGGGCTAGTAAACTTTGTTAGATAAAATCCACCAAGGTCTCCAGCTTCATCCCGCGGCTCCCTTTGATCAGGATCAGGTAATCCTCCAATTTACTGTCCTGAAGCCAGTTTCTCAAAGAAAACGGATCCGGAAAATAGAGGGCCTTCGGGGCTTTTTCCAAAGCTGCAACAGTCAATTTCCCGGTAAAACAAACCTTATCAATCGGGTATTGGCTCACAATCTCACCCAGCCTTCTATGTTCATCTTCTGCATGTTCCCCCAATTCAAACATATCCCCCAAGATGACCATTTTATGTTTCTTCCCTGTCATTTCCCCAAAAGTCCTAACCGCAACTTCCATACTGGAGGGATTTGCATTATATGCATCGAGAATAATCAGATTGCTCCGCTTTTCGAGCAATTGGGACCGCATATTTGAAGGATGATAACTGAGCACTCCCTCGATGGCTTTATCCATAGGAACTCCAAAGTATTTTCCAACAGTCAAAGCCGTAGCGATATTCCCAAAATTGTATGCTCCGATCAATCCGCTTTGGTAAACCTCATCCAATCCCTCCACCGAAAACTTCACAAAAGGATCCGCACCTTTGAAGTTTACTTCGCAAAAATCCCCCTTCGCCGGATATAGAACCGGATTAGGAAATCGCTTGATCATTTTGGAAAGAACAGGGTCCTGGGAGTTGATAAATACAGTTCCCTTATTGTCCAGGAGGTGCTGATAAAGTTCGGTTTTTGTCTTCAAAACCCCTTCCGGGCCACCCATCCCTTCCAAGTGGGCCTTCCCTATATTGGTTATAAATCCATGAGTAGGCTCGGCAATTTCACATAGCTCCTGAATATCTCCTTGCTTATTGGCTCCCATTTCGATGATGGCAATTTCTGCATCTTGGGGTATAGCCAAGAGTGTGAGAGGCACACCGATATGATTATTAAGGTTCCCAACAGTTGCAGAGGTCTTGAACTTCTGTTTCAATACAGCATTCAGTAACTCCTTAGAGGTTGTTTTCCCATTTGAACCGGTCAAGGCAATAAATGGAATATCCAGTTTGTGTCTATGATAATTCCCCAGCTTTTGCAAAGCCGTCAACACATCCTCACAGATAAAATATCGCTCATCATTTTCCTCAAAATATTCAGGATCATCCACTACCACAGCGGCAGCGCCCATTTCCAAAGCCTTGGCAGCGAATTCATTTGCATTGAAATTGGGGCCTTTCAGTGCAAAAAAGATATTCCCCTTTTCGATTTTCCGGGTATCGGTGCTGACTCCTGTACTTTTCTGAAATAGTTGATATAAAATCGCGATGTTCATCTAGGAAAGAAATTTTATCCCAAAATAAAGGAATCATCACATCTTTGAAGTGAAGCTTCCGTATTAATTTTAGCATTGACTATCAAATCCTCCATGCGAAGACTTCTGATCATCCTGCTTATCACCCTTTCCCAAAACTTATTGGGACAGCAGATTTACAGGATCAACCAGGCTCCGGCAATGAAAGTCGATGGTCAGCCCCTCCCTTCCCCATTTGCCGGGGGAATCAATTCAGCTCAGATACAATCCATAGACCTTACCCAAGATGGAAAGGAGGAATGGGTGATCTGGGACATCAATTCCCGCCAATTGATGGTTTTCAAAAAAGAAAATGGATCCTTCATCCATCTCCCAGAGCTGAGCTACCTCTTTCCTCCAGATATCAGTGGATTTATGGTCTTGGCCGATTATGATCTAGATGGGAAAAAGGACCTCTTCACCTCCACTGCATTAGGGATCAAGGCTTACCGTAATACCTCCTCCTCTGGGCAAATTTCTTGGGAAACGGCACAAAACTTCCTGCGTTTGGACGGGGCAGCAAATATTCAAGCCAACAATTTGGACACCCCTCTGATCCAAGACCTTGACAATGACGGAGACTTGGACTTGGTCATCTTCAATTTTGCCTCAGGAGATTATCTGGAATTTTACAAAAACACCTCCGTGGAACGAAAAGGAACACCCGATATAGATGGTTTCGCCTTTCCAATTACCCACTGGGGAAATTTTGAATTTTGCAGTTGCGGAAATATCTCCTTCGGACAAACCTGCTCCGGACTGGATCTCGATTCCAGGATTACTGAAAATGAAAACCAACGTATCCAGCATTCCGGGGGGCATTCCATACTTTACCGTGACTTTGATGGCGATGGAACCCCAGATCTTCTCTTGGGTAGGGATGAATGCGACAAACTCTATTTTTTACCAAACCAAGGAACCCAAAGTCAGGCAACCTTCAATTCCTTCAGTAATGAAATCCCCCAATTGGGAGCATTACCTTCCTTCCCCATTTTCCACAATCCACAGTTTTTGGACGGTAAGTTGGTAATCAGCCTCAACACCAATGAGCAGGCTTTGATTTATGGGATTGATTTTGCTCAGTCCATTTTCCAAAATGAAGGGTTTGAGGATTATCAACCTATACTGCAAAATATGCAGGTTGACCTGGGCGAAAATGCGCGCCCCTTGTTCCAGGGAAATGAATCAGCCGGGGAACTACTCGTAACTTCAAATATCACCAAAGTGGACGGAGTATTTGCTGAAATAAGCCGTTTCTCTTTTCCCGAAGGCACTTTTTCCCTTGAGGAAAGGAATTATCTGAATCTCAGAGCACAGCAATTACTGGATGTTCAGCTTCTGCGCTTTTCAGATGCTCAGGGCAAATCCTACTTTTTGGCTTCCGGAATCCGATATGAAGGCAACATTCCCAACCAAATTATTCTGGATTTGAACGGGGCAAATACTCCAATTTTTGAGCTGGCAGGATATAAGCCCAGCCGAGGAGATTATCTTCAGTTTTTTGTTTACGGCGGAAAAAATCACCTATTGGTTGCCGGGCAAAACGGGAGATTAGATTGGTACGAGGTGGATTTCACCCAACAAACCGCCACCCTGAAAGAAGCGGACTTTTTAGGCTTTGTAGACAATCCTGCCACAAGGAACTTAAGCATTTCTGTTGATTCTACTTCCGAGCCCGACCTTTTTGCAGTTGACCAGAGAGGAATTCTGATCCGAGTGAAGGACTTCATGAATAATCCCCAAACAGATGAAATCCAAGTACAGATTGGAGATCTTTTCCTTCCTACCCGTTTGGGAAGGAATACCTGGATTACTTTAGTTAAGCCTCTTTTGGATGGAAGTCCTGATCTTATTTTGGGGACTAGGGCCGGTGGTTTGATCTATTTGGATGCTGCCGAGTTTGAAGAGCCAAGCTTGGGAGATTTCCGACTGAAAGTTTACCCTAACCCAAGCCATGGACCTATACGAATCATATCCAATCTCCCGGCCACAGGTTCCCTATTCACATCTATGGGCCAGGTGCTAATTTCCGGACTGAAAATCAATGCCAACCAAGTACTGGAGGTAGAATCTGGCTTTTTGGCTCCGGGACTTTACATCCTAAGGCTTGAAGTTGAAGGCGGAATCACAGAATCCCGAAAGGTCTGGATCCGCTAATTACAGGATTGGTTTGGTAAGAAATCCCCAAAATTCCTAGCTTTCGTACCAGAATCATAAATCCATGAAGCATATTTATTTACTTGGAATCCTGGGGATATTTCTATTCTCCTGTTCCTCTCAACCTGAAAATCCGGCTGACTCTGTTTTCATCAATGGGATTATCTATACAGTAGATGAATCCAATCCCAAAGTAGAAGCAGTAGCAGTCAAAGACGGAATGATCCTCGATGCAGGAAGTTCGGAAAACATAAAGCAGTACATAGGTGACCAGACCGAGGTAATTGACCTAGAAGGTAAGACCATGACTCCGGGTTTTATTGAGTCTCATGCCCACTTGATGGGTATAGGCTACAATAAGCTGGAGATCGACCTGATGTACGTCAAAACCTACGACGAACTGGTAGAAAAAGTAGCGGAAGCTGCATCAAAAGCAGAGCCAGGCGAATGGATCACCGGTAGAGGTTGGCACCAGGACAAATGGCTCCAAATGCCGGACAAAACCGTCAAAGGCTTCCAGACCCATGATGCACTAAGCGCTGTCACTCCTGACAATCCGGTTTACCTGGCCCATGCATCCGGACATGCTTCTTTTGTGAATAAAAAAGCCATGGAGCTGGCAGGAATCACCTCTTTGCGGAGCGAAAATCCCACCCAGGAAGTAGAAGGTGGAGAAGTGCTGCGCGATGAACTTGGAAATCCAACTGGAGTTTTGGTAGAAAGAGCTTCCGGATTGGTCAGTCGATTGATCCCAAGAGAAACCCCAGAAAGAGCGGAAGAAGCCCTGACTTTGGCCTTAAAAGAGTTGGCTGAAAAAGGAATTACTTCTTTCCACGATGCAGGATCCGGTCAGGACGTAATCGACTTGGTTCAAAAATTCAAAGCCGAAGGCAAGCTTACCGCCAGAATGTACATCATGTTGACCGGGCGACAGCCGGAATTACTGGAGCAATGGTATCAAAAAGGACCAATGATCGATTCGGATCATTTTGTCACGGTCCGCTCCATCAAGCTAAACTGTGACGGAGCCTTAGGACCTTGGGGAGCTTGGTTGCTGGAGGATTATTCAGACAAACCAGGTCATAGAGGTCATGAAACTTTGCCTATGTCAGTGGTAACCGAAGTTTCTGAAAAAGCCCTTCCTTTGGGATTCCAGGTAAACTCCCACGCCATTGGTGACCGTGCCAATCAGGAGATTTTGGATCGTTATGAAGCAGCTTTCGCCAAATTTCCTGATACCAAAGACCACCGTTTCCGCATCGAGCATGCCCAGCACCTTCATCCGGATGATATTCCAAGATTCGGTGAACTGGGTGTAATTGCAGCCATGCAGGCTATTCATTTGAGTTCAGACCGCCCTTGGGCAATAGACCGATTGGGTGAAAAGCGAATCATCGATGGAGCCTATGTTTGGCAGAAGCTTTTCCAGACGGGCGCCCGCATCGCCAATGGAACCGATGCTCCTGTGGAACCGGTAGATCCTATTCCTTCTTTCTATGCTTCTGTGACCCGAAAAACCCTCCAGGGACTTCCTGAGGGAGGCTACGAGGGGGACCAAAAAATGACCCGGGAGCAGGCTTTGAAGTCCTATACATTGGACGGATCCTTTGCCGAATTTGAAGAAAACTTCAAAGGATCCATTGAGGTAGGGAAAGCAGCTGATTTCACCGTTTTCGACAAAAATATCATGGAAATTCCAGAAGACGAGATTTTGGAAACCAAGGTAGAAATGACTGTAGTAGGAGGTAAAGTAGTTTACAATAAACAGTAAGCAGAAAATTTAAATAAAAAGACCTGTCAGTAATTAAAAATCTGGCAGGTCTTTTTTTTGCCGTTCATTCAAGTTTTCAATTTTCATTAGTGAAAAAACTCCTATTTTCCCTGTCTAATAAACTTTTAACACATGAGAAAACTTTCACTTTGGATCTGGTTGTTTTGCCTGACAGCCACATTTGCCCTAGCCCAGGAACAGCAACCCATGTCCTGGAAAGACATCCCTAGCTGGAAATATATGCCCGGTTCCGCATTCCGGCTTTCACCGGATGGACAATGGATGGCTTATGGCCTGATTGCCCTGGAAGGGGACGGCGAGATCATCCTTCAAAAAGTCGGGGATGAGTCCAGCAAAAAGACGTTTAAAATCGGTTCTACCAACTCCCCTTCCATGGAGTTTAGCGAAGACGGAAAATGGTTTGCCTATACCGAATACCCTACCTTCAAGGAGAAAAAAGCGAATGAAAAAAGTAAAGGAAAACCCCTTCGCAACAAAGTCACCTTGATCAAGCTTGGCTCGGAGGACAGCAAGACCTTTGAAAATGCGAGCAGCTATGCATTCAACGGAAAAGCTTCCAGCCATCTGGCAATCAACCTTCCTAAAGAAGGCAATGGAGATGGCAAAGGATCCGATCTGTTGATTTACCATCTGGCAACAGAAAAGACCCAAAACCTGGGCAATGTGTCTGACTTTGCTTTCAACAAAGCGGGTTCACACCTAGCCTATAGCGTGGATGCAGCCAACCAATCCGGCAATGGCTTATACCTTTTGAACCTAAGCACCAACAGCATACAGGTCTTGGATTCGGACAAAGCTACTTACCGTTCACTCAACTGGACGGAAAAAGGGGATGGATTTGCTGCCTTGAAAATGGTCAAGGACAAAAAATACAAGCAGGACCAAGGACAGGTGATCGGAGTTAAGAACTTAAATGCTCCGCAGGTCAGCATCTATGACCCATCCAAGGATTCCCTGAATTTTGCCAAAGGCTATACCATCTCCCAAAACCGCCGTCCTATGTGGTCGGAGGATTTAACCCGACTTTTCTACGGAATTCATCCACTTGAATTAGAAAAGAAAGAGGAACCCAAAAAAGAGGTGGATAAGGACTCCGTCGCTGCAGCTGAATCAGCAGCCATGAAGAAAATCATGGCGGACACCACCATAAAGAGCATTTCGGATTTGCAAAAAGCCATTGCAAAATTGGATTCAGGAAAAACTCAAGGTCTAAAGAAAAACGAGGCCGATAAGCCAGACATGACCATTTGGCACTGGAATGACAGCCGACTCCAATCCCGTCAGCAAGTCATGGAAAACATGGACAAGAATTACAGCTTCTGGTCCATGTATGATGTAGCATCAGGCAAGCATATTCAGCTTCAGGATAGCACCATGAAGGATCTGAACATCCTAGAAAAGCAAAAATATGCCTTGGGGTCTGACATTACTCCTTATGAGTTGGACATGAATTTGAACGGACAGAACTACAGGGATTATTATTTGGTAGATCTCAGTACAGGAGTTCGCAAGCCTCTATTCACGAAGTTTTACCAACCTTCCTTTGCTTCTTTCCCTAGGGAATCTCCGGACGGAACCAAACTCCTGTACGGAATGGATGGACACTTCTTCATTTATGACATTGCTTCCGGAACCAGTACCAACATCACCGAAAATCTGCCTGTTACCTTTGTAAACACGGAAGATGATCACAACGTTGAAAAACCGCTTCAGAATCCTCTGGGATGGAGCAGCGATAGCAAGTACGTCTTGCTGCGGGATGGATGGGATATTTGGCAGGTTCCCCTATCCACCAAAGAGCAGGCTAAAAACCTGACGGTGAACGGACGTAATGACCAGATCCGCTATCAGTACCGATTCAATTTGGATCCAGAGGAAAAAGGAATTGATCTGAGCAAACCCACCTACATCCGTATGTATGGAGAATGGACCAAAAAGAGTGGGATTGCGCTGTTAAGCCCTGCCAAAAAAGGAGGCTTGACTGTGGGTGCCAAATCACTTGTTTGGGATGATGCCAACTTCGGCACCCTTTCCAAAGCAAAGAATTCGGACCGTTATTATTTCTACAAAGAAAAATTTAATGAACCTACTCAGGTCTACCTGACCGATGCTTCATTGGCTAATCCAACCCAGGTTACAGGCAATGCCCCAGATGCTTCCAAATACCAGTGGTCCGCAGGCACACGCTTAGTCGATTATGTATCTGACAAAGGAGACAAATTACAAGGAACCATTTTCCTACCGGCAGGCTATGTTGAAGGACAGAAATACCCAACTGTGGTGTATTACTACGAAAAACTATCCCAGACCCGTCACAACTGGACCAATCCAGGCTATAGCGGAACAGGATGGAACCCGAACATTTATACTTCTAACGGTTTTGCCGTATTTATCCCGGACATTGTTTATAAACTCGATGACCCTGGCATGTCTGCGGTTTGGTGTGTAATCCCGGCTGTCAAAGAAGCAATCAAAACTGGGGTAATTGATGAAAACAATATCGGAATCCACGGACATTCCTGGGGCGGGTACCAGACTTCATTCCTGATCACACAGACGGACATGTTCAAAGCTGCTGCTGCAGGAGCCCCTCTGACGAATATGATTTCCATGTACGATTTGATTTATTGGAATACGGGAAGTGGAAACATGTCTATTTTCGAGGCTTCTCAAGGCAGATTCAGAGGAGGACCTTGGGAAAACTGGGACTCCTATGAACGCAACAGCCCTGTTTACCATGTGAAAAACGTCAAAACCCCTCTTTTGATGCTACACAATGACAAGGATGGAGCAGTGGACTTTACTCAAGGGATAGAATACTACTCAGCATTGAGAAGGCTGAAAAAACCAGTTATCCTGGTACAATACAAAGGCGAAAACCATGTCTTGGGCAAGTTGGAAAACCGAAAGGACTACAGCGTCCGAATGATGGAATTCTTCAATCACCACCTCAAGGGCGAAACCGCACCGGATTGGATGAAAAAAGGAATCAACCGACTGGATTTGGATGAGCACTTGGAAAAAAGAGCTTTTTGAAAATCCCTATCAATAGCTATTAAACCAAAAATCCCCTGATTCGCATCAGGGGATTTTTTTTTCTTCCTACTGAAGTACTCAAAATTGAATCTCTAAATAACTCAGTTATCCATTCCAATATCCAAATAGGTATAGCCTAGTTGGCCAAAGGTAACAAAAGTGGTTTTGGCAGAAATAGCGACCTTTACCTGAGGGAGAATCTGATCCTTTCGAAATTGGAACATTCCCATATTCTGCCCACACACATAGAACCTTATCCCCGCTTCAGCCATTTGTCTTATAGCTTCCTTGTTCGGGTTGGGAATCCCATATTTTCTTTCATACTCCTCATCATTCAAAATGGCTATCACACTTCCCCCATGGACTACTGCCACCATGTGTAATTTTTCCTTAGGCACCCCATTTGCAACATGTAGGTTGTAAGTCCTGGCTAAATCCACAAAGCTTGGAAAAACCATAGAGGAGTCCCTCACTCTCCCATAGATATCCAAAATCACCTTGTAATCCAATTCAGGATTGTAAGTCAACTCAGGATCCTCCACTTCTATCACTCCGGCAAAGGGAGCAAAATCAAAAACAGGGTAGCTCACTTTCCCCTCCAAATACGGAGGGAGCCCATTTTGTGCTTTCACTAATCCTAAAGTGAACATCAATAGAACAAGAGTAATTGGCAGTTTCATATACATCTGGTTTTAAAAGATTTATAATTTACTTCCCTTCTTTGGAATTTCAGTAACTGGAATTGATGATTAATCTTTCCGCTAACGTAATTTCAACTCTACTGAATGAAATCTCGACTATCTTTCTCCCTAACTAGCTGATTTCGAAAAGAATTGACACCATTTGTAAAAAAATTACTTAATTAAGAGAAACATAATTGATATTTTTGTTTTTCTGGAATTCCTCGATTATCTCCTTGGAGTTTTCCTCTTACTATCAAACCTATGAAACCCAGAATCTCCACTTATCTCTGTATCTGCTTTCTGCAGGTATCCGTCTTTGCTTTTGTTTTCCCGTCCCTGGCACAAAACCAACCCGGGAAATTAAGAGGGAAGGTCATTGATGCCGGCAGTAAGGAAGCCCTGCCCTTTGCATCCATCGCAGTTTATGGAGAAGGTGACAACTTAGTCGGAGGAGGGATTTCAGAAGACAATGGAAAGTTCACTGTTGATCTCCCTTTTGGAAGATATTATGCACTAGTCGAATTCATGGGATTTGAAGCATTTAAGAGCGATTTTTTTACCATCAATCGAGAGAACCCAAATTTTGACTTGGGCGATATTTCCCTTTCTGCAACTGCTTCTGACCTGGAAGAGGTGACGGTTCAGGGAGAAAAAACCCTGATGGAACTTGCTCTTGACAAGCGAATTTTCAATGTAGGAAAAGATCTTGCAAACGCCGGGGGGACCGCTTCCGATATTTTGATGAATCTTCCTTCCGTGGCGGTAGACCCAGAAGGCAATGTTAGATTGAGGGGCTCATCCAATGTCCGTATTCTCATTGATGGAAAACCTTCTGGACTGGTTAGTTTCAAAGGCAGTTCAGGACTAAGACAGCTTCAGGCCAACATGGTGGAAAGAGTGGAAGTGATCACCAATCCCTCTGCCCGGTATGAGGCCGAAGGTATCGCTGGAGTAATCAACATTATCCTTAAGAAAGACAACAAACAGGGATTCAACGGATCTTTTGAGGTAATTGGGGGAACTCCCCTGAATCTTGGTTTTTCCACTAATCTCAACTATCGCCACAAGCGCATCAATTGGTTTATCAATTACGGATTTGCCAGAAGACATCAACCTTATATCAGCGAACTTTATCAGGAAGTTTATGAGAATGGGAATACCTACATTCTAAGCCAAAACAACTCCGGAAAAGTAAGAGGCTACAATAACAACATTCGGGGGGGATTGGATTATTATTTCAATGAGCAAAGCATTTTGACGCTTTCCTATCTCTGGAGAAGAAGTGATGCCCACCGGATTACGAATATCCGCTATGAAGATTATCTCAATACCTTAGACAATTATTTGGGGTATAGTTTGAGAAAGCAGGATGAGACCGAACAGGAACCCAACTCTGAGGTGGTTGTGAGTTACAAGCGGAATTTTGAGCAGAAAGGCCACGAGCTGACAGCTGCCTTCACCTATTTGAATTATTGGGAAAATTCAGATCAGCTATTTACTGAATATTCCTTTACACCATCCGGTCAGGAAATCCCCAGCGAGGATCTAGTTCAGACCTCTCTCAATGACGAATACGAAAACCAATACCTTCTGCAGTTGGATTATGTAAAACCCATTTCTAAAGAAGGGAAATTTGAAACCGGTCTCCGTACCAGTTTCCGAGAAATGAAGAACGATTTTATTGTTAAGGAAAAGGATGAAAGCGGAAATTTCCTACCACTGCCAGGACTGGACAATATTTTCCTGTACAATGAAAATATTCTGGCCGCTTACGGGATTTTGGGTAATAAAACCGGAAACTGGAGTTACCAAGGAGGGTTAAGAGCTGAGCACACTGATGTGGAAACCATTCTGGCTGAAACCAATGAACGGAATCCCAGAAAATACACCAATCTATTCCCAAGCGCCCACGTGACTTACAATATCACCCAAGAAAACGCTTTTCAGCTTAGTTACAGCAGAAGGGTACGGAGACCGGTATACAACGACCTAAGCCCTTATGTGACCTTCTCGGACCAGCGGAATTTCTTCAGTGGGAATCCTGACCTGAATCCGGAATTCACCGATGCTTTTGAGCTTGGCCACATCAAGTATTTCGAAAAGGGAACACTCTTTTCTACCGCCTATTACCGAAATACAACCGATAAAATCGAACGGATCAGAATTGTAAATGAGGATGGATTTTCGGAAACCCTTCCTTTCAATCTAACCGGAGAGCAGTCTTATGGCTTGGAATTCAGTGCGGATTATCGACCAAAACCCTGGTGGAAACTGGATCTGAACCTAAATTTCTTCCACGCCAATATTGACGGAAGCAATATCGAAGCAGAGTTCCAGGCAAAAACTACTTCCTGGTTGATGAGACAAACCTCCCGATTCACACTTGACAATGGTTGGGACCTTCAATTGAGGGGAAATTTCGATGCCCGCCAAAAAACAGCCCAAGGCATCCGGAAAGGTATTTTCTTCATGGACCTATCGGCAAGCAAGCAAATCTTAGAGGAAAGAGGCAGACTGACCCTAACCGCAAATGACATTCTCAATTCAAGAAAAAACCGATACATCATTGAAGGAGAAAACTTCTTTACGGAAGGAAGTTCTCAATTTGTCCGAAGACAAATCAACCTGACATTCTCCTACAGAATCAAACAGTAACTCAATAGCTAATCATACTTTGAAATCAGGACCTCTTGGAAGGGCTAATCTCAAAGTCATTCACCCAATCATGCGTACCTCCTTACTTACCATTTTATTCAGCATAGGGCTGGGCTTTGCAGCCTTCCCTCAAAAAATCAACGATTCTTACCGCCTTCATATTCAAAAGGCGAGCTCCGAGGTGATCATTGACGGAATCCTCAATGAAAAAGCCTGGGAAGAGGCAGAAGTTGCCACTGACTTTTTTATGATCACTCCAATGGACACTTCTTTTGCCCAGGTAAAAACGGACGTAAGAATGACCTATGATGATCAAAACCTCTACCTCATTGTTGTCAACCACCATGCAGTAGAAGGGCCTTATATGGTGGAGTCCCTCAGAAGAGATTTTTCCTTTGGAAAAAATGACAACTTTCTCTTGTTTATGGATCCTTTTGATGACCAAACCAATGGTTTTTCATTTGGGGCAAATGCTGCCGGAGCCCAATGGGATGGAATCATGTACAACGGAGGAAGTGTGGACCTGAGCTGGGACAACAAATGGACCTCCAAAGTCAAAAACTATGAAGACAAGTGGGTTTTTGAGGCTGCCATCCCATTCAAATCCATTCGATACAAAAAAGGAATCACAGAATGGGGGATCAACTTTTCAAGACTTGATCTTAAAACCACTGAAAAATCAGGATGGGCACCCGTTCCACGACAATTCCCTTCTGCGTCACTTGCCTATACAGGAATCCTGGTTTGGGACAATCCTCCTCCACAAACTGGAGCCAATGTATCTGTAATCCCCTACGCCCTTACCGGCTTGGCCAAAGACTATGACTCAAAGGGGAAAAATGTATACCGGAGGGAAATCGGTATGGATGCCAAAATCGGCCTGACCTCTTCCCTGAATTTGGACTTAACGGTCAACCCAGACTTTTCTCAAGTTGAGGTAGACCGCCAGGTGACCAACTTGGACAGATTCGAATTATTCTTCCCGGAAAGACGGCAGTTTTTTCTGGAAAACGGAGACCTATTCGCCAATTTCGGCTACGCTACTATACGCCCTTTCTTCTCGAGAAGGATAGGGCTCAATGCACCCATTCAGTTTGGTGCCAGGTTGAGTGGCAAGATCAATAAAGACTGGAGAATCGGCGCTATGAACATGCAAACCGGGGAAGTCAGTGAAGAAAACCTTCCTTCCCAGAACTTCACTGTCATGGCCCTGCAACGACAAGTTGGTGCAAGAAGTAATATCACAGGGATCTTCATTAACAAGCAATCCCTCAACTATAACCCTGATCCCAACTCGGATAGCCAGGTTTATTCCCAGTTTAACAGAAATGCAGGTCTTGAATACAACCTCGCCTCTTCAAATAATTTATGGACAGGAAAAGCAATGATCCTGCAAAGTTTTGGTCCTGATAATTTAGGAAACGGTTTCGTTCATGCTGCCAATCTAAAATACGCCTCTGGAAATCTGACCTGGAACTGGCAACATGAATTGGTTTCCGAAGATTATACCGCTGAGGTGGGCTATGTTCCTAGAAGAGGATACACTAAAATCAATCCAACCGTTGGTTATCGTTGGTTTCCGGTCAGTGAGAAAATCCTGAGTCATGGACCTGATATTGGCAATACTTTCTTTTTCAACAAAAAGGGTGAAAAGACCGACAATACAAACTTCATCGCTTATAATGTAAAGTGGAGAAGCCAAAGTACATTTATGCTTTGGGTAGCCAATGATTTCATTAAACTCCAGAGACCATTTGACCCCACCAACTTTAGTAAGTTGACCCTTGAACCGGGAACCGAGCATAAATGGAAAGCATGGGGAACCGAGTACACCTCAAAACCACAAAGCGTATTCACTTATGGGTTTTCTACCCGAATGGGTGGATATTTCGCCAATGGAAGCAGATACAATTTTACCACGGATTTAGGATATAGAATCCAGCCCTATGTCAGTATTGCACTCAACACCAATTTCAACCAAATCAACCTGCCAGAACCTTGGGGGAATACCAACTTCTGGTTGGTTGGCCCGAGAGTGGATGTCACCATGACCAATACTTTATTTTTCACTGCCTTTGTTCAGTACAATGAGCAGATTGAAAACATCAATCTAAACACCCGGTTCCAGTGGAGATTCAAGCCAGCATCGGATTTGTTCATCGTTTACACAGACAATTACCTTCCCGCTCCCTTCTACACGAAAAACAGATCAGTGGTTCTCAAATTCACCTATTGGTGGAATCTTTAAAATGATCAACGAAAAGAGGCTGCCTTTAAAAGACAGCCTCTTTTTTTGGCTTTACACCTGATCCCCCTATTTCATTATTTTAGGCAAAAAAGCCCCATCCTTTTGGGACGGGGCTGGATTGATCCTTACTTGTTCTTTGGATTCAAAAACGGGATTTTTTGGTCTATGATGGATTTTTCGAGGGCTTTCACACCATCTATAGCTCCTTTAACCTGAGCTTTGACATCCTGATATTTTTCGAGAAGATCCATGGCACGCTGCTTTTGTCCTTCGGTAACAGGAGGCTCTCCTTCATTTATGGTTCCGTAGATATGCAAAAGATCAGCATCCAACTTATTCTGGAAGTTGATCACGTCCTGAAAGGTTTTCTGCTTAGTTTGGATCAACTCAGCTTCGGCAGCATCAATCTGTTTGACAACAGCTTCCGCCTGTTTATGCCAATCCGCATATTTCTCCTTTTCTACCCGATCTTGAAGATCCTTGATTTGGCCTCGAAGGCTTCGGAGATTTTCAGCCATTTCACGGGTATCAACAATAGCCTCACGCAAGGACGATAAAGTTTCATCTTGGAGTTTGTAATCCGCAGCAGTAGCTGTCCATCTTGGATCAGCCTTTACCACCAAATCCTTGATGATCTCCTGATCACCGTACTTCAGCGCTACTTGGTATTTTCCGGGGATTATTCTTTGAGCTGAGGAACCAATACCGGAGAACACTCCCTCCACGCTCTCAAATGCATCCAATGTCAAATCCCAATTCAAGCGATTCATGCCTGATTTTTTCTTGATTTTGCCAGTCTTGGCTTTGGAATCTGTAGTAAACTTCCTCAGTACATTCCCATCCAAATCCCTGAATTCCGCTTCAAGCACTACTGAAGCTACATTGTCTTTCAAATAATACATCACCGAAAAACCGGGATAAGGATTCTGGCCTATTTGATTATTATTTCCTCTTGCAGCTAAATCACGAATAGCGTCCTCAGGCTGATAAACGTAAAAATCTTTATTTGCAGCCTCTTTCAATTCGTACAAGGGATTCAAATCGTCCATGACCCAAAAAGATCTTCCTGAGGTGGCAATGATCATGTCATTGTCTTGGATCATCAGATCGTTGATGGGGACAACAGGAAGGTTCAACTGGAATTTTTCCCAAGACTGACCGCCATTAAAGGATACATACAATCCTGTTTCGGTGCCTGCATATAATAGATCCTTTTGATTTGGGTCTTCCCGCACGACCCTGACATGGGCTTCTTTCCCTATTCCGTCTACCAACCTAGTCCAAGTATTTCCATAATTGGTAGACTTGAAAACGTGAGGGGTAAAATCATTGAATTTATATCCATTGAATGCTACATAGACTGTGGCAGGGTCATGAGGGGAAACCTCAATCTGATTGACCATGCCATCCGGAGTATTTGGGATCGTGATATCTGTCCAGCTTTTCCCTCCATCTCTTGTGACATGGAGCATGCCATCATCTGCTCCAGCGTATAATACATCTGGAGTATGTGGAGATTCTGCCAGATACATGATGGTATGGTACACTTCTCCCCCTGCACCTTCATTGGTGATCGGACCACCGCCAGGGATTATATGAGTCGTGTCATTTTTAGTCAGGTCAGGAGAAATCTCCTCCCAGCTCAAGCCACGATTTCTGGTTTTAAGGATCACATTTCCCGCATGGTAAATCACACTTGGATCATGCTTGGAAGCAATGATAGGAGCATTCCAATTGAATCGGTATTTGACCTCACGGGGATTGGAGGCCAAACCCAGATAAGGATAAGCCATCACATCTTTTTCCAGCTTAGTATGGCTGTTCCACTCCGTGATGATTCCCTGATAAGAACCCGAGTAAATATAAATGGGGTTTTCTGGATCAAATGCGGAATAGGCTGATTCACCTCCACCAACTGGATAAAACTCATCCCAGCCAATCCCCGCTCCATTGGCACGGGATGCGATGGAAACAGTGGAATTATCCTGCTGTCCTCCATAAATTCGATAAGGAAACTGCTTATCCACATTCACCCGGTAAAACTGTGCTGTTGGCTGATTGTCTTGACGGGACCAGGTTTTTCCACCATCAATGGAAACATTTCCTCCCCCATCGTTGGCATTCACCATGTATTGAGGATGTGTTGGATTGATCCAAAGCTGATGGTTGTCTCCATGTCTTGTGCGAAGATTGACGAATGTTTTTCCTCCATCTTTAGATTCCACCAAAGGAGCATTCATAATGTACACTGTTTCCGGCTCTGTAGGATGTGCCAAAATATGCATGTAATACCAAGATCGTGCACGAAGCAAGCGGTCTCCGTTAATCAATTTCCAGCTTTTCCCAGCATCATCTGAACGATAAAGGCCTCCGTCTTCAGCTTCAATTATAGCCCAAACTGTATTGGAATTAGCTCTGGAAACTGAAATACCAATCTTTCCCATTATTCCTTTTGGAAGACCTTCGAAAAGCTTTTCCCAAGTTTTACCCATATCCGAAGACTTGTAGATCCCTGAACCGGGACCTCCACTCTGTACCTTCCAAGGAAATCTGCGATGATCCCAGTAGGCCGCGTAAATCATCCGTGGATTTTTCATATCCATACTCAGATCAGAAACACCAGAGTTTTCATCCACATAATGGACTTTGTCCCAAGTGGCTCCACCATCCTCAGAGCGATAAATTCCGCGGGCATCTGTAGCTCCATAAGGGCTTCCCTGTCCCCCAACCAATAGAATATCGGGATTCGTTGGATGCACTACTATTTTTGAAATTTGTCGGATTTCAGAGAATCCTATTTTCTTCCAGGTTTTCCCTGCATCCGTGGATTTATACACCCCGTCTCCATGGGAAGTCATCACTCCTCTTACGGGAGCTTCCCCCATCCCAACATACACCACATTGGGGTCAGACTCGGATACTGCTATAGCACCTACTGAAGCGGTACCGAAAAACCCATCCGATACATTGAACCAGCTTTCGCCTGCATCAGTCGTCTTCCAAACCCCGCCGGTAGCCCCCATATAAAACGTGAGTGGCTCTTGTACCACACCAGCCACTGCTGTGGCCCTTCCTCCTCTGAAAGGCCCCACCAATCGGAATTCCATGGCATTGTAAAGCGAGGGATCATAAACAGGCTCTGGACTGACTGCTGAAGCTTTTTTGTTTTTTTGCGCATGAGCCGGGGTAAAAACTATCCCAAAGAGGAAAAGTGCCCAGAGCAATGGATAAAAACGTTTCATAATTAAGGGTTGATGGTTGAATTGGAATTTAGCTAAGCTTGGCTGAAAAAGCTAAATGAATTCTACCAATTTGGTAAAGCATCTGAACAAAAAAAAGCCCTTGGGACAATCGGTAGTACTCCGATCTCCCAAGGGTCTAAAGCTATTAAAGCCGATTGTCAGGGACAGAATTCCTTAGCGGAATTACACATCCACCAAATCCACATTTTTGAAGTAAACCTGCTTGTCTGCATCCAAATCAACCAGAACTGCAGAATCACTCTTGATATATCCTGCCAAAATCTGTTTGGAAAGTTCATTCAGAATCAATCTCTGCATGGTTCGCTTCAGGGGTCTAGCTCCGAAGTTTGGATCAAAACCAACCTCTCCCAGATGATCCAGAACCTCAGGTGTTGCCTCAATTTCAATATGAGCCTCGGCCATTCTCTTCTGGATTTCCTTCCATTGGATATCCACGATCTTACGAATCACCTTTTTATTGAGGGGTTCAAACATGATCGTTTCGTCGATTCGGTTAAGGAATTCGGGTCTTACTGACTTCTTCAAAAGCTCAAAAACTTCAGCCTTTGTCTTTTCCAAAACCTCGTCTTTATTCCATTCATTCATCTCAGCAAATCGCTCCTGAATCAAATGGGAACCGATATTGGTGGTCAGGATGATAATTGTATTCTTGAAGTTGGCGATTCGACCTTTATTGTCGGTCAATCTACCATCATCCAACACCTGAAGTAGGATATTAAACACATCGGGATGGGCTTTTTCTATCTCATCCAAAAGGACTACAGAATAAGGCTTTCTTCTCACCGCCTCTGTCAATTGTCCACCTTCATCATATCCCACGTATCCCGGAGGCGCTCCCACCAAACGACTCACTGCATGTCTCTCCTGATACTCAGACATGTCGATTCGGACCATGGCGTTTTCATCATTGAAGAGGTATTCGGCAAGTGCTTTTGCTAATTCGGTCTTACCCACACCAGTAGTACCCATGAAGATGAAGCTACCGATTGGGCGCTTGGGATCCTGAAGACCGGCACGGCTTCTACGCACTGCGTCTGACAAAGCAGCAATTGCCTCCTGCTGACCAGCCACTCTTTTTCCGAGTTCATCTTCGAGATGAAGAAGCTTTTCCCGCTCTGATTGGACCATTTTGCTAACAGGGATTCCAGTCCATTTAGAAACTACCGCAGCGATATCCTCCTGATCCACTTCCTCTTTTAGCAAAGGCGACCCAGCCTGCATTTCAGACAATTGGTTTTTAAAGGAATCAAGTTTATGCTCAGCTTCCACGATTTTTCCGTACCGGATCTCGGCTACTTTTCCAAAGTCTCCGGAACGTTCTGCCTGCTCAGCTTCCAACTTGAATTTCTCGATATTTTCCTTTTCCCTCTGAATGCCCATGATCACAGCTTTTTCGCTTTCCCATTTGGCTTTCACGGATTGGCGCTTTTCTGAAAGCTCAGCAATCTCCTTACTCAGAATAGTCTCCTTATCCTTGTTTTTCTCTCTTCGAATAGCTTCTCTCTCGATTTCCAATTGCATGATTCGGCGGTTGAGTTCATCAAGTTCCTGAGGAAGAGAATCAATCTCCATTCTCAGTTTTGCCGCCGCTTCATCCATTAAGTCAATGGCTTTGTCAGGAAGGAAACGATCAGAAATATAGCGTTGGGAAAGTTCTACAGCAGCAATGACCGCATCGTCCTTAATCCGAACTCCATGGTGCAATTCGTATTTGTCCTTGATACCTCTTAAGATGGAAATGGCATCCGCAGCATCAGGTTCGTCCACAATAACAGCCTGGAATCTTCTTTCCAGAGCTTTATCCTTTTCGATGTATTTCTGGTATTCCTTGAGCGTAGTCGCACCGATTGCATGGAGTTCCCCTCTTGCCAAGGCTGGCTTCAAAAGGTTGGCAGCGTCCATAGCTCCTTCTCCGCCTCCACCGGCTCCAATCAGTGTATGGATCTCATCGATGAACAAGATGATTTCCCCTTCTGAATCGGTCACTTCCTTGATGACGGCTTTCAGTCTTTCCTCAAATTCACCTTTGTATTTTGCCCCTGCCACAAGCAAGCCCATATCCAAGGAGATCAAGGTTTTGGACTTCAGGTTTTCAGGTACATCGCCGGAGACAATTCTCTGGGCCAAACCTTCCACAATCGCCGTTTTACCCACACCCGGTTCCCCGAGAAGAATTGGGTTGTTTTTGGTACGACGTGCTAGAATCTGAAGCACCCTTCTGATTTCTTCATCACGGCCAATTACCGGGTCAATCTTTCCTTTCTTGGCCAGTTCATTTAGGTTTTTGGAATACTTTTCCAAAGCCCTGTATTTGCTTTCTGCGTTGGGATCAGTCACTTTATTTCCTTTTCTAAGTTCTTTAATCGCTTCAATCAATGGCTTTTCTGACAGGCCCTGATCTTTTAGTATTTGTGCGGCGGCATCACTTCCTGCCAGGATACCCAGCATCAAATGCTCTATTGCCACATATTCATCCCCAAAAGTCTTCAGATAATCCTTGGCTTTGGTCAAAGCTTGATTGGCTGAATTTGAAAGATAGGGCTGCTGATTGGCTCCACTTACCTTGGGGAAATTAGCCAACTGTGCATCCAACTTTTGGGTAACCGATTGCTTACTGGTTCCGAGTTTCTTGAAAAGAAATTCGGTTACGTTTTCATCCTCGGACAAAATCCCCTTCAACAAATGAGCTGTCTCAATTGCAGGCTGTCCCGCCTCCATTGCCAGCTCGGCTGCCTTTTGGATTGCTTCCTGGGATTTGATTGTGAATTGTTTAAAATCCATGTACTAGTTGGTTTGTTCGTGGTTAGTTTCAAAGGGATGGAAAGGCATTCCTCTTCCCGGATCCTTGACCAGTCCCTTCTCTTTTTCTGTATTGATCAAATCCACTTCCAAAGCCATTTTTTCAGCCATAATGACTGGAAAACTACCCAGCAAGCCCAAAACCAGGAAAATTTGTCAGAAAAACCCAGAGAAATAGCCAAAAAAAATCCTGCTCCCGAAATGGGAGCAGGACTATTCAATCCTCCTCAAAAGGCTTTGATATTTGACTCAAATTATTGATGTGAGGCTGCAAAATCCTCCACTGCCTTCCATACCCGGAATACGTTTTTGTAGCATATCTTTTCGATATCTTCCTTGGAATACCCCCGCTTCAACAACTCAGCAATCAAATTAGGGAACATGGAAACATCTTTCAATCCGGTAGGCAAAGAATCCCCCACACCGTCAAAATCAGAACCAAATCCGACATGGTCAACCCCTACCAAACTGACAACATGGTCAATATGATCGGCGACTTTTTGCACTGTAGGAAACGGATTGTTGGCTGCGGAATACGCTGCAATATAGGCCTGTGCAGCAGAATCCCTTCTTCTCAGGTCGTTTTCAGCAAGCCAGTTTACAATATGCTCACGGACTTTTGCAGATCCAGCAGCATAGGCAGAATCTATAAATGACCCCCCGAAATTGATCATCATCACACCTCCATTTTCAGCCATCGCTTTAATCAGTTCATCACTCATATTTCGCTCAAATCCCGGAGTAAAAACCCTGGCAGAAGAATGGGACGCGATCACAGGTACTTGGGTGACAGCCAAAGCATCCTTGAAGGTATCATCGGACACGTGACTCAAGTCTACCATGATCCCAACCCGGTTCATTTCTTTCACTACTTGCTCTCCATATTCACTTAGTCCTCCATGAGGTCTCAAAGTATCATAACTGCTATCCCCGATCAGGTTGGCTTTTCCATGGGTTAGCGTGATGTAGCGGATTCCTCTTTCATGGAAATAGGCAATATTGTTGATATCATCTTCCAAGCCAGCTCCATTCTCCATACCCATTGGTAAAGAGATCAGCCCTTTTGCAAAATTGGCCTCAATATCAGCCGGGCTATAGGCCATGGCGAATTTATCTGGAAAAGTAGCTGCCAATCGCTCGGTCATCAGGATCAGGGAATCTGCAAGGGCTTTGGAAGCTCCTGGGATTTGCTGATTTCCGGCCGGGATATAGATAGACATAAATGGGGCATCCAAGCCACCCTCCTTGGATCTTGGATAATCGAAATTACCGTCCGGAGTACGGACGGAAACGTCCAAAATCTCACGCTGCAGGGTAAATCCCCCCACCTTCATTCTATAGGGTAAATCCACATGACCATCCACCATTATTGTATTATGGGCGATTTCCTTAGCTGCCTGCAGGCGCTCTTCATCCGTCATTTTTGTATAATCTATAGATTGCTCTTGAGCTTGGCAGCTGAAAAGGAGCGCTACTAATGAAGCCAGTGAAAGGTACTTATTCATAGGTTGGTGTTTTTATTTTTTTGAAAAGGTAAGATAATCCCTTTTCCACATTGGATGTCTAAAAATCCACTAGCGGTTATTTTTTTAAGACTTGTATAACAATAACATTCAAAAGATTTAATGCCCATCTTCTCTTTTTGTTGATTTTCTTGGGAAAAGCCCTTCAAAAATTATTGAATTCAGGATTTTATTTGGATCACAAATTCCCGAACTTAGTCTTTTCAAAACTTTTCATAAAACCCAAACAAAAGACTTTGAGTATGAAACTAAAGATCGGATTGATAGGACTCACAACTAGCTTGTTGTTTGCCCAGTGCGGACCTGAAAAATCAAGCGAAACAACCGAAAACACCATGGAAACGGAAATCGCAAAAACCCCTAGCCTGACCAAGCTCTGGGAAAGCCCAGAAACACTGGAAACCGTGGAGTCAGTGCTTTTTGATGAAGCAACAGGTACCATCTATACTTCCAATATCTTCGGACAAAACCCATTGGAAAAAGACGGGAACGGAACCATTTCCATCATAGGAAAAGACGGCAGTATCATTACCCAAGATTGGGTAACTGGATTGAATGCCCCTAAAGGGATGGGGATTGCCAACGGACATCTCTACGTAACTGATATTGACGAATTGGTAGAAATCGATCTTGCCACTGCTGAAATCACCCAAAAATTTCCAGTGGAAGGAGCAAGCTTCCTGAATGATGTGGCCACTTATGAGGGAAAAGTTTATTTCACCGACATGAATACCGGCAAGGTCCATCTTCTTGAAAATGGAGCTGTGTCCACACTATCCGAAGGTCATGAATCCATCAACGGGATTGCAATAGCCAAGGACGGAACCATCTATGCACTGGACGGTTCGGGACTGATCAAGTGGAATTCTGATGGATCCACCAGTTTAGTAAACGATCAGGTAACTGGAGGTGATGGCCTGGTGATTCTGGGAGACGATAATTTTGTTGCCTCCAGATGGATAGGTGAAGTTTGGTTTATTTCTAAGGATGGACAAACACTCATGTTGGACACCAAAGCTGAAGAATCCAACACTGCTGATATTGGATACAATCCAGAGGAAATGATTGTTTATGTCCCTACTTTTTACAAAAATAAAGTAGTAGCATATAAACTTGACTTCTAAGGATTAGGGAATATTCCATCCAAAACATTAGCCTTCAAAAGGAGGCTAATGTTTCCCACAGCTGATCATCAGTAAAAACAGCCATTTACAAACCTTTTTTAACAAACTCTAAGGGGGATTAACGTATTTCAAGGAAGTTTCTGCTTAAATGTCAGTACCTTTGTAAATCAAAAGACCCCCAAAAGGGAAAAATTCAATCTGAGTTAATACAGTTCACATGAAGAAATCAGGAGAAATCAATTACGAATTAGAAAAGAACATGGAGGTTATCTCCCAACTGGATGAATTGGTTGGGGATGCAGTGAACAATATCTTGGTGGACCCGGATGATTGTTGGCAGCCCTCCGATTTTCTCCCTGACATGGCAAACCCAGAAGCCTTGGAAGACATCAAGCTTCTCCAAAAAAGAGCTGAAGGGATTCCAGATACAGTACTTACCTCCCTTGTTGGGAACATGATTACCGAAGAAGCCCTTCCCTCCTATCAGACTTATTTCAACCTGCTTGAAGGAATCAATGAGGAAAGAAGTTTGCTATCACCATCTGGATGGGTAAGATGGTCCAAAGCTTGGACTGCGGAAGAAAACCGACATGGAGATCTACTGAACAAATACCTATATCTGACCGGTAGAATCGACATGAAGGCGGTAGAGCAAACGATCCATAGATTAATTTCCAACGGCTTCGATCCAAAATCAGAATCTGACCCTTATCAGGCGATGATATATACTTCATTTCAGGAAAGAGCTACCAAAATCTCCCACGTGAACACCGGTAAACTTGCCGATAAAGCTGGAGACCATGTTCTTTCAAGGATTTGTAAAACCATCGCGGGAGATGAAGCAAGGCATGAAAAAGCCTATAAGTCTTTCATGTCAAGGATATTCGAAATTGATCCCAACGGAGCAATTCTTGCTTTCGAAAAAATGATGAGAAAGCAAATTGTCATGCCGGCAGTATTGATGGGAGATGGTGGCAGCAGACCCAACCTCTATCAGGATTTCTCTGCAATCACCCAAAAAATCGGAGTTTACACCGGATGGGATTATGCCAGAATTATCCAGCACTTGGTTGACCTATGGAAGATCGAAGCCCTGACGGGATTGAATGATCTGGCTTCCAAAGCCCAAGATTACCTTGCCAACCTGAGCGACCGATACATGCGTCTTGCGGACAGAATGAAAGCTCCGGACGATATCCAACTTGCATGGCTGAAATAAGCCACTACCCAAGCCCTTCTAAAAAGAAGGGCTTTTTTTTCGCTAAATTGCTTATGCATAATTTTCAACACCCATGAAAAACTCCTACCTCTTATTCCTTATTTCGGCCTTTTTGATCTCATCACTTTCCAATACAAAGGCCCAAGTAAACCAAGAAAGGCTATCTCAAACCCTTCAAAAACTTTCAACCTATGGCAAAAATGAGGCTGGAGGTTCCGACCGGGTGGCCTATAGCAAACATGATGTCGAAGCTAGAAAATATGTGATTTCCCTGATGGAAAATGCCGGTTTGGAGGTTTCGGTGGATTTTGCAGGAAACATCATAGGAAAAAGATCCGGGAAAAATCCCATGATGAAACCTATTGCTTTTGGGTCTCACATCGATGAAGTGCCCAACGGAGGAGATTACGACGGTCCTGTGGGTTCATTGGGTGCAATTGAAGTCATTCAGGCTCTAAATGATCAAAACATCGTCACTGACCACCCGTTGGAAGTCATCATTTTCACAAATGAAGAAGGAGGGGTAGTAGGAAGCCGGGCTCTGGTTGGAGCCTTAAGCAAAGAGGCCCTTCAGGTGGTTAGCAATGCCGGAATATCTCACTATGAAGGGATAAAGGTACTGGGAGGGAATCCTGACAGAATCCAGGAAGTAAAAAGGAATCCCGGAGATTTGGCAGCATTTCTTGAGCTGCATATCGAACAAGGGGGAAATCTTAATCGCCAGAAATTGGACATTGGTGTTGTGGAAGGAATAGTCGCTATCGAATGGTGGGAGTTCACCTTTAAAGGATTCGCTAATCATGCCGGAACCACCCCGATGAATATGCGGAAAGACCCCATGCTTCCAGCGTCCAGATTTGTATTGGCAGTCAATGAAATCGTCAATTCCCACGAGGGAAGACAGGTGGGGACAGTTGGTAAAATCCAGGCTTTTCCGGGAGCGGGAAATGTGATCCCTGGAGAAGTAAAACTCAACGTGGAACTCAGAGATCTGTCTTCCGAAAAAATCTGGAAAATTTACGGAGAACTGGAGGCAAAAGCCAAACAGCTTGCCGAGGAAGCAGGGATAGAAGTAAGCATCACTCACACTGAAGTTGCAAGTAAGCCAGCTTTGGCGGATGAAAATATACGGAAAATCATAAAAACCGAGGCTGAAAAATTAGGCTTAACTACACTTAGTTTTCCAAGTGGGGCTGGACATGATGCACAAGAAATGGCCCGAATTGCTCCTATGGGAATGATTTTTATTCCAAGTAAGGATGGGATCAGCCACTCTCCCCAGGAATATTCCAGCCCGGAAGATATAGCAAACGGGGTACAGGTCCTCCTGCAAACCATACTTCAGCTGGACAAACAACTTAAATAGTCAGAAAAGAGGAATTAATTCAAACTTTTTTCAGTCAACTTTTATTTAATGTATATACAACAAAAACTGTTTTAGGATGAGAACCATTAAGAGAATTCATAAGGCCGAATACAGGCCCATCGCCGATTTGGTCACTTATAGTCCACTTCCTACCCGGCATCTGGACCAAATCGATCCTTTTATTTTTTTGAATCATCACGGTTTTCAAACCTACCCGGAATACAACAGGGGCTTACCCTTCGGTCCACATCCCCACAGGGGAATGGAAACTGTAACCTTTATTTTGGAAGGAGATATTCTTCATAAAGATTCCTCTGGCCATGAATCGGTAATCGGCCCCGGTGGAGTTCAGTATATGACTGCAGGCAGGGGACTGATCCATGCAGAGGTATCCAGCCAAGAATTCAAAAGAAAGGGAGGTGATCTCGAAATCCTTCAACTCTGGTTAAATCTTCCTGCTTCAAAAAAAATGATAGAGCCTAAGTATGTTGGATTGCAAAAAGAAGAGATTCCAAGCTCGGAAATGGATAGAGGAAAAGTAAAAATCCAGCAATTATTTGGGGAATGGAACGGAATTGAAGGAGCTTTTGAAGAGACATTTCCGCTCAGCATGAGTACTATTTATATGCAGGAAGGTGCAAAGTTTACGAAAGAAATCCCTTCCTCTGAAAACATCTTCTTTTATGTAGTAAGAGGTACTCTAAAGGTAAACGGAGAGGAAGTTCCGTTTAGAAACCTGGTAGAATTCACCAATTCCGGAACAAGCATTGAGATAGAAGCTCTAGAAAACTCCATTTTGATCTTGGGACATGCTGCACCATTTAATGAGCCTATGGTTGCTCAAGGTCCTTTTGTCATGAATACCCAAGAGCAGATCTATCAGGCTTACCAGGATTACCAAAATGGAAAATTCGGCACTTGGAACGGTTAATTACAATTGGCCTTGCTGACGCACTTTTGCAGCCTCATCCAGGCCATGTTGAAGTTTTCGTAGAGATTCGATAGAACTCCTGGATTTTTCTTCATCCACAATAAGCTCCAGACCACAATTGTGACAAATTACAGGTTCATAATTGATTAGGTTTTGGATGCTTACAGTTAGTCTTGTCTTACACTCAGGACAGTTGATCCCCGGCCGTCTTGAAATGTCCAAAGAAGGAGTTACCTCTAAATCCTCTGTAGCTGTAGCAGCTTCAAGGTTCGAGGATTTATAGAAAATACTTGCCGCCCATTCTTTCAGTTTGCTAAACCAGTTTGCCATTAATTTTCTTTTTTAGCACTATCCAAAATATTCAAAAGCTGAACCATCCCAACTGAAAGTTCGGACTGAGCCAATTTGATTTTTACATTCATATTGGCGGTAGCATTGTTGGATCCCGCTGCATTGGATGCACCTGGTTTTTTCCCAATAATTCCTTTAAGCTTAAAATGGTCCTTTAAGGTAACAAACCTCCCTCCCGCACCTGAAGCACCTGAGTTTTTGGCATCTGGTTGGGTCAATGCCAAGTCAAACTCAATTTCAGCTTCCGCAACCTGAATGGATGGAATCGGGATGATCGTCAAAAGTGGAACAGAGATACTGGCAATATCCGAGCTTCCATCCGCATTGATTCGATTATAGGAAAAAGAAATGTTTCGGACAGTGCCAAATTCCGGATCGGAAGAATCGTTTTCATTGGTGAATCCAACCTCCTTGATAAAATCAGCCGTTGCCTTTGCAGCAATTGCTTCTGCCTGCACTATAGCAGCCATGGGAGCCCCTAAAAGCTCTGAAATATATCTGGGCGTTATCATGTTTTTTCAGATTAAAGAAAAGTTTTTTGGTTTTCGTCTTCCAGCATGGTAAAGTCTTGGGCATTTAAAGAAAAGCGGATGGTTGCAAGGTTTTCAGGCTTCACTTGCTTCAATTTCTCACTTTCCACGGCAACCTGAATCGTAGTAACAACATTTTCATTCAGGATTTTTTCCACAGCTAATCCAAACTCTGGTATTCGACTCTTCAATACTTTGTCCGTAAGTATTTTTAAGGAATTATCTTCCTTTAATTCATTCGATGCTACACCTGTCGGACGGCTGATCGGTCTCGCCCCTGACAGCCTTCCACCCATCCAGACAGGTTTGATCCTTTTGGATGAAGTTAAAAGCTGACCCTTCTCCAAAATCGATTTTTCCAAAAAATCCTTTGGCTGAAGGCTGGCGACTTTCCTTGAGTCAATTTCTAGAGAAAACAATTTGTTTCCGGCCTTTAGTTCTGCCAAGTTCATTTGGGTCCCCGGCAATTTCTTTACTTCACCTACTTCTGTCTTTTTTGCAATAATGGAAGCATTAAGGATCTTAGCATCTGCCAAAGCTTCATTTTGTGACGGGTATTTCTTTGATACTACAAAGTCCCTCTTTCCTGATTTATCCAAACCAATGATTTGATACTCTCCAGTGATTGTTGGTATTGCTGCCAAGGATTCTGACTTATAGGCAACTGGAATAAAATCAGATATTTGCCGAGTAATTTCCTGTTGGGCTAATAAGAGAGATTTGGGAACGTCCACTCCAATTTTTGTTACAACCGAAAGAGATTCTTCAAGAGCATCTGCAAGATTTTTCTCCCATTCCCCCGAAGGATATCCCCCTCCTAAGTCCTTATACAATTCATTTTCGCTTACGGCCTTAGTAAGACTGATTTGAATTGCTTTTGCAGTGTCTTTTGCAAAAGATTGGGCCAGTACAGTCAGTCTCTGTAGAGACTGACTATTTTGGACCGGCTTTTCATCTATTGATTCGATTGCGTACCTGATTTCGACTTCAAGATTTTGAATCCCAATTTTTGGAACCGGGAAATACCTTAAAATTTCATCAGCTGCATACACCTGGGCTAGGTTTCTGGATGCCTCATCAGCTTTTGACTTAGCCTCATTGATGTCGCTGAGTAAAGATGCAATGATCTGGTTCAACTGGCTCATAGCTTGTTGATTAGAAAAAAAATAAATTTAATATCAAGGTGTAACCGCTGGCTTTTCCAAAATTGCTTGCTCCATAATATGAAGTACTTTGGCCAAGCCTGCAGGCATTTCATCCTGAACAGCTCTCACATTAATATCAACCGTGTATTGGGTAGAATTATTGACCCTGGAACTAGAGGTGCTACTGGAATTATGGCGAGTAGCAACCTTCGCATTCATGGAAAACTTTACTGGAGATAAAAATCCACCAGCTTTAAAATTTAAGTTAGTGTCTGTAGCTACACTGTTGCTAGTGGCTTTGGAGCTTCTGTATTCCTGTTGCTCAGTAATATTTGCAGTAAATTGAATAGTCATCTCCTCGATCCGGATATATGGTATAGGGACTATTGTAAGGATAGGAACAGTGAGTGATACCTCTTCTTCTCCTGTACCATCATCAACATTATCCCCAATTCCATCAGCGCTTTTCCTTTTATACTTAAAAGTCACATTGCGCACATCCCCCATATTACCTTGTTCATCGGCTGCTTCATTTGCAGCTGCATCATCCGATGCTCTTTTGAATCCAACTTCTTTGATAAAGTTTACCGTTGACTTAGCAGCTAGGCCCTGTGCCTGAATGGCGGCAATCATTGGCCCACTGATAATTCTTCCAAAAGGAAGGGATCTTAACGTACGATTTGCATAGCTCATGATTAAAATATTTATAGTGGATAGAAAAAAAGAAATTCAAAATCAAAAGATTAAAGGATACCCTTTAAAATCGAGAACAGCTATTTAATATAATGTATTTATCTCAAAATCAAAGTCTTATGAGCGTAAAAAATTGAAAAATCATGAAATAATACAAGTGATTTTTCGATTAAATCAATAACAAATTTTATAATCCAATAAAATAATTAATCAACTATCAATAATATCCTGAGAAATCAGGCGGTAGATTTCAGCCAGCTGCTCGTTATAATTCAAAAATCTATGATGCTCCTCCAGGGTCTCATAGTCCTCCCGTATAGCAGGACCGGTTTGAGCATTTTTGGCCCCAATTTGAAGACTCTTGGAAATGGTTTCGATGATTAGAGGCTTGAGCATTTCAAAGTCCAAGCCTTGTCTTCTCATAATCTCCTCAGCAATCCGGATCATATGGTTTGAAAAATTACTGGCAAATACTGCAGCCACATGAATTGCCTTCCTATCCTTGGATCTAACCACATAAACCATTTGGGAAAGACTGTTTCCCAATTTCTTGAGTTTCCTCAAAGTGTCCTGGTCCTCAGATTCAATCAAAAACGGGACATCTGAAATATCCATTTTCTTCCCCATGGTGAAGGATTGAAGTGGATAAAATATACCAATGTAAGTTGCAGAACTATATCCCAGGATATCCAGTGGAATGGCCCCGGAAGTATGGACCAAAATACATTCCTCGGGCAGAATCACCGCATCTGCGACTTCGGGTATAGCAGAATCTTTTACAGCTAAAATAAAAATCTCAGCTTCACTTTCAGAGAAATCTAAATCCGCTTTGGGCACTGCTGAATAGAGACGTTCTGTAATCTTGACCGCTTTTTCAATATCCCTGGCATAGACTTCTGTTATTTCATGACCTGCATTTTCCAATGCCGGAGCTAAATGCCAGGCAACATTTCCTGCACCAAGAATGGCTATTTTGAACTTCATAATGGAAGTAAGGAATTTTTTGAGTAAAAAAGAAAGGCCATTTCCAAGATTGGAAACGGCCTATCAAATAAGAATCTATGTTTTTTAAATATGTAACGCTCTGTTTTCTGTAGCTGCCAAACAGGCTTCTTTAAAGGCTTCTGTATAGGTTGGGTGAGCATGGGACATTCTAGAAATATCCTCAGCTGAAGCTCTGAACTCCATGGCTACCACCGCTTCTGCGATCATGTCTGCAGTTCTTGGACCAATCATGTGGACACCCAAGATTTCGTCCGTCTGGGCATCGGCCAAAACTTTCACCAATCCATCGGTATCCATAGAGGCTCTAGCTCTTCCTGAAGCCATAAATGGAAACTTACCGGTCTTATATTTGATACCTTTTTCCTTCAGTTGCTCTTCAGTATAGCCTACTGCAGCTACTTCAGGCCAGGTGTATACTACGCCAGGGATCAGATTATAGTTGATATGTGGTTTTTGACCGGCGATGGATTCTGCTACGAATACACCTTCTTCCTCGGCTTTGTGAGCAAGCATGGCTCCTTTAACCACATCCCCAATGGCATAAATTGAAGGAACTGAAGTTTGCAAATGATCATTGACCTCAATCTGACCTCTTTCAGTCAACTTAACTCCAGCAGCCTCCGCATTCAAACCATCGGTATACGGTCTTCTTCCAATGGAAACCAACACATAATCTCCTTTGATTTCCACGGTTTCACCCTTGTCATTATCGGCTTTTACAGTTACTTCCTTGCCCTTCTTTTCAACAGAAGTGACCTTGTGCTTCAGGTAAAATTCAAAACCGATTTTTTTCAGGGATTTCTGAAGTTCTTTACCCATAGTCCGGTCCATGGTAGGGATCAAGGAATCCATGAATTCGATCACAGAAACTTTTGCTCCAAGCCTAGCATACACTGAGCCAAGCTCCAATCCAATTACACCACCTCCAATCACGACCAGATGCTTTGGAATTTCCTTTAAATTAAGGGCTTCTGTAGAAGTGATTACTCTATCCTTGTCCAGTTTAATAAATGGCAAAGAAGAAGGTTTTGATCCTGTAGCAATGATGATATTTTTCCCTTTGATTTCTTCGGAAAAACCATCCTCTTTTGTGACTTTGACAGTAGAAGCATCCACAAAGGAGCCAATTCCCTGATGAACATCGATCTTGTTCTTTTTCATCAGGAACTGGATACCATCCACATTCTGCTTCACAACCTCATTCTTTCTGTCAATCATCTGCTTAAGGTCCACCTTGAGATTGGATAGATTTATACCATGTGTTTTGAAGGTATGAGCGGCATTATGATAGTGCTCTGAAGAATCTAAAAGTGCCTTAGAAGGAATACAACCCACATTCAAACAAGTTCCTCCAAGGGTGGAATATTTTTCAACAATAGCGGTTTTCATACCAAGTTGCGCAGCTCTGATAGCGGCTACATATCCTCCCGGTCCTGATCCGATAACTATTACGTCGTACATAATTCTTTAGGTTTTAGGGTCAAAACAAGTTGTAAAACCTGCCTTTTCATAAGATTTGGGGCTGATAAAACTCAGCCCCTATTTTAGTTATTCCTGAATCCACTTCCGGATCAAACTCCAAAAAGGAGTCTTGTAGGATCTTCAAGTAATTGCTTTACTCGAACAAGGAAACTAACAGACTCACGGCCATCGATAATTCTATGGTCATAAGAAAGTGCCAAGTACATCATAGGTAGGATTTTCACTTCTCCATTGACGGCCATAGGGCGCTCAACGATATTGTGCATACCCAAGATCGCAGACTGAGGGGCATTAATAATCGGCGTGGACATCATGGATCCAAAAATCCCTCCATTGGTGAGGGTGAAAGTTCCCCCAGTCATTTCCTCGATGGACAATTTGTTATCACGAGCTTTGGTCGCCAATCTTACCACCTCTTTCTCGATTTGTTCAAAGCTCATTTGCTCTGCATTTCGGATTACCGGAACAACCAGTCCCTTAGGCGCTGATACGGCAATAGAGATATCGCAGAAATTATGATAAATGATTTCGTTACCATCAATTTTAGCATTCACTGCTGGCCACTCCTGAAGAGCTACACAGACAGCCTTGGTGAAAAAGGACATAAAACCAAGGCCTACACCATGCTTCTCTTTGAACTGCTCCTTGAATTTGGACCTCAAGTCCATGATAGGCTTCATGTTTACCTCATTGAAAGTGGTAAGCATGGCAGTTTCATTCTTCACAGCAACCAATCTTTTGGAAACAGTTTTACGTAGGGAAGACATTTTTTCTCTTCTCTCGTCTCTGCTTCCACCTACAGATACGGCCGGTGCTGGGGTAGCAGCTGGTGCAGGACTAGCGGGTTTCGGAGCAGATTTTTGGGCTGAGATAGCATCCTCCTTAGTGATTCTTCCATCTTTTCCTGTTCCTGCAACACCCGATGCTGCAACACCTTTTTCTGCTAGTATTTTTGCGGCAGCCGGAGAGGCATGTCCAGTGGCATAATTCTCTTTGCCAACACCCTGGGGAGCGGAAGCAGCCTCAGTTGTTGCTGGAGAAGAAGCTTGAGCTTCTGGCGCTCCGTCTGTCACTTCAATTTTACATATCATCCCTCCGATCTCAAGGGTATCGCCTTCTTTGGCAACATGTCTTAAAATCCCTGAGGCTTCAGCCGGAAGTTCGAAAGTCGCCTTATCTGAATCAACCTCAGCAATGATTTCATCCAATTTTACATAATCACCGTCATTCTTGATCCAGTTGGCAAGAGTAACCTCAGTAATGGACTCACCAACAGTAGGCACTACCATTTCCTTGACCTCTCCGGTTTTGGATGTGGTAGCAGTTCCAGCTAAAGGTGCGGGGCTTTCTGGTGCAGCAGCACTTACACCAGCTCCCTCTTCAATCACACAGATCACAGCACCGATTTCCAGGGTATCCCCTTCCTGTGCTTTGATCCGAAGAGTACCGGCAGCCTCAGCGGGAAGTTCAAAAGTAGCCTTGTCAGATTCAAGCTCACATAGGACTTCATCCAATTGTACTTGATCTCCATCTTTTTTAAACCATTGGCCTACGGTCACTTCTGTGATAGATTCGCCTACAGCCGGAACTTTGATTTCTTTGCTCATGTCTTTTTCTTTTATTCTTTTACACTGGGTAAAAGGGACAAAATGATTAATCGGGATTATTGTATAGGAATAATTATACTTTTAAAGCTTTGGAAACAATCGCTTTTTGTTCTTCTACGTGTACCTTGTTATAACCGGTAGCCGGAGAAGCACTAGACTTACGGGCAATTACTTCCATAGGAAGTTCTTTGTACAAAAGTCTAAGCATGTAATTCCAATACCCCATGTTTTCAGGCTCTTCCTGTACCCATACAACTTCAGCATTTTTATAGCTACTAAGCACTTCAAAAAGTTGCTTTTTAGGAAGCGGGTGCAATTGTTCGATTCGGATAATTGCTACGTTCTTGATTTTCTCTTTTTCACGCGCTTCTTCCAGATCATAGTAGATTTTACCTGAACAAAGGATCACTCTTTTGACATCCTTAGCAGCTACAGTGGAATCGGAAATAATTTCACGGAAATGCCCCGAAGTAAATTCAGAAATTGGAGAAACCACTTTAGGATGACGCAAAAGAGATTTTGGAGACATCACTACACAAGGTTTTCTGAATTCCCAAGCCAATTGCCTTCTCAAAAGATGGAAGAAGTTGGAAGGCTCAGTGATATTAGCCACTACCATATTGTATTCAGCAGAAAGCTGTAAAAACCGTTCAGGACGGGCGTTGGAGTGCTCAGGCCCCTGACCTTCATAGCCATGAGGAAGCAACATTACCAATCCGTTTTGTTTTTGCCACTTGGATTCACCTGATGAGATAAACTGGTCAATCATGGTTTGAGCTCCATTTGCAAAGTCTCCAAACTGGGCTTCCCAAATGGTGAGTGAATTTGGATTGGCCATTCCATAGCCATATTCAAATCCCAAAACTGCATATTCAGACAGCAAGGAATTATAAATATGGAATTGACCTTTACGATCCTTCAATTCTTTCAATGAATTGTAAGGTTGGTTGGTATTCGCGTCATGAATTACTGCATGACGATGGGAGAAAGTACCCCTTTGAACATCCTGTCCGGTAATCCGCACGTTTTTACCTTCCAACAAAAGTGAACCATAGGCTAGAAGTTCAGCAGAGGCCCAGTTCAACTCCTTGGACTGGAAGAACATATCCTTTCTCTGCTTCATCTGAACCTCAATTTGCTTGATAGCCTTAAATCCTTTTGGAATTACGGTTAAAGCCTCTGCAACCTTAGTAACTACATCTTCGGAAATACCAGTTTCTGGGGATTGATCAAAATCCTCTGGAGTAGATCTTCTTAAATTACCCCACTCCCTTTCAAATTTGGTGGCCTGATATGGAAGAGGTTTCTCTTTTACCATATTCAATCTATCCTGAAGCAGCTGACGGAATTCTTCATCCATCTGAGCCGCAATCTTGGCATCAAAATCACCTCTCTCAGTAAGTTTTTTGACATAGATCTCTCTTGGATTGGGATGCTTAGAGATGATGTTGTACAATTCAGGCTGAGTGAATTTCGGTTCATCAGATTCATTGTGTCCATGTCTTCTATAGCAGACCATATCCACAAAAATGTCCCTACCGAATTTTTGGCGGAATTCAGCAGCTAATTTAGCGGCAAAAACCACTGCTTCAGCGTTATCTCCATTGACGTGAATAACCGGAGCGTCAATAATTTTAGCTACATCCGTACAATAAATAGAGGAACGTGCATCATCAAAATCAGTGGTAAAACCAACTTGATTATTGATTACAAAATGAATGGTGCCTCCGGTATTGTAGCCTTTTAGGCCGGCCATTTGAGTCACCTCATAAACAATGCCCTGACCGGCAACTGCCGCGTCCCCGTGAATAAGGATTGGCAATGCTTTTCTGGAATCACCTTTATGTTGAGAATCTATTTTAGCTCTAATAAACCCTTCCACAACTGGATTCACTGCCTCAAGGTGGGATGGGTTGGGGGCAAGTTTCAAATGAACTTTGTTATTATCTGGAGTAACTATATCACTGGAATACCCCATGTGATACTTCACGTCTCCATCCCCCATCGTTAAATCAGGCTTAGCAGTACCCTCGAATTCAGAAAAAATCTGTTCGTAGGTTTTACCCATGATATTTGCAAGGACATTGAGACGGCCACGGTGTGCCATACCAATCATTACCTCTTCAACTCCAAAAAGAGCCGATGTATTGATCACTGCATCCAAAAATGGAATGGTGCTTTCCCCTCCTTCAAGAGAAAAACGTTTCTGACCTAAATACTTTGTATGAAGGAAATTTTCAAAAACAACAGCTTGATTGAGCTTGAAAAGGATCCTCTTCTTTTCATCATTTGAAGGATTAAAGGCCAAAGCTTCTTTTTCCACTTTGGTTTTGAACCAATCCAACATCTCCGGGTCCCGGATATAAAGGTATTCAAAACCCATTGGGCCTTCATAAATAGTCTTCAGTGCATCAATGATGGAAGAAAGCTTGGCTGTGCCAATACCAATTTCATTTCCAGCCTGAAATTCGGTATTCATATCTTCCTGTCCCAATCCAAAGTCCTGAGGATCAATCAGAGCCTTTCGGTCTCTTCTTTCTCTAACTGGATTAGTTTTGGACCGCAAATGAGCCCTGGAGCGGTGTGCATGGATCAAAGCGCGTACTTTGATTTCCTTGGGAAGTTGCTCCATGTCCATGATGGTTCCTGGGGTTGCGAGGGAACCATTTTTAGCTAATGTGGTCTCGGAAGGAGTTGCTACCGATGTGACACCCTCTGAATCTCCAAAGTGGGTAATGGCAAAATCAAAGCCATCAAAAAACTCTTTCCAACTTTGATCTATGGATGAGGGGTCTTTTTTATAAGAATTGTAGAGCTCATCGATATAGGATACATGAGCATTGGCGATGTAAGAGAATTGGTCCATGGTTATCTATTGGGAACAAGACAAAGCTAAAAGTTAAAAAGGATAATAAAAAATCGCTTATTTGCTTTTCCGAATATATATTTTAAGAAATAAAAAAAGCAGCGCAAATGCGCTGCTTTTTTTTTTATCCAATGAGTATTATCTCAAATCTGCTGGCCAAGGTTTGCCTGCATTAGATTTAACAGTAACCAATCCTGTTTCATCATAAGAGTTAAGCCACTGGAATACCAAATCTGTTTCATTTGCGCTGATAACAGTCATGGTATAGGTTCCTCCATATTTATCTGTTCCGGACATGGTAAGTTTCCCACAAGCATCACTTATACGGACATTACCATTACCCCAAGAATCTCCATAGCAATCGAAGAATCCAAAGGTTCCATCGGTAATCGAATAAGCACCAGGAGAACTTGCAACAGGAGTCCAAGTGGTTGTTCCAGTAATTTCGCCGTCACAATCTCCATATGGAGATTCCATATTTGTCTGAACGAAATCATAGGTACCTCCCAAATCAGAAGGACAAACTACCGCAACATTATATTGGAATGGAGAAGCATAGAAAGGAGCACCGGCAACGTTTGTAGTAACGTTGTCACTGGAGAAACTTCTTCCAAACTTATCATTCAATACCAAGCGGAATTCGAAAACATCGGCTCCTTCGATATCACCCAAAGTAAGACCAACAGCTTGAATTGCTTCCGCTGCAGGAATTTCAAAGGTAGTTCTCAAGAATCTTGATTCTGTATTTGGGGCAAAATCAGATTTTTGAAGAGTCTTTACCAAAACATCATTGGTAGGAGTATACTCCAAACCAACACCTGGGATCAATCTTCTGTGACGTACTCTAATCTCTACCGTTTCAACAGTAGCACCATCTTCAATATCAACTGCCTCTAGGGTCAAAGCAAATTTAGATCCTGGCAAATTGTACAGGTTGAAAGTTGTGCTGGTTCTTGCAATGGTTCTCAAATAAGCACCAGTATCAAACTCTGAATAAGGAATATTTGGATCAACAAAATCCCTACAGGAGCTTAGGAGAATCAGCGCACTAGCCAACAAACCAAAACTATATTTTAACATTTTCATATCTTCTCAATTTTTTGATTAGTAAACCCAAGCGTTACCTGCAGGATTTTTATCCCAGAAAACCTGAACAGACTGATCCGCTTTTTGAACCGCAGAGGTATTGGTTACCATGTAGTTGTTTGGATAGAAGAATGAACGAGGGAAAACACCCGGATTCGCTTCCAAACCAGGTTGCATATTGTCTGGCTTACCAGTTCTTCTGTACAAATTATAGGCTTCAACACCATTACCAAACAAGGACAACCAGTACTCTCTACCGATAATATCCATTTTGTCATCATCTGATTCGGCATCTGTGTATTCCCCATCGACATAATCAAGGTAAGCATCAACCAATTCCTCATAACGAGTATCATCAGTGTAGGATACTACCTTAGCCCCTTCCTGAGAATCCTTGGCGAATTTTCTAACATAATTCATATGCTTCTCAATGCCGGACAACAAATAATCCTTAACGTCACCAGTTGTGCCTAATTCCAATGCAGCCTCTGCCAACATAAAATCTACATAAGCAGCCAACATGATTGGGTGAACACCTGCACCTTGAGCACCCAAGGCAGGGTTATTCACAGGCGCAGCAGAATCGTCATCAAATCGACCACCCGCTGGATACAATCCCCAAGCAGTACGCTTCAAACCATCTGGTGGAATACCGTCTGGATCCAAATGATCACGTCCCCAATAGCCTCTCTCACCAGGTAGACAGTAGATAAAATTACCTACCAAATAATGAGCAGGAGCAATTTGAGTGATACACTCGATTTCATCAGGATTAGTAGAGTTTACTGTAACCTGACGGTAGAAATAATAACGCGCTCTTGGATCATCAAATCCTTTTGCCTCTGTCAAATGCCACATATAGTAAGTAGACTGATAATCACCACCACCAGATGTATACTGACCGGCGAATCGTGGGTGACGGGAATCCGGATCAGCATTTGTAGTTCCAAATCGGAAAACAAAATCATCACCAGCCTTCAATAAATTATCCTCAGCAATCAAAGCATTGATTCCGGAAGTAGAAGCACCGGCATCTACCAATCTAGTGTTGAGGTAATATCTCAATTTCAAAGTATTAACCAATCTTACCCATTTGGTGTAGCTTCTACCGTAATAGTAATCGTTTGGAGTGCCGGAAGAAGTTTCAGTAAAATGAACTTTTGCCTCTTCCAAAGCAGCCAAGGCAGCACTATAAACACTTTCACCAGAGTCGGTTGCTGGGTTAAACTCGTTTGGATCCAAAGCCTGAGAATAAGGAATATCACCGTAAGAGTCTACAAGGTTGAATAGTACCATAGCCTTGATGGTCTTCGCAATACCCAAATGTCTATTGAACCCGGCCTCTTCAGCCAAGGGCTCCAAAAACTGGATATCAGCAAGGATATTTGCATAGGCATTAGACCAATAACCATTGGTAGTGGTAGGAGTGTAAGCTCCTTCATACTGAGCCGAACCTTGGTTGATGATCCGGGTCAAACGCATACCGTCATCCCCAATGGTATTGAAGAGAGACTGGTAGTCCAACTGAATTCTGTTTAACAAGAAGTCAGGAGATGCTGTATCCGCATTAACCGCATTTGGGTTTTCCAATAGATCTAAATCACAGGAAACCGCAAACAGGGTACTGGCAGCCAGCAATAAACTATATATTTTTCTTTTCATTGTATTGTCTGTTTGGGGTTAGAATGTAAGGGTTACAGTTCCACCAAATCTTCTTGAGCTTGGACCAGTTACGAAGTCAAAACCCAAACCGTTACCAACACCTGTTCCCAACACGTCTGTATCATAGTTCATGTTTGGAGGGAAGTTCAAGGCAAGGAACCAAAGGTTGGTACCACTCAATGCTATGGAAGCTCTCTTAAATGGAGTCTTCGCCATCAAAGAAGAAGGCAATTCATAGCCCAAAGAAACCTCACGAAGACGGATCATAGAACCATCGAATACGTTTGGCTCATCGGTAGCACCCTGATAACCTGCAAAGAAGTAGTCAGAAGCAGTGATCTGAATGTCGTTAGGTGTTCCGTCTTCCTTCACACCTGGCATGATAAAGGTCAACTCTCTGTCAGCAACCGGATCTTTGGTCACACCACGAGCCAATGTTGCAGTAACAGTATTTGAGAAGATAGCACCTTTATGTCTGTACTCCATCATAGCACTCAAAGTGAATCCTTTGTAGGAGAAGCTGTTGATCCAGGAACCATTCCATCTTGGGTTAGGATCGCCAAGGATTTTCAAATCAGCGGCAGGCTTTTGCAAACCATTGGAAAGAATGATCGGCTGTCCAGTCTGCTCATCTCTATCAAAACCAATACCTTTGATGATATTGAATGGCTGTCCAGGAATAGCGAAGTTACCCAAGGTAGTGAAACCAGCAACAACGATCTCTTCCAATCCACCACCCAATTCCATGGTCATAGATCTGTACATACCCCAGTTTACAGTGGAATTCCAAGTAAATCCAGAAGCAGTTGATACCGGAGTAACAGTTGCCTGGAATTCGACACCTCTGTTACGGATTCTACCAATGTTGATAGCTGTAGATGTAAAACCAGTTGATGGGTCAATTGGAGCTTGAGTGATCAAGTCTCTGGTGTTCTTCTGGTACAAAGAAAGATCGAAAGTCAATTTGTTATTGAACATTACAGCTTCAACACCAAATTCAACTTCCTCATGAAGCTCAGGCTTCAAGTTAGGGTTACCCAACAAGTTGGATACGGAGTGAGTCTGAGTTACAGTTCCATCCCTGTCAAATGCTCTTGCACTTTGTGCCAAAACGTTTCTAGTTCTGTATGGAGAAGGGAAACCGGCAGAAGTACCATAACCCAATCTCAATTTCAAGTCATTTAAAGTGCTGGAATTCCAATTGAATGCAGTGGTAGGAATGAACGAAACAGATGCTCCTGGATAAAGGATTCTTCTGTTTTCCTTCTCTACGGTTGAAGTCCAGTCATTTCGGGCGGAAAGATTCAAATAAAGGTAGTTTGCATAGTCCAAAGTCACGTTGGCATAAACCCCCATTCTTCTTTCTTCTTGAGTTCTATTCAGTGAACTACCGGTATAAGCATCATTAGAAGATGACTGTGTGAAGTTTGAGTGACGGAATAGACCGAAAGCCAATTGGCCCTGAGAAGCCACTCCGTTTTGCATGTAACTGTCATAACGAGAGTTTCCACCGATCAATGCACTCATACCAAAATCATCAGAAAACTGCTTCTTCCAGTTGATTACCAAGTCTTGGTTCCAAATGGTATTAGTGATGTTTGTGGTACGATAGTAACCTGATTGGGTAGCCAAACTAGCTGAAGGTCCTCCCTTGTTATATCTTGCCTCCTGCATTTCTGTATAGGTATCCAAACCGATACGGTACGTCACTGAGAAGTCGTCATTGATATCGTAGTTCAAGGAAGTGGAATTGAAGAAACGGTGTACGTCAGATGTGTTTGAATAATTGTTTACCAACCAAATTGGGTTTACAATATCGTTACCACCTCTGTAGTAAACAGAGCTTCTGTCAACTGGATTTTCCCAAGGAAGACCTCCCAAATCCACTGAGCGAGGCGTATACAAAACGTGAGCGAAGACAGATGGAATACCTCCAGATGGTCCGGAACCAAATGCTGCGTTAACTGGAGGAGTCTGTAGATCGGTAATTGCAAAAGTGAAGGAAGACTTCACAGAAAGCTTATCAGTAACCGCAGAGTTTATACCTAATCCGAAGTTGTACTTCTTCAAATCATTTCCAGGAGTAAAGCCCTGCTCATCAGTATAACCAAAGCTAGCATTGTAGCTGGTGTTTTGAGAAGCGCCAGAAACTTGAACTGAAGTATTGCTGATCAAACCTTGTCTGAAGAAAACCTCAGAAGGGTCAGCATAAGCCTTGTACTCGTATTTAACAGGGGTTCCATCTGCATTGAAAAACTCAGGGAACGCGTTTCTAATTGCGGCAACAGAAGAGGTTGCATATGGGTGATTAACAGTAAGTCCCAAATCCATTCTCGGACCGAAGTTAGAGAAGAAGAAACCAGGAGCCTGCTGGAAACCGTTACCATAAACCTGACCATAAGTAGGCAAGGAAGCAGCTTCGTTGGTAAATACGGACTGGTTGATAGTAACCTCGGCAGCTTTACGCTTGGAAGCACCGGACTTAGTAGTAATCAAAACTACACCGTTACGGCCCTGATCACCATAAAGTACTGTTGCGGAAAGACCCTTCAATACAGAGATCGCCTCGATATTGTTTGGATCGATATCCAAGAAACGGGAAGAAGTAACAGCACCACCAGTAGTAAATCCGTTCTCGGCATTTGTACTGGTATTAAATGGCACACCATCCACAACGAACAAAGGCTGGTTAGAACCAGTGGCAGAGGAATAACCTCTGATTACCATGTTGGTACCAGAACCAGACATACCGTTGGTGGAAGTGATGTTCACACCAGGCACTTTTCCTTGCAATACGCGGGCTACGTCTTGCTCAGGACGGTTTTCAAGTTGCTCGTTACCAACAGAGGTAACTGCATAACCCAAGGCTTTCTTTTCCCTTTCGATACCAATCGCTGTTACTACCACTTCGGATAGTTGAGCAGCATCGGTCGTCAGGGTTACATTGATTACGGTCCGATTACCGATCGCCTCTTCTTTGGTCTCAAGACCAACAAAAGAGAAAATCAGGACATCAGAACCCGCAGGCACGCTGATGGAATAATTACCATCCAAATCGGTGGTAGTACCCACTGTCGTACCCTTCACGAGGACGGTTGCACCCGGCAAGCCTAGTCCATCTTCGTCGGAAATTACCGTTCCGGTAATTACCCGCTGTTGCGCCGACACCTCAAAATTGAGGGCCATGGTGAAAAGCGCAACAACAAAGAGTAAAGCTTTTCTCATAAGGTATTTAGTTTAGTTGATTCGTAAAGAAAATCTGTTTGATCGGAAATTCAAAATACGTAGCAAAGACTAAATAAATACTTTATGTATAATTTATTATTTATTTAATTCAATTTTTAAATTTAAAATAATATAAAGTCAATTTTTAATTTTTAAAATACAATTTTTTCATTTTTTTAAAATTCAACGGTGATTTTTTAGTTTAAATGGCATTAAAAATGGATTATTTGGCAAAGTAAGTATTATTAACAAATTTTAACCGATTCATGATGATTTTTTTACATTCACAGAACAATCTTCTGAAAATCTGCTTTGATTACACATTGAAAAAAAAATTATAACCTGAAAAAAAATTAAAAACCGTGATTCATGGCCTTCAAAAGCATTTTTTTGAAATTTTCATTCAGGTTTAACGGATTTCACTAAAGTAAATTTGGAATTATTAAAATTCATCAAATTTTAGAAATCAAAAATTCAATCAAACCGAATTTTATGGTTCTTTTTATTAGGTGATTCGGCTATTTTTTTGAAAAAAAATTAAAGGTTGGTTCAAATTATTACCAACATTTCAAATCAGAACGAATATCTCAAGGTAAAGGCCGCATCATCCCCCCAGAGATCGGTAAAATCCTGAAAACTATAGGCAGGCTTCCAATAGCAGCCGATATAGAAATTAGTCCTGTCAAAATTGTACTCTAATCCGACGATGGCGTCAACTCCATAAGCGGTATAGTCCTGTGTACTCTTGTAAACCCATGGGGGCTCCCCTTTTCCCAATTTCCACATCCCATAATGAACCCCTGCCCCTACGTACCATTCCAACCCTTCAAACTCTCGAATATTCATATGGTGCTCAAAAAGTAATGCCCCAACCCATCCTTTCCATCTTTTATAAACCATCAAGTCAACTGCACCATTTCTAGTGACAAATTGCTTTACAGTCCCTCCTATATTTGTACCGCCTGTAACCCCAACCATGGTATTATAGTCTCCTATTTGGGCCTTGGCCTCTCTACATGAAGTAAATAGTGCCAGAACAACTCCAAATATCAGAATGTAAATTGATCTCATATTTTTAAAAAGAAGAATTCTGAGAAAAAGTAAAGACTTTTTCAGGAGTAATGCAAAAGTCCAAAGGAACATCATGTTGGTTAGTTGGTATAAGGCCTTCTGGAGGAAACACACTTAAACCAACCTTGCAAACTCTCCTATCTAATGAGGAAAGGAAAACATCATAGTATCCCTTCCCAAACCCGATCCTATTCCCCTTTTCGTCAAAGGCCAACAAAGGGACAAAAACCACCTCCACTAAATCCGGATCGGTTAATTTTGCATCTTTAGGCACTGGAATTCCCCAATCATCTTCTTCAAATTCAGGATGAGCAGGAAGAACCAATGTCTCAAGCATCGCCTTTCCCGGTATTACACGTGAAGTGTATACCGTTTTATCCTCTCTTTGCAGTAATTCAAGAATGGGGTAGGTATTGAGCTCTTTTTGTTTTTGTATTGGAAAAAACAAATGGAAATGCCTATAGGTATCATGTGTAGCAAGCCAAGCTTCCACTTTGGAAAAAACCTTCAAAGAAAGTCTTTCCAATTCCTCTCGTGAAAGCTCTTTTCTTCTTTGCTTGTATTCCTTTCTTAAAAGCTCCTTTTCACTACTCATTCTTCCAATACCATCATCCTAAAGTCCAAAGGATCAAAAACCTCCATCAAATCATGGATGAAATTCGGGTTTGCTAGATAAAACTGCATCATATTTACTACTCTTTCTTGTGGACTACCTCCTGGCTTGAGATAATCCTCGATAGCAGAAACCCGCTCTAATTGGATGTATTGTCTCCTTTCTTCCGCTTTCCTGAGCTTTCTGCTCATTTGATCAAGGATTTTGAGAGATCTGATTTTGGCGGCTTCAAAGGAATTCATGAGACTCTTCTCCAAATCAGCAGCTTCTTCTCCTTTTTTATCAAAAATTTCCACAATCTCAATTCTTTCCTTCTCAAGGCTTATATCAAGCTTGGCATTTGCTTCCACAAACTCCCGAGCCCAAACTTTAAAATTCTGAAACAAATCAGCCGGACCCCATCCCATCTTTTCAATTTTACGCTGCATTTCTCCGGATAGTACCAATGCAAAGTTTCTGGGGAGCAAAACCGGGAACGGTACTTGAAAATGATCAAAAACTCCCTTCAATTGTAACCAATACACCACCTCGGCAGGTCCGCCCAAATACGCGAGATTAGGAAGAATCATTTCCTGGTACAAAGGTCTTAATACCACATTGGGACTGAACTGCTCAGGATTGGTTCTGATTTTATCCTTGATCTCCTCAGATGAAAAACTCAATTCGGTATTTAATACCACATATCTATCCCCATGCTGTTCAATTCGCTCCCGAACTCCCTTGTCCAGATAAAAGAAATTGATTTCCCTAGGAAAAATCTGACCTGAATAGCCTAAAGACTCCAATGCCTCTGTCTTTACAGTCGCTTCCACAAAAGGACTGTGGACAAACAAATCCTCCAACATTACCTTAGAAAACTGGGCCTTTAAGGCAGAATCATTGCCGTCAATTATTACTAGGCCTTCCTCTCCAAATAGTCCGTCAACGTACTTGCGCACTGCCTCCGAAAGTTTTCCCGATGAAGAATATGCTTTCTTGAAAACTTCATGGGCAAAGGGAACCGTCTTTAGAAAATCCTTGAAGCCCTGATCAAGATCAAAATCCCCTACCGCACCAGTTTGTTGAGAAGTCCACTGGAATTTTTTTCCGTCAAGCTTGAAATAATTGATCTCATCAAAATCATGATCCTCACTTGCCATCCAATACACCGGAACAAAATTATATTCCGGATAAGCTTCCTTTAGAGCAGAAGCAAGCTTGATTGTAGAAACGATTTTATAGATGAAATAAAGCGGACCTGTAAACAGGTTGAGCTGATGTCCAGTCGTTACCGTAAAGGTATTGGCTGCATCCAGCGATTCAAGATTAGACTGAGCTTTCGGTGAAAGTTCCATCCCTTCATATTGCCGGAGGAGAGACTCAACCAACACCTCTCTTGCTTGGCTCGAAAAAGACTTGGCAGCAATTGCATCTCTAAAGCTTTCCAGCTTGGGCAAGTGTGAATAAAATGGTCTTAGCGCATCTTTCCCTTCTATATAGTCTAAAAAAAATGATGAAAACTGGCCTGTTTGTCTAAGATCAATACAATGCTTTTTCATGAAATAAAGGGAATAAATCTTTCGGGTTCAAACTACTGCAAGGTAGTCAAAGTTCAGTTTTTTTATCAAAATTAGAGACTTCTTCTACCAACGGGGAAAAGTTTCCGTCAGTTGTATGGAAAAATGGAACAATTTTTAACCAATTGGCTTTTTCAGTAAAGGATTGAAAAATCTAAAAGCCTTAGATTTGCCTTCCTGATCATTATGCTCCAATACGAAAGATTTTTCCTAGACAACGGGCTGGAAGTCATCATCCACCCGGACCATAACAGCAAGATTGCTGTTTTCAACTTACTCTATAAAGTCGGATCCCGAAATGAAGTAGCCGGTAAAACCGGGCTTGCCCATTTTTTTGAACACCTGATGTTTGGAAGTTCCGCCAATGTGCCTGTTTTTGACAGGGCACTGGAACGGGTTGGAGGAAGCTGCAATGCCTTCACCAGCCCGGATATCACCAATTACTACATGACCTTGCCGGCATCAAACTTAGAAACTGCCTTTTGGCTGGAATCTGACAGGATGCTACAATTGACACTTACAGAAAAGACAATAGAGACCCAGAGAAAAGTAGTTTTGGAAGAATACAAACAACGCTATCTCAATCAACCCTATGGTGATGTATGGCACCATATGCGGGACATGGCCTTTTTGGAACATTCCTACCGTTGGCCAACTATTGGACAAAGAACCTCCGATATCGAAGAATACACTCAAGATGATGTCTGGGATTTTTACAAAAGGAATTATGCCCCCAACAATGCAATTCTAGTCATCGGGGGAGCTGTAAATACAGAGGAGGTGAAACAATTGGCCAATAAATGGTTTGGCCCAATCCCCGCAGCGGCTATCCGCTCCCACTCTTCCCAAAAAGAACCTGAACAACAATCGAAAAGAACCCGAGAAGTCAATTACGCTGTTCCAACAGATGCTCTCTATAAAGCATTCAAAATGCCCGGGAAATCCGAAAAGGGGTATCTGGAAGCAGACTTGATCACTGATTATCTGGGATTTGGCAAATCCTCCATCTTGGAACAAAGGCTGATCAAAAACGGAAAACTTTTCGCCTCGGCAGGAGCTTATGTATTGGGTTCATTGGATCCGGGATTATTGATATTCTCGGGAAAAATGGAACAAGGAGTATCTGCAAAAGAGGCAGAACAGGCACTGGATGAGATAATCGGAGATTTTCTAAACAATGGAATTCCGGAAAAGGCCCTCCAAAAAATCAAGAATCAAGGAGAAGCAATGAAAACCTATGAATCAATCCAATTGATCAATCGGGTGATGAATCTTGCCTTTTATGCCAATTTAGGACATCCAGACTTGTATTGGCAGGAATTTGAAATCAAATCAGCTCTCACTTCCGACGAAATTATGGAAAGAGCAAAAGAATATTTAATAGAAGAGCAAGCATCAGTTTTATACTATCAATCAGAACATAAATGAATCCATTTAGAATAGGTTTTGGGTACGATGTACATCAACTTCAAGCAGGCTATGATTTTTGGCTTGGCGGGATCAAGCTTGACCATGAAAAAGGTGCAGTCGGACATTCAGACGCGGATGTATTGATTCACGTGATCTGTGACGCCCTACTTGGAGCGGCCAATATGCGAGACATAGGCTATCACTTTTCTGACAAAGACCCCAAGTACAAAGGAATCGACAGCAAAATCCTCCTCAAGGAAGTCATGAAGCTAATCAGAGGAGCAGGATATGAAATAGGCAATATCGATAGCACCATCTGCCTTCAGGTCCCGAAGGTGAACCCACATATCCCTGCCATGAAGTCCTGCCTGGCCGAAGTAATGGAAATTCCCGAGTCTTCGATTTCCATCAAAGCCACCACCACAGAATGGTTAGGGTTTGTAGGAAGAGAAGAAGGAGTCTCTGCCTATTGTGTGGCTTTAATTCATCAAAAATGAGCGATTCGATCAAAATAATCACTACCGAGGATGGATCTCACTCCCTCTATCATGAGGGTTTGAAGGAAACCTACCACAGCTTCCATGGAGCATATCGAGAATCCATCCACGTTTTCATGTTGTATGGACTGGATTCTTGGCTAGCAAGAAATCCCAGAAGATACCCCATCCGGGTTTTTGAAGTTGGGTTCGGTACAGGCCTCAATGCCTGGTTGACTTTGGTTTGGGCCGAACAAAACCAAATCCCGGTTTTGTACCACAGCATAGAACCCTTCCCTGTTTCCAAAGAAATTTATTCTCAACTCAACTATATCGAGCACGACCATTCCATCTGGCATTATCACAAGTATTTTCAGGCTCTTCATGAAGCTCCCTGGAATGAGGGCGGACCTGTATCCGAATATTTCAATTTCAAAAAAGACCAGGTGACATTGGAAGATGCTCAACTTTACCCTTCGGATGTGGTTTTTTTTGATGCATTTGCACCGAGCAAGCAGCCCGAACTTTGGGGGAAAGAATTACTGGAAAAGGTAGAAGACTCCATGAATCCCGGAGCAGCTTTTGTTACTTACTGTGCCATGGGACAATTGAAAAGAGATTTAAAATCCATAGGATTGGAGGTAGAAAGCCTTCCCGGACCTCCCGGTAAAAAGGAAATGACAAGAGCTTGGAAACCTTCCTGGTCAGAATAAAAATTGGGAGAAACGCGCAAGTCTATCCATTAGAATAAAAACGAACCCAAGCCCAAGTTGGCTTGGGTTTTGTTTTTAGTGGACCAAATTTCAAAACTATGCCTCTGTTAGTCTTTTCCCTACTTGTTATCCTATTTCAAACCGAACCAACAGAAAGCGCCAAGCTGGAAAAATTGGTAAATGAACGAGAAATACTTTTTGAACAATGGCAAAACTCGGAAAGCAAGAAATCAGGAATCTTCGGAAATAGGACAAAAAAAGACATGTCCGAAACCAACGATTGGCTCAAGCGAATTATCTCAAAAGACAATCAAATCATAGAGGAAATCAAACTTAGCGGAGAGATCAAATCCGCAGTAATCGGACAGGAAAAAGAGGATTACAAAACAATTACCCTCAATTTGGAACAAGACGTACAGACGCTCAAGCGTGCCCTTGCAGATCGGGACAAGACCATTGCTCAAAAAGTCTCCGAAAGAAGGACCTTCGAGTGGATTTCCCTGATCTTTTTCTTGAGTACACTGGGATTAGGACTTTGGGTCAAGCGCCTTTACAAAAGGATATAAAAAAAGCTCCTGCAATCAGGAGCTTTCTCTAATCATGCTTTCAATCTTGCTATCGGAGTTCTTGCCCCTTTTGTTTTTTGGTCCATTCCTACCAAAATCTCAGCATCAAGCGGCAAAAACAAATCAACTCGGGAGCCGAATTTAATAAAGCCGAATTCTCCTCCCTGCTCCAAGCTATCTCCTTCTTTCACATACCACTTAATCCTTCTAGCCAAAGCACCCGCAATTTGTCTTACTAGAATTTTTGTTCCATCCTCAGCTTTTATGACCATGGTGGTTCGCTCGTTTTCGGTGCTGGATTTTGGATGCCAGGCTACCAGATACTTCCCAGGATGATATTTAAAAAATTCTACCACGCCTTTTATCGGTGAACGGTTGACATGCACGTTTACAGGAGACATGAAAATGGAAACCTGTTTTCTCTTTTCCATAAGGTATTCATCCTCAAAAGCCTCCTCGATCACCACAATCTTGCCATCTGCAGGCGCAAATACCACTCCTGGCTCATTGGGCAATTTGATAATTGGATTTCTGAAAAACTGCAGGATCAACAAGTAGATCACCATGCTTCCCAGCATACTTACATTCAGCCAAAATTGCTGATCCGGGAGAAAATAGTATAGAAGATAGTTGGCAGCAACCAACAGGATCATCAGCCAAAAAAGCAAGACCCGTCCTTCTTTGTGAATAGTCATCATAAGCAAATAAACTAAAAGGCGTAGGTACTTCCTACGCCTCAAAGATAAACTATTATCGGAATTGATACTTTTTAAAAACCACCACGGAAGGTATAGGTTTTTGCAACTTTATCAATGGCAACAATGTATGCCGCGATTCGCATAGGAACATCATACTTCTGGGAAGCCAGATAAACATTGTCAAAGGCATCCTTCATAATCCGGTCGGATCTTCGGTTAACCCGATCAGCAGTCCACTTATAGCCAAGACGATTTTGTACCCATTCAAAATAGGAAACAGTTACACCGCCCGCATTGGCAAGAATATCCGGCACAGCCATAATTCCTTTTTCATTGATGATGGCATCAGCCTTTGCTGAAGTTGGTCCATTGGCTCCCTCAACGATCAATTTAGCCTTGATCTTATCCACGTTATTGATGGTGATCACATCCTCAACCGCAGCAGGCACCAATACATCCACTTCCAAGGTCAACAAATCCATCGCATCATCCATGCGATCTCCGCCTTTGAAACCTTCCAAAGTTCCTCCGTTGGAATCACGGAATTCGATAGCTTCAAGGATATTGATTCCTTTTTCATTGAAAAATGCACCTGTATGGTCTGAAATTGCTACGACCTTCAAACCTCTCTCCTCTAACAATCTCGCTGCCCATGACCCCACATTTCCGAAGCCCTGAACTGCACAGGTAGCTTGGAATGGATTGATTTTGAGTTTTTGCATCGCCGCCAGGGCAGAAACCATCACACCGCGACCGGTGGCTTCTGTTCTACCCAGGGAACCACCCAAAACCAGGGGCTTTCCGGTCACAACTGAGTTTACAGTCATCCCATGTGCTCTGGAGTACTCGTCCATCAACCAGGCCATTTCTCTTGGCCCTGTACCCATATCCGGTGCTGGAATATCCTTATCCGGGCCAAACACATCAATCATGGCCATTGTATAAGCCCTCATCAGTCGCTCGATCTCCCCTTTGGACATCTCCCTGGGATTACATCTTACACCTCCTTTACCACCACCATAAGGGATGTCGACTACGGCACATTTCCAGGTCATCCAGGCTGCAAGCGCCCTAACCTCATCAATGTGCACATCAGGTGCAAAACGGATCCCACCTTTGGCAGGTCCAAGGATATTGGAGTGAATTACCCGTATCCCTTCAAAAACCTTGATCTTCCCATCGTCCATGGTAATGGGCAGGGAAACAATTACTTGTTTGGCTGGATTTTTCAACACGTTGTAAACTTCATCGGAAAGTCCCAGCTTTTCAGCTGCTATGTTGAAACGTTCCATCATTGACTCCAACGGATTCTCTTTATCCTTAATTGGAGCCGGTTCAATGTAAGCCATATTGGGTTATATTAGAATAGTGAAATGCTATACAAACTTAAGTAGTTTTTCATATTCCCCGGGCGGGAATTAGAAGATTTTCAAAAAAGCAGTGATAAAAGGGGCTGATAATAACAATCCATCAAAACGATCCATAAATCCCCCGTGTCCCGGCAATACTTTTCCGGAGTCCTTGATCTCAATGGAGCGCTTAAACAGAGATTCAATCAAATCTCCATATGTACCTGCAATTATGATGATTCCTGAAATCACCAGCCATTTCCAGTCCTGAATAGCATGAAAATATCTTGCCACTAAAAACGCTACGGCTATAGCAGAAAAAGCACCTCCCAAAAATCCTTCCCAGGACTTTTTAGGCGACACTCTCTCAAACAGTTTGGTCTTCCCGAATTTGGTCCCGGCAAAGTAAGCCCCCGTATCACTTGCCCACAAGATCAACAGGCAACCGAGAATGATTTCGTAGTGATAAACCTGATCCACAGAGAACACTGCCAAATTGATCAGGGAAAAAGGAACTGCTACATAGAAAATCCCCAAATAGGTGAATGCTACCCCTGTAAATGGTTTTTTATCTGTCTTCTTGTAAAGCTTGATAAAAAAGGTCAGGGAAACCAGCGGGAAAATCAGGTAGAGATATTCATGCGGAAACTGCTCCTTTTCAATCAAAAAAGTCATGGTGAATATCAGGAGTCCCAGAATTGTCCCGAAGGTTTTCAAAGGCAACATTCCGTCCAACCCGCACAATTTGTAAAACTCCATCTGGGCAAAACCCAGAATGCAGGCAAAAACCAGAAAATAAGTCCAGTCCGAAAATATCAAAGAGAAAATCACCACCAACGCTCCAATCGAGGCTGTAATTGCCCTTTGGGCGAGATTGCTGTAATTATTGATATTAAAACTTGATCTCATTTTGGATTAGATTGGTGGCTTGCAGCAATTGGTCCCGATTCACCAAGACTTCGTAGGTACCGAATACGTGGTACACCGTTTCTTTTTTATTAAGAACAACTGCAGGTATTTCATTTTCTTCCAGAATCCCTTTAACTATTTCTGCTCTGACCTGCTGATTACTCTCGAAAACCTTGATCCAGTTCTGCATGTTCGTTGGAATTCTTTTTCTTAAAATAATAGATTCCTCCCATAAGAACCAAAAAGCCTAAAATCGCAGCAGGATAGGAAACTGTATCTGTGGATTCAATATCGAATTCTACCATTCCCTTATTGGAAAAATACACCAAGAGTACCGTGAAGGAATTATTGAAAATATGAGCTAAAATTGGGTATAGTAAACTTCCTGAGTACAAATACAGATAGCCAAACAGCGCTCCTAAAAACACCCTGGGCAAAAATCCATAAAACTGCATGTGAATAGCTGAGAAAATGATTGCCGTCATCCAAATCCCCCAATGAGCCGAACCTGTGTAAAGGTGCATTTTGGGCTGAATTACCCCTCTGAAAAACATCTCCTCTCCCACTCCTGCAAAAATCCCGATTACCAAAATTCCCATCAGCAGTTCAGGCACACTCTGAAAATCCGTCAAGAACTTGGTCAGTTCCATCAACTGGGCTTCCATTTCCTTCATCCAATTCTCAAGCCCTGCCATGGATTCCGGGAGGGAAAGCTGGGCGTTCCAATACACCAAAAGCGCATTAAAGAGCATTCCTCCGAAAGTAATGATGAGTACTAATCCCATCCTGTCGGCTTTAAATCGGGAAAGTTGAAGACCCCAATGCAAATTTGCCTTGTCTATCCAATGAATCACCACCCAAGCTGCCACCCAGAAGCCAATTCCAGAGCCCAGGCCTTGAATAAAGAGCATGGCCATCCTCCCGTTTGGAACAGAAAAGTCTCCAGACATTAAGCCCAGGATATCTTCCATCGATAGATTGAACAACACTGGCACTAGGCCTAAAGCCAATCCCTGCAACAAAATCAGGATGCCAAAAGCAACTAAAACAATGACAACCAAGGACAAAAGCCAGTTCTTTCTCTTGGCTATTTCTTTGTGGGTTTCGTAAATCTCCATATTTGAGCTTAAATTTACGCCAAATTTAGAATTTGCAGTGGTAAAGATAGGAAAGTTGGAGTTAGGGGAATTCCCCTTGCTTTTGGCCCCCATGGAAGATGTCAGTGATCCTCCCTTCCGGGCAGTATGTAAGCAAAACGGAGCAGATCTCATGTACACGGAATTTATCAGTTCCGAAGGCCTTATCCGCGACGCGGCCAAGAGTGTACAAAAGCTGGATATTTTTGATTATGAGCGTCCGATTGGAATTCAGATTTTCGGCAACGAAATCGAATCCATGCGGGAAGCCGCTGCAATTGCTGAAGAAGCAGGCCCCGATATTTTGGACATCAATTATGGATGCCCGGTGCATAAAGTAGCCTGTAAAGGAGCCGGTGCAGGCATCTTGTTGGACATTGACAAAATGGTCTCCATGACAGCCGAGATTGTCAAAGCCGTAAAAATCCCTGTTACCGTTAAAACTCGACTGGGATGGAGCCATGACACCATACGAATCGTAGAAGTTGCAGAAAGATTACAGGATGTTGGGATACAGGCTATCAGTATCCATGCACGTACCCGACAGCAAATGTATAAAGGGGAGGCAGATTGGAGCTATCTCAATCTGGTCAAAGACAATCCCCGCCTGAAAATCCCGGTATTTGGTAACGGGGATATTGACTCCCCTGAAAAAGCTGCTGAATACAAAGCCAAATACAATGTGGACGGAATGATGATAGGTAGGGCATCGATTGGCTACCCTTGGATATTCAACGAAATCAAACATTACCTGGCTACTGGAGAGAAACTCCTAGCTCCAGACCTGAATGAGCGACTTGCGGTTGCGAAAAAACACCTGGATTTCTCCGTGGAGTGGAAGGGTGACAAACTGGGAATTTTGGAAATGAGAAGACATTACACCAACTACTTTCGGGGAATGCCAAATTTCAAGAGTTTCCGAACCCAAATGGTCACCGCCGAAACCTATGAGCAGGTTTTGGAAATCATGGAACAGGTCTCGGAAGTCTATGCCGATTATGAATTTTAAATCAATAAATGACCAAACCTCAGAAAATGAATTCTGAGGTTATTTTTTCATCCATTTTTTGCTGGGGAATTGCTTCTTTTGCGAATTAGTTATCCAACCTGCCTTTATTTCATGAGCTCACATCCATCTGAAAACACCTTAAAAAACTGGGGATTTCTAATCGTTTTGGCTTTGGTATGGGGAAGCTCCTTTATTTTAATCAAAAGAGGACTGACAGTTTTTTCTCCGGGGGAATTGGGAGCCTACAGAATTGTGGCTGCAGCGACCTTTCTTCTACCTCTTTCTCTTCCAAGAGTCAGGAGAGTGAATAAGAAACAGGTTAAAAACCTGATCCTAGTGGGTTTGTTGGGGAGTTTTATTCCGGCCTTTCTATTTGCGAAAGCCCAAACCCAACTCAGTAGCTCTTTAACCGGAGTTCTCAATGCCTTGACTCCTCTTTTTGTGGTTTTGGTTGGAGCGATTTTCTGGAAGTCCCGAATCACCCGAAGGAATGCGCTGGGACTGGCAATTGCATTTGCGGGAGTAGTTGTACTGGTGGCTGTCAAAGAGAATGGAATGGGTGCATTGACAGAGATCAACACCTATGCATTTTTTGTACTCCTAGCCTGTTTGTGTTATGGCTTCAATCTAAACCTAATCAAATTCAAATTTGTAGAACTGAAACCTATCGAGATCACAGCCATTTCCCTGCTTTTGGTTTTACCGGTTGCCCTGATCTATTTGATGGCCGGCACCCAATTCTCCTACAAGCTAATGACCGTTGATGGAGCGTGGAAAGCTTTGGGCTATGTAAGTTTACTGGGAATCATGGGCACCGCCCTTGCTTTGATTCTTTTCAATATGATGGTCAAAACAGCCAGCCCTGTTTTTGCGAGTTCAGTCACCTACCTTATACCAATAGTAGCCATCATGTGGGGAGTTTGGGACGGAGAAGTATTACTTTTCGGGCATTATCTGGGAATAGCCGCTGTGATTTTGGGAGTCTGGGTAGGCAACAGGAAGTAATTCTCAAAGCCTTTAAGGCAATCAGTTCATTCGCTTTCTCCATGCGAATGCAAGCATCGGCAATTGCTGATAGCTTTTGATCCCAGCAGCAACACCCTGGCTTTTCAAAAACACATCATTTGCCTTTCTGCTCAACTCCAGAGAAATGGGCGGATATTTAGCATTCAATTCCTGTATGGAGACTATGTCGTTGCGGATCCCCGGGTCCAGAGCTTTTAGCCATTCTTTAAATTCCTCCGGAGCCATAGTTGAAAAATCGCGAATCTGATACAACAACAATCTCAAATGCCCTGAATATTTCAACAAGGGGTCAGTGGAATTCGTACAAATTACCCATGCAATGAAATTTGCTTCCCCTTCATTGGTAATACCGTAACTGTGGGCCATTTCATGAGCTATTGTAAAAGGCTGTTCTAAAACATGCAGTGTCGGATCTATATAGCTTTCTCCGGTAAAGGGAAAATAAATACCAAGAATCCCCATTCTCCTCATAAATCCCGGAGGGGGAAAGAGCTTGGTTCTTGGCTTTCCGGTAAAGTTCAATCCCAATAGATCCAGGTTTTCACCCATATTTTGTCGCACCAGTTCTTCCAATTGCCCATAGGACAAAACATCTAGAATGGCACTGGAATCCGCACTAATCTGACTTCTAAACTGCCTTGCAAGCCTATGGGTAATTGATAGCTCTTCCTTGATTTCCTCAAGTTCCAGAGATTGCGGTTTCAAGCCTAACTGTTTGATAATAGAAGTCCGCTGGTAATTATAGCCCCAAAGCATCAAAAAGAAGAAAACCAAAGCACCGGCCCAGTTCAAAAGGGATCGAACAGAAAAAACCAGTTTTGATTTTGCCCCGGACTTTTTATTCCACTGAAGAAAAAAGCGGCCTAAAATCAGAAACACTGCCAGTATAAAAAGATAAACACTGGGAAAAGGCAACTTCCCCAGTGTCATATCTATCACATTCCGGATTCCCGGAAAGAAAGTTCTTGAATAAATTTCATCTGTGGCTTCAGGAAATTGAACTGCCAGGAAACGAAGCAAAAGAGCAAATACACCCAATATTGTCCAGGACCAGTCTCTTTTTCCCATGAAAAACAGATTAAATACCTTCTGCTTGTACCTCTTTGACTTCAGGTAGCATTCTGGTCAGCAAATTCTGAATCCCAGCTTTCAAGGTAATGGTACTGGAAGGGCAACCAGAGCATGAGCCCTGAAGCAAGACCTTCACCACACCATCCTGAAAGGAGTGGAATACAATTGCCCCGCCGTCTTGTTCCACTGCAGGTCTGATATACTCATCCAGGATTCCTTTGATTTTTTTTACGATTTCGGAGTCATTTTCATCAAAGAGCGGGTCCTTGTCAAACACCACCTGAACTGCTTTTTTGCCGGACTCAAGGTATTGTTTTATATGGTCACGTATGATGGTTTGTATTTCCGGCCATTCTACTTCCTCGGACTTCGTCACAGTCACAAAATTGGAAGCAATAAACACGCGCTGAACCGCTGCGAAATTGAACAACTCCTGAGCAAGCTGACTAGCCTGTGCACTTTCTGCGTCTGGAAAGTCAAAGCTTACCCCATCATCCACCAGCATAAAGTTGGCTACAAATTTCAACGAATTCGGATTGGGGTTGGCCTCCATATAGAGGTGAACTGGTCTGGCTTGTGCTTTTAGCATGATTCAATCAATTTTTGAGATAGAAACCCATTCAAGCGCTAGAAGTTCCAGAAAATGACATTTTCCATTAGAAAATTTACTTCAGAGGATAGCCTTTAGCCGCATACCAAATCCCGCCATAAAGGTGCTTCAAGAAATCCGGATCCTGATAAGCAGCCTCCACGTGGCCCAATGCAGTATAAAATACTCTTCCACCGTCAAACTCATGATACCAAGCCATGGGATGGTTTTCACCGTTTCCTTTGGCTACCTGATAGGTGGATTCATCGGCATTCAACAGCACATTGATTTTCGGATTGATTTCTTTGAATTCATATAATTCATCAGTCCAAAGCCAATTTTTTGGCAAATGCCAAGTAGACGGATGATTTGAATCTTTGACTTCAAGTCTCAAAGTTTGCTGTTTTGGATGAGCCAGGAAGTAGGCGCCAATCATCTGATTATACCAAGGCCATTCGTATTCTGTATCCGTAGCAGAATGGATCCCCACTACACCTTTTCCACTTTGAACGAACCGCTGAAAAGCAGCCTTTTGATCTTCGTTGAGAATGGTTCCCGTGGTACTCATCAGGATTATCACATCGAATTTGGATAGATTCTCATCAGTAAAAAAATTCGCATCTTCAGTCGTATGGACATTGAAAACATGGGTTTGACCCAGTTTTTTCAAAGCTACTACCCCATCTGGAATAGATTGATGCCGAAAACCGGCTGTTTTGCTAAAAACCAAGGCGCGAAATTGTTGAGCCGATGCCTGTCCCATCAGGGAGAAGGCTAGAAATAAGCCAAGTAATGTGACTTTAAGCTTCATAGGAAATGGGTTTGATTGTTGATTAAATATGTTTGGTTTGAAAATACAAAATTCAATCACACTCCCCCATTCTTTTATTTCATCGGTTTAAAATGTATAGAAACTCCCACAGGATTAGAGCCTTTCTACCAATTCCCGGATAACCCGAGCCATCACAGGCTCAGCCTTTGCTGCTGCCTCCAGCACGTCTTTAATACTAACCTTCTTGATTCTTCCCTCCACTCCTATATCCGTGATTGCAGAAATACCAAAAACTTCTATCCCCATCTGATGTGCAACCAACACTTCTGGAACCGTACTCATTCCGACAGCATCCCCACCGATTATTCTCAGGTATTTGTATTCTGCTGGTGTCTCCAGATTGGGACCGGGAACTCCCACATAAACACCGGTGTGTAGCTTATATCCCAATTCCTCACCAATCTCAAGGGCCTTTTGAATCAAGGGCTGTGAATAGGTTTCGCTCATATCCGGGAATCGCGGACCAAACTCCTCCGGATTGATTCCTCTTAGTGGATTTTCGGAAAAAAGGTTGATGTGATCACTAATGATCATTACGTCCCCGATTTCTTGTGCGGGATTTAGTCCTCCGGATGCATTGGATACAAACAGACGTTTCACTCCAAGTTTTTTCATCACCCGAACAGGGAAAGTAACCTGCTTCATGGAGTAGCCCTCGTAATAATGAAAACGGCCTTTCATTGCCATGACACTTTTCCCTCCCAAATTTCCAAAAATCAGTTTTCCAGAATGGCTTTCAACAGTGGAAACAGGAAAATGAGGAATATCTGAATAATCGATTTCCAGTTCCGGTTCAATTTGCTCTCCCAGTTTGCCCAAACCAGTACCCAGGATGATGGCGGTCTCAATGGGTTTGGAATAAAGATTTTTAATAAAATCAGTGGCTTCAGAAATTTGAGTCAGGTAATTCATAATCAAAAACAGGTATGCACAAATATAGGAATATTGGGTCAGCTTCGAACTTTTAGCCCCCGCTCCTTGTATAGCATTCAGAACAAATTAAAAATGATAAAGATCATCGTTGGAACCAACCGGAAGAATTCAGTTTCAAAAACAATCGCCCAGATCTATCAGGGGATTTTAAAGGAGCGTGAAGTTGAATCCGAAATTCTGGAATTGGAGCAGTTACCTGCTGATTTTATAGAAACGGCCCTTTATGAAAACAATGGAAAAAATGAGGCCTACAATGAATTTCACAGAAAAATTGCCGAGGGCAAAAAGTTTGTATTTATCGTTCCCGAATACAACGGTTCCTTTCCTGGGATCCTAAAAACCTTTATTGACGGGATGACCTATCCCAATACTTTTAGAAACAAAAAGGCCGCTTTAGTCGGCCTTTCATCAGGAATTGGCGGGGGTGGCATCGCTTTGAGCCACCTCACCGACATTTTCCACTATCTGGGAATGCATGTCCTTGCTCTTAAGCCTAAACTTGCCAAAATAGAGCAAAATATGTCAGATAACCTGCTCACCAACAGGTTGTATTTGGAACTGCTGCAAACCCAGGCAGACATGCTGCTTGACTTTTAGGACTTAGTCCACATTGTCATGCAGGAATCTGTTATTTCCTAGAATCTCATTATCATCATTGATATTGAACTTGCTAATGGAGTTCTCTGAACTGTGCTCAGGTTCGTTCAATGTCACATTCTTTCTTAGATAAGCCGGAACTTCCAGCTTTTCTTTCAATTCCTCAGGAGTAGGATTGTAAGATCGAGATCCTTTCAGCTTTTCAAAACGCTCATGAGCTCTCTGAATAGCCTTTTGCTTCATTTGCTCGTAGTAATCGTTGGCATATACAGGAGCAGCAGGCTCTGATTCTTTTGGAAGGTTATTTTCCTTTTTCTCTTCCTCCTCGTACAGGTCATGAACAATTTTTTCAGGCTGGATAGGCTTAGCCTCAATTCTTTCCTCCTGCTTTTTTGTAAAGTCAAAAGTAAATGAGCTCTCAGTTCTTGGCTTTTCAGGAGCCGGAGAAGGATTCACCTCTTTGTTTACCGGAACATTTGGAGTATTGAACACGAAAGTAGTTCCATTGCTTACCGGCTCTTCCTTTACTTTCTCGCTTTTTCCAGAATCTAAATTGATGACAGTTTTTACAGAGTCAGGCTCTTCTTCAGTCTGAACGGATTGAGTCACTGGAGCTGCAGGGATGGGAGCTGGAGTGCTTACTGTATTGTTGTTTTGCAAGGGGGCAGAAGCTCCCGCAAGTTTGTCCATTTCAAAACCAGTAGCAATCACAGTCACTCGGATAGCAGAGCCCAATTCCGGATCTATACCCTGTCCAAAAATCACCTCAGCATTGTCTCCTGCTTTTTCCTGGATGTATTCGGTGATTTCACTCAATTCATCCATTGAGAGTTCTTCGTCTTCTCCAGACATGATAGAAAGCAAGATTTTCTGAGCTCCTTTGATGTCCACATTGTTGAGCAATGGAGAAGAGATCGCAGCGTCTGCAGCACGGATGGAGCGTCCCTCTCCTTCCTGAGTAGACGAACCCATTACAGCTGCACCGGCATCCTTCATCACGGTTTTCACGTCTTCAAAGTCAACGTTTACATCTTGGTGGATGGTGATGATTTCTGCTATGGATTTGGCAGCAGTAGAAAGGATATCATCTGCTTTTCCGAAAGCTGAACGAATGGCCAAGTTGCCATAAATTTCTCTCAATTTGTCGTTGAGGATCACCAATACCGTATCGCAGTTTTCGCGCAATGACTCTATTCCGTTTTGGGCTACGGTCATTTTCTTTTTCCCCTCAAACATAAAAGGAGCTGTCACGATACCTACGGTCAAAATATTGAGCTCTTTGGCGATTTTAGCAATAATAGGAGCTGCACCGGTACCGGTACCTCCACCCATTCCTGCGGTAATGAACACCATCTTGGTATTATCCGCTAATAACTCGCGGATTTCATCCTGAGATTCCAAGGCGGCATTTCTGCCTTGTTCCGGATTGGCACCGGCACCTAAACCTTCGGTCAGGTTGGCCCCGAGCTGAAGTCTCAAAGGAACCGGGCTTGATTTCAAAGCCTGTGCATCTGTGTTGACTACCACAAATTCCACATCCTTGATCCCTTGGCTGAACATGTGGTTGACGGCATTAGAACCACCACCACCAACGCCAATTACCTTGATAATCGACTTTTGATTCTTTGGAAGATCAAATCTGTAATCTTTCATGTTATCTGACATATTTATTTATTTGGTGAATTAGTTTTCAGGTTTTTGTTAAAAGCAGGGTATAAAAGGGAAATAAACAGCAAGGCCATTTATCTCCCCCCAATCATAAGCCCTAGTAATAATTGTCTTCTCCTATATCCTCGTGGATAATCTTTTTGAGCTTATCCCCGATTTCTCGGAATATATCTTTTGGATTAAATTCCTTTCGTTCGCGTTTGGCTGCAGTTCCATTTCCTGCATTTGCCACACGTTTCTTATAGCCTTCCTCCCGATCATCCAAAGCCTTGAATCCTGCCAATACAAGACCAACGGAGGTAGCATACATGGGGCTTTTCACGTCCTCCACTACCGATTTTCCGAGGTGCTCATTTGGATACCCTATTCGGGTATCCAAGCCTGTTAAGTATTCGAACAATTGACTTACAAACTGCAACTGAGCGCCTCCCCCTGTAATCACAATTCCTGCGGCAAGCTTTTTATAATGCCCACTCTGCATAATTTCGTTTTGAACGATCTCGATGATCTCCTCCATTCTAGCTTGAATGATGGAGGCCAGATTACGGATGGAAATCTCCTTTGGAGGACGGTTTCTCAAACCGGGAATAGACACAATTTCATTTGGATTCGCTTCTTCGGCGATAGCTTTTCCGAATCGGGTTTTCAAAAGCTCTGCCTGATTTTGCATCACCATACATCCTTCTTTGATGTCTTTGGTGATGATATTTCCTCCAAGAGGAATCACAGCGGTATGACGGATGATATTTTCGTAGAAAATGGCCACATCGGTGGTTCCCCCTCCGATATCAACCAAACAAACGCCTGCTTCTTTTTCCTCTTCACTCAATACAGAAAGTGAACTCGCAAGAGGTTCTAGGATCAATTGCTGGGAAGTGAGCTCCGCCCTGCGTACACAGCGGTTGATATTATTGATAGCGGTGGTTTGGGCAGTGATGATGTGAAAATCAGCTTCCAGGCGTGAACCGGACATTCCCACAGGATCCTTGATTCCCCCTTCATAATCCACCGTATAGGCCTGAGGCATTACGTGAATGATGCGGTTGCCCGGAGGCACCAAGATGTTCTCCATTTCTGAAGAAAGCCTACGGACATCTTCCACTGTAATCTCATCCTCAGTAGGTGGACGCATGATGCTTCCACTTTGGATTTTGCTTTGAATATGCTGACCGGCAATGCCTACAATCACCTCACCGATTTCCACATCTGCCATTTCAGATGCTTCATCGACTGCTTTTTGGATGGCATGTACCGTCTTGTCAATATTGGTTACGACACCACGGTCTACTCCGTCAGAGACAGCCTTACCCATCCCAAGGACCTCGAGTTTTCCGTACTCATTTTTCCGACCTACAATGGCACAAATCTTCGTTGTTCCGATGTCAAGTCCTACTATTAGTTTTTCGTTTTCCATACCCAAGCTTTTATTCACAAACAATTTGATCCTTAAATTTTACGCTTACCCTTTTGTAGGCATCCCAGCCTTTCCGGGGCAATATTTCCTTATAGAAAATCTGAATTCTCTCAAACTTGTCCTCCAGATCCAACGCATCTCCAAACTCAATCACCTGTCGCCCTACTTGTTGGTGTAGTCGAATATCTGTGGTTGAGTTGAGTTCCACTTCCGTGATCTGGGCATTCCAGAAATCATCCTCCGTGATGTATTTGATCAATTCCATCACCTCTGGCATTTCGACTTCCACATTTCCTTTCTCAATCATGCGCTCAGCCAGTTTCCCTTCCAGTATCAAAACCCGACTCGTGTAAGAAGGAGAGGTAGGAATCACCTTACCTTCAGTGGTGATGTAACCATCCGAAGCATAAGGCCTTGCGATCCTTGCAATTGGCTGGTATTGCTGAATACTAACATTCAGTATTCCTTTCTGGCCGAGGGTTACCTCTGCAGACTTGACAAATGGATGACCAGCGATTCGCCTTTCAAGTTCTTTAAGCGGAACTTCTTCCAACATCAATCCTACCTTAAGAGATGGAAAGGCACTTTTGATGATCTGTTCAATCTCCTCTTCCTCGACAAAATAGACGCCACTTACCCCTTTGATCGAAATCTGTGTTCCCTGGTAGGTCTTGTACAAACTCTGCTTTTCAACAAAGCCAATGAATCCTACCAGAATGGCGGAAAGCAGGAGAAAAGCCATTGATTTTTTCAACCTTGCCTTTTTCATACTGCTTCTGAGTTTAGTTGACTACGCATCCAATCAGCTATCCCTGGAACCAATCGATCAATATCCCCTGCCCCCAAAGTCACCAGGACTTCTGGAGATGATTTTTCCAAATAGTCCATTAATCCTTCTTTCGATTCAAGAACTTTTTCAGAAACCTTGATATCCTCCATCAGCATCGCTGCGTTCACTCCCGGAATTGGAAGTTCTCGGGCAGGATAGATATCCAACAATACCACTTCATCTGCCAGGGACAGGCTTTCCGAAAATCCTGTAGCAAAATCACGGGTTCTAGAAAACAAATGAGGCTGAAAAACCACCGTCAATTTCTTCCCGGGGAACATAGCTCTTATCGAACTCAAACAAGCCCTGATCTCTTCGGGATGGTGGGCATAATCATCTATGAAAACCCTTCCTCTCTCATTAATATGTATTTCAAACCGTCTTTTCACCCCTCTGAAGGAGCTAATTCCAATACGAATTTGATCTTCGGAGATTTGATGATCCAAGGCTATTGCGATTGCAGCAAGCGCATTTTCCACATTATGAAATCCCGGAATAAATAACTCGAGCCCTTTGATTACTTTTTTTCCATCCAGGTAGTCAAAAACAAATGAACCTGGTTTGGCTTGTATATTTTCTGCATGAATTCCACTGGATCTCAGCCCGTAATGTTTCACACGGGACTTTGGTAGGCTTTCTTCCCCGAGCCTAAAGGAGGCATTCTCCTGGATATACAAATATCCTTTCTTGTCAAGGAGATGGATGAATTCTCTGAAACCATCCAAAATGGTGCTCTCATCACCATATATATCCAAATGGTCAGGATCAGCACTAGTCACTACGGCTTCATTCGGGTGTAGTCTCAGGAATGAGCGGTCAAACTCATCCGCTTCCACCACCACTACTGCTTCCTTGGATTTCTTATTGCTTAGGATGAGATTGCTTTGATAGTTTTGAGTAATCCCCCCCAAGAATGCAGTCACTGGCTTACCTGCAGACTTAAACAAATGGGCTATCATGGAAGATGTGGTGGTCTTACCGTGAGTTCCTGCCACTGCAATGGTATAATGTGACTCAGTAAGCATACCCAGTACCTCTGAGCGCTTTTTGAGATTAAAGTGGTTTTCAACAAAGAAATTCAGCAGTTCGGAATCCTTAGGAATTGCAGGAGTCCAAACGACCAGTGTATTGGATTGATGATCCAAAATTTGGCTTGGAATTGTAGCAATCTTATCCTCAAAACTGATTTTCATCCCCTCAGAGGAAAGTTGATCGGTCAGCACAGAAGGCGTACGGTCATACCCGGCAATAAAATATCCCTCATGACGGAACCAGCGGGCCAAGGCACTCATGCCAATACCCCCGATTCCAAGGAAATACACATATTTTACACCTGCCAAGCTCATGCTATCAGCTTTTCTAATTCATTTATGATGGCTTCAGCCGCCTCCGGCTTTGCCAGTTTTCTTATATTCTCTCCCAAAGAAGTCGCCGTTTCTGAATCAGAAAGCAACTCATCGGTTCTGTTTTTTAATTGCCCTACAGCTTCGGAATCCGAAAGCATCCAAGCTGCATTGTGGCTTACAAAAGCCTCGGCATTTTTTGTCTGGTGATCCTCTGCGACATTGGGAGAGGGAACGAAAATCACCGGTTTTCCTACCAGTGAAAGTTCAGACACAGACAAGGCCCCTGCTCTGGAAACAATCACATCTGCTGCTGCATAGGCCAAATCCATTTCTCGGATAAATTCCCTTAAATGGATATGCTTCAACCCAGCAGACTCAGTTGCTTCCAACATTGCCTTGAAGTAAAATTTCCCGCACTGCCAAAGCACCTGGTAGCCTTCTTTGTCAAAACTTTCCATATCCTTCAAAACCGCTTGATTTAAGGTTCTCGCTCCTAGAGAGCCTCCCAAAACCAATACGGTTTTTCTATCAGGATCCAGTCCAAAATATTCCAGGGCCTTTTCCCTTTTTCCTTCCAGATTCAGGATGTCTTTCCGAACCGGATTTCCGGTGTAGGCTATTTTTTCAGCCGGGAAAAATCTGTCCATATCAGGATAGGCAACACATATTTTCTTAGCTCCTTTGGCTAGAATTTTATTAGTCAATCCGGCATAGGAATTTTGCTCCTGCACCAGAGTTGGTATTCCTTTTCGCTGAGCCGCATACAAGACAGGCCCACTGGCATAGCCTCCTACACCTACCACGACATGGGGCTTAAAGTCTTTCACAATACCGAAAGCCTTTTTCAAGCTTTTGAGCAATTTGAATGGGAAGCTAAGATTTGCCGGACTGAGGCTCCGTTGAAGTCCTGCCACAGGCAGACCTACAATCTGGTATCCTGCTTCCGGGATTTTCTGCATTTCCATTTTGCCCAAAGCACCCACAAAGAGAATCTCGCTGTCCGGATGATGCTCCATCCAGGCATTGGCAATCGCGATTGCCGGGTAGATATGTCCTCCGGTTCCTCCTCCGCTGATCAACAGGCGATATGTCTCTTTCTTTGCGATAGCTTAAGCAGTTTTAAGTTTTGGTTTATTGGCCATGGCTGAACCAGCCTGCATTTCATCCTGATGGTCTCCCCTGCTTACACTGAGGATAATTCCCAAGGCAATCCCGGTAAATACCAGGGATGTCCCTCCCATACTCAGAAGCGGTAAAGGCAATCCTGTGATTGGACCCAGACCAACCGCAACGGCCATATTGACCAAAGCCTGTATGACCAAGGCAAAACTAAGTCCGGCCGAGAGCAGGCCTCCAAATGCCTTGTTTGAATTGGCGACAATCCTCATACCCCTGTAAAGCAATGCCAAATACAGGAACAGCACCGCTATTCCTCCAATCATTCCATATTCCTCGATAATGATGGCAAAGATGAAATCCGAATACGGGTGTGGGAGCGAATTCCGCTGCTCGGAGTTACCAGGACCTTTTCCGGTAACACCTCCGGTTGCAATCGCGATATAGGATTGTTCCGCCTGAAAGGGCACGTCATCCTTATCCATAAAGGCTTCAATTCTAGAAACAAATGTCTCTCCCCTCTGTCCAAGGAAAACCGCTGAAGTCAAACCCAAAACTCCAACCATGACCACCATGACCAAATATTTCATCGGTACCCTTCCGATAAACATGATGAGCAAACAAGTACTCAATAGAAGAATTGCCGTAGACATATTGGCCAAGGCGATGAGCAAACAGATAATTCCAATGGCAATGATGATGGGGAGGAAGGTGTTTTTAAAATCCTTGATGTTGTTCTGGCGTTTTGCCAACATGGCTGCCAAGGCAGAAATCAAAGCCAGTTTCGCCAAATCGGAAGGCTGGAAAGCCTGATTGATCACCGGAATAGTCAACCATCGGTTGGCCTCATTGATATTGGATCCAAAGAGATAGGTGATCAGCAACAATGGCATGGATAGATACATCGCAAGGCGTGCGTATAATGCATAGCTGCGATAAGGAACCTTATGAGCAAGCCACATTACCGTCAGGGAAACAAATACCAATGTGGCGTGTCTGAAAAGATACAATTCCGTATTCCCTCCGGCATATTTGTATGCCAAGGACCCCGTGGCCGAATAAACCACCAGAATACTGAAAAGGGAAAGCAATATCACGATGCCCCAAATAATCGGGTCACCCTTGAAATGCTCATCTATCCATGTCTTAAACTGGTTCATGCGTTGATATGGGATTTCAGATTTTCAACCGCAGCCCTAAACTGGTTACCACGATCTTCGTAATTCTTAAACAAATCGAAGCTTGCACAGGCAGGAGACAAAAGCACTACGTCCCCGGGCTTTCCAACTTCAAGCCCCCATTTGACTGCTTCCGCTATGTCTTGGGTTTCCTTTAGCTCTGGAACATTTGCTCCAAAAGCCTTCTTTAATTTTTCATTGTCTTTACCCAAGCAGATCAGTGTCTTTACCTTTTCTCTAACCAAAGGGGTGAGGACACTGTAATCGTTACCTTTATCCACACCTCCTGCTATCCAGATCAGTGGGCCATCAAAACTTCCCAATGCATAAAAGGTGGCCTCCACATTCGTCCCTTTGCTGTCATTGACAAACTTTACACCTGATACTTCCCGGATCAGCTCCAAGCGGTGCGGAGCATTTTTAAAGGACTTAAATCCCTCAATTAATTGTTCCTGACTGACTCCTGCCAGAACAGCAGCGGTGGCCGCAAATAGGGAGTTAAGTACATTATGGGTCCCTGGAAGGGGCAAAGCCTCCTTCTGTATTTCGACGGTCTTATCACCTGCATGAACTACCAACATTTCACCATTTTCAAATCCCCCCCTATCTGATGCAGATTTCAGAGAAATCTTGTATTGTGTGGCCCTGATTTTCCTACCTTTCAAACCTTGCAAAGTCAAGGGATCCTCAGCATAGTAAATCGCCTGACCTTTGGAAGTCATGTTTTTGAACAAGGACATCTTGGAATTGATGTAATTCTCAATTTTGTAACCATAGCGGTCCAAGTGATCCGGAGTGATATTGGTAATCATCGCAATAGTGGGTCGAAAGCTCAGCAACCCGTCTATTTGAAAACTACTGCACTCAATAACCCACCAATCGTGATCTCCTTCTGTCAACTGTGCAGCCCAACTCTGTCCTACATTTCCGGCAAGCCCCACATCCAACCCTGCGTTTTTCATCAGATGGTAGGTCAACAAAGTAGTAGTGGTTTTGCCGTTGGTTCCGGTAATGGCTACCACTTTTCCATTACTGAACATAGCCGCGAATTCAAGTTCATCAATGACCGGAATCCCTTCTTTTGATGCCATTTTGACGATCTCGGAACTTTCAGGAATCCCAGGACTTTTGATTATATAGTCAGCACTCAGAATCCGTTTTTGGGTATGCACTCCTTCTTCAAAAGGAATCCCCATATCCTGGAGTTTTTCCTTTCTTGCATCCTGGATTTTTCCGGCATCTGAAACGAAAATGGCATAGCCAGCCTTCTTGGCAAGCATTGCTGCTCCCAATCCAGACTCTCCTGCTCCTAGTATGGCTATGTTTTTCATTTGAATTATCTCAGTTTCAGTGTGGCAAGAGTGATGACTGCCAAAAGAATCCCTACTATCCAAAACCGGGTTACGATTTTAGCCTCTGGGATATTTTTCTTTTGGTAATGATGGTGCAAAGGGGACATCAGGAAAATCCGTCTACCCTCTCCGTATTTCTTTTTGGTGTATTTGAAGTAGCTGACCTGCATCATGACACTTAGATTTTCCACTACGAAAATCCCACACATGATCGGAATCAAAAGCTCCTTTCGAAGGGTCAGCGCCAATACAGCGATTACTCCGCCCAACATCAAACTTCCAGTATCTCCCATGAAAACCTGGGCCGGGTAGGCATTGTACCATAGAAATCCCACACAGGCTCCAATGAATGCCGAAGCGAAAATCACCAGCTCCCCAGAATTGGGGATGTACATGATGTTCAGATATTGAGAGAAAATGGCATTGCCGCTCAGGTAGGCAAAAATGGCAATGGTCAAACCAATGATGGCCGAAGTTCCTGCCGCCAGTCCGTCAATCCCATCTGTAATATTGGCTCCATTGGACACTGCAGTGATGATGAAAATGACCACCAGAATGTATAGAATAGGCGTAACTGCTTCTCCCAAAAATCCCAGGATATGCTCATAATTGAGCTCATTGTTTTTTACAAAGGGGATCGTCGTTTTTGCCACCTTCACATCCTGGTATGCCGGAGTTTCAATCACTCCTTCCTCTATGGAAACCGGGTTTTGGAATTCGCGGATCACCACGTCTTCGTGGAAATAAAGTGTAGCACCTACGATTATGCCTATTCCAATCTGGCCAATGATCTTGAAGCGACCCGCCAGCCCTTCTTTGTTCTTCCTGAATACTTTGATGTAGTCATCCAAAAAACCGATCCCCCCAAGCCAAACTGTAGAGACCAGCAAAAGGATGATGTAGATGTTATTCAGGTTTGCAAAAAGGAGTGTCGGGACCAGGATAGCAGCAATGATCATCAGCCCACCCATGGTTGGGGTTCCTTTCTTTTGGGATTGCCCTTCCAGCCCCAGATCACGGACAGTTTCACCAATCTGACGGTTTCTGATCCAATTGATTATGCGATGACCAAATGTGATGGTAATAATCAAAGAGAGCACAGCTGCCATCCCCGCACGGAATGAAATATAGCGGAAAACACCAGCTCCCGGCATATCCATAACCTGATCTAAATAATCAAAAATGGGGTATAGCATATCAGTTTCCTGTCAATTGGGTTAATAATTCTGTTACTACTTCTGCATCATCAAAATGATGCTTTACTCCTTGGATCTCCTGGTAATCCTCATGCCCCTTTCCTGCTATAAGAATGATGTCTCCTTTTTGTGAAAGCATGCAGGCAGTCTTGATCGCCTCTCTTCTATCCACAATCGTCAATGTCTTTCTAATTTCTGATGCACCTACACCAGCCTGCATATCCTTCAGGATTTCCATAGGATCTTCAAACCTTGGGTTATCAGAGGTGAGGATAGCTTTGTCACTTTCCTGAACCGCGATTTTAGCCATCACGGGACGTTTGGTTTTGTCTCTGTTTCCACCACAGCCTACCACTGTGATCAATTGCTCTCCTCCGGTGCGAACCCCATTGATGGTTTTAAGCACATTGTCCAATGCATCGGGTGTATGGGCATAATCTACGATTGCAGTTATTCCTCCCACAAAAATCCGGTCGAATCTCCCCTTGGCTCCTTTGATTCCGGACAACTCTCTCAATACTTCATCCTCATCTTCTCCCAGGAGTACAGCCGTACCCAAAACCGCCAACAAATTGTAGGCATTAAAAGCACCGATCATTCGGAACCAGATCTGCTTGGAATTAATATCCAATTCCAGACCTTCCAGGGTATTGGATATAATCCTTGCCTTGAAATCAGCTGGAGACTTCAAAGCATAGGTCTGATGGGTAGCAGGACAGTTTTGCAACATGACCGACCCACGCTTATCATCTGCATTAACCAAGGCAAACGCATCTTTTGGAAGCTCATCAAACAATTTTTTCTTGGCCTTGATGTACAAATCAAAAGTCTGATGATAATCCAAATGATCGTGGGTAATATTGGTAAACACTGCACCGGAAAGCTTCAATCCGGCAATTCTCTCTTGCACAATGGCATGGGAGCTTGCCTCCATGAAACAATGGGTACAACCCGTATCCACCATTTTTCTGAGCAATGCCTGAACACTCACAGCGTCCGGAGTGGTATGAGTAGCAGGAATTACTTCCTCGTTGATTTTATTCTCAACAGTTGAAAGCAACCCTACACTATAGCCCATGGCCTGAAATAGCTGATGCAACAAAGTGACCGTGGTGGTTTTTCCATTGGTTCCAGTGACAGCTACTACTTTGATATGATGAGATGGATTTCCATAAAAGTTTGCAGCCATGATTCCCAAGGCTTTGGCCGAATCCACCACCTGTACATAAGTGACTCCTTCTTGGAAGTTTTCCGGTAAACGCTCAGCTACGATTGCAACAGCACCTTTATTAATGGCTGACTCGATGTATTCATGACCATCTACCTGGGTACCAGAAATGGCTACAAAGACACTTCCCCCCTGCACCTTTCTGCTATCAAAAACAATATCCTTCAAGCCTACCTCCATATCTCCGGTGGTAGAAGTAAGTGATACCTTATATAATATGTCCTTGAGCACTTTCATTTATCCTAGTACCAGATTGATCACTGTATTTGGGGAAAGGTTTGTCCCTGGATTGATGGACTGCTGCCGAACCAGACCTTTTCCGCTGTAATTCACTTTGATTCCTTTATTCTCCAGGATGAACAATGCATCCCTGAGGGGCAAACCAGACACGTCCGGCACCACCGCTTTGTCAGTATCATTTCCATGAAGTTGTACACTGCTTTCATTGGCCAACACTTTTACCCACTCTTCGGATTGGGACGGACTGGCTTTTACACCCAACTTTTCCAATATCAAATGGATATCTTCTGCCTTCCCGGCCTTGACATAGGGAAGAGAAGATTTGGAGGCCTCAGCCTTCAAAATCTGTGACTGATTACTTGGATTCAATTCGATATCCAATGCATAAATACGGTCTGCGATCTCTTTGAAAACCGGGGCTGACACATCTCCCCCATAAGCAGCAAAGCCGCTTGGGTTGTCAATGACCACTATCATGGAATACTTAGGACGATCTGCAGGGAAGTAGCCTGCAAAACTGGTGTAATACTTTTGGGTATACCTGCCATCAATTAGCTTTTGTGCAGTACCAGTTTTTCCGGCGATTTTGTAATCTGCATTTGCAATATTTTTGGCAGTTCCATTTTCCACCACCCCTTCGAGCAATTTCTGAAGCTGCTCAATGGTTTTGTCGGAGGCAATGCTACTCTTGATGACCTCGGTTTCAAATCGCTGATGAATTTCATTCCCCTTCACAATCGCTTGAATGATGTGAGGTTTTACCATTTTCCCATCATTTGCCACGGCATTGTACAAAGCCAACGTGTGCAATGGATTGAGTTTGATTTCATAGCCAATGGAAATCCATGGGAGAGATGTCCCATACCAGTTTTTCTCACCGGGCTTTTTGAAATATGGCTTTCCCTCCCCTGCCAGTTGGAACCCAAAAGGCTTGGAAAGACCTGCTTTTTCTACATAAGCCATGAACTTGGATGGACTAGCACCGAAATTTTCTTCCACCAATTTGGAGATTGCTACGTTGGAGGATTTTTCAAATGCCTCCTGAACAGTGATGGTGCCATAACCCCCATTCTTGGCGTCTCTCATAATCCGGTCATGAAATCTAAAAGCTCCATTTCCGGTTTCCACTTGATCGTTCAAGCTCACCTTATTCTCTTCCAAAAGCGCCAGCATGGAAAGCAATTTGAAAGTGGACCCAGGTTCTGTATTGCCCTGATCACCGATGGCGTAATTGTAGTTTTCCCCATAAGTGTTTCCACTTTTGTTTTTCTGGAGATTGGCAATGGCTTTGATCTGCCCGGTTTTTACCTCCATGACGATCACCGAACCGAAATCAGCGTTTCTGTCTATCAACTGGCGAAGCAGGGCAGTTTCCGCGACATCCTGAATATTTACATCCAAGGTGGTCACCACATCGTAACCGTCTTCCGGCTTGACATCTTCAGCGTCAAATACCGGTTTCCAACTCCCCCCCGCCAATCGCTGGAAAAGAGCTTTGCCGTCCTGCCCTTTCAGAAACTCGTTGAAGCTGTACTCGATTCCTGCTCCATATTCATCCTCATTCAAAAAGCCAACCGTACGGCTTGCCAGGGAATTGAATGGTCTGTAGCGCTTTTCTACTTTTTCAAACAGTACTCCTCCCCCTAATCTTCCTCCACGGAAAATGGGCCATTTGGACATTTCCTGCATGGCCTGATAGCCAATCTGCTTTCTGTTCAGTACCAAATAGCGCTTATTGTCCCTACGGGCATCTGTGATCATGCGCTTGTAAGCCGTGGCAGACTTATCCTTGAAAAATCCCGAAAGCAATCTGGAAAGAGAGTCGATTCCCGCCTCATATCTTTCAGGCTTAGCAATCGTAGGATCTATTGCTACCCTATAGAATGGCAAGCTGGTAGCCAAAAGGCTTCCATCCGCTGCATATATATTTCCCCGGGTTGCAGGTACTTCCCTGTATTGGAAATTAATAGTCTCTGCCTTTGCCTTCCATTTATCCCCTTCCTCGAACTGGATTATGGCAATACGGATCGGTATCGCTGCTGCAACCAGCGCAATCAGGATAAATGCAACCCTGACACGGAGCACTATGGAAGATTTGATATTCACTATTCTACCTCGATTTTCACCGGTGGTTGATTCAATTCATAGATTCCTTGTTCTGCAACTTTTTTAGCCAATTCAGACTGCATTCTGCTCAGCATGTATTCCGCCTCCAGTGTAGTTACATCTGCTCGCAGGTCTTCTACCTCCTGTTGGGCCTTTTCGATTTTTCGGACCATGTTTTCGGCCCTGTGATTACTCCATATATAGATTAAGGCCAAAAGAGCCACAAAACCTACCGGAGGCACCAACTGCACTGGAACTCCCTCTCCAAGAATTTTGGTCACATCAAACTTCTCCTCGAACCAGGAGAAAATAGACTTCCCTCCACCCGATTTGGGTTTGTTTCCCGACTTCAGCTTATTCCTAAAAGTATTCTGGCTCATTTCTCTCTTTTACTTGCTACTCTGAGTTTTGCGCTTCTTGCCCTTGGATTGGAAGCCACCTCTGCGGCATCTGCCACGATTGCCCCCCTACTTACCGGATCCAGGGAACGGATTGGGTTTCCGAAGAAATCTTTTTCAAGCTCTCCCTGAAACTTCCCCTTGTTGATCAGATTTTTTACCAATCTGTCCTCCAAGCTGTGATAGCTCATCACCACCAATCTTCCACCTGGTTTCAGGACTTCCACTGCCTGAAGGAGCATTTCTTCCAATGCTCCGATTTCATCATTTACTTCTATTCTCAATGCCTGAAAGACCTGAGCGAAATATTTGTATTCCTTTCCTCGTGGAGCTAACTTTTTGAGGAAGGAAGTGAAACCCTCGGTTGTTTCAAAAGGCTTTGCAGCACGCTCGGCCACTATTGCCTGAGCCAGGGTTTTGGCATTTTTCACCTCACCGTAGATTCCAAAAATCTTGTGAAGCTTTGTCTCTTCGTAGGTATTCAAAACCTCCTTGGCAGTCAAAACTCCGGACTGATTCATCCTCATATCCAAATCCCCACTAAACCGGGTCGAAAAACCCCTTCCGGGCTCATCAATCTGATGGGAAGAAATTCCCAAGTCCGCCAAAATGCCATCTACCTTTTTTACTCCGTATAGCCTCAGGTATTTTTTCAAATCCCTAAAATTGGCCTGCACAAAAGTGAAATTTTCGCTATCAGGAATATTGGCCATCGCATCCTCATCCTGATCAAATCCATACAAATGACCTTTGTCGAGATGCTTTAGAATTTCTCTCGAATGCCCTCCTCCACCAAAGGTGAGGTCTACATAGATCCCGTTGGGGTCAATAGCCAATCCTTCAGTGCATTGGGCAAGCATCACTGGTATATGGTAAACAGACTCAGTCATAGCTTCAGGAGAGATATTTTTCCATCAGACTTGACAAGTCCGCCGGGTCAGCGATAATATTCTTGAGATAGTTGTCCGGATTCCAGATTTCGATTCTACTACCCATACCTACCACCACGACATCTTTTTCCAAACCTGCATAGGACTGGTACAACTTGGGAATCAGCAATCGACCGGCATTGTCCAGTTCCACTTCCACACTTGTGATGAAAAATGTCCTTTGCAGCATTCGCTGTTCCGGATTGTTGATGGACAAGGCTTTGATCTGATTCTCAAGCTTTTTAAACTCCACCATCGGATAAAGCGCAAGACATTTGTCTTCGGCCATACGTAGCATCAAAGTAGTCCCATTCGCCTCCGGTATCGCCCCTTTAATCTTGGAGGGCAACACCAGACGCCCCTTAGGATCTAGCTTGCATTCGTATTGACTGTTAAACATCTCTTACTTCTCTTAAATGACGAGTTTGTAGTAAAGACAAAAGTAATAAAACAGATTTCACATTCTACCACTTTGCCCCACTTTTTCCCACTTTATCTTAAAAGTAGCCAAAAGTTTGATCCAAGCCAATATTTCCAAAAAAATTTCAAGGATTTTTTTATTGAATCTCAGCCGGTTAGGCCAATATTTTCACACCCCAAAAAATGGCTAAATCTGTGAATAGAGGGCATTTTTATTCTGAAGCACCTTCAAAAACAAAAAGATTTCCATCAAGACATAAAAAAAGTGGGGCAAATTCCCATAAAAATCCGGCCAATCTCTATGTCTTAAAATCAAATTGAAGGTTTTCACTTGGGAATTTGAAAATCGCCTGTTCGCTTCCAAAATGCATGAAGCAAAAAAGCACCGATCAATGACCGGTGCTTTTTCTAAGGTATCAACACACAAATTAATTGTTATTCTGCTTTTCGTTTTGGTTCTTTTTCAGCTCTTGCTGAATCATTTCCTGGAGTTCCTTCATTTTGTCAGCATTCTCTTTTTGCCATTCTGCCATTTTCTTTTGGAATTCCTCGATTTTGGGCTGTTGGGACTTTTCCCATTCTTTCATTTTCTTTTCAAATTCACGGAATTTTGGCTCTTGTTCCTTTTGCCAATCCTTCATTTTCTCTTCCCACTCCTTCATTTTAGGCTCCATGTCTTTTTTCCAAGCCGCTATTTTGGCTTCTCTCTCGGCCTCATTCTCCTTCCATTGAGCCGCCCATTCTTCACTTTTCTTAGCCCATTCTTTGGCTTGCTCCTCAGCCACTTTAGCCCACTCCTCTGCACGCTTTTCATTCTGTTGGGCCCATTCTTTTACCCGTTCCTCCTGCTCCTTTTTCCACTTCTTTCGCTCAGTCTCTGTCATCTTGGTAGTATCCTGAAAATCCATGATCACGGGGAAATCACCTCGAAATACCATAACCATTGGAAACTCATCCATTTCCATAATCGGAGCTAAGGCCATTTCAGGCATATCCGGAAATTCCGGTATTTCAAAATCCATCGCAGGAGCTTCTAAAATGGCCACATTTCCCGGAAACTCCGGTGCATCTGCCAATTCCAACCGTGGCATGGTACTGAGATCCATATCAATTCCATTCCGGAAAACCATAGCAGAATTGCCTTTCAGGATAAGTGTATCCTTCCCAGAGATCAAGGTGTCCCCTTTGATCCGATATTCAAACTTATTGTTTCCGTCTCCTCTGAGCACAAAAGTTTGTCCTTCCTTTGTTGTCCAAATCATGGGGCTGGAAGCATCCACTTTGACCACTTTCTTGTCTTGGATAGTGGTGTCGGAGACTAATGAATCTTTGACAGGAGCCTTCTTTTGAATTGGCTCAAGGTAACCCAAATCAGGGTTTTCTAAATAAACTTCAGGCAAAATGGCCTCCGCAATTAGCGGGGCATCCTGTTGTGCACTGGCCATCAGGCCTGCACTGAGTATGAGTGTAAGTAACATGGGTATGGAAATAATAGGGTTTTGTGGATATATCTGGGAAGGGAATCCCAGGATTCTTTTGATTCTATTCAAAGTTGGATTTCTTCTTTTAGCCGCGGCAAGGGCTAATTCAGGAGGATTTTGTTTTGCAAAATTGATCAGCTCTGCCAAGCTGTAAGCCAGTACCTTGGGCTCAACCCCGGCTCGAATAGCCAAATCATCCGCTGCATTTTCACGTAATTCTTTGACGGTTTTGCTCATCCACCAAAAACAAGGATGATAAAAGAAAAGTACTTCCAAAGAGGACTGGATTATATTTATCAGATAATCGTTGCGCTTGATATGAGCCAATTCATGGGCTATGATCGCTTCCAATTGACTTTGGCTCAACTGAAAAATCAATCCTGCCGGAATTAGAACCACAGGTTTTAAAAATCCGAACGTGATGGCTGAAAGCCCGTTGGAAGTAAGCCGAAGTTCGATTTTTCGGGTGATCCCTAATTTCTCTGCCAACCTATTCAGGGTCTTATCGAGCGAAGGATCTTCGGAAATTTGGCTTGTCTTTTTCAGGCTTCTTATTTCGGAAAGACTATTAAACAAACGGAACAAAAAGAGCATAGCCCCGACAAACCAGAAGTTCACCAACAAAGGCAATCTAAGCTCAATCCAGTTTACCAGAAGGCTAAGTGAATTTTCAGTAAATATTGGTTCAGAACCCACCCCTTGAAAGACCAGGATTTCCTCTTGGATTATTACACCGGGTTCATAGGAAGAAAGTAATGACAGTTCGTAGAAAAAGGTGCTGACGGAAGCCAAAAACCCAATTGCCAAAGCTCCGGTAGATAGCCAATATTTAAAGCCCGGGCTCTTTTTTGAGAATAATTTCAACACCAGCCAAAGTAGTCCTGAAACAAGAATCAGCTGCCAAATCGAATGCACCAGGGTCCATCCCAATGCCTGCAGCAAGTTTTCCGGAATCCAATCATTTAGTAGGTTCATGCTTATTTGTCTTCGAGTTGATCTAAAAATGCACGGATCTCATCTAATTCCTCTCTAGAGGGTTTTTCTTGCCCTAAGGCCTGCATCACTAGGGATTTTGCCGATCCCCCAAATGCAGAGGTCATCAGGTTTTTAATCAAGGATCGTTGAGTTTCCTTTTGATTGGTAGCGGGCCGATAAATGTGCGTTCGGTTCTTGTCGTCCCGGGTCACCATCCCTTTGGTATGCATGATTTGCATGATCTTTAATGTAGTGGTATAACCGGTCTCCTTTGTCTCGGACAGACGTTCATGGATCTGTCTGACGGTTGCCTCATTCATCTCCCAGAGGAGGGAAAGAATCTCAAGTTCTGCTTCAGTTGGTTTGCTCATGGCTCGTTTTACGATAGCTTTCGTACAAAGTTATACGAAGATCATCGTAATTACAAAGCTTTATACGAAGATTGTCGTATTAAAAATTGTTAATAGGGAAGGTTTTATCCCCTTTCATCTGAATAAGCGGGATTTCAAAGATTTTTGGAGAAAAGATATCCTTCACAAATTCTACCCCCGAAAAAGCTTTTTTAATAAATACCCTCTAGATTGATAGTAAATAATGGAAACGGACAATGAGGGATAAGTCTATTTTAAAAGATGATTTGATTCAGAATTCAATAATTTTACCTACAGATTGAAAGCATCACACCTATCTAAACCAATGGAAAAACTATTTGACGTTCTGATCATAGGAGGAGGCCCCATCGGCCTGGCCTGTGGAGTGGAAGCCCAAAAACAAGGATTGGATTATTTGATTTTGGAAAAAGGCGCCTTGACCAATTCCATCTATAATTACCCGGTCAATATGACTTTTTTCTCCACTTCCGACCGTTTGGAGATGGCCGGGATCCCCTTTATGTCCATTGGGAATAAGCCCACCCGCACCGAAGCTTTGGAGTATTATCGGAGGATCTATTTCTATTTCAAACTGAAAGTAAATCTTTACGAAGCGGTTCAAACCTTAGAAAACAAAGGAGACTTTTTTCAGGTAAGCACTTCAAAGGGCATTTATAGAAGCAAAAAGATCGTTTTGGCTACCGGCTTTTATGATTTACCCAATCTTATGAATGTCCCTGGGGAGGAACTCCCAAAAGTATTACACTATTATAAAGAACCCTGGCCCTTTATTGCCCAGAAAGTTCTGGTAGTTGGAGGCGCCAACTCAGCCGTGGATGCAGCATTGGAAACTTGGAGAAAAGGTGCAGAGGTAAGCATGGTCCTGCTTGAAGATGAAGTGGATGAAAATGTGAAATACTGGGTGAGACCTGACATCATGAACCGAATCAAAGAAGGTTCCATTAAAGCATTCACCAGATCCAGAGTCAAGGAAATTAAACCGAATGAGGTGACCATCAGTACTCCCGAGGGAGATGTTACCATTGACAATGACTGGGTGCTTGCCATGACCGGATACAAACCCAATTTTGCATTGTTGAATCAATTGGGAGTAGAACTCAGCCTAGACGAAAAACGCCAGCCTTGCTACGATCAGGCAAACCAAGAGTCCAATGTGCCCGGAGTCTATCTTGCCGGGGTGGTTTGCGGAGGACTGAATACCAGGGAGTTTTTCATTGAAAACAGCCTCGTCCATGCGGAGTCAATTATGAAGGATATCGCAAACAAATTGAAATCCTAAGAAATAGGCATTTTAAAACTTTGCCATTGCTTAACTTTGAACGCTGAAAACAAATCCTCCCCATCCGTGTACAAATCCCTTATCAAGCCTTTCCTTTTCACCAAAAACCCGGAAAGCGCTCACCATTTCACCTTTGACCTTACCAAATTCGCCTTCAACTTTCCAATTGTTGGCTCCATCATCAAATCCGTCTATTCTTTTGAGGACCCGAAATTGGAGCGTGAGGTTTTCGGATTAAAATTCAAAAACCCGGTTGGTTTGGCCGCTGGCTTTGATAAAGACGCCAAGTTGATCGATGAAATGGCCAAACTTGGATTTGGTTTTATTGAGATTGGGACCCTTACTCCTAAGCCTCAGGATGGAAATCCCCAGCCGCGCCTATTCAGACTTCCCCAAGATGAAGCGCTGATCAACCGGATGGGATTCAACAACGGAGGTGTACTTGAAGCGGTGGAGCGTCTGAAGAAGAGAAAATCTGATGTGATCGTGGGAGGAAACATCGGGAAGAACAAAGTCACTCCGAATGAAAATGCGGTGGATGACTATCTCTTCTGTTTGGAGGCTTTGCATGACTATGTGGATTATTTTGTAGTCAATGTCAGTTCACCCAACACCCCAAATCTTAGGGATTTGCAGGAAAAGGAGCCCCTCAAGCAGCTCCTACAGGCTGTAAAAAAAGCCAATGACAGCAAAGAAAAACCAAAGCCGATCCTGTTAAAAATCGCACCCGATCTGACCGAAGGCCAATTGGACGATATCGTGGAAATCGTACAGGAGACAAAAATAGACGGAGTGATTGCAACCAATACCACCATAGACCGCTCCCAGCTGAAAACCCCATCCCAAGAAGTGGAAGCCATTGGAGCCGGAGGAGTCAGCGGAAAAGTATTGGGAAAAAGAAGCACCGAGGTAATCCGATATTTGCATCAGAAATCGAATGGAGCCTTCCCAATCATTGGAGTAGGAGGAATTTTTTCGGCAGAAGATGCCATTGAAAAACTTGAAGCCGGAGCCAGTTTGGTTCAGGTATACTCAGGCATGATTTATGAGGGACCTGGCCTAATCAAAAAAATCAAAAAAGGACTATTGACTTATTTTTCCAGGTAATTTGCCAATCTTCGAAGCAAAGCCTTAACTTAAAATCGGATACAAATCGATTCCATGGCCACCAATTCACCCAAAACAAATACTTTTCGCAAAAAAGGAGAAAATTCAAAAAAACAGCCTTCCGGATTTAAAGGCCCCAAATTTTCATTCCAAAGTCTGAAAAGCTCAAAGCTCACCATGACTTTTGGAATCCTTCTCATGTCCGGTGGTATTTTCCTTTTTATCGCATTTTTGAGCTATCTCTTCAACGGGACCTCTGACCAAAGCTTGGTCATGAACAATCCCTCTGAAGAACTCCGGGAAACTGCCCGGGAATCAAAAAACTGGCTGGGATATTTGGGAGCACAGGCAGCGCATTGGCTGATTTATCGCTGGTTCGGAATTGCGGCTTTCCTCGTCCCTCCTTTCCTGTTTATTCTTGGATTCAGATGGGCTTTTAAGTTTTCAATTGTGTCACTGACCCGTTACAGTAGCTTTGCCCTCTTTTTCACCTTCTGGCTTGGCCTTCTGACAGGCTATATAGTCATTCTTGTTCAGGGATATTCTTACTGGAGCTTTTTGTCCGGGGGATTTGGCTTTGAGCTGGCCAAGCTTTCGGCAGATTTTCTGGGATGGGGGACCTTCATCCTAATCGGTGGAGCCCTATTGATTTTCGTAATCTTCTTTTTCGATATTGACAAACTCGATTGGTTCAGTGTAAAAGCCAGCGAAATCGAAGACGACACCCTATCTCCGGCCTCAGCGGAAATTACTGAAGAAAGCAAGGTCGACAACCCATTTGATTTAGACGAGGACGAGGAAGGATTTGAGGATGACGGCAGCAGCTGGATTGTTTCCGAAAATCCCGATGAGGAATCCGATGATACCAAGGAGGAATTAGAAGACGACCTTTTTGATGTCCCTCAGGTAAATATTCTGGATGAAATCACGGAGGAGGAACCCATTCTTATTGAAGAGAAAAATTTCTCAGTGAGCAAGCCCGAGGGTGAGGAAAAAACCGCCGTAGAGGTTGAAAACCTGGACCCTTATGACCCGACTCTTGACCTGCCCAACTACAAGTATCCTACCCTTGACTTGTTAAATGAATATGATTTACAGAAAGTCACGGTAACCCGACAGGAGCTTGAAGAAAACAAAAACAAGATTGTAGAGACCCTCGAAAATTTCAAAATAGGAATACAGGAGATCAAAGCCACGATCGGCCCAACTGTTACCCTTTATGAAATCGTACCCATGGCAGGCATCAAGATTTCCAAAATCAAAAACCTGGAAGATGATATTGCCCTAAGTTTGGCTGCTCTTGGCATCAGAATCATTGCTCCTATCCCAGGAAAAGGCACAATTGGTATTGAGGTACCTAATAAAAACCGGGAATTGGTTCCTGCACGGGCAGTAATCGGAACGGAAAAATTCATGCGCTCCGATAAAGACCTTCCAGTTGCCTTAGGTAAAACTATTTCCAATGAGGTATTTGTTGCTGATCTCGCAAAAATGCCTCACCTGCTGATGGCCGGTGCTACAGGGCAGGGTAAATCCGTTGGTCTGAATATGATTTTGGCCTCCCTGGTTTATAAAAAGCATCCTTCTCAGCTCAAGTTTGTATTGGTCGATCCCAAGAAGGTGGAATTGACCTTGTTCAATAAGATTGAGAGGCACTTTTTGGCAAAACTTCCGGGTTCGGAGGAAGCCATCATCACCGATACCAAAAAGGTGATCTATACCCTCAATTCCCTTTGTATCGAAATGGACAACCGATACAATTTACTGAAGGATGCAGGTTGTAGAAATCTGAAAGAATACAACGCAAAATTCATTGCCCGCAAGCTCAATCCTGAAAAGGGCCATTATTTCATGCCATACATTGTTTTGGTCATAGACGAATTGGCGGATTTGATGATGACCGCAGGCAAGGAAATTGAAGGGCCTATTGCGAGACTTGCACAACTCGCCCGTGCGATTGGTATTCACCTGGTAGTAGCGACCCAAAGACCTTCTGTGAACGTCATCACCGGTATAATCAAGGCCAATTTCCCTGCCCGTCTTTCTTTCCGTGTAACTTCAAAAATTGACTCCAGAACCATCTTGGACGCAGGTGGAGCTGACCAATTGATCGGAATGGGAGATATGCTGCTTTCCCAAGGTTCAGAAATGATCCGTCTACAATGTGCCTTCTTGGATACCCCTGAGGTCGATGCAATCTGTGATTGGATCGGCGAGCAAAAAGGTTATTCTGATGCCTATCTGCTGCCTGAATATGAGGGAGAAGAAGGGGAAGGCTCCATTGGTGATGTGGATTTATCTGACCGAGACCCTCTTTTTGACGATGCCGCCCGTTTGATCGTAATGCATCAGCAAGGCAGTACCTCCTTGATTCAGCGCAAATTGAAACTGGGCTACAACAGGGCTGGTCGGATTGTGGATCAACTGGAAGCTGCTGGAATCGTCGGTCCATTTGAAGGCTCCAAAGCCAGAGAAGTTCTCATTCAGGACGAGGCCAGTTTGGAACAGTTATTGAATAGTTTGTAAAAGACCATTTTACAAGTTTCACGGTCCAAATCATGAATAAAAACACCCTGTTTTTTACTTTATTGCTCAACTTCATTTTGATTTTGAGTGCTTCAGCCCAAAAAGACCCCAAGGCAAAAACCGTCTTGGACGCCATGAGTCAAAAGTTCAAAAGTATGAACGGCTTCACTGCCAGTTTCGACTTCACTTATCAGGATGAAGTGGGAGCCAGTGACCGGCAATCCGGTGACATTGCAGTAAAAGGAGAGCAATACAGGCTCAAACTTCCCGAACAGGAAATCTATAATGATGGCAAAACTGTCTGGACCTTTATCCAATCAGATGGCTATAAGGAAGTCACCATCAATGATGTCTCTCAAATGGAAGGGGAATTGACTCCCTCCAATATTTACAGGATGTATGAATCCGGATTTGATTACAAGCTGGAGGGTGAAAAACAATACCAGGGCAAAACCGTCCAGGTTGTAGAGCTCATTTCCACCGAATCCAATCGTCCGTTCGAACGGGTCAAATTAATGATTGACAAAAACACCAAGGATTTACTGGGATGGGAGATGTTTGACGGACAGGGAGGAATGTTTTCTTACACCTTTAGAAATTTGAATTCCAATGCCAACTTGGCCTCCAATTACTTTATTTTTGATTTGAAAAAATATCCTGGTATTGAGGTGATTGATCTGCGTTGAGCAGTTCTAAGGAATTCAAATCCACCAAACCAGAAGCCCAAATCCAATTCTTTATCAATTCCAAACCAAACTCTGTCAGCAATGCCTCAGGGTGATACTGCACACCCAAAATAGGTAAGGTTTTGTGGGAAATGCCCATGATTTCCCCGCACTCTGTTTCAAGGATACAATCCAAACATCCCGGCAAATTGGCCAATTGAAGGGAATGGTAGCGAGTCACATTAAACTCCTTGGGCAACAAATCCGTAAACCGGTCTCTTCTGTTTTTACTTACTTTGTGGACTTTGCCATGGACTGGGACGGTATTTTTCACCAAATCGGCACCAAAAAATCCTCCTATAGCCTGATGACCCAGACAGACCCCAAGCACCGGGACTTTGTCATGCCAATCTTTCAAAATCTGCATGAGATTGCCTGCTTCTGAGGGCTTACCCGGTCCAGGTGAAAGGATCAAACCCTTGAATGGAATTTCAGCCAATTCCTCTGGTGAAACATCATTTCTAAGTACTACTAATTCCTGCCCGCTTTGACGGATCAAATCAGCCAACATGTAGCTGAAGGAATCAAAATTATCAATCAGAAGTAACATCCTTCAGCTTTTCAACCAGGTCTTCCAGTTTTTCCTGTGTGGCTTCCATCGAGGGGAATATAGGTTCGAGAATTTGGATTACTGCTGGAGCCAAAGGCTCGATGAAGGGAATGACCTCCGAGGATTTTTTCCATTCCCTAGGAAGATCCAGATCAAATTCCTGGGTAAGCCATAGAAACAAGCTGATGAAAAAAGCTGATTTCACCACACCCAATAGGATACCCGCAAAAGAATCAAAGGTTCCTAAAATGGTTAAATCCATGAGCTTTTTGAGGATCCAGGCTGCCACACGAATGATAATCAGGCTCAAAAAAAATATAATCAGAAATGCGACGATCGGATAGGTAAGATTGAAATCCTGAACGTTTTCACCCAACCAATCGGCCATTGGGTCCATGAAATAAAATCCCAAGACTACAGCAACAACAAATCCTACCAATCCGAGGATGCCAAAGAGGAAGCCATGCTTGTATCCCTCATAGGCACCCAAGACCATCACGACTACAATGATAATATCAACCAGCGAGTCCAAATCAGCTATTCAATAAGGCTTTGACATGATCAGCAATCGCTTTGCCATCTGCTTTTCCGGCAAGTTTTTTACTGGCAACACCCATTACTTTCCCCATATCTTTTGGACCGGAAGCTCCTGTTTCGGCGATAATAGCCTTAACAGCCTCCACAAGTTCTTCCTCACTCAAGGCCTTTGGCAAGAATTCCTGAATAATCTTCAGCTCTGCCATTTCCACTTCATACAGGTCAGCTCTTCCTTGTTGCTCATAAATATCAGCGGAGTCCTTTCGCTGTTTGGCAGCCTTGGTTAGAAGCTTCAATTCATCATCAGCACTGATTTCTGCTTTTGCCCCTTCTTTGGTTTCTTCCAATAAAATCAGGGACTTGATGGCACGCAAAGCACTCAATCTTGTTTTGTCCTTTGCGATCATTGCCGATTTTATTTCACTTTCTATCTTCTGCTTTAAACTCATTAGTCCTAAGTTTGTGTTAATTCTTATATCAGACAAAAATACCTTTTCGACCTGTATATGACCAAATTAAGTGTAAATATTAACAAGATTGCCACACTTCGCAATGCCAGAGGAGGCAATAACCCCGATGTTGTCAAGGTCGCCTTGGACTGTGAACGATTTGGGGCACAGGGAATTACGGTTCACCCCAGACCGGACGAACGCCACATCCGGTATCAGGATGTGTTGGATCTGGCAAAGGTGGTTACGACTGAATTTAACATTGAAGGCTATCCTGACGCGCGCTATATGCAGCTGATTCGGGAAGTGAAACCCGCCCAAGCAACCCTTGTACCGGATCCACCCGATGCAATCACCTCCAATACCGGATGGGACACCATCGAAAATCAATTTATGCTTCGGGACATCGTAGCAGAACTCAAGGAAATCGGAACACGTGTTTCAATATTTATCAATCCTGAGGCAAAATACTTCGAACCTGCAAAGTTGACCGGTACGGACCGAGTAGAGCTCTATACTGAACCTTATGCCTCACATTACCATGAAGACAGAGAGAAAGCCGTAAAACCTTATGTGGAAGTAGCTCAACTAGCCCAGGAATTAGGCTTGGGGCTCAATGCAGGTCATGACCTAGATCTTCACAATTTGGCCTTTCTGAAGAAAAACATCCCTTATTTGGATGAGGTTTCCATCGGCCATGCCCTGGTCTGTGATGCCTTATATTACGGCTTGGAAAACACGATTCAGATGTATAGAAGGCAGTTGGAAATTTGAATTGAAAATTGAAAGATTTTAAAATTTGAAAGTCGGGGAATACTAAATCATCAATTCGTTCCAAAAATGGCTGTCACATCTGGCCTGTGGACTGTGGACAAAAAAAATACTATGAAATTAAACTTTAAAAAATCCGGTACTGGCCCGCCTCTGGTTATCCTTCATGGCCTTTTCGGCTCTGCTGATAACTGGTTTAGCATTGCCCGTGAACTTGAAAATGAATATACTCTCTATTTAGTCGATCAAAGAAATCACGGGGATTCTCCTCATTCAGATGAGTGGAATTATAAGGTGATGGTTGAAGATTTACGGGAACTTTTGGACGAAGAAGGCTTGGAAAAAGTATTCCTGATGGGCCATTCAATGGGGGGAAAAACAGTGATGAACTTTGCTACTCAGTATCCTGAGCGGGTCGAAAAACTAATCGTCGCAGATATAGCTCCCAGATATTACCCAGTCCACCACCAAACGATTTTGGAAGGATTGAATTCCCTCGATTTGAAAACTATTCAGTCTCGAAAAGAGGCCGACGATCAATTAGCCAAATACATTTCCATTCTAGGAATTCGTCAATTTTTACTGAAAAGCCTTACCAGGGACAGTAATGGTTTTGCATGGAAAATCAATCTGCCTGTAATTACTCAGAACATAGAAAACGTAGGGGAAGAATTGGCAGAGGGGTCCGTGTATCCAGGTCCTACCCTTTTCCTTGCCGGTGCCAATTCTACTTACATCCAACAAAAAGACCTTCCGGATATACTGGAACATTTCCCCAATTATGAGCTGGAATTTGTACAGAATGCCGGGCATTGGCTGCATGCCGAACAGCCACATGCCGTAGTACAGGAAATGAGACGATTTTTGGGCTAAACGATCAAAGGGGAGAAATCACAATAGATTTCTCCCCTTTGATTTTGCTGCCATTTACAGACTGCCTACTTCACCTGCTTCCCGTGTTTGATCACCATATCGACATCCTGCAATAGGTTGATATAGCGCAGCACATCTCCTCTGACTGCAATGATATCGGCATATTTTCCTTCGGAAATGGTCCCGTAATCTTTATCCACCTTCATCGCTACGGCTGGCCAGTAGGTTGCAGCCTTGATTGTCAAAAGAGGGTCCATTCCAAAATGGTTCACCCAAACATCCAGCTCATTCCAGGTACTTTGACTGTGAAACTTCATTGGGATACCACTATCGGTCCCAATCAGCATCACGACTCCACTTTCTTTGAGCTGAGCAAATTTTCGGTCTAGGGTTGGTTTCCTCACAGGGGTCAATTGGAAATAGGACATCCTTCCAGGAAAGCGAAGAGAGGCTTTGATATCCCTCACGATTGAATCAGGAAGCCCCAAATGCCAACTAGGATCGTCCAATTTCTCCGGATTGTCCCTAACATATTCATAGTTGTAAAGTCCCTCCACCGTTGGTGTCCAGAATAGCGGACCCAAGTTCATTTTCGCAGCTCTTTCTTTCAACATGAGCATAATGTCCTCCGGGTATTCCGGTGCTGAACTCAATCCTGTATGTTCAAAATTATCCACACCGATTTCAATCCCTACTCGGATTTCATCAGGGCGGTGGGAATGTCCTACCACAAGAAGTCCATACTTATGAGCCTCATCCACTACAGCCTTAGCTTCTTCCAGGGTCATCTGATCCTGATCAATCAATTTGATCACATCCACTCCTGCATCTGCTAGCTTTTTGACTTTTGCGCGGGCATCTGCGGCTCCATTTACTCCCCAACGGAAGGCTTCTGTATTAGGATAAGGTGCTTTCTGGATAAAGGGCCCGGAAACATAAATGGTAGGACCAGGTATTTCTCCACTGTTGATTTTGTCCCGAACATTGATGCTTGCTTCCAACGGTGCTCCCAAATCTCTCGCGCTGGTCACTCCAGCCATCAGCAACTGATGCGCTGAAGAGGGCATGATTACGGACTCGAGCATATCTATATAAGTACTGTCCCAGTGGGTATAATCACTGTGCCCATTCAGCATTAAGTGTACATGCATATCCCAAAGTCCCGGCATCACGCTCATGCCTTCGGTAGAAATTAGCTCTGCTCCGTCCGGGATTTCCAAACTTCCAACCTGGCCAATAGCTTTTATTCGTTCCCCTTCGATCAGGATAACGGAATTCTGGATGGGAGTTCCTCCAAATCCATCAATTAAGGTACCTCCAACCAAGGCCTTCATTTGCTGGGAAAATGCGACCTGGGTGCTAATCAAAAACACCATCAGGGGCAATGACTTGATTTTCATAATTAGAATTAAGAGAGTGATAAAGCATCAAAAGTTAATGATTTTGGCCTTTAAATTTTAACTTTCGTACACCAACAAGCTTTTAAGATGCCTAAAGGAAAACTCTTCCTCATTCCCAACGTCCTTGCAGAAAACACTGCACTGTCTGTCATTTCTCCACAAGTCAAAGAAGTCATCAGCAATACCAAAGTTTATCTGGTTGAAAATGCCCGAACGGCAAGACGCTATATTTCCAGTCTGAAACTGGGAGTAAATCTGGAAGAAGTACAGATGGATATTTTGGACAAATCCACCTCATCTGAGGCTGTAGCCAAAATGATGCAGCCCTTATTAAACGGAACAGATGTAGGAGTAATTTCGGAGGCCGGCTGTCCGGGAATTGCCGACCCGGGAGCCCTTGCTGTTGCCTATGCCCATCAAAAAGGCATTCAGGTAGTCCCCCTTTCCGGGCCAAGTTCCATGTTTTTGGCGTTGATGGGATCTGGTTTTTCAGGCCAGTCATTTGCTTTTCACGGCTACTTACCGATTGATAAAAAAGAACGTGCGCTGGCCTTAAGAAAGCTGGAATCGGAATCCCTGAAGGAAAAAAGGGCCCAGATGTTTATGGAAACTCCATTCCGAAACAATCGCCTGCTCCAGGATTTGCTTCAGATCCTGTCCCCTCAGACCAAACTCTGCATTGCCAAAAATTTAACTGCAGCAGATGAGTTGATTCTAACCAAGCCTGTTTCCGAATGGAAAAAATTCCCTATTGACCTTCATAAGATCCCAACCGTTTTCATCCTTCAAAGTTTCTAATCCATGTTTACAATAGATGCCCATCTTGACCTGAGTATGAATGCCCTGGAATGGAACAGAGACCTCACTCGCCCTGTATCCGAAATTAATACTAGGGAAAAAGGACTCACAGATAAACCTGACCGGGAAAAGGCGGTGGTTTCCCTTCCTGAACTCCGAAAAGGGAATATAGGTCTGGTTGTGGCTACACAGATAGCCCGCTATGTAGCTCCTGACAATTCCCTGCCCGGCTGGCACTCACCGGAGCAGGCTTGGGCTCAAACTCAGGGTCAGTTAGCCTGGTATATGGCTATGGTCGAGAAAGGAGAAATGGCTCAAATCAGAAATCTAAGCCAGCTTGAAGAGCATCTTGCCCTTTGGAACTCGGGAGGTGATACTTCAGAAAAACCGGTTGGTTTTATCCTATCTCTGGAAGGGGCCGATTCCATTGTTAATTTGGATTACCTGGAAAAAGCCTATGAGTCCGGATTGAGAGCATTGGGACCTGCTCATTATGGTCCGGGGAGATATGCTCACGGGACGGATGCCTCCGCACCTTTGAATGAAGAAGGCAAAGCATTGGTCCGAAAAATGGATGAGCTGGGAATCATCCTGGACGCAACCCATCTCTGTGATCTGGCTTTTTGGAATGCCTTGGAAATTTATCAGGGACCGGTCTGGGCCAGCCATAACAACTGCCGGGCCTTGGTGGATCACAACAGACAGTTTTCGGATGAGATGATCAAAGCATTGATCGAACGAGGCGCGGTGATAGGAGGAGCTTTTGATGCATGGATGCTCAGCCCAGGTTGGATCCGGGGGAAAAGCACCCCAAAGGAACGAGATGTCACTATTTCAACAGTTTTGGATCATCTGGATCATATCTGCCAAATTGCGGGAAATGCGGATCATATTGGAATAGGTTCGGACCTTGACGGAGCTTTTGGAAAGGAACAATGTCCCCATGATTTGGAGACCATTGTCGATTTGCAGAAAATCCCGGATCTCCTCCGACTAAGAGGGTATTCGGAAAGTGACGTCCAAAAAGTAATGCATGGCAACTGGCTGACTTTTCTCCGAAAAAACTGGAAGTAAATTCCTTTCAAAAACACAGCCCAGGCCTTTTCCAAAAACAGGAAAGAACCCGGGCTGTTTTCTTTTTGGTATTTAGTTGTTTGAGGCGGCTTTATTTATCCACACCTGCATTTCATTTTTCCCTCTATTAGCCCAGGTATAATAGGGGATAGCAGTTAGAGAACGACTGCCTTCTCCAGTACTATTACCAACCTGAAATTCGAGAGCTTTTACCTTTTCATCCAGAACTGCGTAGTCTTTCACATTGTAGTCTACCTCTTCCGGAATTAGCGCATCTAATACTTTTCCTCCATTATCTGCCCCCTCCACGCAGTACACAATAGGTCCCCTCTGCAAAGCAACCTTTCCACGGTCAGCCACCACTTCCGGACGGGAATAGACTTCAAAAACTTCCATCGGCAACTGGTAGGTAATCAAATCCCCTTTCTTCCACTCCCGGTCAATTAGGAGATATCCGTTTTCTTCAACCAGGTCAACTTTCTCCCCATTTATCAACAAAATTACCGGACTTGGATCTTTGCCAAAACGGTACAATCCTCCCGGAACTGCTTCTCCTTTTGCCCAACCAGGGACTCTTAAATAAAGCTGAAAACGGGTTGACTCTTTTGGATCTACTGCTATGGTCACCTCGCCCTCCCAAGGATAATTGGCCTTCAGTTCCATTGGTACTTTCTTGCCTCCAAAATCAAATTCGGTCTGGTTAGCGATGAATAAATTGACCCAAACCCCGGTTTCATTTCTAGCATAGATATAATCCCCTACCGACGCCACCAGTCTGGAAATGTTAGATGGGCAACAAGCCGTACCAAACCATTCCCTTCGACTGTGCTGTCCTTCAGAGGCCAAAGGATTCCCATAGAAAAACTGGTCCCCTTTCAGGCTTAATCCATCCAAAGCCGCATTGTAAAGACTACGTTCCAACACGTCCACATATTGTGCATTTGCCTCCAGTGCATTCATGCGCTGATTCCAAAACACCATTCCTACTGAGGCACAGGTTTCACTGTATGCATTTTCATTAGGCAGATCAAAATCAAAAGAAAATCCCTCGTTTGTACCAGAGGAGCCTATCCCACCCGTCACATACATATTTCGAAAAACTACGTCCTCCCAAACTGTCTTCATGGCCTGGGTATAGCCCGAATCCTGTCTGGCCACTGCCACATCTGCCGCTCCAGTGTAGAGGTACATGGCCCGTACTGCATGCCCGGTAATTTCTTTTTGCTCTTTTACAGGAACATCATCCTGAGCGTATTTTGCTCCCCATTTGGGGTTGTCCCAGATCGTTCCTTTTCCATTCCCCCTACCTCTCTGATCCAAAAACCAATCCGCCAATTCAAGATACTTTTCCTCCCCGGTAACTTTATACAATTTCACCAAAGCCAACTCCACTTCTTCATGTCCAACTACCCAGGGTTTCCCAGCCTGTCGTAGGGCCACATCCATGTGATCTGCCATTCTCCTTCCCACGTCCAGCAATTTTCTCTTTCCCGTAGTCTGATAATAAGCTACCCCCGCCTCTATCAAATGGCCGGCACAATAAGCCTCATGTTTTTCCATATCCTGCCAGCGATTTTCCAAGCCCATTAGAGAATAATAGGTGTTAATGTATCCATCTTCCTCTTGTGCGGAAGCGATCTTATCAATCCATTCATCAGCCTTGGCTTCTAGGGTTGCATCCGGATAGGTTTTTAGAGAATAAGCAATTGCTTCCAAGGCCTTGTACACATCACTGTCGTCATAGTAAATCCCCTCATGAGCCTCGTTTTGTCTCCGGCCCGCTTTTTCAAAATTCCGAATTCTTCCCGTAGCCACTTCTGTCTGATAGATCATCACGGGAATGGTGATTTCGGCTATTTTCTCCATTTTACTCTTCCAAAACTCATCAGTGATAGTCACCTGGGAAAAACTGACCGCTTCCAGCTTATTGACCTCATTTTGATCTTTCATTCCACATGCCGTAAGGAATCCCAACAGGCCGATCAAAAATTGTTTTTTCATGTTTTCAAAATTTTCTTTTAAATGGTCACATGGAATCTTGTATGAATAGTAGTATTCCATTGTGTTACACTTCCGTCGTGCTCGATTTCATGACAGAATGTGTTTTTAACAAGAAGGTACAGATTACGGAAATTTCCGTATGGATTCAAATTTGGCACATCCTACCGTCCATGAAAGAGCACGAAAGATGCATGTAGAAAAAAACATATATTTAAGGTACTGACTTTTTCAAGTCTATTAACCTTAACCCAAACACTATGAAACCTATTGTGCAGATCTCCCTGGATCTGACCAACATCGACGAAGCCCTGGAAACAGCGGCTTTGGCCATGAGAGCCGGCGTGGACTGGCTGGAAGCCGGAACCCCACTGATTTTGGCAGAGGGACTTCATGGAGTCCGAAAATTACGGGAAGCCTTCCCTGGCATCCCCATTGTAGCAGACCTCAAAACCATGGATGGAGGCTATCTGGAAGCAGAAATGATGGCCAAAGCCGGTGCAACTCATGTAGTAGTAATGGCCCGGGCACATGCTGAAACCATCAAATGCGTAGTCCAAGCAGGAAAAGACTTCGGTGTAAAAGTCATGGGTGACAACATGGTATGCCCGGATATGGTCGAAGGAGCCAAATTTCTGGAAGACTTGGGATGTGACTACGTCATCCATCATATTGGATACGATGAACGAAGAGGAATTGCAGCGGCTGGGCACAGAATGCCCAGTCCTTTGGATCAACTCAGGGAAGTGGTAAAGGCAGTTAATGTCCCGGTGCAGGCCGTAGGGGGTCTTTCCCTTGAACAAGCCATTCAATGTCCCCAATACGGAGCCCCTTTGGTGGTATTAGGAGCCCCTCTTACGATTGATGCCGATTCCTTCAAAACAGCCGACGGAGATCTGGAAGGGTCCCTCCGGATGATCTGTGAAGCCATCCATGCTCAAGAAACTATTTCCCCATCCAAACTCTAAGCTATGTCCAGTACCAAATCAGCAGCAGTAGTCAACTACTCTGAACAAAAACATTCCGTGGAAATCAGGGAAATTCCCATTCCGGAAATCGGTGAAGACGATATTCTTCTCGAAGTAGAAAATGTTGGGGTCTGTGGCAGTGACCTGCACCAGTGGACTTCCGACCATAGCTGGCCAGTGAATTATCCCGTGGTTTTGGGTCATGAGTTTGGGGGAAAAATCGCTGCCTTGGGAACAAGAGTATCGGGATGGAAAGTGGGTGACCGGGTAGTTTCTGAAACTGCTGCCGTCATTGATACCGAAAATCCCATGAGCAAAACCGGGCTTTACAACCTGGACCCTACCCGAAAAGGCTTTGGATATGGAGTTAATGGAGCCATGACTCGCTTTGTGCGGGTGCCCGCCCGCTGCCTTCATGCCGTCCCGGACAATTTGTCTTTTGAAGAGGCATGCTTGACCGAGCCCTGTTGTGTAGCCTACAATGCGGTGGTGGGAAATTCCAGAATCCAACCCGGAGACCGGGTAGTGGTCATAGGTCCGGGCACTATCGGCATTCTTTGTGCCGCTGTGGCAAGACTTTGCGGAGCAGAAGTGGCTGTTTTGGGACTGGAATCCGACCGGGGAAGACTGGAAAAAGCCAAACTCTACGGATGTGAAGTCATCATTGGAGATGCAGAAGCCTGGGCAAAAAAACGGGATGGTTTGGGTGCAGATCTCATCATCGATGCAGCAGGTGTGAGCGCCACTTTGCAAATAGCCATGAAATTGGTTCGACCAAATGGGCAAATCACCAAAGTTGGCTGGGGTCCACAGCCCTGCAACTTCTCCCTAGACCCCATAGTCCAGAAAAATGTGAGACTTCAGGGGAGTTTCAGCCACAACTGGCCAATTTGGGAAAGAGTAATTGCTCTCCTGGCCAGTGGAGCACTGAATGTCAAACCCATCATCGGTGGGGTTTGGCCCATCACAGAATGGCATGAGGCTTTTGAAAAAATGCATTCCGGGCAAGTGGTAAAATCAGTTTTAAAGCCAGTTTAACATGAGACTAAAAGACAAAGTCATAATCGTCACTGGCAGTACCACGGGAATCGGCAAGGCGATTGCCAAGCGCTGTGCTGCTGAAGGCGCCAAAATCGTCCTTCACGGTTTGGAAGAGGATTTGGGAAATGAAGTTCTCGAGGAGATTGGTATTCAACAGGCGGTTTTTCATCAGGAAGATATTTCCAATGAAGGCTGTGTCCAACGATTGGTTCAACTTGCCATAGACTCCTGGGGAAAGTTAGATGCCGTGGTCAATAACGCCGCTTGGGTGGTCACTTCAAACATTGAAAACACTGACCGAAAATTTCTTCAAAAAGTACTCGATGTCAATACCATTTCACCCTTTTTACTGATCCAAGCAGCTTTGCCCGAACTCAGCAAAAATCGGGGGACTATCTTAAATATAGGTTCGGTCAATGCCTGGAGCGGAGAACCCAACCTTTTAGCCTATAGCATTTCCAAAGGGGGACTGATGACCCTCACCCGAAATCTGGGAGATGTCCTGATCAGGGAACATGGGGTCCGCGTCAACCAAATCAACCCGGGATGGGTTTTGACCGAGCGGGAAAGAGAGAGAAAAAAAGAGCATGGATTGTCAGAAACCTGGTTTGAAAGCCTTCCTGAAATGTATGCCCCGGCAGGACGAATACTTTGGCCGGAGGAAATCGCCGCTGCCGCTGTGTATTGGCTTTCTGATGAAAGCGGACCTATCAGCGGTCAAGTAGTAGACCTCGAACAATACCCCATGATCGGCAGAAATGCCCCTAAAGACACCAGCACCATTAAATAAGCCATTATGCCCAAACTAGCTGCTTTTCCAAAAGCCTTTATGCAGGCTCTCTGTAAGGATGGAAGTATGAAAATTGCGGACTGGGTCAAACTTGCCGCACCTTTGAACATCGATGGTCTGGAATGGTATGCGGGTTTTTTGGAAATGGAAAACGAGAAAAACTGGCCCGAATTCCGCCGTATGGTCGAAGATGAAGGCATGGTGATTCCCATGATGTGTTGCTCTCCCGACTTCACACACCGTGACAAAGCCTTCCGTGAAAAAGAAATCGAAAAGCAAAAACGATGGATAGAAATGACCGATGTTTTGGGAGGAAAATATTGTAGAGTGCTTTCCGGGCAATATCGCCCCGAACTATCTGTGGAGGAGGGAATCCAATTGGCCAAAGAAAGCATTGAAGCCTGCCTCCCTTACGCCCAATCACTCGGCATCACCCTAATCATTGAAAACCACTACAAAGATGACTTTTGGGAATATCCGGAATTTGCCCAAAAGCGAGCCATTTTCACCAAGTTGGTCAACAGCATCCATCACCCTAACTTCGGAGTCAACTATGACCCGAGCAATACCTATCTGGCAGGTGAAGATCCCTTGGACCTCTTGTATGACATCTCTGAGCGTGTAGTGACCATGCATGCCAGTGATCGGTATTTGAAATACGGAACATTGGAAGATCTCAGAAAAGAAGAAGGCGGTGCGCTGGGCTATGCCAAGCGGCTGAGCCATGGAGAAATCGGAAAGGGAATGAACGACTACGATGCTATTTTCTCCGAACTCAAACGTGTGGGCTTTGATTCTTGGATCAGTATCGAGGATGGTGTGGACGGCATGGACCAATTGGAGCGGAGTGTTGCTTTTTTAAAGAAAAAAATTTCCCAATACTGGCATTGATTTTCTTATAAAAACTAAAAATCACCCATGACAGCTACTTCCTTATTTCCTGCTCAATGTTTTCTAGGCGAAGGCCCCTATTGGCATTCCGGCCGGCAAAGTTTTTTCTGGGTGGATATTGAAAACGGAAAATTATTCGAGCATAACTTATCCAATTCCACAACCAAAACCTGGGATTTTCCACATAGACTGACCGTGGTTTTGGGTGACCAAAATGGATTGTTGATTTTAGGTCTAGATCGGAAAATTGCCCGCTTCTGTCCTGAAACCGAAAAGTTGGAATGGCTATGCGAAGTTGAGTCAGAACTTGAGCTGAACCGATTTAATGATGGAAAAGTAGATTCTAGAGGGCGGATATGGATTGGAACCTTAAGCAGACTGTTCACTAAAGGTGCTGGTTCCATGTATTCAATTGGTAAGGATTTAATCCCAAAGAAGAAACTTAGCGACCTGACCATTTCCAATGGAATGGCTTGGGCAGAAGACAACCGCACCTTTTATTTTATTGACAGCCCTACTCATCAAATCCAGGAATTTGATTTTAATCCTGAAAGCGGTGAAATCAATTTTCGGCGGATAGCCATTGAGGTACCCAAGGAACTAAGGACTCCAGATGGAATGTGCATAGACCGAGAAGGCATGCTCTGGGTGGCACATTATGGAGGCTTTGGAGTTTACCGTTGGAACCCAAAAACAGGTGAATTATTGGAACAGGTAAAATTACCCGTTCCCCATGTAACCTCCTGTTGCTTTGGCGGAGAAAATCTGGATATGTTGTTGATCACCACTGCACAAGAAAACCTTAACGAAAACGAGCTTGAAAAGTACCCTGAAAGTGGGGATGTTTTTTTGATTCAGACTAATTCGAAGGGGTATTTGCCAAATCTAGTGACCTTTTAATCTCACTGTTTAAAAAATCAATCAAAACTATACCCAGTTTGACTCAAACGTAGGAACTGATATACAATTACATCTTCTTTTAAACAGATTCTATTTGCTCCTCAACCAATCATTCAAGGTTTTTATTCAATACTAGGAACCAGAAGCCCGTCTATTTAAAATAATAATTCAAATTGGCTACTATTTTATCAAACGGGGAAGAAAGGTCAAAAAAATTGGAGGCGCTGTCTATCTCCATCTTCTCACACTTTCACCATTGCCGTGGAAAACCAGCATTCCTATTAAAATGAAAGTTACGTTCATCCACCAAGGGAATGCCTCAAAAAAAAGAAAAAGGGTGCCTTCAGGATCAAACCTATTGAATCCAATACCAGAACTCCCTTTATCAGAAAATGACCCTGCGTACCCAAGCATCATCAGCAGAACTGCAATGACCTTAACCACAAAATTTTTCATGCCGGAAAAGAATAAAACTCAAATAATTTAAAATAACCATTAACTCGCTGAAATTTGAGCCATTCATGAGGGCAGCGAAAAACGTATCATGATTTTCTCGTATCAAATACTTAAATCAAAGGGAATACTTCCCTCATTATGGGCCTAAACCCGGAGTCATTTAACCTTAAATTTTGGGCAGTAATGCTATTTTTCAGCCCGAAAAAATCGACAATTCAATTTTTAATTTGAAAAGTGAAAATCGAAAGTACTTACCTGATTTTTATACAGATACAATACCTTGAATATCTTACCCTCATGTAATTTATGTGATAGAATAAATTATGTATCAAATCATTGATACTCAAAATTCAAAAAACATTTCCACAACTCTCTTGCAAAGCCATAACATAGCGATGCATTTAGCAACTTCTCTTATTCTTTGGTGAGGTAAGAGGAGATTTTTAGGATTTTTTTTTGAGACAAATGCCCCAGAAATGGGGCATTTTTAATTCCGACTTCTGCCTTTTAAAAACAGGAGACACCTTTCTTGTTCATCAATCTACTTGAAAAGCGTTTCAATAGCCGTTCAAATAAATTGAAGTAAGAAGGCATTTTCAATTAAACTCCCGGTCTTTTTGATTAGGTATTATTCTTCGGAATCAAACACAGGAATTTACATTCTTATACAGGATGGCCACCCACTTAATAAAACGACTTGCTATTTGATCAAAAGGAAAAACGCTCCGGAAACCCTAGCTTAAAAAAAAGAGAGAAATCAGACAGGAAATCTTCAATCGGATCGAAGTGAAAGGGTTTCCCACCGTGGAGGCTTTCTATCAGTTCCGAGGTGGATTATGAAGAAATTCCTAAAATAACTCGTTATCAACACGGTCGAAGTAAATTGACCTTTACGAATGTTCTTGGAAAATACTGAAAAGAGCTTGGCCATTCCAATGAAATTTACTTCCACTTTCATTTCATTGTAATAAAATTAAGTTAAATTGGATTATTCTATGTGATATCATCATGCCCACAATCGAGGAAAGGCTGATTTTTGAAAAACCCAAAAGCCCATATCTTTAAAAGATCATTGCTCCATCCATAGCCTATAAAATGAGTCTAGATTATAGCAGAAAGCAATCCGTTGTATTTTTTTCAGACATAGTCGGCTACACCCGCCTGATGGGCAAGGATGAGGATAAGGCATTTGCGCTGATGCGCCAAAACTTACAAATCCACCAGGAAGTTTTATCCAATTTTCGGGGCAAAATCATCAAAGAACTGGGAGATGGGATTTTAGCGGTCTTCGAAACGGTCCCTGAAGCCCTTGCTGCGAGTTTGGAAATTCAGCGTCAGCAAAGCCTCATCCCGGATATGTCCATCCGAATTGGACTTCATATAGGAGACATCATATTCGACAAGGGGGATGTCTTTGGGGACGCGGTAAACCTTGCCTCCAGAATTCAAGGAATAGGCGTACCAAACTGCTTACTAATATCCGAGCAGGTAAAAGATCAAATACCCCCTAACTCTGAGTTCCATACCAGCCGACTGGGACCTTTTCGCCTTAAAAATGTAGATCATCCGGTTGAATTATTTGCAGTCACCAATGCGCCTCTGGCTATTCCCAAGCGAACGGAAATCATTAAGAACATCCAATATCAGGAGAAAAATCCTTGGAAATTCTGGGCAGTTTTAGGAGCTACGGCCTTCATTCTGGTATACCTGATCTACTCTGTTTTTTGGAATAATCCAATCTGGGAAAAGGAAAAATCGGTTGCCATTTTACCCTTTGCAAACAGTTCTGAAAATCCGGATCAAGAGTTTTTCTCAGAAGGATTAACCGAAGATGTAATTAGCCAGGTTTCAAAAATTGGAAGCATCAAAGTCATCAGTGAAGAAGCAGTACAAGGCTTCAAAAACACGGACTTCCCACTTGACTCCATCGCCAAAATACTGGATGTGAGTACCATCCTGAAAGGTAACGTACAGTGGATCGGAGACAGAATCCAAATCAATGTGCAACTCATCGACCCAGAGGAAAGTCGAAATCTTTGGGCCGAGACCTACAACCGGGAAGCCACGGATATTTTCAAAGTTCAAGCCGATATTGCCACTGAAATCGCCCGGGTACTGAACAGCAGCCTAAGTTCGGAAGAGCGAAGTTTGCTCTCTAAAACACAAACAAGCAGTTTTGAAGCTTATGAACTCCATTTGAAGGGAAGGGAATTATATTCCCGCTACGATAAACAATCCGTATTGGAGGCAATTGAATACTTCAAAGCTGCATTAAAAGAGGACCCTAATTATGCCTTGGCCTATGCAAGCCTAGCGGATTGTTATGCCCAATTGAGCTACTATGGAGAAGGGGATCAATGGCAGGATTCCAGCTTGGAAATGAGTAGCAAAGCATTAGCAATCGACCCTTATTTGGCAGAAGGATTCAAGTCTCAAGGCAATGTCTATTATTACAGAGGGCAAAATGAATACGCTAAAATCTCATTTGAAAAAGCATTAGCGTCAAATCCAAACTTAAGCTCTGCCATCGGCAACCTCGCTACCGTTTATTTCGTCGCCGGAAATTTGACCGAAGCACTGAAACTTCAAAAAAAATCCGTCGCTCTTAATCCTACCAATTTTCTCCCCTATCAAATCTCTGGATGGATTTATCGGGTATTGGATCAATTTGATTTAGCAAACGATTGGCTCGATCGTTCATCTTCTCTTCAAAAAGATCCAATAACTATCGAACAAAAAGCCTTTATAGAAATTGAAAATGGCAATCAAAACCGTGCTTTAAACTTCATTGACTCCCTGTTTACTGGAGATAAAGACACAACTGCCTTGGAGTATTCTACTGCTGGAACCATCGCATTCTTTTCTGGGGATTGGGATCGGACAAAAGAATTTTTAACAAAAAGCATTGAAAAAACCCCTGAATTTGAACAGGATGAATATTTCACCTCCCCCATTCTGCTTGCCTATATTTTCAAAGAAGAAAATGACAGACAAAAAGCAGAAGAACTTTGGGAACAAGCTAATTCCGTCCGAATGCTTGCGATGGAGCATTTCGGGGATGATTTCAATTTGTATCTTGATCTTGCCCAATTGGAAGCCATTAAAGGGGATCGCTTACAAGCCATCAATTACCTATTTATCGCAGAGGCAAAAGGTTTAAGGGATGATTTTTACATCATTAACAACCCCATCTTTAAAAACTACCTGAAAGAACCCAAGGTCTTATCTATTTTGGAAATGATCCAAAAGGAACGAATCCAGGCAAATCAAACGCTTCAATCTAGCGACCTGCAACGGAATAGGTAAGTCCACCACAGCTTACTTGTTGGATTGCTCTAGGGGTACCGCCTTTGGAGTGAATCACTCCTGCAACCAAAGCGGCTGCCATCGAGGTTCCTGACATGACTTGATACTGATTACCCGGGAAAGTAGAAATCAAGTTATCGCCCGGAGCAAACCAATCAATTGGAGGATTTCCCAGATTTGACAAGCTGCTACAGACTCCCAAGGCTTCGCAAGAAAAGGACATCGCCCCAACAGTAAATACATTGGGTCCATTGATACATCCTGGAAGATTTTCATTTGCTGCAGCACTATCATTTCCAGCAGACATCACTATAAAAATTCCTTTCGAACCCAAATCCACTATCATTTCATTAAGGAAAGGTTCAAAATTGGAACAATTCAAACCCACGGAAGCTCCCAGACTCATCATCACAACATCACCGGCAACTCCATATTTCTCTATATGATCTAAGGCCAGTACCAAACTGGACCAATTTCCCATTCCATTGCGATCCAAAATTTTTAAAGAGATAATTTCAGCGCCCGGTGACATACCAGTAATCCCGGGATCTCCAGCACCGGTTCCTGCAGCCAATCCTGCACAATGGGTTCCATGTCCGGCTCCGTCATCAAAAGGGTTGGGTTCGTTATCAACGAAAGAAGTGGCAAAATTTCGGTTTCTACTGACGTTCAGATCCCGATGCCCTGCATCTACACCTGTATCGACTACCCAGATAGAAGACTGTAAACCTGACTCCTGAGCCCCTCCCATAAGCGGGATGGCACAACTGGATTTGGTTTGTTCGTTATACAATAAATCACCTAAGCTCTCCCCCTGCATCCGAGGCCTGGTGCCCTGCATTCTGGGTCTCCCCTGCATGGTAAAATCCTCCACAACCCGATCTACAGCAGGGTCACTCTTTATTTTCTGAACTTCTGCCGGACTCAATGCAGCAACAAAACCCACTGCTCCATCTACAAATTTCTTAGCCCTTCCGGTAGCTACATTTTTTTGTCCTAAAAAATCATCAACCCTATCTAATTTTTGATTTCGGCTGATTTCATTCTGGCTCGCTTGGGTTTCCCTATTGGAATTTCTTCTTTGATTTATTCGAACAGGCTGTTCAAAACTATCTTTAAAGACAACAACAAAGTTTTGGTTTTGGCTAAATCCCTCTGATGAAAAAACAATCAGGAACAGGAAAAAAAGCAGTTTTTTCATAGTCGTAAGTGTCAAGTTGTGTTATAACTAACTAAAATTCAATTATTTTAATTTTTGCTTACGAAAAGCAGTATTCCAAAGTATCAAGGAGAAATTCCCTTTTTTTAAGCCTTAACCTCAATGAACTTTCCCAATGAAATAATACGGGTCGGGATTCCCCGGAACTGCTCCGCGCTGAAGAGAATCGAGAATCCCAACTTGAGTGTCATGGTATAAAATTCCAGAGAAAATTGCCGCAGAGAAAGAAGTACCGGAAACTAAAGTATACATGGCATCAGAGCCCCCGACCATTGGAGCGGTGGTAAAAATGTATTCTCCAGGCTCTACAAAATCAATGATTCGGTTTGTCAGGCTGTTATCAAAATTAGAAAAGAAGGAGTAGAGATAGGGCTGTCCGGAGAGTCCCCCTTCAACAGAACCTACAGTAAAGGTTTGGGCACCGTTGCCATTGGAATAGTTAATGCAACCTGGAAAATTCCCTTCTGAGGGTTCAGCATCATTCCCAGCCGACATGACCACATAAATGCCTGCATCGACCAAATCCTCTATGGCTTGACTGATTTTTCCTGAAGAACATAAGTCCTGTCCAGTTCCCGGTTTTCCCAAACTCAAATTAACAATATCCCCGGGCGAACCATTAAACAAAACATGCTCCAAGGCCAGTTCTACCCGCTTGTCGGTCGTGTTTAATTGCTTATCAAACACTTTCACCGAAACCAGATTTGCCCCGGGATAAACCCCATTCATATGGTAACCTCCACCTGAAGTGCCGGAGCTATTGGCTCCGATTATACCAGCGATGAAGGTTCCGTGACCCGATTCATCCACGAAGGGATCGGATGCATTTTTGGCAAAGGAAATACTCAAAGAATCTACTACAGAATTGATATCGGGATGTTTGGTATCAACTCCTGTATCGATGATCCAAACTTTTGTATTCTTGTTTGGGAAAGATGATTCATTGGAACGGATCAGTTGGATGTATTTGCTTGTACTACTGCTCGAATCATAGCGGAGTTGCTCCTGCATCATGGGCCTTCTCCCCTGCTCAATAAAGGCAGCCTGCATCATGGGTCTCCTACCTTGAATATCGATTGAGTTTTGCGCTCCAAACTTATTGGGCTTTTGATCGATTTTTTCGACAATACCTTTCTTTTGGCTTGCATTCAAATCCGTAACCAATACAGAGACTTGGCCTGAATACATTTTGATCAGGAGCTGGTCTTTATCTATATCCAGGGAAAACTCATGCTTAAGCTCATTTGACACTTTGGCCTTTAATTGTTGAATTACGCCTTTACAATTTCCCGACTGAAAATCCTCACAGTCCCGAAGTTGTTTCAAGGATCTGAATTGAACTGTATCCTTAAAAATAATTTCCAGCTCCTCTAAGGCTGAAATTGGTTCATCAACCGGCTTTCCATCTGGGCTACAAGAGCATTTGACAAAAAGAAAGACAAGTAAAAAAGGAAGATTAAAATATTTCATAAGTTGAAAATTTAAATATTTAAAAATCAAGCAATTAGACTCAATTTATAAAAATCATTCAAAAAAACATCGAATAATCCAACAATTGTTCTTCTCAATCTCAAGAAAGCATCCCCCCTTTAAAAATCCAGTTTTTCAATAATTACTGACCTTAGTTTGGTGGAGGACAAAAAAACAGGTGTCCTTAAACCCTGTTTATTATAAAATCAAAAAGTAGCCCCGCCAAGAATCGAACTTGGATCTAACGTTTAGGAAACGCTTGTTCTATCCGTTGAACTACGGGGCCAAATGAGCTTTGTCTGATCACTTCTTAGCAAAAGGAAGAATTCCAATCCCACAACTAGAACGCAAGATAAAATAAAAGGCCTCTAATCGACAAATATTCTTGAGCCAACTTATGGCATTCCAAGTATTTACCATATCTTTGCACTCCAAAATTAGGATGGACGGGTTCCATCCACTAACCAAATATTACAAATTATGGCAGTTAAAATCAGATTAGCACGAAGAGGTAGAAAGAAAATGCCTATCTACGACGTGGTTGTAGCTGATGCAAGAGCTCCACGAGATGGACGCTTCATCGAAAAAATCGGAACTTACAATCCGAACACAAACCCCGCTTCTATCAACATCAACAATGAGCGCGCTCTTACTTGGTTGTTGAACGGAGCTCAGCCAACTGATACCGTGAAAGCTATGCTTTCTTACAGAGGTGTCATGCTGAAAAAACACCTTCAAATTGGTGTGATCAAAGGCGCGATCTCTCAAGAACAAGCAGATGCAAAATTCGAAGCATGGTTGGCCGAGAAGGATGCGAAGATCGCAGGAAAAGTAGAATCTATCGGTAAGGCTAAAGAAGTTGCTCGTCAGAAAGCTTTGGAAGCTGAAGCCGCTAAGAACCAGGCTCGTCTTGACGCTATCAAAGCAAGAGAAGAAGAGGCTAAAGCAGCAGCTGCTGCAGCCGAAGCTCCAGCTGAAGAAGCTAGTGAAGAGGCAGCTCCAGAGGCTTCCGCAGAAGGCGACGAAGCACAAGCTTAATAGAGTAAATCCCCATGAACAAGGATCAATGCTTTCAAATTGGGCGGATCGCCAAAGTTCATGGACTTCGTGGTGAAGTAAACGTGGTGTTAGATGTGGAATATCCAGAGGATTACGAACATCTAGAGCACCTCTTCCTCGAACAAAAAGGCAGATTGGTTCCTTTCTTCTTGGAGCACTTTGAGCTCCAACCCGGAAATAGGGCCCTTGCCAAATTCGAAGAACTTGATTCGATCGAAAAGGTCGAACCTCTGGTTGGGTCGGAAATATACCTCCCTCTTTCAGAGCTTCCAGAACTGGAAGAAGATCAATACTATTACCACGAGTTGATCGGGTTTGAGGTCTATGATGAGACCAAAGGACTGATCGGACCTGTTGAGGTTATTTATGATCTCGAAACACAGGATCTCCTCGGAGTAAAACACCAAGGAAAGGAAGTTCTGATCCCTATTCAGGACGGAATCATCCAAAAGGTGGATAAGGCAGCAAAAAAAGTTTTCTGCCAGTTACCCGAAGGTTTACTTGACATTTATCTGGAAGACTGAGTCATGCACATTGACATTATCAGTGTTGTACCGGGACTTTTGGAAGGACCTTTTTCCCATTCCATCCTCAAAAGGGCGGAAGAAAAAGGACTGGCCACTATCCGTGTACACAACCTGCGGGACTATGCCACTGGCAAGCAAAAGCAGGTAGATGATTATGCCTTTGGAGGCGGTGCCGGGATGGTCATGATGATCGAACCCATCGCCAAATGCATCGAAACACTACAAAAGGAAAGATCATACGATGAAATCATCTATATGACTCCCGACGGTACAACTTTCGATCAGCCTATGGCCAATGCTCTTTCCCTTCAAAAAAACCTCCTGATCCTATGCGGTCATTACAAAGGAGTTGATGAAAGGGTAAGAGAACGGTTCATAACCAAGGAAATCAGCATTGGTGATTTTGTGCTATCAGGAGGAGAATTGGCAGCAGCCGTGGTTGCAGATGCGGTGATCCGACTGATACCCGGAGTACTCAATGATGAATCCTCTGCATTGACGGATTCCTTTCAAGATGACCTGCTGGCACCCCCTGTCTATACCAGACCGGCGGAGTTTGAAGGAATGAAAGTTCCGGATGTATTGCTCTCAGGTCATGAAGCCAAGATAAACGAATGGAGATTTGAGGCGTCGGTTCGCCGAACCCGGGAGAGAAGGCCAGACCTATTGGCCAAATCAGGACTGGGAGAGCGCGATTTGAAATCGAACAAAAAGTAATTGAATAAGCCACGTGTTGGCTAACAGCGAAAGCATAAAACATAGAAGCTATGAGCGAACTAATGAAAATTGTAGAAGCGGAATACAGCGAGGCAAGAGCCAAATTCCCTTCTTTCAAAGCTGGTGATACCATTAACGTACACGTACGAATCAAAGAAGGTAATAAGGAGCGTATCCAGCAGTTCCAGGGAACTGTGATCCAGCGTAAAAACCCTAACTCCAATGGTGAAACCTTTACCGTGAGAAAAATCTCCAACGGTATCGGCGTGGAGCGTATCTTCCCTATCCTTAGCCCATCAATCGAAAAAATCGAACTGTTGAGACAAGGTAAAGTAAGAAGAGCCCGTCTGTTCTACTTGAGAGGACGTCAGGGTAAGGCTGCACGTATCAAGGAAAAAATCCAGGTGAGACACTAAGATTTCATTCCTGTCAACATAAAAAAGGAACCTCAAAAGGGTTCCTTTTTTGGTTTTTGGTAAATTGTAGCAAACTCTACCACTATGAATTCCACAATTTCCTACACAGACCCCGGTGCCATCCTCGGCAAAACCTTTCTCAGAATAGCTCAAGTCCTGTTAGTTATTTTGGCCGTAGGATCGGGATATATGGCCTATCTGGGGAGTGAGGGCTTTTTTTCGGATTGGGCTATTGAGATCGACTCAGATTTGGAGCAATTTTTTCCCAGTATCTCACCGGAATCATGGGTTATTTATCTGTTTCTGGGATTGGCGATTAAGTTTTTGTTCTGGTTTGGGATTTTGGCTTGGTTGGAGCGAAAAATTTGAAAGAATAATTTTAAAGAGGTGTATCAATAGGTTTTATTTTTCTCAGGGAGGATAACTCTTCTTCTGTCTATTGTTCTCCCTTTCCTCTACAATTCCCTATCTTTGCAACCTGATTTTCACAAACCAAACCCGGATTTTCGGGAATTTAGCTGAGAAAACTACACCCATGAACAAAGAAGTTCGAGTTCGATTTGCCCCGTCCCCAACGGGACCTTTGCATATCGGAGGCGTAAGAACCGCCCTTTACAACTACCTTTTTGCCAAGAAAAACGGAGGGAAATTCCTGTTGAGAATTGAGGATACCGATCAAACCCGTTTTGTCCCAGGAGCTGAGGAATACATCAAGGAATCCCTGGACTGGCTGGGAATCACTCCAGACGAAAGCCCTTGGAATCCAGGTTCAGTTGGGCCTTACCGACAGTCTGAGCGAAAAGCCGATTACATGCAATATGCTCTTGATTTGATTGAAAAGGGGCATGCCTACTATGCATTTGACACCGCCGAGGAACTGGAAGCCATGCGGGAGCGCTTGACTGCTGCCCGAGTAGTCACTCCTCAATACAACAGCATTACCCGGACACAGATGAAAAACTCCCTTACCCTTCCTGAGGAGGAAGTAAAGGCGCGTCTGGAATCCGGTGAGCCGTATGTGATCCGTGTAAAAGTGCCTCGAAAAGAGGAAGTCCGTCTCAATGACCTAATCAGAGGTTGGGTTATGGTTCATTCTTCCACCCTGGACGACAAAGTCCTGATGAAGTCAGATGGAATGCCGACTTATCATTTGGCAAATATCGTAGATGATCATTTGATGGGAATCACCCATGTGATCCGTGGGGAAGAATGGTTGCCTTCAGCCCCTCTTCATGTTTTACTCTACAGATTCTTTGGATGGGAAGACACCATGCCTGAGTTCGCACACCTTCCTTTGCTTTTGAAGCCGGATGGAAACGGAAAACTTTCCAAGCGGGATGGAGATAAGCTTGGCTTCCCCGTATTCCCAATCAACTGGAAAAACAAAGAAACCGGTGAAACCGCTGCTGGTTTTAGAGAGCAAGGCTATTTGCCAGACGCCTTCCTGAATTTCTTAGCATTTTTGGGCTGGAACCCAGGTGACGACCGGGAAATTTTCTCTAAGGAAGAACTGGTCGAAGCATTTTCCATAGACCGAATCGGTAAATCCGGAACCCGATTTGATATCGCCAAGGCGAAATGGTTCAATGAGCAATACCTCCGTACCGAATCAAATGCGGCTCTTGCCGCTTTCATAATAGAAGATGCCAAAGCAGATGGAATTGCCTTGGATCAGGCAAAGGCAGAAGCTATTGCTTCTTTGACCAAAGAACGATGCACCTTCCCCGCCGATATGTGGAATGACAACAAGTTCATTGCTATTGCTCCTGCTTCCTTTGACGAGCAGGTAGCTTCCAAAAAATGGAACGAGGAGGCAGTGAAAGTCTTATTAAATTATGCCACTTCCCTGGAGGGATACTCTGGAAACTTCGATGCGTCCACTGCCAAAACCATGCTTGAAAGCTCGGCAGAAGCAGAAGGAATCAAATTAGGAAAAGTCATGCAGGCGGTCCGTCTTGCAGTAACTGGAGCAGGCGCAGGTCCGGATTTGATGGAAATATTTGCTATCTTAGGTGTAACTGAAGTCGCCAAGCGTATTCGATACGCTTTGGCCACGCTAACTGTGGTAGGATAAGGAATCAACCATGACCAAGAAGAAAAAAAAGAAAAGCGAGGACCCGAAAGTTCACGAGGAACTAAAAGGTTTTAAAATGGAAATTGACTCCTTTGGAGAAATTTCCTCCACCTTCCCAATTGATAAGATCAACGAGTTTTTGAACAAAAATGTAGAGGACAAAAAGCTCAAAGACCGGGATGATCTGGATCTAGAGGAAGGAAAGTCTGAGTAATATTCCATTGGATAGAGTAAATACGACAAAAGCCCCATATCGGGGCTTTTGTCGTATTTAAAGGAATTGGGATCAATTCATTTAGGAAGTGAATTATTTCATCCCCATGTAGTCTACCACAAAATAGCTAAGGGCTTTAACTCCCAACTTAAACCCACTTTCATCCAAATAAAAATCAGGAGTGTGGTGGGAAGGCGTGGTCAATGGATCCCCACCTTTTTTCATTCCCCCAAGGAAAATAAAAACTCCAGGCTTCTCTCTCTGGAAAAAGCTAAAATCTTCCGCCCCGGTCACAGGAGGCATGGCAATTACATTTCCTTCACCAGCAGCAGACTGAAGAGAAGGCAACATTTTAGCAGTCAGTTCAGGATCATTGTCAGTAGAAGGATAAAGCTTTCCTATACTCACATCGGCTTTGGCGCCTGCACTTTCTGCAATATTGGTGACGATTTCTGTAATCCTTCTGTGAACCAAAGCTTGCTGCTCAGCACCGAAAGTTCGAATGGTTCCAATCATCTCCACCTTTTCAGGAATGATGTTCTGACGGATTCCTCCATGAATTGCACCTACAGTAACCACAGCCGGATTTTCAGTCACGTTGACAGAACGCGAAAGTATGGTCTGCAGACCGTTGACAATTTGGGCAGAGGTAACAATTGGATCCACCCCAGACCAAGGAGAAGCTCCGTGAGCTTGGGTACCGTGAACAGTTATTGCCAAATTATCCACCGCAGCCATAAACGGACCTGATCTATAACCGATTTTCCCCGCCTCAATCTGAGACCAGATATGTAGACCGAATACGGCATCCACGTCATCCATGACTCCTTCCTGCACCATCAATTCGGCACCGGCAGTACTTCCATCGTAAACACCCTCTTCAGCAGGCTGAAAAATAAATTTTACAGATCCCTGGAGTTGATCTTTCATACTCGCCAGGACTTGGGCAGCTCCCATCAGGATGGCCACATGGGAATCATGTCCACAGGCATGCATTACTCCGGTTTCCTGTCCATTGTAGGTGGCAGTATTCACCGACTTAAAAGGAAGATCATTTCGTTCGGTAACCGGTAAGGCGTCCATATCAGCTCTCAAAGCAACCATAGGCCCTGGCTTCCCTCCTTTTAAAACACCGACAACTCCAGTAACCGCTACATTTTCAGTTACCTCCATTCCCAGAGAACGCAGATGATCCGCAATGATTTTTGCAGTTCTGAACTCTTGATTCCCAAGCTCAGGATATTTGTGAAAATCCCTTCTCCATTCGATCACCTGTGACTCAATAGCATCAGCTTGTTTATCAATTTGGGGACGGAGTTTGGTCTGTGAAAATGCAGTGCCTGAAAGCAACAACAGGGGTATAAGAAACTTTTTCATAGGTGATATTTTAGCATTCTTGCTAAGATAGCAAAAATCAAAGCTGGGTCGGCTTAGAAAAAGCCAAAATAAAACCCGGTCTAAAGTGAGAACCGGGCCTTTTCAAATTCCAAATTCGATTTATTTCATTCCCATATAATCCACCACAAAGTAGCTCATTACTCTCAAGCCAAGGATGAAGCCGCTTTCGTCCAGGTAGAAATCCGGGGTGTGGTGAGAAGGTGTCTTGGTAGGATCACCTCCCTTTTTCATACCTCCCAAGCCAATGAACAAACCTGGTTTTTCCCGCTGATAGAAACTGAAATCTTCAGCACCTGTCACAGGAGGATTGACACGGACATTTTCTTTTCCAGCAGCTGCTTCCAGAGTAGCCACCATTTTGGCTGTCAGTTCAAGATCATTCACAGTTGATGGGTACAGCTTCTGGATATTTACTTCTGCTGTGGCGCCAGCACTTTCTGCAATATTGGTAGCGATTTCGGTGATTCTTCTGTGAATCAATGCCTGCTGCTCATCCCCAAAAGTCCGGATAGTTCCTATCATTTCCACTTTTTCAGGAATGATGTTCTGACGGATTCCTCCATGAATAGCTCCTATCGTAACCACTGCAGGGTTTTGGGTGACATTCACACTTCGGGAAAGAATAGTCTGCAAACCGGTCACGATCTGAGAGGCCGTCACAATTGGATCCACACCTGACCAAGGAGAAGCTCCATGTGCCTGTGTTCCATGGACAATGATTTCCAAATTGTCCACTGCAGCCTGTGCAGGTCCTGGTCTGTAACCGATTTTCCCAACTTCAGTTTGTGCTGAAATATGCAAACCAAAGATGGCATCCACATCTTCCATCACTCCCTCCTCCACCATTTGCTTGGCTCCCCAAGTAGTGACTCCCGGCTCATTAACAGCTTCTTCCGCTGGCTGGAAAATAAATTTCACAGTTCCGGCCAATTGGTCTTTCATGCTGGCTAAAATTTCTGCTACACCCATTAAAATAGCTACGTGGCTATCATGACCACAGGCATGCATCACCCCGGTTTCCTGTCCATTATAGGTAGTTGTTACGGTGGATTTGAAAGGCAAGTCTCCACGCTCTGTAACCGGAAGCGCATCCATGTCAGCCCGAAGGGCTACAGTAGGACCTGGCTTCCCTCCCTTGAGGTAACCTACCACTCCAGTCACGGCTACATTTTCAGTCACTTCAATTCCCAAAGACCGAAGGTGGTCGGCAATTTTCTTAGCGGTTCTGAATTCATGGTTACCCAATTCCGGATTTTGGTGAATATCCCTTCTCCACTCGATGACCTTGGATTCGATTTCGGCGGCTTTCTTATCGATGGCGGGACGGAGTTTCGTTTGCCCAAAAGCCATTCCACTTAGAAGAAATAAGGGAAGAATGAGTTTTTTCATAGTTAAATAAGGTTGATGTTCGATTTCACAATTTCTACAAGGTAAAAAATTTGACTCTGGGCAAATTTAAATTTTGGATAAATGGAAGAATTTGGAATCAAAGAGAACTCTTTGAGCCTTTTCTGTTTTTATAGATAAAATCAATTCATATGGATCTTAGAAATCAAATAGCCGTAGTCACTGGCGTAAGCAAAGGCATTGGCCTGGAAGTGGTAAAACTTTTATTGGACAAAGGAGTAACTGTAGCGGGTTGGGGACGAAATACCCCGGATTTGGAGCATGAAAACTTCCATTTTTTCACTTGCGATGTAGCGGTGGAGGAACAAGTAGAAAAAGCATTCCAAGACACCGTTGCAAAGCTTGGTAGAGATATCCGGATTTTGATCAACAATGCAGGTTTTGGAATAGCGGGACCATTGGAAACCTTCTCCTCAGATGACTGGAAAGCTATGTTTGACACTAATGTCCACGGAATCTTCTACACCACCAAAAGATTGATCCCTGGGATGAAAGAGGCTGACGAAGGACACATCATCAACGTAGCTTCCATTGCTGGCCTAAACGGAGTAAAGGACTTTGCTGGCTATGTAGGCACCAAACATGCCGTGAGAGGTATTTCTCATTCCCTATACTTGGAGCTGAGAGATTTCGGTATTAAAGTTTCCACTATTTACCCAGGTTCGGTTCAGACCAATTTCTTTGACGAAATCCCTGGTATGGCTGCTCACGAAAATATGATGCGCCCTGTGGATGTTGCCCTGACTATCGTGCAAACACTGGAAACACATCCCAATTACTTTGTAGCAGATGTAGAATGCAGGCCATTGCGTCCAAAAGGTAAAAAATAAGAGGATAATCGGCATGTAATTCAAAATTGGTTCATGAAAACTACTTCCTGAATACTTGCCATTCAAAAGGCATTCTCTATTTTTGCCTTAGACCTTATCAACCGGGTTTTTGCCCATGCCATGCGGGTGAACTCCCGGTTGGTCTCTTTTTCTGCCTATGTCTTTAGAAGTCTCCCGATTAAGCAAATTGTACGGAACTCAGAAAGCACTGGATGAGGTGACTTTTTCGGCCAGTCCTGGGAGAATCTTGGGTTTTCTTGGACCCAACGGGGCAGGAAAATCCACTACCATGAAAATCATCACGGGCTATCTTTCCGCAGATTCCGGAGAAGTAAGAATATTGGGTGAAAACACACTGGAAAACCCAAAAAAAACCCGTTCCAAAATCGGGTATCTTCCAGAACACAATCCCTTATATCTGGATTTGTATGTACGGGAGTTTTTGGAATTTTCGGGGGGGATCTATGGCATGAAGTCCTCGGAAATCCGAGAAAGAGTGGATCTTCTGATTCGCAAAACAGGTCTAGTCCCAGAACAGCACAAAAAAATCGGCCAGCTCTCCAAAGGTTACCGCCAAAGAGTTGGCTTGGCAAGAGCATTGGTTCATGACCCAGAAGTAGTCATTTTGGATGAACCTACCACAGGACTTGACCCCAATCAGCTTGTGGATATCCGAAACCTAATCCGTGAGATTGCCGAGAACAAAACGCTGATCCTCTCCACTCATATCATGCAGGAAGTGGAAGCGATCTGCCAAGATGTAGTCATCATCAACCAAGGAAAAACCCTAGCTGCAAGCCCCCTTTCAGAGCTGAAAGCCTCCTCTACCCAAACCCAGCTTATTCTGGAAACCCAAGAATCCTTGGAATTGGAGTGGTTTGAAGGTCTTGGAAATTGCAGTTTTGGGAAAAAAGGTAATCAGGAACTGATCCTGTCTACCTCTGATCCTGCCGAAGCCCGCAAGGCTTTGATGCAGATTGTGGCCCAAAAAAACCTGAATCTGATCAGCCTCAATCAAGAGAAAAAGAATCTCGAAACCCTGTTTAGAGAAATCACAAGCGCAACATGAAAAGTCTCTTTTTCAAAGAAATAAATGCCTTTTTTGGTAGCCTTACCGGTTATCTGATTTTGGCTTTGTTCCTGGTTGCTCTGGGCCTGATAGTTTGGGTCTTCCCTGAATCCTCAGTTTTGGAATATGGATATGCCGATTTGGAAGCCCTTTTTTCCTTTACTCCTTATGTTTTCACTTTTCTGGTTCCGGCAATTGCCATGCGCTCCATTGCTGATGAAAGAAAAAACGGAACCTGGGAATTATTGAGAACCTCCCCCCTATCGCTTTGGCAGATCATCCTGGCAAAATATTTGGCACTGGTCTCCTTAGTTGTTTTGGCAATTCTACCCACCCTTCTGTATGCTTATAGCATCAGTCAATTGGGAGACCCTCCTGGTAACTTGGACCTTGCAGGCTTTTTTGGAAGCTGGATAGGATTACTTATGATCGGAGCGACCTTTGCTTCAGTGGGGCTATTTGCAAGTTGTCTCACGTCCCAGCAGGTGGTTGCCTTTGTGCTGGGGGTATTTCTATGTTTTCTTCTGTATTTCGGGTTTACAGCCCTAGCAGAAATGCTCTCAGGAAACCTAGCCTTTTGGATTGAAGAACTAAGCCTCAGCTATCATTACAACAGTCTGAGCAGAGGAGTGGTAGACAGCAGAGATATCTTCTTCCTCCTCGGTATGATCTGGACATTTTTGGGTACTTCCATTTTGATTTTGAAAAGCAAATGAAAAAGCCCGGAATCCATAAGTCCCGATCAATTTTGTTTCTTTTTGGAGGAATCGTATTGCTATTTCTCCTGGCCAATCTAGTCCGATTCAGAATAGACCTGACGGAAGAAAAGCGCTTTTCATTGCACCCGGCTACCTTGCAACTTTTGGATCAGCTGGACCAGCCCCTCCACGTAGACATATTGCTTACTGGACAAAACCTGCCCGGAGGAATGCGCAGACTTCAAAAATCCATTGAGGAAACCGTACGTACCTTCAATGCCTACTCAAATCAGAAGATCAGCTTTTCCTATTTTGATCCATTGAGTGTAGTGGATTCCCTACAGGAAGAGTTTATTTATTCTTTGGTCGATTACGGGATCAATCCCACCAATTTAACCATTGCAAGAAATACCGGGCAGGAGGCCCAACTGATTTTCCCCGGAATTTTGGTAAGTGATGACACCTATGAAACCGGCGCGCTGATCCTCAAAGGAGAAAGAGGGATGAACGAGGACCAAATTCTAAATTCCTCCATCGAAAACCTGGAATTCGAATTGGCTAATGCCATCCGGAAATTGATTAATCCCAATTCCACTGCCATAGCCCTTCTAATGGGGCATGGCGAAATGCAGGAGGACGAAGGATTCGGACTGGTAGAGGCATTGGATGGAGAGTTCGAGATTTTCAAAGTCCCGATGGAACAGGCCAAAAAGGTGGAAGACCTCCAAAACTTCAGTGTTCTATTTATTGAAGGACCTCAGGAAAGCTACTCAGAACAGGAAGTTTACCTTCTGGATCAATATGTGCTAAGAGGTGGAAATTTGGTCGTTTTAGCTGACGGCGTGTCAGTGGATGTGGAACAGGCTGGAGGAGAAGGAACATTCGCAATGCCTTTGGAAAACGGACTGGAAAATCTTCTTTTCAAATACGGAATCCGGATCAACAATGACCTGATCCAAGACCTGAATTTTGGGTATTTCCCTGTAATGGGCGGCAATTTTGGCAACCAGGAACAGCTGGTTCCACTGCCTTGGCCCTTTTATATTCAGGCCTCCCGTGTGCAGCAGCACCCGATCACAAAAGGGCTGGACGTGGTGTATTTTAGGTTTGCGTCATCCCTGGACACGGTGATGGCAGAGGGGATCAAAAAAACTCCATTACTTTTCACTTCAGATTTTTCCAGAATTTTGCCTGCTCCCGTTCGGGTAGCCTTCAGTGATTTGGACAGGCAACCCGAAGTCAAGGATTTTCCCCTTCAAAATCTTCCTTTGGCCTATTTACTGGAAGGAGAGTTTACATCTTTGTTTAAAAACCGATTCCTGCCAGAAGGATTTTCGAAAGATGAGTTCAAAGAAAACGGTACCGGAAAAGTAGTCGTGATCGGGGACGGGGAATTGTTCCAAAGTCAAAAAGCGATTCAATCGGGTGCTCCTCTGACTTTGGGTGAAGACCCATTCAACCAGACGACTTTTGCCAACAAATTATTTTTGAAAAACCTTGCCCAATACCTTCAAAATCCAGAAGGAATCATTTCGACCCGGACGAGGACATTACAAATCAGGCCTTTGAACAAGGTCAAAACCGCCCAGCAAAAAACATATTGGCAGACTTTGAATGTACTGGCTCCTGTGCTTGTATTGATCGTAGTTGGTGGTTTGATTTCAACAAGGAGAAAGCGAAAGTATTCCAAGAAAATAAACTAGGGAAAAAAGGCTAAAATGATGGGAATTATTTTCCAATCAATGCTGCTTCCCTCCTTACCAATTCGATTTTATTTATAAATTTACCCCCATTCCAAAAAGTAAACTATTTATAAGCCCTACGATATGAAATCAAGCGGGTCCCAAATGCACACTATCTAATGAGCATTTGTCAAGCGAGATTCCATATGGCCTCTGAAAAATAAATAAATAACATATGAAATTTATTGTTTCCTCATCTGCCCTTCTCAAGCAGCTTTCGGCGATCAACGGTGTAGTCACTACCAATCCAGTAGTTCCTATTCTTGAAAACTTTCTTTTTGAAATCAAGGATAGTGTGTTGACCATCACTGCTTCGGATTTGCAGACCTCCATGATCACTGAAATCCACGTGGAAGCCAAGGAGGATGGAAATATCGCAGTGCCTGCAAGGATCCTGATTGACACCCTGAAAAACCTGCCTGAACAGCCGGTGACTTTCAGCATCGATCATGACACCTATGCGGTGGAAATCAGCTCTGACAACGGACGCTATCGATTGGCCGGTGAAAACGCAACGGATTTCCCAAAAATACCTACAGTAAGCAATGCCACTACTGTGGATATGTCCACTGAGGTGCTTTCTTCAGCAGTTTCCAATACGATTTTTGCTACCAGTTCAGATGAATTGAGACCAGCAATGACCGGGGTTTATATCAACTTAAGCCCAACCAACACTACCTTTGTAGCCACTGACGGACACAGATTGGTGCGCTACAGAAGAGTAGATGTAGCATCCTCCAATGCTGCTAGCCTGATCATCCCTCGTAAAGCGCTGAACTTGCTGAAATCTACTCTTCCATCCGAAAACATTCCGGTAAGTGTGGAGTTCAACCAGTCCAATGCCTATTTCAAGTTCAACAACATCAAAATGATCTGCCGTCTGATAGACGAGCGTTTCCCGGATTACGAAAATGTAATCCCTGTTGACAATCCAAATATCATGACTATTGACCGTCAGGATTTGTTGAGCTCTTTGAAGCGTATTGCGATCTATGCGAATAAAACCACCCATCAGGTGAGATTGAAATTGACCGGATCAGAATTGATGATCTCTGCGGAAGACTTGGATTTCTCCAATGAAGCCAATGAGCGTCTTTCCTGTGAGCACGATGGAGAGGATATCGAAATCGGCTTTAATGCCAAATTCCTGGTAGAAATGCTCAACAACCTGAGTTGCAAGGAAGTTAGTCTGAAATTCTCCGCTCCAAACCGTGCAGGATTGATCCTTCCGGCTGAGCAGGACGACAATGAGGACATCCTGATGCTGGTAATGCCAGTGATGCTCAACAACTACGTATAATCTTAACCACAAACCATAAAGCAAAAGCCCGGATCGATGATTCGGGCTTTTTTATTCGTTGAGGGTTGAAAAACCTCAAGTGTTATTTCGTATCCCTGAGCATCTTCAAATACAAGCCTTCAACCCGCTCTCTTGCCCAGGGAGTTTTTCTCAAGAAAGTAAGACTGGATTTGATCGAAGGATTATGGGTAAAGCAACGAATGGTGATCCGTTCCCCTAGTTCCTCCCATCCATAATGCGCTACCAATTGTTCCAAAATGGTATCAAGACGAAGTCCGTGAAGGGGATTATTGGGCTGATGTTCCATAGTGTTTTTAGGGAGAGTGGGGATCTAGTTTTTTAAACCATTTTTTTGAAGAAAAAGATTTAGTTTAGCAGCTAAACCTTTTTAGCATGCACAAGTTTACCTTAAAATTCTTTTTCCTGCTCCTTTTTATTGGCTTCTCTTTTTCCTGCCAAAAGAAAGAAAAGGAATTAACCTGGGCTTTGACACCCTCCGGAGAAAAAATCTCCTTCCCAATTGATGACCAAACCCCCAATATCAGTGAGGGCTTGCAATACTTCAAAGGAGAAAAGGAATACCTTTTCAATGTCATCTGGAATCTCAACAGCCTCCAGATTTATGACTTTGAAACTGGTCTAAAAATTAAGGACCTCCGCTTTGACAATGAGGGTCCAAATGGCGTGGGACCAATATTTGGTTTCCATGTTCATTCTTTGGATAGTATTTTTCTTTTTAATCCTCCCTTTACTTCTACAATCAACTTGGTGAATTCGGATGGTGAGATTCAGCAACGAATAGATTATCAAATTCCGGATGAAGGCGGATCGGCATTTGTCCACAATTCCTATATGATTTCACCTCCTGTAATCGATGGAAATCTCCTAGCAGTAAACCACCGTTTTGGTGCAAATATCCGGCTAATTACCGGTGAAGAGCTCTCTTCCAAGGCTATGGGATATCAAATTGATCTGACCACTGGGAAAACAAACTTTTTTAACCATTTCTTCCCTTCAGATTATTTACACACGGGACAAAAGGTGATTGACTATAGCAGGGCCCAGGGTAAGGACAAGATTGTCTATTCCTTATTGGGAGATCATCGCCTTTTTCACTCTTCTTCCTATGATACTCCTATTCAATTCATAGATGCGAAAAGCACTTATTTGGATGATATTCTCCCCAGTTTTAATGCAGATAGCTCCCCAGAAGAATTTACCAGATATTCACGTGCATCTTCACGATATGGCTCCATCCTTTATGATTCTTATCGAAATGTATATTATCGGTTTGGTTTTCCGACGATCCCTATTGAATCGGATGAACAATTGAACGCTTTGAGAACCAATCCCGGACCTTTTGTGGTCATGGTCTTTGATGATGAGTTAAATCTTCTTACAGAGTCTCTTTTTGAAGCAGGAACCTACCTCCCTGATAATTCTTTCGTGGGAGAAAAAGGACTTTATCTTTCCCTAAACCATCCCGACAATCCGGAAAACGAAGAGGATCAATTGAAATTTGAGTTGATCACTTTAGAAGAAAACTAAACAAAAGAGGCTACCCAAATCGAGTAGCCTCTTTCCTTACATGGACTTTTGGAGTTTCTCCAGAATCTCCCGGATCTCAACAATACTCTCCCACTCCCGGTCCTTCTCTCCATGCTCAATGCCCACATGACCGTGATAGTTATGGGACAGGACAATCTTCATCATACGCTCGTAATCCAAATCGTATTCATTTCCTGCATCATCCCAAACTTTAGGCTTGAGACTCACTCCTGTCGCCAATGGCATGAGTTCGTCCACGCCCCGATAGGAGTCATAGGAAATCGCCTTCCCATCTACCGTACTGATTCGGAAATTACCAAAGTCAGGGAGTGTGCCCGCAAGTGGGTGATCTGCATTTCGGATGGTTTCTGCCAGCCACTTACCATTGGAAGAGAATCCTCCATGATTTTCGATCACAATATGGATCCCGTGGGGCTCTGCAAACTCACAGACTTTTCGGATACCATCACTGACAAGTTTGGAGGCTTCGGCTGCATCCGCAGGGTTTTGAGACCAGGCAATGTCTGAGTAACCATTGACGCGGACAGTATGGCAACCCAGGAACTTAGCTGCCTCAATCCATTTTTTATGGTTGTCCACGGCTTTCATGCGGTCCGATTCAGAGCGGGCACCAAGCATTCCCTCACGGTCCACCATGATCAGCACCTGCGTGATACCCTCGTTTTCACAGCGGGTATTCATTTCTTTGAGATATGCCATGTCCTGGGCTTTATCCATGAAAAACTGGTTCACATATTCCACGGCATGGATTCCGTGCTTTTTAGCTTCCAGAGGAAAATCCAAGTGATCAAGTTGTTTTCCAAAAATCAGTCGATTGAGAGACCATTCCGCAAGGGAGATTTTGAAAGGGACATCAGCACGATTCATAGAAAAGCTCAATTGAGGCAATCCCAGTCCAAGTGCCGCTGTGGCCAAACTTGCGTTTTTAAGGAAATTTCTTCGGTTTGTCATTTTATTTAGGTTAAGAGTTAATTGTAAGTTTAAAGGACCAAGAAACAGAAATTAAATTTCCCATCCCTTTCTATATTCTCTGGTCAAGAACTGATTCGCAGCTTCATCATTGGTGATTTTGACCAGATTGGAATCAAAATCCACTTTTTTTCCGGCTCTCAAGGCAATCGCTCCCAAATTGATGGTGTCCGTAATGCATTGGGCTCGGGTAAAGCTACCCGGGGTCTGTTTCCCTTCCAGCATAGCCTCTACCCATTGATCGGTTTTTCGGTCTACCTCGCGGGAATTAATTCGCTCAGAATCTCTCCCTTTCATCATTTTCGATTCAGGTAGTAGCACAGGGTTTTCTCCCCTGAAGCCTCCCAGAATTTTTCCTTTGCTGCCTACGATCAAAAGTCCTTCCTCAGGAGTGTCATTTCCATCCTCCTCCAACTCTTCGCAGGCAAAGGGCTTCATACCCCCATCATACCAGAAAAGATCAAAACCGGGTAAGCTTTCCTGCTCTGGGAATTTCCACTTGATCAGGCAGCTTGCCGGAAAGGCAACATCATTTTTCACCCATTGATACACCTGATTGATTTCTTCTCTGGTGGTAGTACCAAAAGCCCTAGCCGACACGGGGCTTCGGTCAATTCCCAAGGTCTCAAACAGTGGGAACAAACTGTAATGCCCCATATCTGCTACCGATCCTCCACCGAATTCATACCAGCCTCGAAAGACATTATGTGTGTAGTTTTTATGATAAGGCATATCCGGAACTGATGACAGCCAAAGCTGCCAGTTGAATCCCTCAGGGATAGGCTGAGCCTCTGTAGGTATTTTGGTCCATTGCTGCCAAACAGGTCGATAAGACCAGTTGTGGATCTCTTGGAGTTCTCCGATCAAACCGGCATCCATCCACGCTTTGATTTGTCTATATTCAGGCCGATCGGACCAAGCTAGGAGATGGGAAACCAATCCTGAATCTTTAGCCTTTTGGATAACCTTTCTTCCTTCCAAAAGCCGATTGGCAATGGGTTTATGGGTGACCACATGCATTTTGGCATCCATAGCTGCCAGAGCAATGGGAGCATGGGTATGGTCGGGTGTCATGATTTTGACTGCATCGATTCCTTTTTCCTTGGCAAAAAGCTCCCGATAATCCTCATAGCTCACACAGCTTTTGTACTTGCCAGAGGCCTTGTTTTTAGCATAGTATTTTTCCACATACTCCTGCCCTATGTCCCGTCCACCGGGAATGCCCGGCTTTCCTTCCCACCAGGAATCATCCCCTATGGTTTTTCGAATATCATTTCGGATTCCATACGGAGACCAATCGATATAGTCTGTGGAGAATTTATTCACATCACAGACTGCTACAACTCTGATCTTGGGATTGGTAAGGAGGCTGCTCATTTCCCTCAGACCTTGGGTCCCACAGCCTACATTGGCTACGGTCAGTTGGTCAGAAGGGGGAATATGGCCTGTCCCGGCGATTACTGAGGAAGGCACAATAGAGATAGAAGCTGCAATTGTAGCCGCAGAGCTGATAAACTCCCTGCGATTGAGCTTTTCTGACTTGGGCATGGTAAGGTTGTTTGGGTGGAAAAGGGAATTTACCCAGTAAGAATCAGTAATCCAACCACTAATTAGCTCCAGACCAGTCAAAAGTGATTACTGGGTTTTCAATAAAAATAAATATCTTAAACTCACTCTAACCCATTAACCTATGAAATTCAGTTTAATCCTTTTCCTTCTTGGCTTGGTTATTTTTTCTTGTCAAAAACCCCAAGAGACCCAACCAAAAACCACCTTCCCCAAACAACCCAACATTCTCTGGATAGTCTGTGAGGATATGTCTCCGGAGCATCTGGAAAGCTATTGGGGTACCGGGGGTAGGACCCCCAATTTGAATGCTTTGGCGACCGAATCTCTCCAATACCAAAATGCTTTTTCTACTGCAGGTGTCTGCGCTCCCAGCCGGGCAGCTTTGATCACGGGAGCTTATCAAACTTCCATTGGAGCCATGCACATGCGTACTTTGGCCCCATCCCAAGCTGCAGGGGATGCCTATCCTCCGGGATTCAAAGGGTACTCAACAGTATTGCCTGAAGGAATGCTACCCTATCCGATTTACCTACGTCAAGCCGGATACTATGTCACCAACAACTCAAAAGAGGACTATCAGTTCCGAAGTCCAGTCATGATGTGGGACGACAGCAGCAACAAAGCCCACTGGAGGAACCGCAAAGATCCCAATCAACCTTTCTTTTCAATATTCAATTTCACGACTACTCACGAATCCCAAGTTTGGGCTAGGGAAGGCAAGGATAGCCTTTTGGTGGACCCAAAGGACGTGACTGTACCTCCGGTTTACCCGGATGACTCCATTACGAGGCGAACAATTGCCCGTTTTATAACCAATGTAATGCGGATGGATGAGCAAGTTGGGGAAGTGATTCGGCAGCTCAAGGAGGATGGACTCTATGACAAAACCATCATTTTCTTTTACTCTGACCACGGGGATGGGATGCCTTATTTTAAGCGGGAACTGTACGATCGGGGATTGAAGGTGCCTTTGCTGGTCAAAGCTCCTTGGCTGGAAGGTGGAACCAACACCGAGGAATTGGTCAGCTTTGTTGATTTTGGACCAACACTCCTTTCGTTGGCGGGAATTCCCATTCCTGAAAGCATGCAGGGACAGGCCTTTTTGGGAGAGCAAAAAGCCGAGCCTCGGAAATATATCTATGCCGCCAGGGATCGGATGGACTCTGAATACGACCGGGTACGGGCTGTTTCTGATGGGCGATTTAAATACATCCGAAATTACATGCCTGAGAAATCCAATTATCAAAATATCCGCTACCGACTCCAAAATCCCCTGATGGTGCATTTGTTGGAGTTGAATGAAAAGGGAGCATTGAATGAAAATCAGTCCCGATGGTTTGCTAAAAGTAAACCCGAGGAAGAGCTCTACGATACCCAGAATGATCCTTGGGAGTTCACCAATCTGGTTGGCAATCCTGAGTATGCCAATATATTGAAAGAGCTGCGAAAAGCACATGAGGACTGGATCGCTAAGTATGGGGACAAGGGAGCGATGAATGAAATGGAAATGGTGAAAGCTATGTGGAATGGAGCCGAAAATCCGCCGATTACTTCAGCTGCTGAAATAAGTTTTTCTGAGGGTAAAGTCAGTTTAAACTGCCCAACTCCCTCTGCTTTGATCGGCTGGAGAAAATCAACGTCTGATTCCTGGAAGATTTACACCGGGCCGTTTGAAGCTGTAGCAGGGGATTCACTCTATGTGAATACCCATCGGATAGGGTATGAGGCAGCTGAGATTACTCGGGTATTGGATTAACTTGGCGTAATAAGTTTTAGGACTGATTTTTCGGGAAGTGGGGCGCTAGGTCACTAGGTGCAAAACTGGATTAAAAAGCTTTGCAGTTAAGGCATTTTCAATTTATGAAATTGGAACCTTCCGCCACGCAGGATATTCAAATCTATTCGCTCTCCAATACCTTCTATACTCCCTTTTTCTGAAAACTGCCAAATCACCCAATTTTTGGTTTCAGGTTCTAAAACCCGGTTATAATTCGCTACCCAAATTGGGTATTCGTCAAATCCTTGATTATGGAGTACCTCCCAGAAAAACCGGTCACCCGTATAGATCATAGGTTTTACTGCATAATGGGCTTCCACCAGATTCAACCAATTTTTGATTCCTTGCCGCAATCGTTCTCTAGATTGAATGGTACTGTGCTTTTCTATGTCCAAAACCGGGATTAGGTCGCCCGATTCCAATTTGACAGTTTGGATAAAATTCTCCGCCTGCCGGGTACTGTTTTCATTAGGGCGATAATAATGGTAAACCCCTCGGACTACTGGTAAATTTTTGGAAGCTTCCCAGTTTTCCTTAAACCTTCTATCCAACCCATCATCTCCCATTGTAGCACGAAAAACTAAGAATTGGATAGGATGATTTTTGATTTGAAGGGATAACTTTTTGAAATCAATTTTTCCTTGGTACTGGGAAATGTCAACTCCTAGAATCCCATTCTGAAAATGATTAAATACTTGTTCAAATTTGAGTGTTTCGGTCCAGGGTGGCGTCTTCCGGGTATAGTCTGATAGTTCCCGTTTAATCCATTTACTGTATTTGACAAGAAAAATCGTACCTCCAATCAGGGTCAAAAGGATTAGGAAAATTACCCAAATCCAAGAATTGGAAGCCTTTTTTCGGGGCATATTTTGAAAACCTTATTTTACCTCAAAAACCGCCGACTCCCAAGGACCTAATTCCAAATCGATCTCAGCGCCCGTGTCAGTCACTCGCAGCATAGTCTTCTTTTTCCCAAACATCAACTCTCTGAGCTCCCGCTCTCCTTTTTCCAGATTCCAAGATTTTAATAGGTCCGGAGAAAGTTTCAAGGTGGTTTTCACCGATTGAAATTCGTCAAAGTTTGTCACTACAATCAGCTTCTGACTTTCATCCCAGCGGGCAAAAGCAAAAGCCTTATTCGTATAGTCTGGATTTTCATGCCGATTGAACGTATGAAGCTCTAGGTATTCTCCCATCAGTGCGGAGCTGTTTCGGGTAAAGTTCAGCACCTCGGAATAGTAATTCCGCAGGGCTTTTTCATTGTCTGAAAGCTGCCCTCCATCAAACTTCCCCCCATTCATCCACTTCTGATGCTGGGGCACGCCGATGTAATCAAAAATCGAGGTTCGGCTCGGATCTCCAAAGCCTGCATCCTCCGCTCCGGGTTCGCCGACTTCTTGTCCGAAGTAAATCATCGTCGGAGAAGTGGAAACGGTCGCCGAAACCACCATAGCAGGCATGGCTTTCCAGGGATTTCCGGCAAATTCCGGACTGGCAATCCGCTGCTCATCGTGATTTTCCAAGAAGTGCAACATGTGATGCTCGATGTCTTTTAGCCCTTCCAAAATCGGCACCAGATTATCCGTGGAACCGTGACCTTGCATGATATGCTTCAGGGTGTCGTAGAGCTCCACCTTGTCGTAGAGGTAATCCATTTTCCCCTTATGGATGTAGTCCCGATACAAGCTGGGATTATACACTTCCGCCAAGAGGAATGCTTCCGGATTAGTCTTTTTGATATGGGAATTGAGGTAGGACCAAAACTCTACGGGCACCATCTCGGCCATGTCGAAGCGGAATCCATCCACGCCTTTGCCTAGCCAAAACTGAGTGATGTCCCTGAATTTTATCCAAGAATCCGGCACTTCCTTCCCCTGCCAAAATTCATAATGCGCTTTCCAATCCAAAGAATCGGCTCCTGCCGGGAGTTCGTCGAAATCCTTTTTCCCATCGGGACTTACTCCATAATTGATTTTGACCGTCTCATACCAATCGTAGAAATCCGGTTGAGCCAAACGGGAACCGTTTCCGGTCCATTTGGCTGGATTTTCGTCAAATTTTCCGTCAGCCAAGGGATGCTTTTCTCCGCCTAAAGGCTGATAACCGTTTTTGGGTTCGGGTACCTGAAAAGCTTCTCCAGGGATGTAGTAAAAGTTGTTGTTTTTAGCGTATTCGACGGTTTTATCATCGTCCGCACCGAAATCCCGGACGCCTGCCGGATTATTCTTTCCTTCATAGTGCCGGGAAACATGGTTTGGAACGATGTCGATAATCACTTTCATTCCATGCTTATGAGTACGGGCGATCAAGGCTTCAAATTCCTCCATTCGCTTTGTTACATCTTCCGCCAAATCTGGATTGACCTGGTAATAGTCCCTTACGGCATAAGGCGAACCAGCCCGGCCTTTGATCACATCCGGATCATCCGAACTCACCCCGATTTCCGGAAAATCCCCAATCACCCCATGATGGGGTACACCCGTATACCAGATATGCGAAATCCCCAGTTTTTTGATTTCCTCCAATGCAGTATCTGTAAAGTCATTGAATTTACCGACCCCGTTTTCCTCCTTGGTTCCCCAGGGTTTGTTGGTAGTATTCATATTGCCAAAAAGGCGGGTGAACACCTGATAAACGACTACTTTTTCAGATCTCATATCGTGAAGGGCAGGTTGCTGAGGTTTTGGACTTTGGCAAGATGAGGCTGCCAAAACCCAAGTCAACAGGGCCAGGGATTTTTTCATTTTAGATTAACGGGTCAATCTGTATAATAAGATGGTATTTCTCTTGATCAAATCCGAATATTGCTTCATGTTGATGGTTTCACCCGGGGCATGAGCACCTGAACCAGATGCACCAAGACCATCCAGACAATCCAGGTACTCAGCAACGAAAGAAATATCTCCTGCTCCTCTGCTTCCCGGGTCACCTGGTTTCACTTCTCCAAATCCCATATCCAAGCTCACCTGATTCAAAATAGAAGCTAATGCATAATTTCCCTCACTTGGCTCCATGGAAGGAAGCATGTCATTAAAGGTGATCTCTGCATTGGTTTGGTTCAAATGATTGGCAACGATTTCTCTCATTTTTTCACGGGCAGCTTCTTTCTGGGCCTCTCCCAGAAATCTCAAATCCCCGGTAACAAAGGCTTCCCTTGCCACAATATTGGTTTTACCCAAGGCCTCTCCTTTTCCAGTTACTGGGTCATAACTGATATCGGAACCACCTATAAACTGTCCCGGATTGAAGGTCAGGTATTTTTCTCCCGACAAAGCTTCCCGGAAACCGTCCAAAATTCGGGCAGCTTCATAGATGGCGCCATAGCCAACACTTTCGCGAAAAACCCCACTGGAATGAGACTGTCTTCCACTTGTCTTCAAAGTCCATCCACTTGCACCACGTCTGGCTACGGTCACCGCACTAAAACCCTGAGCTGTCTCATAAGCCAAAGCAACCTCATGTTCCTTGGCCCGTGCTATAAAATCTTTTCTTGAAGTCTCCACATCTGCGGAACTTTCCTCATCTCCTGTAAAGTACACAGTAATGGTTCTGTCATCAAGAAGCCCAAGTTGGTGCATGGCCTTAAGACTGGCAAAAATCAAAACATCGCCTCCTTTCATATCATTGGCACCCTGACCGGTAGCTGTGCTGTCATTCAGCCAGGTAAAAGGAGAAAAGGGCATGTCTTTTTCGAAAACGGTATCCAAATGTCCGATCATGAATAGTTTCTTTCCTTTGGTTCCTTTTCGGGTAGCTACAAAATGACCCGCCCGGTTCACTTCAGAAGGCACTTCCACCCATTCAGTTTGAAAACCGATTTTCTGAAACTCCCGCTCAAAAACACGACCTACCTCCCGCACTCCTTCCAAATTGAGGGATCCGGAATTGATATTGATCACTTCTTCCAGGAGAGATACCGTCTCTTGGTAATTTTTATCAATCAGTTCGATGAGTTTTTTCTCGTCTTTATTCAGTTTTTGCTGAGCAAAAGTGAAAAGCGGTGCTACCGCAAGAATCAAAAGAAGGGTGATTTTTTTCATGTCAGAAAAATAGCTTAAAAAGAGAGTGGGGACAAGGAGATTCCAATCCAAATAGAAGGTGTTATTTAAATTTTCGTGATTTCAACCAATCAGGAATTAGGAAAATTGACGGAATCCCAAAAAGTAAAAGCAAGGCTATAGGCTTGAACTCTGAAGGGATTTGAGTATTATTTTCCAAACCGATTTGAATTGTATTGAAGGTTAAAAAAACAAAGGTGAAAATTAGAACCACATTCAGGACTCGAATCATTCTGCCATATTTCCTCTTCTGAGATTCGCCTTCACTTGGATTTACTTTGAATGGCAGATTGATTAATTCGGGAAGGGTACTGATAAATCGAAGGACCAAGTACATGAAGAATCCAAGAATTGGCAAAACCCAAATCACCCCTTTTCCCCCATAGGCATCTGGCATACCATCCGAACCAAAATGTCTTGGCAGGCTGTCTGGAAGTTCTTGATAAAAAATGGCAGGAATAGCAAAAAGGGCCAGGATTCCGATTATTCCAAGAATATCAAGGATCAGATCAAAAGGGTGAATCCTGTTTTTTTTCATTTGGTAGATTTCACTGATTGACTTCCCTATTTTAAACTTAAAATTCCCTTTTTCAAATAGATAGCAGCTTTTGATTCTGCCTTTAGTAAAATAAGGAACTCTTTTAAAAGTTTTTTCAGCTCAATACACGCGCTGATCGCCCGACCTGTATTTCCCCCATTTTTTACCTATTATTATCCTCTCAATAAACCTATTAACCTATGGCCAATTTTAATATCGATGCCGATAAAAACCTGACCTATGACGCAATTGTCATCGGTTCGGGTATCAGCGGTGGCTGGGCCGCAAAGGAACTTTGCGAAGCCGGCCTCAAAACCCTTGTTCTGGAACGGGGACGTATTGTAGAGCATGTGGTGGATTATCCCACTATGACGCTTGATCCTTGGGAACACGAACTCCGAGGCGGTCTCACTCCCGAACAAAAAGCAAAGCACCCAAAAGGAGGACGTTCCGGGTTTATCGGAGCCTTCAATGAGCATTTCCATGCAAATGATCTGGAAAATCCCTACACGGAAGTCAAGCCCTTCATGTGGGTTCGCGCCCATCAAATGGGCGGAAGATCCTTGCTTTGGGGAAAGCAAACGTATCGCTGGTCGGATCTAGACTTTGAAGCTAATGCCAAAGATGGTCATGGAGTAGATTGGCCCATCCGGTACAAGGATATCGAACCATGGTACACCCATGTTGAGAAATTTGCCGGGATCAGTGGGGAAGCTATTGGTCTTCCACAATTGCCAGACTCTCACTTTCTGCCTCCAATGGAATTGAACTGTGTGGAGAAACACGTCAAGGAGCGAATAGAAAAAGAATTCAAAGGAAGAAATATGATCATCGGCCGTGTGGCTCACCTGACCGAACCCTTGAATGGCCGGGGTAAATGCCAGTTCCGAAACCGATGTGATAGAGGCTGTCCGTATGGAGCTTATTTCTCCAGTAATGCAGTGACCTTACCGGCTGCAAATGCCACGGGGAATTTGACTATCCGACCTTTTTCTATTGTTCAATCTGTTGTCTATGACGAGCAAAAAGGGAAAGCTTCCGGAGTCCGAATTATCGATGCAGAAACTGGAGAAGACATTGTCTACAAGGCAAAAATTGTCTTTGTAAATGCCTCCACCCTCAGTACCACTCAGATTTTATTGAATTCTACCTCTTCGAGATTTCCAAATGGTCTTGGAAATGATTCCGGAGAATTGGGACACAACCTGATGGATCATACCTATCGCGTAGGTGCCATGGGAACGGTAGAAGGCTTCGAAGATCAATACTACAAGGGACGCCGACCCAACGGGATTTATATTCCTCGCTATGTCAATCTGAAAGATGGGCCTCAATCCGACAAATTTGTTCGCGGCTTTGGATTCCAAGGTGGTGGTGGAAGATCAGGCTGGGGAGCGGGAAGCAATCAGGAAGCCTTTGGGGGAGACTTCAAAGACAGTCTGATGAAGCCCGGGCCATGGGAATTTTTCATCACTGGATTCTCCGAATGTCTTCCTTACCATGAAAACCAAGTCTACCTCAACAAAGACGTTCTGGACAAATGGGGTCAGCCTACGCTTTCTATCGATGCGGAATGGAAGGCCAATGAACTTGCCCTCAACGATCAAGCTCGACAGGATGCGAAAGAAATGCTGGAGCGAGCTGGACTAAAAGACATCATGGAATTTGACAACAAGCACGAAATGGGCTTCGGGATTCATGAAATGGGAACAGCCAGAATGGGTCGTGATCCGAAGACGTCAGTGCTCAATGGAAATAACCAGATTCACGGATGCGCCAATGTATTCGTTACTGATGGTGCCTGCATGACCTCCTCTTCCTGTGTCAACCCTTCGTTGACCTACATGGCGCTCACTGCCCGAGCTGCCAATCATGCGGTGTCTGAACTTAAAAAAATGAATCTCTAAGCGATGAATAGACGCGACGCACTCAAAAAATCAGCTTTGGCGCTCGGTGCAGCAGCCGGGGCTCCTACTTTGCTCAGCTTGCTTCAGGCTTGTGCAAAAACCGATCGATTGACTTGGACTCCTCTATTTTTGAGTGAGGATCAAGCCAGATTTATCTCGGCTTTTGTGGATTTTCTACTTCCAAAAACCGAAACACCCGGTGGCTTGGATGTGAAAGCAGATGTTTTCATCGATCTGATGTATGCTAAAACCTACGATGAGGCCGGACAAAAGCAAGTCGTAGCCGATATCGAAAAGTTCAATGCAGACTGCAAGGGAAAGTACGGAAAAGTATTTGCCGAACTTTCAGCTGAAGACAAAGCAGCTTGCTTCAAAGATCACGAAGCCAATTCACCCAAATTCCCTAAGACTGTTTGGGGTGGAGCAGTTGGCCCGAGAGAACCTGTTGGATTCTATCGAGGGTTAAAGTCAACCGCTCTTTGGGCGTATTTCAGTTCGGAGGAAATTGGAAAAAATGTCCTCAGCTACGACCCCATCCCTGGAGAATATCTGGGTTGTATTCCCCTCTCGGAGGTGGGAAATACCTGGAGTTTGTAAAGAAAAAAGCCGGAATAATTCCGGCTTTTGTTTTACTGGGATATCGTATAACCTTTGGCCTTTAATTTTTCGCTGATCTTTTGAACCACCTGCATTCCGTATTTTTGACCTATTTGCATGGTTTCCCCGGTCAATGCAGGGGTAATTTCCAAAGTCTTCTGCCCAATTGGGGAAGAGTAAAATTGAATTAAACCGACCATTTCCTCCTCTGAATAATACTTTTTATAAACCGCGGCAATTTCCTGGATCAATTCCCCAGAAGAGAATTCTGCTTTGAATTCATCCCAGAATTCCTGAGGAATATTAGCTGAGGAAAACATCGGGTTCTTCATCATTACATCAATCATCTGATTCATATTATCCGTTATTTTCATGGCATCCATCAGTTGAAATACCGTCTCTTTTTGTTGACTTTGGGCAAAAGACAAATTTGAAACAAGGAGAATAAAAAGGGTGAACAGGATTCTTTTCATGGGATTATTTTTACGGATTTATTCTTCTAAAAGCGATTATATTTTTGGGCTTAAAATACCTGCAAGGAATTTCCAGATGGAATATGGTACACGGGCAGGCCTGGCATGTGCTGATTCAGCCAGTTTTTGACAAATTCAGAACCTCCTTCCTCGCTTGCAGAATGTCCGATTTCTATCATGGAAAGCTTCATTCCGATTTCATTGGCTGCACGAACGTACTCTGGAGTTTCCCATTCATTGGATTCTCCGCAGACCAACACATCTGGGCGATGCTCCATGATTTGGGTAATCTGCATCCTTCCTCCAACTGCTCCCGGCAACAGAAGCACCTTGCTACAGGACTGTTCCAAATCCCCCACATAGCGCATAGCAGGAACCCCCAAACTGGTTTTGACATGATTGATCAGATCTTTCAGATTGGTTTTTGGTATATGTAAAATGGGACTATTGGGCTGATAATACTCTTCCCAACCCAAATCTCCGACCACGCCAACCCGAACGCCATCATCCTGCATGCGGTGTACATAATCGTGGTTTCTCCAAAGCGTAATCCCATGCTTTTCCATCAGGTCATACTTCGCCCGAAAAACCGGATCCTCCTGCAAATAGTCTGTTTCATCGCTTCCTGAGAAAAAGGTCGGTTCGTGAGGGATGATCAAATTGGCCTTGTGCTCTATGGCTTTTTGAATGATCTCCATAGTGGTAAACATAGTGGTCACTACTCCGGTCACCACAGTATCTCTAGACCCAACCTTGAGCGTATCGACTGTCTTTTCAAAAGGTCCATTGGGTACCTGAGCGATAAATGCATCCATGATTTCCCCAACCGTCCAGGGTTTACGAGGCTCTAAAGAGAAAGCATCAAAGGGGTTCCCAATCAATCCGGCTCCCAGCATCGCTCCTGATAGTTTGAGAAATTGTCTTCTTTCATTTGGCTTCGCAGCTGCGCTAAGTTTTTTGTCCATCATTTTTTCCGGTTGAATTCTATGACATGGAAGATAGGGAAATACTGTAAAAAAAAGCCGTTTGAGTTATTCAAACGGCTAGAATCAAATCAAATTACGGAACCACTTAATTTACTCAACTTCTGCTCAGGTTAGAGACTTTTTCTCTTTGGATTTTTGCCCAGTCCCCGGAGTTCCGGTTGTTGTCATTTGGGATAGGCTTGGGGAAGCCAAACACCTTATAGGAAAGCAGCCGGGCAACTCTTGCCTTTTCCGAATGTGCCCGCATGTAGTTCAGACTATTGTAATCATAAATACTCTTTGCCGGAAGGACCCCCAGGGTTTTCGGCATGTGATTCAATGAAAAGCTGGTAAGTGTACTTTCTTTCCAGTCCAGGGTTTTATCAATTTCAATCACTGCCAAGTCATGCCATGGATGAGCTATTTCATCCCAAGGAACCATATTGTTGAAGATTTCGGGATCATCATCGTCTTGGGCAATTCTAGTCTGGATCTGCATCATGTATTTTGCTCCCTGCTTACGAACTCTCTCCTCGTATTCGTATTTGAGATAGTTCCTTCCTCTTTTTTCATTGGGCCTGATACGCTGATTTCCAACATCGACTTCACTTGGATTTTTGTTGATCCCGGTTTCGGGCTCATCGTCATAAGGACGAACCCTGTATTTCGCATAGCGCTTGATATCATCATCTCCAATGAACAGAAAAGGGGTTTTGCAATAATACCGGAGGTTATGGAAAGAACTGGGGTCCCTGCGCAAAGCAACTTCCGCACCCTTTAGTCCCTCAGGATATTTCTTGTAATAGTCAATGTATTCCACACCGTATTTTTCCCTACGGAGCTTTGCAAATTGCATAAAGCTATACGCTGACCAAAAAAGGCTGATTTCCCCCGTGTTCATTTCTATATCGAATGGGCTTTTGAAATGCTCATCACTGAACTTGATGGACATACTGCGGATACAGTTCATCGCATCATCTAAAAATGTAGCCGATGCATGGCGGATTCTGGCTGGAAAAACCCTTCCCGGGCTAAAAAAAGGATGGGAAGGAAACTGCTGATCCTTTACTATGGTGATCTTTCCCGTACCTCCTACCCCATTGTCATGAGACATTCTTTTCCGCTGGGGAAAACTTAGCATGAGTGTGATCGCCCAACTGAATCCCTGGCTGAAAAACCATAAATAAACTCTGTCCCAAAGACCACGAAGTCCTCTGTTGACGGTATGACTGAGATGATTTCCGGTGTTGCTCATAGCTTTAGATATTTGTTCGGGATTCGATGTTGTCAATTTCCACGTAGAGATTTTTAAACTCTGATCTTTTCTTTTCCAGAATATCCCTAAAAAGAGGATCGATATCGTTCTCTTCATTTCGGGTAATAAACCCGTATTCAGTTCTGGAAAGCAAGTTGCTAAACCACATCATCTGGGTGGCCCGGGTCAGGTCTGGCGAAATGGAATAGTCACTTTCATCTCTGAATATCCCATCCTTATGCTCTCCAAATCTTAGTCCCAAACTACTGTAAAGAATCTCTCCTATATCCTCATACTGATGCTCATTGACCCAGGTATGCATGAAGGTGGCCATCATAATCGCATATTTGCAGGCTTGCTTGAGATTTTCCATATCCCCGGGTTCGGGGGCAAGTGGATTGGTAGTAATGGGAGACATCGCTCTGAGTTTTCCCTTATATCTGACTCTTTCCAAATCCGGGTCAAAGCGAAAACGAGCGTGGTAATACTCCACCCTTTTCTCTTCCCGCTCTTTTTCCTCTTTAGTCAACGTCCCCCAATTGATGGAGCTATGAAATGCTTCCGCACTATTTTGAACCAAATCCTCACTAAAACGAAAAACCTCAAACCATTCCTCGATGATTCCCACTTCATGTTCTTCAAAGAAGTTGTCGACAAACTCTCCTACCACTTCCCAAAATAAGTTCTCGGCTTTTGCATAGGTATGGCGTTCATTGATCACCTCCATAGGCTCCCAGTTTTTCCAATCCATTACTCCCATCATATCGGTACATCGTTGCACAATTCCTCTTGCCGTGAGGGCCGAAGCCTTGGGGATATATCCCGGCCCAATCAAAATGGAATCTGCAGAATGGTTGATCAAAGCCACTTCCTTCAAATGAGGGAAAAGCAAAGTTGCCAATGGACTCTTCCTGAGATTTCTCCTAGCGGCAATGGAAAACTGCTCAGTATTTACATGGGTACCTGCAAAATGATCATCAAGCTCAGTGGACAAGCCTCCTGAAACCCTCGCCACTCGTTTTGCCTGCTCCCACCGATCCCCATCAGCAGGAGTAAAATTCCTCTTGATAAACTGGTCTTTATCATGACTGCTCACCGGGCCTGTAGTGATGATTTCCTCCGGAATAGGCAGACCGCCTTTGGGAATGTGGAACTTAATCTCTACCGTAGGAAAAGCATATTCATCGTTTACCTCATAGTCACAGGCACCAAAATACTTTACCCAATACCGCTCTGCTTCTTTGGCGTCCGGCAAGAATGTGGCGCAGTTCATCCCATTCATCATTCTCCTTCCAAACCAATAATCGCAACGGGTGGAGTAAGGCAATTTTTCTTCCATGGCCACGGTCAGATTTTTGGGATAATCAGCCTGAATGGAGGGTATGGAAATGGAATCCGGATCGAGCTTGATCTGTACCAAATGTTTTTCTTTGGTCAGTTCGATAGGAACAAATTGCTGTTGGATGGCGTCATTTCTCCCATCTGAATAATACTCGGGGGAATCCTCATCATGATCATTTATGACGACTCTTGGAAAGGCCACGTCACGTCTGTATTCCCAGAAAAACAACTGCAAATTCCCAATGTTATAACCCATCCCAGTGAGATCACTTTTGGGAATCTTGATTCGCTCAAACACCTCCCATTCAATGCTCCCTACCCGGTCATTGGGATTAAAAAAGAAATGGGAAAGCTGACATATCTCAAAATGAAAGGTCTTGTATCGAAAGCGCCTGGATTCCAGATAATCATAGTCTATTCTGACAAGACCATCCCTATCAGAATACCCCTCGGCAAAAAGTCTCCAACCCCCAAACCAGGTTCTGGCCCAAAACCGAACCGGCATATTATGAAGTGGAATAGCATAGTCATCACGCATCGCAAAGGTTAATTTGCCGGTGATATAGGCATCCTTTCTCTTTCCGTAAATAGTGGTTTTTCTGGGATATAAAGCCCTGTTTACTTTTTTCAGCCATTCGAGAGTCCGTTCATAAAAAACAAGGATGTATTCAGCGGTCCTCACATACCAACTGTTGATCACTTTGGACCTTCCCACTTCGAGATGGTTGATGTTTCTAAGTTTGGGACCAAAAAAACCTCCGGTCTTGGAATAATCAATTCTCGTTTCTTTGTGGGCTTCCAGATAAACCCTTTCGATATCCTCTTCTGTAGCTCCCTTTGGAAATAGACTCATATAGACTGGTTTTTAGTTAAAAAGAAATTTTGGAAGCCTAGGCATACTGAATATCCTTTGGCCGCTCAACAAAATACATGTCAATCTGTCCTTTATTTTTCGCTTCAACTTTGCCTCTGTAAGTACAGGCAAAGTCATTTTGGATGATTTCGAAGGTCTGTCCGGAAACATTCACCTTCCCAACTTCTCCTGATGATTCCATACGTGCGGCTGTATTCACAGTATCTCCCCAGACATCATAGGCGAATTTTTTATGACCTACCACACCAGCGATCACCGGTCCGGTATGCAACCCTATTCGGATTTGGAATACCGGTTTGTTATTGGCCAACGCATTCTTCATGTATTGATCCACCCAATCCCGAATCTCAAGAGCCGCCAATACCGTGTCAAAAGCATGTGTATTATTGGCTACCGGCAAGCCTCCCACACACATATAGGAGTCCCCAATAGTTTTGATTTTCTCAATTTTGTATTTATCCACAATCCGGTCAAAAGCACTGAAACAGGTCCCGAGTTCTTCCACCAGTTCATTTGGGGAAAGAATCTCACTCAATTGGGTAAACCCTTTGAAATCGGTAAACAGGACTGTAACACTTTCAAAATGGCGTGGGGTAGTAATTCGACTGACCTTCAGTTCCTCAGCAATTTCCAAAGGCAAAATATTCAGCAACAATTCATCGGACTTCCTTTTTTCTTCCTCCAATTCCAAGGTCCGCTCAGCCACCTTTTGCTCCAGGTTTTCATAAAGAAGGGCATTGTTTAGAGAAACCGCGATTTGACCGGAAAGCAAAGCCAGCAGGTCAACCCGGTCTTGGGTAAAGGCCGCCGTGGAATGGTTATTTTCCAAATATAGAACCCCAGTCAGCTTGCCCAGATTGATTACCGGTAAGCTGAGAATGGATTGTACAGGAGCGTTTTTAATGTATTGGCAATTGGTAAATTTATGGTCATTTTTGGCATCCTGAAGAACCAGACTTTTCCCGGATTGAGTCACATAGGAGATCACCTTTTCAGACAATAGCCCGGATCCTTGGTAATTCAGATGTTGGAGAATTTCTTCCTCCTGCCCCCCATCCTGCGCAATGGTTTCAATGAAGAACTCATTTCCGTCTTTCAGCAACAGGACTCCTCTGTCCGCACCGGCATTTTCCATTACGATCTTCATCAGCTTTTTGAGAAGTTTCTGAAGGACAATTTCCTGTGAAATCGAAGAAGAGGCTTTTAAAACAGTGGAAAGGTCCAGCATCATGCTGCTATTCCCAACCGAAGAGGAGCTGTCGATGACAATCTCATTGAGTCCGGGCCGGTTGTGAATGGAACTGACGTATTGGGGAAATTGCTGCTCCATCATACTTAGCTTGGCATGTGCTCCCCACTCCCTGTAAGAATTGTAAGAAGACTTAAGGAAATGCTCAGCGAGGTTTACTGCATCCAAGCGTATATAAAATTTCCCGGCAAGCTCTCCCGCTATGGCTTCCTCATGGATAAAATTCTGCTCACTTGCACCTCTCATCGCCTTGTCATAAAGTAGGGCCGCTTCTTTTAAATTTCCTTTCAGACGCATGCGTTCTGCCATGATCAGATCATATTTGTGCTGGTAATTTTCCGGTGCATCCTTTGCCCACTTTTTCAGTTTAGCGGCATTCTTTCGGACCCTGGAAAGCATCGATCTTCTTTTCGAACCATAGGTAGTTGTATCACATAGGGCCAACAAAGTCAATGCTTCATAAAAATGATGATTGGGGATTTCAAACTTAGCCAATACTGCCTCAAGCAATTTTCTGCTTTCTTGGGCATGGACTCGTCCCTCCTCATATCTCCCAAAATGATAGCAGAGGATAAGCTTATTGAAGTGCATAAAAAATGTCCCGGTCTGATCGTTCCTCTCCCGGTTTTGGATCATCATTTTGTCCTCATCGTAGGCCTCGCCCTTAAGCTTGACGGGATCTTGTGACCTACCCAACAGGTTGAGCATTCCCTGTCTATAGACCTCATTGTAATTGAAATTGGTCTCTTGCTTAAACTGCGCAAAACTCTCGCTATAGGCACGGGTCTCTACTTCAAGTCTTTCCAGTGGCCTGCCTCCCAAATAGCTATGAATACAGTAAATATTGGTATTGATGCAGGCAAACTCAATCGCTCCGGTTTCCATACCGATATGATAGGATTCCTGAAGAGGCTTGAGGGTTTTGTCAATGTGCTCGTTCCAGTTGACAATCAAACAATAAATCGGAGTATAAACCTGCGTCTTCCATTCTTTGGCTTTAAACTTTTCCAAAAGAATCAGCCCGAGTTTTCCAAACTGATACCCGGATTTCATAGCCCCCAAGACTCCGCACATGATCACCCCATAAGTTCCAAATGCGAAAGAGGAAACAGCTGTATTTCCATATTTCAGAGAAATATGAACCATTCGGAAAATGATCAATGGAAACAAGGTTGGTGTTGCCCAATAGCTGGAGGAAGCGATGTCTGCCATAATTCGCATAGCTGCGATCTTTTGGTCATTGGTCATGATCGGCAGATTGGAAAGCATGGTATTGTCTTTCCCCCTCAGTTCAATCTTTGACTTGATCAAGGCAAGCATCACGTGCAGCATATTGGGTTTTTTGGGGAATTTTTCACCCAATTGCTCCAAAAATTCAAGCCCCGTATTGATCGCCTCTATGAGTTTGTTTTCTGCCTTAAACGCCAAAATCCTAATTTCATAGGATTTGACTTTGTCCAGGATATTTGAAGCATTCCCCAAAACAAGACCGATCATCTCATTCATTTGACTGAAGTCCCCATTCAGGTAGGATGTCTCACCAGCAAGTGCATGCAGCTGCAAGGTTATATCATATTCTCTCTCCCAGGGATTTGGAGGAAGCAGTCCTATCCCTGCCATGAGATAATCGAAGGCTAGCCTGAAGGCCGAGGATTCCTTGGCTTTTTTTCCCGCTCTCAGATTTAGGCGGCAGAGTTCTTCCCGCTCATTGGAATCTGTCAAAAGAGAGACCCCACTGTTGAGTTGGTTGACAATGTCAAACAAATGGTCTTCCAGATATTCAGGGCTTGCTCCTCTTAGGAATTGCCGGCCAATTTTAAGATGGGTAGAATCCCGCTCTGAATCCGGAATCAAGCTATATACCGCCTGTTGGATCCGGTCATGGGCAAACTTGTATCCCGAATCTCCCTTTGGCAGGATCAGCCCCTCCAACAATGCTGGTTTTAGATCGGCTTGACTTTGGGAGTCTTCACTTTCATGGATCAATGAAAGGGCTTGCAAATCAAACTTGTTCCCAAAACAAGCCGCCAATTTTAAAATTTCCCTACTCGCCTCCGGTAATTTAAGAATTCTGGAAGCCATCAATTCCACTACGTTATCGGTAATGTTCTTTTCCTGGATTCTCCTCAGGTCATAAACCCAGGTATTGGTCGCCCGGTCAAACTCCAATAAGCCATCCTCAAAAATGGATTTTAGAAATTGGGTCAGGAAAAAGGCATTTCCCTGAGTCTTTTTATAAACCAGCTCAGCCAGATCAAAGATATCTCCGGGATTCTTATCCAATGAGTCCGCGATTAGCTGGGATAAATTTTCAAAAGACAGGTTCCCGATTTTCAAGTCAAACACCTCTACATTTTCCTGCCGAAGGTTTTCCACCATCATCATAAAGGGGTGAGAAGGACTGACTTCATTGTCCCGATAGGCTCCAATAAAGAACAGGTAGTCATTGTCAGGATCTGTAGCCAGGGATTGGATCAAGCTCAGGGAACTCGAATCTGCCCACTGTAGGTCATCAATAAAAATTACGATTGGATGGGACTCGGTAGAGACGGCATTTACAAATTTTCGGAAAACGTAATTAAATCGGTTTTGAGCTTCATTACCCCCCAATTCTGGGATTTCGGGTTGAGGACCTATGATCAGTTCAAGACTGGGCAATACATCAGTTAGCACCTTGCCCTCCTCCCCAATTGCCCGAACTATGCTTTCTTTCAATTCCCTGAGCCGAGATTCATTTTCTCCCAGCAAAATCTCCACAAACTCGCCAAAAGCCTGTAACAAGGCATAATAAGGGATGGCCTTTTGGAACTGATCAAATTTCCCTTCTATAAAATACCCGGCTTTCTGGGTGATAGGCTTGTGGATCTCATGTACCAAAACAGATTTTCCCGTTCCGGAATATCCTGAAACCAATACCACCTCCAGATTTCCTCTGGCAACCTCATCGAATTTTGCCATCAGGGTTTCTAGTTCTTTATCCCTTCCGTACAGCTTTTGAGGCAGGGTGAATTTCCCCGAAAAATCCCTGGATTTAAGAGGAAAGGAATCAATCTCTCCCTGTTCATTCAACTGTTTTAAACAAAGCTCCAAATCATACTCCAGCCCAAAAGCAGATTGGTATCTGTCTTCAGATGCCTTGGCTAGTAAGTGGGAAATGATCTCCGAGACCTGCAATGGAATTTTGGGATTGCGCTCGTGAACAGGAACCGGAGTGACCGCAATATGGCCATGAACTATCCCCATGGGATCCATGCCCTCAAATGGAGTAACTCCGGTTAGCATCTCATAAAATACGATTCCCAGAGAATACAGGTCTGTCCTGTAATCCACTGCTCTGTTCATCCTTCCGGTTTGCTCTGGGCTGATGTATTCCAAAGTCCCGTCCAAATGCTCCGGGTTTCCAAGATTTTGTTCCTTAAGCGTCAGCTTAGAGGCAATTCCAAAATCTATGATCTTAACCCAATTATTGGAAAGGTCTACAATGATATTATTTCCGGAAATGTCCTTATGAATGATATTCTGCTCGTGGAGTTCGCTAATCACCCGAGTGACCTGGATAGCGATTTTCAAAAAACTATCGAGACTCTCCTGCTTTCCTTTAAATGCATCCTTGATCGTATTACCCTGTACCCACTCCAGATACATGGCGTGTTTCCCCTGATACTTTAGCCTTTTCAAAGCCAGACGTGCTCCTTTGATATTCAGGCTTTCAATAATTTCAAACTCATTATAAAACTGAGAAATATCCTTTGGGGTAGGGAATTCATAGTTTAAAACTTTTAAAAGAACAGGCTGTTGCCATTCCGAGTCATCAAAAAAATAGATTTTTGACTTTTTACTCTCATAAATGAGTTTCTCAGACATAGGGTCGTATAATTAAGACTATAAAAAAACTCCCAAAACAAAACCAAGAACCAATGATTCTTAAAATTTTAAGAATCTGACAATCAACGATTTTCTAAAATTTAATAGAATTATTTAGATTATTCATTATAACTATTTTTATATTTTTACTTTGTTTTTATTTATTTTTCAAGCTTTGTTTCACTTATCTTTTACTTAAAAAATCCCAAAATCATATTGGAATACAGAAAAAAATAAGCCCGCATGGTTTTTTCCATACGGGCTTCTAAAGTTTAACTTGGATTTTCTGGTCAATTGACCTCTACATTGGTAAACCAAATAAAACGCTCTCCTTCACCATTCATGTGATCCATCGTGAGTTTGATCGGTCCAAAATCCTGTACATTTTCCCAAGTCCAAGTAGCTCCATTTTCTCCATTTCCCCTTCTAAAAGTCCACTCCAAAATCATATTGTTTTCATCCAGATACAAATCATATGCATCCCCAGGGGTATAGCCATCCTCTGAATTATAGAGAATGGTCAATTTGGTGGATTGAATTCCCTTAAGCGGAGAAGCAACATTTTCGTGAGTTTCAAAAGAATAGCCCGTATCCCAAGCTAGCTGAAAGGGGAACATCAACCAATACTTGTCATTGATAAAAGCCCCGTCTCTTTGGGGTAGAGAGTCTGCATCAAGGGAATAGGTAAAGGAAGTATCAGATCCGGTATAATATACCGTACGGTCTTTTATGTTCCATTTCCAATCTCGGGAAACCACAGTGACGGAATCCCTCCTTACATTCCAGGTATAGGCAATGGAGTTAACTTGGTCAAAATTTTCAAAGCCATAGGCTTTGGCAACTCTATAAGGTAGAGTATCTGGCATTTCCGACTTTTGTTCACAGGAACTGATCGTCCAGATTAGAAGGCAAGCAAGAAGGATTTTTTTCATAAGAATTGATGGTGGTTTGAAAATAAACTACGGGATCATTTGAATGTTTAAGAGGCTATGTTGTATAGAAACTCAGTTTATATACAACACAAAAATCACAGTTCCGCCCTTCTGTCAATAAAGCAGAATTTTTGTCTGAGAGGTTTGCAATTTGCTTTACTTCCTATCTCATTAGACATAGGGAGAGGGACTGATGCAGGTCCAGCCACCGTCTACGATTAGGGTCTGCCCGGTAATATGTCTTGCCGCATCGGACAACAAAAATGCCGCCGCTTCTGCAATATCCACTGTGGATGCCGGCCTTCCCAATGGAGTCAGGTTGGACCAAGTCTTGGCATATTCCGGTTCGGAGGTGGTTCGCTCAGTCAAGGTCGCCCCCGGAGCTAAGGCATTGATCCGAATTCCGAAAGGAGCGAGCTCCAAAACCAGGTTTCTTGCCAACATTTCAATGGCCGCCTTACTCATCGCATAAGCTGCGAGATTTTCATGGCTTTGGTGTGCAGTCACAGAAGAAGTCAGCAAAATAGAACCTCCTCCCTGCTGGTTTTTCATCACCCTGGCTACCGCCTGGGACAAAAAGAAAGTCCCCAATTGGTTGACCCGGGTCACTTCCAAAAAATCCTCGCGCGTATATTCCAAAAAACTCCCGAAAAGGGTGATCCCTGCATTGGCTACCAGCTGATCTATTCGACCAGAGTTTTTCATAGCCAGGTCTACCAACTCACGGATCACTTCTTCCTCAGAAGCATCTCCGGAACATCCAACTACGGATCCTGTACCCATCCTGCTCAGAGAAGCGACGGCCTCTTCTGTCAGGCTTTTTTCCTGATCATTGAGGATTACGTGATTCCCGTTTTCAATTAATTTTCTAGCGATCTCCAAACCAATTCCCTGGCCCGCTCCAGTGACAATCGCGACTTTATGGCCTTTCATAGTAATGGTGTTTTAGTATTCAATATTTCTTTTCGGGATTCCGGTTGTACACCGAAAACCCGAAAAAGATTTTAAAATCAATGAGAATCCCTTTTCACTTCGGAACCAGAGCTTCCCTGAAGAAAATCAAAATCAACCCCTTCGTGGGCCTGATTAACCTTGTCTAGGAAAAGGTTCACATACCCCCTTTCGTAAGGAAGTTCGACCGGCTGGAACTCCGACATTCTTTTTGCAAATTCTTCCTCCGATATCAGGAGGTTTAAACTTCGATTGGGCACATCCAATTCGATCATATCCCCATTTTGCACCAATGCCAATGGCCCTCCAATGGCTGATTCGGGGGAAACGTGCAGTACTACTGTTCCAAAACCAGTTCCACTCATACGTCCGTCGGAAATGCGAACCATGTCTTTGGTTCCTTTTTCCAAAAGTTTTTTGGGAAGGCCCATATTGCCCACTTCAGGCATTCCCGGGTAGCCTTTTGGACCGACATTCTTCATGACCATCACACAAGTCTCGTCAATATCCAATTCCGGACTGTCTATCCTGGCTTTGTAATCATCTATATTTTCAAACACAACCGCACGCCCGGTATGCTTGAGCAATTGAGGACTTGCGGCAGAGGGTTTAATCACTGCTCCATTGGGACAGAGGTTTCCTTTTAGTACAGCGATTCCAGAATCCGGTTTGATTGGTGCTTCGAGAGTTCCGATCAGGTTCCGGTCATAACATTCAGCTTTGGAAATATTCTCTCCCAAAGTTTTTCCGGTAACCGTAAGTGCTTCGGTATGAAGGATTTTATCAATCTCCTTCATAACTGCAGGCAAACCACCTGCATAAAACAAATCCTCCACCCAGTGCTCCCCGGAAGGCTGCACATTGGCAATCAAGGGGACTTTGGAGGAAAACTCATCAAAATCCGTCAGGTCCAAATCCACACCGATACGTTTGGCAATTGCTGTCAGATGAAGAATGAAATTGGTGGAACCACCCAAAGCGGCATTGACCATGATGGAATTTTCAAATGCCTTTCGGGTCAGAATCTTACTCATTTTCATGTCCTCATTGACCATTTCCACTATCCTCATTCCGGCCATATGCGCCAAAACTTTCCTCCTGGAATCCGCTGCCGGAATAGTGGCATTATCAGGCAGGGCCAACCCCAATGCTTCTACCATGGCAGCCATGGTTGAGGCCGTTCCCATGGGAGCACAATGCCCAACCGAACGGGACATCGCCGCCTCCGCTTCAATAAAATCCTCTTGGGAAAGTTTTCCCATTTTATATTCCTCGGCAAATCTCCACACGTCTGAAGTGCCGATTTTCTTTCCTTTGAATCTTCCAATCAACATAGGACCGCCCGATAGAACAAGGGTCGGCAAGTCAACTGAGGCCGCTCCCATCACTAAAGAAGGGGTGGTTTTATCACAACCGCACATGAGTACGACACCGTCCATGGGATTGGCCCGGATGCTTTCTTCCACATCCATGGATGCCAGATTTCTAAACAGCATGGCCGTGGGCTTGATGGAGCATTCACCCAGAGACATCACCGGGAACTCCAAGGGGAATCCCCCCGCCTCCCAAATCCCTCTTTTAAGGGCTTGAGCCAAGTCCCGAAAATGGGCATTACAGGGAGTGAGTTCGGACCAGGTATTACAAATCCCGATCACAGGTTTGTCCCCTTCAAAAAGATGATGGGGAAACCCCTGATTTTTCATCCAGGACCGATAAATAAAACCGTCTTTTCCGGTACGTCCATACCATTCTTGGCTACGGAGCTTTTTCTTTGACATAGGTAATTTGGGTTGAGATAATTGGCTAGAAGTTACCAAAAAAATCAAAACAGAACCTGTGCGATCTGATGAATGGAGCTAAAAAGAAAAAGGTATTTCATAATAAACCCAATAGGCTGAAAAATCAGAACCGAATCACTCCTCCTCTAAAGCAATTTCGCCTTTCCGCTCCAGAAGAAAGAAAAGGCATAAAAAAAGAGGCTGGTGAAAAATCACCAGCCTCTTTTTCTTCTCATTTTTGATCCGATCAGATCCTTTCGATCTCAGCTCCCAGTGCATTGAGACGCTGGTCAATAAACTGGTATCCCCGGTCGATCTGCTCAATATTATCGATGATGGAAGTACCATTGGCTGAAAGTGCAGCGATTAGCAAGGAAACCCCGGCACGAATATCTGGTGAAGTCATTCGGATTCCACGTAGTGGATATTTCCTGTCCAAACCAATCACAGTTGCTCTATGCGGGTCACAAAGAATGATCTGCGCTCCCATATCGATCAATTTATCGACAAAGAAGAGACGGGATTCAAACATTTTCTGGTGAACCAACACCGTCCCTTTGGCCTGTGTGGCTGTAACCAATACTATACTCAGCAAATCTGGGGTAAAGCCCGGCCAAATGGCATCCGCAATGGTCAAAATCGACCCATCGATAAAGGTCTCAATCTCGTAATGCTTCTGTGATGGAATGTAGATATCATCTCCTCTGAATTCCATGTGGATACCCATCCGCTTGAAAGTGTCTGGGATGATCCCCAATCTGTGGATCTGTGCATCCTTGATGGTGATTTCGGATTGGGTCATCGCAGCCAGCCCAATGAATGAACCGATCTCAATCATATCCGGAAGCATTTTGTGCTCCGTACCGCCGAGTTTTTCCACACCTTCGATATTGAGAAGATTGGAACCTACTCCGGTGATTTTTGCCCCCATTCTATTGAGCATATCACAGAGCTGCTGCAAGTATGGCTCACAGGCGGCATTGTAAATGGTTGTTTTGCCCTCAGCTAAAACAGCAGCCATCACGATATTGGCAGTTCCTGTCACGGAAGCCTCATCCAAAAGCATATAGGCCCCCTTAAGATGTTTACCGTCAATGTGGAAGATCTCATTCTTGGAATCGTATCGGAATTTTGCCCCCAACTTCTGGAATCCGAAAAAGTGGGTATCCATACGGCGGCGACCGATTTTATCCCCTCCCGGCTTGGAAAGTTTACCCGTACCGAAACGGGCCAATAGCGGCCCCAGTATCATCACAGAACCTCTAAGGGCAGATGCCTTCTGAAGAAATTCATCTGTTTCCAGGTAATCAAGATTTACATCATCCGCCTGAAATGAATAGGATTCAGGCCCTAATTTGGTAACCTTAACACCCATATCCCCCAACAACTCGATAAGTTTGTTGACATCCCGGATATTGGGGATTTTGTGGATGGTGACCTTTTCAGGAGTTAGTAATACTGCGCAGAGAATCTGAAGCGCCTCATTTTTTGCTCCTTGGGGAATGATCTCTCCTTTCAGGTGATTTCCCCCTTTGACGCGAAAAGATGCCATTAATTTCTGCGTTTTTTGTTGTGGCCGTTGTTTCTTCTTTTGCCTTGGTGGCCTCGCTTGCCTTTTGCTCCAGACTCTTCCTGCATAGGCACTTTGAAGTCCCGACGGGTATTGGATTCAAAAAGTCCGTTTTCCTTCACCTTCTCCAGGTCGATGTGAAGCTTGCCTTTGGATAGGGTTTTGATATCATCCAGGATAATTCCGTCATCGAAATTGTCCCTGTTCCAAGTGGAATGGAAACTCCGCATAAGCTGACCTATGTAAATGATCGCTGCTTCCTGCTCTTCGTCATCCTCGATCTCAATGGCTTTTTCGATCAGTTTCTCGATGTTTCTACCATAGTGTTTGAACTTCACCTCTCCTTTAGGATAGCCAATCGGCAAAGGTTTCTTTCCAAGCAGTTCCTTTTCTGGCATAGGGTAAGGACCATCCACATCCAGTTTGAAATCTGACATGATGTAAAGATCATCCCAAATCTTTTGGTCGTTTTCCTGCTTTAGGCTAGGATTAAGTTGCTTGATGACCTCAACCACTGTATAGGCGCTTTGGGTACGCTTTTCACGATCTTCGATGCTGCAGATATGATCTACAAGCCCTTGGATATTTTTTCCGTATTCTTTCAAAATGAATTGTTTATGTCTTGTTCAATTAGCTCGCTTTGGCCTCCGCCTTTGTCTTTCTACAGGTAACAAAAAATCTACCAAAGAGTAGGGAGGCAGGTGATTAATCTATTATTCTGAGCTTCGCAAAGCTAAGTAATAATGTTTTTTCTCCAAAATGCTCAAATTGGATAGTAGCTTTCCGGTTAAGCCCCTCCACTTCAACTTTTTGCACCTTGCCATATCCAAATTTTGGATGCTCTACCAATTGTTCTGCTTTCAGGTTATTGGTATTGCTGGGCTTGAAATCAGGGCTTGGCGTATGAACCTTCATCGTAGGAGCTACACGGGTCTCAGGTTTCTTTTTGATCCCTATAAATCCAGAACTTCCAGGCAGACCTTCCGACCGAAAGGCACCCGGCATTTCCCTAGTAGCCATCCGCTTATTGACCTTGATGCAATCTGGGTTCACCTCTTCCAGAAAACGGCTTGGCTCACAGTTGAGCAGGCGACCAAAACGGTAACGGGTCAGGGCGTAGGTCAAGTAGAGTTTTTCCATAGCCCGAGTCGTGGCCACATAAAACAACCTTCTTTCCTCCTCCAAATCTTCCCGGCTTTGCATCATCATCTGAGAAGGAAACAGGTCTTCCTCCATTCCTACCACAAACACCTGCTTAAACTCGAGCCCTTTGGAAGAGTGAATGGTCATCAGGGTGATCGCGTCTGTGGTATCCTTGTCCCGGTCATTGTCGGTCAACAAGGCAATTTCCTGAAGGAATGCGCCTAAGCTTTTATCTTCATTTTCCTCATTGTCCACGTACTCTTTGATCGCATTCAGCAATTCCTGGACGTTTTCGTATCGGTTGAGTCCTTCTATAGTCTTGTCCTCATAAAGTTCCCTTAGCAATCCGCTTTGCTTGGCAATGGAACTAGCTGCTTCATAGGCATCTTTGCGTTCCACCTCGATTTGAAAGGCTTTGATCATTGTGGAAAAATCATCCACCGATGTTCCTGCCCTGCCTGAAAGAAAGCTGGGAGCATTTTGGACTACCTCCCAAAGGGGCACATCATGGTCATAGGCGGCAACCAGAATTTTTTCCACGGAAGTATCCCCTATTCCTCTTTTTGGGTAATTGATGATGCGCTTGAAGGCTTCCTCATCAATGGGATTGACCGTAAAGCGCAAATACGCCATCAAATCCTTGATTTCCTTGCGCTGATAAAAGGAAAGACCACCTACAATCTTGTAGGTCAGATTCATTTTACGTAAGGCTTCTTCTATCGCACGGGACTGGGAGTTGGTCCGGTAAAGGACAGCAAAATCACTGTTGTTGAGCTTTTTGTTGTTCTTTTCCTCAAAGATGGTTGTCGCAACAATTCTGCCTTCTTCATTGTCTGAAGTTGCTTTGATCAATTCCACCTGGTCTCCATCGGGATTGGAGGTCCAAACCAGTTTTTTCAGTTGGGCTTTGTTCTTGTCAATGATGGAATTGGCCGCCTCCACAATAGTCTTGGTAGAACGATAGTTTTGCTCCAGCTTGACCACAAACAGATCCGGGTAATCCTTTTCAAAGTTGAGAATATTCTGAATATCCGCTCCCCGGAAGGCATAGATACTCTGAGCATCATCACCTACTACGCAGATGTTTTGATGTACAGCCGCAAGTTTTTTGGTGATGAGGTACTGGGAAAGATTGGTGTCCTGAAACTCGTCCACCATCACATATTTGAAGCGCTGCTGATACTTGTTGAGCACATCCAGATGATCCCTGAAGAGCACATTGGTATTGAAGAGCAAATCGTCAAAATCCATGGCTCCGGCCTTGAAGAGCCGGTCCTGGTAGCGCTGATAGATTTCCCCCATTTTGGGTTTCATCGCCGCTTCATCGTCGGCTTTGACAAAGGGATCGTTGAGATAGGTCTGCCAGGAAATCAGGCGGTTTTTGGCCCCGGAAATCCGGGAAAGTACCACTCCGGGTTTGTAGACTTTATCATCCAGTCTCATTTCCTTGACAATGGTCCGGATCAGAGACTTGGAATCATCGGTATCGTAAATCGTAAAATTGGAGGGGTAGCCTATTTTTTCGGACTCTACCCGTAGAATTTTTGCGAAGACGGAGTGAAAAGTCCCCATCCAGGTATTACGGGCATCCAATCCCACCAGGGATTCGATCCGGTGCTTCATTTCACTGGCCGCCTTGTTGGTAAAGGTCAGGGAAAGAATCTGGAAAGGATCCACCCCTTTGGCATAAATCAGGTGAGCTATCCGGTAGGTCAGTACCCGGGTTTTGCCTGATCCTGCACCCGCGATAATCATCACCGGACCATCGGTATGCTCTACTGCTTCACGCTGAGGAGGATTGAGTTCTTTTAGGTAATCCATCTTATTTACAACTTCTTCTATACTTCAGTTAGTTCAAACCTTCCAGCGCTTGTGGCTCCAAAGGTAGAGTTCTGGCTGGTTCCGGATATTCTCTTCCAGTCTTCTGCAAAATTCATCTGTGATGCTATGCGGTGCATCTTGCTCATAAGGAGGCTCTGCCAGTTTGGAGAATTCCATGCGGTAATGCCCTCTTTTGAGCTTGGTTATTTTTCCAAAAAAAACCGGGAGGCCCATCCGCTTGGCCATAAACTCTCCCCCTTCAAAGAAATAGGCTGGCCGGTTCATGAATAAGCGCTGATAGCGCTTTTCCTTTCCCGGAGGCCGCTGATCTGCCGCCAAATGGAGAATCCTCGGTTCGGACCGCAAACTGATCATACTTTTTCGAAAATCCTTCTTTTCGGTCATCACTCCTCCAAAATGGGTGCGGATTTCCAACATCAGACGATTGAAAAAGGGATTGTTCAGTTTGAGATAAACGGTTTCTGCAGTGACCTTTGTCTGCAAAGCTACTCCCAAGATGGCCATTTCCCAGTTGAAAATATGACCGGCCATCATCAAAGCACTTTTCCCGGCCAGAACCTCCCCGTCTATGGCTTCCTGATTGACCACTTGGAATCTCTGACGAAGTTCCTTTTCCGAAATTGTCAGCATTTTGATGGTTTCGGCAAATGTGTCAGTGAAATTCCTGTAAAAACGGTTTCGGATCGTTTTTCGCTCTAGTTCATTTAGTTCTGGAAAAGCAAAACGCAGATTCTCTTCGATGACATTCTTTCTGTACCGGATCACAAACCTGGCCAAAAGATAAAGTACATCAGTAAAGAGATACAAAACCGAAAGCGGAAGACGTGAAAGCAGCCGAAAGAAAAACATACCGTAAAATCCAGGGAGTGGGGTGGCTTTCAAAGCCTTTTCTGAGGACAAAATAAAGGAAAAGAGGGGAAAAGTTCCCGTTTCCTAGTTATAAATTGACCCAATCATTACTTTTGAATCATATGTCGGAAGTTCAGCGCAGAAAATATTCTCAAGAAGAGAAAAACGCCATCTTCGATGGTGAGTTTATGCCGCACATAGACTCCATGTACAACTTTGCCTACAGGCTCACCTTCGATGAGGATGATGCCAAGGACTTGGTACAGGACACCTATCTCAAAGCTTACCGTTTTATCAATTCCTTTGAAAAAGGAACCAATGCCAAAGCATGGCTGTTTCGAATCCTCAAAAACAGCTTTATCAATGAGTACCGTAAGAAAAGTAAGCAGCCTGCTAAAGTAGATTATCAGGAAGTTGAAACTTATTACAACTCAGATGATGTTGATTTCCAGGGAACCACTGATCTCCGGGCAGAATCTGTCAAGGACATGTTGGGGGATGAGATTTCCAATGCTCTGAACAGTCTGGCTGTGGACTTTAGGACGGTGATCATTCTGTGTGATCTGGAGGGCTTTACCTATGAGGAGATGGCCAAAATTCTCGATATTCCTATCGGGACTGTTCGGTCCAGGCTTCACAGAGCCCGCAATTTGTTGAAAGATAAACTAAAAGGATATGCCCAGCATATGGGCTACAATACGGACGAGGAGGAATAATAAATACGATTACATATGGATATGAAGGAAGATTCATCCGGACAGCGGAAAATGCAGTGCAGTGATGTCAGCAGGTGCTTTCAGCTACTGGAAAGTATTTTGGACGGAGAAATGGGAGATGGCGGAAAGGACATTCTTCAGGAAAAGCTGGACAAATGCCAACCCTGCTTTGAGCACTTTCACCTGGAGCAGGCCATCCGGGAAGTACTCAAAACCAAATGCACCAAGCAGTCTGTGCCCGTAGAACTGGCGCAGTCCATCCGCGAAAAAATTCAGGACATCAAGTAAGCAAAATGACGCAAGGCAAAGCCATCATTTTTTCCGCTCCTTCAGGATCCGGAAAAACCTCTTTGGTCAAACACCTCATCCAACACGTCCCCAATCTGGGTTTTTCCATATCCGCCTGTACCCGGGACAAAAGAGGAAGACATGAGGAGCATGGCAAAGATTACTACTTCCTGACCCAGGAAGATTTCAAGAAAAAAATTGACGAGGACGCCTTTATCGAGTGGGAAGAAGTATACGAAGGCAATTTTTATGGCACCCTAAAAGAGGAAATCCAGCGTATCTGGGATTCCGGAAAAGCCGTGATTTTTGACGTAGATGTCAAAGGAGGTCTGGCACTCAAAAAATATTTCGGGGATCAGGCATTGGCGATTTTTGTGAAAGTCCCCTCTATGGATGTCCTCAAAACCCGCCTCAACGACCGGGGTACGGAATCCGAAGAATCCCTTTCCAGAAGAGTATTCAAGGCAGAATTTGAAATGAAGTTTGAACCCCAGTTTGACGTGACCGTGGTCAATGATGACTTTGAAAAATCATCAGCCGAAGCCGAAAAACTGGTCAAGGACTTCCTAGCTTCCTAATCCATTGAAAATCGGACTTTTTTTCGGCAGCTTCAATCCTATCCATATCGGGCATTTAATCATTGCCAATACGATTTACGATCGCACTGATCTGAATGAAGTTTGGTTTGTGGTCAGCCCTCAGAATCCCTTTAAAAAGCGGAAGTCCCTTATCCACGAGCACGACCGACTTCGTATGGTGGAGTTGGCAATAGAAGATAATTATCATTTTCGGGCCAGTGACGTGGAGTTTCACATGCCCCGCCCCAGCTATACCATCGACACGCTGACCTACCTGAGTGAACAACACCCCCAGCACCAGTTTTGCCTGTTTTTGGGCTCGGACAATCTCAGTCAGTTCAAGAAATGGAAAAACTACGAACAGATTCTGGAGCATTATGAAATCTATGTATATCCCCGACCCGGAGAAAAACAGGAATTTGACCATCCTGCTGTGCATTGGGTAAATGCCCCCCTACTGGATGTTTCGGCGACTTTTATCCGCGAATCAGTTCAAAAAGGCTATTCCGTCAAATACCTGCTCCCCCAGAAAGTAGAAGAGTATATCCGGGACAAAAAGCTGTATTTGTAAGTCGCCTCACTTTTTCAAATAGCATAATACATGGACAGACTCAATTGAGCCTGATATTTTTGCATCCTATCCCCTTTTTTACTTTCTTGACTACTGACCCTGTAGCCTCACTTTTTTAATCCAAACCTATATGCTATGCTGAAACATACCTATGACTCCGGACTCATCGGCAACTGTGCCTACATCGCCCATGTAGAAAAGGACACCAATATCTCCTGGCTCTGTTTCCCAAGATTTGATTCTGACTTTATCTTCGGAGGCATGCTCGATCGGGAAAAGGGCGGGGAATTCACCATTCTTCCCCATGCGGATACTTTCGAGACCTACCAGTCCTATGTGGAAAACACCAACATTCTCCAGACCAAGATAAGCACTGGAGAAGAGGCTTATCTGGTTACGGACTTTGCCCCGAGGTTCAAAAATTACGATCGCTATTACAAACCCCTGATGCTCATCCGTAAGATCGAGCCCCTGGCAGGATCCCCACGGATCAAAATCAAATGCCAACCGGTCACCGAGCGGGGACAGGTTCAGCTCAGCCCCAGCCAAGGCAGCAACCATATCCGCTTCATGGGAATAGACCATGAAATCCGTCTGACCACCAATGCCCCACTCAGCTACATCTGTGAAGGGAAATCTTTTGTGCTGCAAAGACCGGTTTACCTGGTACTGACCTATGGGAGACCTTTGGAAGCCCCCATAGAATCTACCTGTGAGCGCTTTCTCAAATCCACGACAGATTATTGGCAATCCTGGGTCAAATCCACAAGCATTTCCAACTTTCACCAAAAGCTGGTATTGCGATCTGCCCTAATCCTAAAAATCCACCAATTTGAAGACACCGGAGCCATCATTGCTGCATCCACTACTTCTCTTCCGGAATCCCCAGGCTCTACCCGCAACTGGGACTACCGCTATTGCTGGATCCGGGACAGTTACTATACCCTGACAGCATTCAACAGCATCGGGCACTTTGAGGAACTGGAAAAATACTTCGAATACATCCAAAATCTGCCTACAGGCCCGGGGGGGAGGTATCAACCCCTGTACTCTATCACTGGAAATTCCCTGCTCACCGAGGAGATCAGCGAACTGGCAGGCTATCTTGGAAACAAACCGGTCCGATTTGGAAACCAAGCCTATACCCATATCCAAAATGATCTATATGGTCAGGTACTGGTCTCCCTCTTGCCCCTATATTCAGACCAGCGATTTACAGAATCCGAGCGAAGCTATTCCGCACCCATGATCATGAATCTCCTGGACAAAATAGAGGCCACCATGGATGAAAAAGATGCAGGACTTTGGGAGTTCAGAAACCTGGCCCAGGAGCATTGCTATACCTTTTTGTTTCATTGGGCGGGAGCCTGTGCTGCTGCCAAAATCGGCAAAAGACTCAATAACGACACCATGTACCAAAAGGCCATATACCTCCGGGATCAGGCCGCAAAAAAAATCGAAGCCTGCTACCTTCCGGACCGCAAGGCCTATGCACAGGCCATTGGAGCCAAGCACATGGATGCCTCCACTCTCCAGTTGATCACCATGGGGTATTTCGGAGATGATCTGGAGCGGGCCAACAACCACCTGAAGGAGTTGGAAAAGGAATTGCTGGCCAAAGACTATCTCTTTTACCGCTACAAACATATGGATGATTTTGGGGTGCCGGAGACTACTTTCCTGATCTGCGCTTTCTGGTATATTGAAGCCCTTGCCTGCGTCAACCGACTGGAAGAGGCTGTGGAAGGTTTTGAAACCCTTTCCAAATACTGCAACCACCTGAGTCTATTCTCTGAGGATGTGGATCAGCATACAGGAAGTCAATGGGGGAATTTCCCGCAGGCTTATTCCCATGTAGGATTGATGAACGCGGCCTTTAGAATTGGAAAAAAACTGGATAGACCTAATTTTCTTTAAGCTGAATTTCAGGAATTACAGCAACAAATACCGGACTGGGCACATCTTTATCCACTCCCATAATCCAACTGGGTTTTGTATACTCCTATAATTAGTTTTGGCTTACTAAAAATCCCATGCCATGCGTGTTCAGCGATTGCTTGTTCCGGTCCTGTTACTGACCCAAACCCTTCTGTTTTCTTGCACCAGAGACAGCTACTTTCTCAATAACAAAGCCCATGAAAAACAGGTAAAAGATAGAATCCAATCCCTTCTGGAAATCCCCAGCACAAAACAGTCAAATACCGATAGCCTGACTATCAATGACCAATGGATTGGGACGACGAATTTCAGTATACGGAGACCCAATTTCGTGGTCATTCACCATACGGCACAGGAATCCCTGGACCAAACCATCACGACTTTTACACTCACCCGAACCCAGGTAAGTTCCCACTATGTGATCGGAAGGGACGGAACCATCGTGCAGATGCTCAACGATTACCTGCGATCCTGGCATGCCGGCCGGGGAAAATGGGGAAATGACACCGATCTGAACTCATCTTCCATAGGGATAGAACTGGACAACAATGGCTCGGAATATTTCAGCGAACAGCAAATTGAAAGTTTGCTGCTGCTATTGGGGCGCCTAAAAGAAAAGTACAACATCCCTACTGCGAATTTCATAGGGCATTCGGATTTGGCTCCCGGCAGGAAAGTTGACCCCAACGTATATTTCCCCTGGAAACGACTGGCGGATGCGGGGTTTGGTTTTTGGTATGATGAGGAACTTATGAGTCCAGGCTTTGAGCAGTCAAAACATCCCCTGCCTGAAAATTTCAACGCCATGGATGCACTCCGGATCATCGGATATGACATCAGTGATCCTGAAGCAGCCATACTTTCCTTTAAACTCCACTTTATCAAACGGGATGTGGACAAAGACCTTTCCTATTTGGACCAGCTGATCTTGTACAACCTGTATAAAAAATACCTCTGAGATAGACTCCCAGAGGTATTTTACAGGCTTTATTAAAAATCAGAAACCCCTTATTGGATCAACTTAGCCAATAAGTTTCTTACCTGGCGGAAAGATTTGATATTGTAATTGGCCTGGGTGTAGGCATAACCTACCCGGATGGAATAGGCATTTTTTGGCATAGCCTTAAAGGTATCCTCATCTGTCCAATCGTCTCCAATGGCAAGTACAAAGTCATATTCATGACCTTTCATGAGGGAAGTTGCCGCTCGGCCTTTGTTGATATCCGGACGCTTGATTTCCAATACCATATTTCCTTCCAATACCTGGAGATTATGTCCTCTTGCCATATACTTCAGGTGGCTGAAAAGCTCTCGCATTCTGAGATCACCGAGTCCGCTTTCCACTTTGCGGTAATGCCAAACCAAGGAATGGTGTTTCTCCTCTATAAAGGCCCCGGGCGTTCTCAACACATAATATTCCATGACTTTTCTGATGTCCTCTTTCCAACTTGCATCCACATCGGCATACAGTTCCCACTCAGCTTTGCTCTCTTTATGCTTCACCCATACACCATGCTCAGCAATCATATCTATAGACATTCCCTTAAACCATTTCCCCAAGGTGTCCTTATCCCTTCCTGAGATGATCACCACCTGCGCTTTGGTACTGAGTCCTTTGATCAAGGCCCTCAATTCAGAATCCGGTGAAGCATCCTGTGGGTTTGCCGTAAATCCGGTAAGAGTTCCGTCATAATCCAGAAATAATACCGGACTGACAGAGGATTTGAATTTGCTCTGGATTTCGGTGATGACTTTGGCATCCACATCTTTGGAAGTGAGTTCGGCCTGTTTGCCCTTCACATGCTCCACCCGATCCATGAAGACCTTCACCCACTGAAATACATCGTATTTTTGCAAGGTTTCCTGCATGGAAACAACACGGGCTTTTTGCTCGGCAAGCTTCATGGTCAGGGCTTGGTATATCGCATCCACTACTCCCCGTTGATCATTGGGGTTTACGAGGATAGCATCCTGTAACTCTTTAGATGCTCCGGCCATTTCAGAAAGAATCAAAACTCCCGTCTGGTCAGTTCGACTGGCCACATATTCCTTACACACCAAATTCATCCCATCCCGAAGTGGGGTGACCAAGGCGATATCGGATAAATTGTAGAAAGCACTGAGTTCTTCGAAAGGGAAACTCCTATAAAAATAATGAACGGGAACCCAATTCAGGGTAGAGTAATCGGAGTTGATTCTCCCTACCAGCAGGTCAATTTCCTCCTTGAGTTCCTTATAGGATTGCACCTTGTCACGACTGGGAACTACAATCATGATCATGGACACTTTGCCATGAAGTTCTTTATGGTCTAGCAAAAGCTGATTGAAAGCATGCAAGCGCTGAGGGATTCCTTTGGAATAATCCAATCGGTCAATGGTGAGAATCAGTTTTTGGTCTCCGACTTGATTTCTGAAATCCCGGACGATGTTTTGGGTCTTTTTACTTTTCGCCTGCTTCGCAAATTTGTCATAATCAATCCCCATAGGGAATGAATCCACATTGATGATGCGGTTTTCGGCCTGTATATATCCACTCTCAGAGGAAAGTCCGGTGATCCTACTTACCGCACTCAGGAAGTGGCGCATGTCATCGTAGGTATGAAATCCGATCAAATCCGCCCCACAAACTCCTTCCAAAAGTTCTTTTCTCCAGGGGATCATCCGGATGATCTCATAAGAAGGAAATGGGATATGCTGAAAAAACGCAATCGTAGCATTTGGGAGTACTTCCCGCAGCATCTGAGGCAATAGGAGCAACTGATAATCATGAACCCAAATGGTGTCATCCGGATCAGCCTTTTTCAAAATGGCCTCACAAAATTTCTGATTTACCCGAACATAAGCCTCCCAGTGTTCAGGATTATAGACCATGTATTGGGTAAAATAATGAAATGCCGGCCAGAGGGTTTCATTGCTGAAACCTTCATAAAACTGCTCCACATCTTCCCTCGAAAGGAAAACTGGTGCCATCTTGAGTTCATGGAGTTCCAGGATGATTTCTGCCCGCTGCTCGGGATCATCCACGGTATTTCCCGGCCAACCTATCCAGATATTGTCCCCGGTCTTGTAGATAGATCCTAAACCTGTCGCCAAACCTCCGGCAGAAGGTTTGAACTCAAACCGCCCGTTGCGGTGACGCAGGCTGATGGGAAGCCGATTGGAAACGATGATTGTTTTTGCCATGGTATGAAGTTTAAAAACATGATAAGGGCCAAGCCCTCAACAAAAAGGTGATATGCTTAAATATAAATAAATCATGGTAAAATCCCGGGAAACAAACTGGTTTATTCCCCACCAACAGCAACAAAAAAGCCCCGGAAAATCCGGGGCTTGAAATCTTTAAAGACCAAAGGTTGATTTGATCTTATCTACATAGTCGAGTTTTTCCCAAGTGAAAAGCTCAACCTCCATCTTAATCTCATCTCTGTATGGAGAATAGAAGGTCTTGGTCACCACCTCATTTTTTCTACCCATATGGCCATAGGCTGCGGTTTCCTCATAGATTGGGTTTCTCAGCTTCAATCTCTGCTCAATGGCGTAAGGACTCATGTCAAATAGCTGCTCCACTTTCTTGGCGATCTCCCCGTCTGACATCCCAACTTTGGAGGTCCCATAGGTATTGACATAAATACCCATAGGCTTGGCAACTCCGATTGCGTAGGAAACCTGAACCAACATTTCATCAGCTACCCCGGCTGCCACCATGTTTTTGGCGATGTGACGGGTGGCATAGGCTGCAGACCGGTCCACCTTGGAAGGATCTTTTCCTGAGAAAGCTCCCCCACCATGGGCTCCTTTACCTCCATAGGTATCCACGATGATTTTTCTTCCTGTCAGACCTGTATCCCCGTGTGGCCCTCCGATGACAAACTTCCCGGTAGGGTTGATATGATAAGTAATCTGATCGGTAAAAAGCCCGTGCAGGGATGGATCCAGTTTGGCCTTTACTCGGGGAATTAGAATGGAAATGATGTCATATTTGATTTTGGCAAGCATAGCTGCTTCCGAGTCAAACTCATCATGCTGTGTAGAAACTACGATGGCATCAATTCGCTGAGGCACATTTTCATCACTATATTCTATGGTCACCTGTGCCTTTGAATCCGGACGCAGGTAGGTAATTTCCTTGTTTTCCCTTCTCAATTCTGCCAATTCCTTAAGAATCAAATGGGAAAGATACAAGGGAAGAGGCATGTAGTTTTCGGTCTCGTTGGTAGCATACCCAAACATCATCCCCTGATCACCAGCACCCTGATCTTCCGGGTTTTGGCGCTCCACTCCCTGGTTGATATCCGCTGACTGTTCGTGGATGGCAGATAAAACCCCACAGGAATCCCCCTCAAACATGTACTCACTCTTGGTATAACCGATCCTGTTGATCACGTCCCTTGCGATCTTCTGTACATCCAGGTAGATTTCCGACTTCACCTCTCCTGCCAAGATTACCTGTCCGGTGGTCACCAGCGTTTCACAAGCAACTTTGGAGTTGGGATCAAAGGCCAAAAAGTTGTCAATCAGTGCGTCAGAAATCTGGTCAGCAATCTTGTCCGGATGCCCCTCAGAAACTGATTCTGAGGTAAATAAATATGCCATAAACGTTTGTTGTAATGCGTTCTTCTAAGAAAGCCCAAAAATAGGGGATGCCGGGGAAATAAAAAAAGGGATTAGGATATGAGGGAAGGGTATCTGAATCACTCCAACCGGATTTGGTACCTATGTTGACTTAAACATTTGACCGAACTGAATAAAACCCCTTACCTATACCCTTTTCACCAAAGCCTCTGTCAGGTCATTCATTGCCTTTACCTTGTATTCAAAGTCTCCCTTGAGCGTCTCTCGATAGGCATGGAGATTTTCCAATAGTTCATCGATTTCCTCCGGAAGCACATCTTCCAGGAATTGCCTCAATCGCTTAGCAGTAGTTGGAGACTTGCCATTGGTACTGATGGCAATTTTGAGATTGCCCTTGGTCACGATTCCTCCCAGAAAGAAATCACATAGCTCGGGAGTGTCGGCAACATTAACCAAAAGAAAGCGCTCCTTGGATTCCCTTTGAATCTGCTCGTTGACAGTCTTATCGTCTGTGGCCGCAATGACGAGATGTTTACCCCCCAAGTATTTTTCATCATAAGCATCCTCGATGAGAGTCACTGTATCAGTTTGGGAGGCTATTTCCAGAAAGTCCAAACTAAAGGCTTTTGACACCACCGTCACATGGGCTTTGGGACTTGATTTGAGTAAAAACTGTAGCTTTTCAGTCGCAACAGCACCTCCACCAACCAAAAGAATATTGAGTTCGTGGACTTTGAGGAAGACGGGATAGAGTTCGTTCATGAAATGGATTATTTGAACTGCATACTGATTGCTCGGACTACTTACTTTAATTGAATCACTTCGCGATATACCTCAGCAAGTTTCAAACTTTCCCGGACTACTTCCCCGATGATAATGATCGCAGGAGCCTGAACCTGATTTTCTAAGGCTTTGGGCAAAATATCCGAAATGAATCCAGCAGTGATCTTTTCCTCCCGGGTGGTTCCACTTTGAATGATCGCTATGGGAAGGTTTTCCTTCCCGGCATTTTTGTAAATGGAGACAATTTCAGCCAGTTTCTTTGTCCCCATTAAAACCACAACAGTAGCAGTTGATTGCGAAGCCAGCCACAAATCTCGGGAAAGCTCACCTGAGGTGGTCGTGCCTGTCACCACCCAGAAACTCTCCGAAACCCCTCTTTTGGTCACAGGAATTCCAGCCATTGCAGGAACCGCAATAGCAGATGTGATCCCAGGGACTATAGAAGTCTGAATCCCGAATGCCTCAATATAATCTACCTCCTCGGAGCCTCTGCCAAACACAAAAGGATCTCCTCCCTTTAGCCTGACTACATGACCGTGTTTTTTGGCCAGGGTCACACAAAGGTGGTTGGTATCCTCCTGAGGCATGGAATGTTTTCCTACGCGTTTTCCCACGAAAATCTTCAGGGCCGTTGCCGGGGCATGCTTCAACAAAACAGGATCTATCAAGGCATCATACAATACCACATCGGCAGTATTCAGAGCCAAAATGGCTTTTAGGGTAATCAGTTCCGGATCTCCGGGACCTGCACCCACCAAAGTTACTTTTGGACTGATGGCAATCATACCTGCACCTCCTCTTCTCTATAGCTCTTGATCACTCCAAAGATTTCTAGGGCTTGGCCTGCATAAGCTTTTGCAAACTGCTCAGAAGGCTGCTCTTGGTTGATCCTATAAACATGCTCCGCAAACGTACCCTCCAACTTTATCTTTCCGCTGGTTACTAAATGTTCGTCAAAGAGAGCGATGATATTGGCGTAGCTGTTGGTACTGATATCCTCTCCCAACAATACCGCTTTGGCAGCATTGATCAGTCCTGCATAGTGATGGTAAATACTGTCAGACCAACGCCCTTGCTCCAGAGCTTCCTGTCCGAGATCCAATTTTTCCTTGGCCTCCAGCAACAAGGTAGCCACCAAGTCAATGACCGCACCGGCACACTCTCCAACTCCAACAGCCACCTCATAATTGTCCTCATGCCCCCAGTCCACCCGGTCTTCTTCCTTCACTTTGGTCGGATCAGCCAGTCCTTTCAGCAACTCATAGAAATAGAGTTGGCCTTGTTGATCATAATAGGCTAGGAAATCAAGTTCCCCGGAATTTTGCTCAAAATCATTCAGCAAAATCCGCAAAGCTTCAGGTCCTCTTCTGCTGGGAATTTTAGTCACTTTGTCCGCAAACCGTCCATTTCCATCTCCGAGATTTCCTCCCCCTAGCAATACCTGTAATGCTGGAATGACCGTCTTACCGACCTTCATGGACATGCCCTGAAATCCAATGTGGGCCATGTTGTGCTGACCGCATGCATTCATACAGCCGGATATTTTGATCACCAGATCCTTATTTTGTAAATATTGTGGGTATTCCTGAAGGATTATTTTTTCCAACGCTACAGCAATTCCCGTAGAACTGGCAATCCCCAAATTACAGGTATCTGTACCCGGGCATGCAGTGATATCCCCCAAGGTATTATAGCCCCTTTGTCCCAGACCTATTTTCTGGAGTTCCTGATAGAAAAAAGGAATCAAATCCTCCCGTACATCCCTAATCAGGAAGTTCTGCCTGAGCGTAAACCGCAGTTCCTTGTTTGCATACTTTTCGATCAAATCGGCCAAGGCCCTTGCTTGGGAAAGGTAAAAATCCCCCAAAGGAACTTTCACTCCAATTGCCACATAACCTTCCTGCTTTTGAGGAAGCACATTGGTCAGCTTCCATAGTTCATAGTCAAGACCCAAATCCTGATCTGCCTTAACGAAAGCTGGATTTGGAAGGGTTTTCCCTTTTTCATAATCCTCAAAGTCCAAAGGAAAGGATTGGAAGGGAAGCGCAGTTTTTTCCTTTTCAACTAAACTTAGAAATGCCTCCAGCCCCATGTCCTTCAACAGAAATTTCATCCGGGCCTTATTTCTTCGGGATCGTTCTCCATATCGGTCAAAGATTCTCAATACTGCCTCGATGAATGGAATAAGTTGGTCAGTTTCCAAAAACTCAGCGATCATGTCCGCATGCCTGGGCTGGGAACCCAAACCTCCTCCCAGTAGGACCTTGAACCCACGGACCTGCTTTCCCCCCACTTCCCTCAGTTTGGGGATAAAACCCAAATCATGCAGGTAGGTCAGTGCCGTATCTTCTTCTGAAGAAGAGAAGGCCATTTTGAACTTCCTACCCATTTCCTGGCAAATGGGATTTCTGAGAAAATACCGGAAAGTAGCATCCGCATAGGGAGTCACATCAAATGGCTCCTTTGGATCAATTCCCGCTAGTTCGGATGCTGTTACATTCCGAACGGTGTTTCCGCATGCTTCTCGTAAAGTCACATCCTCTTTTTCGAGTTCGGCCCAAAGCTCAGGCGTCCGGTCCAAACTCACATGGTGGATTTGGATATCCTGCCGTGTAGTGATGTGCAATCTTCCTGTGGAGTACTCTTCGGAAACCTTGCAAATTCTTCGCAATTGGGGGGCCGTCACCCTTCCATAAGGGAGCTTGATCCGGATCATTTGCACTCCGGGCTGACGCTGTCCATATACACCCCTCGCTAGGCGAAGGCTTCGGAATTTTTCTTCATCAATCTTCCCTTCTTTGAAAAGGGCAATTTTACGCTCCAACTCAAGAATATCTTTTTCAACAATCGGGTTTTCGAGTTCGGTTCGAAAGCTCTGCATAGGCTTTTATTTAATAACCCTATGGGTTTTGTAGGTTTTAGGTTTGAATAAAAAGCCCGGGATAGACCGGACTGGTTTAAGTTTCCTTAAAAAGGGGTTTATCGAGATTTATCAATTTTCAATGAACCCCACACTTACCGTGTCAAAAGTCCCCTCATCAATCAGGATAAAGGCCCCATTGGATTTATTGCTTTGATAGGAATCCATATGAATGGATTTGCTTAGGCGGAAGTGAACTCTTCCGATATCATTCAGTTTCAATTGCTCACTTTCTTCCTCCCCTGAAAAGTCTGCATGGACTTTTGCTTCAATATGATCCACCTTCGCAAGGACGCGGTTTACCCCATGTTGCAGGATGTACTTTTGGCCTACACGTAGGGGCTTGCTGTTTACCTGACAAATTGTAGCCGAGAGGATCTTCTCACTTCTGGGCTCTTCACCCTTTTTCACGATCATATCTCCTCTACTGCAATCCACTTCATCTTCCAAAGTGATTACTACGGAAGATCCTGGCGCAACTTCTTCCAGCTCCTGATCAAAAAAATGGATGCCTTTAATTCTAGACTCATTTCCAGATGGCAATACAGTCACCGCATCACCCACTTGAAACTTGCCACCATAAAGTTTCCCAGAAAAGCCACGAAAATCATGATAGGCTTCTGTCTTTGGGCGAATCACATATTGAACAGGGAATCTGGCCAAATTACTTTGCTGAAGGTCCTCTGGCTCTAAAACCTCCAAATGGTCCAATAGGGTATTCCCAACATACCAAGACATATGTTCAGACGGGCGGGTTACATTTTCACCTTTCAAGGCGGAAACAGGGATAAATGTAATTTGATCCTCATTGAAATCACTCTTTGCTACGAGCTGGTCAAAATCTGCCTTGATCTTCAGAAACACATCTTCCTCATACTCCACCAAATCCATCTTGTTGACCGCTACAACAACATGTGAAATTCGCAGCAGGTTGCTGATAAAGAAATGCCTATAAGTCTGTTCAATCACTCCCTTTCGAGCATCGATCAGAATAATGGCTACCTGAGAAGTGGAAGCCCCGGTCACCATGTTTCGGGTATATTCCACATGGCCTGGAGTATCTGCAATGATGAAATTGGTCTTGTTTGTGGAAAAATAAATATGTGCCACGTCAATAGTAATACCCTGCTCCCTTTCTGCAACCAAGCCATCGGTAGCCAAAGAAAAATCCAGGTAATCGTAGCCTCTTTGCCTGCTGCTCCGCTCGATTGCCTCAATCTTGTCAGTGGTCAGGGAATTGGTATCGTAAAGCAGGCGTCCGATCAGGGTGCTTTTCCCATCATCCACAGATCCGGCTGTGGCGATTTTGATCAATTTTCTTCCTTGTATATCCATTTTACATTTTCTATTTATTGGTTTGTTGCCCCGGCCCCCTAGATGCAGGACATGATTTTTGTGGGTGCTGCTTCTTGAGAGCAGCATAGATAAAGGTTAAAAGTATCCTACCTTTTTTCTGGTCTCCATGGCAGCTTCGGATCGCTTGTCATCAATCCTTGCTCCCCTTTCGGAAATAGTGGATTGCCTGATTTCGGAAACCACATCATCCAGGGAAGTTGCCTCCGAGAGCACTGCTGCCGTACAGGTCATATCACCCACGGTCCGGAATCGGACCATACGTTCTTCCACTGCTTCATGGTCTTCCCGAAAGACATGCTCATTGGCCGTCCAAATCAGTCCATCTCGGAAAAACACTTCCCGCTTGTGGGCAAAGTAGATGCTTGGGATTTTGATGTCCTCTGTTCGGATATACTCCCAGACATCCAGTTCGGTCCAGTTGGAAATCGGGAACACACGAACGTTTTGCCCCACGTGAATCTTGCCATTAAGCATGTCGAATAATTCCGGACGCTGATTTTTCTCGTCCCATTGTCCGAAGTCATCCCGAACGGAAAATACACGTTCCTTCGCACGGGCTTTTTCTTCATCCCGTCTGGCACCTCCAATACATGCATCAAACTTGAACTCCTCGATGGCATCCAGAAGGGTGGTCGTCTGAAGACTGTTTCGGCTGGCATATCGGCCTCTCTCTTCCCTGACTTTTCCTTGATCTATGGAGTCCTGTACCTTACGGACGATCAATTCCAGACCGAGTTCTTCCACCAATTGGTCTCGAAACTCAATAGTTTCCGGGAAGTTGTGTCCGGTATCCACATGCAATAAAGGAAAAGGGATTTTCGCAGGGAAAAAGGCTTTTTGAGCCAGCCTCACTAAGGTGATAGAATCCTTTCCTCCGGAAAACAACAAAACCGGACGTTCAAATTGAGCGGCCACTTCCCGAAGGATATGTATGGACTCTGCTTCTTTGGGATTGGGTATAAATAGGTTTGACATAGTCATTTTTGATTTCTGATATTTGATTTCGGACTTACTCGACAAGCGATTTTCAGTTTTCAGGAATAGATGTTTTACACAAATTCAAGGTCTTCTCTATAGCCCTTTCGGGTGTTGACCAACTAATCTGCAAACTGTCTACTGCTACCTGGAATGAAGTCCACATTCTTTTTTGGATTCTTCCCACCACCAGCGGCCGGCCCGGGCATCCTCCCCCGGCAATAGAGCCCGGGTACAAGGAGCGCATCCGATGCTGATAAAACCCCTGTCATGCAATGGATTGTAGGGAATGTTATTTTCATTCAGGTATTGGATCATTTGTTCATAGGTCCAGTCCAGCAAGGGATTGTATTTGAGGATCTGGTTGGCCTCGTCCCATTCGATCCGCTTCATGGCACTCCGGTTGGGACTTTGCTCCGCCCTAAGTCCAGTGACCCAAACTTCATTTCCAGCCAATGCCCTTTTCAAAGGCTCAACTTTACGGACATAGCAACAGGACTTCCTATTTTCCACAGATTCATAAAAGCCATTGATCCCATGTTCCTGTACCCAGTTCTCCACAGCGGAGGTATTGGGATAATAGACCTGAATCTTTGTCTTGTATTTACTTTCTGTCCGGGCCAATAAATCCAGGGTTTCGGGGAAAAGGCGGCCTGTATCGAAGGAAAATATCCGGATGGGAAGGTTTTGGGAAGCAATCATTTGAGTGATCACCTGATCCTCCTGACCCAAGGAAGTAGAAAAAACAACTTTCCCGGAAAACAGATCAGCCAGCAAGGTCAAGCCTTCAACAGGATTCAGTTGCTCTAGCCTTTCTTCGAGTTCAAGCATATTCTTTTTCCGGTTCATTGATTTTTGATTTGGTAGCAGACTCCCACACTCTTTCATGGAGGTAGTAAAGGAGGATTTTGGAAACCACCTCAACAGAACCTATGGAAAGAGCCATGGTCAATTGTCCGGTAACTAGAAAAGAAATAATGATGGTGTCGAGCGTGCCGACAATTCTCCAGGAAATAGACTTCAACAAACTTTTAAGATTACTGTCTGACCCCTTCTTGGAGACGAACCATTTTTTGATAGGCTGATCTAAAATCATAAAACTACTGACAGGTTGAAGTCTCAAAAGTATATAAACCCTATTTATTTTATAGGGTTTATTGGAAAAAAATTTTATTCTCCAGACAAAATATCTGCTAAACTCTTGTTTTCCAGTATTTTAAGCGTTTCGTCTCGAACCTGAACCATCACCTTATTTATCCCACATTTGAATTCATCTTTGCATTCGGAGCAAGGTTCGTAGTAGTTGAGGCTCACGCAGGGAAGCAGGGCAATGGGGCCATCCAAGAGGCGGATGATACGGGAAAGGGGAATGTCTTTGGGCTCTTTGATCAGGTAATATCCTCCACCCTTTCCTTTCTTGCTGCCGAGATAGCCTGCCTTTCGGAGTTCGAGCAGGATGTTTTCCAAAAACTTATGAGAAATGCCGTACTCTTCTGCGATATCATGAATCAGGACAGTTCCTTCATCTTTATGTTTGCCCAGGTAGGTTAGGGCATGCAAGGCATACTTGGTCTTTTTGGAAAGCATATTCAAAAATAAAGGAATTTCCCAAATAGCCTAGTACGGGGGTGGGGAATGAAAAATCCCCGATGGTCTGGGGTTATTTTAAGATTATGATCAAGCTCGTCAAAAAAATTAGGGAACAAATTCTTCTATTGTAATTAAATCCCCTTTAATAAATTGCTCATCAGTTTGATTCTTACTGTTGTAGCTGATCCATAAACCTTCAGAAGTAATAAAAGAGAACCCAACATTATAAATATTCTCCTTCGGTAAGAAAAAATCGGAGATGTGCCTTAAATCTTTATCAAGAACAGATACCAAAATCTTATTATAATTCACGTAATGAAAGTCATCTTCATATGAATTTGGTCTTGGTGGACTACTTAACCTGTAATATAAATTTCGATAAGGATCAAAATAAATCTTATAGTAAAAAGGATTGTCCGCCATGAAAGCCTGCTTTTCTTCTGTGCTCATTTCACCAAAAGGGATATGATCTGCCACAGTCTTTTTCCATGGAGGATTGGCTTCAACTGAAGTCACTTTATTCTCGCTATAGCTATATCGATAAACCATTGGGCTTCCAGAAAAAATATAGGCAAAACCTTCACTATCCATTGTAGCGGAAGTAAGAAAAAGCTTGCTCAAATCCAATCTCCGTTCTTGATAAATTTCTGGATAGTAAATAGGTAATGATCTGGATTCACCAGAATTTAAGGAGTAAGAAGCAAAAATTTTTCTCTTTTCAGTTTGATCAAAGCTCATAAAGTACAGCAACAATTCATCTTGGGACGGATTAAATATAAGCTGGGAACTAAATCTAAATGAAGGCTGGTTATCGTACAATTCAGCTCTCTCAACAGACTCTAAACTACCTTCTAAGTCCGTGAACCTTTTCTTTAATTCCCCTTTACCATTTACTAAAACAATAGCCGAATTTTCTTCAGCTAAGAAAATGGAGTCTTTGTTGTGAAAATAGAAGCTACTGATATCATTCACAGCGTTTAACCCATTGAATTCAAATTTAAAAGAATGGATGATTGAATCTACCCGAAGATCCACTACTTCCAATGATTGATTAAATACATTGAACAGAAAAAGAGAATCGTTTCGTACCTGATTAAAAAAATAAAATTGGCCAAGAGATTTGCCGGTATCAATGTATTTCGGCTGAATGGAGGTCTTAAAAACGACATCCTTTTTAGCTGAATCATCGCAAGACCCAAAACAAAAACTTGAAATTATAAATAGAACTAATTTACTTTTTAAGAAGAATTTATATTGTTTCATTCGGATAAAAATATTCCAGCCCAGAGTTAATCTCTGAGCCGGATTTTACAAATAATCTTTTTCAACAAGCCCCAAGAGGCTTTGTCTTTGATTTACCGCATGATGAATCACTCGAAACAGAGCTGCAATACTTTCCTTGAACATATTCACAGTCAAAATAAAACCACTCTGTCTTTTCACCACCACCTTCATCATCCAGACTTTGCGCATTGGTCATATTAAATATTGTGGATAGTTCCGCTCCTCTATTTGAAACGAGGTTAATAGAAAATTCAAGAGCAAATAGAAGGAGTAACAGGCCTCCTAGGGCTAATAATTTTGATTTCATAACTTAAATTTTAAAGATTAATAAATCAATTAAAAAGCTTTAGCGTTAAAAACTTAAACTAAACATACAATCACTTAATAAATAATTTTATTTAACCTAATTAAAAATCTGGATCCAAAAATGTTATTAGTCCATTGGAACCAGAATCAATATCTTTAGCCAAAGTATAAAATTCATTATACTCCTGTCGTATTTTTAGAGAATCTTTAGTATTATAAAATTTACTTACTATGGAAATTATTTCTTCAGAAGAAATCACTTTCACCAATTGATTTTTATGTATTGCACGTACGGTTCCAGTATAGAGAAAGTTGGATGTAATATACCGCTGAAAGGAAACATTGTCCAAAGTTTTTAAATCAATTAAAACTTCTCTTAATCCTGGTGTCCCATAGGTAAAATAAAGATACTGATCTGACACAAAGAAATCCTTGATTCCAAGTGTCATATTTTCATTTAATGAATATTGAAGGGCTTCGGCAAGATTTGAGTTTTTTCGAGAATATTTAAAATCATCCGGCAACCTAAACTTGCCAAAATCAATTGAAAATGCAGTTCTCAGCTGCTTGGAATCTTGTTGAACTTCGTAAATGGTATCACTGAAAATTTCTTTGTAGAATACTCGATCATAACTCCGGGAAAATTGTGGATCGCCTTTAAAATCATATCCTTTAAGATACTCATTCATTTCAAATGATCTTGACTCAAGGATCAAGTCATCAGACCAAAAAGAAACATTAAAACAATCTTCTATAAAACCACAAGTATTTGCATGGCTGAAGATATAACCATTGCCAATTCTTTCAAAAGATCTAAAATATGTGTTTACATCAATATATTTGACATCTAACAACTCTCCATTTTCCTTGCTAAAACTCAGGATTTTCTTCCCTCCAAAATCCAAAATATCAATTGTATTATTAGCAGAAGATAGAGTAAAATCTCTTAATTCAAGATATTCGTCAGGACCCTCTCCGAAAGAAAAAATCTTGAAAAGAAAATTTCCGCTAAAGTCAAAAACAAATATCGAGAAGGAAATACTTGAATCCATGATGAAAATACGATCCTCATCAATCAGTATTTTATCGTAGGAACCTATGAAAGAATCTTCATTTGACTCTAATTTTACAATTTTATTAATATTAAAAATTGAATCAATCACTATGGATTTTCGGAAGTTTAAATCCTCTACTTTAATATTAATTAAACCCTCTTTTAGCGAATTATAGCTGTCGAATGAATTTTCTTTAGCACAAGCGAAAAAAACAAACACTAATAAAATTAAAGCAAAACTTCTCATTTTATAACAAAACCTAGTAAAGACTTAAAAGAAGAAGAGAAAGAAAAATCTGGGCTGACAAAGTGAAATCCGGCCATTCTTTAATCAAAAGGAGTATATCCCGCTTGACTATCATCACAGGTAGCTAAAGCCCAAGAGCAATTTTTCGAAAACTCCAATCGGATCAGTTCCAAATGAACCAGTCAACCCAACTGGAATCTCGACTCCTGCAATTTCAACTCCTCCTTCGCCTGTTGTCCCATAAACAATTGTCGCTTCTATTTCTTTAAGATAAGTTTTCCCTGCTTTAACGGGCGTTGGATCAAGGTTAAAAACAAATACTTTAACAATTGCCAGAGCTATGAAGCCCAAATAATTCTTTTTCATTTTAAATCCTTTTTAAGTTAAACAAATCAATTAAAAAGCTTTAGCGCTAAAAACTTGAACTAAACTTGCTCCCCCTTTCCGAAAAGTCAAGATTACACCTAATTATTTTTCAGCACAATTCTTAACTTATTGATTTTCAGCCCTATTATTTTTATTTTATTAGTTGTAAAAAGTGTTAAACTTTGACATTCAAACACTTATAAAATTCCAATCCTTTGTATTGATTTGAGGATTTTTGCTCAAACAAAAATCCCCGACCAAGGCCGGGGATTCATAAAATCTTTGGGGTTTAATTGACCTCAAAGATTTAGATCATCTCTACACTTCTTTTCACAAAAGCGGTCAGATCCTTGCCTGTTAGCAAGCCTTGGGAAAGCAAAGCCAAGTCAAATGCCTGCTTGGCCAATTTGAGCTGGGCTTCTTCTCCATCGGCTTTGAGGATCTTATCCACCACAGGATGGTTGCCGTTGATAGCGACCTTGTAGCTGTCCGGCATAGCTCCATAGAAGCTCATCGGTCCGCCTCCGGTCTGTGCCATATCCTTCATTCGGCGCATCCACTCTTCCATGGTGATGGTCACCGGCATTTCCTCAGGGCTCAATCCTTCTACTTCCACGGAGTAAGTTTGGCTATTGATGGCTTTTTCGAAAAGCTCCTTGACAGATTTGCTCTGCTCTTCGGTCAGCAGATTTGCATAGGTGTCTTCTTTTTGGATCAGTTTCTCAACCACATCCGCATCCACCCGCTTCATCTGGGTCTTTTCCAGTTTGGACTCGATGTGCTGGATGAAGTGGCTGTCAATCGGAGAGTCCATGACCAGGACATCAAAGTCTTTCTTGTTGGCAGACTCGATAAAGCTGTCCTGCTTATTGACATCTGTGGCATAAAGGAAGATCAACTGCTCGTTTTTGTCGGTCTGAATGGCCTTTACCTTTTCGGTATATTCCTCCAAAGTATAGTATTCGTCCTTGGTGTTTTTCAGCAGGGTAAATTCCTTGCCTTTTTCATAAAACTTATCCTCGGAGATCATGCCGTACTTCACAAACAGCCCGATGTCGTTCCACTTGGCTTCGTAAGCTTTTCTATCCTTTTTGAACAGTTCAGAAAGCTTGTCCGCCACCTTTTTAGTAATGTAATTGTTGATTTTCTTCACATTACTGTCTGCCTGAAGGAAGCTTCTGGACACGTTGAGCGGGATATCCGGGGAATCGATCACTCCGTGCAGCAGCATGAGGAATTCAGGCACGATATCCTTCACCTCATCAGTAATAAATACCTGACGGCTGAAAAGCTTGATCTTGTTTCGTTGCAGTTCGAAGTCATTCTTCACCTTAGGGAAATAGAGTACCCCAGTCAAGTTGAATGGATAGTCAACATTCAAATGGATCCAGAACAAAGGATCCTCACTCATAGGATACAGCTCTTTGTAGAATGCCAGGTAATCCTCGTCCTTCAGCTCGCTAGGTGACTTGGTCCAGATCGGAGAAGTGGTATTGATGATATTATCCACTTCGACGGACTTCCATTTCTTCTCGCCTTTGTCATCCTCTCCATCTTCCACAGATTCGGTCTTGGTGCCAAACTTGATCGGAACAGGCAAGAACTTGCAGTATTTGTCCAGGATTCCCTGAAGCTTCCACTTGTCCAAAAATTCTTCAGAATCCTGGTTGATATGGAGGATAATATCCGTACCTCTTTGCTTGCGGGTACCTTCGCTGATCTCGAATTCGGTAGAACCGTCACAGGTCCACTTTGCCGCCTCGGCTCCCTCCTGATAGGAAAGCGTATTAATCTCAACACGGTCTGCCACCATAAAGGCAGAGTAAAAGCCCAGACCAAACTTACCGATGATTTCATTGGCATCTTTGGAGTCTTTGAATTTCTCCACGAATTCCTCGGCACCTGAGAAGGCTACTTGGTTGATATACTTTTTGATTTCCTCGGCGGTCATCCCAAGTCCTTTATCCGAAATGGTGATGGTTTTCTTTTTCTCATCAAAAGCCACTTCTACAGTCAGGTCTCCGAGTTCACCGGTATACTGTCCCAAAGTAGCCAGTCGCTTGATCTTTTGGGTAGCGTCCACTGCGTTGGAGACGAGTTCACGAAGGAAAATCTCGTGATCAGAGTACAAGAATTTCTTGATGATTGGGAAAATATTCTCGGTATGGATCGAAATACTTCCTTTTTCCTGCATGGTATAAATCAGTTTAGTTAAACACAAAATTTGACATCAGGGAAGTATCAATGCTCGTTCCAAGCGACAAAAAATGACATCTTGGCAGAATTGGCAGGACAAATGAAGGAAAACACCAACCTAAATGGCTGAAGCCAATCTAAAGTCAGAGACAAAAGATAAAATTGTTTATCAAACATAATTTTAGAAACTAAAGGCTTTTCCAAAGATTTAATTGATAATTCCTGAATTATTTATAGAAAAATTAGATTTTTCCATTACCTTTTATTGGGTATATGGACTGACTAAGAATTTTAACCCATTATGCCCTGCCTTACATTCAAAATCGACTAAGCCAAGGTCTGGAAATTAAGAGGCATTTATATTTTTAATCCTGTTCACTATGGCTGTAAAGGAGAATGCGTACAAACTCTATCCAAATTTAGGGTACTGGCTTTTAACCTTTATCCCACTGACTGCCGCGGGATTTTACGTCACTTATTTCAGCAGGCTGCATCTTCCACAACCTTCTGTCCTACATCTACATTTTGGATTGATGGCAATCTGGATGGGAATGGTAATTTCCCAGCCGCTTTTGATCCGAAACAAAAAATTGCAGCTCCATCGAAAAGTCGGAAGGATGAGTTACATTATTTTACCCTTGGTTCTTCTCAGCACTTGGATGATCATGAAATGGAGCTACGAAGTGGAGATTTCCAGCCTGCAAAATGAACTAGTTCAGGGAACTTCCTCAGAAACTCTAGAAGAAGGCAGAAGCAGGATCGCTTCCTTTATATCCATAGCCTTCATTTATGTGTTTTGGCTTGGAGTTTTCTACGGTCTTGCTATCTGGCACAGAAAAAACCACTCTATCCATGCGCGTTTCATGATCGCAGCCTCACTCACATTCCTGGGACCAACGGTGGATCGGATTCTGATTTTTCTATTCGGAATATATAGCATAGGCCCTGGACTTCCTTCCGCAGTGGTAGCATTCATTTTGGTGGATTCCATACTATCCTATTTGCTGCTTCGGGATATTCGGGAAAAGAAAAAAACCTGTCCCTATGCATTGGCTCTTGGACTTTATATTCCTGTTCAATTATTCCATTTATTTCTTACCGATTCCCCAATCTGGGAAAGAACAGTTAGATTTCTCTTAGGTTAAACCGAACAAAAATTTTATGAAACGCATTATCTCAACCCTCTTTATCTTTTTCCTATTCCTGTATTCTGCTTCCGCCCAAACGGTCAGTAGCTTGAGGGAATGGAGCACTTCTTTTATCCAAACCTTAAATGATGCAGAAAAAGCTCAGGCTATGTTGGAGTTCACCGACAGTGCAAGAACCCAATGGACCAACCTTCCCCTTGGCTTGGCCCCCCGTGCTGGTCTTCGCTATGGAGACCTGTCTGAGCAGAGCAAAATTGCGTTTCATAAAATCCTGAGCAACATGTTTAGCTCCCAGGGTTATCTGAAAACCTTTGCCATCATGCAGGTGGACGATATCCTTCATGAATTGTTTGAGATAAAATTCCAAAACGGGGAAATCCCTGAAAACTCCATCAAAATGATCCGTACACTCAATTGGGATTATGGAAATTACTTCCTCGCCATTTTAGGCAATCCGGAAATGGACGAAAAGTGGGGATTGAAATTTGAAGGGCATCATATTTCCATCAATCTGACAGTTTCGGGAAATGAGTTTTCCATGACTCCACTCTTTTTGGGCTCAGACCCCGCGGTAGTCGAAGTCACCCAATATGCAGGCTTACGCCCGCTGAGCAAAGAGGAAGATTATGGTTTTTGGTTTGTCAATTCCCTGGATGAGGAGCAAAAAGCAAAAGCAACCCTTGAGGGAGACGTTCCCGGAGACATCTTTACCAGTCCGAATCGACCCCAGTGGCTGGAAGAGTTTAAAGGTATCAAAGGGTCAGAACTGAGTGAAGCCCAGCAAAAAATACTCCATTACCTGATCGAGGAATACATCCAAAACCTAGACCATCAAAAGGCGGAGGAATACCTGGCCAAGTTACATGCCCATGGGATGGACGAGGTGTATTTTGCCTGGATTGGGAGTTATGAACCCATGAAACCCCACTACTACGTCATTCATAGCCCCGATTTTCTGATCGAATATGACAACGTTGGTTTTCTGGACAATGCCAACCACATCCACTCCATCTTGAGGGAAAAAGGAAATGATTTTGGAGTGGACATCTTAAAAAATCACCGTATGGCACACCACCATTGATTTTTTGAGTATTTTCTTGTTCTAATCCCCCTAATGCCAATATGAAAAACACCTGGATTACCCTTCTGTTTATTTTAGGAATTTGGAATCCTATACTTGCCCAGGAGCGTCCGCAAATCGAATTGCAGACCAGCAAAGGAACCTTGGTTTTGGAGCTCTATCATGAAACTCCCCAACACCGGGACAATTTTCTCAAGCTCGTACAAGAGGGTGTTTATGATAGCCTGCTTTTTCACCGGGTGATTGAGCACTTCATGATTCAGGGAGGAGATACCCAAAGCAAAACCGCAGCAACTGGGCAAGCATTGGGAAACTCCGATCTTCCCTATCAGATCCCTGCTGAATTCTATCCTGATCTCTTTCATAAAAAAGGAGCTTTGGGAGCAGCCCGAACCAACAATCCACAACGAGCCTCCAGCAGCACCCAGTTTTATATTGTTCAGGGAAAAATCCAAAACGACAGCCTTTTGACACACAATCAAGGACGGATCAATTCCTTTCTTCAAAGGCACTATGCTGTCAACAATCCAGCGAACAAAGGTCTTTTAGACTCCCTAAGTCAGGCTCGGGAGGAAAAAGACAGTTTGCGGGTGCAGGCACTTTCCAAAAAATTTGAGGAAAAAGTGGACCAACAGGCTTTTGAAAAGTACAGCATCCCTGAAGCCCACCGTCAGGTGTACAAAGAAATTGGGGGCACCCCCCATCTAGACCAGAACTATACAGTTTTTGGTCAGGTGACTTCCGGTCTGGAGGTGATTGACGCTATCGCAGCTGTAGAGACTGATCAACGAGATCGCCCAGTTGAAAATGTATACATTCTAAAAATGAAATGGTTGAATCCACCTAAACCCTAGTCCTGCATGAATAACCCTTCCCCTTATTTGGCCCTCCTGTTTGTTCTTCTGATTTCCTGTAAGGAAGCACCAAAAGAAAGCACAGAAAATCAATTGCCCAATATTGTGTTCATCTTCACCGATGACTTGGGTTATGGAGATTTGGGTTGCTTCGGAGCAAGGGATATCCTAACACCCAATATTGACCGCATGGCAACTGAGGGGATTAAATTTACCAATTTCCTTTCAGCATCACCTGTTTGCAGTCCATCCCGAGCTGGTTTACTAACCGGGAGAATGCCTCAACGCATGGGGATCAATCAGGTATTTTTCCCGGAGAGCTTTACCGGGATGGAACCAGAGGAAATCACCTTTGCAGAGGTCTTGAAAGAAAAAGGATACCAAACCGCCATAGTCGGAAAGTGGCATTTGGGACACAGAGAAAAGTATCTTCCGCTCAATCAGGGCTTTGACAGGTACTATGGGATTCCCTATAGTAATGACATGGCATCTGTTGTCTATATGAAGGACAATGAAGTAGACTCTATTCAGGTTGATCAGCGCTTCACCACCAAAACCTACACACAAAAATCTCTAGAATTCATTGATCAAGCTGCAGGAAGCCCCTTTTTACTTTATCTGGCGCACAACATGCCCCATGTACCCATCTATGCTTCTCCGGAGTTTGAGGGGACTTCCCAGCGGGGCCTATATGGAGATGTGATTCAGGAAATCGACTGGAGCGTGGGTGAAATTCTTCAAAAGCTGGAAGAAAAAGGGTTGATGGAAAACACCCTGATCGTCTTTTCCTCAGACAACGGCCCCTGGTTGGTCATGGAAGACCACGGGGGTTCGGCCGGTCCACTTCGGGAAGGCAAACAATTTACCTTCGAAGGCGGAGTACGAGTGCCCACGGTGGCCATGTGGAAAGGGAAAATTGATCCCGGTCAGGTCTATGAAGACCTGGCTACCCAGATGGATTGGTTTCCTACCTTTTGCAACTTGGTTGGAGCTGAAATCCCTCAGGACCGAGCCATTGATGGCAAAGACCTAAGCGCAGTTTTATTTGAAAATGGTTTTCGGGAAGGCAATGAGTTTATCTATTACATGGGAGCGGACCAACGGGCCTATCAGCAAGACGGATGGAAAATCAAAAGACCTTTCGGAGGTTTTCAAGGTGCCCCATGGATGAGAGGTGTTCCCGCACACGACACCCTTCTGTTCAACCTTCGAACAGATCCCGGAGAGAGCACCAACCTCGCCAAAGAAAACCCGGAAAAACTTGCCCAGATGATACGGGCAATGGATTTGGCTGTGCAGCAATTAGGACCTTTGCCTCCAAGTATAGTAGTGCGAGGCCCTCAGGATAATAGTCATTACAGACATTTGGAAGAAAAAAGGAATATCCCCTAATCATGCGAAAATTACCTCTCTCTTTTTTCCTCTTAGCTCTGATTTTTTCATGCCAAAGCCCAGAAATCAAGAGTACAAATCCGCCAAGACCCAACATACTTTTAATCGTGGCGGATGACTTGGGTTATGGAGATTTGGGGTCTTTTGGTGGAGACATGGAAACCCCAAACCTGGATCGGCTTGCAGAGGAAGGCATTCGGTTTAGCCAATATACTACAGCTCCTTTTTGTGCGGTCAGCCGAGCCATGATGTTGTCTGGGAATTACAATCATGTCGCCGGGATGGGGTCTCAGGATTTGGTCACGGAGGTTCCGGGATATGAAGGACATCTCAGCGACCGGATTGTTCCTATTCCCGAACTCTTGCAAGAAGCCGGGTATCATACCTATACCGTTGGTAAATGGCATTTGGGTTTGAAACCCGAAGACAATCCGCATCAAAAGGGCTTTGAAAAATCCTTCGTAACCCTTGAGGGAGGTGCCAATCATTACAGCAGTCGGGGGATTTTTCCAGAGGCACCGGAGTCACCTTACACCGAAAACGGCCAAAAAGCAAGCTGGCCGGAAGGTGCTTATTCTACTGATTTTTATACAGACAAGTTGATCTCCTACATCGAATCCAATCGGGAAGATCGCCAACCGTTTTTTGCCTTTGCCGCCTACACTTCTCCACATTGGCCGCTCCAGGTAGACGAAAAATTTTGGAATAAATACCAAGGCAGGTACGATGAGGGATATGAAGTCCTTCGAAAAAAAAGGCTGGAATCCCTCAAAAAATCCGGAATCATTCCTTTCAATGCCGCTCTTCCTGCTTTGCATCCTCGGGTTGCTCCTTGGGATTCCCTCACTCCGGAAGAACAAAAGAAGGAAGCCCGGAAGATGGAGCTTTATGCGGGAATGGTTGATAACCTCGATTACAACATAGGCCGATTAATCAGTTATCTCAAGGAAAAAGGACTGTATGAAAACACCCTGATTGTCTTCGTATCGGACAATGGAGCCGCTGCGGAAGACTTCTTTTACCATTCCAGTTTTGGACCTTTCCTAAAAGAAAATTATACAGATGCCTATGAGGAAATGGGAACGGAAAACTCCTTCATTTCCTATGGCCCCCAATGGGCGGAAAGCAGCAATGCCCCATTCCGTTATTTCAAGGGCTATACCACAGAAGGAGGGATGGTCGCACCCATGATTATTTCCGGTCCCCAAGTTGAAAAAGCAGGTCAGATCAATAACGAATTTGTGACGGTGATGGATTTGGCACCTACCTTTTATCAATTGGCAGGAGTTTCCTATCCCGAAACTTGGAAATCAAAGAAGGTGAAGCCATTACCGGGAAAATCCCTCCTTCCTCTATTCTCTGCTGAGAAACAGCAGATCCATGATTCTACTTATGTATTTGCTCTGGAACACAGGGGCTATGTCATGGTCCGAAAGGGTGACTGGAAACTGGTGAATCTAAGAAGTCCATTTGATCCGAAAAATTTCGAACTTTATAACTTAGCGAAAGACAGGGAAGAGCAAATCGATCTAAAGGCAAGTCACCCGGAAAAATTAGAGGAAATGATTCAGGAATGGAAGAAATACGCTGAAGAAGTAGGGGTCGTTATACCCACCCCTCAAGCCGGAGGTTGACAAGTTTAGAACTCAAAAAAGATAACTTAACTATTGTACACATGAAAACGAAATGGATTCTGGTTTTGGCAATTGGACTCAGCTTGGGGCTGAACGTCCAGGCCCAGGAAAAAACCAACCTAGAACTCACCGATCTCTTTGACCTGGAATATATCACAGACCCTCAAATTTCCCCAGACGGGTCGCAGATCGCTTATGTCCGGAATTTCAAAGACATCATGACTGACCGGGACTATTCCAACATCTGGATCAGCAATGCAGACGGAAGCCAAATCCGTCAACTCACCCAGGGAAATCAGCGGGATTATGCACCTCGATGGTCCAACGACGGGAAAAAACTTGTCTTCCTTTCCAACCAGGATGACGAGAAGGTAAAGCTCTACCTAATGATGGTCGACAGTAGAGAAACCCAAGTCCTGACCAATACCTCCACCCCTCCAGGGGCGGTTTCCTGGAGTCCGGATGATCAGCAATTGGCATTCACTCAATTTGTACCGGAGGCTAAAAAGTCCCTCCTACAAGTTCCTTCCAAACCAGAGGGTGCCAATTGGAATCCAGGACCTATTTACATAGATGAAATGCGCTATAGAGGTGATGGAGCAGGGTACCTTAAGCCTGGTCACCGTCAGATTTTCACGTTGGGAATAGATGGGGGCACTCCACGCCAGCGTACATTTACTTCCAATAATCATGGAAACCCTGTTTGGGCAAAAGATGGAAAAAGCCTCTTTTTCTCGGCCAATCTCAAGGAAAACAGTGAATTTGAACCAGCTAACTCTGAAATCTATCAACTGAGCCTCTCCAGTGGTGAGATCAAAGCCTTTACTTCCCGCTTTGGCCCAGACTCCAACCCCACCATCTCTCCAGATGGCAAACTGATCGCTTTCACTGGAAATGACGACACTTTCCAAGGCTATCAGGTGACCCACCTCTATGTAATGAATATCGATGGCTCTGGGGTCAAAAACCTTACAGCCGACCTGGATCGCGATGCCGGCAATCCCCAATGGGAAGCCAATGGAAAAGGGATCTATTTTCAATACGATGAATTTGGGGACACCAAAATTGGGCATGTAAACCTCAGCGGTAAAATCAGAACTGTCGTAGAAGGGCTTGGCGGACTGGATTTGGGAAGACCTTACAATGCAGGCACATTTACCGTTTCCTCCACAAACCGATTTGCGTATACCCAAGGCGGTCCTGAGCATCCTGCTGACCTGGCTATCTGGGCAGATGGACAGACTAAAAGATTGACGGCTGTCAACGATGACCTTTTCTCCTATCGTAAAATCGGTAAAACCGAAGAAATCTGGTGGAAATCCAGTTTTGACGGGAAAAAAGTTCAGGGTTGGATAGTCACTCCTCCAGATTTTGATCCAGGAAAAAAATATCCATTCATCCTGGAAATTCACGGCGGACCTTTTGCCATGTACGGTCCTTCATTTGCCTATGAAATCCAAGCCTATGCCGCTGCAGGTTATGTGGTTCTTTACACCAACCCTCGCGGAAGTACGGGATATGGACAGGAATTCGGAAATGCTATTCACCACGATTACCCCAACCATGATTATGAAGATTTGATGTCAGGAGTGGACGCGGTGATTGAAAAAGGATACATCGATACGGATAATCTTTTTGTGACCGGGGGATCAGGAGGCGGAGTATTGACTGCTTGGATCGTGGGCAAAACAGATCGCTTCAAAGCCGCTGTGGTTGCCAAGCCGGTTATTAATTGGACTAGTTTTGTGCTTCATGCAGACAACCCTGTCTTTTTCACAAAATATTGGTTCGGTGCAAAGCCTTGGGAAGACATTGAAAATTATTGGAGAAGATCCCCTCTCTCTTTGGTAGGCAATGTAAAAACCCCAACCATGCTATTGACCGGGGAGCAGGATTTCCGAACTCCGATTTCGGAATCCGAACAATATTACGCAGCACTCAAACTACAAGGTGTAGAGTCTGCCATGGTTCGTATCCCGAATGCTTCTCATGGCTTGGTCAATCGGCCCAGCATGCTGATGAGTAAGAGTGCGGCGATTTTAAGTTGGTTTAATCATTATCGGGATCTGCAATAAGCAGATCCTTTTTTTTACTCTTTCCCAAAACAAGATGAAAAACAAAATCCTTTCCCTAATACTCTTTTTGAGTGCTTTTACCCAAGGCTTTTCCCAATCCTTCGTCTTCCCAGCGATCCAAGAATATGGAGGTGTTATAGAAGTCCCATTTGAGGTAGAAAAACCCGATCCAACGAAAAAGTATAAACTGGTAGTTGAATTGGGCAATAAACTAAAATCCAAAGAAGAAGTGGGGGAAGATCTCGACTATGCTGCTCGAATGTACAATCTCCACGTATATGCCGGAGTACCCGCCGAAAATATAGAGTTGGCCCTGGTGATATTCAGTGGTTCTACTCCCTTGGTCCTTTCCAATAAAGAATACCAGAAGCGATTTGGTCTGCCTAATCCTAATGCAGCCTTATTGGAGGAGTTTCAGAGAAATGGAGTTCAAGTGATCGTCTGTGGTCAATCTATGATGAAACAAAATCTTGTTCCTGAAATGATCTATCCGGGAGTAAGATTGGCAGCTTCCCGATTTACAGCAACCACAGATTTAACTCAAAAGGGTTACCAAGTAATTGTATTATGACCTCACTTAAAACTATCATTCAAGGAATAGGTTTGCTTTGTTTCGGGTTTCTATCCATTCCCGGATACGCACAAAAGTCAAACCCTGAGACCGAAGCCATTTTGACTCAGCGGCAGGCATCCAATCTAGCATTGAAAGCATTTGACGAAGAACTCAACAATACCTTTTTAACAGATGATGTACTGATCACCACAGGTGCCGGAACCTTGATTTCAGGAAAAGAAGCATTGATAGAGTATATCCAAAAAGTTTCGGGATCAAGAATGTTTTGGGTGCGGACCCCCGATGAAATCATCGTTAATCCCGACACACAATTGGCTTGGGAAACAGGTACTTGGAAAGGATATCAGGAAGGATCAGAAGAAGCTATGGTGGGCGGGAAATATTCCGCACAATGGACCAAAAAATCAGGGACTTGGCTGATTCAATCCCAATTGTTTGTGACCTTAACTGATGAGTAATCGATTACGCAATTACGGGAAATGAGATGATTGACATTTCATTTTAAAGTCCATTTCTCTTTTCAAGAAAAATCAAGGGCAAGAAGTATTTCATGCAGAATAAACCTAATTCAAAATGTACAATCTCACACGTAGAGTAGCTGGCCTATTGATTTCAGCTTTAGTACAAGTCCTTACGCTGACGGTTGTTTCAGCCCAGTGGACCAATCATTATTCCAAGCTCTCTGACTTTGGACATCATGTTTACCTGGAACAGCATGAGTTGCCCATTCTGGTTTACGGTCCGACAGATCCCGCTCCTGCACCGGATGGAAAGCAGTTGGCCTTCGCCGCCCGAGGGTGGATTTGGAACCTAAATCTAGAAACCGGAACTGCTATTCGATTGACAAAAGGTTCGGGTATCGACTCTCGACCGAGATGGTCACCCGATGGGAAAAAACTGACTTTTGTAAGAGATGAGGGGAAAAACACAGCCATAATTGTTCGCGATTTGGCAAGTGGGGAGGAGAAAAGAATTGATACTGAGACTATCGAATTAGACCCGGAATTCTCATCTGATGGAGAATGGATTTATTATACCTCCGGAAAAACCGGCTCACTGAATCTTCGCCGCTATCACCTCCTCTCCGGAGAAGACGAACCGCTGACCGATCTCCGCCAGGTAGAACGAAATCCCCGAAGGCTAAACGATGGCGAAAGCCTAATGTACCTCCATGGAAACGGTGCCCACCGGGTACTTCGAATCAGGAACTTTCAAAACAACACCGACTCTATTGCCCTCGCACAGACGCTCACCTACCATTTGACTGCAGATGCCCATCCCGCTCAGCGCCTGATCGTTTACAGCGCGCCCATTGACAATGACTATCACCTTTGGACCATGGATTTGGATGATCCTCGGGTGAAACACCGCCTTACAGATGGAAATCCTTTTGCCCTAACTCCGGCCTTTAGCGCTGATGGTGAGCAGATTTTTTTCGTCGAATTGGATGAAAACAGGCAATTCAAACTGATGCAAATTCCGACCTATGGAGGAGAAGCCAAGGAGGTGAAAATTCTAAATTGGGATTTGAGAGAGGCAAGTGGATCTCTGAAAGTGAACGTGACCGATGAATCTGGAAAACCCATTACGGCACGGATCTCCATCCTTCGAGAGGATGGCTATCCTGTCCCTTCCCATGAAAATGCCACGTATGTAGATCCACAAACAGGCCGTCATTATTTTTATTTAGAAGGAGAAGCCAGCTTTTCACTTCCTGCAGGAAATTATCAAGTTATAGGTGTCCAAGGCCCCATGACCCCAATTACTCAGTCCACCATCCAGGTAATTGATGGAGGATCAACAGAAGTCAGCCTAACCATCAGTCCGATTTGGGATGCAAAGGCTGCAGGCTATGCATCGGCAGATCACCACGTGCACCTGAATGGTGATGGACACCATCGGGCTACACATCAAGACGCCCTTCAGGCCTTGGAAGGCGAGGACCTTGATCTGCTGGCTCCCATGTCTTGGAACCGTTGGGAACGGAGAATCGACGCCTCACTGATTGGGAAGGAAACAGAAAAAGATGGCCGAATTGTCACTCAAAGCCAAGAAGTGAGATCACACTTTCATGGCCATGTAAGCTTATTGGGAACAGATAAAGCCTACGCCCCGTGGTTTTGGGGACCCACCAATCCCAAACTTGGTGACCCGGACCGAAGCAATGGAGAGGTAGTGGACTTTGCAGATCAAACAGGAGCTTTTCTTACATATGTCCACCCCATAACCGAAGATTTAGATCCTTTTGACCATTTAGATGACAATCCAATTCCAATTGAGCTAATTTCTGATGGGGTACTAGCTGAGCGCATCGGCTTTGAAATGGTCTGTGCCTGGACAAGTCCTTTGGGAAACAGTCATGTTTGGTATCGACTTCTGAATATCGGGCGTCCTGTAGCTGCCATGTCAGGGACAGACATGTGGGTGGATTTCCATCGTACCATGGCAGTCGGCACCGGAAGAAATTACGTGCGGTTGGAAGGTGAAGAAATGACTTCTGAAGCAGTACTTGAGGCGGCGATGGCCGGAAAAGGATTTGTAACGACGGGTCCTGCCTTACTTTTCCAAGTGGGAGAAAAGGCAAAACCCGGAGATGTCGTTTCCAGTGGTACCCAAGATTGGACCGCTACGCTGGCAAGCACCAGTGCTATTGATGTGGTTGAGTTGATCGTAAACGGGGAGGTTGTCGAAAAGCTGGATGAAGTAAATGCCGGAGAGACGAGAAATTATAAAGGAAAAGTGACACTTCCCGAGGGTGGATGGGTTGCGATACGTGCCTATGCGGGCGAACAAAGAGAAGACTCCTGGCCCAGTATGCACGCACGTCCTTTTGCGCATAGCTCTCCAGTATGGATCGAAGCTATTGGTAGTACCGATCCAAATTCGCGTAAAGCAGCTGCAGCAGATCTCATTCGGGCGATTGATGCAGCTGAAGGAATATCTAAAGCTGCCTACGGCGATACTGAAATGAATCGAATGATGAGTCGGTTTGAGGAAGCCAGAAAGAGACTTAGGGAAATGATAAAATAAATGCCATCAAAGAATAAATTTCCTATACTGATTCTTTAGAGAAATGGAGAAAAATCAAACTTCAGAAAATCATCCAGACGCCTTAAATGAAGAGGTAATCAGCCCCTGGAAGAAAAAAAACTGGACCTCCTATTTCAAAGAATTCTTTATGCTTTTTTTGGCTGTATTCTGTGGGTTTCTCGCCGAGAATTACCGCGAATCTTTAAGCAACAAAACGATCGAAAAGGAATACATGCTTTCCTTGATTGAAGACCTAAAATCAGACACGGCAAACCTGAATACCTACATTTCTTTTAAAAAGGTCAAAGGTCATTTGATGGACTCCTTGGCAGGGATGCTAGTTTCGGAGGATCATCACCTTTTGGGAAACCAAATCTATTATTTAGCCAGACAAGTCTTCAACGAAAGCCCATTTGTGTACTCGGATGGCACCATTCAGCAATTAAAAAACGCGGGGAATCTTCGTCTGATCAAAAAAAGAGTGGTCGTCGAGGAATTGCTCAAGTATGAAAAAAAGGTGAGAGTGCTTCAGGATTGGGACGAAAAGGACAACCAAACCAAATCTACTTTTCGGGAAATGGGAGGTAAGGTTTTTAACTCCCAGGAATTGAATGCCACGATGGATGCAGAGATGAATTTTGTGTTTCCGACAACAAATCCAAAGCTGGTCACAGATGATTTTCAGACCCTGAATGAGCTGGCCTTCCAAGTCCATTATTTATCAAAAATGTGTCTAGGAAACAGTATGCGGGCAGCATCTCTGAGGGAAGATGCTTTAAATCTATTGGAATTGATTCACAAGGAATATGAACTCCCCTAAACAAAACTTTTGCATCACTCAGTAAGCCTATGATCTCCTTTTTCCGAAAAATCCGCCTATCTCTTTTCTCCCAAAATCGGGTCACCCGGTATTTGGCCTATGCGGCGGGAGAAATTATTTTGGTGACTATAGGAATTTTAATAGCACTCCAAATCAATACCTGGAAAGAGGAACGGGCCAATAGACACAGGGAAACAACATTTTACAAATCCATCTTAATTGACTTGGAAAATGATCAGCAAAAACTGGAATCCCAGACCATTTTCTACCAAAATCGAATGGATAACCTAACTTGGTTTTTATCCCAAATCAGAAATCCGGCTCAGCCAATTTCTTCTGTTGATTTTGGGAAACATACCGAACCCTTGTATTACAACGAGTCTGCCATCAGCTTTGACGCAACTTTTGAGGCAGCAAAAAGTGCCGGGGCCTTCGATAATTTTTCCAACAAGCCACTTCTGAAGCAGCTCGTTGAATATTACACCAACTTCAAGCAATTTGAGGATGTACTTACCTCTATTTTACGCATCATAGAAAATTCCTTTGAACCTTTGATGGCTGGGGTCCCCAATAGCTTTTTGGCGATGGAATCTGCTGAGCAGATATTGATAAATGAGGGTAACAAAGGATTTTATTCCTTGTTGGAATCAATCAAAGATGAAAGGGGAGTTGATCCTCAAAAAGAGATCAATTCCTTTTTGCAAAAGACCGAATTTGAATCCTATGTGATTGGAGACTTGGGGAGGACATTTAACATGATTGAGCAACTGGAAGTCAGAACCATGCAATTGAAGGCACTTAAAGAAGAAATAAACCGACATCTCCATGATTAATTTTTTCAGAAAAATCCGTCAAAAACACACCATCAAGAACCGAAGTACCCCATAATCATTCTTGGCTTCAGCAAAAATCTTTTAATTGTTGATTATTAAGGATTTACTAAAAAAAATTCTTTAAATTATCCTATACATTACGGATGATTTTTCAAAACATTTAGTCTTGATTACAAGAATTAAGAATTCCTCCTTGACCTCAAATGGTTTGGCATGGTAGCTATCCAAAAAAAAGAGGCTGAAGCCCTAGAAACATACCATATCTACTGGAAAAGTTACTTTTCGGGGGACTATAAAACCATTGCTTCCATTTTGGATGACCATTTTGAATTTATAGGAATTTCGGAAACAGGGCTTTCACATGGAAGAGAAGACGGTCCGTTAGCTTTTCAAGCCGGATTAAGAAAAGGCAACCATGAAACCAGACTGGAAAGTCGTAAAATCATTTCGGTACCTGTAGGCGATCTGGTGTTGGTCAAAGAAGAGGCAGATTTGCATTTTTTGAAGGACGGAATCTGGACTTTCTACTCCCCTATCCGGATTTCTTCAATATTGAGTGAAACTCCTTTTGGCTGGAAAATAGTACAGCAGCATCAATCTATTCCAGAGGGTGAATTCCCTTCAAACAAAAGACTGGCAGAAGAAAACCTTCAGTTGAGGAAAGAGCTCAGGAAAAGTGAAGAGAATTTACAAACTATAGAGAGGGAATTTGAAATAGAGGCAGCCCTGGAACGGGTCCGATCAAGGTCCATGGCCATGCACAAAAGTGAGGAACTTCAGGAGGTAGTCAATGCTGTTTTTGACAATCTGATGCAACTGGAAGTGGCAACCGATACGGTCACCATTCTCATCCCAAAAGCCGACTCAAAGGATATAGAAGTTTGGATCCAAAACAAAGACCGGAACTATTCCTCTAGGCTACTGATGCCCTATTACGAATCCTCCCAGATCGGAAGGGATCTTGTCAAAGCCCGGGAAGAAAAGATCGAACTGTTTACCCATCACTATTCCAAAGAAGAAAAAGACAAATGGTTTCTTCATCTCTTTAACCATCCTGAAAGCCTGATCAGTATCCCCAAGGAAAGAAAAGAATTTGTTTTGGGAGGTCCTTCCTATTGTATTTCATCAGCATTCAACACCCATACCGGGATGTATATGGGAAGATATTATGGGCAGCCCTTCTCTATCTCAGAAAACAACATCCTGATCCGGTTTGCCCGGGTATTTGAACAGACCTATACCCGATTTCTGGACCTTCAAAAAGCAGAAAATCAGACCAAGGAAGCCATCAAACAAGCCTCTCTGGATCGGCTTCGTGCAGATATTGCCTCCATGCGGACCGCAGATGACCTGAATAGGATTACCCCTCTGATCTGGAAAGAACTCACCAGTATGGGGATTTCCTTCATCCGATGCGGGGTCTTTATCATGGACGATCAGAAAAACAAATTTCACACCTATCTGTCTACCCCAGACGGACAGGCGATTGCAGCATTTGATTTGGTCTATTCCAAGGCCAGAAACCTAAAAGAAGTTTTTCATCATTGGACTGAAGGAATCAGCTATGTGACCCGATGGGTGGACGAGGATTTTCAGATCCAAGCCGACACGCTCATCGAAGAGGGGGTGATCAAAACCAAAGAACAATACCTACAAAACATTCCCAAGGATGGCATTTATCTCCACTTCCTACCCTTTTTGAAAGGCATGCTTTATGTAGGAAATCCTACACCTCTGAAAGAGGAAGAGCTCCAACTAGTTCAGTCTTTGGCGGACACATTTTCTACCGCGTATGCCAGATACATGGATTTTGTCAAGCTGGAAACAGCCAAGGTTCAGGTGGAACGTACCCTGAGAGATCTAAAATTAACCCAACAGCAACTCATCCAATCCGAAAAAATGGCCTCCTTAGGCGAGCTTACTGCCGGGATTGCCCATGAGATCCAAAACCCACTCAACTTCGTCAACAACTTCTCTGAATTAAGTGAAGAGCTATTGGATGAAATGACTGAAGAAATTGAAAAAGGAGATCTGAATGAAATTAAAGCCCTCGCTCAGGAACTGAAGGACAACCTGTCCAAAATCCACCACCACGGAAAAAGAGCAGGAAGCATTATCAAAGGTATGCTGGAACACAGCCGCAAAAGTGAAAGCAAAAGAGAACCTTCCGATTTAAATGCACTTGCTGAAGAATGCCTGAAACTCAGTTTCCATGGACTGCGGGCCAAAGACAAAAGCTTCCATGCCAACTTCTCCTGTGATTTGGATCCGAATATCCCAAAAATTGAAGTGGTACGCCAGGAGATCGGAAGAGTTCTACTCAATTTGATCAACAATGCATTCTATGCAGTCAATGAAAAGGCAAAAATCAGTGGTCCGGATTATACCCCCGAAGTAAAGGTTTGCTCCCGATACCTAAAGCCGGAATTGGGCAAGGATGCACGGGTAGAAATTTCCGTCATGGACAACGGAGGGGGAATCCCTTCCAAAATCAAAAGCAAAATCTTCCAACCTTTCTTTACGACAAAACCTTCCGGTCAGGGAACCGGGCTGGGTCTTTCAATCAGCTACGATATTGTCAAAGGCCATGGGGGAGAATTATCGGTCGAAACAGAAGAAACCAAAGGCACCACATTTCTAATTTCTCTTCCCTACCCAAACTAACCCAAACATGCATTTATCGAAGACCCATGAATTTGACTTAGCCCAAATCCCCAATAGTGACCTGAAAATTGCCAAACCCTATTGGACTGAGAGGTATCAAGTTTTCTTCGAGGATGGAATTGGGGCTCAAATCCTTCTCGAATTTCAAATTATAACTAACTGGATATGACGAAAAGTACACATCTATTTTGCTTTCGCTTACTTTTTTTATTCTCTCTGGGATTTGCAGTTTCATGCCAATCAAATGAAGAAATTCCGGTTCCAGAAAACCCATCTGGATTCAAAATTCCTACCGCGACCCCTTTTAAAATTCCTGAGGGTAAGCCCATAGAGTGGAAAATTATTCCCCAAGAGTACGTTCCAATAGGAAAAACAATGCGTTTTAACTGGGATCAATTACCCTCAAAACCATTTTCACTGGAGGAAGAAGAACCGCTTCAAAAACCGCTCACAGAAATATCTTTTTCCTTTGAGAATCTTAAAGAAGTGCCTTTGACTATCGAACTGGAGATGGACTCCATCAAAAGCACCATTTTCCCTTTGCCTGAGCCGATTATTTCACAAGTTGGGACGATGGAAAAATCTGATCGTACAAAGGCGGGAATTTTAGGGTTAACCGATGCACAAGGCCTTCCCGGTAAAAGCATTAAAGCCCAAATAATCGGGCCAGATGGAACCCATTGGATTGGTACCGAGCTCGGATTGGTGAAATTTATAGGAAGTGAGTTTCACTTATATGAAATCGTGATTACTGAATTCTCCTCAGGGGTTACCAATATCATCGTCGATCTTGATTATGACCCCCAAGGAAGATTGGTTATTACAACTTTGGAAAATGGATTTATGATCCTGGATCCTGAGACTGAATTGGTGGAAAATTTTGAAATCCCCTTGGGCTTCACAAGAGGAGCGGTCGATCAAGATGGTAATTATTGGGGCGGCAGAATTGGAGATAGTCCCAAGTTTATAGATCTAAAAAATCGAACCCTTTCATCCTTAGTCTTTGATTCAGAATTACGTTTAGCCTTCAGTACAGTAAGCTTAGATTCGAAAAACAACCTTTGGATCCCTATGAGCAGTGAAATTGCCATTGTTAATCCTGAACGAACAAGTGTAAAACTATTAGGTATAGACGAGGGTCTAGAAGGTGATTTTTTCCATATCACCGAAGCTCCTGATGGTTCCGTTTGGCTAACTACCTTTGAGAGGGGTGCTACAAATGTTTCTTTGGAAAAAGGCATTATTTCAATCTTAGGGGAAGAACAGGGATATTCTGGAGGTTCACTAGATGTAAATATTGATTCAAGGGGTCAGGTGTGGTTTGGGTATACTAACGGCTTCACAATTTACAACCCTTCGAAATCTACCATAAAATCCCTTCAAACAAACTCCATAAAGACTGGCTCGGGTGCACCCTCTATGTCCTTATTTGATCATATGAATGAGGTGTATTGGGAAAGCACCTATTCATCAGGGGTTCAGCTATACGATCCCTTAGGAATGGATTCCAGGCACCTTTCTTCCAATGATGGCCTGATAAATGATAATGTCTGGGGAATTGAAGAAGACAAAGAGCATCGAGTATGGCTCGCCACTTATGGTGGACTCAACATTTACGACCCTTCCACCAAGACTATCAAGTATTTGGAAATTCCTCGGCAAAATGGAGCTAATGATCATCGGGGTATTTCGAAGATTTCAGAGGACATCTTTTTTATTGGATCTGCAGGCGGATTCAGCTTATTAAACCTAAAAGAAAGCACGATCACTTCTTATCAAGGAAGTGCAGAAACAGCACGGTTCTTTTGGCGCGCCAGGCTACATGAAGATGGAAGTATGTGGATCGGTACCAATGATGGTCTACTTGTATTTGACCAAGAAGAAGGGACCATGAAAAAGCTTGATGAATATTCGGGTTTGGCCTCGAGTACGGTATGGGGGCTCGAAAAGGATCATCTCGGGAAGTTCTGGATTGTAACAAATACCGGCATTAATTACATCGATCCTGAGAAAAATACGGTCACTTTTATAGGAACCATAGAGGGCTTGTCCACAGCAGATCAATCGGTCATTATTAGAAGTTCTGAGGATGGAATGATTATTGGAGGTGCACGAGGAATCTCCATTATTAACAAAGATCGAAACCAGGTAATAAATGTGAATGGTGATCATGGACTCCAACCCGAATCACTGTATGATATGGTTGAGTCTCAAGGAAGAATTCAACTCGGAACTTCCAATGGGATCGCAATTATTGAAAAGCCTTCCCAAGAAAATCCCAATCAAGCCTGGCGATTTATGAATTACGGACGGGCTGAAGGTTTTCCATATACCGATTACAATCAGATGACTGCCAAGGTAACCAGCGATGGGAAAGTTTGGTGGGGGGCAGCTCCTGTCCTAACTGTCAATCTCAATGATCCGAGATTTGAAAATGAGACAACTCCTACAATTGAGATCACAGGGATACGAATCATGGATCAGGGCGCCCATCTATTTGCCAAATATGAATCAAGTCTCTTCCTTTCAAAGCTTGATAGCCTTCCACAGGACTTGGAAAGCGCAAGGAACTACCTCGCGAAAAACAATATCAAATGGGATAGTTTGGATAGAAATTCAAAGATTCCATTGGGTTTGGTACTTCCTTACGATCAGAACTCGATCACATTCACTTTTTCTAATCCGGCTATAAAAAGTAGGGATGAAATCGAATATCGCTACATTTTAGAAGGAGCGGATGAAGAATGGTCAGAAATCACCAAGGCACCAGTTTCCAAAACGTACTTTAACCTTTTACAAGGAGATTATTCATTTAAGGTAATTACAAAAGGATTTAATGGTAACTGGAGTGAACCAAGCACCTATAGCTTCCGCATTAACCCTCCTTGGTGGTTTACCTGGTGGGCATTTTTAATTTATGCTGCCTTTTTGGCCTTAGTGATCTATACCATCGTTCAAGTCAGATCTTACTACCTCAAAAAGGAAAACCGAATATTGGAGGAGCGGGTCAATCATCGAACTGCCCAGTTGAACAAATCCATTGAAGACCTGAAATCCACTCAGGAACAATTGATCCAGTCCGAAAAGATGGCTTCTCTAGGGGAGTTGACTGCAGGAATCGCCCATGAGATCCAAAATCCGCTGAATTTTGTCAACAACTTCTCAGAAGTCAGTGAGGAACTTTTGGAAGAAATGAACGAGGAAATCGAAAATGGAAACCTGGATGAGGTAAAAGGCATCGCTCAGGAACTCAAAAAAAATCTCTCCAAAATCAACCACCACGGGAAGCGGGCAGATTCCATCGTCAAAGGAATGCTTGAGCATAGTAGATCCAGTTCAGGTGAAAAAATAGAAACCGATCTCAATGCCTTAGCAGATGAGTTTGTACGGCTATCTTACCACGGGCTTCGTGCCAAAGACAAATCTTTTAATGCAGACTTTGTACTCGAATTGGGCTCCAATCTTCCAAAAATAAAAGTAGCTCCTCAAGATATAGGAAGAGTGATCCTCAACTTGGTAAATAACGCATTTTATGCAGTGAATACTAAAGCCAAGAAAGGAATAAATGGATACCAGCCTACCGTTATTGTAGGTACCAAGCAATCCGAAAACGGAGTTGAATTATTTGTGAGAGACAATGGGAATGGAATCCCGGATTCGGTGAGGGACAAAATTTTCCAGCCATTTTTCACGACCAAACCTGCCGGTTCAGGGACTGGGCTAGGGTTGAGTTTGAGCTATGACATCATCAAGGCGCATGGAGGGGAACTGAAAGTGGAAAGCAAAGAAGGAGAAGGCACCACATTCTATATTTATCTAAAAACTTCGGAGTAACAGGATTCACCTTTGGAAAAAGAGAACAACGGCTTTAATAATAGCACGGGGATAGCATTTACCATGACAAGCTATACTGTCGAAAACTCCAAGTCTTGGACTTACCAATCAAAATTGTAGAATGAATGCTCACCCTGACAAGAGAGCTTTGGAGTTTTTCCCCATAAAGAAACGAGGGAAATCTAATCATTGATTTTCCTCTGACTTTTTCCGCCAATAGGAAGCCAAGAGTGAGCCGGTAAAATTCATCAGAGGTCCGAAAACCGCCGGAGCTAAGCCTACGGTTGCTATTTTTCCCATTTGAAGTGCAATACCCGAAGCAAGTCCTGAATTCTGCATGCCCACCTCCAATGCGATGGTTTTGCAGGACTTTTGGTCCAGGCCCGCCAATTTTGAAGCAAAAAACCCAAGAATATAACCAAGGGCATTGTGAAGAAAACAGGCAAGAATGAGCAACAATCCTATTTCCATTAAACTTTCCCTTCCGTTGGCCGTGATCACGCCTATAATCAAAATAATACCCCCCATGGATATTCCGGGCATCAATTGATCCAACCACTTGATCTTCCCTTTCATGAAGCCATTGAATGCCAACCCCAAGGAAACTGGAATAATTACGATCTGGACTATGCTCCACATCATGCCGAAAAAGTCAACCGGAACGAATTCTCCACCGAGCATACTCATCAAAAACGGAGTGAGTACCGGAGCTATTGCAGTTGCTACAGCAGTCATGGTTACCGAAAGAGCCAAATTGGCTTTTGCCAAATAAGACATGACATTAGAAGCCAAACCACTTGGGGAGCTTCCCACCAAAATAAGTCCAGCAGCTATCTCTGAAGGAAAATCAAAACCCTTGGCCAAGGTAAATCCCAAAAGCGGCATGATGGTGAATTGGCAAATCATCCCCACAATCACTCCTTTGGGCATCTGGATCACTCCCAGAAAATCACGCAGGCTCATTTCTGTACCTACCCCAAACATAATAACCTGCAACAATGGTACTATGAGAAGGGAGCTTTCAAAACCTCTCCAATTCAAAAAAATCTCTGGGTAAAGCATGGCAAGTAGCACCACAAAAACCAGTAAAACAGGAAAAACGATCTTTTTCAAATCACTTCAAGAGGTTATGGAAAGGCAATACCTTTCCAAAATTGGACATTCGGAACAGATGTGCGAATTACAACAAAATTGGCTTTTTCTAAGTAGAATTTTCGGTAAAATTTAATTTTTACAGGAATTTTATTTTGTTTTTCCTTGATTTTAAAGTTCTTTTCTCTAAATTAAGATACCATCTGTTATTTAAGTGAGGACTATTCCCTCAGTGCCACATTTTTTCAATTCGACATCTAATTGTCATGGCGAAAACTTACAAGAACTCAGGAATTGAAATCAACTCCTTCAAATTAATCATTGAGTCCAGTATTCTGCTGCTATTGGCCGGCACTTATCTGGCACTGCATTCCGTGCTTCAAGCAGCAGTAAACTCTGAGAATTTGAAGGCATTGTTCAACTTGCTCTAATTCCTAATAGGCTAGATTCATGTAGACTCCATATAGCTTGGAGTTAATACTCGTATTGTAATTCTGCATGCCCGACATGGGATTGGCAACGGGAGATTTGATTCCTCCATACATATAGCCGACCAATACCGGTCCGCTCGGATCACCTTGAAACACCTTATTCAAATCAATGATGGATGCAGCCTCCCCATAGAGCAATTCAGGAAGTGGGAAAAAGATGGCGTTGGCTCCCAAAAAACCAGGCATCTGTGCCTGAGGAGGAGTCTGAACCAACTCGATGGTTTCATCTTCCCCATTTGTATAATACGTCGAAATCAGGTTGGAGAAAGGCAAAGGAATATCCGGCTCTATAAACGTTCCAGAATTCGCGTCATACGTCAGATAGGTAATTCCTCCTAAAATGCTCACTCTGTTTACTCGATAGTCACCAAAAGCCAAAACGGCATCTATCTGTGCAGCAGAATAAAAATTCACTTTTTGAGAGGTGATTGTATCCAAGGTGACCTCAGGATTTCCAGAGCCAAGATCATTGAGATAAACTGGCGATGGATAACCCAACCCCTGTTTATTAAATACACCACCATAAATCACTGCACCCAAGGAATCCGGTCCCGGTGTGATCACCTCAGCTAAGGTGTAATCCCTTCGATGTAGCCTCGTTGAATCAATCACCGATAGTGTATCTGCGATTCCCCAACCGCTTCCTTCCTGAACCAGCCTAAACTTCCGTAGAGCAGAAGTATACTCTCCTGTATTCCCTGGAAGGTATGAACCCACATAGTTTTGACCGCCAATGAGATAAAAGTTTCCATTTGCCACCATCATTTCTCCACCAGTTACTTGTAAAAATGGGTCTTGAATTACCTTGGTGAAAATCTGATCCAAGGCTGGATTTGCACCTCCGGAAAGCACATATTGGATGAGATTAGGAACATCAATTTCGAAAAAGTAATCGGAAGTGATGTTACTGACAGTTCCTGTTCCGTCATTCGTATATCCTCCGGAAGCATAAAGCGTTTCTCCCTCCTGATAGTGGAGCATACTGCTGCCTGAAAGCTGATAAAAATAAGGAATAGGAATAGGAACCCCCGTAGATTTTTGGCTCTCGAAATCCACCACCCAGATGGAATCATTCGCCATTAAATTAGGAAATGCAGGAGGATCATTATTCATATTGTGCAAACCCCCTTTTCTCCCTCCAAATACAACCCACTTTTTGCCGAATATTGCATAGACAGGGCTTTGTAATTCTGGCATATCAAAACCTGGATCTACTTCTTCCAAGCTTACCTGTATGAAATCCGAAACAGTACTATCCTCGGGATCTAATTCTAAAATCCCCTGAATCTTAGTATATAAGGGAGATCCAGTCATTTCCAGCATCTCAGTAGTGGATTCATTTTGTGTAGGCTGAGCGCAATATTGATTGATAAGAAGTAGCAGGAAGAGTCCTAATACTCGAAAGATTGAATAGTTCATATTACAAAGGGTTGAGATTAGGAATTGATTTTAAGTTTTGCCCACATTTGCAATAAGGCCTGCTGATTCTTGGAAAGCTCCCGAGTGACAGGCATATACATATAGCCACCCCAGTTTTTTTCATCGGTAAGCATCAGCATGCGACGCATGGTGTACGGTTCACTCCAAACCTCCTCTTGGAAAGGGAGAATTGCATTCATGATGGGAAGTACATTGTTGTAATTCGAAAGAATATTGTCATACAAAACCTGGAAAGTGAGTGGTTCTGTCCCATTCAGATAAACTTCTAATTCTTTATCCGCGGAAAGTACGCGAGTGGACACGGTATATCCATTTGCGGCAAAATACAATCTTTCTTTCTGCGTACTTGGTACATTATACTGTTCGGGCGTGATTCCTAAAACATACTGAACGCATCCCGCTTCTTTTGTAAAATATTCAAAAGACACCCCATCCGAAAAATAAAAATCCTGAAACTTATTGGTATTCCCATTTCGGATTTTACCCAATGTCGGATTTGTTAAAGGAGTACCTCTGTAGAAACACCTTAAAATGACTGGCCCTCTCCCAGCTCCGTCAGATTTATATCCCTCTGAAGCCAGCTGCCCTTGCTCTGCATATGACCCTTGCTGGTCAGACATAATCAGGTAATCATCCTCCATAAACAGTTCCTTTTGATCACTGGTATAGATCGCAAACCGTCCTTTGGAGAAATCCGAAATTCCACTTGGTACAGGGAAATCCATTACTCCTCCCCGGGCCAGGAACGTACTCATATTATAGTCTTGAGCATGATTTATACTCCCCACCTTCGTAGGGGCTGTCCCGTCATCCGGAATAAACATAAGGGTCAATTGACCAAAATCGTAATTCTTCCAACTTATAAAAGGAGGGATAGACGTATCGCCTCCATAATCGCTGTAGGGTCCAAATCCTACTCCGTACTCACAAATGGAATTGATCACATCAAGGCTGATAACATTTGCCTTGTCATTTACTCGAACAAATGCCGGAGGAAGCTGAACCGTTTTTGGTAGAGACAAAGGCTTTTCATCAGTGCCCATCGGGGTTGGAGCAAGGATCGGTGGATTGGACTCGGCATACTTAATGGCCGGATTATTCGCAATTTCATTTTTTAAAATTCTGGCCACATTGTGGGTTTTCATATCCACCCCTTCCACAAAAGGACAAAGTGATCCGGAAAATGCAACCCTTGCCGGGTTCTTATAAACCGAGGTTTGGTTGTTTCCCAAAGGCGTTGTAGGCATTTTGGAATAATCCGGATTCCTGACCTCATACACCTGATGAAGTAAGATTTTCATAGAGAGGGCATCCACCTGAAATCCTGCATATTGATTCAAATCCTGCTGAACAGCGGCATCGGTTTGGTCTGCATTTAGGGCAATGGTCGACTCAAAATAGGTTCCTCCACTCATTGGCATGAGGAGTTCATTATTATAGTTTAAAACCTTGCTAAGGGATAGCCAAGTAAAGGTAGATTTACAAGGAACTCCTGATAAAAAGGTCTTTTCCTGCCCATTGGGTTTTCCATAGATCCCCGCAAGGGATATGAAAAGTTGAGTGCATGTATCATTGATGCTATCTACATCGCAAAACATTGCAGTTGTCCTACTATTTGGATCAAAAAATTGCTGATGGAAAGAAAAAGATTGACCTAAAAGCTGTGCTAAACCTCCCGGACATCCAGCACTATTATCAGGCGTGTATGTAGTCACCCTCCCCTGATTATCAGGAATCTGAATACCAGTAATCCGGATATCCTCAGCATAGACACTCAAGTCTCCAAAATAATTCCAATACCCCGGTTGTACCAATCCATCATAAAGTGAGGGCTGTGGGCTTGGCCCATCCAAAGGAACGTTTTGGTAAAGCGTAACATAATCATCATCATAACCAGATTTCCCCAGCAAACAAATTGCCCATGCATCATAGCATTCATCCGTTACAGAAGCAATTTCTACGTAACCCTGACCCGTTGGATCCATTTGGACATCATATCCTAGTGACTGAATTTTTGGGATAAGATCCGGGGAAATATTTACCCGTGGAGGTCGATAAGGAAGCGCAGCATCTTGGTTGTAAATTTTTAAAGGAGAAAACTTCCCATTATTACCCGTTGGTACATCGAGGAGAACAGAACCGTGAAAGTTGATTCTTGGAAAATCAAATTGACTCATAGTGTGTTAAGTTTTTGGTAAAAAATCAGGTTATAAACAATTTCCATTACCCTTATGGTAATGCAGGCAATTCAAAATCAAGCTAATCTTTCGACATAATACATGTCGATATCTCCTTTGTTTTTGGCGTTGATCTTACCTCGATAGGAGCAGTCAAATTCATCTTTGACCAATTGATAAGTGACATCGCTGATATTTACTTTTCCAGCCTCACTTGAAGACTCCATTCGGGAAGCTACATTGACTGTATCTCCCCAGATATCGTAGGCAAACTTCTTGATCCCCACTATCCCGGCAATCACAGGCCCACTGTGCAAACCAATTCGGATTTCAAAAAACGGTTTGTTTTCTTTTAATCTTTCCTCCTTTACGGCACTTACAAAATCACGAATCTCCAAAGCAGCCAATACTGCATCCTGGGCATGGCGTTTTTTCTCCACAGGAAGCCCTGAAGCACACATGTAGCTATCACCGATGGTTTTGATCTTTTCGATCCCATGCTTGGCGGTGATTTTGTCAAATGCCCTGTAATAAAAATCGATTTCGGCCACCAGCATATGTGAAGGCATCCCGTCACTGAACTGAGTGAAGTTCTTGAAGTCCGTAAAAAGCACGGTCACCACATTGTAATCCTTGGCCTTGGCAAAACCATTGGCTTTCAGTTCTTGAGTAGTCTCATAAGGAAGGATATTCAACAAAAGCTCCTCACTGATTTCTTTTTCCCTTTTGAGTTCCTTCGTCCGTTCCTCTACCAGCCTTTCCAAAATAATATTTCTGTCAATCTGATTTTGAACAGCCGAAACCACCCCACTCATCGCCTCCAAAATATTCTGGTGATAAGGCAAAATTCCTGTCCCTGACTGAAGTAACTGGGACCTCCGTGCCGCAAAAAAATACCCAAAAACCTTCCGATCATGAATGATTGGCGTAAGGATAAATTGCTGCATGTCAAACTCCTTCAACAAGGTCAGGACAAATTCATCCTCACTGGAATCTTGATTGAAAATGATGGTTTTTCGGGATTCGAAAAATTGCTCAGGAATAGTAATCAGTTTCCCCTTTACCTCATTTACAGGATAACCTGCATAAGCTTTGACAAATTTGGCTTGATAAACGAACTCTCCTTCCTGGACAGGGACCAGCACCAGGGTCACATCCATTTTGAGCCTGATATTGATGCTTTCGGCCAGTCCGTCCAACAACTGATCCATATTGCTCTCAGCCTTTTCATGCTGCAATTCAGCGATGACCTTCAGTCCTTCGCTCATCTGAAGGACATCTTTGGTAAGGTCCGAATTCCTATATTCAAGGCTCATATAGGAGCTTGTGAGCTTCTTGAGCCTTTCTTTATAGTAATTGATCTCCCGCTGGGCTGAATCGTCGTTTGACTGAGAACTCATTTAAAATAATTTTTATTAAACCTCTGCCAAAACAGAAAGTACTCCAGTCCAATCCAAAGGCTGCAGGTTTTGTCCCACTCGGGCCACCTCCACACCTGAATAAAACCCAGACAACGGAATTGGCCCAATTGCTTTTTGTACCTCGGCTGCATCCTCAAAATTCACCCCTGAAAATGGCTTGGCTCTTCCTCCGCAATTGATATAAAAAGCATAAACGGGATCGCTTCCCGAAAGCTTTTTGTTGACTTCTTCAATAACCTCTTCAACATAATCTGGCTCCATATTTCTTCGCATCAATTGCACCTCTGTGCCTTCAGTGAGATCCGGTTCAAACATCACCAAAGCCTTACTTCCTTCATCTACGGCAAGGGTCAGTCTATTCGCATAGTCACTTTCCTTGAAATCCCCAAACTTGTCACCTCTGTTGACTCCCAAGGTCACATTCATGGCGAAATCCTTAAACTTCACCCCATGATCCGGGCCCAGGAGCTCATCAATCATTTCCAAGGCAGGTTGGTTGTCGATTTCAATGACTAAAGGACCATTTGCTTTGGTGATGGTGATGTAATCACTGCACGGCTGACAACCATGCAAGATGGCAGTTTCCATCTTACATTCTCCAGAAACCAAAATACCCACTACATGCTGCGAGTAGATTTCATTGTTTACAAACTGATAGGTGGAGCTCAGCATCATGTCTGACAAAAATCCTCCACCGGCAACAGCAAGATCTGAGGGAAGGTATTGCTCCAAAGCTGCAAATAAGGGTGTAGCGAAATTGAGCATTGGTGGATTTTGTTGCTTACTGGAATCATAGAAAACCCATAGCCCACGCGAGTCATCTTTCAATGCTCCCTGAAGCTTTTGACCCAAACCCTGTCCTGCCTCATATTCATTCTCATTTAGCCCGCCCTGGGAAAAAATCTCAAATCTGATTTTATCAGAACTAAAAATCGTCACCCCAACTTCAAATCCGTCGTACCCGATAAAACTATCTGTTATAATCCCAAAAGAGGAACCTCCTGCTTTAGGAGTATCCGGAATTATCTCATTCACCCCTTTCAGAAACTCCTCCGGGCTATGTTTTCCTCCACAAAATATCAAGGCAAAATCCGGGCGGTCAATCCCCCCCTGCTCCATGGCTTGCATTGCAGCTTCTTTTCCAGCCGCAAATGAATTAGTTTGATTACTGGCTCCTATTCCAACTTTTGTTTTCATTTTCTATAAAAAATTTTTATGATTAAAATATGATTTACTTAAGAAGTACTTGTAATTACGTAATAATTTATCAAGAATAATTGTGCAAAAAGAATTTTTATCAAATCTAAGGTTTCTCCCAAAAACTTAATCATCCCTCAAAAAATCCGATATGATTATTTTATGCTGCTCAATTCAAGAACACTTGACTTTCCTAAATTAGATGAAAATCCCAATACATTTTTCTCAATTTGTGATTAATTGGTTTCCAATACTTTAAACCAGATTTCACCTAGATTACTAAAATTCTACATAAAATTGGTTCTTAGCTAATCAAAGCAGATTTTTGATAGGATAGAGACGCAAAAGAGATTGGTTTTGCAAATAAAAAACCCTTCCTGATGTCCTCTATGTCATATCATTTTGTATTTTTCCAATATTCAGAGAAAAGCCCTGATCCGGGAAAACCTAAATCGGGGTTTTTATCTCAGTGAACCAACCGAAAAATTTCGGGAATCGACAGTTCGGAGTTTGAATATCTAAGATTTTTCAAATGTGAATTGTGCCCCTGATAATTTTGGAGGGAAGTTAAAATTCAAAATTGTCTGATTCAGCTATGTTTTCTTTCCCAGCCTAGGGGATTGGGAATTATGTAATGCATATACCCCTCTATTCCAATCTGGGAAAGCTCCCTTCAAGCCTTTGATGAGCCACACAACTTGAGTGAATTAAACACTTTTAAAGTAAAAAGTTCGATTTAATCTTATGAAGCATTTTTTCCGGAACCTGCATTTAATCCTTTGCCTGCTGTTTGTTGCATGCGCTCCATCAGGGGAAAAGAATCAGGCTCCAAGCGCCCAATCCGTTTCCAAAGTAAGCCTCCAAAAAACCCGGCTTGCCGAACTCCCTGAAGATAATCAACCCCACTCTTACCAAATCCCAAAACTAATAGAAGGCTTGGCTTCTGCACAGCTTGCCTCTCCTCCTATTTCAGTCCCTCTTCCCAGATTACTGGACGAAAACGGTAAGCCCATTCTCAACTCCCTTGGCAAACCCTTCTACTTGGGTAATGGAGGGCTTTCCCAGTTTCGAAAATATACCACAGATGATGGACTGGCGCTCGATGCTGTCAATTGTAGTATTGTTGACAGCAGGGGGCATATTTGGTTTGGGACAAACGGGAACGGAATTAGCCGCTTTGATGGTCTGGAATTTACTAATTACACCATCACACAGGGATTGGCCGGCAACAGCATCCGAAGCATTTTCGAGGATTCCAAGGGAAACATCTGGGTGGGAACGGTAGACAATGGAGTCAGCAAGTTTGATGGAAAGGTCTTCACCAACTACGGGGCCGAACAGCTCGGTAACGGGATAGTTTTCAGTATTGCTGAAGATAGAAGCGGAAATCTTTGGTTCGGAACTAGCGGTGCCGGAGCAAGCAGGTTTGACGGAAGCACGTTCACCAATTTTACCGAAGACGATGGAATTGGGAACAATATGGTCGTCAGCATTCAGGGAGACAGCGAGGGCAACCTATGGTTTGGCACCTATGGTGGGGGACTGACAAAGTTCGATGGGGAAAAGTTCACGAATTACACCCAGGAAGACGGATTGGCATCGGACCGGGTAAGGTCAGTTTTTATTGATAAGGAGGGTAAACTCTGGTTAGGGACGATAGGGGGAGGAGTGAGTGTTTTTGACGGAAAAAACTTTCAAACCCTGAATTCCAGTGATGGATTAACCGGTAATGTCATCCGAGCTATTGTAGAGGATTTGAGCGGTAATATTTGGATTGCCACCGAAAACGGAGTCAGTCGATATGACGGGAGTGAATTTGTCTCCTATACAATGGAACAAGGACTTGCCGACAATAACGTTCTGGACATTTCCTTAGACCACAGCGGGAAGCTTTGGTTTTCCACCGACGGGGGTGGAGTGAGCATTTTGGAGGGTACAAGCTTTACAAACTATACGACTGCACAGGGTTTAGCCGGCAATATCGTGCTCAGTATTTTAGAGGATCATCAAGGGACAAAATGGTTTGGAACGGCTGGAGATGGGGTGAGTAGGTTTGATGGAAATTCCTTTGAAACCTATACCTCAGCCCAGGGCTTGAGTGGAGATTTGGTATTCAGTATGCTCGAGGACGAAAGGCAGCGGATTTGGTTTGGCACTAGTGGGGATGGGATCAGCATTTTCGACGGAACCGGTTTTTTAAACCTCAGAAAAGAGGATGGCCTACTTTCAAATGAAGTCTATGCACTCAAGCGGGACAGCAATGGAAACATTTGGATCGGCACTGACAGTGGACTCAGCAGATTTGATGGAAAAACCCTGACGGACTTTACCAAGGACCAAGGCTTAGTGGGCAATGATATTCTCGGAATTCTGGAGGACCAAAACGGAGGTATATGGATTGCGGCACTAGATGGGGGACTCAGTCGGTTCGATGGAGAGAGTTTCATCAATTTCACCACCTCCCAAGGATTGGCAGACAACGAAGTACTCAGTATCGCAGAAGATCAAAATGGGAACCTTTGGGTAGGAACCAAGCATGGATTGAGTTTTTTGGACAAAAAAAATGTGGATCTAATCGCTTCCTCTCCTGATGATTTACCGGCTGAAGCATTTCTTTCCTTTACCTCCCAAAACGGGCTTGCCGATGATATGATCTTGCAGGTTGTCCCAATTTCAGATCAAAAAATTGCTATTGGAACCAATCAAGGCATCACACTTTTCGATGCTCCAATACCCGGACAGACCTTTACCAAACTTGAAAACATCCAGATTTTCAATTCCAATACAGGATACCCCGTCAAGGATCTTACCGATGGACAAAATGGTCTTTTTCTTGACAAAAAAGGGATACTCTGGGCAGGAACTGGAAGCGTGAAGACTGCTCTTTCAAGATTTGAAATCAGCAAACTTTCCCAAAACCCAAAAAAACCAGATTTGCTTGTTAAGCAAATCCGGATCAATGAAGAGATCATTCCTTGGCACACCCTCGGAGATGAAAATTCTTCTTCGGATCTCTTTACCCAAACGACAGACCAATTGATTACCCTGGGTAGGCTGCTGGAACCAGAGCAGCGCGAAGCTCTTCAGCAACGATTTGAAGGACTGACTTTTGATGGAGTTTCGGGCTTTTTCCCAATTCCGCAGAACCTCACCCTCCCCTACAAGCACAACCATATAAATATTGAATTTGGGTCGAATGAATTGTCTAGGCCTTTCTTGGTCGAATACCAATACATGCTGGAAGGATATGATGAGGATTGGAGTCCTATTCTGAAAAAAACCAGTGCGACTTTCGGAAATATTCAGGAAGGAGATTACACCTTCAAGGTGAAAGCTAGATATACCGGGCCAGCTTCTGTAGAGGCAAGAGAGTGGACCGAACCGATCAGCTTCACCTTTACGGTACTCCCCCCTTGGTACCGAAGCTGGTGGGCTTATGCAATTTATACCATTCTTGGTCTTTCTCTATTGTATCCTCTTCATATCTACCAGCGGAACCAGGTAATCAAAGCCGAACAAGAAAAAGTGAAGGAGAGGGAACTTGCACACGCCAAAGAAATCGAAAAAGCCTATAATGAATTAGAAAAAGCACATGAAAACCTAAAATCAACCCAATCCCAATTGATACAGGCAGAAAAGATGGCCTCCTTGGGTGAGCTGACTGCAGGAATCGCGCATGAAATCCAAAACCCCTTGAACTTTGTGAAAAATTTCTCCGAGGTTAGTCATGAACTTCTCGATGAAATGAGTGAGGAAATGGACAATGGAGATTTGGAGGAAGCAAAGGCCATTGCTGATGATATCAAACAAAACTTGGATAGGATCACCCTTCACAGTAAGCGGGCCGACTCCATCGTAAAGGCGATGCTTCAACATAGCCGGACAAGTTCAGGAGAAAAAGAACCAACAGACATCAATGCTTTGGCAGAGGAATACATCCATCTGAGTTACCACGGAATCCGAGCCAAAGACAAGGAATTCAATGCGGATTTTGGAACAAATCTGGACCCCAAGCTTCCTCTGGTCACGGTAATTCCTCAGGAAATCGGAAGGATCCTCCTCAATATGTTCAACAATGCGTTTTACGCCGTCAACGAAAAAGCAAAATCAGGATCTGCCCCTTCCGACTATAAACCCAAGGTCACGGTATCTACCAAAAAACTCCCTAAAGGAATAGAGATTGTGGTTGCAGACAACGGCCCTGGAATACCCAATGAAATTGTCGGGAAGATTTTCCAACCTTTCTTTACTACAAAACCAACCGGGCAGGGTACTGGCTTAGGCTTATCTTTGAGTTACGATATAGTCAAATCCCATGGTGGAGAGCTCAGTGTGAATACAAATACTGGCTCAGAGCAAGGGACTCAGTTCAGAATTTATTTACCCATTTAATAATGCGGTCAAATCCATAAATTAAGGGTTTTATTAATAACTGGAGAATTGCCCCATTGAATTAACAAGCTATGTATATCAATATCATATCCTTGATTCTGCTTTATTACTTGAAAATGCCACTCGGCCTAAATACGGTCTCTGAGGAATGGAAGCGGATTTTCAATGGAGGAATGATTGCTTCGGTTGCCTTACTTGCTTTGGAAGCATTAAATATCCCTTTGTTGGATTACTTGTTTTCAGCCCTGTCCTATATCCTTGCAGCACTGATCGTCTATGTCTCTCTTCGCAATCCCGAATTACACCATCGAAAAGGGCTGATTTATGCATGGCTCCCGATCATGGGGGTATTATTACTCACCGATCTGACGGAATTCATCAGTGAATCCCTTTATCAATCACTGGAGGGATATTTTGGGACCGTCAAGGTATTTGCCTTGATCTGGGCCATTGCGATGTGGATCAACAATACCAAGCAGAGAAAGGCCCTGGAACTGGAGAGGAGAAAGACGGAAGAAAAGGAAAAGGAATACAAAATCACGGAGGCTATTAAAGAGCAGTTGGAAATCCAGGTAGCCGAACGAACCGCTGAGATCATGCGCCAAAAAGAAGAACTGGTTGTGGCTTTGGAGGAATTAAAGGCAGCACAGGAACAACTGATTCATGCTGAAAAAATGGCTTCTTTGGGTGAACTGACTGCAGGGATTGCGCATGAGATCCAAAACCCGCTCAATTTTGTGAATAACTTTTCAGAGGTAAGCACTGAATTGCTTCAGGAAATGAAAGTTGAGTTGAGGGAAGGCAACTCAGAAGAGGCCCTGGAAATTGCAGAAGATGTCATCGAGAATCTGGGGAAAATTGCCCACCATGGAAAACGGGCAGATTCTATCGTAAAAGGAATGCTGCAACACAGCAGAGCCAACGCAGGTCAAAAGGAAGAAACCGATATCAATCTTTTGGCAGATGAATACCTGAGGCTATCCTACCATGGACTGAGGGCCAAAGACAAGGCATTTACGGCTGACTTCAAATTGGATCTAGATCCCAATCTTCCCAAAATCGAAGTCATCCCACAAGATTTAGGACGGGTATTGCTCAACCTGATCAATAATGCATTTTATGCGGCAGCGGAGAAAAAAAGCATGTTGACAGAAGCCAAAACAAATACATCAACCTTTATTCCCACAGTAACTGTCACCACTAAAAAACTGAAAAAAGGAATTGAAATACGTGTCAGAGACAATGGAAATGGGATTTCGGAAGAAATTCGATCCAAAATCTTCCAACCCTTTTTCACTACCAAACCCACAGGAAAAGGTACAGGACTGGGACTTTCAATGAGCTATGAAATCATCACCAAAGGACATGGTGGACAACTGAACCTGGAAAGCAAACCAGGGGAGTATACAGAGTTTATTATTATTTTACCTTAAGATAAAGACCATGAAAATTTTAATTGTTGACGATGAAAGAGATGTGGAATTGCTATTCCGCCAAAAGTTTCGCAAAGAGGTCAGAAGCGGAAGCCTTGAACTTTGCTTTGCCTTTTCGGGAAACGAAGCTCTGGAACTACTAGGTCATGAAAACCCTCCAAAAGTGGTCTATGTGTTTTCGGATATCAACATGCCAGGAATGACAGGGCTAGAACTTCTGAAAAACATAAAAGAGCGCTTTCCCCAAATAAATGTAAGTATGATCTCCGCTTATGGTGATTCAGAAAACTTCGAAAAAGCCATGAATTCAGGCGCAAAAGAATTTTTCACAAAACCCATTGATTTTGAGTCTCTAAGAGCGGAAATTGTCACTTTAATATCTCAGCATAACTCTCAAAGCAATGGTTAAAATCCTCGTTGTCGATGATGAAGCGGACTTGGAGATGCTGATCAGGCAAAAGTTCAGGAAAAGGATTCGAAGTGAAGAATTTGAATTTTACTTTGCCCTGAATGGAAGATTAGCTTTGGAAGTTCTCGATGCCCATCCTGACATAGATGTGATCCTCAGTGATATCAATATGCCAGAAATGGACGGTCTGACCCTCCTTTCAAAAGTCAAAGAAAAAAACTCCCTGCTGAAAACCGTAATTATTTCGGCCTATGGTGATATGGAAAACATCCGTACCGCCATGAACTTGGGTGCTTTCGACTTCATCACCAAACCGGTGGATTTTCGGGATTTGGAAATCACACTTGAAAAAACAATCCAACACATTCAACAAATCAAATCCAACCTAAGAGCTCTGAAAGAAAACAACATCCTCAAAATGTATGTGGACGAGACCGTATTGAATTTTATGGGGAGCCGTGAAAACGAAGCCAGCTTGATGGAAAATGAAACCATACAGGCTTCGGTTTGCTTTATAGACCTCTGTGCATTCACCAAAATATCCGAGAGTGAAGAACCCAATCTGGTGGTCAATCTGCTCAATGAATATTTTGATCTCATGGTCAAAGAAATCATTGAAGAGAAAGGAAGCATTGACAAATTCATTGGGGATGCTGTTATGGCTGTTTTTCAGGGAGAAAATCATTTCGAAAGGGCTATCAGAGCCTGCCTGGCCATCCGGGATAAAATGGAAGCCATCCCGGTTTACTCCGAAAAAACAAACTTTCGGCCTCGCGTTTCCATTGGAATCAACACAGGAGAAATGGTTTCGGGAAATATCGGCTCGAGCTCACTTCGCAGATTGGACTACACCGTAATCGGGGACACAGTCAATGTTTCCTCCCGCCTTCAGACCGCTGCAAAACCCGGTCAAATTCTGATTTTGGAGAGTCCTGCTCAGCACCTCAAAGACAAATTTGTCTTTGAACAAATCGGCGAAATGTCCCTGAAGAATAAAGTGAGACCTGTACAAGTTTTGGAAGTCATTTCATCAAAATAATTAGATGGTCTCTTTCCTGCGCAAATTCCGAATGTCTCTGATCCATAAAAATCAGATTTCCAAATACCTGACTTATGCTATTGGCGAAATCATCTTGGTCGTGGTGGGGATCCTGATCGCTTTGCAAATAAATACATGGAATGAGGAGAGAAAGCTCAAAACATACGAATTAAAAATGCTTAGTGAGCTGAAAAACACCTTAGAAAAAGACAAACGCTACTTCTCCAATCAAATCCCCAGACTCCAAAACAAACAAAAAGCCGCAAACCGACTTTTGGAATTTCGCGAAAACAAAGAAGAAAATCTGGATACGCTAAACCAGTATTTTGCAGCACTTCGCTACGAAGTTTTGTTTCAATATAATTCTGGAACATATGGCTCCATCAAGTCCGGAGGAATCGACAAAATATCCAATGATTCCATCCGGTCTCAAATGGCAGACCTATACGAGTTTATCATCCCGAGAACTGAAAAAATTTTCGAGAAAATCAACTCAGAAGAATCCCTGGAAAATGATTTGGTAGAAAACATCACTTCCCGGATGGTTCTCACTCTCGGCAATAATGAGCAATCAATCCAGAATAAAATTTCAGACCCAAAGGTGATCTATCAGGATGAATTTTTACATCTGATCCAAATCCAAAAAAACAGCACCTATGTGTTCAAAAGCCGGATTGAAAATTTAATTCCTTCTTTAGATAATCTGATTGGGTTAATTGAAAGGGAATTGATCAAACAGAAAAATGAGATAGGCCTAGATTCGCAAGATGATGGATAAACTGTCCGAATTCGGGCCATTTCAAGTCATCTACAGCATTTTCTTTCAGAATAATAAATTTTCCAAGTAGATTTTCCAGTCGAAAACCCAAATGAATATGAAAAAAATTACCCAACCGGCTCTTTTAGTGGCCTTGGGCGCTTCGATCAGCATGGCTGCAATCGTCCCAAAATCCGACAATGGCCTATTCCCTTTAGAGGAATTGATCCAAAGCGACAGTACCAAAAAAGACTCTTTGGATTACCCTAAATTCAAAGATCTTCCCTTAAAACCCGAGCGCGAGGTTAAATTCTCCACCACCGAAGGGACTTGGATGAGTGTGGATGTCAGCCCAGACGGAAAAACCATTGCCTTCGACCTGATGGGAGATATCTATACAATTCCGGTTGAAGGAGGTAAGGCTACTCCAATTACAACCGGAATTGCATACGAAACCCACCCGCGTTTTTCTCCAGATGGAGAAAAAATCCTATTTACCTCAGACCGTGCCGGAAATGACAACCTTTGGTACATTGATATGGTAAAAAAGGATACCGTACAGGTAACCAAAGACAAAAACGGAGATGTACCAGGTGCTGCCTGGACTCCAGACGGGGAATACATCGTGGTCAGCAAAGGACGCCGTATCACCAAGCTATGGATGTACCATAAAGACGGGGGAGGAGGAATCCAGCTCAATGAAAACCCTTCCAGCATGAAAACCATAGATCCTTTCGTAAGTCCTGACGGGAAAAAGGTCTATTTTTCACATCGAACCGGATCTTGGAACTACAATGCTTTACTTCCACAATACCAAATTGGGACCTATGATTTTGATAAGGGAGAAATCACCAGTATCACCTCCCGATATGGTTCGGCCTTTACCCCCACACTTTCCAAAGATGGCAAGTGGATGGTCTATGGTTCAAGATGGCAGGACAAAACCGGGCTTGTACTTAGAAACCTAGAAACAGGAGATGAGCGCTGGCTGGCTTATCCAGTACAGCGGGACGAGCAGGAATCTATCGCGCCACAAGGTGTTTTACCTGCCATGGCATTCACACCGGATAGCAAAAACGTAATTGCTTCCTATGGGGGCAAAATCTGGAAATTGCCAGTTGACGGCAGTGATGCCCAAGAAATCCCCTTCGAGGCAGATGTGAAATTGGCCATGGGACCAAGGTTATATTTCAATTATGAAATCAAGGATACTACCGCCAAACTAGCCACTCAAATCCGGGATGCCGTTCCATCCCCAGACGGGAAAAAACTGGCATTCACTGCCTTGAACAGACTTTATGTAATGGATTTTCCTGGAGGAACACCAAAGAGAGTTTCCAATCATAATTTCACAGAAGCCATGCCTACCTGGAGCCCAGATGGCACCCAATTGGTATTTACTACTTGGGATGAGAAACTGGGAGGACATCTATACAAAGCTTCACTTACAGGCAAAGGCTCTCTAACCAAACTGACTTCGGAAAGCGCCCTATATATGGGTCCAGTATGGAGCCCGGACAATAAAATCGTGGTGTTTAAAGGACCGAATCGTGCCTTATTTGAATCAGAAGGGCCATTTGTAGATGGGGCGGAAGCAGAATTGGTTTGGATATCTGCCAATGGAGGAACTTCCCAAAAAATTATGGATGCCCGAAACTACGGCAATGCGCATTTCACCAAAGACCCTTCTCGAATTTATCTGAATGGACCGGGTGGAGCTCTGATGTCTGTAAAATGGGACGGAACAGATGAAAAGACCCATGTAAAGATTACAGGAATTACCCCCTTTGGATCAGCTGCAGACCCCCATGCTGACCATGACCATGGACCTTTGGAGGAAGTTTCCACCGTTCGCTATGTCATGGGCATGCCTATATCCAATGCAGATGCCGTGAACTACTGCATGCTTCCTGAGGGATCCAGTTCTCGAGAACCACAGATGCGCCCATCCAGTGCAAGCACAATTTTGATGGCCCCAGAAGGAAATCTGGCTTTGGCACAGGTCAACAACAATGTATATGTGGTAACTGTCCCTACAGTGGGAAAAACTCCAACCATCAATGTAGCTGATCCAAAATCCAGCAGTTTCCCTTCCCGCCAACTTACGGAAATAGGCGGTGAATGGCCTGCTTGGGAAGCCGATGGCAAAAAGGTTCACTGGTCTCTGGGCAATGGACACTGGGTATATGATATTGATCGGGCAGAGTTTGTCGAAGATTCGGTTTCTGCTGCTCAAAAAGCCAAAAAGTTGGCTGATGCTGACAGCGTGGCGACTTTGAAAGCCCAAGGCGAAGCAGCTGTAAAATTGGCCGATTCACTTGCAAAAGCACAAAAAGAAAGTATAGCCAAGCTTTTCAAAGAAGACAAGGAGAAAGCCAAAGCAGACAGTATCTACAAGGCTGAACAAAAAGAAAAAGAAAGCTATAAGCCTTCTGAATACCAAATCAAGGTTTACTATGCAAAAGACACTCCGAAAGGAAGTATCCTTTTGAAAAATGCCCGAATCGTAACCATGAAAGGATCAGAAGTAATTGAAAATGGAGATGTCCTTATTGAAGATAACCGGATCAAGGCTGTAGGCCAAACTGGAACTTTGGAGGCAGGCAATGCAAAAGTCATAGATGCAAGCGGAAAAACCATTACGCCTGGATTTGTGGATACACATGCCCATATGTGGCCTACTTGGGGTTTGCATAAAAACTCTGTTTGGATTTATGCTGCAAATCTCGCCTATGGGGTTACAACCACTCGAGACCCTCAAACCGCAACCACTGACGTACTGACCTACGGTGACATGGTTGAAGCCGGAATGGTGCCCGGTCCAAGAGTTTATTCCACTGGACCAGGTGTCGGGTACTGGATGTACAACCTAAAGTCCTTGGAACAGACAAAAAATGTACTCAAACAATACAGTAAATATTTCAACACCCAATACATCAAAATGTATCTGGTTGGAAACCGGGAACATAGACAATGGGTGATCATGGCTGCCAAAGAACAGCAACTCATGCCCACCACAGAAGGGGGGCTGGATTATAAACTCAATATGACCCAACTGTTTGATGGCTACCCGGGCCATGAGCATGCTATTCCTGTCCATCCACTCTACTCCGATGTGACCCGTACCATTGCAGAAAGCAAAATGGCTGTCACTCCTACACTTTTGGTAGCCTATGGAGGGCCTTGGGCTGAGAATTATTACTATACTACGGAAAGCCCGCTTCACGACCCTAAGCTAAACCGTTTTACTCCTTATGAAGAGTTGAACTCAAAAGCCAGAAGAAGAGCGGGAGGATTGGGAGGTTGGTTTGCTCCAGAGGATCATGTATTCAGCAAGCATGCCCAAGGAATCAATTCCATAGTGAAACAAGGCGGTTTGGCAGGAATCGGGTCTCACGGACAGCTACAGGGGCTTGGCTACCATTGGGAGCTTTGGTCTGTAGCAAGTGGAGGAATGTCCACCCATGATGCACTGAGAACAGCCACCATTCTTGGAGCTGAAGCTCTTGGATTGGATAAGGAACTTGGTAGTATTGAACCAGGCAAGCTGGCGGATTTAGTGATCATGGAATCCAATCCATTGGAAAACATCCGAAACACCAACACTATAAGTCATGTGGTGAAAAACGGAAGAGTTTACGATGGAAACACCTTGGATGAAATACTTCCTACACCAAGAAAGATGGATGTAAGCCCCTGGACTAAACCAGCCCCAGAGGTCACTACCTCGGTAAAAGAATAAGCAAAAAGGAAAGAGCCGGGAAATTCCCGGCTCTTTTAATTTTTAAGAGATTTTAGTTCCCTTCGGCTCAAAAATCATTGATTTTTACCAAAAAATAGGGAAATAATTATTAGAATATGTTGTAAGCCCACTAAAATTTTATTTTCTTTCAGATAGCAATCCTCTAAATTTCAATGAATACCAGTCTATCTCCCTTTTTCAATTAATTTTTTCTATTAGGTTTATATCCAATGGCCAATACACAAAATTCAATAGACTGGAAATCCATATTTTCCCCTTCAGCCATCACCTATACCTTATCAGGAGTAGCATTGGCTGCAATCGCTTTGGAGTCGTTTTTATTGCCAAATAAGTTCCTTGACGGAGGGGTAACAGGTATTGCAATTTTGGTCAATTTGGGCTTTGGAATTGACCTTAACTTACTTCTGGTTTTAATCAATTTGCCGTTTTTAATAATGGCATATAAAAAAATTGGCAAAACCTTTGCCGTACAATCTACATTCTCGGTATTCCTTCTGACTATCGTGCTCTATTTTCTTGAAATTCCCACCATTACCGAAGACAAGGTATTGATCGCTGTCTTTGGTGGATTTCTCATGGGAACCGGAATAGGCCTGATCATCAGAGGGGGAGGATTGATTGATGGTTTTGAGGTCATTACGGAGTATTTCAATAAAAATACAGCCTTTACGGCCAGTGAAATCACATTATTTCTGAATTCACTGATCATGCTGGCAGCAGCGTTTGTTTTTGGGGTTGAACCGGCAATGTATTCTATCCTAACCTATTTCACTGCTATCAAAACGACCGATTATGTAGTAGAGGGCTTTGAGGAATACACCGCTTTGACCATTATTTCCAAGGAGCACGAAAAAGTAAAAGAATTGATTGTCAAGGATTTTGGAAAGGCAATCTCAGTTTATAAAGGTGAGCGGGGCTATTTGCCTGAAACATTTCACATCAAATATCCATGTGACATCATCATGACAGTCGTTACCCGCTTAGAAGTGCATAGAATAAAAGTCGCAATTCAGGAAATTGATCCAAAAGCATTCTTTTATGTACAGACAATTAAAGAAGTTAAAGGCGGAATTATCAAACAAGTCGGAAAAAAGCATGTCTAATGGTTTTTGAAGAAATTAAAAAGACGATTTATAGGGATATACTGGAAAAGCTTCCTCCCTACTTGACCTACCATAATCTAGCTCATACAGAATATGTGATGAGCAAGGCCATTTTTTTGGCCGGTGAGGCAGGAGTATCCGAAGCAGACCTTTTGTTGCTCAAACTGGCTGCACTTTTTCACGATACAGGATTCATAGTCAATCCCAAAGACCATGAGATCCGAGGATGCGGGATTGCCAGAGATTATTTAGGCAAAGACCTCAATGATGAGGACATGAAAAAAATCTGCGGGATGATCATGGCCACCAAAATCCCTCAAAGTCCCACCAACCAATTGGAACAAATCCTGGCCGATGCAGACCTTGAATATCTGGGAACAGACCAGTTTGAAATCCAGGGAAATGCCCTTTTAAAAGAACTCCGCCACTTCAACCCCGATCTTTCGGACCAGGCTTGGAATGAGGTCCAACTGACTTTTTTGGAGAAGCACCATTATCATACAGAGTATTGTAAAAAATACAGGGAGCCCATCAAACAAATGAATATTCAGTCAGTAAGAGAAAAACTGATCATCACAAAGTAAGATTTTTAACCCTTTACAGCTTTTAGAATCCAGTCAAACACCTCTGTCGGCTGAATTTTACCCTCTTGAGGCAGGTCTTGATTCTTGGTGAAGAAAACAGGCTTGTCCAAGTCCGACTCCGGAATCCTCCCATGGGCTCCTTTTACCAAGGTCGCATCCAAAGGAATCACATCCATCAAATAACGGAATCCCAGTTTTTTCTTTAAAACTTTAGCTCCTACAGTCAATAACGGGAATTTTATCTCAGGATTCATCACTAGCTCTACCGGATCATATCCTGGCTTACGGTGAATATCCACACATCTCGCATAATCAGGTGCCTTGGCATCGTCTAGCCAGAAATAATAAGTAAACCATGAATCCTGATCAGCAACGACTACCAAATCACCTGCGCGCTCGTGCTCCAAGTGATACTTCTTTTTACCTTCCTCATCCAATACCAACTCAATACCGGGAGTCTCCTCCAAAAGTTTTTTAACCTGTGAAAGTACCGAAGGGTCATTGACATGCACGTGGGCGACCTGATGGTCTGCTACAGCAAAGGCTTTGGAAGTGCCTGCATCCAAAGTTTCCAAACCCAACTCATCTTTGACCTGAATCAATCCCGCGTTTCTAAGAATTCGGTTGATATGGATGGGTTTACTGACTGAAGTGATCCCATATTCAGAAAGAAGGATGACTTGGATTCCCTGAGCTTCAAAATAGGTAATCAAGTCCTCACAAATGGCATCTATCTCCTGAAGGTCTTTTCCGATTTTGTCAAAATCAATTCCATATTTCTGCAACCCATAGTCCAGATGAGGGAGATAAATCAGATTCAAGGTTGGATTGTACCATTCATCGACCTTTTTTGCAGCATTTGCTATCCAGCGGGTAGATTCAATATTGGCATTGGGACCCCAGAAAGAAAACAGGGGAAACTGACCTAGCTCTTGCTGCAACCTCTCCCTTAATTCCATGGGCTGGGTATGACAATCCGGAAGCTTCCTCCCGTCCTGTAAGTACAAGGGTCTTGGGGTCACCGCAAAATCCACCGAAGAGTACATATTGTACCACCAAAACAGATTAGCTACTGTAAAACCGGGATTTTCCCTACGAAGAACTTCCCAGATTTTCTCGGATTGTACCAGTTTATTCGACTGCCTCCACAACTTGATCTCACACTCATCCTTGAAATACCAACCATTGCCTACTATCCCGTTTTCAGAGGGCCATTTCCCAGTGAGGTAAACAGACTGGGCAGAACAGGTCACGGCAGGAAGAACCGGTTCTACCACAGCAGACTTAGCTTCTTGGGTCCATTTTTTCAAGAAAGGAGTATGCGCTCCAATCACTCGTTGGGACAAAGCCACTACATCCAGAACAACAGTTTTTTTCATCATCTACTCAAATTTTGAATCACCCAATCCAATTCCCTTGAAATAGACTCTCCTAATCCAAGTCGGGTATCCTCAGGCAAAACTTCCCATGTATACGTTTCTACTTCCAGGTGATTGGTCAACTCCTGATTATCTTTCAAATGCTCCAAAACACTCAATATCTCTCTCTGAGTGGAAGAGAAAGAACCATAATTGTCTAAAAATACAGGAACATGAAAATGTATCCTCCACTCCTCTTCACCACAATCATTCAGCTTTTCCAAAGCCTGAGGTAAATCCGAATAGGAATGTAAACTCCCGTCGGAATTTCTTCCCACCACTTGATGTAAGTAGGTGGATTCAGCAAAAGGCTGAAGTTTTTCTCTCAGTCCTTCCCTTGAAGAAAACTCTCCCGGCAATATCAACTTTAAGGCAGCCGAAATCTGGATTTTCCCAATCTTGATTCCTTCTTTTTCGAATTTGGCAAAAGTATCAGCAGGTCTCTCATAGACAATTGCGAAATGGCAAACATCGTAACAAACCTGGATATGGTTTTTCAATACGAGTTCTGCTTCCTCCTCGGTTATTCCGAAGCGCTTGGCTAAATAAGGTTTCCCTTTGGGCAACAACCAATCTGTGAACAACCAGATCATTTCATCGGAGTTTTCCAAAATCCCATCCGGCTCAGGTTCTATATCCAAATGGAGATTTTTACCTGTTTCCTTTCGGATTTTCACCAGTTCTTCCACTACTTCAAGAAGATGAAGGGTAGCAGTTTCCATGGCTTCGGAAAATTCAGACTCAGTCTTAAACCAATGTCTGTACGAAATAGGAGATGTCGAAATCCCTCCATCCATTCCGTATGGTAAAAGACGGGAAAGAATGCTGAAGGAGCGAATGGTATAATCCCTGCGATCGGTAGTAGTCCAATCCGGAAAATGAACTTTTTCCTTGACCACCTGACGGTGAAAATCCCCATAAGGGAACCCGTTTAAGGTGAAAACATAAGCATTTTCAGAATCCATCCAACCCATGAATTCTTTAAGATTTCCCTCCTCCTTCAGCACTAAACTTGCCTCATTGGAAAGTCTCAAACCAATACCAAAGGCACCTTCCACTCCCAGTCTTTGCCTAACTTCTGGGATGTATTTCTTCAGGTTTTCAAAGGTGGCCTCCCAGCTTTCGCCGGGATGAATATTGCTACAGTAACTAAGGTGGAAATCATTAATCTTCATGAAAAAGAATGGTTATGAACTTAGCTTTTGACAAGCATTTCATTGAGGTGAAAGCCCTTAAGAATTTCTACAGAATTAAGGATAAGCTGATGATCCATTTCATGCACTTCCACACCTTTTCCGAGCTTTTCGAGTAGCATAATTGTCAGCTGTCCTCCCAAGTGTTCCTGAAACTCCTTTAGCCCATCAATCAGGTTTTCCCCAGAAAGTTCAGGAGCATATAATTCAAAGCCTAATGTCTTCATGAGCTTGATAACTCGAAGAAGATCTGCTTCGGAAATGCGTTGCTGCAAGTAGGAATAGGCAGTGTCTAAAGCAATTCCCATTGCCACAGCCTCTCCGTGACGGATTCGGTAATTGCTTAGATGTTCTAGTTTATGTGCGGCCCAATGCCCAAAATCCAAGGGCCTTGAAGAGCCAAACTCAAAGGGGTCTTTTCCTGCAATATGGTCCATGTGCATCTGGGCGCTTCGGATAATTTGGGCTTTCATAGGTTCCATTTCCCTTCTGGCCATACCCTCGGCATTTTCCTCCAACCAGAGGAAAAAATCCAGATCCTTGATCAAGGCCACTTTTATAGCTTCAGATATGCCTGCTCTCCAATCCCTGTCATCCAGGGTTTTTAGAAAATTAAAGTCATTCAGAACTGCATAGGGTGGAGTAAAGGTCCCTAGATAGTTCTTTTTACCAAAGGCATTGATGCTGTTCTTGACACCGACAGCGGAATCATTTTGCGAAAGCACCGTAGTCGGTATTCGGATGAGCCGAATTCCTCTATGAGAAATCGCCGCAGCAAAGCCCACCATATCCAGTACCGCCCCACCACCGATAACAGCGATATAAGAGTGTCGGTCTATCCCGTGAATATGGGTCGCCTCTACCACTCTCTTGTAAATTGACTCATCATTTTTACATTCCTCTCCACCCGGAACCACCATGGGAGCAGCACAAAGCGTAAACTCGTTTAAATAGGCATTGGCATAGATTTCTATCTCCGCTTTCAGGCTTGGGTGAGTATCTGACACACCGCTATCGATCACAAAAAAGACCTTGGGCTTTCTGTCTTTGGCCAAGACATCCACGAACAGGGTATTGGAAGGATTGAAAAGGCCTTCGGAAAAACAAACCGGATACCTAAAAGGCACCGAAAAAGTCTGCTCTAGAATAGTATTCATGGTATTGTGGGCAATAGGTTTTTAATGTACGCGATCCCGAAGAAAAGACAAAAACCGCTTGAAATTGATTTAAAATCAGGTCAGGTTACTGCAAATTTTTTGGCTAGCCAAAGGGAAAGCGGGAGTAACAATAAAACAATTATTCCAATCAACCATCCTGCAAAGGCAGAAGAAATGGATGCATTGACAATAATGAGGGAAATAACGGCTGCTTTGACCGATTTGCCAATCAGTTTGGGCTCTTGGGTATGAATGGCTTTTATCAAAGGCGGAAAAATCATGTAAGCCAACAAACCCAAAAAAGGAAGTACTTGCCAATAGTTTGAATTCTCAAAAACAGCCAACCCCAGAATGACCAGAATGACCGAAGCATACATCCCCAAACCTGCATAAAGTGCCTTCCTGTTTTTCCCATGAACCTCACCACGGCTGATCATCGTAATAGAGGCAACATAGACCAAAGGAATCAGACCCAGTAATAAATAGGATTCCAATACAACCGGAATGACACTTACCCCCAAAAGTAAATTTCCGGATCGGCAGAGCCCCATATTGATTGGACCAAAGATTTTCTGGTGTTTTCCCCAATAATCATATAAAACAGCCAAAAGAGCCACAGCGAGGGCTATTCCTCCTGCTAAAAAATTGACCATAAAGGCCGAACTCACCCCAATAAGCAACAGGAAAAACGACATCCAAAATGCCGATCTTTTACTGACCCTTCCACTGGGAATAGGCCGCTCAGGCCGCTCAATCGCATCCAATTCTGCATCTGCCACGTCATTGAAGGCTACACCTCCTGCATACAGCCCAATGGTACTCAGAGAAAGCCAAGCCAGATCCTGCAAAAGCTGCCCACTCCCTGCCGAACTCCCAGAGATGATATAAGTCCAGGCTCCAGCAATGGCAAAACCCGCCCAGATATCTGCAATCGCTGTGACTACATTAGCTGGACGGGTAAGTTGTAAATAAGGGAAAATTCCATTTTTCGGCATGATCAATTTTCTACACGGTCGGAAGGTCCTTCCACTCTCGGAACCTGCCCTCCTCGGAGTACTGAATTACCGCTCATCTTTTTGGTTTGATCAATGGAAGGAGCATTGAGCCAGTCGTTTTCATCCATTTGACCGGAAAGCGAAAACGCCGAAAGAGCATTTTGATAGGTCACCATGCGAACATGCTCTTCAGGGATTCCCATTTTTCGCATCAAATGAGCAGTTTTTGGCACAGCCAAAGGATCAGAAATTCCCCAGTCAGCCGCTGAATTGACGATAATTCGCTCCGGTCCGTATTGTTTGACAATTTCCACCATGCGCTCAGAGCCCATCTTGGTGTGGGGATAAATGGTAAAACCGGCCCAATAGCCTCTATCCAAAACCTCTTTGACTGTCTCCTCATTGTTGTGATCCACGATAACCCAACCCGGATCCATTCCGTGTTCTTCAGCCACATCCATACTTCGGGTGGTGCCCTTTTTCTTATCTCTATGAGGGGTATGAATCAATACCGGAAGATCCACATCCTTGGCAAGTTCTAGCTGCAAACGATAAAATCGGTCCTCAGCCTCGGTTTGATCATCGTATCCTATTTCACCGATAGCCACCACTCCTTCTTTTCCAACATACAAAGGCAAAAGCTCCATAACCTGCTCAGCCAAGGGCACATTATTGGCTTCTTTGGAGTTCAAGCCCATGGTGCAATAATGAACAATCCCGAACTGGCTTGCCCTAAATCTTTCCCACCCTACCAGGGTACTGAAATAATCCTTGAAAGAACCTACCTCTGTCCGAGGCTGTCCCAGCCAAAAAGCAGGTTCGATTGTAGCCACAATCCCGGCTTTTCTCATCGCCTCATAATCATCTGTAGTCCTGGAAACCAAGTGAATATGTGGGTCTATATACATTTCCATTTTCTTGAAAATTTGAGTGTGAATTTAAGTAAATATAGGAGCGCTTATAACCTGGTCTCTTGGAATTCTTCCCCAATTGACCTCCAGGAAAGCTTCCCCTGCTCGATATCGGCAATAATTTCCGGATAATTCAGGAGTATTTCTTTAGCCCTCTCATTGTCGGATTCGTAAAGGGCAAGTACCGCAGCCTGAATCTGCAGCATGTCATTGGAATGTAAAACACGCTCCAAATCTTCTAGAAAGTACTCGTTCAAATACGGAACAACCAGCCTCCAGAGTTCAGGCATTACCATCCTTCCGGCTGACCAGCGCTCATGTGCGAAATCTCTAGCGATATTCGCCAATGCCATATTTCTTCGCTCATCCAGCTTTTGGATCCTATAGAGTGGCCGCTGCATGAAAATTGCCTTGAGCACCAATTGGTTCCAGTTTGCCTCCGGAAAATACTTTGGAGCATAAGGATTGTCCAAAGCTATGGCATCAAAAATCAAAGCCACGTTGGTTCTGCATCCATCAATTGCCCTGGGCAGCAATTCTTCCTGAAAAGGCATTAAGGGCAATGCGGCAAACAAGGCCTGATGCTCATGCATATCGGCTGTTTCAAAAAGCTGATTGATCGCATGAAACCAACTTTCCTTTTCCTGTGGAAAATGCAACATCAAAACCGTTCGGGCAGTCTGTAACTCGTTCCATTGATCCGGAGAAAAACCGGAAACTAAATCATCTGCGGCTTGTATTTCTTCGGCATTCAACTCGAGTTTATTCTTGGTAAACTGTCGCGATGCCTGACTGAAGGCAAGAAAAAACTGGGTGGAATTGCCGGTGCTTTGGATCTTCTCTGCTTTCTGAAGAAGCCAATTCATTGCTTTCTCCTCCGCTTTTTTTTGGAGAATCTGCAGTAAAAATTCGATTAGGATAGTTGGGGCTTGCATTGTTAAAAGGGCTATTGATGGTTTGCCGGTAATAATTCGTAAGTAAGTCCAAAAGCTTGAGAATTTCCAACAGAAATGGGAAGAATGGGAGGTAAAAACAGGCATTTCTGACAAAAATCAGAAATATGAGAGGATAGATGGTCTGACTAGGGAAATCTTAGAGCCCGAGCTTTTTTCCGAAATTTCATTTGGCCTCCCCCAAATATCCACCAACGGTTGGAATAATTCTCCTCACATGAAATACTTTTATTTTATATAAACTCAAAGAACATGAAATCAAGCATGAAAAGAACGTCTCAGGCTGAGATGCTTATTTTCCATGCGAGATTCCATCTGAACATTTAAAAGAAAAACATACAGATGAAAAAACACTTCTTTTTAGGATTGGGGCTCCTATTGCTTTTTGGCATACAGACACAAGCCCAAGACCAAGTCATTGAAAACATAATTCAGGAAGCCCGGGAAAACTCCCATCTGAAAACTTTGGGTCATGAGCTAATGGATGGCATCGGCCCCCGTCTGGTTGGGTCTCCCCAAATGCAAAAAGCCCATGCTTGGGCAGTGGAAAACTACCAAAATTGGGGAATAGAAGCCCGAAATGAACAGTGGGGAGAATGGCGAGGATGGGACAGAGGAATCACCCATATCGATATGGTGGAACCTTGGGTTCGCTCTCTGGCAGGAACCCAGCTTGCCTGGTCACCTTCCTCTCCCAAAGGAGGAGCAAAAGGGGAGGTAATCTTACTTCCTGACTTGGCTGACTCAGCTGCTTTTCAGGCTTGGCTACCCAATGCCAAAGGAAAATACGTGATGATCTCAGCTCCCCAACTTACAGGACGACCTGATTATAACTGGGAAGAATGGGCCACTGAAGAATCCTTTGAAAAAATGAAAGCGGAACGTGCTGCCTTCGAAGAGGCTTGGACTAATCGGGTTCAAAAAACAGGACTGGGAAGACGTGAATTGCCGGCAGCTCTTGAAAATGCAGGAGCATTGGGTATCATCACCAGCTATTGGTCAAGGGGATTTGGCGCAAATAAAATCTTTTCGGCATACACCAAAAAAGTACCGACTGTTGACCTTTCCCTGGAAGATTATGGAATGCTTTTCCGTTTAGCGGAAAGTGGAAAGAAGCCGGTAATTAACTTAAATGCACAGTCTACAGAGACTGGAGTTGTACCAACTTTCAACACAATAGCCGAAATCAAAGGCTCTGAAAAGCCTGATGAATACGTGATGCTTTCCGCCCATTTTGACTCTTGGGACGGGGGCACTGGGGCCACAGATAACGGAACCGGTACCATTATGATGATGGAAGTGATGCGGATCCTGAAAAAAGTATATCCCAATCCAAAAAGAACCATTTTGGTTGGACACTGGGGATCTGAGGAACAAGGACTGAACGGATCAAGAGCTTTCGTAGAAGATCACCCGGAAATGATGGATAAAATCCAGGCCTTGTTTAATCAGGATAATGGAACAGGACGCGTAGCCAATGTGTCCGGACAGGGTTTTGTGGACAGCTATGAATACTTAGGCCGTTGGATGAACCAAGTGCCTAGAGAAATCACAAAAGATATCCAAACCACCTTCCCTGGAAATCCTGGTGGAGGAGGTTCTGATTACGCCTCATTTGTAGCCGCAGGAGTTCCGGCATTCAGCTTAAGTTCCCTGAGCTGGTCCTACTTCAACTACACTTGGCACACTAATTTGGACACCTATGACAAGATTGTTTTTGACGATGTGCAAAACAACGTTATCATGGCAGCAATCATGGTATACATGGCTTGCGAAGAGCCTGAGTTGGTTTCCAGAGAAGTGCGTGTCCCAGTGGGTAGAAACGGTGAGCCTACCACTTGGCCAGTAAAAAGATCTCCCACCCGAAAAGGAGGAATGGATTAACTATATAAAAAATTTAAATCCCGAGGCTTTCAAGAAATTGGAAGCCTCTTTTTTTTTAATCAGTCCACAACAATTTCTAAGTGAGTTTTTTAATCAGAAAATTTTTCCCTTTAAAAACCCTCTGATTTTTCCCCCTCAGTGCAACCTCTTTGTGCCTTTTCCAATCCATGCAGGGAAATCATTCCATTTCAGATTAACTAAACCATCTATTAATTATGTCAAAATTCAAAGTGATGGCCTTTTGGCTATCAGTAATATTCGCTGTGGCGAGTTGTATGGAAGAAAACAACGGTCCCGTCAACCCCCTTACAGCCGATGCAGGAGATGCAGCGGAGGGATTTTTAGGGAGTTCTAGCCTTTTGGATGGGAGCAACTCAACCAACTCTACAGGCCAAGGAATGAGTTACGAATGGGAATTACTCCAAAAACCCTCAGGTGCAGAGGTGACCATTTCAGCAACTGATGAAGCGGAGGTAGAATTTGTGGCTTCTGAAACCGGTGATTATGTCTTCCAACTTACCGTTTCTTTCCTAAACTGGGAGGATACAGATCGAGTAACCATCACCATCAATGAAAATCCATTTCCTAACCTGGTAGCTAAAGCAGGAGAAGACAGAGTAACAGAATTGACCCAGTCTATTGCCCTTGACGGCACAAATTCAGTGTTTGAAAATGGACAAGCCACCACTGTTCTTTGGGAAATCATCAGTAAGCCTGATGCCAGCATTGCAAGCCTTCAAAACTCTGAACTGCTCTTGGCTCAATTCAGCCCTGACAAGGTTGGGGACTATACGCTAAAATTGACCTTGACTTCAGGAAGCCAAAAGTCCGAGGATCTGGTGAAAATCACCATCATATCAGGGAGCTCCAATGAGGACCCTCAAATCCTTAATGCAGATATTTTGGAAGACCGGACTCTTACCAATGTTTTTGTATCGGATGCCAACAAACTGGATTACTTAGTGACCAAAGACATTGCGGTTCGAAGTGCAAAACTAACCGTTGAGCCCGGCGTTCGCATCGGATTTGAAGAAGGTGCTGAATTGCTTATTGCAGAAAATGGCTTTCTAAAAGCCTATTCAGCTGACTATGAAAACAATCCCATCGTTTTCCAGGGAAAAACCCCCGGAAAAGGATTCTGGGACGGGATCAAAATTCTTTCTCAAAACCAATTAGAATACCTATCAGGGATTGAAATAAGAGATGCTGGAAAGTTAGGGTATGGTATAAAGTTCGCCGAGGGAGTTTCTATTTTCCTTTCCAACTCAAAAATCCACAACAATGAAGGAATAGGTGTGATCATGGAAATCGGATCCACTATTTCCGAATTCAAAAACAACCAGGTTTTCGACAACAGCACCTCTCCATTGCAAATTCCTGCTCGCATAGTTTCAGATTTGTTCTCTGAAAATCAGTTTCAGAATGGCGCCATACAGGTGACTGAAGGAAAAATTCTTAACGGCCTCCAGAATTATTGGCCAACTTTTGATGTGGAATATGATGTGTTGGATGACTTGGTTATTTACAATGGTTCGACCCTCTCTCTTTCCAATGGTGCCCACCTCAACATGGCAAATGACAAAGCCATTCGGGTCATTGCATCTTCTGCCCTAAGAATTCTTGGAGAAGAAACCGCCCCTGTGGTAATCGAAGGAAAGACCAAGGAAGCAGGCGCCTGGAGAGGCATTTATATTGAGAACTCCAATACGCAATTAAGCAGTATCATTTGGGCTCGGATCAACCACGCTGGGAGCAATCCAATTGCAGGACAGGAAGCAGCTACCATCAAACTGGGCAATAAGGCATTCTTGAAAATGGAAAGAACTGTAATAGATCACGGAGATGGACATGGGATGGAAGCCGTGGCAACTAACCTGCAACTTCAGATGAGTGGAAACATCATCAGAAACCAAGCTGGCCACCCATTGTCTGTTTCTGCGGCTATGGTTGAATATCTAGATTACATGACCGTGATGGACAACAACGGCTTCAACGAGGTGGCAGTGGATGGATTTACTGCTCTGGCCAAAGACGGTGGGGAAATTGTATGGAAAGGTTTTGCCAACCAAACCCCTTATGTAATCAAAGGATTAGGGAAAGACCTTCTGATCCAATCTGGAATGAGAATTAAGGAAGGAGTGACGATCAAAATGCAACCAGGTTCAAGAATTGATGTCCAAAATGCCAACGGACGTTTAGGCTATTTGACAATCGAAGGACAACCGAATATTCCGGTAACTATTAAAGGAACTGAAGAAAGCAGTGGTTCATGGTATGGCATCACATATTCTACAGACAATACTCAAAATTATATTCAGTATGCAGAAATTCTTCATGCCGGAAAAACCATGAGCAACAATTTCTCTGCGGCAATCACTGTGGACAATGTTCCTCAAGGATCCTTGTTGATCCAAAACTCAAAAATCCGCTTTTCTGGGCAACACGGAATCGCGGTAGCCAAGCAATTTGAAAGTTCATTAAGAACCGGAGGATTGACTTTTGAGGGAATTCCTGGTTCACAAATCTACATCTGGGAATAACTCTGAATACTTACAAGTAAGAAAAACCTCTACTTTTAAGCAGAGGTTTTTTTCTTTTTACTCCCAATACCTTTTGGCAAATTCTATGAAATAGGGCCAATTAGGGCCAACCGTGTGTCCTCCTTCATGCTGTCTGAATGCCAAGTCTCCTTCTGCCAAATTCGTTTGAATAGGTGGAAACTCACTCACAGGCAAGGGCTTTTTTCCCATAAGCTCATAAACAGGCCCTGCCAAAACCGCGGCATCAAACATACCTTTTCCATCAATCCACTGTCCCTCCACAGTTGGAGAGCCCACCGAAATAAACATAGGTCTAGGAGCACAGAGTGCAATTAATTCATGGGCATCAATGGGCAGATCATCTTGGTTCAAAGGCCCAGCATATTTGATGAAATTCGGGGTAAACCAATGGTATTCTCCGGAGCCAGCGAGATTTTCTACCTGTTCTCCAAAAACACGTTTCAGCAATTTGGCACCGCCGGCACCTGATGAACCAATTAGCCCAATTGAAAATCTATCGTCATATGCCAAAGTCACCAAGGCAGCTTTCCCATACCGTGACAATCCCTCGATTGCTACTTTTCTTGAATTCACTTTTGGATCTGTGGATAAATAATCCAAGGCCCTACTCGCTCCCCAGGCCCATGCCTTCAGGGTTCCCCAGTCATCCAACTTTCTTGGTTGCCCTTTATTTACCAAACCAATAATACCCGAATTCAATCCTGCGCCATTATCGGCTTGGTAACTGGTAGGAATAAGAATTCCATATCCCCATCCTTGAGCCAACACTTGCTCTTGCCAAGTGGGTCCGGGAGGAGCCGGAGGTCTTTGCACTCCTAAAGGCCAAACCCATCCAAACTCCAAAACCAAAGGAACCGACTTATCCACATTTTTTGGAAGGGCATACTCGAAATCCAAGGAAACCGAAATTGCCGGATAACTTGAGTTATCCACAATTCCTTTCATTTTCTTATAATGAGTAGAGATCCCTCCTATCAGAGTATCTTTTTCCCAGACTATCTCCCATCGGACTCCGGGTATTGTTTTAGGAGTACGACCATACATTTCCCGGTCAAAAAGTTCGAACAGCTCCGATTTTCTCCTATCCCAGTCACTTGGATTTTTAACTCTTGATCCATCTTCAAAAATCAAAGGGTCAGGAACATTCACGAGCCTAACTTTACTTTCATCCGAATTTGCCGCATTCGGTGCCTGAGGATTGCCTGAAGGCCCCGGTCGAAGACTATCAATTCCGAGCCTCTGCATCATCAGGTTATGGTCTTCTTTTGAAAGACGATTGATACTGTCCCTATAGGCTTGGGAAACCTGAGCATATGTCCAGGTATTGAGGAATAAAAAAAGTCCTCCAAAAAAGATAAGTCTTTTCATAGCAGATCACATGTATACGGAAAATTTAAGGATTCCCATCCTAAATCCCTGATCATTTTGACCATTGGCAAGGAATTGTGCCCAAAGCATACAAAAGACCAAATTTCATTCGGGATAATCCTTAACTTAGATTGTATACGGATTGACTATGAAAAAACCTTTGTTGCTTCTCCTTCTCGCTCTTTGCCTACATTTCACCCAGGCTCAAAGTATCGCCGACTACCTAGCCGCACCCTTCCCAACAGACCTGGTTGCCTCCCCCGACGGCAAGAGCATCGCCTGGGTCTTCAATGATGAAGGAGAACGAAATGTTTTCTTTGCAAAAGCGCCTGATTTTAAGGCAAGCCAAATCACCGATTATCAAGGGGATATTGGAGTGGGAATCGCCGACCTGACTTTTTCACCGGACAGCAAGACGCTCCTTTTCGTGAGAGGAAATTCCCGGAACCCTGCAGGAGAGGCAGCAAATCCAGCCCAACTTCAGGAAAACACGGATTTTAAAATCCATAAAATCGACCTCAGTTCCATGGAAAGTAGTTTACTGACCCTTGGTTCAGGCCCCGAGTTTTCTCCAGATGGTTCCTCAGTTGTTTTCAAAATCGGCAAAAACCTCTATATCAAAAACCTCGGCGATTCAAGCAGGGAAAATAAGCAGTTGTTTATTGCAAGGGGTTCGGTTTCTCACTACACTTTTTCCCCAGATGGAAAAAAACTGGCTTTCGTGTCCAACCGGGGAGACCATTCCTATGTGGGACTTTGGGACATGGAGCAGAAGACCTTGACTTATCCCGAGACAAGCCTGGACCATGATTCCTACCCGAGTTGGAGTCCAGATGGGAAAAAGCTGGCCTACTTAAGAGTCCCTAACGTGAACAACAAACTTCCTTTCACTTCGCATAGAGAGGCCAATCCCTGGAGCATCCGTGTTTTGAATGTGGATAACTTACAGGCAAAGGAGGTTTGGAAGGCACCGGCAGGAATTGGCAGTGTGGTTGTAAGAGATCTCCCTGCCGAAAATGAAAGACTTTGGTGGACCCCGAAGGGAGAATTGGTCTTCCCTTGGGAAGGCAATGGCTGGGTCCAATTGTATGCACTGAACCCCGCTACGGGAGAAACCCAACACCTCACACCCGGTCATGGAATTGTGGAAAAAGTGAACACTTCGTACCTCAAGGGGGAATTGCTGCTCACCACCAATATCGGGGATATCGAAAGAAGAAAAATCCTTCGACTGGATCTACAAAACTATTCTTTGGAAGACCTTTCCGAAAAAGGAAAAATCAACTGGGGACCCGTTAGCCTGGAAAATGGTCTTGCCTTTATTTCTGCCTCAGCTACACAACCTGCTTGGCCCCAAATTCGCCAATATGGGAAGCAATCCGCCTTGGCAGAAAATCATTATCCTAAAAGTTATCCACAAAATCTAGTCACTCCAGTTGGGATTGACCTCACAGCAAGCGATGGTTTCAAGACAAGAGCGCAGGTATTCCTTCCTTCCGACCATGACCCATCCAAGAAGTACCCAGCGGTGATTTTTCTTCACGGCGGTAGCCGCAGACAGATGTTATTGGGATTCAATTACTCCCAATACTACAGCAATGCCTACGCCATGCAACAGTATTTTGCCTCTAAGGGCTTTATTGCAGTTTCTCTCAATTACCGAAGCGGAATTGGCTATGGGCTGGAATTCAGAGAGGAAGAAAATTATGGAGCCGGAGGAGCAAGTGAAGTAAGGGACGTAATGGCAGTGGCTGATTACCTAGCCAGCCGTCCCGATGTGGATAAGTCCAAAATAATCCCTTGGGGAGGTAGTTATGGCGGTTTTTTGACGGCACATGCCCTCTCTCAAAGCCCCGGCAAATTTCTGGCCGGAGTGGATATTCACGGGGTTCACAACTGGAACAATGACATCCCGGTATTTGCCTCCTGGTATCAACCCGAAAAATTCCCGGAAATGGCTGAATTGGCTTTCAAATCTTCCCCAATGAGTCATGTGGATAAGTGGAAAGATCCGGTGTTGCTCATACATGGTGATGATGACCGAAATGTTCTTTTTTCTGAAAGTGTGGAACTCGCAGAGGTCCTGCGAAAGCAAGGAGTTCATGTGGAACAATTAGTATTTCCAGATGAGGTCCATTCCTTCTTGTTACACCGCAACTGGGTTTCTGCTTATGAAGCAGCCTTTCAGTTCATTCAAGACCAAATGAATAAAAAATGAAAAAGTTATCCACATTTCTAATTTTCCTACTAGCAGGACTGAATGTTTTTGCCCAAGAAAAAATCCTGGAAGATGCTTTTATCCGCGCTTCCTCGGAAGGCTTCTCCGGTGTAATTTTAGTAGCAGAAGGAGGAGAGATTCTTTTTGAAAAAGCCGCTGGAATGAGAAGTTTTGAAGAACAAATCCCTCTTCAAACTGATGACATCTTTGAGATGGCCTCCATATCCAAGCAGTTCACCGCCATGCTGATTATGCTCTGCCAGGAGAAAGGGTTGTTGCAATTCGATGACCCGGTCTCCAAGTATGTGGACATCCCCTATCAGGGCATCAGCATCAGAAATCTCCTCACCCATACCTCAGGCATACCGGACTATCAAGCCATTATGGATGAGCACTGGGACAAAAACAAGGTGGCCGGAAATCCTGAAATTTTGAATTATCTGAGAAAGTATGCACCCCCCAAGCTTTTTGAACCCGGAGAAAAATACGAATACAGCAATACAGGCTATGTGGTACTTGGAAGCATTGTGGAAAAAGCAGCGGGGGCAGATTTTGTGGAATTGGCCAGGGAATGGATATTTAAACCCTTGGGCATGAAGAATACGGATATCCGAAGTCCTAAGGAAAAGGCCGCAGTCCCAAATTTTGCAGCGGGACATCTGTTGGATGAAACCAATAAATATGTCAATGCCAACCGCTTCCATTCTTCAGATTATACCATCTGGTTGGGAAACCGAAAAGGTCCTGGCCGAGTAAGCAGCAATGCCCAGGATCTGCTGATTTGGGATCAGGCTTTGTATAGCGGACGCCTGCTTCCCAACTCAAAACTGCAGGAGGCTTTTACCCCCTTCAAACTAAATGACGGAACGAGAAGCTATTATGGATTTGGTTGGGAAATTGAGCCGAAAAGTCCCTTTGGAAAAATGGTTATGCACACGGGAAGCAATCCTGGATATAAGACCATCATTGTCCGCTTTATCGAGGAAAACAAAACCATCATCATCCTCAACAACAATGCCCATCCTGACATGATGCGTCTGGTGGAAGCTGCTACCTTATCCCTAGGAAAATGGTAAAAGTTAGCCTTGGATAAATTCCAGGGCTTTTTCTAATCGCTTGGATCGGCCACCACTAACCAGCAAAAATGGAATTTCACTTTCCATGGCAAGTTGTTTATACTTTTCCAAAAAATAGCTTCTCATCTTAGGTTCAGGATGCTCCCTCAAAGGATCCTCCTCCCAAGGGAGATCTATATCTGTTAGTAAAATTCGGGAGTAAGATCTTTTTGCAATTTCTTCCAAAATCCACGACTCTGTCTTCCCATATTTGTGTTCCGACCAAATGTGGATAACTCTCAGATCCGTATCACAAAACAGAAATTCCCTAGCCTGCTTGGCAAGACTATCCTCTGATTCAATTTGCCCCAAAGCCATTGTGGATAAGTCCTCATATTCATAGGGCCTATCCAGATTTTCAAGGTATTCCCTCGCAAATTCCGGCACCCAAGGCTCTCCAAAATGAGCGGCCAAATCAGAAGCCAAAGTGCTTTTGCCCGTGGACTCAGGACCTAGAATCAAAACTCGTTTAGGCGACTTCATACTTTCTAGCTGATTTGATCCAGGCAAATAATCCAATCACGGCCAATATGGTAAAAAAAAGAAACTGGAAAGAGGTCAAAATTAGTCCCTTATAGAAATACAAGGGTACCGACACCAAATCGGTAATGATCCAGCAAATCCAGTTTTCCACTTTCTTTTTTGCCATCAGCCACATCCCCACAAAAGCCGAAGCTGTGGTAAAAGAATCCCAATAAGGGACGTCACTGTCAGTATAATTGGTCAACACGTAGACCAAAACAACATACGAGACAAAAAAGATCAGTAGTGAATAAAACCAACCCTTCGGCTGAAGCCAGGTGACGGGTAAGGTCTTTTGATCTTTTTGGGGATGGCTCCACACATACCATCCATAGATGGACATGGAAAAATAATAGGCATTGATGCCCATGTCGGCATAAAGTTTAAACTGAAAACATATCCACACATAAATCAGAGTAGATATAATCCCGGTAGGATACACCCAAATATGTTCCCGCATGGAATAAAACACAGAGGCAATCCCAAAAAACACGGCCACTGCTTCCAGCCAAGTCATTGCCGCCAGGCCTTCCCTAATCCCTTCCTCGAGAAATTGTAAATCCATACTGCGAAGAAAAGGAAATTTGTTGTCTTTGTCTTCAAGCGGGTTAGTCTTATAAGGCTAATCAAACTGCTAAAACCATCCTCTAATCAGAAAACCCTGATCTTTCATGACCAATATCCTGCGAACATTTCCAACTTCGTCTCTAACTTTTCGAGGACTTCCCCTGTTTCATTTGTAAATTGCCGGCTATGACTTTGAGCACCCTTTCTGCAAAAACAGATCTCGATTCTCTCGACCCTAAGGAATACATCATCATCAAAAACGCCCGGGTCAACAATCTCAAAAACCTGAGCGTAGCCATCCCCAGAAATAAATTTGTGGTGGTCACGGGGCTTTCCGGCTCCGGAAAATCCTCTTTGGCCTTCGACACGCTTTTTGCAGAGGGACAGCGCATGTATGTGGAGAGTTTGAGTTCCTATGCCCGTCAGTTTTTGGGAAGAATGGAAAAACCAGATGTAGAGTACATCAAGGGAGTGGCTCCGGCGATCGCCATTCAGCAAAAAGTCAGCACCAAAAACCCACGTTCGACTGTGGGTACTACCACCGAGATTTACGATTACTTGAAACTTCTTTTTGCACGAATCGGGAAAACCTATTCCCCCATTTCCGGCAAGGAGGTAAAACACCATACGGTCTCTGACATTGTGGACTACATCCTTTCTTTGGAAGAAGGAGAAAAGGTCATGATCTCCTGCCCACTTCAAGTCGCTCGGGGAAGAAAAGTTGAGCAGGAACTGGAAATCCTGCTTCAAAAAGGATATACCCGAATTTTGATTGATGGGGAAGCTTATTTTGTTGAAGACTTACTCTCCGAAAAGAAAATACCCAAAGGCAAGTATGAAGTCCTCATTGACCGCGTTTCGGTTCGTAAGGACGATGAGGACAATCAATTCCGCATTGCAGATTCGGTCCAAACCGCACTTTTCGAAGGCCATGGAGATTGCAAAATCACTGTTCCAGAAAAGGAAACCCGGGAGTTTTCGGATCGATTCGAGTTGGATGGCATGAGCTTCGAACTTCCATCAGTGAACTTTTTCTCCTTCAACAATCCCTACGGAGCCTGTAAGCGCTGCGAAGGTTTTGGAAATGTTTTGGGAATAGATCCGGACCTCGTGATTCCCAACAAAGAGCTTTCCGTTTACGAAGGAGCAATTGCTCCTTGGAGGGGAGAATCCTCCAGATCTTGGTTGGATCCTTTGTTGAAAAAAGGAATTGAGTTTGACTTCCCGATTCACAGGGCCTATGAAGACCTGAGCGAAAAGGAGCAGGAACTGCTCTGGACCGGAAACAAGTATTTCAAAGGTTTGGATGCCTTTTTCAAGGAACTGGAAACCAAAACCCACAAAATCCAGTACCGAGTGATGCTTTCCCGTTTCAGAGGGAGAACGACCTGTCCTGAGTGTAGGGGAACCCGTCTTAGAAAAGATGCCTCCTATGTCAAAATCAACGGGAAGTCCATCACCGATTTGGTACTGATGCCAATCGATGAGGCTTTGGCATTTTTCTCACAGCTGAAACTTGCGGAACACGAGGCCAAAGTTGCCAACCGTTTGCTCAAAGAAATCAGCAGCCGATTGGAATTTATGGATCAGGTGGGTTTGGGTTATTTGACTTTAAACCGACTCACCTCCACCCTTTCCGGTGGGGAATATCAGCGCATCAAACTGGCAACTTCATTAGGTTCGGCTTTGGTGGGGTCCATGTATATTCTGGATGAGCCCAGCATAGGCCTTCATCCACGGGATACGGATCGATTGGTTGGGGTTTTGAAATCCCTCCGGGATTTGGGAAATACCGTGATTGTGGTAGAGCATGAGGAAAAAGTGATGAAAGCCTCCGACCAGATCATTGATATTGGACCGGATGCCGGGGTACATGGAGGGGAATTGCTCTTCCAGGGTAGTATAGAGGAACTGATCACCAGTGCCCAAACCCATACAGCAAGGTATCTGAGGGGAGAGGAAAAGATTTTCAACAAGGAAGGCAACCGCAAATGGAAGGATTCCATCATCGTCAAAGGTGCAAAGGAAAACAATCTGAAAAATCTTACGGTACAGTTCCCTTTGAATACACTGACTGTGGTCACTGGTGTCTCAGGATCTGGCAAATCCACACTGATCAAGAAAGTCCTTTACCCTGCCCTAGGCAAAATGCTGGGAACGGTAATCGATGAAAGCGGCAAATACGAAAAGCTCGAAGGGGATTACAAGCGCATTACGCAGGTGGAATTTGTGGATCAAAATCCAATCGGTAAATCCTCCCGCTCCAATCCGGTGACCTATGTCAAGGCCTATGATGCCATCCGAACTCTTTACTCCGAACAAACGCTTTCCAAACAACGGGGCTACAAGCCTGCCTTTTTCTCCTTCAATGTGGATGGTGGACGCTGCGAAGCCTGCCAAGGGGAAGGGACCATTACTGTGGAAATGCAGTTTATGGCAGATATCCACCTGACCTGTGAATCCTGCAAAGGCAAGCGATTCAAGAATGAGATCCTGGATGTCAAATACAAGGACAAAGACATCTCTGATGTCCTCCATATGACCATCGATGAAGCATTGGAATTCTTTAAGGGAAAAACCCAAATCATCAACCGTCTCTTGCCCTTGCAAGAGGTAGGTTTGGGCTATATCGGCATGGGACAAAGCTCCAACACTCTTTCAGGAGGGGAAGCCCAGCGGGTGAAACTGGCTTCTTTTCTGGGAAAAGGCGGCACAAAATCAGGGGATCATATCCTCTTTATTTTCGACGAACCAACTACGGGGCTACACTTCCATGATATCAGCAAGTTGCTTCAAAGCATCAATGCCCTGATTGACCAGGGTCACTCCGTGATCATCATCGAGCACAACACCGAGGTAATCAAATCTGCCGATTGGGTAATTGACTTGGGTCCTGAAGGAGGAAATAAAGGAGGACATTTGACATTTGCCGGAACCCCAGAGGATTTGGCAAAAGAAGAAGGGAATTATACTGCGAAGTATTTGAGGGAGAGTTTCATTTAACCTCTCCCTTAAAGTCGAGGCAATCCAATATTTTTTACGAATCAGAAGGAAAATCACCAGTCCGACTGAAATACCTCTTTTCCATCTTCGGTTTTTGGGTGCAGGTATTTAATTCTAAATTCGGCTTTCAAAGAAATTTTCCTGTATGAAAAAATCCCTACTCTTTACCCTGATTCTTCTGGCCTTTATTGGCTTTGCCAAGGCACAGATCCAGACTCCGGAGCAGTTTCTCGGTTACAAACCCGGTGACCGCTTTACCCCTCACCATAGAATGTTGGATTACTTTGAGCATGTAGCTGCCCAAAACCCAAATGTAAAACTCATCCAATACGGGGAGACCAATGAAAAGCGCCCCCTGATTATTGCTATTCTTTCCAGTGCGGAAAACATGGCAAATCTGGAACAAATCCGTACCGACAACCTCAAAAGAGCCGGACTGATGGAAGGCACCCCTTCCACCGCTATTCCTATCAACTGGATGTCTTTCAATGTGCACGGAAATGAATCCGTAGGCATGGAAGCCGCCATCTCTGCTTTCCATACCCTTGCCGATCCGAGCAATTCCAAATCCCAGGAATGGCTCAAAAACCAGGTCATCATCATGGACCCTGCCATCAACCCTGATGGCCGTGACCGCTATGCCATGTGGTACAACCAGAAGATGAACACTACCCTGCAGCCGGATCTACAGTCCATGGAGCACAATGAGCCTTGGCCAGGAGGAAGAGCGAACCACTATCTCTTTGACCTCAACAGAGACTGGGCATGGCAGGTACAGGTCGAATCCCAGCAACGCCTGAAAATCTATCAGCAATGGATGCCTCAACTGCATCTGGATTTCCATGAGCAGGGCATCAACAATCCCTTCTACATGGCTCCTGCAGCCGAGCCTTTGCATGAGCAATTGACTGTGTGGCAGCATGAATTCCAGGATATTTTCGGTAAAAACACGGCGAAGTATTTTGACGAAATGGGTCGCTTCTACTTCACCAAAGAGCGTTTCGACCTGCTTTATCCATCTTACGGAGACACCTATCCCATGTACAACGGAGCTATTGGGATGACCATAGAGCAAGGTGGTGGCGGTCAGGCCGGCCGAGGTGGATTCAACGCTGTGGGTGATACGGTTACCCTGAGCTACCGCATCGAGGGTCATTACACCGCAGCCATGTCCGCAGCAGAAGTGACCAGTCAAAATGCTGACAAGCTACTGGAGGAATACGCAAAATTTTACAAAGAAAACGCATCCAACCCCAAGGGAAAGTACAAGAGCTTCGTCATCAAAGGAGACAGCAATCCTGCTCAGGTAGCCAAACTTTTGGAACTATTGGACAAAAACGGCATTCGCTATGGAACGGCTGGAAACAAATCCGGTCTAAAAGGCTATGAGTACCAAAGTGGAAAAGCCGCCTCCTTCGCTACAAGCAATCAAGATATTGTGATCTCTGCCTATCAGCCTAAGTCCGTTTTGGCACAGGTGTTTTTTGAGCCCAACCCACAGCTGAATGACAGCATTACTTATGATATCACCAGTTGGGCACTTCCCTATGCCTACAATTTGAAAGCCTATGCCCTTGAAAGCAGATTGGATCCGGCATCTTCTTATGAAAAACCGGCATTTACTGAAAATGTAGCTGGAAAAACCCCTGTTGCCTACATAGCAAGATGGAACGGAACAAGAGATGCTGCCTTCTTGGCCTCACTTCTTAATCAGGGAATCCGCGTGAAATACCCTGAATTTCCTTTCAAGACCGAAGGAAAAAGCTTCCCGGCTGGAACCTTGCTGATCACCAAGGGAGGTAATGAATACGTAGCTGACTTTGACAAAAAGGTGACTGAGGCAGCCAATAAATTTGGCATAACCCTGGAGACAACCCAAACCGGGTACATGGAGGAAGGAAAAGACTTTGGCTCTCCAAATATCCGAATTATCCAGGCACCGAGGGTTGCACTGGTCGGAGGTGATGGAACCTCCTCCCTAAACTATGGAGAAATCTGGCATTTCTTTGAAACAGATCTAAACTACCCGCTTTCCAACCTGGAAATGGAAAATCTGGGCCGCTATGATCTAAGCAAGTACGATGTATTGATCCTGCCTTCAACCCGAGGTGGCAGCCTCAGCAAAGCAGCACAGGAAAAAGTAATCGCTTGGGTCAAAGCTGGAGGAAAACTGATTGCCATAGACGGGGCTTTGAATTTCTTTGCCAACCAGGAAGGCTTTGCCCTGAAAACCTATGACACGGAAGAGGAGAAAAAAGAAGCTGAAAAAGCTGCAGAAGCCTTGGCAAAAATGGAGCGTCTGGCCCCTTATCAGGAAGGAGAGCGACTAGCAATTGCAGGTGGAGCGGCCGGAGCCATTTATGAGGTGGAAATGGATGAAACCCATCCATTGGGCTATGGAACCGAAGGAAAATTCTTCACGCTGAAAAACAACTCCAGTAAGTTCGCATACCTGACCAATGGAGTAAATGCAGGAAAAATCCTTTCCAATGATTCCTATAGAACCGGATACATCGGCTATAAAATCAAGTCTAAAATGGGTGAATCCATGGCAATCGGCTCTGAAAGACAGGGACGTGGCCATATGGTCTATTTTGTAGACAACCCGATTTTCAGAGGTTTCTGGGAATCCGGAAAACTGGTCTTGAGCAATGCCATATTTATGGTTGGACAATAAATCAAGGCATTGAAAAATTGCCATAGCCGGCTTCCCATCGGGTAGCCGGCTATTTTTTTGCCTTGCAAAACACCATCGGTCAAATTATCCGCTTGATTTTCAATTTCTTTTTCTATTTTTTCCTAATGAAACAATAACCCTTTAAACCAAGACCTCCATGAAAACAAACAGAAGAGATTTTTTCAAAAAAGTTGGGGTAGGCACCCTAGCGGCCACAGTTCCTTTTGCCTCCCATGCTAGCACTAATCCAACAGACTCCAATCAGGCTCCACAGGATCAGTTTCTCCAAATCGGAGATGATATTGCCATAGCCGAAACAAGTTTTGGGAAAATAAGAGGCTATATCCTAAATGGTGTCTATACATTTTTGGGAGTTCCCTATGGAGCAGACACTTCAGGTAAAAACAGGTTCATGGCTCCAAAAAAACCAGAGCCCTGGACCGACGTCAAACCTACCCTTTGGTGGGGAAATACCGCACCCCAAATCATGGACAACCGCTACGCCAATGTCCATTATTCCTTTGCTGACCACTGGAATTATGATGATGTCAGTGAGGACTGCTTAAAACTCAACGTTTGGACTCCCGCTATTGCCAATGGCAAAAAACGCCCGGTGATGGTCTGGCTTCACGGAGGGGGTTTCACCAACGGGAACGGAATCGAGCAAGATGGGTACCATGGGGAGAATTTCTCCAAAAAAGGCGATGTGGTATTTGTGTCCATCAATCATAGATTGGGACCAATAGGATTTACAGACCTTTCTGGAGTAGGAGGCGAAAAATACAAGGATTCCGGAAATGTAGGCATGTTGGACATCATTGCTTCCCTCCAATGGGTAAGGGACAACATTGCCAATTTTGGAGGAGATCCGAACAATGTCACCATTATGGGTCAATCCGGAGGAGGTGCCAAAGTAACCTGCTCCATGGCCATGCCAGCCTCCAAAGGATTGGTTCATAAAGGAGTGGCCCTCAGCGGCAGCATGCTGACAGCCAATGACCAGGATTACAGCCGAACTTTGGGAAAATACGTCATGGAAGCTGCTGGATTGACTCCCGATAGTTTGGACAAACTCCACGAAATGCCATGGAGGGAATATCTGGATGTAGCCAACAAAGCTCTGGACCGAATGAGAAAAGAATTTCCTCAGCCCGGATTCCGGGGTGGTTTTGGACCAGTTGCCGATGGAATTCATATTCCCAAAGGCGAGTTTTTTTCAGAAACCTCTACCCATGCCGAGGAAATGCCATTGATGGTATGTACTACTTTCCACGAATGGAATCCGACCCGAACCAATGCCGAGTTGGAAAAAATCGACTTCGATGGGGTAGTAGAGCAAATCAAGGGAAGGTTCGGAGATCAATCCCAAGCAATTGTAGATGCCTATAGAAAAGATTTTCCAAATGAATCTCCTGCGGATATCTGGGCTATGATCCTCTCCAACCGACAGGGAGCTATCCGTACGGCCAATGCAAAATCACAGCAAGATGCACCGGTTTATCTGGCTTGGTTCGGTTGGGAACCAAACCTGTATGACGGGCGAATGAAGGCATTTCACTGCATAGACATTTGCTTCTGGTTTGACAATACAGACCGCATGTACACCCACACGGGGGGAGGTAGCCGACCTAGGGCTCTTTCTGAAAAGATGTCCTCTTCCCTATTGGCGTTCATGCGGACAGGGAACCCAAATGAAGGTAGTCTTCCCTCTTGGCCGGTGTACAATTCCGACCAAGGAGCTACGATGGTTTTGAACGATAATTGTGAAGTAAAAAACAAACCTGACCAAAATGGGCTAGCAGCATTGCCATCTTAATCAATTTCAACCGGTTGCATAAAAAACAACCGGTTTTTTTCTTCTACTCTTTGTGATGGGGAACGCTTTTGCTATAAATTGGCGTCCTTCAAACCAGAAATATGATTGATTTTAGAAACTTCTGCGTCCCATACGAGACTGCTCCAGAATACTCCAAACGCGTAGCATACTTCTCTATGGAGTTTGCCATACACCAACCTTTGAAAATTTATTCGGGGGGACTGGGATTCCTCTCTGGTTCCCACTTGAGAAGTGCATACGAACTCCGCCAAAATCTTATCGGGATAGGTATATTATGGAAGTACGGATATTATGATCAAAGCCGAAACCAAGATCAAACCCTCAAGCCAGAGTGGTACGAAAAGACCTACAGCTTCCTACAGGATACAGGGATCAAATACCAAATTATCGTCCATGACAACCCTGTTTGGGTAAAAGCTTGGTACTTGGCGCCAGAAACCTTCAACTCGGCTCCACTTTTTTTATTGAGTACCGACTTACCTGAAAACGATTACCTGAGTCAGACCATTACCCACAAACTCTATGACTCTGATACTGCCGCCAAGGTAGCCCAGTGCCTCCTACTGGGAATCGGAGGGGCCAAGCTTTTGGATGAATTGAATTTCAATCCGGATGTATACCACCTCAATGAGGCCCATGCAGTGAGTTCGGTATTCCACCTAATGAAAAAATTCGGAAGCAAGGAAGAAGTAAAGAAAAGGCTGGTTTTCACAACCCATACGCCAGAAGAGGCCGGAAACGAAAAACACGATATGTCTCTGCTCAATAAAATGAGCTTTTTCAACGGCTTTAGCATGGATGAAGTACGACAGCTTACCGGAATGGAAGGGGATGTATTCAATCACAGTTTGGCAGCTCTGAGATTCGCTCGAAAAGCCAATGGAGTATCCAAACTCCACGGGCAGGTAAGTAGGGATATGTGGAGTAAATACTCGGATATTCCTGAGATCACACACATCACCAACGCCCAAAATTTCAAATATTGGGCGGACAAACAACTGTATCGATCCTTGGAAGAAGAGGATGTAGAAAGATTCAAGGATCGCAAGAGGTATCTCAAAAAACGTGCTTTTGAGATTGTGGCAGACCAGACAGGCAAACTCTTCGATCCAGATATACTGACCATAGTCTGGGCAAGAAGGTTTGCCACCTACAAAAGGGCTGATCTTATCACACAAGATCTGAAGCGATTTGATGAGCTGATGAAGAATACCAAACGTCCTGTGCAGATCATCTGGGCTGGAAAACCCTACCCCATGGATTATGGCGCTATTTCCGTATTCAATCACCTGGTCCACCTCAGTAAAAACTATCCCAATGTGGCGGTTTGCGTGGGCTATGAACTCACACTAAGCAAGCGATTGAAGCAAGCTTCGGATATTTGGCTCAATAATCCCAGAGTTCCTAGAGAAGCGTCAGGAACTTCGGGGATGACCGCAGCGATGAATGGAGGTGTCAATTTCTCGACTTTTGACGGTTGGATCTGCGAATTCGCAGATCGTGACGTAAACAGTTTTATCGTCCCTCCCGCCAATTATTCTGCCATGAATATTCAAGAGCAAGACAATTATGACATGAATAAACTATTCGAAGTCTTGGAAAATGAAATTTTGCCCTTGTACTATTCCAATGAGGAGGCTTGGAGAAAATTGGTTCAAAAAGGCATGCGCGACGTAAAAGCCCACTTTGAAAGCAACAGAATGGCCAAGGAATATTACGAGCTCATGTACAATTCAAATTGAGCCATGGAGTCTTCTTCAATAGAATGAAACCTTCCCCAGAGGAACAAAATCACATAAATCAAAAAGCTCAGGTCGGAAAATCCGATCTGAGCTTTTATTTTTCCGTTAAATCCCAATTGTATGAAAATCCGGCTTCTTTTTCTTTTTCTTTTGGCATCCGCCAAGGCCTCCGCACAGGCAGTTCTTCCTCCATTGCTTCCTTGGAATGGCAAATCCGAAAGTCTCATTGCAGACCCATCCAATCCCTGGATTACTCCCGGGGAATTGAGCGACTTAACTGAGTCGCCAGACTATGATGAAACGATGGCCTGGTGTGAAAAACTAGTGGAAGCCACTCCGGTTTTTGCCATGAATCAGATCGGAAAAAGTGAACAGGGCCGGGCTATTCAGATGATTATTGCATCGGCAGACCAGGACTTCACCGCCGCCGAGTTGGCACAATCTCCTAAGCCGCTGATTTTATTCCACGGAGGAATTCACGCCGGTGAGATCGATGGAAAAGACGCCGGCATGATGCTGCTTCGTGATATTGCTTTCGGGGGAAAGCGGGAATTGCTCAATGAAGCCAATCTATTGTTCATTCCTATACTCAATGTAGACGGACATGAGCGGGCCAGTGAGTTTAGCCGTGTCAACCAGCGTGGGCCAAAAATTATGGGATGGAGAACCAACGCTCGAAACCTGAATCTCAACCGGGATTTTACGAAAATAGAAACTGCCGGAGCAAAAGCGGTCATCGAAGTCATCAATGCCTACGACCCGGATTTGTACGTGGATGTGCATGTGACTGACGGGGCCGATTACCAATATGATGTGACCTACGGATATGTAAAAACCGGAGGCTATTCCCCGGCGATCAGCGAATTCCTTTCTCAAATTTTCCAGCCGGAAGTTGATCAGGCTTTGAAAGACTGGGGCCATATCCCCGGTCCTTTGCTCTTTGCAGCCAACAATGAGGATTTTTCAGAAGGCAATGTTGCTTTTTCTTTTAGCCCTAGATTCTCACACACCTATGGGGATATCCGGCATTTACCCTCGATTTTGATCGAAAACCATTCCTTAAAGCCATTTAAGCAAAGAGTCCTGGGAACCTATATCTTCTTGGAGCAGGCAATTTGGACCATAGCAGATCATTTTGGAGAGGTTCAGGAAGCAGTAAAAAAAGACAAAGCTCAAGCCAAGGAATCCCTGACTGTTAAATATGCATTTCGGGATGCTCCGGCCGATACCATGGAGTTTAAGGGCATAGCATCAAGAAAAGAAACATCCACTATTACCGGGAATGACTATGTCATCTGGGAAGGGAAATCCATTACCCAGCAAGTCCCCTCCCTTCTCATGGACAAGCCTGCCTATGATGTCTCCGTGCCCAAAGCCTATTGGATCTCTTCGGAATGGGGGAACCTGATTGACAAACTCAAAACCCATGGCATAGAACTGGAAATCCTTTCTTCTCCAAAGAGCATCACTTTGGAATTTCCAAAAGTGACAACTTATAAAATGGGAACTCAGCCTTATGAGGGAAAAATGAGAGTACAGTCCTTTGAACTGGAAAAGGAAAGCAGGACCATTACCCTTCCGGCCGGATCCGCAAGGATTAAAACGGACCAAGCTTTGGGTGAACTTGCAGTCATTCTGATGGAACCCGAATCAGTAGACAGTTTTTTCCAATGGGGATATTTCAATACTATCTTCAGCCAGACTGAATACATGGAGACCTATATCATGGAGCCGTTGATAGCCCAAATGCTGCAGGAGAACCCTGAATTAAAAAGCAGGTTTGAGGAGAAAAAAGCTACTGATCCGGAATTTGCCAAATCGCCCCGGGCTATGTATCAGTGGTTTTACTCACAGACTCCCTACTTTGACCAAAACTGGAAAGTGATCCCAGTTGGTAGAGAATGGGACTGAGAAGCAAAAGCCTTTACATTTAAAACCACAAAAATGACAATTGAACACCTCGCTATATGGGTAAATGACTTGGAGCGGATAAAGGACTTTTATTGCAACAGTCTGGGCTTTTCCGCAGGTGAAAAATATACCAATGCTAAGAAGGGGTTTAGTTCCTATTTTTTAAGTACTGACTCCGGTAGCCGATTGGAATTGATGCACAGAGCGGATATTCCTATTCATGGCGAAAATAGGGGCAATAGAATCGGCTTGGCGCATTTTGCCCTTTCCTTAGGATCAAAAGAACTGGTGGACGCCTATACCCACCGACTCCGAAAAGAAGGAGTTACCATAATCGGAGAACCCCGAACTACTGGTGACGGGTATTATGAAAGTATCATAGAAGACCCGGAAGGAAATTGGATAGAATTGACAGTATAAGTCCGATCAAGCTTCCTCCAGCACCAAGCCAAATTGCACGCTGATGGCGTTTTGCACTTTTACAGTTCCGAAAAACTTGACGGGAGGGTCAATTTGAAATTCTGAAAAAGTCACGGTTTGTACACCGTTGAGAACGGCTTTGCCGTTTTTGGAAGAGATCAAACCACAGGTAATCGGGAATCTTCTGGAAACACCTGCCAATGTGATCTCCACGTTTCCACTTAGAGTCTCATGGGAAGAGTTGCGGTTTTCACGGACTAGGTCCAAAAAGCGAACGCGGATTTCTGGATGCTCATCACCCTTCACAGTTTGGTAAAAATCTCGGGTCATCAGCTTATTGAAGCAATCAAAATTTCCGGAAGAGAGAACAATTTCCCCGGTCCATTCCACTTGGTTTCTGTCAGGATAAAAAGTCTCCAGTAGATAATCCTGTCCTTGGTAGCTGATGGATTTACATTCAAATTCGTTTACGTTGGTACTCCCAAGGATTTCCACTACACTTTCGGTAGATACTTTCCATCGGGTCACCTCTTTGTCTTTGGCAGGTGCTGCTAGCAACATGCCCAAAGCAAGCCAGATACTGGGAATTGTCAACATGGCCTGAAACGTTTGAAAAGCCGACTCCTTCAGGAGCCGGCTTTGATTTTTAAAATTCTACTCTTAGAAGCTGATAGCAGCTTCAATATTCACACCTTTGAATTCACCGCCGTTGTATTTGCTGTCAGCGGCAAAGCCCTCCTTATATTGCTGGTTCATGTATTCCAACTTGATCAACACGTTGTTAGTCATAAACCAACCACCGCCAATGTTCACACGGTTGATTTTAATATCGTCTCCGTTTTCAACTGAATTTCCTGATACAGTATTGTAACGGCCACCTAGGTAAAACTGCTCGGTAGTTCCGAATCTATAGAGCGCTTCACCAGCCAATTGGGTGAAAGATCCGTTACCCTGATCTTCGGAGTTTCCAACATTTTCGATAATTCCGAAGAACTCCAATCCTTTAAATTTAATAAAAGGGTTGATTTGTATCGCAGTCATTTGCTTAAATCTTGGGTTGAATCTGCCTTCAAAGTCACTGGCTGTACCTTCCAATGCCTGCATTATACCATAGTATCTGGAGCCGCCACGGTCACCACCGTATAGGTAAGTACCGGTAGAAAGCCCATTGTTCATGTACCAAGAACCTGTCAACCTGAATCTGAAATCTTCATTGATCTGCTTGTCAAAGCCAAGTTTACCATAGAAGGACAGTTTGTTGTCAGTAGTTGAATTTACTACCACGCTCTGGTTAAGTTTACCGTTAGTCACACCTACCACTCCGATGAATCCATTGCTCTGAATAGTCACTTCACCAAATGCTTCTGTTGAAAATGAATCCATGATATAGTTACCTACAAATGGGTTGAATAGTACCCTTGCGTTGTCGGATCTTCTGAAGTGAGCATCACCATAGTTGAACTCATCCATACCGACGGTAATGGTGGCAACTTTCATGAATTCCTCCAAGAAGCCCGGCTTGATGAAGTCCAGCTTGTCAATTTGCATGTGACCGCCTTTTACCCAAGCTTCGTTGTGGTGTTTGGCAGAGAGATAAGTTCTCAGATGCAATCTCAATCCATCAGCCAATTGGGTATTGATATTCAAGTTGGCAGTTGGAAGGTTGATATTAGAACCCAGATCCACCAGATTGTTCAATGCATTGGAGTGGTTGATAGACTGGAATTGCAGTGCAAAATCACCCCCTACTACTACTTTTACTTTCTCGAAAGTACCTTTTGCCTCTTTTGGAGTTTCGAATACATTCAGACCTTCTTTGCTGTTTTGTCTAAAATACTGAAGGTCGGTTTCCTGATCCTGGGCAAAAACCGCCCCGGAGGTCAAAGATGCGAGCACAAATGCTCCAGCACTTAACCATGTTAGATGCTTTTTCATAGCTAATTTGAATTAAGGATTAATTTCTTGGGAAAATGTGGTATTGAAGGAGATGTTGAGTTCATCCCCGGTTTTTATGGTATTGAATACCGCAGTAGGCGGATCCAATGAAAACTGTGTGAATTTTATGGGATGGGTTCCTGTAAACTGTACCGTGTTCCCTGTCAATTTATAGCGAACATCCATTGTGATATCCCGAGAAGTGCCGGATATCGTCAACTTACCTTTGGCTTTGATGAGATCGCCTGTGATTTGGTTGACCTCAAGGAGTTGAAACCGGATCACTGGAAATTTTTCCATAACAAGGGCCTCGTAAGCATTTTTGTCCATAGAGGACTTACCGCTTTTCAGACTCTTTACCGGCACTTCCAGCACCAAGGATTGAATCCCGGAGATCTTGTTGTTTTCCAGACTTACACTTGCCTGGCCTTTAATTCCATCTTTTGCAACCATGTGCCAGTCATGGATGGTAGATGTACCGGAGACTTTTATCTCAGGAACTCCAGAAAGCTTGAATGTTTGTTGTGCTTGAACCTGTAGACCAAGGAATAGCAACAGTCCCATAAGTATCAGGTTTCCTATTAGATTTGACCTTTTCATAACGTTTAAAGGTTTGGTTTTTTCCTTTTGATAGATCAAATGTAGAGGCACCAACGGAACTAAAAGTTGACAAGAATTGCAGAAAAAAGTGATTTTTATCACCTAATTTCCGGGCTCTACTTGTTAGATTCAATATTCTTTTTTTTAAAAAAACTCTCTTAAATATCAATCAAGTACAATTTTTATAGGTATAGTCATATATACATAATTGTTTTGCCTTCTCTCCTCTTTATTTACTACAATACTAAAGCAGAAGACTAATTCAGAATTTTGTTTTGACTCTAAACAAAAGAAGAATGAATAATTCCTTTCAGTTATAAGAAAATCATTCCTTAACTTTTGTATACATTCAAAAATCATGGAAGCCTTGATCAAAAAATTTTCGCAGGTAGGGATTAAAGATCTGCCCTTAGTCGGAGGAAAAAACGCCTCTTTGGGTGAAATGTATCAAAATTTGACCCCAAAAGGCATACGAATCCCCGATGGATTTGCACTTACTGCGGACGCTTACAGACTTTTTATTGAAGAAAACAGGCTTGCGGAAGTGATACAGGAAAAGCTGGACAAACTCGACAAAGTCAATTACTCAAATCTTCTTTCGATTTCCAATGGGATTAAAAAGAAAATCCTGAGTGGAAATATTCCCGAACAACTTATAAAGGAAATCCGAAAGGCACATGCTGAATTAGAGAAATCCAATGGATTCAAGCCTGATTTGGCAGTCCGAAGCAGCGCTACAGCCGAGGACCTTCCCGGTGCCAGTTTCGCAGGACTACATGAATCCTTTCTCAATATTCAAGGAGAGAAGGCCTTGCTTCATGCTGTCAGTTCCTGTTTTGCTTCTCTTTACAACGCACGGGCAATCAAATACAGAATCGACAAAGGTTTCGATAAAATTGAAATTGCCTTATCTGTAGGAGTTCAAGTCATGGTCCGGGCGGATTTAGCCAGCAGCGGTGTTTGTTTTTCCATCGAGCCGGAATCAGGATTCAAAGAGGTGGTCCTGATCACTGGCTGTTGGGGGCTGGGGGAAAATATCGTTCAGGGAAAAGTAATCCCGGATGAATTTTTGGTTTATAAACCAGGCCTGAGAAAGAAACAAAGAGCCATACTTTCCAAAAAAACCGGCTCCAAAACCCAAACCCTGATCTATTCCAAAACTGGCGGGGTCAAAAATACCCCAACTCCTATTCAAAAACAGCGTCAGTTCGTCCTGAATGATGAAGAAATAACAGAACTTGCCGATTGGGCTATTTTGATTGAAGAGCATTATGGAGTTCCCATGGACATAGAATGGGCAAAGGATGGAAAAAGCGAAAAGCTCTACATCGTGCAGGCAAGGCCCGAAACCATTCATTCCGAACGGGACCCCTTCCTTGTTATGGAATATTTGCTCAAGGAAAAGGGCGAAGAAATAGTGCGAGGTAATTCTATTGGATCTGGGATTATTTCGGGAAAAGTACGGGTACTCCAATCTCCCCAAGAAGCACAACTCCTTAAAAAAGGGGAAATTCTAGTTACTGAAGTGACCAACCCGGATTGGGATCCCATTATGAAAAAAGCTGGAGCCATCATCACCGCCAAAGGAGGACGTACCAGCCATGCCGCAATCGTCGCTAGGGAAGTTGGAGCCCTTGCAGTCGTGGGGGCTGAAAATGCCACTTCCCTCCTCAAAACCGGGGATCTGATCACTTTGGATAATTCAGGTGGAAAGACAGGGAAAGTCTATAAGGGGAAGTTGAACTGGGAAACCAGAAAGCACAACTTCCGAAATATGCCCATGCCCAAAACCGATCCCATGTTGATTCTGGCGGACCCGGAACAGGCTTTTAATCTATCCTTTTATCCCAATAGGGGAGTTGGCTTGATGCGGATGGAATTTATCATCAACAACAGCATCCGGATCCATCCCATGGCTTTAGTACACTTTGACAAGCTCAAGGATAAAGCTGTCAAAAAGCAAATCCGGGAACTCTGCTTCGGCTATGAGGACAAAAAGGAATATTTCGTGGACAAGCTGTCCCAATCTATTGGAATGATTGCCGCAGCCTTTTATCCCCAGGATGTGATCGTCCGGATGAGTGATTTCAAAACCAACGAATATGCAAATCTCATCGGGGGCCGGCAGTTTGAAGTGGAGGAAGAAAATCCCATGCTGGGATTTAGAGGGGCTTCCAGGTATTACAACGAGCGCTATCAGGAAGGTTTTCGCCTGGAATGCGAGGCAATGAAACGGGTCAGGGAAGAAATGGGCTTCCACAATGTGAAACTCATGATCCCATTCTGCCGCACGCTGGAAGAGGGCAAAAAAGTCATCAAGATCATGGAATCCTTTGGCCTCAAACAAGGAGAAAAGGACTTAGAGATTTACGTAATGGCAGAGATCCCCTCCAATGTCATCCTGGCCAAGGAATTTGCGGAAATATTCGATGGATTCTCCATAGGCTCCAATGACCTGACCCAATTAACTCTTGGAGTAGACCGGGATTCGGAAGTCCTCAGCGGCCTCTTCGACGAAAACAACCCTGCCGTAAAAAGCATGATCAGCGAAGTCATCCACGCTGCAAAAAACTCCGGTAAAAAAATCGGACTTTGCGGACAGGCGCCCAGTGACAACCCCAACTTTGCTCAGTTCCTGATCGCACAGGGAATCAATAGTATTTCCTTCAATCCCGACGCCTTGATGAAAGGAATTGAAAACATGTTGCTCGCCGAATCAAAAAACACCTGAACCCGGCTTCAAAAATTTTTGGAGCATGCTTTCGTTTCTCCTAAACAAAAAAGGGATTCACTTGTAAATACCTGTGCAATCCATAGGGAATCCTTACTTTAGTTTCTGAAATTAACCAACACATGAGACTCCTTCGATTTTCATTCATTTTATCACTCTTATTCTTTGTTTTTTCCTGCAGTAAAAAAGAAGAAACCTGTGAACTGGATGAGGCCATCCTGGACCAACCTCTCAATCTTGAGGTAGTTCGGCTTGAGGATGAATTTTTCGGGGCAAAAAGCCAAAAGGATTTTCTACATCTCTTCGAAAAGTATCCGGATTTCACAAAAACTTACCTTCAGGCAGAACTCTATCCAAGCCTCGACACCCTGGCCAATGAGTTGCTTTTGGCACATCAGGATTCGGCAATGAGGGTACTCTATGATTCGGTAAAATTGGAATTTACAGACATTTCGGATATTCAAAATGATCTGGAAAACGCCTTTAAATACATCAAATATTATTTCCCTGAATTTCAGGCCCCACAAGTCTATACTTTCGTGTCAGGTTTCAATTCCGATTTGGTGGTTACAGAAGACCTTATTGTCATAGGACTGGACTATTTTCTTCCCCCAACCCATGAATTCCAGCCGGATCTGGCCAGGTATATGGCGGAGCGCTACGACAGGCCCTACATCGTACCGATGATTGTCACGGCTATTTCTTCCGGTTTCAACCAAACCGACCCCAATGACAACACCCTTTTGGCGGAGATGATTTATTATGGCAAGGCTTATCATTTCACCAAAGCCATACTCCCGTGTACCTCCGATCAGTACATCATAGGCTATACCCCAGATGAAATATCCGAATCCTATGCCAACGAAGAATACATTTGGTCTCATTTTGTTGAAAATGAACTGATCTACGAGACCAATCCATTCGAAATCCGAAAGTATATAGGCGAAGCCCCTTTTACGGACGCCATCAGTACCAAAGCTCCCGGAAGGTTAGGCAGATGGCTGGGCTGGAATATTGTGGATGATTATAGAATAAATCAAGACGTAGGACTTCCCGAACTCATGGCAAATCCGGATGCAGAACAAATTTTCAGGCAGTCAGGATATAGACCTCGTCCCCCGCAGTAGGAGGAAACTTTCCGGGATTCAGCAGATGAAGCAATCTTCTGACCGCCTGCTCTTTATTGAAATGAGTCTCTGCCAAGGCTCGGGAATTGGCCTGCATTTTTTGAATTTCCATTGGATTGGATTCCAGTGATTCCAAGATTTCCAATGTTTGGTTCATTTGTCCCGGAAGACAGGATACTCCGAGATGATGCTCTTTCACGAGTTGGAATACCCATCCTTTATGGTTGACCAAAATTGCCTTTCCCGCCGCAAGTGCATCAAAAAACTTATTGGGGCTGTTGGTCTTTAATACTGGAAAATGAGCAAAGGATATCCAGGCAAAATCAGCCAAGCCCAGCACCTCGTTTACCATTTTCTTAGGTCCAAAGGGCTGGAATTTTACTTTCTGCAAACCTCTTTCTTCAGCCGATTTTCGAAGTGCTTCCGCATGGCTGCCTTCTCCCATGATCAGAAACTGCCAGTTTTTCCCTTTTTCCTTGCTCAATTCGGCCAGATCCAAAAGCTCTTCCACCGCATTGACCTGTCCGATCGCCCCGGTATAGGCAATGGTCAACCGTTCCTCCAATCCATATTTGGCCAAAAGTTTCGGGTCTTTTGCCTGAGGGTAAAACCTTTCCAAATCCGAAAAATTGGGAATCAGACTGATCTGAAAACGAGGATTCACTTTGCGGATATATGCTGCTATTCCTGGGGAAAGAGCCACTATGCTCAGCGCATTTGTATAAATTCTGGCTTCCAGACGGTACAGGTAATTTTTTAAGAGGGAGTTCCTGATAGCCCCGACCTGAATAGGTGCCTCAGGCCATAGATCCCTCACCTCAAAAATATAGGGGACAGCCAATTTCCGTTTTGCCCACAGACCTATGAGCCCGGTAGTCAAGGGAGTAGAGGTGATGTAGAGCAAATCCGGTCGCCCAAGTTTGGGAAGCAATCGCTTGGCTTTTTGTACGAAGCTCAGAAAAGCAAATATCCTTTTCCCAAAACCAAATCCCTGATGATAGGCCACAGGCAAGTAGTGCACCTTGATTCCATCAATCCATCGCTGATCATAAACCCTGGAATTTCCTCCGGTAATCACCTCCACCTCTATTCCTGCATCCACCATTCCTTTTGCCAGATGATAAGACCTGACCGCCCCGCCTTCCTGAGGGGTTCGAAAATACTGATGGATATAAATGACCTTCATAACTTTTGCGATTTCACCCATTCTGCCAAAAGAAACAGATTATAAAGGGTTAAAAAATGATACTTCCCGGCTGTATCCTTATCCGTCAATAAGGCTTTCATTTCCGATGGAAAATAGTCCCCATACTCTTCCTGAAACTCTTCCAAGGCAGAAAAAACCCGCTTTGAAAATTCACCCTTTTCTGCAAACCACTCTGCCAGAGGCAATCCAAAGCCCATCTTTTTTCTCTTGGCCAACCAACCCAATTGCAGATCATTCAGGCAAGACTTGATCCAGGGTTTGCCCTTGAGCTGCTCTTCATCCCTTACCTGCTCCCAGAGATCAATCATCTCCTGATCCAAATAGGGACTTCTTCCTTCCAGACCATGAGCCATCAGGGCATTATCCTGGATTTTCAATACATCTTGAACCAAATAGACCTTACGGTCAAAATCCAGCATCTGCTTATACCAAGGCAAATTGGTATCAAATACCCGTTCATAATCCGAATACATATCCTCAGATACAGGTTCCAAGGCGGAGAAATTCAAAAAGGTCTTTCGAGGATTGGAATCCAGAGCATTGAAAAATTTCTTCCATCCCCTCCCTAATGGCAAGGACTGAAAAAGCTTGCGGTATTTCAGCAGAAAGTTTTTATGCTCAAGGTACTGGTCAAAAGCCCTGTGCCGCTGATAGCCTCCCCAAAGCTCATCTGCTCCAGCACCGGAAACCAGGACTTTTACATCTTTTTTCGCTTCCTTTCCAATCATCCAGGTCAAAAAGCCCGCTGAATCCCCAATGGGTAAATCCACCGCGTTCAAATAGGCTTCCCAATTATTGAAAAATATTGTTTGATTTATTGGGATCAGGTGGTGATGAGCAGGAAACTTTTCTACAAGGCGCGAAGCATAGGTAGAGTCCTCATATTTCTTCCTGTATTTTTCTTCAAGCTGAATGGTATAGGCATTCAAGGGTATACCGCTCTCTCTATACCACATGGCGTAGAGTAAACTGCTGTCCATTCCACCGCTGAGCATCATTCCTACCGGCACATCAGCATGAAATTGCTTCTGAATGGAATTAAGCAAAGCTTCTCTAAATCCATTCTGATTGGGAGTATCATTTCTCTTGGCCTGAAAAGGAATCTGATCCCATCGGAATGCAGAATGTTGTTTGATGACACTGTAACGCTCCGGCTTCCACTCCTTCACTCCCTTAAAAAAGGTCTTTCCCTGAAGTGGAGTGCGAAGAAAATAATAATTCTCGATCTGCCGCTTGTCAAACTGACTACCACCGAACTCGGCTATTGCCCTGGATTCGGAAGAGATGACCAACACATCCTGATTCTGGGAATAGTAGAGCGGCTTTTCCCCATTTTTATCCCGTGCTACCAAAACGGACTGGGAACTCAAATCCAGAAAAAACAGAACAAACATGCCTTCAATTTTTTCCAAACCATTGGTTCCATAAAGGCGAAGCCAATGAAGCAAAACCTCTGTATCGGACTGGGTAATGAACTCAATTCCCATTTTGACCAGAAGACTTCTGAGCTCCTTGTAGTTGTAAATCTCCCCATTCCAAAGCAAAAGAGATCTCCCGTCCGGAGACCAAAAAGGCATATCTGCATCCGGCCCGGTATGGAGGATTTTCAGTCTGCTGGCCCCCACCCAAAGTCCAGGCCAGGGAGAATAAGAAGCTTCTTGATCCGGTCCACGGTGACGGCTCATTTCAAGCATTTTCTGAATGCTCGCCTCATTGGCACCTTTTCCCCATATCAGATGAATGCCACACATCAGTCTTTGTTGTTTTCAACTACGGCCTTCCCGTAATGCTTCTCAAAATACTTACAAATCGGAGTGATGGGACATTCTTCACACTTTGGCTTTCTGGCCAAACAGATGTAGCGCCCATGTAGAATCAACCAATGGTGTGCCACATGAATGTATTGCTTGGGAATGTTCCTTACAAGATGCTTCTCTACTTCCAAGGGAGTTTTGGCAGTCATGGGCACCAAACCCAGCCTCCTTGACACCCTGAATACATGGGTATCCACGGCCATATTTGGCTGATTCCAAACCACGGAGGTGATCACATTTGCGGTTTTTCGACCTACGCCAGGCAGTTTTATCAAGTCTGCCACAGTCTCGGGGACCTCCCCTCCAAAATCCTCCACCAGCATTTTCCCCAACCCCAACAAATGTTTAGTTTTATTATTAGGGTAAGAAACTGACTTGATATAGGGAAAAAGCTCATCAAAATTGGAGGCAGCCAAATGCGCAGGAGTTGGAAAATCCCTGAATAACGCAGGGGTCACCAGATTGATCCGCTTGTCGGTACATTGGGCTGAAAGCACTACCGCTATTAGCAACTGGAATGGATTTTCATATTGCAACTCGGTTTCGGCGACCGGCATGTGTTCCGAAAAGTAATTGATAAAGGCCTCGTAGCGTTCTTTTTTCAGCATTTGGTCAATAAATGAATGTGGGGATTAAGATAACCATAAATAGAAAAACTACTTGGTGAAAATATAAATATGCACCATAAGTCAAGATTTCCATCCCGACTAAATACCAATTTCTTTCAAGGGTTCTGGAACACTCCAAAGAACAATTTAGGAATACGAATTAGTTTGAAGTTCTACAAAAATCCTATATTCAGGCTTTTCAATTTCTATGCAATGAAGCTACTTTATAGTACCCTGATTTCTATTTTGTGTATGTCCACCTCGCTTTATTCCCAGTCCCGTCCCCGTCAACTGGGTATCCCTTTTGGAATCCTGAAACCTGGCACTCTCAATGCTATCACGGATGTACCGGGAGTCAAAGTTGGACATCTTACCAAAATCCAAGGAGATGAGATCCGGACAGGAGTCACAGCTATTTTGCCACATGGGGGAAATATTTTCCAAGACAAAGTGCCTGCTGCCATTTTCGTAGGCAACGGATTCGGGAAACTCGCCGGAGTCACCCAAGTGCAGGAACTTGGAACATTGGAAAGCCCCATCATCCTGACCAACACCCTCTCCGTTGCAGCTGGAATAGAAGGAGCGGTTCGATATACCCTATCCCTTCCCGGAAATGAAAAAGTACAATCTGTGAATGCCGTTGTAGGGGAAACCAATGATGGATTTCTCAATGATATCCGGGGAATGCATATCAGCCCAAAGGAAGTCATGCAGGCCATTGAAAACGCCAAAGAAGGACCCGTCATGGAAGGAAATGTGGGTGCCGGAACCGGGACAGTGTGCTTTGGCTGGAAAGGTGGAATCGGAACCTCCTCAAGAAAGCTGCCCGAAAGCTTGGGAGGCTATACCATTGGGGTATTGGTGCAAACCAACTTTGGCGGAAATCTTCAAGTATCCGGAGTACCGGTAGGACAAAAGCTTGGAAAATACCCTTTCAAAGATGCCCTCGAAAAATCCGACGGCAGCTGTATGATCGTGATTGCGACGGACGCCCCGGTATTGGAAAGAAATTTGGAACGCATGGCCAAGCGTGCCATGATGGGCTTGGCAAAAACCGGTGGGATCGCCTCAAACGGCTCAGGAGATTATGTGATCGCCTTTTCAACCTCTGAAGGTTTACGCTCTCCATATTCAGCGGAGAGAAACCAACTTGAAAGCGCTGAATACCTCAGAAATGACGACATGACCTCCCTGTTTTTGGCAGTGATTGAGGCTACTGAAGAAGCAATTGTCAATTCACTTTTTGCGGCAGAAACTATGGAAGGAAAGGACGGCCATCTGGTAGAAGCCCTGCCCAAAGAAGAAGTGGTCAAATGGGTGACTGCAGCCCACCAATAATCTCCAATCCGGAATTTTAACAGAGAATTCCCTCCCTCAAGAAAAGAAGCAATAACCGATAAACCCAAGATAATAAGCGCATTGTATGCAGAATTTTAACGCCCATTACCACAAACTTTTCCACCAGCTTTTTGGAGGAATGGATGAGAAAACCCTGGACCAGATTTTTGAGATCGGCTCAAAAAAAGAACTGGAAACAGGTGCCTATCTCTTCCATCAAGGGGAAAAGGAAAACGTCCTCTACATCGTTCTATCGGGCCGCCTAAGAGCCATCCTGGAAGATGACAAAGGAACCAGGATTTTAGGGGATATCGGAGAAGGCGAGCCCGTTGGGGAGTTTGCCCTCTTCACAGGGGAACCGAGAATGGCCTCGGTTCTTGCCATTCGAAAGTCTGTTGTACTGGAATTTACCCAGGAAGAATATCTCGCTCTGGTTGCTGCCAACCCTTCCCTGGCCACCTCCCTGACCCAATTTGTAATCAACCGTCTGAGGAGAAATATTTTTCAAAAAAACCAATCTACTCCTCCCAAAAACATTGCCCTGATCAATCTACAACCAGACTTTGATCTCAGTCCCTGGACAGTGGATATGGAGAAATATTTCCGGGAATCCCATATCCCGGTTCAGGTATATGATTTCGAGTCCCAGGCAGAACATGCCGACCAGGCATTTTTTGACTCCCTCGAACAGCACGAGGGGATCAATATTTTGGTTTGCAGTGAAACCCATCCCGAATGGTCCCACCAATGCATGGTCTATGCGGATCTGGTGATTTTAGCTACTGGATTTCAGGAGGATTCCAGACTTCACCCTATAGAAAAGGAACTCAAGCTATATTCCAAGAACATACTCAACAAAAAAATCTACCTTTTGCTATTGCATGAGGAAGACGCTCCTTTTCCGAAAGGAACCCACCGCTGGCTGGATTCCAGAAATGTCAACCTGCATATCCATGTACGGCAAAACAACCTGAGGGACATCCGAAGGTTCTGCAGAATCATTACCAACAATGCCATTGGTTTGGTACTTGGAGGCGGAGGAGCAAAGGGTTATGCCCACCTTGGAGTAGTGAAGGCCCTGGAAGAGCGGGGAGTTGAAATTGATTTTCTGGGAGGAACCAGTGCCGGTGCGATTTATGGGATTTCCATGAGCTTTGCTGATTTTGATTTTAAAAAAATCGAGGAGGTAACCCAATTGGCCGTCAAATCCAAACTCACCTCCAATGACATGACCATGCCTTCGGTTTCCTTTTTATCCGGGAAAAAAATCCGAAGATTCGCCCAAAACATGTATCGGGATTATGACTTGGAAGACATTTGGGTTCAATCCTATTGCGTTTCCACCAACTTCTCCCGTGCCTCTGCCAAAATCCATGAGCGAGGGTTGATTTGGAAGCAAGTCATGGCCAGTATTGCCATCCCCGGCGTCTTCCCTCCCGTAGTCATCGACCACTATTTGCATGTGGATGGAGCAGTGATGGACAATCTTCCCATTGAACCCATGTATCGCTATCCTGTGTCCAAGATCATTGCGGTTTCTCTTTCCGGCCTTCCGGACAGAAAAGTTAATTATGAGGAAACCCCAAGTGGATGGGCACTTTTCTGGGACAAATTAAGAGGCAAAAAACGCTTTAAAATCCCAGGGATAAGTTCCTTGATCATCAATTCCCTGACCCTCAACAGCCTCCAAAAGCAGGAAGTAACCAAGTCCAAGGTATCCCATTATTTCGAACTAAACCTGAAAGGAGTAGGATTTATGGATGATAAAAAATGGAAGCAAATTCTGGATAAAGGCTATAAACAGACACAGGAATATTTAGACAGCCTGCCTGATGAGGAGCAGTTTTGGATAAAAAAATCAAAAAAAGATTGATTTGAATATTCCATTTTGACTCTAAAAAAAGAATATTTCACCAAACCAAGGAATTATTCTAATTTCCTGAATGAAGAATTGGCTCTATTTCACTCTTTTTTTCGCTTTGCATTTTTCCTGTTCGGAAAAGAAAGTAATATCTCTGGAAGAATTGACCATTGCGGAAATCCACCAAGCCTACACGGAAGGTGATTACAATGCGGAAGAATTGGTTCAGGCCTACCTAGACCGGATCCAAAGCAAAGATTCCGCGATCAATTCCATCTCCGAAATCAATCCCCAGGCATTGGAAGATGCCCGAAAACTGGACAATGAATTTGCCCAAACGGGAAAACTGAGACCCCTCCACGGCATCCCGGTCATCGTCAAGGACAACATCAATACCCTTGGCCTACCTACCACAGCTGGAGCCTTGGCCTTGGCTGACTTTTTCCCCGAAAGCGATGCCTTTATCATTCAGAAATTGAAAGAAGCCGGAGCGATCGTCTTGGCTAAATCCAATATGGCAGAGTGGGCATTCAGTCCCATGCATTCCGAAAGCTCCACCAAAGGAACCACGCATAACCCTTACAATTTGGAGCACGTCCCTGCCGGATCCAGTGGGGGAACCGGAGCTGCTGTTGCTGCAAACCTGGGAACTGTGGGTCTGGGGACTGATACCGGAAATTCTATCCGGGGCCCATCCTCTCACAATTCCTTGGTAGGGTTCAGAACCACCTTAGGCTTGATCAGTAGAGAAGGGATCGTCCCGCTTTATCTGAGAAACGACGTAGTTGGCCCTATGTGCAGAACCGTGGAAGATGCCACCCGGATGCTGGATGTTATAGCAGGATATGATGCAAAAGATCCCATCACCCGGCATTCTGAAGGGAAAATTCCCACTAGTTATACCGCTTTCTTAAAGAAAGATGGATTGGAAAATGCAAGAATTGGAGTATTCCGAACTTTAAGTGAAAACGATCCCAATCCGGAAATCTCCGCACTTTTCAATCAGGCCTTGAAAGATATGGAAGGTTTGGGAGCCGTCATTGTGGATTCGGTGGAAGTAGCCAATTTCCAGGAGCTCCGTCAAAATCAATGGTGCGCCAGTTTCCGACAGGATCTGGAAGACTTTTTGGCCACCTATGTCAAACGGGACACAGTTTCGACTCTGGAGGATGTAATTCGTATAGGCACCAAATCGGACTATACCCGGTCACGCATAGATCTCTTTCTGACCAACGAGGGAAGATGGGAAGAATCTGAAATCCCTTGCGGAGATGCTTTTACAGACCTTAGACGAATTGCTTTTCGAGAAGCAATTGAGCATGTGATGGATTCATTGAATTTGGATGCTTTAGTCTATCCGAGCTGGAATCACCCAGCGGCCAGAATTGACCATTTTCAGGAGGAATACAAAGGGGACAATTCCCAGATTATCGCTCCCCATACCGGGCAACCGGCATTTACGGTTCCAATGGGTTTTGTCAGTGGAAACCTGCCGGCTGGTTTGCAGTTTCTGGGAAGAATGTTTGATGAGCCCAAGTTGATCCAACTGGTCTATGGATTTGAACAGGGCACCCATCACAGAAAAGCTCCACATTAATTTTCCATCCCCTATCTTTGGGCCATGTTCAAGGAAATTTCCTTTTTGATCCGAAAAGAAATCACGCTGGAGTGGAGACAAAAGTATGCCCTTAATGGGATTTTGCTCTATGTGGTTTCGGCGGTATTTATCACCTACCTCAGTGTGGGTGCCAAAATGGGAAACCTTTCCGTTCCCACCTGGAATGCCCTTTACTGGATCATCATTCTTTTTTCGGCGGTCAATGCGGTGGCTAAAAGTTTTGTTCAGGAGCATCAGGGAAGGCAACTCTACTATTACATGATCGCTTCACCCGAGGCAATTATCCTTTCGAAAATCATTTATAACACAGGCTTGACCCTGATTTTGGCCCTTTTGGGCTATGGAGTGTTCTCGGTGATCTTGGGAAATCCCGTACAGGATCAGGGACTGTTTTTATTGAATTTGATTTTGGGTGCCATGGGATTTTCGGCCAGCCTGACCATGGTGTCGGGGATTGCTTCCAAAGCCGGAAACAATGCTACCTTAATGGCGATTTTGAGTTTCCCGGTGATCATTCCGATTTTGTTGATGGCCATTCGGATTTCCAAAAATGCCCTCGATGGATTGGACTGGTCGGTCAGTGCAGATAAACTGATTAGCCTTTTGGCCATCAATGCCATAGTAGGAGCTGCTGGCTATATTTTGTTTCCCTATTTGTGGAGGAGTTGAACCTTCGACTTCGCTCAGGTCAAAGTAAACAGTAGGCAAGTAGCAGCTGGCAGTCTCGCTCGGGATCTTTGATGAGACATGGAGGCCCACCTCTCGAAATCTGTTTAAATAAATCCCATTTTTTTCTTCATAAATATTTTACATTTTTAAAATCTTCTCAATTAAATCACCCCTCTCCCTAATGATTGACCGAAGATCCTTTCTGAAAATCTCCTTATTGTCTGTGACGGCATTTCCGCTTTTGCATACTGCATGTTCAAAACCGGATCCCAAACTGACCAGCACCTTATCCCTTCCAGGCACATTGATTCAATTTTGTGATTCCACGACCCTCCATGAAATTGGTAGTGCTTACCGGCAGATCAGGCCGGAGGAAGATAAGTTGGAAACCCTTCAGAAATTGCTTTTACGGGATAGCCTAGGAAATGAAATCAAATCCACTTCCGATATCCAATTCATTCAAGAGGCTATACAAAGCCAGGTTGCAGGGGATTTTCAAAATGGCCGGACCATCAAGATTAATGGTTGGATCATCTCCATCACCGAGGCACGTCAATGTGCTCTGTTTTCTCTTTCACAAACAAGCTCCCAAGACTAATCTACCATGCATACCGACGCAAGAACAATTGAAACCGGATCAATTCTCGAGGGCGATATTTGTATTGTGGGAGCCGGAGCAGCTGGGATCAGCCTGGCTTTGGAATGGAACAATTCCGGCAAGAACGTAATCCTACTGGAAGGAGGAGGCTTTCAAGTAGAAACCGAAATTCAGGACCTATACAGAGGAAAAACCACCGGACAGCGGTATTTCCCCCTCCAATCAGCCCGTCTTCATTATTTCGGGGGGACCACGGGACATTGGTCGGGCTTCTGTTCTGACTTTGATCCCATAGATTTTGAAAAAAGAGATTGGGTGCCTCACAGCGGTTGGCCCATCAAAAGAGCAGACTTGGATCCTTTTTACGAGCGGGCACAAAAAATCCTGGATTTAGGGCCCTATCAATACAATCTGGATTACTGGAAAAAGAAGGATGACAGCTTGGTGCCCCTTCCCTTTGATAATCAGGTGATCTGGAACAAGGTGTGGCAGTTTAGTCCTCCTACCCGATTTGGGTCCAAGTACAAAGAGGAAATCCTCAAATCAAAAAATATCCATTTATACTCTTATGCAAATGTCACTGAAATCATTGCAGATGAACAGGTCCAAAGCGTAAAAGAACTAAAAGTCAAAAATCTGGCAGGAAAAGAACATATCGTTCGGGCTAAAACAGTGGTCCTGGCCTGCTCTTCCATCCAAAATGCACGGCTTCTTTTAGCCTCAAATTCCATAGCAAAGAACGGTTTGGGTAATGATCACGATCAGGTCGGCCGCTATTTTATGGAGCATTTAGAAGTGGATTCAGGGGATCTGTTTTTAACCCAAGAAGCTGCATTGAAGCTGTATATGTGGGAATTTTTCACCGTAAAGATGCGTGCGGAACTTGCGGTGACCAAGCAAATGCAGGAAGAGTCAAAAATCCTCAACGGTACCGCTTCCCTTTCCCCATTTACAGGAAGCAGACCTCCGGCCTTTATTGACACCTTTTCCGATGATGCAAAAGCCTCCGTGGAAAAATGGGAAAACCGTGAAAAGAATTTCAGCGAAAAGGGTCCTTCGGAATCAGATCTGAAAAAGTATGCTCGATTCAACCTCTTTACCCGAATGGAGCAGGCCCCCAATCCAAACTCCCGAGTTACCCTCGACCAAGAAAGGGATGAATTAGGCATGCCACGGGTAATTCTAAACTGGGAACTGACGCCTCTGGAAAAACGTAGTATCCGGAAATTGTATGACCTGATCGGACAGCAACTAGGAATTTCCGGACTTGGAAGAGTGAGGGTAATCGATTGGCTGCAGGATGATACCAATGATGAATGGCCCTCCATCTTAGGCGGAGGATGGCACCACATGGGCACGACCCGGATGCATGAGGACCCGGGCCAAGGAGTGGTGGACGCCAACTGCAAGGTTCATGGAATCAGCAATCTCTACATAGCAGGAGCTTCTTGTTTTTCTACCGGAGGAGCGGCCAATCCAACCTTGACTTTGGTTGCGCTTACGCTCCGGCTTTCTGACTACCTGAAAAGTAAGGTTTAAATTCACTGCGAGAATCAGTGGTTTGAAAAGTGCAGTGGGCTGGGCTCTGCGCGGAACCCCAATACCTATCGGGGTGCAGCTTGGCTTTTTGTTTCTTTTTTTGCCAATGCCTGTCCCGATTTTTCGGGAAAAAAGAACAAGATCCAAACTCAACTACATTATTTTGGTGTAGACCAATTCTTGCTTCAAATAAACACCTGTCAAAACAATTCGTGGTTAAAAATCATAGCTCATAATCCTCATTCATTAAAAAACGGCCGCATCTCCTCGTGGATTTCTTCCCGGAGGGTTTTCAACTTGAGCGCATACTCTTGGAGCTTCTTTTCCTGATCGGTTTTAGGCACCCAAGGTTTTACTTTTTTGGGATTCCCCTTTTCGTCCACGGCCACGAAAATGATAATGCAATGCGTCTTTTTCTCGAACTTCTTGGTATCAAAATTCCGGGAATACACCTCCACCATAATGTGGATGCTGGAACTCCCGGTATAAATGACCTGTGAATCGATCTTGATGACTTCCCCTATCCCAATGGGTTTGTAAAAACGGATCCCTCCCACATAGACGGTCACGCAATAGCTCTCGGCCCAGTTTCTTGCACAGGTATAAGCAGCTTGGTCAATCCACTTCATCACGGTCCCACCGTGTACATTTCCACCGAAATTCACATCTCTGGGTTCGCTGATAAATTGAAAGGTTGTTTTGTGGGAAGGCATAGGATCAAGGTTTGTTTTTTTGAGATTCAGCCCCAGCTATTCGGGCAAAGGGAGAATCCACTTCATAGATTTAAGATAAAAAAGATTGTCTGGATTTAGGTAGAATGGGCTGAGAATAAAAGGGAAGAATATCCAAAGGATCACTGCCTCAAAAGCTGGAGGTAATGGTTCATTTTTTCGGTATTGCCTAAGGATTTGTGTACCAGGTAAAGATTGGAGAGCAGGGCTTTGCTGGATCCATAATTCAAAGCATCTTCTAAGACTTGAACTGCATCTTTTTCCTTTCTTTGAATCAATAGGACTGTCCCCAAATTCATTCTTGCAGTAAAAGGATCCTCCGGATTGTTGGTAATGGCCTGTCTAAAATACCTTTCCGCATCCGTGTATTTTTTCTCCTTAAAATAAGCAATGACCCCTAAATTGGTCAAGACCATGGCATTGTTTGGGTTTGCCTGAAACGCCTTGAGAAATTTCGCTTTTGCACCTAGCGTGTCGCCAGTTTCCAGCAGGGACTTCCCAAAGGCCTCATAGAAAAAGGGATACTTTTCAAGTCCTCCAAAGTCATGTATTTGGCTCTCCACCTCTTGGTATTTAGCAGCTGCCTCGGAATAATCCCTTCTTTCAAAGGCCTCATTTCCGGATTGTAAGCGAAGTAAAAAGGCAGTTTCCTGGACATTGAAAGTGGAATCCCCACCTACCAATGCTTCCGCTCTTTCTGTCATTCCCTCCTCAGTGTAGAGGTATGCCAAAATTTTATTGATTTCCTCGTCTTTCTGATATTCCAAAGCTTTTTCAAAATTGGCAATGGCTTCCCTATTTTGATTTAGCTTGAGATAGCATTGAGCCAGGTTTTTATAAGTAGCAAAGTATTCCGGGTTTTCTGCCTTGAGCGACTGGAGATAGAGATTTTTTGCTTCCCCGTAGTTCCCTTCCACAAATTCCAATATGGCAAGTTTAAACCAAGCATAATGAAACCTGGGTGCTTTCTGGGTGCTTAGTTTCAACACCTTCTTGGCTCTCACTGAATCCCCAATTCCAATCAGGGACTCGGCAAGTGTATTGTAATATTGGGAAACCGGAGGATTTGGCCCCAGGATTTCAAAACTCCTGTCATAATGAACCACAGACTTTTCAAAATATGGACGGGCCGAATCCGGGCTGGTTTTTTCCAGCTCTTTTCCCTTTAACCTGAGTTCTTCGGCATGCATCATATGCGCTCTCCAGCTATTTGGCGCGGTTTTGATCCCCGATGCAGTCAAGCTCATATTATCTTCCCAAACCTTGCTTCGGTCCAGGGTCTTCCAGGTAAAAGCAACCAAAACCGGACAAATGATCAAGAAGGCATATAATGCAGGATTTTTCTTCCATTTTAAATTGGCAAATTGATACATCCCCCAAGCCACCAAGAAGGAAAAAGCCAAGGAAGGAATAAACAGAAAGCGCTCTCCAATATTGGCTCCAATTGTCAGAGAGGTAGTTAGGTTGGCAAAAATGGAAAAGGATGTCAGGTAAAATAAAATTCCGAAGCTGATTAGGTTTCTGCTTTTAAAGCCTTTGAACGCCACATACCCTAGGAATACAAAAACCCCCAAGCTGAGCCAAACAAATGGATTGGAAAAACTCTGTATAGTCAATTGGGAGAAGGAATAATCCCAGGAAAGCGGATGAGGAAAAACAAGAAGCTTCAGATAGAGCAGATAGAAATACAGGTTGGTAGCCAATCGCTCCCCTCCTTCTGCTGCAAAAAGCACCGAATTGATCTGTGAGGAATAGCTTTCATCTACTGAATCCAAAAACAATGCCCTGAGCCCCAAATAAAGAGCCGTGGGAATCAAAAATGGCAGTACCGATTGCACCGATTCCCAAACATTCCTTTTCAAAAAGAACCAGGAAACCAGCCCCACCAAAGCCAATAGCGGCAAACTTTCCTCTTTGGAAATCAGGGAAAGGAAAAACAAAGCCAAAATCAGGGTCCAAACGGGAACGGATATCTTTTCCCGGGACCGGAGCCAGATCAAAATGGCCGAAAAGGCAAAGGTGGTAGCCAGTAGGGTATCCCTGCTTTTAACAGAGGCCACTACCTCAGTATGAATAGGATGCAATGCATAAATAGCCAAAGCCATCAGAGGAACCCAAGTCGGGATGGATTTGAGTTTGGCCAGTTCCTGCAAAAAGAGGCCAACCACTCCCAAAGCAATAAAATAGAGAATGACATTGATCGCATGTCCATGGCTAGCCTCAAATTCTCCAAAAACCGCATACTCCAAGGCGAATGTCAGTAAGGTAAAGGGTCTATAGATGCTGGTATTGGATTCCCCCTGAGAAATGAAGTTCATAGAGCCATAGCGAAAGAGCTCGGTCCAATTCCTCCAATCCTTTTTGCGTCACCCGATTGAAATAGGCATAGATACCGTCATCCGCAGAGTATCCATAGCCAAGTGTTTGGATGTAGAGCAATGCTCCAATAAGTGCGATAAACCAAACCCAGAGATTGGGGTTTTTGGGATTCATAGGCTGGTTTGTTTAGAAAAAGTAAAGCTGAATATAAACAGAGCTCATGAAAAAGGAAACTTTCTGCTAGGGATTGATTTTATGATACTTGTGAATTAGTCGAGAAGGATTTTTTGGCTTTTGTTATAAAGGAACTTGAATACGGTTTTTCATAGCATATCCCTTTTGGAAAAAGAATAAGCCTTCTATCAATTTAGGCCTAGTCCGGGATACAACTGAAGGATCTCCTTTCAGACTTGGAATTGCTTCTGATTCCTATCGAAGACCCATCCAATCCAAGTCCATCCTCTGCAGCCGTAGGGTAATGAAAGCATTCTCAAGTTAATTGAATAGTATCTTTAGTTTTTAGCTAACTATAGTATAGGGTTTATATAGCTTTGAAATAAACAAAATATCAATTTACCCTAAATAAACCCTAAGCAAGAGTCCGCTTTAGCTGTGGAAAAATTAGCCATAGCACATTTAAGTAATTTTTGAATCTAACTCACCTGTGAATTGCAAATTCGGTTGGATAAAAAGGAATAGTTCCAATCTATGCTTAATCCCAATTAACATGCCTCTCCCATAGGGGGGCTTCTAAGTCAGATTCTATTTGCGCATCGATACGGAGTTTTACTATTGCAGGAAATTAAGCTATATTTTAACATCCTTGGGATCCTCCTTTTCTATAAGATCGAGTTGCTGTATCCATTGAAAACAAGCAAATGAACCGGAAAAATCTCCCCCTTTATATGCTCCATCTGAGCCTGATTGTCTCTTTTTGTCTCTTGGCTTTTTCCGAGGTTTTTTCTCAAAATGTCAGCCCCAAGCAACCCAATATCCTCTTTATTGCAGTGGATGACCTCCGACCAGAACTGGGGGCTTATGGGCAAAGCTATGCCATCACTCCTCATTTGGACCGGTTTGCAGTTCAAAGTTCGGTTTTCAAAAACCATTATGTCACAGTGCCCACCTGCGGAGCTTCCAGATACAGCATGCTGGTGGGAAAACTCCCAAAATCCAAGGTAGAACTGGGCAATATGGCAGCCGTACACCAGCTGGCGAAAAAGCCCAAAGACCAACGCCCCAAAACATTTATTCAAAACCTTCGGGAAAAGGGTTTTTATACGGTGGGAATTGGAAAAATTTCCCATCATCCGGATGGCTATGTCTATGAATACGAGGAACCCAAAAGTGATTTGATCGAACTACCGGGGAGCTGGGATGAAATGATTTTTGATCCCGGAAAATGGGAAACAGGTCACAATGCGTTTTTTGGCTATGCGGATGGAAGCAACCGAACCGACAGAAACAAGCAGGTAAAACCTTACGAAATGGCCGATGTCCCAGACGAAGGATATGCAGATGGATTATCTGCTAATCTGGCTATGGCCAAACTTCAGGAACTGAAAGAAAAAAACCAGCCATTTTTCTTGGGAGTTGGGTTTTTCAAGCCCCATCTTCCCTTTACTGCTCCCAAAAAATATTGGGATTTATACACGGAGTCCATTATTCCCCTGGCTCCCTTTGCGGCCATTCCCCAGGGATCCAGCAAGGCGAGCCTGATCGAAAGCGGGGAATTCAACCAATATGCTTTAGGTGAGGAAAAAGCGAGTCTGGATCATGCACTTTCGGATTCCTATGCCCGAAAACTCCGACATGCCTACCTTGCTTCTGTAAGTTATGTGGATGCACAGATAGGGAAGGTTCTGGAGGAACTGGAGCGCTTGGGCTTGGCTGAAAACACCCTTGTAGTCATCTGGGGAGACCATGGATGGCATTTGGGGGATCAGTTGGTTTGGGGAAAACACACCTTGTTTGATCGGTCATTGCATTCGGTACTGATGATCAAAGCTCCCGGAATGGCAGCCACTGAAATCCAGCAAATCGTAAGCTCGGTGGATATCTATCCCACCCTGATGGAGTTGATCGGAGAAGAGCCTGACCGGGATTTGGATGGGAAAAGCCTCTTGGATTTGATGAAGAATCCGAATCTGGAAACCTGGAGAAATACCGCCTACAGCTATTTCAATCAAGGCAATTCCGTCCGGACAGCAAACTACCGATTGACGCGCTATTTCAGGGAAGCTCAACCTAAATACGAACTCTATGATGAGGTCAATGATCCCTACGAATCAATCAATGTGGCCGATCGAGATCCGAGGGTTTTGTCTGAACTGCAACTAATTTTGGAAAGGGGAAACACCGGGATTTTTGAAGGGACAAGTGAAAATAAAGATTAAAAATCCTCTGATAGGGGTTCGGGATTGCAAATCCCGAACAGCAGAGTAGATAGCTCCCGTACTTTGTCGTGACTACACTTAAGCTGGGAGTCGTACCAAATGAAGGAGGAGTATTGAATTGGGCAACTTTCGGTATTTTTAAGGCGCAACTCCACTATTGCCGCTTTGGTCATTCAAAATTATCATCCAGAGAAACCCTTCAATGCCCTTTTTAAGGAGTGTTATTACATCCACCTAGAAAAGGGTTCCAGATTTCACAGCATTCCGGTAATCGATGATTGCTGCTATGATTTGGTCTTTTTCAAAGAAGCCAAGGGTGCTTTATGCTATGGTCCAAAAGCTACGGTCTTGCCCATCCATCACCAGGTATTTACTATCCATGATTTGCAGCCCCCCTATCGCATTGAAGTGGAGGATGAACTCACCTTTTTTACAATCAAGGTACAACCTTGGGCCAATGGGCATTTTTTTTCGGAGTTAAACGGAACCGGGATCCTCGATATCGAAAACGAAAAGCTGGGGAATTTATGGAAAGCCTTGTTTGAGGCTTCTTCCCTGGCGGAACGCTTCCAATTGGCAGAGGGCTTTATGGCATCGCATTCGGTGGAAACATCTCCATCGATGAGCTTGGCCCGGGAAATATGTGACTATGTGTATGAACATCAGGGCAAGGTTTCGGTAAGCGAAGTCAGCCATCGGTTTGGCCGTTCCCGCCAATATTTGGGCAAAGTATTCAGGAAAGAGGTGCTCTATCCCTTAAAAAAGTTCATCATCACCGTCCGCATTTTGGATTTAGTCAAGTACAAAGCAAGCAATCCTGAAATTTCCCTGACCGAATTGGGGTATTTGTACGGCTATTTTGACCAACCCCATTTTATCAACGATTTCAAGAAAGTTTGCGGGGTTCAGCCCCTGCATTTCTTCAATAAGCTGCCCGAATTTATGCTGCGGCATGTGTAGGTTTCCATTTTTACAATTTTATCAGCCACGAATGCTCCTTCTTTGCACAAAATTAAAGCATATGCGGTACCTAGGATTTCTGTTTATCCTGTTGATGGGAATGGCCTGCGGGCAAAGAAATACGGCTGAAGATCAAGGAATAGCCTCCGAAGGATCTGGAGTTCGGGATTCAGTGGACACCTATTTTTCCAAACTGACAGCCTTGAAGCAGTTCAATGGAGTCGTGCTGGCCTACCAAGGGGATGAAGTGATCCTCCATCAAGCCTACAATCTTCAGGGAGATACCAGTTCCACCTTAGTGACTACGGAATCCCAATTCGATATCCACTCTGTTTCGAAACTGATGACCCATTATCTCTTGGTGCAATTGGAATCGGAGGGTAACTTATCCATGGACCAGACCCTGGATGCTTTTATTGACGAGTTTCCCCAAGGCGACCAAATCACGCTGCAAATGCTCTTGGATCATCGATCCGGATTACCGCGAGAGTTAACTCATTTGGAAGGAGAGGAAATCGACCTGACACCCACCGAAATCATCGCACTGGCCAAAAAGGAACCCTTGCTTTTTGAACCGGGCAGTGATGCGCAATATTCAAATGTGGGGTATGAACTCCTGTATGAAATTGTGGCCCAGATTTACGGCAAGCCCTTTGCCCAATGTGTGGTGGATGAACTCTTTGTGCCCTTGCACATGGACCATAGCGGAGTCCATTTTTATACCCAAGATTCCCAAATCACCCATTTGGCCAAGAACCATGTGCTGAAGGATTCCAAGTTGGTGAAAGTGCCTAATATTTCGAGGGATGAGTTCCGTACGGCCCGCTTGTTTTCGACCACTTCCGATTTAAAGAAGTTCCTGGATGCCGTCTCCCAAGAGCCCTTTGCCAGCGCCTTGCAGCATCAGGGAATCATCCAAAAGGATGGCGGTTCCCGGGGGATTCGGGCGCAGGTTTACCGGGATTTAAACCACGATTTTGGCTTTGTACTCTTAGCCAATTATGATGAAATGCCCTTTTTCCAAGCCGTCGAGGATTTGGCTAAGATGATGAAGTCCGAACCGGTGAATTATCCCGAGGAAATCAACCGAAAGGCCATAGAAGTGGCGGAATCCGTTTTGGAAAACTATGTGGGTGCCTACACCTTTCCCGACTTTGATGGCTTGGTCCTGGAAGTGGCGATCCAAGACGGCGGTTTGGTGGTCCTGCAGGATGGGGAGATTATTGCCACGCTTCAGGCGGAATCGCCTACCGTGTTTTTTGAAGACCCCAAATCCCGGGAATCCTTTGAGTTTGTGAAAAATGAAGCAGGAAGCTATGATGCACGAATGGGTTGGAAGGGCATAGTCGTGGGGGGGGCAAGGAAGAGGGTGGAATAAAAAAGTATAGCGGGTGACTTAGCCTCAGGGTCTGATTGGAAAGGGAATTGCATATTAGGTTGGACCAGAAGATGTATAAGGCCCCATACTTTGTTGGCACTACACCTAGTCGGGGTAGTAACCCATCTTGAACTCTTCAATTGCTTTTCTATTCTTTACTTTTTGTCGTCAAAAAGTAACAAAAACCAATTTCCCTGAATCAGGCTGGAATGGTCTTCGGACCATTCCTGTTTCAAAGGAAGAAAGGGTTCGATTCTAATTCCTTTTCACCCCCGTTTATAATCGCTAACAGTTAAGTAGATGTCCCTGTAAAATTGTTGGGATTACACCTAGTCAGGAAAACAGATTTGAACTAAAAAGGTGAACTCACTGAGCAAAACCTGACAAATACTCGCCAAAAAGCTGAAATCGCTTGGCAAAAAGACGAAACAGTTCATCTCTGAGGCAAACCAGTTTCCTTTTTCTGTAAACTAATTCAGCAAAAAGGCGAAACAGTTCATCTTTCAGACAAACTAATTTCTTTAATCGGTAAACTAATTCGGCAAATAGGCGAAAGCGTTTTCAAAAGAGGCGAACTCACTGAGCAAAACCTGACAAGATTTCGGCAACTAGTCGAACTGGTTCACCAAAAAGCTGAACTAATTGACCAAAAAGGTGAACGCTTTCAGCAAAAAATAGAACTAATTCACCAAAAAGGTAAACTCACTGAGTAAAAAGACGAACTAATTCGCCAAAAAGTCGAACTGATTGAGCAAAAAGGTCCGACCGTTCGCCAAAAAGGTGCAAGCGAGGACCTCAGAGGTTCAAGAGAGGAGTAAAAAGGTTCACGCGAGGGCTTCGGAAGTGGGGAGGAGTACTTCCGAAGTACCCTCCCCCACTTGGGAAGTACCCCCTTGGGCCCTTTGGAATAAATGAAATAGAAAAGTGTAAATGCTCCCGCACAGCGGTCGGGATTAGAGTTAGTTTTAACTTAAAATCTACTCCCAGATGGGGTTTCGGGATTGGAAATCCCGAACAGCGGGTTGTTTTTCAAACTACGCCTAGGTGGGGTGAAAAAAAAGCCTAGTGGGGGAATAGAAAAGCTGTGGATGCAATCTAGGCCTAGTTTCAACTTAAATTCTACTCCCTGGGAGGGGGGCTAAGGTTGAATCCACGCCTGGACGAGGACTATATAATTTCATCCCAAATCGGTTTCAATTTTTTTCTCTATTAGCCATTCGTTAAGCTCAATTAGAAATTCATATTCATCTTCTTTTACACTATATGAATGCACGTTTTGATTTCTAATTCTTTCAAGTTTTTGCATCCATGCTGTTTTAGCCTCTTTTCCTCCACTAATCTTCTCTTCCCCAGGTTTAGTATAATATTTTTCAAAAATTTCACTCCAGTTTCTTCCGTAAGTTGCTATTTTACGATAATCTATGATGTTCAAACAATCCCAAGGCTCAACCTCTTCAGATTTTGTTTTAGCTTCATAATTTTTGTCGGCTGCTCTCTTGATTGATTCATCATAAACGTTTTTAGGTAATCCGACCTTAAACCAATTATCTCCGTGATGTACTTTTAACTGTTTTCTAAAATCCGACTTCATATGTGTCTCTAAATCGCGAATCATTTTGAACGATTCTTCATTAAAAGCTTTTGCCTCATCATTCCAATATTTAGTCAACCCTTTAGGTGAAAAATCTTTTCTTGAATCGCTAATTGCTTTTTGAAGAATTCGCCAATATCTAACTCTACCCCCTGTTCCATAGCTTTTTCTTAGGTCTATTTTCTGCTCAGGTGATAAACTTCTGAAGTAATCAATTAATGGGTCCAAATAATATTTTACTTCTGAAAGAATAAAGTCAAGAGAATCTGATTTTGGTTTTATTTTTCCAGTAAAAGTTAAATGATCAATGATATCATTGAATACTCTTATAAGGTTTTCTATTCCAGCATTTATAGATAAAAAACCATCATCCTTTTCACCTTTTTGCCATTCCTCAGGGAGACACTCTTTTATGTATTGAAAACAATCCTTTAAAAAAGGAAACAAAATATCATAAGTCTCATCATTGTTCCCCTTATAAAAAGTACCATCTTCCTTAATTGACGTTTTGCCAAACTGTCCAAAAAAATTACTTCTGTCTAGCCCAATTTTAATTGTGTCAATTGTTATACAACGTGTACTTGTTTTTGGATTCTCCCCAACAATTACTTTATCATAAAGTGCCGAAGATTTATCTTCTCCAAGTTCTTGAGCAATAGTAAGTTTTAATGCTTTTATTTGATCGGATAGATTATCAGAATCCCAAAGTAAATCGGAGTTTAAAGTGTTTCTTAGATTTTTAGGGACAGGTTTCTGATTCTCATTTATTTGCATGAATAAACGAACTTGATCTTTTCGGTCAAGATTAACAAAGGCGACAACAGGTATTGAATTAGTTTTTTGATACTCAGAATTTGCGTATCCATAAAGCCGATGTTGCCCATCAATTATAAAAGCTGATCTATATTTCTTTGGCAAGAAAAGAATCCCAATCCGAGAGATGGCATCAATCACTTGTGTATTTGCTCTCTCAAATCGAATTTTTTTCCCTTCCGTCAATAAATTTACTATAATTGAATTTGGAAAGAAACCACCTCCCTCGACAAAACCTTGTACTGAATTTAACCTAGTTCTCTTAATGAGGCGTTGATAGGTCGGCATCAGTTTTTTATTAGCCTTATTTCTATGTAGGACATAACCTATTTTTAAAAGCTTTTCAGGTTCGATAGAAAAAGAATAATATGTATGTCCGCCCATTTTACCTTCAATGGCGGGAATCTGATTTTGAATCTCTGGTATTTCCTGACCTTCAAAAAGATTCCCCAATAATTGAAACCTTGCTGATACACCTAAGTGCTTGGTGAGATCTTGATAGTACTGAATAGTCTCCTCATCGAAATGTAAAATCCCAAAATTTTCAAGCCTTTCAATATCTGGCATTGAGAGGTAATAATTGTTTGTTGCGAGAATAAATTTCACTTTGAATTTGTGATTTGGGAAAAGCATCCGAATTGCCTTATGAATACCATCCTTTTTACCGCCAATTGCCTCAATAACCTCTTTAAAGTTCCCTTTTTTTGGTTCTCCTTCGCAGGCTTTACACTCCACAAAAATTATTGTTTCTTGATCAGCCGCAAACACATCTATTTGTTGGGTTAATGTAAAATCATCAGAATAAGGCATCCTGAAATTCCTATCCTTATTCATTAAATCAAATCCAAGGTTTGCGAAAGTTGACCAAACCATGTCCTCAAAAGCCATATCAAATGATTTTGGCTTTTTTATCCGGACTTTTGTTTTAAACTCTCTATCAATTTCCCAACCTTCAATTTTATACCGATCAAGCGATTCAGGGAAAATGCTTTCATATAAATCTGTTTTTTTTCTCCTTTGGAGGGTAGAGCTTATATTTTTCGAGTTAACTAGAGAACTCCAAAATTTTTCCTTTTGATCTTCTGTCATAAAATAGGTTATAAGGTATTAGTAAAAATATACTCTTCAGTAGTTCCCCTTTGAGCTTGAGAACCTCCAATTAGATTTGCCCTGCTCTTTTTTAATAGGGTATCACCTTTATCAAAAATATCCCTGATCCTTTCGTGTGCTGCATTTGTTAAAATATAGTATGCTCCCCGAATCTTTATTTCATCAATGACCATGCTAAGCCGAATTTGATCATCAAGGGAAAAAAGTTTATGGTTGTATTTTATAAAACCATTGTTATTATGAGAGACAGTATATGGAGGGTCAAGAAAAACAAGATCATTTTTTTTAACATTTTCCAGAACAATTGAGAAATCACCTTTTTGAAATTTAACTGCCTGTAAGCGTTTACTTACTGAAATTAATTTATCAGGCTCAAGAATTTTTTTTGATCGATGACCATAAGGGACATTATATTTTCCTTTCAAGTTGACACGATATATCCCATTGTAAGATGTTTGGTTCAAGAAAATGAATTTTGAAGCTCTTTCTATTTGATTTGGCGGTTCAAAATCTCGTAGAAAATAATAATAATCCTCCTCGTTTATATGTTTAGACAAGCTTGAAATCACTTGTTCCGGAAAATCACGAAGTGTCTCATATGTCTCAATGAGTTCCACATTCAAGTCTGATAAAAAAGAAAACCTTGGATTCAAAGCCAAAAATATTGATGCTCCTCCAAGAAAAGGCTCGTGGTAGTTGTTAAATCCCTTTTCTGGGAGAATTTCATTAAGATGTTTTAGTAGCCAAGATTTCCCGCCAGCCCATCTCAAAATTGGTTTTGCTATATCATTCAATTCTAACACTCTACTATTTATTTAATGATATCACATTTAGCAAACGATGAGAGCAAGCCTTTTAAAGTGATATATGTTGTAACTAATTATTCTTTCAGATTGTATTTTCTGTCTTTTATTTTTCCCCATTTCCAAAAAACTTCCCCCAGCAGATTTTTAGCACCTTTCATCCCGCTAAAAACAGGCCGAAAAAATCATGGCTAAAAATGAATTCCTTAAAAAAGAAAACTTTACCTAAAAACACAATAATAAAAGCACATATTTTTCCTGTTTTAGTCACTTATTATCTGTATGCCTTAATAATAAAAGCCTCCCCATTGCTGGGAAGGCTTTGTTGACTGTGGTCTATGGACCGAAATTACTTCAAGCTCCCGATCATATCCTCTGGCTTCACCCACTCGTCGAATTGCTCGGAGGTGAGTAGGCCCAAGGCGATGGCAGCTTCACGAAGGCTGGTACCTTCTTTATGTGCTTTTTTGGCGATAGCTGCCGCATTTTCATAACCGATATGGGTATTTAGGGCAGTGACCAGCATCAGGGAGTTTTCCAGGTGACGCTGGATCATCGGCGTGTTCGGTTCGATGCCGACCGCACAGTTGTCATTGAAGGACACACAGGCATCCCCGATCAGGCGGGCAGACTGCAGGAAGTTGGCCGCAATCAAAGGCTTGAAAACGTTCAGTTCAAAATGTCCATTCGATCCGCCGATGGAGATGGCCACGTCATTGCCCATCACCTGGGCAGCAACCATGGTCATGGCTTCTACTTGGGTTGGGTTGACCTTGCCCGGCATGATGGAAGAACCCGGCTCGTTTTCAGGAATCAGGATTTCGCCGATACCGGAACGCGGACCTGAGGAAAGCATGCGGATGTCATTGGCGATCTTCATCAGGGAAACAGCCAATTGCTTCAAGGCTCCGTGGGTCTCTACCATGCCATCATGTGCCGCCAAAGCTTCGAATTTGTTAGGGGCAGTGATAAAAGGCTGACCGGAAAGTTCGGCGATTTTCTTCGCTACCAATTCCGCATAGCCCTGCGGGGTGTTCAGACCGGTACCTACTGCTGTACCGCCCAAGGCCAGTTCAGATAGGTGACTCAAGGTATTTTTCAAGGCCTTCAGTCCATGATCCAACTGGGCCACATAGCCGCTGAACTCCTGACCCAAGGTAAGTGGAGTCGCATCCATAAAGTGGGTTCTACCGATTTTCACCACGTTTTTGAAGGCTTCAGCTTTTGCCGCCAAAGTATCTCTCAGCTTCTGAACCCCAGGAATGGTGGTTTCCACGACCATCTTGTAGGCTGCGATGTGCATGGCCGTAGGATAGGTGTCATTGGAAGACTGGGACTTGTTGACATCGTCATTCGGGTGGATGGATTTTTTGGCATCTTCCAAAGAACCGCCCATCAGTACATGTGCTCTGTAAGCGATCACCTCATTGGTGTTCATGTTGGACTGGGTACCGGAACCGGTCTGCCAGATCACCAAGGGGAATTGGTCGTCCAGTTTGCCCGCCAGGATCTCATCGCATACGGTAGAGATGATATCTGCTTTTTCCTGAGCCAATACGCCCAGTTCGGCATTGGTCTGGGCAGCGGCTTTTTTCAGGATGGCAAAAGCACGGATGATCTCGATCGGCATGCGGTTTTTTTCGCCACCGATTTTGAAATTGTTGATGGATCGTTGGGTTTGTGCGCCCCAGTATTTGTCAGCAGGAACCTCCACAGGTCCCATGGTGTCTTTTTCGATACGAATGCTCATAAGATATGGATTTATTGAGTTGAATTTCGGAACGCTAAATTAAGTCCAAAAGCCCTTTTTCCCTAAAGCGCAAGGCCTTAATCCTTCATTTGAAGGTTGATAAGTTGATGGAAGGCATTTCTGGAAATTTTGACCTGGCGTCTGAAGAAAAAAATCGCCAAAAGGTAGTTCACTATTGCCACTGCCAAACAGATGCCTCCAAAGAGGAAATTCTGCAGCACAGCAAAGTAAAAAGCGGAAAAAGCCAGTAGGACTATGGACCAAAAGACAATGAAAAACAAAGCTCCCGGGAAAAGCCTGTACTGCAAAAAGAGGATGGAACCCCTTGCCGTATCCTCGACTTTTCCCAGGATCAAGGGTAAGAAACTGTCTCCTTTTTGCACCACTTTGGAAATCCGAAAGCCGTGCTTTCCCACCATTCCGTTGAAGAGGACCGCTTGGTCGTATTGACTTCTCTTGTCGAGAAAATCCACTTCTCGGGTCTGTTTGTTCAGCTGCTCGAGGACTTCGGCTTTGGATAGTGCACTGACCAGGGTTTCGCTATGGAAAGGAAGCAAGTTCAAGGTTTTTATTTGACTGCGATACAGGAAATCTCCACGTTGACGTTTTTGGGAAGTTTGCTCACCTCCACCGTTTCCCGTGCTGGGGGATTGGACTTGAAATACTGCCCATAGGCCTCGTTGATCGTCGCAAACTCATCCATGGATTTGATGAAAATGGTGCATTTCACCACATCGGAAAAGCCAAAGCCCGCCGCTCTTAAAACTGCTTCGAGATTTTTCATGACCGCGTGGGTCTCCTCGGTGATGTTTTCGTTGATCAAGTCCCCAGTCTCTGCATCCAAAGGGATTTGTCCGGATACGTAAAGGGTATTCCCTGCCAATACCGCTTGGGAATAAGGACCGATAGGTGCCGGAGCCTCCGGCGTGAAAATGATTTGATTTGCCATGGGTAATTACTTACTTTTTATTGATTTTTTTGTTATTCAAAAGTCCGTGGAAATTAGCCCCCAGACCCAATTTTTCGAAGCTCCACTGCCTAGGGCAAACTGTCCGCGATAGGGGACTGCCTACTTTTTCTTCGCTTCATTCCAATACACATCCATTTCAGCCAGGGTCATATCGGAAAGGTTTTTCCCAGCTTCCCGGGCTGCATTTTCCAGGTACTGGAAACGCTTGATGAATTTCAGGTTGGTCCGCTCCAGCGCTTCTTCCGGATTGATATCGATGAATCTGGCGTAATTGATCAGGGAAAAAAGCAGGTCCCCAAATTCGGCTGTGGCCTTTTCCTGATCAATTTCCGATTCCTCAGCGGCATTGAATTCCGCCTTGAACTCCTGCATTTCCTCCTCCACTTTTTCCCAGACCTGATGTTTTTCTTCCCAGTCGAATCCCACTCCCCGGGCTTTTTCCTGGATGCGCATCGCCTTGATCAGGGCCGGAAGGGATTTGGGCACTCCTCCCAATACGGATACATTTCCTTTTTCCTTGAGCTTGATTTTTTCCCAGTTCTGCTTGACGGTCTCTTCGTCCTTTGCTTCCGTATCTCCATAGATGTGAGGATGTCTTCGGATCAGTTTTTCACAAAGGGAATGGATCAGACTGGCCATGTCGAAGTTTCCTTCCTCCGAACCGATTTTGGCATAAAAAACAATGTGCAGGAGGATGTCCCCCAGTTCCTTTTTGATCTCCTCCGGATTTCCCTCCAAAATAGCATCCGAAAGTTCAAAAGTCTCCTCAATGGTCAGGTGGCGGAGACTCTCGGTAGTTTGCTTTTTATCCCAGGGGCATTGGGCGCGAAGCTCATCCATGATGGTCAATAAGCGATCAAAAGCCGCCAGCTGCTCGGCACGGGTACTCAAATTGGACATAGTCAGGGAAACTAAGCTTGATTTGTGGACGTTTCAAAGTAAAGCTTTAAATTTGCGCAAATTTATCCGTTATGGCAACTGTATTGATTACCCTGGGCTTTGTGGCCTTGTTCTTCGTGTTGATGTCTGTGAGGCTGCTTTTCGTGAAAAACGGGGAGTTTAAAGGTACCTGTGCCTCACAAAATCCCTATCTGAACAAAGATGGGGGAACCTGCAGTTATTGCGGAAAAACAGTGGATGCCAACAGCAGTTGTGGCAATCCCGACAATGAGGTCGACAAAGTCCTAGCAAAATTCAAATAATCTCAAATCTTGCCGGCTTGGCAAGATTTTTTCAGTTAAAAATTTTTCACAAAACCAATTAGAATTCGTGTCTCTAATTAAATCAATCTCTGGGATCAGAGGTACCATCGGAGGAAAAGCGGGGGATGGACTCACTCCAATTGATGTAGTAAAATTTGCCTCTGCTTATGGTGCTTGGGTGATCGAAAAAACAGGAAACCCCAAAGTAGTGATCGGCCGCGATGCAAGAATTTCCGGGGACATGGTCTCCAGATTGGTTGCCGCTACCCTTCAGGGAATGGGGATCAACGTGATCGATCTGGGACTTAGTACCACTCCTACCGTAGAATTTGCCGTGCCTTTGGAAAAAGCCGGAGGAGGCATCATCCTAACTGCCAGTCACAACCCAATCCAGTGGAATGCTCTGAAGCTCCTGAATGCCAAAGGAGAATTCATTTCCGATTCAGAAGGCAAGGATGTGTTGGAAAGAGCGGAAAAGGAGGACTTTTCCTTTGCTGAAGTAAAAAAACTGGGTTCCTATACCCAAATCGATGATTACATAGACCGCCATATCCAGCATGTGCTGGATCTTGAGTTGGTTGATGTGGAAGCGATCAAAGCCCGCAAGTTCAAAATCGTGGTGGATGCAGTAAATTCCACGGGAGGAATTGCAGTTCCGAAATTGCTCCAGGCCCTGGGTGTGGAAGTGATCGAGGAAATGTACTGTACCCCGGATGGACACTTCCCGCATAATCCGGAACCCCTTCCAGAGAATTTGAGAGATATATCCCAGAAACTGGAAAAGGGAGGATTTGACCTGGGTATTGTCGTGGATCCGGATGTGGACCGCCTGGCCTTTATAAACGAGGACGGATCTGCCTTTGGAGAGGAATACACTCTGGTAGCAGTCGCAGATTATGTACTTTCCCATACTCCAGGGAATACGGTTTCCAACCTTTCTTCAACCCGAGCCCTTAGGGACGTGACCGAAAAAAGAGGAGGACAATATACCGCGTCGGCTGTAGGTGAAGTAAACGTGGTCAACCAGATGAAAGCAGTGGATGCAGTCATCGGTGGAGAAGGAAATGGTGGCATCATCTATCCTGCCTCCCATTACGGTAGAGATGCATTGGTGGGTATCGGGCTCTTCCTGACCCATCTAGCCAAGTTCGGAAAGTCTATTTCCAGATTGAGAGCAACTTATCCAAACTATTACATTTCCAAAAACAAGATAGAACTGACCCCTGATATCGACGTGGACAAGATCCTCGTAGAAATCAAGGAAAAGTATAAAAAGCACCCGATCAATGACATTGACGGCGTGAAGATCGAATTTGAAAAAGAGTGGATCCATTTAAGAAAATCCAATACAGAACCGATCATCCGGATTTATTCTGAATCTGATTCCGAGGCCACTGCTGAGCATTTGGCAAAGAAAATCATGCAGGACATCAAGGAAGTGGTAAGCTCCTCGATGATCTGATCCGGAATCCCTTTAACCCAGCGACCCAAATCCAATTAGAATGAAAGTTTATTTTGACAATGCGGCGACTACAGCGATGGACGATCGGGTGATCGAAGCCATGCTGCCTTTTATGAAAAATCACTATGGCAATCCATCTTCGGTACACAGTCACGGAAGAGAAGTACGTACTGCCATAGAACGAGCCAGAAAAAAAGTCGCTGAATTGTTGAATGCCTCCCCTTCCGAGATCTTCTTTACTTCAGGAGGTACAGAAGCGGATAATACCGCCTTAGTCTGTGGAATGGAAAGCCATGGGATTACCCATGCGATCACCTCTCCTTTGGAGCATCACGCAGTGCTTCATACGCTTGAAGTTTGTGAGAAAAAGGGAAGCATCAAACTGAGCATTCTGGATGTAAATGAGCAGGGAGAATTGGACCTGAATCAGTTGGAAGAGCTGTTGAAGGCCAATCCAAACAGTCTGGTTTCCCTGATGCATGCCAACAATGAGATCGGTAATCTCAATGATTTGGAAAGAATCGGAGGATTGGCCCGGGAATACGGAGCATTCTTTCATTCCGATACAGTTCAGACCATGGGACATTATGTGCATGATCTGAAAAACCTACCAGTGGATTCCATTGTAGCAGGGGGACATAAATTCCATGGCCCGAAAGGCTCTGGCTTCCTGTATGTCAAAAAGGACAAGAAAATCCATCCATTTATTCATGGAGGAGCCCAGGAAAGGAACATGAGAGGCGGAACCGAAAACGTAATCGGGATCATCGGAATTGCGAAAGCCCTGGAACTGGCCTATGAAGACATGGCCGGACATCAGTCCCATATCCAGCAACTGAAAAAACACTTTATCGAGCGGCTTTCTCAGGAGATCCCCGGTGTGGAATTCAACGGAATGTCCGCCGATTTGGACCAGTCCCTTTACACCGTATTGAATGTGAGCCTTCCTCCTTCTGAAGCAAACAGAGGGATGTTGCTGTTCAACCTGGACTTGGAAGGAATATCTGCTTCCGGTGGTTCTGCTTGCAGCTCTGGTGCAACCGTAGGTTCTCATGTCTTAAGGGCACTCAACCACAATCCGGAAAGAGATTCCGTTCGTTTCTCCTTTAGCCGATTCAATACTACTGATGAAGTGGATTATGTGGTCAGAAAGCTGAAAGAATTATATGCAGTAGAAGCATAAAAAAAGGAGCCTTTCGGGCTCCTTTTTTTTTGTCTTATTTCTTTGCTCCGGGATAGCCAATAGCGTAAGGCGTCCAGATTTCATAGATGGGATTACCTGTTGAGCTCAGCCCACTGTGGTGCCACTCCCCGTCTTTGACCTCATAATCAAAGCTCAAACTTGCCCCCACTCTGCTGTCATCCCGGGAGAAGAAAGTGATCTTTTCGGTGTATTTTCCATCCTTGGCGGTATAGGTGCCTCCACCCGATCCTGAAAATTCCTTGGTCTCTGAATTGAAAGCCACCCATTGAAAGCGTCCACCGGACAAGATTTTGATGGTTCTTCTGGCGCCGGGAGTAGATCTGGAGATTTCCTCTCCGCGCTTTCTCCCTGTGATCACCCAGTTGCCGGTCAAATCATCGGTTTCATCTGAAACCTTTTCCCAGATTTCAACCAAAATAGTCCCGCGGATATCGGAGGAGATGACGATTTTTCCATCCACCCAGTCCAGCTTGTATTTGTTGACTGTGCCTACCTGAAAGGGATCCAGTGTGAAAAAATCCAACGTCTCTACGTAATCTCCATTTTCAAAAGAAAAAGGACCTCCGCCTGCTCCGATAAAATGGTTGTCTGAAACTTGCTTTGCCCCAAATGCAAAGTAGCCATCCTGATAAATCTTGATATACTCCACATCGGTAACCGGCTGCCCGTTTTGATGGGTCATCTTCCAGGCACCTTCCAGACTTTGCGCCTGTACCAAGCCAAAAATCAAGAGCAAGGGAATCAAAAGGAATTTCTTCATGATTGTATGGTTTTTCTTACTTCCTTTAAAAGTTCATTAACAAAAACGGGAAAACCAATCATTTCTATTCAACTGGTAGAATTTCCCCTTTTAGCCTTTCAAAAATTGCTATGAAAGAATATTATTTAGGCAAATCCAAAGAGGAAGCTCTCAGATTATTGCCTGAAAATAAAATCATTGAATTTCCTACTGGAGAAGAAAGCATTGCGGTTTTAAGAACGGCAGATGCCATTTATGCCTTTGAAGCTTCCTGTCCTCATCGGGGTGCTTCCCTGCTTCAAGGTAGCCTCCATGGTTCGGAAGAGTTGATCTGCCCACTCCACCGGTATCGCTTTGACCTAAAAACAGGACAGGTCCTCGCTGGATTTTGCGGGGACCTGACCATTTACCCTACGGAACTGACCGAGAGGGGATTGAAAATTCTTTGTTGAAATCTTAGTAAAGGAAAGCAAGCTTCACACCTCCGTACCAGTTACGGCCCGGAGCAGGCTGGTAATATCGCCCGCCAAAAGGATTCAAGTCATTACCAAGGGAATAGCTCTCATCAAACAAATTGTCTGCTCCCATAAATCCTTCGATTTCCCATTTATCGCTCAGGTTTTTGAACCAGCCCAATCGGAAATTGACCAGGTTAAACGCATCCTGATACACCGTATTGGCATCGTTAAGCGGGATTTTATCGGTAAACTGGTGGGTGAAATTCAGATAGAGACCCGGCGTGGTTTTCAGATCGAGACGGCTTACCAAAGTATGTGGAGACACACCGGTGAGGTCGTTTCCTGAGAAATCATTGTCTCGCTTCTTATAATCCTCAAACTTGAAGAAATGCCCGGAATAGGCTGTTCCTATATTCAGGTTTCGGACAAAGCCTTCGCTGTTTTTGACCAAGGCATAGTCCAGAGCCATCTCAACTCCTCTTTGGTTGGTAGAGCCGGCATTGCGGAAAAGCACCACTCCCTGCTCATTGGTATAGGTCGTGATCGTCTCCTTCAGTTGGAAACTGAAAGCCGTCACATCCAGGTTCAGGCGTTCCTTGCCCAATCGGTATCCTACCTCGTAATTCACTCCTTTTTCAGCTTCCAAGTCCAGATTGAGACTACCTTCATTGGTTCTCACCTCATCAATGGTTGGAGGAGAGAATCCACTGCTGATGCTACCATAGACTGCCGAGAATTCATTGAATTGGTAATTCAAACCAATTCTAGGAACTACAATCGGATCGAATTTACGGGTTTGCAATCCCCTAGGACCTCCGGCTGCATCGATTTGACGATCGATTTCAAAGGAGGAGAAGTTTTCACTCAAACCTAAAGTCAGGAGCAATGTTTCGGTAACATTCAGCTCAGCCTGCTGGAAGAGAAATCCCTGTGTGGCCCGGAGTTTATCCGCGAAACGAACCGTATCGGCTACTCCGGATCGGTTGCCAAAATTCTGGGCATCCGTGAAACTGGTTTGATATTCTCCACCTGCTATGAGGCGAAGGGCCTTTCCATTCAGGTCGGTATCCAGGGTAAATCTGCTTCTTCCTCCAAAACCAAATCCCAATTCCTTTTTGTAATCCAGAATGAATGGATTTTCGAAATCATTGGTATTCAGGTAAAGGGTGGTAGTGTTGCTCGTTTTATCAGAGAAGCGATACACATGCCCAAAGGTTGCGGTGACAGACTGCTGGGAAATGGAGCTGTTTTGATCTACCGACCCCGGACGAGCCTGTCTCGGTTCTTCTTCCAACTGAGTGGCATTCAGAGCACCGGGAATCTGGTAGTTGAGGTCTGAGATCAACAACTGGGTACGGATTTCCTGCCTTTCGGAAACCGGAAAATATCCCCCCAACTGGAAAACCTTTCTATCCACAGCGGAATGCTCTCTATATCCATCGGATTTTTGGCTGACATAGGAGGCCTCAAAACCACCTTCTCCAACCTGCTGGCTAATGCCCAGTCGGTATCGGCTTAAACCAAAACTTCCTCCCAGGTAATCCGTGCTGATCTTTCCTCCCACGGGATTGGCACGGCTATAGAGATTGATGACCCCACCGTTTCCAGCGCCATAAATACTTCCGCTTGGGCCTTTGATCACCTCGGCTGTTTTGATATTGGACAGGTCCAGAAGATTCAGGGCGGTGGTTCCGTCAGGAGAGGTGAATGGCACATCATTCCAATAAACCTTGACATTACGAACCCCAAATGGAGCACGTAGGGAACTTCCCCGAATCGAGATCCTGTAACTGGCAGGTGCCCGTTCTTCGATCCGAACTCCGGGTTTGGTATTAAAAGAGGAGACGATGGAAGTCTCATTAAAGCGATTGAAATCCTGCTCACCGACCAAAACAACGGATGCAGACTGTTCAAGAACCGGGCGTTCTGTTTCAAAGGCAGAAACTGTAACCGCAGAAAGGTTCAAGGTCTGAGGCATCAATAACACCTGATAATTTCCGGGCTGGAAGGTTTTTTCAAGGTTTTCATAGCCTTCCAAGGCAAAGGAAATCTTTAGGGTTCCTTCCTGCTCCAGCAGGATCATTCCTTCTGCATCAGTTCTGAAAATGGGCTGTTGGGCAGTTTTTACCCGAACATTTTCCAGGGCTTTGAGTGTAATGGCATCCATCACCTTTAGCTGAACCTGAGCTTGAAGATGGAGGCTTATGAGTACTGTTAATAGGGTGAGCAACTTTTTCATCCCGCAAAAGTAAGGCTTTCAGACAGAGATTCTGTGCTTATTGACACTTTAGATAGGATTTCGGGGAGTAAATCATTTTGGGTTTTCCTTTGCGCCCCAAATTTCTTAGACTGCTGATTCAATATTGATTTATGAAAAATCCACTCTTCCTTACCCTACTTTTACTCCTTACTTTTTGCCAGGAAAAAGTCACTCCACCCACAGCCGTGGAGCCAGTACCCCATCCAAGACAGATCGCTTGGCAGGAGCTAGAATTTTATGGTTTCGTTCATTTCAATATGAATACTTTTTCAGACCGGGAATGGGGATTTGGGGATGAAAAACCGGAACAGTTTAATCCCACCGCTCTGGACGCCAGACAATGGGCCCGGATTGCCAAAGAAGCCGGGATGAAAGGATTGATCATTACCGCCAAACATCACGATGGTTTCGTGCTTTGGCCTTCGGCTTATACCGAGCACTCTGTCAAAAACAGCCCCTGGAGAGATGGAAAAGGGGATTTGATCCGTGAATTTGTAGATGCATGCAGAGAATACGGGCTCAAAGTTGGCTTGTACTATTCTCCTTGGGACCGAAACCATCCGGATTATGGCAAACCGGAATACATCACCTACATGAGAAACCAACTGACCGAATTGCTGAGCAATTATGGGGATATCTTCGAGGTCTGGTTTGACGGAGCCAATGGAGGAACAGGCTGGTACGGCGGTGCCAATGAAGAGCGTAAAGTCGATAAACTGACCTATTACGACTGGCCCAATACCCATGCCCTGGTTCGGGATTTACAACCCAATGCCATGCTATTCAGCGATGCCGGTCCGGACGTACGCTGGGTAGGAAATGAACATGGTTTTGCCTACGAAACCACCTGGTCCAACCTGATGCGGGATTCTGTATATGCAGGAATGCCGGAATTTTCTGAAAAATGGGCTACCGGTCAGGAAAACGGAACTCATTGGGTTCCTGCTGAATCGGATGTCAGCATCCGTCCGGGATGGTATTACCATGCCTATGAGGATCACAAGGTCAAAAGCCTTCCCCAACTCATGGAGATTTACTACAACAGTATCGGGAGAAACTCCTCCCTATTGATCAATTTCCCGGTGGATACCCGCGGACTGATCCATGAAAAGGACGAGGAAGCCATCCTAAAGATGGCCGCAAAAATCCGGGAGGATTTCGCAAACAACCTGGCTCTGGATGCAAGAATCAGTGCAGATCTGGAGAGAGGTAAAGGCTATGAAGCCGAACTGGCAATTGATGGGGATTATGAAACCTATTGGACCCTACCGGATGCTCAGGTTCAAGCCTCTTTGGAACTGGATTTTGGAAAGGGAGTTACTTTCAACCGTCTGCTTTTGCAGGAATATACTCCCTTGGGTCAGCGGGTGACAGCCTTCGAACTTGAGATAGAAACTGATGGCCAATGGAAGAAAATAGCCGAGGGAACCACCATTGGCTACAAAAGAATCCTGAGATTCCCGGATGTGACTGCGGAAAAAGCCAGAGTGAATTTCATTGACGGGAAGAATATTCCCCTGATCTCGGAATTGGGGATTTACAATGCTCCCAAGCTATTGTTGCCTCCGGCTTTCGGCAGGAAAAAATCCGGGGAGGTAAACCTCAAAGCCTTGGATGAAGGTTTGGAAGTCTACTATACCCTGGACGGGACCGAGCCAGACCCATCCAGCCCAATTTATTCCCAGGAATTCACGATTGATGCAGCGGCAACTTTAAAAGCCATTTCTTACGACCCAGTCAAAAAAGAAAAAAGTGAGACCCTGCAAGTGGATTTGGATCTTGCCAAGGCTCTTTGGAACTCCTCTCAGAAAGATGGGGAAAAAGCCTTTGATGAAAACCCAAACAGCTATTTCACCTCCACTGACAATTCCCTGACCATAGAATTGGGAGAATCCCTTGAACTTACTGGATTGACTTACCTACCCATGCAGGCCCGGTATCCAAGTGGATTTATCCAGGAGTACAGTTTGGAACTGAGTACGGATGGAAAGACCTGGAAGGAAGTCAGCCGGGGAGAATTCGATAATATCGTCAACAGTCCCATCGAACAAAGAGTACAATTCGAAAAACAGAATGGTAGATATATCCGCCTAAAAGCTTTGAAAACTGTCGATGACAATCCTGCGACCTTTGGTGAAGTCGGGGTTTTGACCCGATAATACAATTAGAAATACCGATTAGGGCTAAGAGGTGGGTTTTTGAGAAAAAAATTCCTACTTTCTTGCCCTTATCGCTTTAAACCCAATCTTACCAACCTATGAACAGACGGATCGCCCTGCGGCATCTTGCACTGATCTCCGGGGGACTTGCCTTGATCCCTTCCTGTGATTTCAGCAGCGATGATATCCTTGCCGCCTACGAAAAACTGAAAGTAACTGCCTCTCAGAAAACCCTTTTGGGATCAATCTCAGATACCATAATTCCTGCCGGAGAAATCAAAGGAGCCCTGGATATTGAGGTTCCGGATTTTATTCTGGTCATGGTCAATGACTGCATGGATACCTCCAATCAGGAACTCTTCACCCAGGGACTGGCTGCATTTCCCAACTATGTGAAAAGTGCTACAGGTAAAAAATTTGATGCCCTGAGCTCAAAGGAAAAAGAAGAACTCATCCTTGCAGGAACCAAACTGGAAGGAGAAGAAAACAAAGCGCTTAGCTATTTCCTGAATACTACCAAGCGCTTTACCATCCAGGGCTACATGGCCTCTGAATACATCCAAACCGAAATCATTCCCTATTCTCTCATTCCAGGCGAGTACAATGGTGCTGTCCTGATCTCAGACCTACAAAAACCTAGAATAAATGGCTAATCTCAATATTCGAAGCAAACAAGAGCGAACCTATCAGGCGATTGTGATCGGTTCAGGTATCAGCGGTGGCTGGGCTGCCAAGGAGCTTTGCGACTTGGGCGTCAAAACCCTGATGCTGGAAAGAGGGAGAAACGTGGAGCACGTCAAGGATTATCCTACCACCAACATGCTCCCTTACGAATTTGAGCATAGAGGACAGATCCCTGAAGATATCAAAAAAGAAAATCCGGTAGTCAGCAGATGCTATGCTTTCCGGGAGGATGCCATGCACTTTTTTGTAAAGGACACTGAGCATCCTTATGTGCAGGAGAAACCTTTTGACTGGATCCGTGGCTATCAGGTAGGGGGAAAATCCCTGCTTTGGGCAAGACAGGTACAGCGCTGGTCAGACTTTGACTTCGAAGGACCTGCCCGAGACGGATTTGCCGTGGATTGGCCGATTCGCTACAAGGATATCGCGCCTTGGTACAGCCATGTGGAGAAATTTGCCGGGGTTTCCGGAAACAAGGACGGCTTGGCTCATCTTCCTGATGGGGAGTTTTTGCCGGGCTATGAACTGAATGTGGTGGAGAAGTATTTCCAGGAGCAACTTAAAAAGCACTATGGTAATGATCGCCACATGATCTCTTCCCGTTGTGCGCATATTCATGGAAATGCGGATTACTATGCGCAACAGGGTAGAACCCTCTGCCAAAACCGAAATCTATGCCAGAGAGGTTGTCCTTTCGGGGGATATTTCAGTTCCAATTCATCCACTATTCCATGGGCTCTAAAAACCGGAAACCTGACCATGAGACCGGATGCGATTGTACATTCCATCATTTATGATGAGGAAAAAGGAAAAGCAACCGGTGTACGCATCATCGACCGATTGACCAAGGAAACAGAGGAGTTTTATGCAGATGTGATCTTCCTGAATGCAGCTGCCCTGAATTCCAACCTGGTCTTGTTGAATTCCACCTCCAACCGTTTCCCGAATGGTTTGGGCAATGACAGTGGTTTGCTTGGTAAATATGTGGCATTCCACAATTACCGGGCTCGGGTTTCGGCAGAATACGAAGGTTACTCCGAATACGCGACTTCCGGAGGCAGACCGACCAGCGGATATTTTCCAAGATTCCGAAATGTATACAAGCAGGAAACCGACTTCCTGAGAGGATATGCAGCCGGATTCTCTGCCGGTAGAGGAGTGAGACCCAATACCGAAGGCATAGGCATGGATCTGAAAAACAACCTGCTTAATCCTGACCAATACGGACCATGGTATGTGGGTTCCCATATGATGGGGGAAACCATTCCGAAGGAAAGCAATTATGTGGCTTTGGATCCTAACCTGAAAGACGAATGGGGCATGCCTCAGCTCAGGATCAGTGTGGATTATGATGACAATGATGAGAAAATGGTCAAGGACTACATCGAGCAGATGACCGAGATGTTTGACAAGGCCGGATTCACCAATATCCGATCCAGCGACAGCAAGCAGGCCGCAGGTCTGGACATCCACGAAATGGGCGGTGTACGTATGGGTAATGATCCTAAGACTTCCCTGCTCAATGCCAATCATCAGTTGCATGCCGTACCAAATGTCTATGTAACCGATGGAGCATCCATGACTTCCACTTCTACGCAGAACCCATCGCTGACCTATATGGCTTTTGCGGCGAGAGCTGCACACCATGCGGTGGCGGAGAGTAAGAAATGATGAATTGATAATTTAGAATTAAGAATGGCCCAAGTCGAGAGATTTGGGCTTTTTTTTAAAATTCTCCCTGTAATTGATTTTTTTTAATTAATTAGTTTTCTATTTTACAGAATCTTTTAATTCAAAAACTATTGTTTAAAATTATGAACGACTCTTTTACCCCCCCCCCCATTTCAAAAAGATAGCTAGATCTGGCTACTTTGGCATTTTCAGCCTGTTAGTTGCGATGACTCTTCTTTTCACCTCCTGTGTGGAAGAACCTGAAGCTCCTTCTTTGGAGCTATCCGAAACTCCCCAATTAGCCCAGGTCCGGGAGTGGTTTGAGGCCAACAAAACCAAACTTCGGTTGCCTGAAAGAAGCTCTAACTTCCGAACTGAATCTCAGGAACTAATCCTTCCCTTTTTCGAAAAAGAACCCGATTGGGACCAGTTTCATCATTATTTTTTCCCGGATGGAAGAGAGGTTTTTGAAGTGAGTTTGGAAAATGCCACAAAATACTTCCCAAAAAGTATGTTGGACAGTTTTCCTGATAGGAATCCAGCAGATTTTGTTATCCAAAATATCATGTTTATCAAAAATCTAACAGATAATAGATTTGATCCTCTGATAGCAAGGTATTTTCCAAATAATAGAAATTCAGAAATGGATTTTAATTCTATTTCCTATAATGCTATAAATGAATTTTGGGAAGGAAAAGTTGACCTATTAACTTATGATGAACATCATCTTGTCACGTTTGAATTTTCACCAAATGATGAAAGAAAAGTGATATTTTATGGAAAAGATATCCTGCCAAATACAAGGACCCAAGGTGATTGTTATCAAATAACTAGGGAGGTGGTGTATTACACCCCTATCGAAGGAACTTTCGGGATTGAAATTAATACTACAACTATAACCGAAACTGTTTGCACTGGAGCTGCTGGTGAGTTTCCTACCGCCGGAACAGTTTATGTTGATGGAACATATTATTATGATGGCTCAGAATTGGATCCATCTGGTTCAGGATGTGGGTCATGTGATTATAATCCACCATCAGCTCCAGCACCAAGTGAATTTATTATTAACCAGTTAGACAATGAATGTGCTGAAATAATTTTTATAGAACTAGGTAAAGGGGCTAACAAACTAACAGACCTAACTGGCTTAGGTAGTTTAGATATTTTTCCGTGGATGCTTGATTTGTTTAAGAAAGGAGGAAAATTCTATTATTATATTGAAGATGTTAACCTTCCAATGAATTCAAATGGAACTCGGCCTAATGCAAGAACAATTACTCCAGATTCAGAAGGGTACATAACAATTCAGTTAGACAATTCCTATATTGAAAATGCAACATCACTAAGTATTGCAAGAACAATAATTCATGAAACGGTTCATGCCTACATTATGTATTTATCCAAAACAAACTATGAATTTGTCATAGAACTAAATAATTATTATATTTGCCATAATAATAATGTGAATGATGCACACCATGGAATGATGAGCCAATATCTTCTTGGTATGGCTGTATCACTATATAATTGGGACAAAAATTTTGGACCAACAAGTGGAAATTTGGGATTTGACTACTATTATAAAATGGGGTTTGGTGGATTACTAAAGAATGGGACATCTGATCCCATTTCTGATATAGTACCTTTGATTCCAAATGGAGATTGGGATGCAATTGCTACGACTTTGGAAAATGAAGCTACTGCCAATAGTCTAGCTAAGGGCATTAAAGAAAATTGTAATGAATAGTATATTTTCAAAAATTACTGCCATGCTTATTATTAGTCTTTGTTTCGCCAAAGTCAAGGCTCAGGAGATTGATAATGGGTTATCAGAGGAACAGTACAAAGTAATAGAGTCTTTATTTTCCAATAGGGGAATAGATTTCACTATTTATTATCAAACCATTGATTTTAAGTCCTGGATTGAATTAATTGATTTAAGGTTTAAACAAAATACTATTCCTTGTTCATTTGAAGAATCCTCGCTACAAGAAATTGTGGGAGAATTAAAAGTTGCTGCAAGTGGAATTTCCATAAAGACAATTGAACAAGATAGGTTGCCTTCCAATGTTGAGTTAACTCAAAATCTTTTAAAAAAAAATAATTCCAGGTCGTATTATCCTACAAGGTCAATTTCTGAGCCTATAATAATTAATGATTATGCTTACATTTTTGACAAACAAAACAATGCTGAAACATTAATATTGTTTAAAAGAGACAAACTAAATGGATGGGCGATTAAATGTTTTATTGAATTCTATTTAGTGATTACTGACTAATCTAATTCCCCCTTCTGAGCAGAATTTCCTGAATCCCCTCATTTGTTTTGGAAGTCAGTTCTTGGTTTATGTAAGAAAATCCTTAAGATAGGTGAATTGAAAATGTTGAATTATGAATGGCCCAAGTCGAGAGATTTGGGCTTTTTTATTTTTCATGCAAATGATAATTCTCCAGAAATCCCTCATCAATTCCGAATAGCTTCTCCCTCCAAATCAATTTGTTTACTGATTTGTTACCATTGTGAAATTATCTCTGTGATGGGACAGGAAATCACTACTCTCTTTACGTAAAAAAGCCTCTGAATTTAAATTTCAGAGGCTTAGGGTTTAAAGAAAAATAGATGCTCCTAGGTTGAAGGATTTTAAAAATTGGATGGAAAAATAATCCTCGGGAAATCCTTCGAAATCTTTGGAATACCCTTTTAGTCTAGAGGTGTATTGCAAGATGGGAGTTGAAACATGAACCCCAATTCGATTGCTGATCAAGTACTGAAGCCCTAAGTTCATTCCTGCAGAAATGCATTTATCCCTGCCCGAAACTTCTTTACTACTGGGGTTCTTATATCTCCAAACATAATTCCTTCTCGAATAATCAGATTCAAGTTCCCAGAAAAACGCTGTTTTTTCTCCTGAAGGGACATAATTCCTCAAAAAGACACCTCCTCCAAAGGAAAAAACATTGTAGCTATTAGGTGAATTTGAGACATCACTATCGTCTTTTTTCCACGTATTTCCCAGAAGTCCTTGAACTCCAAATACCGTTTTGTCGGAAACGAAATATCCGATACCCGGATTCAGTATAAAACTTGTTACGGGGTTAGATTTCATAGTTTGAAAACCCGGATCATTGGATTTTGTCAAATTTCGAATTCTTGAAAGTCCCAATTCACCATTCAGCATCCAAGCTCCTTTCTGCATTTGGCTAAAGGCAGAAAATCCACCAACAAAATTCAGGATCAATACAATTAGAATCTTCTTCATTTTTTAGATATAAAAAAGTGAGCCCCCAAAAGAATGGAAGAGGTATTAACATTGAAACTAAAATTATTGCTGACCGACCTGGAATTGTCAGGATTGTTTTCAGGCTTGTTTATAGTCTGTGTAAAATTTAATGGGTTTACCATCAGGTTCAGACTTATCCACTTCTTGGGAAAGAAGGAAAAACCAACATCCGTCTTGGCCCCGAAAACACTATACTTCGACTTTTGGGAAAATGGAGTGTCTATATTTTCATTTTTATACTCCTCACTTGACCCGGAAAATGAGATGCCCAACTGTCCGAAAAAAGCAAACTGTTCTCCTAAAGGAAAATATTTTCTGATATAGGGTCCAGCACCCCAACCAGAGCTTAGATTTTCAACTTTATAGTTTGTATAATCCATGGTAAAATTTCTGTTGAAATAGGAGATGGTCAACCCCAGGACCAAATTGTCAATGATAAAAATCCCGAAATCCGGACTTAATTCGAAGTTTCTGTTTTCCGTGTCATAGGACACTCCAAAAGGACCTGATGCTTCAGAACTTTGGCTGGAAAAATTAATTGATCCTCCAATGACTTTATTTCCTTTTTCCAACTGGGCAAATCCACCGAAGGACAACAACATAAAAGACAAAAAGAATAGAAAACATTTCTTCATATAAAATGGGATTAGTTGAACAGTAGCCTAGTCAACGAAAATTAAATTCTTTAGTTTTATTATTCGGTTATTTTGTAAAATTTTTGAACTTCTATCATTCAAGTCCAAGTTTTCCATAATTGATAGATTCAGTAGGGTAGATTTCATTTTGTTTGCCTTAAAGCACTTTAAGAAACCCTTTCATATCAATTTGTTTCCTTAATTTTGCGCCCTATGGCAAAGACAGCGACTCCGGCGGAAAACGCCCAACTAAAAGATATAATTGCCCATGCCAAGGAGTATGGGTTTGTGTACCCTAGTTCGGAAATCTACGACGGCCTACAGGCAGTCTATGATTATGGGGCCTATGGGGTAGAGTTGAAAAACAACCTGAAGCGATTGTGGTGGGAAACCATGACCCGCCTGCATGCCAATATCGTGGGGATCGATGCGGCGATTTTTATGCACCCGACCACCTGGAAGGCTTCCGGTCACGTGGATTCCTTCAATGATCCCATGATTGACAACAAGGACAGCAAAAAGCGCTACCGTGCCGACGTGCTGGTAGAAGAGCATGCTGCCAAATTGGAAAATGAAGGGAAAGTAGAGGAGGCCAGGGAACTGACTGCAGCTTTGGCCAGACTGCTGGAAGCGGAAGACCTGGATGGAGTTCGTGACCTGATCGTCAATGTTGGCATCACCTGCCCGATCAGCGGCACTTCCAATTGGACCGATGTACGTCAATTCAACCTGATGTTTTCCACCCAAGTTGGATCTGTGGCCGAAGATGCTTCTACCATTTACTTGAGGCCTGAGACGGCACAGGGGATTTTTGTCAACTTCCTCAATGTGCAGAAAACAGCCCGAATGAAGGTTCCTTTTGGAATTGCCCAAATCGGGAAGGCTTTCAGAAATGAGATCGTAGCCCGCCAGTTTATTTTCCGTATGCGTGAATTCGAACAGATGGAAATGCAGTTCTTCGTGCGTCCTGGCACCGAGCTAGATTGGTACAAGCAATGGGCAGAAACCCGGATGAACTGGCATTTGGCTTTGGGAACCCCAGCTGCCAAACTGAGAAAGCATGACCATGAGAAGTTGGCTCACTATGCCAATGCCGCCATGGATATAGAATACGAATTCCCGTTTGGATTCAAGGAAGTGGAAGGAATCCACTCCAGAACAGACTTTGACCTGAAATCCCATCAGGAATACTCCAAGAAAAAGCAGCAGTACTTCGATCCGGAAGTGAACCAAAACTACATTCCCTATGTGATCGAGACTTCCATCGGTGCCGACCGACTGTTCTTGTTGACCCTATGCAATGCCTTTACCGAGGAAACAACGGAAGAGAAAAGCAGAACCTATCTGAAATTCCATCCTGCGGTAGCTCCGGTGAAAGCTGCGATTTTGCCTTTGACCAAGAAAGACGGACTGCCTGAAAAAGCCCAAGAAATCGTGGATTTGCTTAAGTATGATTTCAACATCATCTATGAAGATGCTGCTTCTATCGGGAAGCGCTATACTCGTCAGGATTTGATCGGAACTCCTTTCTGTATTGCGGTGGACCATCAGACTTTGGAAGACAATACGGTCACCATCCGTCACAGAGATACTACCGAGCAGGAGCGGGTAGCTATCTCCGATTTGCATGGAAGAATCGCTGAGGCAACCAGCTTTAGAAGGATTTTTGAGAAGATTTGATTCGGAAATATTTTACAAAAAAGCCTGTTTGACTAGTCAGACAGGCTTTTTTGTTTCGAATTGCAAATCCTACGGTAGTACCTCGGGATTGTAAATCCGAGTAGCGGGAGGTGGAGAGGCATTAGTTTAAGGCTCTTCGGAATTTGTAATTCCGAAGCTGTATGGTAGGATTTTTAATCCGTCAATTTTAATTTTCATAATGGCTTTTTCTTATCAAATTCAGGATCAAGGTGCTGTTCATTTTGTGACTTTTACCGTGCACCAATGGGTAGATGTTTTCACACGTGATATTTACCGGGAAAAATTTATCGATGGTCTAAAGTTTTGTCAAGACCAAAAAGGGTTAGAAATCTTTTCTTGGGTTGTGATGACCAATCACTGTCATTTGATTTTGAGAGCAAAAGAAGAGAATCTGAGTGATGTAATTCGAGACTTAAAAAAATTTACCTCAAAAAGCATTTTCCAAGCAATTCAAACCAATCCAAAAGAAAGTCGTAGAGAATGGATTTGTAAATTACTCAGTATTGAAGACAGAATATGGTTTTGGGAGGAAGGCTACCATGGAGAGGAGATTTATTCTGTCGATTTTTTTGACAATAAAGCTGAATATATCCATCAGAACCCAGTAAAAGCTGGTTTTGTAGATAAAGAAGAAGAATATATCTGGAGTAGTGCGGGTGATTTTTATGGGGTCAGGAAAGGAAAGTTAGACCTTGTTCCTTTTGGTTGAATGGATTTCGAATTACAAATCCTACTCCTACCTTAGAACCTCTTTTGCTCTTCGGAATTTGCAATTCCGAAGCAATATTGAAGGGTTTTTAATCCGACTTTTAGTTTAACATCCAAAGGATTTACAAAAAAAGAAGAAAACTAGACCTGAATCAGGGCCATGATTTTTATGAAAAGAGAGAGGTAAAATAGAGCTAGCTACTTTTGAATTAAGTGTATTTCGGATTGGAAATCCTACGTTAATACCTCGGGATTGCAAATCCCGAGGAGCGGGTGATTTTTATGGGGTCAGGAAAGGAATGTTAGACCTTGTTCCTTTTGGTTGAATGGATTTCGGATTACAAATCCTGCTCCTACCTAAGAACCTCTTCTGCTCTTCGGAATTTGCAATTCCGAAGCAATATTGAAGGGTTTTTAATCCGACTTTTAGTTTAACATCCAAAGGATTTACAAAACAAGAAGAAAAACAAACCTGAATCATGGTCATGATTTTTATGAAAAGTAAAGAGGTAAAATAGAACTAGCTCCTTTTGGATTAGTGTGTTTCGGATTGCAAATCCTACGTTAATACCTCGGGATTGCAAATCCCGAGGAGCGGGTAAAAAAAATCCCTAAGGAGAACCTTAGGGATTTATAGATAAGATTATTTTTCGATTAATCAGGAATACAATGTGCTGTAAGAGGTTTGCCAGTAAGTTTATTTCCAAAACCTTTTACATTAAAAGTCGAGACAAGATTTACTAAGCCATTTCCAGGCCCTGCTGCAGTACAAGAGATGGGGGTAAATTTAATCGTAAAGGTTATTTCTTCACCACAGGTTAATTTTCCATTCCATCTTAATACATTTTCTTCCTCTTCACCAAATCCAGTGTAAGTTCTGCCATCCATAGGCTCATATGCTTCAATATGAGGAACGGTTAACTGAATTTCAGCATTTTCAATGGTTGTAGAAGGTGTGTATTTGAAAGTAATAATGTTAGGATCAGTTTCGTCTCTTTCATAAGAAAAAGCCTCATCACATGTTTCTTCTTCACCAGTACAAATAGGAATCAGATTATAACTAGTAGGAATTTCCACAACGGTAGTCCCTCCTCCCCCACCGCCACGGGTCAATGTAAAGGTTCTCTCCACCAAATCACATCCTTGCCATCCTTCTTCTAATGGATAGCTGACAGAATAAGAAGGGGCATCCACTAATTCACCATTAAAAGTTGCAATAGAGGGTTCTGATGAATTATTCGTTCCAATTGTAAAAGTGTAATAAATTTCAGAAGCATCATGATATATAGAATAATCTATAAAAATTTGACCACTGCTATTAAAATTCTTTCTTCCATTTAACACAAAAAAGGTTTCTGGATCATTAGGATCAATACATTCTGATTCACAAGCTCCTTGATAATAATCCACAAATGCATTCTCATTTCCATTGGTAGTACCAAAAGGATTCAATCTGAATCCCGCCTTGTCTGCACTGGCTTGTTCCAGTGTCAAATCTTCATTTTCATAGCTAGCCATCTGGCTACAAGAAGCTAAAAGCAAGCCTGAGATCACCAATCCCAAAAAGCCTGAAGTAAAAGTTTTTTTCATACGAGTTGCGTTAACTTAAATCAAATATAAATGCATTTTATATACAAAAAAATGTTTTTTAATTTATTTTAAAAATTTTTTTTCTCTTGGAAATCGCCCATTAAAGCCTTTAAAGGGGGATTTTGGCATAAAATCGGCCAAATTCTTAAAATTTTGAGGTTTCATAGGTAATCATCCTACTTAATAGCAAGCAAAAAAAATCCCCCAAGTTAGGCTTGAGGGATTAGAACTGAACCGTAACTTACTGATTGCAAGTAGCTACAATGTTAGGCGTCATTTTGTTTTTCACACTGACACCATTGACGGATGCATCCGTCCAGATTAGTGCTTTGCCGCTGGCGTTACAGTCCGGAAGTACGGAGAATCGGAAGGAAGTCCTGCCTGGACCACATCGCACCTTACCGATCCAAGTCAATACGGAGCTTCTTCCTTTTGTATTAACAGAATAGACCTTTCCATCTGGCGCAGTGTAGCTGCCGTTTTCTCCCAAAGGCAATATTTGTGGGAAGTTGAATTGCACTACGGCATCTTGGAGTAGCTCACTGGAATTGTAGAAAAACTTGATGTTCAAATTATCCTCTGTCTGATAGGATAAGGATGCAGGCGCACAACAGATATCAAACAGGGAGTAAGTCTCATCTATCCAAGACACTTTAGGACCGCCGCCGTGGCTTTCCACAGAAAACTCCATCAGATCACAAGCTTCCCAGTCTTCCCCTAGCGGGAAGGAATGTGACACCGTAGTGCCTTTGGAAATCTCATGAAATTCCGCGACATCACCATTAATAGTGATCGTAATAGAAGTCTTTGGATTGGGATGTCCTGATTCTGACAGGATGTTGTAATCCACCTCCACGATAAACTCACTTACAGTATTGTAAGCCCTGTAGACGATTTCCTTCTTCACTCCGCCTCCTTCCCCTTCTTCTCCATCATGACCGCCTTCACCTTCTTCGTGGGTATCGGTGATACCTACTTCATCGTGACCATCTTCGTGACCACCTTCACCACCCGGGCCACCTTCTCCACCTCCGTTGCCATCTCCCTGAGCTATTTTCGTGTCAGTTTTGACAAAGTAATCCCCAGTACCTGCCACGATACATTCCAGGGCGCAATCAGCCCCTTCATACTCTCTTGCGTTTAAAAGTCTTGGAGAACCAAAAGGAATCAAGTTGAATTCCGACTTAGCTGAAGCTTGTTCATTGACCACGTCAACCGTTTCATAAGGACCCATATGACTACAGGCACTTAGGGTCAACCCCAATAGGGTCAATCCCAAAAGATTTGTGTTGAATGCTTTCATAGTTGTATGGTTTGTTTATATTGAATTTACTCATCCTAAATCCCAGTAAGGGTAGTTCGGGTCACATAGAGAGGTGATATTCCTCAGGGAAAAAAGTCGGGGGTTAAGTCTCCGAGTTTCCATGATCACACCGTGGCCCCACCAAAAAATAATCTATCCATGGCCCGATTTCTCATTTCCTTCAAATCAAAGACTAAAAAGAAGATGCCGAGTGGTCAAAGAATCCTAAATAGAACATTTGGGTCTGGTCTAAGCTGAATTTTAAATTTCCCTCTTTATCCTTAAACAATTTGATTCAAAATCCTGATTTTAATACATCGGATTAACCTTATGAAAAAATCATTGATCATAGGTTCCGGAATTGCCGGAATCGCATCTTCTATAAGAATGGCCCTGAAAGGTTATCAAGTAGAAGTCTTCGAAGCCAATGCCTATCCGGGGGGGAAACTTTCTGAGATCGAGATCCAAGGCTATCGTTTCGATGCGGGGCCATCGCTTTTTACATTGCCGGAGCAGGTTGAGGAATTGTTCCATTTGGCAGGCAAAAATCCAAGCGAGCATTTTGATTACCAGAAACTGGACATTGCCTGCCATTATTTCTGGGAAGATGGTAAGCGCATTAAGGCTTGGGCAGATCAGGACCAATTTGCAGAGGAAGTAGAGACTAAACTAGGTGAACCCGCGAAAAACATCAAGCAGGCACTGAAACGGGCGGAATTAATCTATGACCACCTGGCACCTCTCTTTATGCACCGGTCTCTCCATCGCTTGGGTACTTGGATTGGGCCTCAGGCAATGAAATCCTACCTTAAAATGGGAAAACTTGGCTTATTCTCCACCATGAACCAAGCCAATGAAGAACTTTTTACCCAGCCCAAATTGGTGCAACTTTTCAACCGGTATGCTACCTACAATGGATCCGATCCGTACCAAACCCCGGCCACACTAAATATCATTCCCCATTTGGAATTCAACATCGGGGCCTACTTCCCTAAAAAAGGGATGCATGACATTACCCTAAGCCTTTACGAGTTGGCACTTTCCCTCGGAGTAAAATTCAATTTCAATTCCCCCGTTGAAGAAGTGCTGGTAGAAAACGGAAAGGCCGTGGGGGTTCTTTCTAAAGGGGAATTACATAAGGCAGACTACATAGTCAACAACATGGATATGGTCAATGCCTACAAGACCATATTGAGAAAACAAAAACAACCTAAAAAGCTATTGGAACAACCCAAGTCAAGTTCAGCGCTGATCTTTTATTGGGGCATCAAAAAAAATTTCCCAGAACTTGACCTGCACAACATCCTTTTCAGTGAAGACTATCAAGCTGAATTCGAGCACATATTTAAAAAAGGGACCATCCATCAAGACCCTACAGTTTATATTAACATCACCTCCACTTACAAGAAAGATGATGCTCCCGAGGGGTGCATGAACTGGTTTACCATGATCAACGTCCCCAACAATCAAGGACAGGATTGGGATACACTTATCCCCGAGGCCAGAAAGAATATCATCTCAAAAATCAATCGAATCTTAAAAACCAATCTGGAAAGTTTGATCGAAGTTGAGGAAATCCTGGAACCTAGAAGTATAGAATCAAAAACTTCAAGCGCCATGGGAGCACTTTATGGCAATAGTTCCAACAACAGATTTGCGGCATTTCTCCGGCATGCCAATTATTCCTCACAAATAAAAAACCTGTATTTCTGTGGTGGAAGTGTCCACCCCGGAGGAGGCATTCCCCTTTCGCTCTTATCTGCCAAGATCATGACCGAGATGATTCCTGATGCAAACTAGGTTTTCAAATTTTCGATAGCCTCCTGGATCAAGTCTTGTTCAAAACCTTTGCCCATCAGGTAGCCGATGACTTTGAATCTCTTTTTGAAGGGATCCTTTTCCGGGGTCCTTTCCCACTTCTTCTCGGTCTCAGCCAAAAGGGTATCATAATAGTCAATAGGATCAATTTCCGACAATCCTTTTTGGATGAGGCTTTGAGGAATCTGACGCATTTTCAGCTCCCGGGCAATTCGGCTTTTTCCCCACCTTTTGAGAAGGAACTTTCCCCGGGCAAAAGCCATTGCATAGCGCTCCTCGTCCAGGAATTTTTCAGAGATCAGATAGGCGATCAACTCCTCCTTATCCTCATCCTTGACTCCCTTCTCATACATCTTCTTTTTGACTTCCCATATGCAACGCTCCTGATATGCACAGTAGGAAGCCAGTTTTTCCTTGGCTTCTTCAAAGGACCAGGGCTTTTTTGGACTCTGGTCCGGGTAATTTTTTCCCCAACCGGACATTTTGATTACTTTTAGACGAAAATACAGTTTACTGCTTTTCTCAAACCTAGTAAATTTTCATATCGATCATGCGCAAAAAAATCATCGCCGGAAACTGGAAAATGAACATGACCTTTGAAGAAGGTCAAAAACTAACTTCGGAAATCGTCAATATGTACAAAGACGAAAATATCCAGGATGTTACGGTGGTTCTGAATCCTCCATTTCCTCACATACACCCTGTAAAAAAACTAATAGGAGAAACTTCCGGAGTTGCTGTTGGAGCCCAAAACTGTTCCGACAAGGAGTCCGGAGCCTATACAGGAGAAGTATCTGCCAAAATCCTCTCCTCATTTGGAGTGGAATATGTCATCATTGGACATTCCGAGCGCAGAGAATATTTTAAAGAAGACAACGAATTGTTAGCGGTGAAAGTCAAGCAAGCTTTGGCTAATGGCTTGTCTCCGATCTTCTGCTGCGGAGAATCTCTGGAAATAAGAGAAGCCGGTACGCACGAGCCGAATGTGAAATTCCAACTTACGGACAGCCTTTTCGACTTGACAGCTGAGGAAATCTCCAAAGTAGTCATTGCCTACGAACCTATCTGGGCAATCGGAACCGGAAAAACCGCCACAGCTGACCAAGCTCAGGAAATGCATGCTGCACTTAGGAGACATTTGGGCAACAAGTATGGAAAAGAGGTTGCGAACAATATTCCAATCCTTTACGGAGGAAGCATGAATGCAGGGAACGCAGCAGAATTGCTTTCCAAGCCGGACGTGGACGGAGGATTGATTGGAGGAGCTTCCCTTAAATCACGTGACTTCTTAGAAATCATTAAATCTTATTGATGTAAATGGATTACCTGGAGTTTAAAATCAAATGCCTGGATGAATTCCGGGAAATCCTGATTGCTGAACTTTCTGAAATTGGCTTTGATTCCTTCCTCGAAACAGAGGAAGGAATTGATATTTATGCACCTTCTGAAAGTTTTGACAGAGAAGCCTTTGAAGGAGTGATCGAAAAATACCGTGAAGAGGGAAGGATTGAGGTTTTCGAGGGAACCATGGCCAAAGTCAACTGGAATGAGGAATGGGAAAAAAACTACGACCCCATCGCCGTAGATGATCTGGTTTATGTAAGAGCTTCCTTTCATGAACCCAAACCGGGATTCAAACACGAAATCGTCATCAATCCTAAGATGTCCTTTGGTACCGGCCACCATGCTACCACTTTCCAAATGCTGCGACATCAGGGAATGCTGGACCATCGGGGAAAACGGGTTCTAGATGTGGGATCAGGAACAGGCATCCTAGCTATCATGGCTCATCTTCTCGGAGCCAGGGAGGTTGAGGCCTTTGATATAGATGACTGGTGTGTAGAAAACGGGAACGAAAACTTTGACCTAAACGGGCTGAAAACAAGAATGGGTCTCGGGACTATTCGGGAAATAAAACCCAAAGGCCCATTTGACCTCATTCTCGCCAACATCAACAAAAATGTATTGTTGGATGAGATGAAAATTTATGCCGACTTGCTTGTGCCTAAAGGATATCTGCTGCTAAGTGGATTTTATACCGAAGATATTGATGACCTAATGGAGGTCGCCTCTCCTCTGGGATTATCCTTGATCAACAAGCAAAGCAAAGACAATTGGGCGGCCCTGATCCTTCAAAAATCCTGATATGCAAGAATTAATTATTTATGCCCTGCTTTTCGCCGCTTTGATCGGTCATACGCTATTGGCAGGCAAAATGTATCGAAAGGTTCATGAAAACCCCAAGTTATCCATTCAAGAAAAAAACGACTGGAAACTGAAAGCGCTGATATTCCCGGGCTATTATTGGTACAAATACAAAAACTCAGGATCAGCATTGTAAAAAGGGATTGAGGAAACTTTTTCTACTTACCTGACCTTTTATCCTCAATGTTCCTATCGCATTTAGGCACCCCTAACCCAAATTCTTTCGTAATTTAACCCTATGGAGTACGTCTGGAAAAAGAAACCAAAAGCCACTCAAGCCACTATTGAAAAATTGGGGAAAGAAATCAACGTGAACCCAATTTTGGCAAATATGCTAATCAATCGGGGGGTTGAGAGTTTTGACCAAGCCAAGGATTATTTCAGACCAAGCCTAAGCCAGCTGCATGACCCATTCTTAATGAAAGATATGAATGCAGCAGTGGAGAGGATAGAAAAAGCGGTTCAGGACGGAGAAAAAATCCTGGTCTACGGAGATTATGATGTAGACGGTACGACCGCAGTTGCTCTAGTTTACAGCTTTTTGAAGGGTTTTTATCCGGAAATAGATTTTTACATCCCGGACCGGTACAAAGAAGGATATGGGATTTCTGAAAGAGGAGTGCGCTTTGCCGCAGAAAATAATTTCGGATTGGTGATTGCCCTGGATTGTGGAATCAAAGCCATAGACAAAGTCAACCTGGCTACTGATTTGGGTGTGGATTTTATCATTTGCGACCACCATACTCCGGGTGAAGAGCTTCCCAATGCCATAGCTGTACTGGACGCAAAACGGGAGGACTGCAACTACCCCTACAAAGAATTAAGTGGCTGCGGAGTTGGCTTCAAACTTATTCAGGCTGTCGCCAAGCGCCGGGGAATGGATGAATCCGGTCTTTATCCTTATCTGGATCTTTTGGTTGTAAGTATTGCCGCCGATATAGTTCCGATCACAGGAGAGAACCGAATCCTTGCATATTATGGATTGGATCAGATCAACAATACCCCACGTCCAGGACTCAAGGCTTTGATCCTGAGAAGCAAAATCGAGAAGGAAATCGGAATTTCCGATATAGTATTTAAAATCGGTCCCAGAATCAATGCATCCGGAAGGTTGGAGCATGCTCAGGCTTCTGTGGAACTCCTAATATCCACTAATCTGGAGGAGGCTATTGAAAGGGCAAAACTGGTAGATGAGGTAAATGCTACTCGAAGAAACTTCGATGAAAACATCACCAAGGAGGCCTTTGAAATGATCGCAGAAAGAGAGGAAATGGCCGAATGGAACTCCACCGTTCTTTTCAAGGAAGACTGGCACAAAGGAGTGATTGGTATCGTGGCGAGCCGGTGTATAGAAAAATACTATCGCCCCACCATCATCCTGACAGAATCCAACTCTAAGGCAACCGGAAGTGCCCGCTCGGTGGTAGACTTCAATATTTATGAGGCCATAGCAGAATGCAGTGATTTGCTAGACCAGTTTGGTGGTCACAAGTATGCCGCCGGACTTACCCTTTCCGTGGACAATGTACCGGCCTTTCAGGCCAAGTTTGAAGAAGTGGTAAAAAGGAGAATTGAGGAAATTCATCGAAAGCCTGTCATCGAATTTGACGACGAGTTGCTTTTGGACCAAATCAATTATAAGTTCTACAATATTCTAAAACAGATGGCTCCTTTTGGTCCCGGGAACACTGAACCGATCTTCAGGATTTCCAATGTCTACGCCGAGGAAGTCACCGTATTGAAAGACAAGCACCTCCGGTTTAAAATTGTACAGGACGGGCAATTGACTACTCCGGTTTGTCTGGGCTTTGGAATGGCCGACCGAGCTAAGGATCCGGACCTTACCACTGTTAACATGCTCAGGGGAAAAATGCGTTTTGATATAGTTGTTGAATTGCGTGAGAATTTTTTCCGAGATAAAAGCAGTTTGCAACTTTATGTGAAAGACATCAAATTTGACTAAGATGAAACTCCGGGCAGAACATTTGGTAAAAATTTACAAAGGAAGACGAGTGGTCAACGATATTTCCGTCGAGGTCGAGCAAGGGGAAATCGTCGGACTTTTGGGACCGAATGGCGCTGGAAAGACCACCTCTTTCTACATGATTGTGGGATTGATCCAACCCAACGAAGGCAAGATTTTTCTGGAAAAAGAGGACATTACAAGTCTTCCCATGTACAAAAGGGCCAAATTAGGAATTGGGTACTTGGCGCAGGAAGCCTCCGTGTTTAGAAAACTTTCTGTGGAGGAAAACATCATGGCAGTGCTGGAAATGACCGACTTGCCTAAGCAACAACAAAAGGAAAAGGTTGACAGTCTTCTCGAGGAGTTTAGCTTGACCCATGTGCGGAAAAATCTGGGAATGGTCCTTTCGGGTGGGGAAAGAAGGCGGACAGAAATCGCCCGTGCTCTGGCAGTAGATCCCAAATTCGTTCTTTTGGATGAGCCCTTTGCAGGCGTAGACCCGATTGCGGTTGAGGAAATCCAAACCATAGTCGCCAAACTGAAGACCAAAAACATCGGGATTCTGATCACAGACCACAATGTCAACGAAACCCTTTCAATTACCGACAGAGCTTATTTAATGTTTGAGGGCAAACTACTAAAAGCTGGGACAGCAGAAGAATTGGCAGCTGATGAACAGGTAAGAAAAGTTTATCTAGGAAGCCATTTTGAGCTGAAACGTAAAGTTTTTAACTGATGGAAGTGCTTAACAGCTTCATGACCTGGATTTTTAAAAGCCGACTGGGTCAAATAGAGAACTTTAAGAAAAACCCCATTGAAGCTCAACAGGCAATTTTCAAATCCCTGTTGGAGGCTGGAAAGCGCACTGAATTTGGGAACGAATATGGTTTTTCGTCCATTCAATCCTATCAGGATTTTGCTCGGAAAGTTCCGGTTTTGGACTATGAAGGGATTCAGCCGTATATAGACAAGACTATGAAGGGGACACAAAATGTCCTTTGGAACACCGATATCGACTGGTTTGCCAAATCATCAGGGACCACCTCTTCCCGAAGCAAGTATATCCCGGTATCTCAGGAAAGCCTGGAAGACTGTCATTATAAAGGCGGAAAAGACATGGTATCTATCTATGTCAACAATTTTCCAGACTCCAAACTCTTTTCCGGCAAGAGCTTATCCATCGGGGGAGCCTTGGAAAAGAACCCTTTCAACCCACAGGGAAAAGCATCAGCTGGCGACATCTCAGCCGTAATTATGCAAAACCTTCCCATCTGGGCCCAATTTGTTCGGACTCCCTCCCTAGAAACTGCACTCATGCGAGAATGGGAAGCCAAAATTGAAAAAATGGCCAGGGAAACCATGGATGAAAATGTGGTCAGCATTGCCGGAGTCCCAACTTGGACCATTGTTTTGCTCCGCAAAATTCTGGAAATCAAAAAGGCCAAAAATATCCTGGAGGTTTGGCCAAATCTTGAAGTCTTCTTTCACGGAGCTGTAGCTTTTGGGCCCTATCGTTCCTTATTCCATGAGCTGATCCCTTCCGAAAAAATGCGGTATATGGAGACCTACAATGCCTCTGAAGGCTTTTTTGGTCTACAGGATCAGCCTGATTCTGACGAATTACTCTTGCTTTTGGATTATGGGATTTTTTATGAGTTCATTCCCATGGAAGAATGGGAAAAAGAAGATCCAAAAATCATCCCTTTGCAAGAAGTGGAAGCTGGAAAAAACTATGCTTTAGTGATCAGTACCAATGGTGGCCTTTGGAGATATAAAATTGGAGACACGGTACGTTTTACCTCGACCAGCCCTTATCGGTTCAAGATTTCGGGACGGACCAAGCATTTTATCAATGCCTTTGGAGAAGAAGTAATCGTGGAAAATGCGGAGAAGGCAATTCAATTTGCGGCGGAACAAACCCATGCCACCATTTCCAATTTTACCGCAGCCCCATTGTATTTTGACAAAACTGGTGCAAAAGGCGCTCACGAGTGGGTAGTTGAGTTTATCACTCCACCCGATGATCCACAGCTTTTCAACGAGATATTGGATAGGCATTTACGGGAAATCAACTCTGACTATGATGCCAAAAGGTATAAGGATCTGGCACTCCGGGAACCACTGGTTCACCATGCCCCAACTGGAATTTTTGAAAAATGGTTAGGGGGTAAAGGAAAACTCGGAGGACAACACAAAGTCCCCCGACTTTCGAACACCCGTGAATACCTGGAAGAAATCCTCCCTTTGTTGGACAGAAATTCCTAAACCACGGGATGGTTTAAAGATTCAGCCCAAAACAGGGAAGACCTACTTTATCTTTTCAAGACTCCATTCATAAAGCCTCGAATATCCTGGGCTAAACTGTCAAAATCCTCTTGCCGGTTGTACATCATATGGCCGGCTTCATAATAGTACATTTGGATGCGGTCCTGAGGAAAATCATATCTGGCAAAGGTAAACTCAGCATCAAAAAACGGAGTGATCAAATCATAATATCCGTTTGCCACCATTACCTTCATTTTAGGGTTGCGATGCATCACCTCACTTAATGCTCTTGCAGTACTTACAAAACTTGGCTCCCAATAGCGTCCATCAGGAACAGGCCTCCATCTCCAAGCCCCTCCAATCTGACTATTGGACGCCAGATAGGGCCGATCCATTTTCACCTTCAACCCGACATCGAGGTAGTGATTAAAAGCCGCGGTATAGGCCCCTTCGGTCATATAATCACTGGGATCCCCGAGTACTGGGCCTTCGGAAGCTTTGTCCGTCTCTTCCGAGGAAAATCTCCCATCCAAAGTCCCAATTGCTTTCCCCTCTTCCCTCAGCAATTCTTTTTTGAATCGGTGCATCTGGATCTGATTGTCCGAGCGCAGGATATAAGCCTTGTTCAAGCCTGTGAAATAGGCCAATTTCTCTGCTATCTCTTCATCTTTCTCCGGTGAATTCTTTGCCCCCAAATACAAATAGGGCAAATAGGTAGTATAAGCAAAATCACGTGCCTCGGCAGCAAATTCTGAAATGGATTTACCCTGACCGGCTTTTCCATGATATCTGGCAGTCACAGCCATAGCAGGAATATAGGTAAAGAAGGAAGTCAAATTATCCTCCCAAGAAGACGAGCCTTGATAATCCAAGGCCTGGGAAATCAAAATGATCCCGTTTAGGGCAACATGCTGGCCATCTCCCTCCAGTACCTCGGCTACCTTCGCTGCACGGGTGGTTCCAAAACTTTCCCCAGCTAAAAATTTGGGGGCCTGCCAACGCTGGTTTTTGCTGATCCAAATTCTGATAAACTGCGCGATGGAGTTGGCATCCTCTACCAATCCCCAATAGTCCTCATTTTTCCCCGCACCAAGCACCTGACTATATCCCGTACCAATTGGATCCACAAATACCAAGTCCGTGATATCCAAAAGGGCTGAAGTATTGTCCACAACCCTGTAAGGTGCGGCACCGTCATCTTCTTGTGCCTCAGAATCCACTTTGACGACTTTTGGGCCAAAAAATCCCATATGAAGCCAAATTGAAGCCGAACCCGGTCCTCCGTTGAAAATAAAGGTCACAGGACGCGAAGAGGGCTCTGCTCCATCTTTCAGATAGGCTGTACTCCAAAGGGAAGCTGCCACCTCACCTTTTGAATTCCGAAGGAAAGTCTCTTCCACCACAGACTTATAGTTGATCTTCTGATTATTGAAAGTTCCAGTATGGCTCGCCTCAAAGCGCTTGGGTTCAGGGATGACTTTTGTCGAATCCTGGGCAATAGCAGATTGGCCAAAAAGGCTTGAAAATAATAGACAAAGGAAAAGAAGGGATTTCATGATGCTGAAACTGATTGGGAGAAAATAAATTAAGACCCCTGAAGATAATTAGAAAACCTCAATGAAGCCTTGCTCCATTGGGAACCGGGCGTTCTACACCCGCCAGGACAATCCCTCCTTCTTCTGTCCCAAATCCTGTAATCAGAATCTCTGACATGAAGTCGGCAATTTGGCGCGGCTTAAAATTGACTACACAAATCACCTGTCTTCCGAGGAGCTCTTCAGGTTTATAAATTTGGGTGATTTGAGCGGATGATTTTTTTATGCCAATAGTTTCACCAAGGTCCACCCAAATTTTATAGGCTGGCTTACGGGCTTTCGCAAAATTCTCTACTTGAATAATTGTCCCCACCCTCAAATCAATTTTGGCGAAATCTTCCATGTCAATCGTTTGCATAGACAATTTTTTTACTATTTTTAGGAACCTTTTACAAACCTAAAAGTTAACCCTCAGCAATCCAATTACTGAAATGTTCAACAATTCATCATTTCCACTTAAAAAAATAGGCACTTGTGCAGTTGCTGTTTTGGGAATGTGCCTTTGGGCAGGAGATTCTTTGGCGCAGACTGAACAAGAGAAAGTAGAGTTCGAAAACCCAAGAGTTTTGGATCGACCTGTGGTTGAGGATCATACTACTTCCAATGAGGTAGTTATCCCGAAAGTTGTGACTCCAAAGCAAACTCCTCTTCCAATTAATTCAACTCCGATAAGAAGAGAAATTGTGATCAGCCCGGAAGGGAAAAAAGTTGAACCTGTTCCATCCACTTTGTCCTTTAATATTTTCCTTTACGTAGTGGACAAATTCAAAGCAGACTAATTTGTGTTTTCTTATATAACAATAAAAAAGAGGCAGTTTTGCCTCTTTTTTTTATATCTCCGCCAAAAAGGCCTGTAAGTCATCCAAACTGATCATTCCCTCATAATAAGCTCTTCCGAATACTGCGGAATGAACACCTATATCCCGGAGTTTTCTGAAATCATCTATGTTTCGAACTCCTCCACTTGCAGCCAAATGGATTGAAGGGAAGCGCTTCATGATTTCTTTGTACAATTCAAAATTTGGCCCTTCCATAACCCCGTCCCGACTGACATCCGAACACTTGAGGTATTTGAGCCCCCGCTCATAGAAAAACTCAATATGCTCGTACAGATCAATACTGGTTTTTTTCAACCATCCTCGGATTTTGATTTTATGATCGCTTGGATTGGTATCGGCAGCTAAATTAATTTTCTCCCTTCCGTAGGACATAATGAAACCTGCAAATCGCTCTGGATAATTTGCAGCAGCGGATGAAATAGTGACACTCTTAGCCCCAAACTCGAAGGACTTGATCACATCCCCATCCGTAGTGATTCCTCCAGTAAAGTCGATATTTAAATTTGTATAACCCGCAATGGCTTCCAGAATATGGTAGTTTTTGGGCTCTCCTCTTCTGGCACCATCCAAATCCACCAAATGGAGACGCTTTAGTCCAATAGACTCAAACCTTTGTGCAATCTCCAATGGATTGTTGGAAATCACCTCTTCTGTGGAAAAATCCCCTCTTTCGAGGCGAACACATTTCCCGTTGATGAGCCAAATTGATGGAACTATTTCAAACATTTTGAGACCGATTCTGAATATTCAAATAATCAATAAAATATACTTTCTCCTAAAGATAATACAGGGACTTACTATCCAAGCATCTCTGCTTTTAAAACTTTAGATTTTTTTGATAAAAAATTGTCTGGTCAGAAAAGTGCTTTCCAAACTCAAACTTCTTTTTTAATACTTCATTTTGGCTATTTTCCCTCCTCCTCCGGAAGCCCATATTGCCTTTCCATTATTGCTCAGCTTCACAGAATGAAAGCCTTCCTCGGATAAACTAAGCCAATTAAGCCCACCGTCTTTGGAAAAATCCCCTCCGGAAGGCCCAACTGTGATTACCCAATCCTGTTCGGGAAAATAGGCCACCCCGGACCTATAACCTTCTGGGGATTCCTGAGTTTGCAGCCAGGTTTTCTCTTTCCCATCAAAAAGTCCCAGATTTCCCTTCTTGGAATTCTCTTTTAAGAAATCTCCTCCAACTGCCACAATTCTTCCTTTTCCCAAACTGGTCAGCGCAAAAACTCCCTGGGAAGATTCTCCCTGAATCAAAGGGTTTTTTATCTTTTCCCAGCTTTTTCCTTTATCCGCTGAACTATACAGGGCTGAAAACGACCCCCCACTCCCCAGCCAAATTTGATCTCCCTCAGCCAGAAGAGAAGAAGCACTAGCGGCAAAGCCGGCCTCTCCTTCAGCTGCCTCCGGCAAAGAATCCAGAGACTTCCAGCTTTCTCCCTGATCCAGGGTCTCCAGAATCATCCATTTGCCGTCCACAGGATCACCGAATACATAGCCCCTGTTGGAATTAGCAAAAGAAATCCCATCCAGAAAAGCGGCTTTAGATTCCTGATGCTTTAATTCCCAGGTTTTACCCCCATCTGTGGTTTTGTAGATTACTGCTGGTTGACCGGCAGAGACTGCCACTGCCTTCTCGGCATCAAAAGCATAAATGGACCTGAAATCTACCGTATCCAAGCCGTCAATCACTCCAAACTCCCAGGATTTTCCTCCATCGATTGTTCGAAGCCAAGTGCCTCCGCTTCCACTGGCCCAGGCCACATCCTCATCCACTGGTGCAAGCCCCCTCAAGGAAGCTTTTACCGGAGCTTCAAATATTTCCCAGCCCGACGGAGCACTTGCTTTTCTTTTTACTTCGGCTTTTTGGCAGGAAAAAAGCGCTATCAAAACTGATAGCGCAAGGAGATTTTTTCGGATCATTGATTTTGGATTATGCAATATCAACCTTTCGGTAGGCCTCAATCAAGGCCATTTCTCCGTCTTTCCCAGGGAGGGCATTTCCGTGTTCCATTCCCAATATCCCCTTAAAGCCCTTCTCGTGAATGAACTTGAAGACATTGGAAAAGTTGACTTCTCCTGTTCCCGGCTCTTTTCTTCCGGGATTGTCACCGATCTGAATGTATGCTATTTCATCCCAGGTTTTCTCCATAGTAGCGATCAAGTTGCCTTCATTTCGCTGCATATGATAGATGTCGTACAGGATTTTGCAGGCTGGACTGTCCACAGCCTTACAGATCATATAACTCTGATCTGCATGCCGCAAAAACAGATCTGGATTATCACTCAAAGGCTCCAATACCATTGTCAAACCGTGAGGTTCAAATATTTCCGCCCCTCTTTTCAACGCTTCAATGACATTTCCTGTTTGTACTCCCATAGGCAACCTTCTTTCGAAATAACCAGGGACTACAGTCATCCATTTGGCATTTACCCGCTTGGCAACCTCCACCGATTTCCTACAAGTATCAAGAAAGGTGTCCAAAAACTCCTGCTTCCCGGTAGTCAAAGATACTTTCCAATTGTCCCCTCCATCCACAACAAATACTCCCATCCTCATGCCGAGTTGCTCCATGGTTTTGGCAATCAAGTTTTGATCTTCTACAGACCTTCCCAGCATGCCATTATCTTCCAATGAACGGAATCCCTGATCAGCCATAAACTTCAATTCATCCACAATTCCACCGGGAGCCGAATTTTTAAACATCCCGAAGTGGGGTGCAAAGTCCATTTTGAATGCCGATGCCTTTCTTTCTTCTGCAAAAGCAGGAAACCCCGCAGCTCCTGAAAGTCCAAATACGGCACTTCCTAAGCCAATATTTTTGATAAATCCTCTTCTTTTCATCTTAGATCACTTTTGTTTTTCCGGGAATTGCATGTGGATAATAACCCTCCTCATTTGGAAGGATTTTAGGCATTGCATCCCAAGCTAGGGTCTCTGGGAACAGGTCCACCGTTCCATTCAGTGCCTCATCCCAAGTCAATACTTTTCCGGAATAGGTTGCGTATCTACCCATGATTGCTGTCATGGTACTTTTTGCCGCATTTTCAGCATCTGCAAATTTGTATTCCCCTTTGACTATAGCAGCCCAAAGCTCATCATGCTCTTGTTGATAAGGATTAGGATTATTATCACGGTTGTGGGTATAAATAGCATTACCCTTCCAATCAGTAATATTTCCGTGGTTTCCAGCACTTAGATACACTTTCCCCTTAGATCCTTGGAAACTTTCATCCACTCTATTGGTAGCACCCGGAAAATGGCGGCATTCGCTGTGGATAACAGAACCATCTGCATAGGTAAAAGTCAAAACATGATGATCGAAAATCTCCCCGTGATCTTTTCCTGTACGTACCAATCGTCCACCCGTACCTTCTGCTTTCACAGGGTAGCTTTGCTTCACCCAGTTGGCAATGTCGATATTATGGACATGCTGCTCAGTGATATGGTCCCCACAAAGCCAGTTGAAATAATACCAGTTTCTCATCTGGTATTCCATTTCAGTCTGTTCCGGTTTACGTTCCCTTACCCATACGCCACCATCATTCCAATAGACCTGTCCACCAATAACATCTCCTATAGCTCCATCATGAATCCGCTTGATGGTTTCTCGGTAATTGTTTTGATAATGCCTTTGTAGACCAACGACCACATTCAGCTTTTTGGCTTTCGCTTCTTCAGCAGCTGCCAATACTCTCCGGATACCGGCAGCGTCTGTAGCTACTGGCTTTTCCATAAAAATCTGCTTCCCCTGCTTCACGGCCTCTTCAAAATGGGAAGGTCTGAAACCTGGAGGGGTAGCGAGTATTACTACATCAGCTTCGGCTATGGCATGCTTGTAGGCATCAAAACCCACAAATTTCCGATCTTCTGGAACATCCACCTTTTCCGCTCCATATTTATCCAGAATAGGCTTCAAACTATTGTCAAGGCGATCCCTGAAAGCATCTGCCATGGCTACTAACTTGATGGGATGCCCAGTTTCAAATGCCTGGAAAACCGCTCCGGTTCCTCTTCCTCCACAACCAATCAAGGCAAGTTTAAGATGGTTTTCAGGCGCAGCATAAGCTCCGGGAACAATAAAGGGAGAAGTCAGCATGCCTCCCGTAACAAGAGCGGAGGTTTTGATAAAATCTCTGCGGGAATTCTGGTTTTTCATAGGTAGGTTGATTTTAGGGTTAATAATCGTCAATTGGTGAAGCTGTATAATATGCTTTTATTTCTTCTGGACTTGGAGGATTCAGGGGACGGACCAATCTCAATCCTAAAAATGGAGCTTCTGGGAACCACCATTGGCTTTTTGGAATCTGGGGATCGATCTGCTTCCATTTTGGGTCACTCACGAATCTTTTGGAAGAGCTGATTTCATCAGCGCCATGCTTAAAACTTCCTCCACGCACTACGCGCGGATATAATTTTAGCGATGGATTGGATGGATTCTGTCCCGGAGAGTCCTGATAAAATGTAGGATCATATTGGTCGGAGGTCCATTCCAAGACATTTCCATAAATATCATATAGGCCCCAAGGATTCGGCTTCTTTTGTCCGACCTTCTGGGTACTTTCTGGTGAATTTTCCTTGGTCCAGGCATATTCTACCAATTCAGCTTCATTTTCCCCAAAGAAAAACCTGGACTCAGACCCTGCCCTAGCGGCATATTCCCATTCTGCTTCTGTGGGAAGTCTGTAAAAAATCCCGGTTTTCAGATAGAGCCAATGGCAATACTGAATAGCACCGTACTGGGTCATCCCTATGGCCGGTTTGTCTTCCTTTCCCATCCCAAAAGTCATATCCAGATATGGGATACTGGGACGGGTAAGTCCGTCTACTATTTCCCCAATCGGTCCCTCAGAAATTGCCAATTCGTAATTTTTGTCAAGAAAAAGTTCGAATGCATCCCAGGTTACTTCATGAGTTCCCATCCAAAACGGATCCAGTTTTACCGCATGTTCAGGTTGTTCATCTTGATTTTTGCTGGAGTTAGATCCCATAGTAAAAGATCCTCCGGGGATAGGAGCCATGTCAAATGTGACCTGGGTTCCGGGAATCTTTTGTGTATAAGCTTGAAAAACAGACTGCTCTACTTGGAAAGCAGGTAGCAAAAGCGTCAGGATTATGGAAAGTTTCTTAATCATAGGTTTCCTTAAATTAATTGTCTGAAGTGGTTTTTAAAGGAAGTAGTTGATAAACGGTCAAACCATGCTGCTTTGTCTGAAATAGTAGCTTGTTGCCAGTCTTTGCGATGGAATTCATTTATTCGCAAAAAAACCTTTGTTAGAAAACAAGAAAATAAAAAAATATTTGATTCACATCCGCTTTACCACTTCTCTTTTTGGAATTCTAATGGACCACATCCCCCGAAGGTCTCCAACTTTGTGACCTTGGGCCTTATCTTCAGGATAAAGAGAATTGACTTTTTCCAAGGTTGCAGGTTCAATGTCCTTTTGCGGATCCCCATGGCAGCTCAGACAAAATCCCACTGGGATTAAAATGGCTCTTGTATATAAAAATGTCTCGCCCCCTTGGATCTTCTGAATATTGGGTTCTGATTCGATTTGATTCTCCACATTATATTCATACGCTTCCAGGATAGGCTTTTCATCTTCGTCAGGCTGGTCGGCAGGATTTCGGTAGCGATTGGATGCCCGGCGAATTTCTATTCCATATTTCTGCCCAACTTCCTTTAGGATTGGGGTGGCTTGAACATTACAAAACTCAATCGCCCCTGCCACACCTTTCTCTGCAATGGCTTTTTGAAGATTGGAAACCAGTTGCTGCTGGGCTTCCATACTTATGGAATCCCCCCAAATCAATGCTTCCTCGATGATTTCTGCTTCCGAAAGTTTCTTCACCTCCATTGCCTGATTTACCTCCTCAAATACATCTTTGGAGACTTGTTCCCTAGGCCCACAAGAACCAAAAACCACAAGGACGACAATAAAATGGATTAGAGATTTATTCATTGGAGTGGAAGATTTGTTAATTAAAGCTACAAATCAGAATTCATTTTTGCATGATTTAGTCGAATCTTCTGAACCCTAATTCATCTACACTTTGAGAAGCGATGAAATCCTTTATTTTTGTTAAACCAACCCAAATTTCAAATGAAAAAAACCCTGGGTCTTCTTTTTCTGTCTTTCATTTTTTCAACAGTAAGTTTTGGACAAACCTGGACCCGAATGCAAAGTTGGGGCCTGGATCTTGAGACAGTCTACTGGGTAAATGATACTTTGGCTTTTGCTGGAGGTGAAAACCTGCTTATCCGTACTGGTAACAGTGGGGTCGATTGGGAAGAGCTTTCTTATACCTTAGAAAAGAGGGTATTGTCCATTGCCTTTTGGGATGATCAATTTGGAATAGCAGTGGGAGAATCTGGCCTGATTCTCAAGACCTCCGATTCTGGAAAAACCTGGGAATTGAAAACTTCAGGTTTAACCTCGGACTTCTATTCCGTAGCCTTCTCGGATCAAAATTCAATATTAATCACCGGAAAAGAAGGTAAGATTATCCATTCCGAAGATGCTGGAGAAACCTGGACATCGGTTACTTCGGGATTAATAACATCGCTTCATGAGCTCCATTTTTACAATTCAGACACTGCTTTTTTGGCGGGTGCAAACGGAAGAATTCTAAGAAGCCAAGACGGTGGTCGAAGCTGGAGACTCATGAACAGCGGGACCACAAAAGATTTAAATGGCATTGCCTTTTCATCCCCCCTAGTGGGTCATGCCGTGGGTAACGGAGGATTGATCATCCAATCCACAGATGGAGGGCAAACTTGGAAACCTATCAGTTCAGGGGTTTCAACCAATTTGAAAAAAGTGGCAGTAAGCCCCCTGGACACTAGAATAGTTACAGTTGTTGGAGATGAAGCAACTGCAATTCGATCCACTAATTCAGGAGCAAGTTTTGGGAAGGTTAATTTAGGAACAGGAAATACCAGAAACCTTACGGATGTACATTATAGACCGGGTACTAACCAGCTATTGGTTACCGGACAAAACGGATACCTCGTTTATTCTACCAATGGGGGAGGTTCCTACTCCCAAAGGCTTGCCGGAATCCGAAACAGATTTTCAACAGCAGATTTTAAATCCAACCGTGTCGGATTTATTGGAGGAGAAAACGGTGCCTTTTATGTCACCTCCAATGCAGCCCTAAGCTTGGTTAGCAGGCCACTTCCAGAGCCATTGGATATCGTGGGAATGAACTTTTGGAATACTGGGTTTGGCTATGTATCCGGGGAAGGAGGAAAAATCTACAGAACAAGCAATACCGGATCCAGCTGGGTCAATTCTTCGATTTCGACCCCAAACCAAATCAACGGAATGTACCTTTTCGCTCCATCGATTATTTACGTTGCCGGAAATGGGGGCTTCATTTCCCGTTCATTTGACACTGCTCTCACGTGGGATTTGTCTTTACAATCGAACACGAGTGAAAACCTGAAAAACTTAATCTTCTTCGATAATCAATACGGAATTGCCATCGGAGAAAATGGGCAGCTTTCCTGGTCGGATGGTGGGGCTGTTTGGGAAACCATTCCCCAATTCACAACTGAACACTTAAATGCTCTTGCCAAGCTCAATGCAGATCAAGCAATTGTAGTCGGGAATCAAGGGACGATATTCAAAACCGAAGACAAAGGAAGAACATGGCGACAAATCAATTCCGGAACAAAGGAAGACCTCCTCTCGGTAGATTTTTTCGGAGCAGATGGAGGGTATATTTCGGGGAAAAATGGAATCACCCTGGGAAGTAATAACGGAGGAGAAGACTGGGAATTCTTTGACAGCGGAACCAGCAGAGACTTGATCAGCATCAGTACCGGTACTCTTAATTCTGCCTTTGCTGTAGGTGAGGATGGAACCATACTCAGGTTCATTTGCGAAATTCCAAGTGGACTCAGTCAAATTTCCGGGCCTACTTCTAGTTGCTTAGACACCCAAACCTATACAATACCAGATTCAAATCTTCCAAATTCAAAATTAGTTTGGAGAGTTGACGGAGGGGAAATTGTGTCTGGTCAGGGAAGTAATGAGGTTGAAGTTTTATGGACCCGAACCGGTAGACAAGGGATATTTGTCAGTAGAAGTAATTTCTGTGGAGCAGGAGAAACCTCATATATGGAAGTGATAGTCAGCGACATACCTCCCTATGGTTTAGAGATAGAGGGGAACGCATCCGTTTGTGAAACCAAAGAAGCGACATTTAGCCTTCCAAATTTGGAGGGAGTGAATTATACTTGGCAAGCTACTGGAGGAGAAATTGTTGCCGGACAGGGAACCTCGGAGGTAACGGTAATATGGAATGAACTTGGACTTCAAACCTTGACGGCATTGCCTCAAAATGTATGTGGTGAAGCTGAATTGATTCAGCTAACAATTTTTGTCAACGAATTACCAGAGGCACCTGGAGAAATTGATGGGGAATCTATCCTTGCTCCGGGAGAGAGTTTTTACCAAATTGAAACCGACCCTACACTGACTTACAAATGGACGATTATCGGTGACGGAGCTCGCATTGTGGAGGGACAAGGAACCGGGACAATCCGAGTTTTGTGGGAAAAAGAAGGAGATTACGAACTTCAAGTCAGAGCACAAAACACCTGTGATTTTGGCCCCGCCAGGATACTCCCAGTTATTGTTAGTTTGGTTACAGCTTTGGAGCCAGATCCAGATTTGAAGAATTTGAAAATTTACCCGAACCCAAGCCAAGGTCAACTAACTATCGAATCCAGCTCCCTTTCCCAATGGTCCCGATTTGAATTACTGAATTCATTGGGACAAATCTTGATTGCCAATCCAATCAATCAAGGACAGACCTCCATTGAACTCAGTGAGTTACCTAGAGGAATTCTTTTTGTACGATTAATTGGCCAAAAGAGCCAAACTGTAAAAAAAGTAGTCGTGAAATGATTTTTTTGAAAAAATCATCAGACAAATGAAGTCAAAGGCAAGGCTTCAAAACCTCCTCTTAATCGAAATTTTATTTGGTAAGTCAAGAATTTAATCCTGTTTATTCTAAATTCTCCAAATTAAGCCCTGTTCTTTAATTTCGCTCCAAATTTCCTTAGGATTCAAAGGTTGACAATCCCATATCTTTTGCGGTGATTTGGAAAAAAATACCCAAGTATGACTATGAAATCCTTTCATCCGGAAAGCTTGATGATGTCTTATGGCTATAAGCCTGAGCTTTCAGAAGGAGCCGTAAAATGTCCCATCTTTCAGACATCCACCTTTGTTTTCAAAAATGCCCGTGAAGGCAAAGATTTCTTTGAACTAGCTTATGGGAAAAGGGAAAAATCACCAGGTGAACAGCCTGGACTGATCTATTCCCGACTGAATAATCCAGACCTTCAGATTTTGGAGGAACGCTTGTCTCTATGGGACGGAGCAGATGAATGTGCAGTTTTTGAAAGTGGGATGTCCGCCATTTCTACCGTTTTATTGGAATTTTTGAGACCAGGAGATGCCCTTCTTTACAGCATGCCTGTTTATGGTGGAACAGATCACTTTATCAATAAGGTCCTGCCCCAATATGGAATAAAAGGAATAGGTTTTACAACTTCGGATTCTGAAGAAGACGTTCTCAAAAAGGCCGAAGGACACAGGGTGAAACTGGTCTATGTGGAAACGCCTGCCAACCCAACCAATGCCCTATTTGACCTTGCTCTATGCAAAAAGATCGCTGATCAACTTGCGAAAGATTCTGGGGAGGTTCCCTTGGTAGTTGACAATACTTACATGGGTCCACTTTGGCAACACCCATTAAAGCATGGTGCTGACCTAGTCATGTATTCCGCTACCAAATACATTGGGGGGCATTCAGATCTGATCGCCGGGGCTGTTTTGGGCAAATCAGACCTGATGAAAAGGGTTCGGACACTTCGGACTTTCCTGGGGAATATGGCTGGACCTTGGACAGGATGGTTGCTCATGAGAAGTTTGGAAACACTCAAAGTCCGAATGAACCAACAGGCTAAAAATGCTGCAAAAGTTGCGGATTTTCTGGCTTCACACCCAAAGGTGGAAAAAGTATATTACCTAGGACATTTAAAGGAAGGGGACCCTCAGTATACTATTTTCAAAAAGCAACTGAGCAGTGCAGGAGCCATGGTGTCTTTTGATATCAAAGGAGGAGAGGAAGAAGCTTTCCAGTTTTTGGATAATCTAAAGTTATTTAAGCTTGCAGTGTCTTTGGGAAGTACCGAATCCCTGGCAGAGCATCCGGCTACCATGACCCACAGTGATGTGAGCGAGGAAGACCGTAACCTTTTGGGAATTTCAGAGAAACTAGTCCGTCTCTCAATAGGGGTCGAACATCATGAAGATTTAATCTGGGACATTCAAACTGCCCTGGAAAAAGTTTAAAAATAAAAGAGGCGGGGAATTATTCCTCGCCTCTGATTTTTACATACTGAAATAAGTCACCGACAATTCCTCTTTTAATAAAACCATTTTTTAGGATGGCTTCGGGTATATATCCAGCCTTTTCGAGGACGCTCATGGATTTTCCATTATAATCATAGACTTGGGCAAACACTCGTTGGACATCGAATTTTTCAAAAAGGTATTCGGTAAAGAGTCGGACTGCTTCCGTAGCTATTCCCTTTCCCCAGAATGGTTCTCCAATCCAAAAGCCCATTTCCATATTGGTTCGAAGTTCATCCTTGCCTCTTTCCGACCCAATGGCTCCCGCCAACTTCCCTTCAAACTCAATCGCAAAATTCTGAGCAGGATTGAACTTCTGATTATGTTCAATCCAATGACGGGCATCATGAATCGTGTAGGGCTGGGGAAAACTATCCCTGAGATTCATCGCTATTTTGGGATTGTTGGCAAGAGGATAAAGTTGATGAAAATGCCTTTCGCACCAAGTTTCCAAACAAATCCCTCTTTCTCCGGAAATATTCATAGGCAGTTGAAAATTAAGCAATCAAGTTAGCAGAACCGATGAAGATTCCGCGAAAATCCAAAAACTATTATGCAAATAACAGGCCTTAATCTTCCAATCCAGAGCTCTGCATCTTTTCTAGGTTGTCTGCCATTCTAAGTGCAGAAATAAATTCACCGATATGCCCGTCCATTACCTCAGGTAAATTGTAAACCGTCTTGTTGATTCTATGATCGGTGACTCTGGACTGTGGATAATTATAAGTTCTGATTTTATCAGATCTATCACCACTTCCAACCATGGATTTTCTTTGAGCTCCTACTGCCTCATTATGTTTAGCCAGTTCCATTTCATACAATCGGGACCGCAAAACTTTCAAGGCTTTTTCAAAGTTTTTGATCTGAGATTTTTCATCCTGACAGGTCACCACCACTCCAGTTGGAATATGCGTCAGTCGGACTGCAGAATAGGTGGTGTTTACAGACTGACCACCCGGACCTGAAGAACAGTACGTGTCTTTCCTGATGTCATTCATATCCAGATGAACCTCCACTTCATCCATTTCCGGCAAGACAGCCACAGTAGCCGCAGAGGTATGGACTCTGCCTTGGGACTCTGTGGCTGGTACACGCTGAACACGATGTACTCCTGATTCATATTTCAGCATCCCATATACATCAGCTCCCGAAACTGTAGCGATAATTTCCTTGTAGCCTCCCGCAGAACCAAATGTCAAATCCAAAACTGTCAATTTCCAACCCTGCATTTCACAGAAACGCTCATACATTCTAAATAAATCTCCTGCAAAAATTGCCGCCTCATCCCCTCCGGTTCCACTTCGGATTTCAAGAATACAATCCTTGGAGTCATTGGGATCTTTAGGAATTAAAAGTTGCTTCAATTCCTCTTCAAAATTTTCCTTCTTATCCTTCAGCTCTTCCAATTCGGCTTTCGCCATATCGCGGAAATCCTGATCTTTTTCTTTATCGAGGATTTCCTTGGTGGACTCAATGTTCTGCAAGACCAACCTGTACTCATCATACACCTGTACGATTTTTTCAAGATCCTTATATTCCTTGGTCAGCTTGGCATATTTGCTCATATCTGACATGGAGTCCGGCTGTATGATCAATTGACCTACTTCCTCGAATCGATCTTTAATGGTTTGTAATTTGTCTAGCATACTGTTTTCTTACTGGGCAAAAATAGTGAAATTCATGGGAGGAATACGCCGTTTAGAATTTCAAACTCATCCAACCACCTATGAAAAAACTAGTATTGATATTCATGATAGCATTTTTGGGATTTTCATGCCAAGATGAACCAGCCAACAATTGCTTTGACAAGGATCTAATTGACTTTTCGACTGGCTGTGCTGCAGTCTATGACCCAGTGTGCGGTTGTGATGGGCAAACCTATTATAATGCCTGCTATGCGAAATCAAGTGGCCTAAAAAGCTGGGGCCAAGGGGAATGCCTGAATAATTAATTAAAAAAGGCCCCTAAAGAGGCCTTTTTTAATGTTTATTCCACAGTAACAGACTTGGCTAGATTTCTAGGTTGATCCACGTTACATCCTCTCATTACAGCGATATGGTAAGACAGAAGTTGCAATGGAATCACAGAAACCAAAGGCACAAATGCCTCATGTGTTTGAGGGATCTCGATTACGTGATCGGCCATATCCCGGACCTGGGTATCCCCTTCCGTAACAACAGCGATCACTTTCCCTTTCCTTGCCTTCACTTCTTGAATATTGCTGACAACTTTTTCATAGGAACTATCCTGAGTAGCAATGAAAATTACCGGCATCTCCTCATCTATCAATGCAATTGGACCATGTTTCATCTCCGCAGCAGGATATCCTTCAGCATGGATATAGGAAATCTCTTTTAACTTCAGAGCTCCCTCTAAGGCAACTGGGAAATTATACCCCCTACCCAAATAAAGCGCATTGCTTACATCTTTGTATTCGCCTGCGATATACTGGATTTGATCATTACTCTCAAGTACTTTCTCAATCTTGGAGGGAACGGCTTCAAGTTCATGTAAAAGTTTTAGATACTCACTTTCTGACAAGGTTCCTCTTTGATAGCCGAGTTTCATTGCCATCATTGCTAAAACTGAAATCTGGGCAGTAAAAGCTTTAGTAGATGCTACCCCAATTTCTGGACCTGCATGGGTATAAGAGCCGGCATGAGTGGCTCTTGGAATAGAAGAACCTACCACATTACAAACCCCAAAAATGGTGGCTCCCTTAGACTTAGCCAATTCAATGGCAGCCAGAGTATCCGCAGTTTCTCCGGATTGGGAAATTGCAATCACAAAATCACGCTCATTGATTACGGGATTTCTATATCTGAACTCAGAGGCATACTCTACCTCCACAGGTATTCGGGCAAATTCTTCAAACAAGTATTCCGCAACTAAACCTGCATGCCAGGAGGTACCACAGGCAGTGATAATAATCCTATCGGCATTTTGGAATTTATTCATGTAATCCCTTAGCCCTCCAAGAACCAATCTGCCTGACTTGGAATCAAGTCTTCCACGTAGGCAATCCGCTATGGACTTGGGCTGCTCGTAAATTTCTTTGAGCATAAAATGCTCAAAACCGCCCTTTTCTATCGCTTCAAGCTCCATCTCCAACTGGTTGATGTAGGGGTTGGTTTCCACATTTTCGATGGTCTTGATCTGAAGATGATTGTTTCTGATCACAGCGATCTCATAATCATCCAGATAGACAACCTTATTGGTATACTCAATGATTGGAGTTGCATCCGAAGCAAGGAAATATTCATTTTCTCCAACTCCAATAACCAGAGGTGAACCTTTTCTGGCTGCGATCAAGGTGTCCGGTTCTTCTTTATTGATCAATACGATGGCATAAGCTCCTACAACTTTGTGCAGAGCCAAGCGCAAAGCCTCTTCCAGAGTGCATTGATTATGCTCTTGGATATCTTCAATAAACTTGATGAAAACCTCTGTATCAGTTTCCGATTGAAAGGTGTATCCCTTTTGAAGTAAGTCTTTTTTTAATACTTCGTAATTCTCAATAATCCCATTATGGATCATTGCGAGTTTTTCGGACGCCGAATAATGAGGGTGGGCATTTACATCATTGGGTTCTCCATGGGTAGCCCAACGCGTATGGCCGATTCCGATTTTGGATTTGATTTCCCCGTTGGACTCCAGAAAGTTTTCCAATTCAGAAACTTTCCCCTTCTTTTTGTAAATACTAAGACCCTTTCCGTCTAGTAAGGCGACACCTGCACTATCATACCCACGGTATTCTAGTCTTCTAAGTCCCTTGATAATTATGGGCAACGCTTCCTGTTGCCCAACATATGCAACAATTCCACACATATTGAAAAATTAGTAACAGTTGGTTATACTTTGACAAATAAACACTATTCATGCCAAAAAAAAGAACCCACTTTCTTAAAATTTCAAAGTGGGCTCTAGCTTATTTTATGAAATCGATTGAATTAGCTCGTTTTGGAGTAAATCACTCGAACTTTAATTTTCCCTTTATTGACGACCATTTGCTTTAATGATTTCTTGAAATCATCTCCCGGTAAATCCGGAGTGTTTGCATAAAGTAACCAATCCTTTCTCAGAAGTTCATTTCTAAAAAGCGCATTGACATGAGAAGTAATGGGAACGATATACTTTTTAGATTCCGAATCAAAAGAGGCAATGGCAGGAGCACGAATTACCGGTTCTTTAGCTCCATCCTCGTTCACAATTTCGGTCTGAGGCTGTCCATCTCTCTGCACAGTCATTGGTTGATTATCACTTGAGCGATACAAAATCTGGTTTGTATCATCCGTAAAATACATCACAAAGAATGCCGGTGGATTTTGTCCTTCAGGAACTTCATTAATCTCTCCGATTTCGAACGTCGCATTATTGAAAGTGACACCAGATAAGGTATCCAAAAAAGCATCAAAAGGGGACGTATCTATTTTAATGGTCAGACCCAAGTTGGACTTTAATCCTACAAATTCCCCAGTACTGTAGCTTTTACTCCTTTCTGTGACAACACTTGTGGGAGTGCCTGATCGATCACTTACCACTCCATTGAAAGATCTTGATGAGGCAGTTGTAATCTCATAAAGGGTAGAAACGGTATCTCCTTCGTTATGGTAATAGGTGAATATGCCTGTATTAAAACCAAGATTTACACCAATTGTCGTATTATCCCCCTCGCGTGCTTTTACAGCAATTCCCGGAAAATATTCCCTGAATTTAAATAGGTCGTCAAATTCATTACCCCTTTTCATCTTGCCGAAGATTTCCTCTGCAAAGGCTTCTTCTACCAGAAAAGTAAGTGTAGTATCCTTGGTTTCTCCAAATTCCACTTCTGAAGAAGAAAACGGTGCCTCCTCATAAGCCAGCGAGTTAAAATTATAGTACAGAGTGTCCAATAATGGCTCCGTTAGCTTGTGGATAGAATAGAATTTTGGCTCCTCGAGATTTTGTCCGTTGACACTCACCACATCTAGTTTGAAAAATATCGAATCTAGAATGGCGTTTAGTCCGGGACGGTCATCCGCCTGGTCTATATACACACGGGAAAACCCGGTACCAGAAGTCTTTCCGAAATAGGAGTCTACTTCTTCTCCAATTACCAATACGCTTTGGTTAGTAGTATTGAAGGAGTCCAACAAAACCACTTCGGCCGGCAATTCGAAATCCACGAAGGAAACCCCAATTTGGTTGTTACCGGGAGTCAATTCGATGCCGACCCTAGCAGGGTCAGAGCAAGAACTAGATAAAATTAGGGACAAGAGGGCCACAAAGGCCAATTTAGCCGGCAAGACTGGTGTAAATGCCGTAGAGCTCTTCGTGAGCTTGTTCTTCTGCTTCAATGCTGATTTCAAACTTCTTGTCTTTAGAGAAATCCTCGATTAGTTGGTTTAATTCTTCAGAGACTTCGCTGCCTTTAACAACCATATCTGCATATTCCATACCCATACGGATAAAGCCTTCGAAGTCTTTGCTTTTCAAAGGTGCTAAAATAGTGTCATCTATGTCCACCATCTTAACCTTGTTTAACAAATCGTCGCCAAAGGTATGAGAAAATCCGTTGTTGTAAATCGCAAATACAGATTTAGTGTCCTTAAAAAGTGGCTCGTTCTTATAAGTGGTCTTTAAATACATCGGGATCAGGGAAGTCATCCAGTCATTGCAATGAACAATATCTGGAGCCCAACCCAATTTCTTAACTGTCTCAATTACACCTTTACAGAAGAATATGGCTCGCTCATCATTGTCTTCATAAAACCTCTGCTGCTTGTCATGAAACACGCTCTTTCTCTGGAAGTAATCTTCATTGTCAATGAAATAAACCTGCAATTTTGCATTAGGAATAGAAGCAACCTTAATCACCAAAGGCTTTTCTTCTTCACCAACTGCAATATTGATACCTGACAATCTAACCACTTCGTGAAGCCTGTTTTTCCGCTCGTTAATCAAACCAAACCGAGGCACCAAAATCCTGATTTCCATTCCACGCTCTTGCATGGCTTGAGGAAGAGATCTTAAGAAATTGGCTACTTCTGAAGTTTGGAGAAATGGGTTGATTTCACTGGCAACGTAGAGGATACGTAATTTAGACATGCTATGTAATTTTAATTTGAAGTGATAACAACGGCACAAAGGTAATAAAAAAAGCCTGAAAAGCCTTGTTTTTCTGGATATTAATCTACTTTTGCTACAATTTACCCATTAGACTTCCCTGAGCAGTGCAGCTTATCCATACAGGAGCTGAATGGCAAAAAATCTGGCTTCAGCTTCTTCAATCCAACAAAACAATCGGCCTGGTTCCAACCATGGGCGCTCTTCACCAAGGACATTTGGATCTTGTTAAAAAATGTAAAAAACAATGTGAGGTAAGCGTTGTCTCGATATTCGTCAATCCAACTCAATTCAATAATCCTGAAGATTTCGAAAAGTACCCGATTAGTACTGCAGCAGATGTAGATTTGCTTGAAAAAGAAGGAGTTGATTTTGTGTTCCTACCTTCCGTTGAGACCATGTATCCAACTCAGCCACAACTCAAGGTTGATTTTGGAAGACTGGAAAAAATCCTAGAAGGAGCCTTCAGACCAGGACATTTCAACGGAGTTGGAATTGTTGTATCAAAACTTTTCAACATCATTCGGCCTCATGTTGCATTTTTTGGACAGAAAGACCTTCAGCAAGTAGCCGTCATCAGAAGTCTTGTTCAGGACTTATCCTTTCCCGTCCAGCTCGAAACAGTGTCCACTAGAAGAGAATCCGACGGACTAGCTATGTCTTCCAGAAACAGAAGACTCAGCCCTTTACAAAGAGAAAAAGCCCTTTTACTTTTTCAAAGTCTTATGCTTGCCAAAGAGGAACTTTTAAAAGGGAAATCCTGGAAATCCATTCAGGAAAAAATCCGTGTAAACTTTCAGCATACAGAGGCAGTTCAATTGGAATATGTTGAGCTGGTTCAGACAGAAAGTTTCGATCTTTTGGAGGCATGGCTTCCAAACCTTAACTGTTCTGTTTGCATTGCTGCTTTCATTGGCGAAGTGAGATTGATCGACAACATGCCGATTAATTCTTAATTTTGCGCCCTGAAAAACTAAACCGATGCAAATCCAAATCATGAAATCCAAGATCCACCGGGTGAAAATCACCCAGGCGGAACTTCACTATGTAGGGTCAATTACCATTGACGAAGACTTGATGGACGCTGCAAACCTCATCGAAAACGAAAAAGTCCAAGTCGTCAATGTGAATAATGGCGAACGCCTAGAAACCTATGTAATAAAAGGCGAAAGAGGAAGCGGGCAGATTTGCCTTAATGGACCAGCAGCTCGAAAAGCAGCAGTTGGAGACATAGTAATTATCATCTCCTATGCAGGAATGGATTTCGAGGAAGCAAAAAAATTTAAGCCAGTCGTCATTTTTCCGGATGAAAGAAATAAATTGATTTGATGATTCATTCAAGAATCAAACAAACCATTCAAATTACAGTCTCACTAGGGATTGCTGTTTGGATTTTTTGGTTTTTGTATAAAGACATTGCCATCACAAAACTATTGACACAAATTCGATCCAGTAATTGGTACTGGATTGGTGCTTCCCTGTCAATTGCCCTTTTTGGCTATTGGTTGAGAGGGTGGCGGTGGACTTTGTTGATCCGTCAGGAGGAAGGCAAAAAAGTAAGCTCGGGAGAAGCTTATCATGCTGTCATGGTTGGGTATTTGGCAAATCTGCTAATTCCCCGAGCAGGAGAAGTCGCCCGATGTGGAGTCCTTACAAGAACCAACAGGGTTTCTTTGGGTCACTTGGTCGGAACAGTCCTGGTGGAAAGAAGTATTGACCTGCTGTTTCTCCTTGCCACCATATTACTAGCCTTTTTTGTTGAATCAAACCTGTTTCTAGAGCTTGCAAATCAACTGATTGATCTTCAAACTCTCGGGGAAAAATTGCTTTCGAACCTCCCAATATTTATTGGCGGTATTTTGATCTTTGCAATTTTTCTTTTTTTGCTTTTCAGAAAATACAGGGACCACGGGATTATTCAGAAAGCCCAACATTTTTTCAAGGAAATATATTCAGGATTCAAGGCTATTGGAAGTCTATCCAATCCTGTTGGCTTTTGGGCCAGTTCAGCGGCCATATGGATAATCTATTTCCTGACCATGTTTACAGTATCCCTCGGCATTCCAAGTACTGCCAATTTGTCTTCAGGCGAAATCCTACTGGTGATGGTAATGGGAAGTATTGGCATGGTTGCACCCGTTCAGGGGGGAATTGGAACCTTTCATGCACTGGTGGCCTTTATTTTGATACAATTCGGAATATCGGAAGAAGACGGTAAAATATTCGCAGCCATCATACATGGAACCCAAGTAATTTTAGTACTTGTTGCCGGTTTGACAAGCTGGTTGATTGTAATAAGAAAACCGTCTTGGATTAAACCCGGCAAAGCCTAATTTCGTAACCAACCAAGCAAACAAAATAATTTATGCTATTAATATTAATCGTAGTTGTTTTCGCCATCGCTGGCTTCATAGTCAGCAATCAGCTGAAAAGTAAATTCCGCAAGTATTCGCAAACCGCTCTGGAAGCCAACCTTTCGGGGGCTGAAATTGCCAAGCTCATGTTGGCAGACAATAATATCCATGATGTACAGGTGGTATCTGTTGAAGGTCAATTGACGGACCATTATAATCCATTAACCAAGACTGTAAACCTCAGTCCTGATGTATTTTATGGTAGAAATGCCGCCGCTGCAGCCGTCGCATCCCATGAGTGCGGCCACGCAGTGCAACATGCTACTTCCTATGCATGGCTTAACCTAAGATCCAAACTTGTTCCTTTACAGAACATATCAGGTAAAATCCTCAATTTCGTATTACTAGCTTCCCTATTTGGAGGATTTGCTCTAGGACTTCCTTATGAATTTGTAGGATTCATCGTGGTTGGTGCCTACGGTATTATGACCTTATTTACCCTTGTGACCTTGCCGGTGGAGTTTGACGCATCAAACCGGGCACTTGCATGGGTCCAAAATAGAAATATTGTTACAAGATCAGAGTATGCGATGTCAAGAGATGCTCTAAAATGGGCCGCAATGACTTATGTGGTAGCTGCACTCGCCTCACTGGCAACATTAGCATACTACATATTTGTTTTCTTTGGTAATCGAGATTGATTCAAATCAAAATAAAATTCGGAAAGGGACAGGTTTTTGTCCCTTTTCTTTTTTTAACATAAATTCCCCTTCCGAAATAAACCCAAGAATACGACATGAATTTTCAACTATCAGAAGAACATTTGGCCGTACAGGAGGCCGCTAGAGAATTTGCCCAAACAGAGCTACTTCCCGGGGTAATTGAACGGGATTCTGAAGCAAAATTTCCCAAAGAGCAGGTACAAAAAATGGGAGAATTAGGCTTCATGGGCATGATGGTCGACCCCAAATATAACGGAGGGGGAATGGATACACTTTCCTATGTCATAGCCATGGAGGAACTCTCAAAAGTCGATGCGTCTGCCTCCGTGTGTATGTCTGTCAATAATTCATTGGTCCTTTGGGGATTGGAAAAATACGGAACCGAAGCTCAAAAAGAAAAATACATCCCTCGACTAGCTACGGGTGAAATCTTGGGAGCATTCTGTCTATCAGAACCAGAGGCAGGCTCCGATGCCACATCCCAGCGAACCACCGCCGAACTGAAAGGGGATCATTATCTATTGAACGGCACCAAAAACTGGATTACAAACGGTTCTTCCGCAAGTGTATATTTAGTCATAGCCCAGACCGATGCCAGTAAGGGTCACAAAGGCATTTCTGTTTTTATTGTTGAGAAAGGATGGGATGGATTTGTGATTGGAAAAAAAGAAGACAAATTAGGGATTCGTGGTTCAGACACTCATTCTTTGATGTTTACAGATGTAAAAGTTCCGGTTGAAAACAGAATTGGAGAGGAAGGCTTCGGATTTACTTTTGCAATGGAAACCCTGAATGGAGGTAGAATAGGAATCGCAGCCCAAGCCTTGGGAATTGCTTCTGGAGCCTATGAATTGGCCTTGGCATATTCCAAAGAACGAAAAGCCTTTGGTAAACCTATCAGCCAACATCAAGCAATTCAATTTAAACTAGCAGATATGGCAACTCAAATTGAAGCTGCCCGTCTTTTGGTGTACAAAGCTGCATGGTTAAAAGACCAGGGAGAAGATTATGCACATGCCTCCGCAATGGCTAAATTATATGCATCAGAAGTCGCTATGAATGTCACAATAGAAGCTGTTCAAGTACACGGAGGGTATGGATATGTAAAGGAATATCACGTAGAAAGATTGATGAGAGATGCTAAAATCACTCAGATTTATGAAGGTACTTCCGAAATTCAAAAAATAGTCATATCCAGAGGATTGTTACGATAAGCAAATTTCATTATTCAAAAGGCATTATTCCAATTATATACCTTAATTTTAAAATTAAGGTATTTTTTATTTGATTTTTTAATGTTTATGAATTAGAAAAATCATATTTTTGCATTCAGTTTTTATTCAAAAAAATAATGGAATATTACAACAAGGTAATTGAATCAGTAAATGTTCGCTTTTTACGAGGGTCCAATTATCTAATCGAAAAACCTGTGACCATCAGCAATCACAAGGAGTTCGACAACATGTTGATCCTTCTCCATCATGGAACCTTGAAGTTTGGTGAAGATCAAGAATTGGTCAATGAAGGAGAAATTCTCTTCCTCCCAGGGGAAAAGAAAACGACCCTGACTTTTGGTGGCAGCCCAAAAAAGACTGAAGTCACCATGGATCAGTTTCAGGACAACAAAAAGAAATATCTGCAAAGTATCAGTTTCAAGGATATCAAAAATGCTGAAGATGATTGTATAACAGTCATCAGTTTTGAGTCCAAGGTATTTGATGTAGTCAACTTCTTTAATTCGCTGGATATTCCGGCATTTATTATCCGGTTCAACGACCGGATTGCCATGTTGATTGAAGATTTGGCCAAGGAATTGGAAGTAAGCAATGTAGGAAAAGAGCGAGCTCTGAGAGCTTTGACGGAGGTTTTGGTGATTGAACTTTTGAGGCATATTCTGAAAAACAGATTATTCCTAGAAGAACTCTCCACCAACGCCACCTATTTCAAAGACCCAAGATTGATAGATCTATTCAACTTCATCAAAACCAATTTGGGTGGAGATTTATCCAATAAGGTATTGGCAAAAGTGGCCAATGTTTCTGAAGACTATGTTGGACAGTATTTCAAAATGCTGACTGGAATCAATCCTCAGGATTACATAGAATACCAAAGAATGGAGGCCGCAGTTGAATTGTTGAGAACCACCAAAAAATCCATCAGGGATATTGGTAAGGAAGTAGGCTACAAAGACACTGCTTACTTCTGCCGTAGATTCAAGATGATGTATGGTGTTCCGGCTGGAAAAATGAGAAGAAGAGAGTCCCTAATCAACGTGTAGGGATAAATTATACCAATCTTTATATTTAAGGACCTCAGATAAAAATCCGGGGTCCTTTTCTATTTGGTTACCTACGACGATTAGGTCCGCACCACTTTCAAAAACCTCATTTAATTTTTGGAGATTGTCTATCCCTCCACCTACAATCAAGGGGGAAGAAATGGCCGATCGAATGGCCTGGATGACTTTTGAGGAAACCGTCTTCTCCGCGCCGCTTCCTGCATCTAAAAAACAAAACTTCATCCCCATATAACTTCCCGCTAATGCGGTTGCAACAGCCTCATTTATTTCAGAGTTTGGAATAGGAAGCGTCTGACTAGTTTGGTGCACGCTTTTCAGTTCACCTTCATTTACAAGAAGATATGCTGTCGGAAGCACTTCCAAACCTGACCTTTGAACCTTTGGTGCACCCTTGACCTGCTGACCGATCAGAAATTCAGGATTTCTCCCCGATAAAAGGGACAAAAACAATATGGCGTCTGCGTGGGTTGAAATCTGTAGTTGAGAGCCTGGAAATAGGACAACAGGGATTTTTCCGGCGAGCTTTTTCAAATTGGAAACAGCTTCATCGAAATTATCGGTTTGTAGACTACTCCCACCAACCAAAATCAAATCCAAGCTGCTTTCTGAAACCCAGCCAAAATCTGAAAAGTCAAAGCAACTTGATGTTAGCTTCTCGGGGTCCACTAACCATGCCACTCCCTTTTTTCGGCTCTTTGTTAAAATCCTTAGGAGTTTAGCGACCTTTTCTTGGGCTTTGATCATCTTCAGAAGTTGGCTCCAGCAGATTTTTTAAGTATTTCTCTTTAGCTAATGCAATCCCCAAAATCAGGAGACGCTGACCTAAACTGGGCCAAAATGAGGATCTTTTTGGCTGAGTGATTTTTTCTTCCAATTCCTTATCGAGTAAACCCTCCCTCTCCAAAACCTCCAATGCTTTGTCGGTTTTTTTGTCTTTTCGTTTTTTGGAGAGTTTCACGACAGAGTAGGCAAGTAAGCCTCCAGCCAATATTGCGCCGCCAACCTTTACCCAATCTTCGGAATCTTTTTTCAGTAATTCGAGCTGCTTCTGGAGCGTTTGTTCCAACTCCTGCGCTTTATTCTCAAGCTCCTTGCTCATCGTCTTCTTTCTTTTCTTCAGATTTTCTAAAAATAAAACTCTTCATTCCTACCTGAACCTTGTTTTGAATACTCAAGGAATCCCTGAAAAGGTATAAGATCAAAAGAAATACTATGTAAAGAAACCCTACAATTAAAAAGCCCATAAAAGGAGACCCAAAATACGTGCTTAATAAAAATGCAAGTGCAAGACTAAAGAACAAAAAAGCCAACAAAAACAAAACCCCCATGGCCATAAGCAAAACTACACGGGATACAATCCCAAGCATTTGATCCTGGATTTCATTTTTAACCAGGTCTATTCTGGTTTCTATCAGACTTTTTACGGTCTGTACGATTTCCCCAACATTGAGCATATAAGAAATTGATTGCTGTTTGAAACGAATACTAATATACTCGAAATGCCAGCACCAAAAAAATCAGGTTTCAGGGTTCATCTCCCCTTCTTCATAAAACTTAAACCTAAGCACCAGTTCCAAAGCTCTTCGGATGGCTTCATTGATCACATATTCATCACAAAGGGATTCATCAATTTCCCTGAGTTGGGTGTAATAGGATACGGCCATGGGAATATCCAAACCCTCATTAATCCGCTCACTGGCGACCATAAATTCCCCACTTTTCTCTTCTTTTAAAACCTTACAGGTGATGAGTTCTTTTCTACCGAATTTGTTCCTTCTGGCAGAAGTACCAAATACACGGCAGATCATCCCCCTATTCCTATAATTGCTACAAAAGCCTTTTTTGCCGTCTTCAGATTGAGGACGGTAAAGGATGCAATTGGAAGGTTCTGGATTTGCCTCCAAAATCCTGATGCTCGCTTCTGCAAGGCCCTTTTCATACAGATCAAAGGCCAAGGGTAAAAACTCCAGCGGGGATGCAGAAATTTTGGGATTAGAGCAGCAAAACCCACAACCATTGATACAGCTTAAGCCTCCTTCAGAAACATATTTTTTTGCCTCTGACTCAAGGGTCCCAAACAAGTCCAAAACGGCCTGAGATTTTTTTGCGAGATTCATCTCTTATGTCAAATAATTCGCAAATTTAATTGAGGAGCCGCTCGTTGATTCATTTCTAAAAAGATTTTTTTACTTTGATTATCAATAGGTTAAATCGATCTATTTTTAATACTGCCAAATTATCGGACCGATTCTGGCCAACGATCGTTTTCTTTAAACAAATACCCTGAAAAATGAGTGAGAAAGTAAAAAACAAGGAAGAGGAAAAAATCCGTAAAGCATTCAAAGAAAGAGATTGGTCTGAAATTAAAAGTTCAGATTCCTGGGCAATTTTCAAAATTATGGCTGAGTTTGTGGAAGGTTTTGAAAAGCTCGCCAAAATCGGCCCATGCGTTACAATCTTCGGGTCAGCCAGGACTTCCCGAGATCATGAACATTACAAAACCGCCGAAGAAATCGCGGCCAAACTCGTCCGGCACGGATATGGGGTGATCACGGGCGGTGGTCCGGGTATCATGGAAGCGGGTAACAAAGGAGCTCATTCCGAAGGAGGAAAATCCGTAGGCTTAAATATCGAACTCCCTTTTGAGCAATACCACAATATTTATATTGATCGGGACAAACTAATCTCATTCGATTACTTCTTCGTTCGAAAGGTGATGTTTGTCCGGTATTCCCAAGGCTTCGTGGTTTTACCCGGAGGATTTGGTACAATGGACGAACTATTCGAGGCACTTACCTTGATCCAAACCAATAAAATCGGCCGATTCCCAATTGTTTTGGTAGGAAAGTCCTACTGGGGAGGAATGGTGGAGTGGATTAAAAAGACCCTCCTCGAACATCAATACATAAAGGAAGAAGATCTTGAGCTTTTTGCATTGGTGGACAATGCCACGGAAGCAGTCAAAGTAATAGATGACTTCTACACCAAATACCTACTTAGTCCTAATTTCTGATGAAAAAATTCCAGCCTGTAATTCACTTTTCTCTTACCGTCCTTTGTTTGGTATTGATCGGATTTTTATGGTTCAAACCATCTCAATCCCCTCAGGCTATACCCTTTTCCCCTTCCGTATCGAACCAACCCATGAGTCCCTTGGATTCCATCCGGATTTTTGAAATCCCAAAAGATTTGACTTTTGCTGGAGAAAAAGTGCCTCTGGAAATACAAGACGTTTTTGAGCGCTTGGAAAGGGAAATCTATGTGAATGCATATTGGCAGTCGAATATGATTTTGCTAATGAAACGCTCAGGAAAATACCTAGAGGAAATCGAAGAGATTCTTCGCCAAAACGAGGTTCCTGAAGATTTAAAATACTTGGCAATAGCCGAATCCGGTTTGATGAATGTAGCTTCCCCTGCTGGAGCAAAGGGTTTTTGGCAGTTTATGGAATCTACAGGAAAAGAATATGGACTTGAAATCAACCGGGATGTGGACGAGCGATACCATTTCCAAAAATCAACGGTTGCTGCAACAAAATACCTGAAAAAGGCCCACGAAAAATTCGGGAATTGGACAGCTGTAGCTGCAAGTTACAATATGGGTCAAAATGGATTTTCAAGAAGACAGCAGGAACAGTTGCAGGATGATTACTACCACCTCCTTCTCAATGAGGAAACCAGCCGCTACATGTTCCGCATCCTAGCCTTCAAGGTGATATTTGAAAACCCACAGAACTTCGGCTTTTCATTGAGAGAATCAGATTATTATCAAACCCCTCCTCTAAAAACCATTCAGGTCAATGCTGATATCAAAAATTTAGCTGAATGGGCAAAAAGTCATGGCTCATCCTACAAAGACCTTAAACTCTACAACCCTTGGCTAAGAGACAAAAACCTCAATGTAAGAAGAGGAAAAACCTATGAGTTGATCCTTCCGGAATACTAAAACACCCTGCCCGTAGCTTTTTAGAGAATTATGGTTTTTAGAATCTTATTCCAAAATCAGAAGGAAAAATCGAAGATTTCAATACTATTTTTTAAACTCTTATAATTTCAATGAATTTTGTTTGTAACTTTGACGGGCAAATAGGGTTACCTACAACCAATATTTGCCATGAATCGAAACTCCGAAAAGTTCCTCTACGAAGCACTCACTTATGATGATGTGCTCCTTGTTCCGGGTTATTCCGAAGTGCTTCCACGCGATACCAACACTTCCACCCAGCTCACCAAAAAAATCAGACTAAACATCCCTCTTGTTTCCGCTGCTATGGACACGGTAACAGAGGCTGAGTTGGCTATAGCCATAGCACTTGAAGGAGGCTTGGGCTTTATTCACAAGAATATGTCCATTGAAAATCAGGCCGCCCAAGTTCGTAAAGTAAAGCGTTCCCAAGCCGGTATGATTTTAGACCCGATTACTTTGCATATCGAAGCCAAAGTACGGGATGCAGAACATATCATGAGGGAGTATCACATCGGAGGTATCCCGGTAGTTGATGAAAACCGTGTCCTCAAAGGGATCATCACTAACAGAGACCTGAGATTTATCAAAGATCCTTCCCGTCCTATCAAGGAAATCATGACCACTGAAAACCTTATAACAGCAAAAGCTGGGGTTTCATTGGAGCAGGCAGAGGAAATTCTTCAAGAATATAAAATCGAAAAACTTCCAATTGTAGATGAGGAAAACAAGCTAACCGGTTTGATTACCTACAAGGATATCCTTAAAAGAAAAGACAAGCCTAATGCTTGTAAGGACGAATATGGAAGATTGAGAGTGGGAGCGGCAGTTGGTGTGACCGCTGATATCGTGGAACGCGTTGAGGCGTTGAAAAGTGCCGGTGTGGACGTAGTATCCATCGATACAGCCCATGGCCACTCCCGTGGAGTGATTGATACCTGTAAAAAAATCAAAGACGCTTTCCCGGACTTAGAGGTGATTGTAGGAAATATCGCAACTCCTGAGGCGGCCATTGCTTTGGCAGAAGCTGGAGCAGATGCGGTTAAAGTCGGAGTTGGACCGGGATCTATCTGTACCACCAGAGTAATTGCGGGTGTAGGTGTCCCTCAGCTTTCAGCAGTATTTGAATGTGCTGAAGCCCTCAAAACCCGAAACGTTCCAGTTATTGCAGATGGTGGAATCCGATATTCAGGAGACTTGGTTAAAGCCATCGCTGCCGGAGCAAGTTCCATCATGATCGGATCTTTGTTGGCCGGTACTGAGGAAGCTCCAGGGGAAATGATCATTTTCGAAGGAAGAAAGTTCAAAACCTACCGTGGAATGGGCTCTTTGGAAGCCATGGAATCAGGTTCCAAAGACCGTTACTTCCAGGATGCAGAAGACAATATCAAGAAATTGGTGCCAGAAGGTATCGTAGGTAGAGTTCCTTACAAAGGCCTAGTAGCAGAAGTTCTATATCAACTTGTAGGGGGACTGCAAGCTGGTATGGGCTATTGTGGTACAGGAACAGTTGAAGACCTTCAAAAGAACGGAAGATTTGTAAAAATCACTGCCGCAGGGGTCAAAGAATCCCATCCGCATGATGTATCCGTCACTCGTGAGGCTCCAAACTACAGCTTGAAGTCCTAAACATAAAAACCCGGCCAATTGGCCGGGTTTTCTTTTACTTATTTAGCAATTTTTTGATCTCATAATCCTGCAGGTGGGCATTCAGCCATCCTGCCTCAAGATCGGCTCCATATTTTTTGTAGAAATTAATCGCAGGCTCATTCCAGTCCAGCACTTGCCACATCATACCTGTACAATTGGCTTCCAGGGATTTTTCCATTACACGGTCAAAAAGCATCTTACCGGCTCCATTTCCCCTTTCTGATTCAGTCACAACAATATCCTCCAAATACAGTCTTTTTCCTTTCCAAGTGCTGTATCGATAGTAATAGATCGCAATCCCAATGATGTCTCCATTACTTTCTTTTTCACAGACAAAAAACCCATAAACCGGATGAGGCCCAAAACCATCAACTTTCATCATTTCCACCGTGTTGGTAACCTGCTCTGGAGCCTTTTCATACAAGGCCAATTCTTTAATCAATTCGAGTGCACGGGGTAGATCTTCTATTTTTCCTTCTCTGAGTGAATACATATTACGATTATGTCAAGGGGTTAATTTGGTTTTTCCTTTACGGAAAGCCTAAATTAGTCAAAACCTGATAAACACATGTTTTTAGCTATTGATGCCGGTAATTCCAATGTGGTTTTTGCGCTTTTTGACGAAAAAAGCAACAAATGGACGAATCAGTTCCGTCTGGAAACCAAAACGCCCAAGCTGATTTCCCAACTTGGGAAAAAGGTCCCTCTTTATTTTTTGGAGCATGGTATCCAACCATCAGAAATCAAAGTCATAGGTTTCAGCTCAGTCGTTCCTGAAATCAATTCATTGATCAATCAGTTTTGCGAAAATTACTTCGGCATTACCCCGTATATAATTTCCCCGAAGAGTTACGCGAAACTCCCCATCAAGCCAACCCGGCCCAATGAAATTGGAACTGACTTGGTCTGTAATGTGATGGCGGCTTTTTCCCGTTACCAAAACGCAGTAATTATTGTGGATTTCGGAACAGCCTTGACCTTTACTGTTGTGGATGATCGGGGAAAGATTTTGGGAGTAAATATTGTCCCCGGACTAAAAACTGCCATTAAGGCCTTGTTTATGAATACCGCCAAACTCCCTGAAGTGGAACTCAAACTTCCTGAATCAGCTATCGGAAAAAACACTTCGCATGCCATTCAAGCAGGCCTATTGTATGGGTATACCGGGCTGGTAAAGGGTATGATTGAAATTATTGAAAAGGAAGCCAACCTGAATTTCCGAATTGTTGCTACCGGAGGATTATCCGCAATTTTGACCACTTTAGAGAAAGAGTTTGATGAAGTCGATAAAAATCTCACACTTGAGGGACTTCGCCTGATCACTTTAGCTAACAGTTGAGTCGAATTTCAGGAAGACATTCGGATCGGGGCAGAGTGCCTTGAACTTTTCCAGATCTCTTTCGGAAGCTACTCCGGGGAAATCCCCAAAATTACCGTTCATGTCCAGCATCAATTGAAAATGCAAATGAGGGGGCCAATCCCCGTTCTCAGGAAAAGGTCCGACATGACAAAATACCTCCCCTGCTTTCAACTCCTTCCCCACATGGAGGCTGACTAAGTCAGATTTTTGCAAATGTCCATAAAGAGAGAAAAGCTTTTGTCCTTTCACTTCATGCTCCAAGATGATGGTTGGACCATAATTTCCAAACCCTAAATTATCCTGAAAACTGTGGATTTTCCCATCTAAAGGGACATAAACCGGACTCCCTGCTTTGGTCCAGATATCAACGCCCAAATGGATATTCCGAAAATCCTCCTCAGCTGTCGCAAAAACGGCAGACCTACTGTAAATCGCTCTTTTTTCAAGGTAACCACCTATTCCGAATTCCTTTCCGGCATTTGCCAGTTGCTCAAATACAAAGCAATCAAAGACTTGTGTATTCCCTAAGTCCACAGATTCCAAGGCCTTGTTTGAAGGAGAGAAATCCAGCTCAAGGGTATTATTCTTATCCAGCTTTTTTCCCATGATGGGAAAAACATCCAAATCTAACCAATCCATTCCCGAAGAAAGCTTTTTTTGGTCTATTGAAAAAGTGAGGGAAATTTTATTCGTCCAGGGGCTGTATTTTTAATTCTCAGTACCTAATTTTCACCTTATGAATATGCCGCATTTTCCTACGCTGAACGATATCCGCTTTGCCTTGATAAGAATCAAGCCGTTCATCAATCGAACTCCGATAATGACCTCCTCAGCCATTAATGGGATCGCCGGTTGTGAAATTTGGTTCAAATGTGAAAATTTTCAGAAGGTAGGAGCTTTCAAGGCAAGAGGTGCAGCAAATGCGGTAATGAAATTGCCCGATGAGGACAAGGTCAAAGGTGTAGCCACTCACAGCAGTGGGAATCATGCAGCAGCATTGGCAAGAGCTGCCTCCGTATTGGGAATACCGTCCTATATCGTGATGCCTTCAAATGCGCCCGAAATCAAGAAGAAAGCCGTCAAGGGCTATGGGGGTGAAATCATAGAGTGTGAACCCAACCTCAAATCCCGGGAAACCACCCTGGAAGAAGTTGTCAAAAAAACAGGGGCCACCTTTATCCCTCCCTATGATTATTTGGATGTCATCGAAGGCCAGGCAACTTGTGCCCTGGAATTTCTGGAAGACCAGCCAAATCTAGATATTCTGATGGCTCCGGTGGGAGGGGGAGGTTTACTTGGGGGAACTGCCCTGCTAGCCCATTATTGGGATTCTGAACTTATAGTGATTGGAGCAGAACCTGCAGGTGCCGATGATGCCTATAAATCTTTTCACGCAGGACATATTATTCCCCAAACCAATCCCAAAACCATAGCTGACGGGCTACTTACATCCCTTGGCAACTTGAACTTTGAATTGATCCAGCATTATGTAGATGATATCCTTATCGCCACCGAAGACCAAATTGTAGAAGCCATGCGTTTGGTCTATGAACGAATGAAAATCGTAATCGAACCTTCCAGCGCTGTTCCTTTGGCAGCTCTTTTGGCAAGAAAAGAACAGTTTGCCGGGAAAAGGGTAGGCATTATTCTTTCAGGAGGAAATGTGGATTTGTCAAAATTGCCATTTTGAAAGTACATCAACCAACCTTGCTAGAAAGATACTCTAGCAGGGATTTCAAGCTTCTGGTTTTTCCATAATCTTCCTCCGGAATATCGATATCCAGTTTTTCACACAATGCCACGATAAACTGAAGGGCGTCATAGGAGTCTATGTTGAGAGCTTCCCGGATACTTTCATCTGGCATGAGTTGGCTTGGCTCCGTTTCTGGTGCGATATTTTTTAGCAATTGAAAAACTGTATTCTTAAGTTCCTCTTGATTCATAAGTTTTCTGGATTTTGAAGGTATTTAGTAAGGGCTCCTAAAAATCTGCTCCCAATCAGACCATCAGTCGCCCGATGATCTCCTGCAAGAGTGATGTCCATGACGGGGTGTATTCCCAACATCCCATTTACAGCGAATGCCTGTTCACTGATCCCACCAAATCCAGCAATTCCAACTTGGGGTGGGTAAATGATCCCGTAAACTTTGTCTGCTCCTCCTTCACCTATACTGCTGATGGTAAATGTAGATTCACTCAGCTCAGAACTCCTCAAGCGAAAAGCTCTTGCTCTTGGTATGATGTCATTGATGGCGTCCATGATTTCGTCAACCGTCTTTGAATCCGCCTGAAGAATACTGGGTACCACTATCCCTCCGGAGCGAAGAGAAACCACAAAGCCTATATTTATTTCATTTTTACGAACCAGTCCATTATCCCAGACGGCATTCAGATCAGGAACTTCATCCAAAGCTTTGGCAACTGCTTTAATATAGACAGCAAGGGGTAAAAGGCGCTTTTGTACAGGTCTGTTTTTATTGGCTTCCCTCAGCCATTCCAATGTATTGGACATATCCACTCTTTTTTCAAGGTAATAGTGGGGGATTTCACGGTTTGACCGACTCATTGCTGCCGCCACAGCCATTCGTATCGATTCAACGGAAGGAGGAACAGGTTTTAAATCTATTGGCTCCGCCTCTTCCTTGCCCTTTTTGGAAACAGCCTTTTCTATATCTGCTTTTACAATCGCTCCTTCTGGACCAGTCCCTTTCAATTGGGTAATATCCACATGATTTTCCTCTGCGATTTTTCTGGCAAGAGGAGAAATTTTAATCCGCTCCTTAGTGGATTTTGGTAATTCGGAAGGCTTTGCTTCCTCAATTGGATGGAGATCAACTGAAGTCACAGGAAGCTCCTCCTCTTCTTTTTCATGTCCTTTAACTGGTCGGATCAATGCCAAAACAGTCCCTACAGGCACTTTTTCTCCTTCCTGAACCAACAGCTTTTCCAAGGTCCCTTCAGAAAAAACCTCTATTTCTATCAGGCCCTTTTGGGTATCCACATCTGCAATGATATCTCCTCTTTGAAGAAAGTCTCCGGGTTGCTTTCTCCATTCGGCAAGTGTGCCGTCCTTCATATCGGCACCCAAACTTGGCATTTTAAAGCGAATCATGATCGGAGCATTTTTTTGACTTTATCGGCTATATCCATGGGCTGCGGCAAAGCTGCAGTTTCCAGGTGCTTTGGATAAGGCATGGGAACCTCCACTCCACAAAGCCTTTCAACAGGCAAATCCAATTCGAAAAACCCCTTTTCCATGATTCTGGCGCTTACTTCGGAAGATATGGATACAGACCTCCATGCGTCCTCCACCACTAATGCTCTGTGGGTTTTTGAAATGGATTCCAATATGCTCTCTTCATCCATTGGCCGCAACACCCTTAAATCAAGCACTTCTGCATCTATCCCATCTTCAGCCAAAAGTGCTGCTGCCTCCAGGCATTTATAGACTCCTGTGCCATAGGTGATCAGAGAAATGTCATTCCCGGATCTTCTTACTTTCGCTTTGGAAATATCCACTTCTCCAGAATTCTCAGGAATTTCTCCTTCCATATTGAGCATGGAGGTGTATTCGAACAAAATAACAGGATCCGGACTTTTCAAAGCTGTCAGTACCATTCCTCTGGCATCTTCATGCACTCCTACCGAAAGGACTATCAATCCTGGAACATGCGCATAAAAAGGTTCCCAGCTGTGAGAATGCTGAGCAGCCAACTGACTCCCAATCCCACAACCCATGCGAATCACTACCGACACATTTACCTGTCCGCCGGACATATGCAAAAGAGTGGAAGCATTGTTGATTATCTGATCCATGGCGAGAAGGCTGAAATTGACCGTCATCACTTCTACTATGGGCTTCATGCCTCCCAGGGCAGCCCCTATCCCAGCACCTGTAAATCCCGATTCGGAAAGCGGCACGTCCATAATTCGATCTGGACCGAACTCCTCCAAAAACCCCTTACTTACCGCAAAAGCACCTCCATACCTCCCCACATCTTCTCCCATTAAGAAGACCTTTTCATCCGTTTGAAGCGCCTCCCTTAAAGCCTGTTTCAAAGCTTCTCGATAGGTTATTTTTATCATTTTGCTCATTCTGCCTCCTTTTCTGAATAGACAAACTTGGTCAGGTCCCGGATATCCTCCCAGGTTCCGTTTTCCGCAAAATCAATTGCCTCATCCACCTCCTTCTCCACAGATTTTTCGATTGCATCCACCTCCTTTTCACTGAGCAGGTTAGCGTTCAACAAGTAATCCCGAAACTTGGGAATTGGATCCTTCTTCTTCCATTCCTCAACTTCGGATTTTTCGCGGTACAATTCTGCATCAAACATGGAATGGGCACGAAATCTATAGGTATTACATACCAGAAAATAGGGACCGCCTGTTTTTTTGATAGTTGACACTGCCTTTTTTACCGCATCCATTACTGCCAATAAATCCATCCCATCCACCGAAGCTGACGGTATCCCATAGGAATCCCCTCTTTTTTCAAGTTCCTGGATAGAATGTGTAAATCGGATGGCCGTACCCATCGCATAAAGGTTATTTTCACAGACAAACAAGACAGGAACCTTCCAAAGAGAGGCCAGATTCATGGATTCGTGAAACTCCCCTTCAGCACCCGCTCCTTCTCCAAAGAAGCAACAGGTGATATTATCAAGGTTTTGTTTTTTGGAGGCCAAGGCCATTCCCACTGCCAAAGGAAGGTGTCCTCCGACGATAGCGCTGCCTCCGAAAAATTTCTTTGAAGCATCAAAAAGGTGCATGGAACCTCCACGTCCTTTGCTGCAACCTTCCTGTTTTCCATACATCTCTGCCATGATGGTTTTTGGGTCCAAACCCTTGGCGATAGCATGTCCATGTTCTCTATAGGTACTGAGAACATTATCGTTTTCCCCAAGAGCCTGTGTGACTCCAACAGCCACGGCTTCTTCCCCACTGTAGAGGTGAAGGAAGCCCCTGATTTTGGTTTCGGTATAAGCTTCAGCGGATTTTTCCTCAAATCTCCGGATCAGCATCATTTGATGCAGGAGTTTATTCCCTTGCTTCGAACTGACCTTACTTTTTCCTACTGTCTTTTTTTGCATGGTTTCCTAATTTTTTTCCAAGGTGGAGAGGTCTCCTTCTGGCAAACCCAGTTCTCTGGCTTTCAGCAATCTTCTTAGAATTTTACCACTCTTGGTCTTGGGAAGACTGTCAATAAAGGAAAGTTCTTTGGGAGCCACGGCTGGACCCATGGTCTTTCTTGCAAAACCAATCAGTTCCCTCTCTAAGTCTTTTTCTGCCTGATACCCTTCTTTAAGCACAACAAAAGCTTTCACCAATTCCCCGATGGAGGGTTCGGGTTTACCGATCACTGCTGCTTCTGCCACTGCCGGATGCTTCATGAGCGTGCTTTCAACTTCAAAAGGTCCCACCATATGACCCGAGGTCTTGATGATGTCATCTGCTCGCCCCACAAACCAGAAATATCCATCAGAATCTATTCTTGCCAGATCCCCTGTGATATACCAGTCCCCATGAAAGGATTTCTGATATCTTTCCTCCTGATGGATATATTCCCTAAAAAGGGAAGGAATGCCTTTTTTTAATACCAGATGCCCTTCCTTTCCTGGTTGATCCAAGACCTTAAAGTGATTTTCTCCTATATCGGCAATCGCAGCATGCACACCGGGAAGAGGTCTGCCCATGGAACCCGGCTTGACTTTCATGGAACGGTAATTGGAAATCATAATCCCCCCAGTTTCAGTTTGCCACCAATTGTCCAATACAGGAACTCCGAATGCTTTTTCTCCCCATATTACCGCTCCAGCATGAAGAGGCTCCCCGACACTCAAAACCAATCGTAAATGACTCAAGTCAAATGACTCTTTGGGTACAATGGTCATCCTCATCAATCTTCTGATTGCAGTGGGGGCGGTGTACCAAATATTCACTTTCTCCTTTTCAAGAATGGAATACCACCTCATACCATCAAACTCTTCCTCATCTACTATACTTGTCACCCCATTGACTAGAGGTGAGATGATGCCATAGGAAGTACCGGTAACCCAACCCGGGTCAGCAGTACACCAAAAGATATCTCCTTTTTTAAAGTCAAGTACATATTTCCCGGTGGAATAATGAATCACTACTGCCTGATGCACGTGCAAAGCTCCTTTGGGCATTCCTGTAGTTCCGCTGGTAAAATGCAACAATGCCGGATCCTCCGGGTCTGTAGTAGGAATGCTAAACTCCTCCGAAGCCTCCTCCATCAACTTAGGATAGGACAAAGCAAACTCATCCAAGTCTCGATCAGTATCCGTTAAAAGCACATATTGAAGGGAAGGGAGTCGTCCGAGCAAACCCTTGACTTTTTTTTCATAAGCATCAGTGGTCGTAATCAAAATACGAACATCCCCCTTGGAGAGGCGCTGGAATACCGGCTCCGGTCCAAATACGGAAAAAAGTGGACAAAACACCGCCTTGTATTTCAACGAGCCTAAGGAAGCAATATAAAGGGGCGGGACTCTGCCTAACAATGAAAAAACCCGGTCCCCCTCTTTCACCTTGAGTTTCTTTAAGACATTGGCAAATTTGCCGGTTTCGGCTTTCAAACCAGCATAGGTGTAATCCACATGTTCGCCGGACTTCCGAATAAATCTTAGAGCTGTTGTGTTTTTCAAATCCCCATCGGCATGCCTGTCCACTGCCTCATAGGCTATATTTAATCCTTTTCCACCCGGCAATCCACTAAGGTTGGACTTTTCTTTTTGCCAATCATAGCCTTTATACAACGCTTCATAATCTGAAAAATTGGGCCCTTTCATGAGATTCGGGATTGAAACTGCACATTTCTTTCAGCTATTAATTTACATTTTTTACTCCGCCAAAAACCTGCTTTTTGTCATGAATTGGACTCAAACTAAAAGCATTAACAAAAGCATGTCAAAAAACCCAAAGCATTGTCTGTTCTACGCTCCTATTTAAAAATTAATTGATCGGACAAAAAAATAGCCCTCAAACCGGGGCTAACTTATGGTTAAATCATTTTTAAACTACCAGCTACCTTCCGATCTGTGGACTTTCCTGCCTTCCTTTGAACTTAGGAAAGCCGCTTCTATAAGCTTCAACACTGAAATAGTCTGCTCCAAGGTGACTTTTAGTTCCGTGTTTTTGAGGATAGCATCCGCTACATTTTGGTAAAAAACCCTGTAATCTCCTGGTAAACTAGGATAAGGATGAACTTCTTCCCCAAGATAGAGTTTCCCCCATTTTTCTTCTGGCTCAACTCCCCAATTAATGCCTTCTGGCTTTTCACCGGCTTTAAAGGCAGCCTCCTGTACATCCAACCCAAACTTCTGATAGGATCCTTTCTCACCCAAAATCAAAAACTTCGGGGTCGGCGCATTTACCAAAACTCCTGCGGTCACTCTGGCTTTCTTATCACCATAGTCCAGTACAACATCAAAATGATCATCTGCCACAGCCTTCGTTCTTTGCTTCAGGATATCGGCCTGAACCGATTCCGGCAAACCAAAGAGGAGGACTACCTGGTCAATAAGATGAGAACCCAAGTCATACGTAATTCCATTGCCCAGTACATCTTTTTCTCTCCAATTTTCAGATACATTGGGCCTGAATCGGTCAAAATGTGATTCCAAATACACCAGCCTCCCAAGGATGCTTTCAGAGATGATTTTTTGTACAGTTTTGAAATCCCCATCGAAGCGACGATTGTGAAAAACAGAACATACCCTATTATGGTTTTCTGCAATCTGCTTTAACTCCTCTGCTTCATGCGAAAATATGGTCACAGGCTTATCAACAACCACATGTTTGCCAGCCTCCATGACCATCTTAGCCATTGGAAAATGAAATTCATTGGGAGTGGTGATGACGATCAGATCTGCAGCATCTTCCTTCAGCAGTTCTTCTAAACTACGGAATGTCCTAACACCCGGATATAAACTCTCGCATTTATTCGTGGATCTTTCCACCACAGCGGTAAGTTCAAGATCAGGACAAACTTGGATAAGGGGAGCATGCATCTTTTCCGCTACGGAGCCAAATCCCACAATAGCAGTGCGAACAGGTGTGACAAGGTTCATTATAAATTCATTTCATAGGCCCTATTTACCAGTTCTACCCGGCTACTGACCTGGAGTTTGTTATGAATATTTTTTCGATGGGTTTCGACCGTTTTCACACTAAGTCCCAAATGGGAAGCAATATCTTTATTGTTCATTCCGTCTTTGATCAGTTTGATGATCTGTACTTCCCTTCTTGAAAGTTTGTACTTATCACGGAATGAATCATAAAATGCATTGGGGCGGGCTTGTTCGATGATCCTTTCAAAATTCAGCACGTGCCTTCCTTCGAATACTTCATTGATGGTAAAGACCAATTCATCAGGATCTGCATCTTTGAGTATAAAGCCATCAGCACCATTTTTGATGGATTCCTTGAAGATTTTTTCCTCATCGTACATGGAAAGAACAATTACCTTCACTTCGGGATTATTGGACTTCAAGTGATTCAAAACCCCAAAGCCATCCATGATGGGCATGTTTAGATCTGTAAGAACCACATCGACTTGGTTTTGTGCCACGAAGTCTACCAGCAATTTTCCATTTGGAAATAGGCCTAGGATTTCAAACTCCTCATATTCTTCCAAGAGTCCTTCTAATCCTCGTGCAAACAAGGTGTGGTCGTCAGCAATTGCTATCCGAATCATAATAATTGGGGTGAAATCGAAATTAGCCTTAAATTTTTAATTTGGCAATGAGAGTTTTACTTCTGTTCCTTCTCCTTCTCTTGATGCTACAAAAAATTTCCCTCCAATGGCTTCCATCCTTTTTTGAAGATTGTACATCCCACTTCCATTGGAAGTTTGAGAAGTATCAAATCCTTTCCCATTATCACGGATTATGATGCTTTTTCTGTCAGAACGGAAATCTATAACCACATTCACTTCCGATGGGGAGGCATGTTTGATCGCATTGTTAAGAACTTCCTGAATGACCCGGATTAGCACCAGTTTATGATCATGGGGAAGTTCAAGTGGCTCCCCATCCATGGAAATTGACGTTTTGCAGAATCCAGTGGATTGAATTTTTTCCAACTGTTGGGAGATAAACTCCTCCAAACTGATATTGACCACCCAGTCCAAATTGAGTCGCTTGGAAAGTCCCCGGACTTCCTGTATGATTTGGTTGATGAGCTCTTTTCCTTCAGCCTGCTTTTGGGGTTTGGATGATCCCAGATAAAGTTTTGTTAAAGAAAGGAGCTGGCCGATATTGTCATGCAGTTCCCTGCCAATATAGGTCAGGGTTTCCTGTTGGATTTCATTTTCGATATTGAGCAGCGTCTTTTCAAATTCTGCCTGTACCTGGTCCATTTTCTGTTTGTTTTGGACCTGACGCTGACGGTGTAAAACCACCATCGCCACAATGAAAGAGGTCATTACCCCCCCTAAAAAAATCCCCCCGAAAACAATCAAGAGTATTTGGCTCTCCTGCTCAGACATAAATCAACTGTTTATCCGATTTCCATTTCAACTTATAGCTCGCTAAAGTAGCCACCAAAGTTACGGAAGACAGAATTGAAAGAATCCGTGGAAAGTGATACAAGGAAGTCAAAAGATCCGGGTAATTGGCCCAGAGGTAATTAAATGCCACCTGAATCAAGAAGATCATTGAAAAATAAAACAAAATGAATGTTGCCTGCCAAAATGAAAATTGCTCCAGAGGATTAATATCGAGGTAGTCAGGACTAGTTAACAAATCTATAAAATAGATCCCAGAGGCAATGATGTTGCTACCAAAGAAAAGGAAAAAGATGGTAGGTTGGCTATCCACAATCGGCAACATGCCGGAAACTTCCAAAACCAATGCAATGCTCACTATGAAGCCAATTAGGATAGTGATTATCTTTTTCTTTTTGGGGGATTTGATATGATATCTCAGCAAAAGCAAATAAAGAACACACCCTATTTGGTTACTGAAAATATTATATACCCAAACATTATAAAGATCCCGGCTGTGGTTAGGATATAAATTGTCATAAACCACCCCGTTTAATTCTTTAAAAATTATTGTAACCGTCCCCAAATGCTCGTAAACAAATATCAATGAAACTATAGTGAATGGGAGTAAATAAAAGGTTTGCTTCCTTTTATTTTGGGGGAGGGACAAAAAAAAATAGAATCCCAAAAAAGCCAGTATTTCTACCGAAAGCAAATAATAGGGGTTTATGCCATAAAACTTTATCAGGAACTCCATACAATTCTTATAAAATACACTTTGGAGGACATTGTTGCCCTGCATTTTCAAAATCTCCCCCTAGATCCTCGGATGAGGATAATGTAGAAATAGGCTCCATGATAATGGTCAACGTTCCCTCGTATGCTTCTGGATCTTGCGGGTGGTATTTTTTTGCGACTTCCTCCGTGTATTCTCCAATATAGAATTTAATGCCTCCTTTTTTGGGGTCGGAATCTGCCTTAGATAGGACCCGCTCCAGAGTTTCCCTATCAAAAAAAATCCAATCTGTCTGATTGGTCACATCCCCTTTTTTGTTTTTTGCAGGCTTTCCCTTTTTGACTTCCTTTTTATACTTATCCTGCATCTGTATAAAGTCATTTTTGTCAATTTTCATAAAATGAGGGTTTAAAAATTAGTTGAAATTTCACCTCTGAAAAGATAGTCTTTTCATGACACTAAAGTTAGCCAAATTTGATAATCGGAAAAGCTCATAAAAAAAGGAAGCCCGTTATCTAGACTTCCTTTTCCTATAAAATGGGGTAAATTATTCCATCCCTTTATCTCTCATCTTTTTAAATTCATCAAAGCGTCTGAAAATCGCAACCGTAAACCCAATCAACATGATGATGCATCCAATCCAAAGCACATTGATGTATGGCTTCACAATTGCTTTCATAACCACATAATCCTTTTGGTACTGATTGACCTTAAAGACAAATTTATTCTGCTCAGGCAGGATGTTTTCCAAGGTCACTTTGATTCCCAATTCATTATCGATCACAGGTAGCTTCCCTACCTGATTGTTGCGAATGATAAAAGTAGGTTCAAGCCTTTTCTCAACATCGTAATCCAAGATCCTAATAATAGCCTTCACCGCGACATCTCCTTCCTGAAGAGTGTATCCCTCAATTTCACTCAGAACTTCCGCCCCGTCAAAATAGGTCACAAAGTCAGCAATATGAAACTGCTCTCCAGGACTTACTTCGTAGATCTCGTCTTCTTTCCATTCGGGATCCTCGTAGTCATTCATGGCAGCCACGTAGGTATAGAGATCCTTGTCGAGATAGATTTTGGAATCCGGAGAAGAAATCAAGCCCCCCATCCCTTCGTTGAATTGGGACATTGGACTGAGGGAGAATTTATAGGTCTCGTTTTGGTAATAATCAATCTTGAAATAATCGTTCTCTTCTAAAACCAAGCTGACTTTATCTCCTTTTTTGAAATAGTCCTTGTAATCTTCCAAAGCAAGCGCTTCGTTCACATTACCTGTGGATTCGAGAAGTTTTGAAGGAACGTATTCTGGAACTCCTACCACTTTTTTCTGTCTACCTCTATAGACCACTGTATAATCCTTCATCTGGGTAGGCTTATTGATCCAGAGGAGCACGTGCTCCTTGTTTAGCTCATCTTCCCAGCTGTTACTATAAGTAAGCCCGGACATATTGATGGATATCACATCTGAATACCCGGAGCTGAACATCACCCCAATAAGGGTCATTCCCAGACCTATATGGGCCAGCGATCCCCCAGCTAGTTTGAAGGTGGATTTTTTCAGGATGCGGGCAAGAATCACCGAATTGGCCACAACCGTAAATGTCCCTGCCAATACGATCACCATGTATTTCCAATCGTAAACCTTTGCAAGTACGATGATCACTGCAGACAAAAGAACAGAAATAATATAGGGGGTAAGCAAGGCTTCTTTGAGTGCCTTTTTATCCATTTTTTGCCACCAGAAAAACTGCCCCACGGCAGTCAGCAATGCAATTGCTATCCCGAACCAAAGCTGAAACTTGGTGTAAAAGGCAATCTGATCAGCAGGAGGGGCCATATTGGAAATTCCTCCAAAACTTTCCACCAAGGCATTAAATGCTGGTATGGAAGTAGGAAGGATCACCTGAAATGACATCAAGCCCAAGGTGGTTGCTCCAATGAAAACCCAAAACTCACGGGAATAAACAGAGGCCTCTTTCTCTGAAGTTGGAATATGTTTCCAAGCCCGGGCAGATAGCACCACAGAAACGACCAAGAAAAATAGCATGTAGATCAACAACTGTCCCGATAGTCCCAAATCTGTAAAGGAATGCACGGATGCATCTCCCAAGACTCCGGATCGAACCAAAAAAGTCGCATAGAGGACCAGAATAAAAGTCAAGATCACCAATACGATGGAAGTTTTCAGCGCTGTGCTGCTCTTCTTAAAAGTGATCATGGTATGAATCGAGGCCACCAAAATCAACCAGGGGACATAAACTGCATTCTCTACCGGATCCCAGTTCCAATATCCCCCGAAATTCAAAGTAACATAGGCCCAATATGCACCCATGATAATTCCCATTCCGAGAACCATGGCAGAGAAAATAGCCCAAGGCAATGCAGGTCGAATCCACTCCGAATAACGCTTAGTCACCAATCCTGCGATCAAAAACGCAAAAGGCACAAGGGTTGAAGCATAGCCGAGAAACAAGGTTGGCGGGTGGATCACCATCCAGATGTTTTGAAGCAAAGGATTTAGACCTGTACCGTCTTCCGGTACAAAATCCGGATTCATCTGGAATATCGGAGCCTGCGTAGCATCCCTCAAAAGAATGAACGGAGAACTTCCGATTTTCAAATCACCGATCACCACACCTAGAATCATGGAAACCAGGAAGGCTTGAACCAGGGCGAACACTATCATGACCGGCGCTTCCCAGCGCTTGTTTGTATGAATAAGGATCACCCCCAAAACCACATTCCAAAAAATCCAAAGAATAAAGGCTCCTTCCTGTCCTTCCCAGAAACTGGAAATCATATAATGCACAGGCAATGCCTTACTCGAATGGGAATAGGCGTAGAAATATTCGAACCTGTGATTGTAGATGATTTCAAAAAGTGCCAGGGCAATCACCGTACTGGAAACAGCATGGATATAGAAGCTGGTTCTGCTGAATTTTCTCCAGCTGGCTTTCTCTAATTCGTTTGCTTTAAAATATTGGCTATAAGCATAGGCAGTAACCAACGCACTTACAAATGCCACTATGCTCATCAAGTGGCCCAGGTTACCGATAAAGGTATTGATCATGTTGATAGGGTCTTGCTGCTCAAATTTACATTCCCGCCGCCTGCACGTCGGTTTCCTGATATTTGGATGGGCACTTCATCAGGATTTTGTCAGCGATAAAGATTTCTTCATTTTCATAGGATCCGATGACCACTACAGATTCGGAGCGGATGAAGTCTGCCGGAACAGGTTCATTATAAAACACCTCCTGCTCGGTTCCATCATTATCTACTAGGATAAAAGTAAATGAGGTTTTGTCTTCACGGACATTGATCCCCTCCACTTCACCCTGGGTATTTTTTTTCAACTGTCCGACCACATGGATTGCCTTATCGTTCCCATTTTTTTTCATTTCCATTGCGGTATTAAAAGTCTCATAACTGCTGGCATCCCCGATGGACGTCATAATTATAATGATGGCTATGGCAATGATTCCTATACCTACCAAATGTCCTTTTTTCATAATTTTGGCAATTTAAGATGGAAGATTTTTTTCCAGTTTGCTGATCTTCCGCTCAGTACTTACCAAGTAAACGGTGATCCCAGCGAAGATAATTCCAATGATCCCTACTAATACGTAGATTTTTCCATCAGCTCTCATCCGGTCAGCCATTTCCACGGCGTTATTGGAATAATCTGATTCAGTTACAGGAATTTTTTCCTGAGCCAAAGCACTCAGGCTAAAAACCAACAAAGCTATTGTGAGTAATTTTTTCATCGTTTAGGAATTGATCATTCTATCTTCCAAAGTCCTCTCTACCCTACGCATTCTGACACGAACAGTTGCGATCCAAGAGCCCAATAATGTCCATCCTATAATGGCCGGATAGAAAACCATCCTTAGTTTGGAATCCAAATCATAAGCATTGAAGCCAGGATTGCCGCCATTTCCCGGATGAAGACTGTCTGTCAAACGAGGTAGTACAAAGATCAAGGGAATAAAAGCCGCAAACGCGAAGATATTATATATAGCCCCGATCCTGGCTCTCTGCTGGGAGTCGGTCAGGGAATTTCTCAAAATCAAATAGGCAAAATACATCAACAAACCGATCGCTGAAGCATTCTGCTTAGGATCGCCGCTCCAGTAATCCCCCCAGGTAAACTTGGCCCATAGCATACCCGTGGTGATTCCCAAAACCCCAAAGAGAATTGCTGCATTTGTAAACTCTATGGCTAGATCATCGAATTTCAAGTCATTGGTCCTCAAATACCGGATACTGAAAATCACCGAAACAATCAGCATAAGGATCATGCCAAACCACATCGTCACATGAAAATGAAGAGCCCGAATGGTTTCATTCAAAATAGGAAGACGGGGTACATCCATCAGAAGTCCTGCAATGATGGTATAAAACAATAGGGCAATTGCCAGAATTTTCCACCAGGATTGGCGCATAGGGTAAATTTTGCTTTTTCAAGTGCAAAAATAAGTCATAAGTTCCTGAAAACGCTGCTTTTTCTCAGAAAAGACAAAAGGTCAGAGCCCTCAGACCCTGACCTTTCTATTGAGAATTTCTATGATTTACTCGTTTGGAGTGAGTGGATTACTTTTTCTGATCAATCCTTCCGGCAACTCACCTTCGGTACTGGCCACTACAGTAGTGACCACCACATCGCCTGTTACGTTTACTACGGTTCTGAACATATCCAGGATTCGGTCAGGTGCCATGATCAGGGCAATTCCCGCTGCTGGAACCCCAATGGATTCCAAAACCACAATCAACATAATCAAACCTGCACCGGGCACACCTGCGGAACCGATCGCCGCCAGAGTGGAAGTAAGGACAATCATTAGTTGTTGTGAAAAACTCAGTTCCATTCCCAATGCCTGAGCAATGAAAACTGCTGCCACACTTTGGTACAAACTGGTACCGTTCATATTGATGGTCGCACCAAGAGGAAGTACAAAGCTTGATATGTTTTCAGATACTCCCAGTTCCTCCTCTGCAATTTTCATGGTAACAGGAAGGGTGGCTGAGCTTGAACTGGTTGAGAAAGCAAGTAACTGAGCTGGTCGGATCGCCTTGAAGAAATCCAGATATGGTACTCTGGTAAAACTTTTCAGTAGGATAGGATAAACTACCAACATCATAAAGAACAAGCCTCCCAATACGATCAAACTGTATTTGAGCAAAGCATAAAGCAAGTCAAATGCCGAGTCAGGATTGTCTCCCGCAATCTCCACAATAAGGGATGCCATCAGGGCAAACACTCCATAGGGAGCGATGAGCATGATGTAATTGACAATCTGTATAATCAGATCATTAAACCCATCAAAAAACGCAATTACCGGAGAAGCTTTACTCTTGGGGATCTGCAACAAGGCAATACCCGCAAGAATGGCAAAGAACACTACCTGAAGCATGGCTCCGTTATCCGTAGTAGCCAGAAACAGGTTTTGAGGAACCATGTCGACTATGGGCTGGAGTGGACTTTGCTCCTGAAATTTGGCTGCGGCATCTGCACGGGTATCAACATCGCCTTCATAGAGGCTCATCAAGTTTTCCCTTGTTTCTACAGGCAAACTCTTTCCAGGTTTAAAAACATTCACAAGAGAAAGTCCAACCGAAATTGCAATGATCGTTGTAATCACAAAGGTGACAATGGTTTTGCCTCCGATTCTACTCAACTTGGAAATATCTCCTAAGTTAGAAACACCGATAATCAAAGAAGCCAACACCAAAGGCATAGCGATCATTTTCAAACCATTGATGAAAATGGTGCCGATTGGCTTGATGAAATCCAGGGTGAATGAACTTGGGATCGAGGTCTTGATTGAAATCAATCCAAAGGCCAAACCGAGGATCAAGCCTATAATAATCTGTGTATGAAGAGGTATCTTTTTTAGCATATTTATATTGTGGGTTTATAAGTCCCTAAGTTTATTGCTTTTTGCCAATAATAAATAATCGGCTATGACCAATGCGGCCATTGCTTCTACGATTGGTACTGCACGAGGAACAACACATGGGTCATGTCGGCCTTTCCCACTGACAGTTACGGTGTCTCCGGACTCATTGACAGACTCCTGATCCTGCATGATGGTTGCGACAGGCTTGAATGCAACCTTGAAATAAATATCTTCTCCATTGGAAATTCCACCCTGAATCCCTCCTGAATAATTGGTGGTGGTTTTTACCCGATCTCCTTCCATCACAAAGGCATCATTGTGCTGGGAACCACGCATTTTTACTCCTTCGAAACCACTGCCATATTCAAATCCCTTAACAGCGTTGATGCTGAGCATAGCTTTTCCCAATTCGGCATGTAGTCTGTCAAAAACAGGCTCTCCCAATCCAGGAGGTGTGTTTTTGATTACACAGCTTACTACCCCACCAATGGTGTCCCTGTCCAATCGGACTGAATCGATAAGGCTTATCATTTTTTCTGCCATTTCTGGATCAGGACATCTGACGATATTTTCCTCAGCTTTGGAAAGATCCAATTCGGTATATGGTTTTTCCAAAGTCAAGTCTCCCACCTGAGAAACAAATGCATCAATCTGAATTCCTTTATGAGCCAAAAGCTGCTTGGCTACCGCTCCTGCTGCTACCCGTGCCGCAGTCTCCCGGGCACTGCTCCTGCCTCCGCCTCTGTAATCCCGAATCCCGTATTTTTCAAAATAGGTATAATCAGCATGAGAGGGGCGAAATTTATCGGCAATGTGAGAGTAATCCTTGCTTTTCTGATCCGCATTTCGAATGACTATACCGATGGAAGTACCGGTGGTTTTTCCCTCGAAAACTCCTGAAAGAATTTCTATTTCGTCCTCCTCTTTTCTTTGGGTGGTAATCTTGGATTGACCGGGTTTCCGTCTTTGCATCTCCATTCTGATCTGCTCAATATCCAACTCCAAACCCGCCGGGCAACCCTCAATAATTACCCCTAAAGCTATACCGTGGGACTCACCAAATGTGGTGATCTTGAATAGCTTACCAAATGAATTGCCCATTATTTCTTTCTTATGATAAACACCGCCAAAAAGACCACTGAGGCCAATAGAAGGAGGTTAATTGCGGTCGTAAAATAGTATTTATATTGCTCGTTTAAAAACTTGTTGTCCTCGCCGCTGATCCGATCATAGATTCCTCCCAGTCTTTGACTGGAAATCGCCTGATTGACTTTGCTCTCACCTACCACCCGGATTTTAGCAGCTGGCTTCAAGGTATCGTACACAGCCCTGACCGGATCAAAATAAATCCACTCAAAATACTTCTCCAATTCCACTTCTGCTGCCTCATTGATGGTGATGTAATAGTTAAACTCTTTAATACCGGAAACCCTACCATAGCCTCTATTGATTTGCTGGCGCACGTTGGGGTCATAAGTCGTAAAATTGGGTGCAGGAAGCCTGCGAGGAGCTGAAATGGAATTTATATTCCCTACCCCACTTATTCCGAAGTTATAGTTGAACCCTTCTCCTGTTTCAACCTCCAATTCGGTAATATTCTCGCGTAACTGAAACTGTCCAACGGAAACTTCATTTCTCAATGGATGAGGAGGAAGAGGTTTTACTTTTACAGTCTTTGGAGCTGAATAAAAGGTTTTGAAATCCTCTTGTCTGTTGGATCCAAAAAAGGTTGGATTCTTTGCCACCCTGTACTTGATCATTTCCCAGGGTATACTGGGGATATTGATTTCTCCTTCGGAAAATGGGAAAAAAGTGGCTTCATAAACTTTATACCTCACCCAACGCTTTCCATTGATCATGACCTGCTCAGGTTCAATATTGGTGATATTGTAATTTTCCTCCCAGGCTTTACTGGGTTTGATTTTCTTCAAAACCTCATCCAATTGTTCTCCAGCTTTATGGAAATTGAATGGCGCCTGATTTGACTCAGACATGTAAAATGCCAAATTGATCGAAAAACCTTCTCCTGCAAATATCTCCTCCTTATCTACAGATACGGAAAAGAAAGCCTCATCATCCAATTCAATATATTCGGGTTCCTCTTGAGTTCTACCGAAAAAATCCGCAAAAGGATCATACCCAGGTCCAAGGGAGCCCTGTGAACTTACAGGATCGCCTACGCTTATTTTCTTTCCTTCAAAGTCAAAGGTGTTTCCATTGATGGTAATCTTAAAGGAGGGTAGTGTATAATCTCCTTTCCGCAAGGGCTTGTAGTATTGTATGATACTATTGGAGCTCGTTACCTGTCCGTTGATGACATTCATGGAAGAGGATTGTGAAATCCCTTGTTTCTGAAAACCCGGGATTTCTGGAAACTGGTCGTAGGATTTTATTTTTTCGTTGGAAACGTTTATTTTAATAGTGAACGTTTCGTTTAGTCCGATTTTGTCCGGACCCAATTCAACTTCCACTTCTTGCCCCAACAAATTACCGGCAAAAAGCGACAGGTAAAATACCAAAAGGGAAGTGATTAGCGTTTTTGACATGGTTGCGAAATTAAGGATATTTCCTTTTTCATTAACCCAATTTTACGCAACAATAAAGGATTTGCTACCGTAGAAAAACTTAAATTCAGTTAATATAACCTAAACTCTTTAAGCTATGATAAATTACGTGAAGACCATCTTGGAAAAGGTAAGCTTCTCAAAGTATCTGTTTGAACGAGAGCTCAAAAAAGGACTAAAACTGATTTTACCAAGCGAATTGGAGGAATTTAGGCACTGGTGTTATGAGATGTTTGGGAAACTCCACCTCTCGATTCTCAACAGACATTTCGCTCCGGCAACTTAAGTGCAAAAAAGCCCCATCCAAAATTGGATGGGGCTCATTTTTTATGGTTGATTATATAGTTGGTTTAGTCTTTACTGGCAAAATCCGGATACGCCCTCATGCCATGCTCATTGATGTCCAGGCCTTCAACTTCTTCTTTTTCATCTACCCGAATTCCAATTGTTTTCTTCAATGTGAAGAATATGATTCCTGCAAATAAGAAACAGAAAACGCCAACAGCTGCGACTCCGATCAATTGAGAGATAAACTGATCCATTCCAGCCAATTCTCCAAAAAGGCCTACTGCCAAGGTACCCCAGATTCCTCCCAACAAGTGCACGGAAATAGCACCTACGGGATCATCGATTTTGAGTTTGTCAAACAGAACCACCCCAAAAACAACCACAGCCCCGCCAATAAATCCGATAATTGCAGAATCCCAAATACCCATTTGGTCAGCACCAGCCGTAATCCCCACCAATCCCGCGAGAATTCCATTGAGGACCATGGTAATATCATAGGATTTAAACTTCAAGTAGGAAATAATCAGGGCACCAAATGCTCCTGCCGCCGCTGCAATTGAAGTAGTCACAAATACCCTGGAAACAGCTCCCGGGGCGGCGCTTAACACGGAGCCTCCGTTGAATCCAAACCAGCCAAACCAAAGCAAAAAGACCCCGAATGTAGCCAATGGAAGATTGTGCCCCGGAATCGCACTCATTCCTCTTTCCGTGTATTTTCCAATTCTTGGACCCAATAAATACGCACCAATTAAAGCTCCCCATCCCCCTACGGAATGAACAATGGTAGATCCTGCAAAATCATAGAAAGGAACATCCAAGGTGTTCAGGAATCCTCCGCCCCATTTCCACATGCCTACGATAGGATAGCATATCGCCACATATAAAACAGAAAAGAAGATAAATGGGCCCAGCTTGATCCGCTCAGCCACAGCACCTGAAACAATGGTTGCTGCGGTCGCGGCAAACATGGCCTGGAAGATAAAATCAGTAAAATAGGTATACCCCTCATTGTAGTTGGAAGTATCCCAACCCTCAGGCAAACTCAGGCCCAATCCCGAAAAGCCGAAAAACGATCCTGCAAAATCGGCTCCTGGATACATGAGGTTAAAACCCACCAAGGCATAGGTCAAAAGACCAATGGCGGGAATAATAGTATTTTTAAATAGAATATTAACGGTGTTTTTGGCTCGGGTCAGTCCGGCTTCCAGACTGGCAAAGCCCAAATGCATGATAAATACCAAAATGGTAGCTATCATCATCCATAGATTATTAACTGTAAACAGGTCTTGCATCGGTTTGAATAGGTTGAATTGAAACTAGATTTAAATCAAAGGGCATTTTCACCGGTGTCATTATTTCTGATTCGGTAGGCTTCCAAGACATCAAAGACGAAGATTTTGCCGTCTCCAATCTCCCCGGTTTTCCCTTCTTTAAGAATGCAGCTGACCACTGCTTCCACTAGCTCATCAGGAACTACGATTTCCAACTTGGTTCTTGGTATGTAGGCCGGCTCGTAGGCGACCCCTCGATACATTTCCTGTCGGGCATGCTCAAATCCCATCCCCTTGATTTCATAAAAGGAAAGGAATTTCACACCCATTCCTGCCACGCAGTTATGAATCTGATCAAATCGTGAGGTTCGAATGATCGCCTCTATCTTTTTCATTTTTTCAATGAGTTTAATGGTTTGTTGAGATTTCGGCATGAAATTAATTGAAAAATTGTACCAAAATCATTTAATGGATATTTTTTTATCTCATTTTTTAATTTTTTATGTTTCAAAAAGAATTTTAGGGCTTTAAAATACCCACATAACTTATTTTTAATCATTATTTTTAATTTTTATGGTTCTTTTTTAAACTTATCAATCAATAATGATGTGTTGTGTTGCCTTGCGACCCAAGGAGAAAACTTTAATTTTGCGCGTTCTATGTTTAAAACACTATGAATCAGAAACCAACTTTATTAGTACTTGCAGCGGGAATGGGAAGCAGATATGGGGGAAACAAACAAATTGACGGCTTTGGACCCCATGGAGAAACCATTCTTGAATATTCAATTTTTGATGCCATCCGGGGAGGATTTGGCAAGGTCGTTTTTATCGTCCGAGAGGAAATCCTGGAAATCGCCAAGGAAAAATTTCTACCCAAACTCGAAGGAAAAATTGAAGTGGATTGGGTGATCCAGTCCTTGGACAGCTTTGTGCCCGCTGAACTAAAACAAGCAGATCGTAAAAAGCCCTTTGGTACCGCTCATGCTGTCCTCTGTGCAAAAGATGCGATTCAAGAACCCTTTGCGGTGATCAATGCGGATGATTTCTACGGAAAGGAAGCATTTGATGTATTGGGCAAATTTCTTTCCTCCGAAGTTCGACCAGATCTCCATGCTATGGTGGGATATGCCATCCAGAATGTTTTGTCTGAAAATGGAACCGTCAGCCGGGGTGTTTGTGAGACTAATGAAAAAGGACAGCTCATCGGAATGACCGAACGAACTTCCATTGCCCGGGAAGGAGATAAAATTGTCAGCAGAGGTGAAGGAGAAGTGTTGGAAATTGCAGAAAACACGCCTGTAAGCATGAATTTTTGGGGATTCCATCCGGCCGTATTTGCCGATATCGAGCAGATGTGGAAGGAGTTTCTTCCTGCCAATCTTGAGAACCTGAAGTCCGAATTTTACATCCCAACCGTAGCCAATAACCTGATCAAGGCAGGGAAAGCAGCTTTTGAAATTCTGCCCGGAGGAAAGACTTGGTTTGGAGTAACCTATACCGGGGACAAGCCAGTGGTAATTGATGCATTGAAAAAATTACATGAAACCGGAGAATATCCGGAAGATTTATGGAAATAAATGAAAGAGGCTTCGGCCTCTTTTTTATTGCTCTGGATTTACCTTTCCTTTCTCCACTCCAAAGAAAAAAACCTCTGAGTCCAATTCGGTCAAAATAGCATGGGACCGCTCAGGGCGGGCATCCGTCAAAAAGATCTGTCCAAAAGTATGTCTGGAGATCAATTGCATCATTTGGGCAATCCGGGTATCATCCAGCTTGTCAAAAATGTCGTCTAATAATAATAGTGGCTTCTCTCCTTTTGCCTGTTCGAAAATCTGGAACTGAGCCAATTTCAAAGCGATAATAAAGGACTTTTGCTGGCCTTGGCTCCCGATTTTTCGGATGGGATGCTCACCGATCAGGAAGCTGTAATCGTCCTTGTGAATCCCGGCATTTGAGTTTTTGGTAATCAAATCCTTCTTTTTAAGGCTGAAAAAGTATTCTCTGAAATCGTCTCTCAAAGCTTCTGTTTCATAAATGATGGACACTTTTTCTTGCCCTTGGGATATTTCCTCATAATGGGATTGAAGCAAAGGAGCTACTTGCTGCATCAATTCAGCTCTCCTTTGAGCCAAGATTTGGCTCAACTGAATCAATTCTTCGTCATAGCCCTCCAAAAGCGTAAAGTCCCTTCTTCCTGTCTCCGCAAATTGCTTGAGAAGGGCATTGCGCTGTTTGAGAAAATGGTGGTACCGGATGAGTTGGTTTAGATAAGTACGGTCAAGCTGGGAAAGCAATCCATCAAAAAACTTGCGACGGCCTTCGCTTCCTCCTTTAATCAACTCGGTATCATCCGGAGCGATCAGCACCAAAGGAATCAACCCCACATGATCTGCTGTTTTGTCCAGTGCTTTTCCGTTTTGCCAGATTTGTTTCTTTTTCCCCAGTTCAAAGGTACAGCGTACCTCCAGGGGTTTTTGATCAATTTCAAATTGCCCTTTGATGGCAAAGAAATCCCGGTCGTGCTGGACATTTAGGGAATCACTGGACTGCACCGCACTTTTTGTCAGGGACAAATAATGGATTCCGTCCAAAATATTGGTTTTACCACTCCCATTCAGGCCCATGAAGCAATTGATCTGAGGACTGAAGTCCAGCCGGGTTTTCTCGTGGTTTTTAAATTGAAGGAGTTCCAGGGACTTCAGATACATGTCTTGGGCTAATTATTTTGGTGGCAGCCTGATTATTAGGAGAGGTTGTTTATATTTGGGGCCTAAAATAGCATATTTTGATCATTACGATATGGCAAAGAAAACTGCAGCGACCAAGTCAAAGGTGAATTATTCGAAGGAAACCTATGCTTTCTGGTATGAAAGCATGCTCCTAATGAGAAGGTTTGAAGAAAAAGCCGGACAACTTTATGGTCAGCAAAAAATACGCGGATTCTGTCACCTTTACATAGGTCAAGAGGCCTGTGCTGCTGGCGCAATCACCGCTTTGGAAAAAGACGACAAATGGATCACCGCATACAGAGATCACGCACATCCACTAGGACTGGGAACTGACCCGGGAGCTGTGATGGCTGAATTGTATGGAAAAGCTACCGGTACTACTAAGGGTAAAGGTGGGTCCATGCACATTTTCGATAAGGAAAGAAACTTCATGGGAGGTCACGGTATCGTAGGTGCACAGGTACCTATGGGACTAGGAATCGGCTTCGCTGAAAAATACAAAGGCACAAAAAATCTTTGCATCTGTCACATGGGTGACGGCGCCGTACGACAGGGTGCTGTGCACGAAGCTTTCAACCTGGCCATGCTTTACAAGACCCCAGTGATCTTTGTAATTGAAAACAACGGATATGCCATGGGTACTTCCGTGGCCCGTACCTCCAATGTGACCGAACTTTATCAAATCGGAGAATCCTACGACATGCCTGCATTCCCAGTGGATGGCATGAACGTAGAAGCGGTTCATGAAGCAGTGGTTGAAGCTGCAGAAAGAGCCAGAAGAGGAGACGGCCCTACCTTGTTGGAGTTCAGAACTTATAGATACAAGGGACACTCCATGTCCGATCCTCAGAAATACAGAACCAAAGAGGAAGTTGAAGAATACAAGAAAAAAGATCCTATCGAGCAGGTATTGAAAACCATTCAGGAAAACAACATCCTAACTGAAGATGAAATCAACGCCATCAATGCAAAAGTGAAGCAGCAGGTAACTGAAGCAGTGAAATTTGCAGAGGAATCTCCTTGGCCTGACGGACAGGACGCGTTCAAAGACGTGTACGTTCAGGAAGACTATCCATTTGTGATGGAATAATCCCATCCACTGAAAAGTCCAAAAGCCATGAAAACGAGCTGGATTCATGGCTTTTTTACTGGGCTTTGCTTAATTCATAAAAACCGTATATTTGCGCCTGAAATTTTGAGTAACATGGCAACGAAACAATCTAAAAAAGCAGGAGAACACCATCAAAACGAAATTCTGGAAAACCCGGAAATTCTTGCCGAATCCCTCGGTCGTGGTGAGGCTTTTTTGAAGAAGAATAGTAAAGTTCTGGGCGGTGTTTTAGCCGCTGCAATTATTTTGATCGGAGGAATTCTGTTTTTCCAGATCAGTAATCAAAACCAGAACGAAACTGCCCAGGAAGATATGTTCCAGGCTGTTTATTTCTATGAGCAGGACAGTATTGACTTTGCGCTCAATGGAGACGGCATCAACCCTGGATTCCTTTCTATTGTGGATGAATATCCAAATACAGAAGCCGCTAACCTAGCTAACTTCTACATTGGCTCCATCTATCTTTCCGAGAGAAATTTTGCAGATGCAATTACCTATTTGGAAAAATTCTCTGCAGACGATTACCTCGTTCAGGCTAAAGCTTATTCTTTGTTAGGTGATGCTTACTTGGAAAGCGGTAACCTTGATAAAGCTATTTCAAACTATGAAAAAGCTGCTTCCTATGAGGACAACAAGTACTTTACGCCTAAATATTTGGCGAAGCTTGCTGTTGCTTATGAAGAAGCTGGACAGATTCAGAAAGCAATCGATGCATACGGAGAAATTGAGGAGAATTACTTTGAATCCTATGAGTACTCTGCTGCTCGAAAACATAAAGCTCGCTTAGAAGGCCTTGCCGCTAAGTAATGCTTCTGCTATAAGCACCAATTAGAAGAGTAAGGTCCAACGTGATCTTACTCTTTTTTTGTTATTGAAAAACCTGATTAAAATCTAACTATCATGGCTACTGCACTCAAAAGCCTGAGCGAACACAGCTCAAAAAATATACAGGACATCAGTTCCAGAAAATTTGCCATCGTTGTTTCTGAATGGAATGAGGAAGTTACTGAAGCTCTTTTTTCAGGAGCTTATCAGACCCTGATCCAGCATGGAGCAAAAAAAGAAAACATCATCCGAAAAAATGTACCCGGCTCGTTTGAGCTTTCATTGGGTGGACAGTGGATGGCTCAGCAGGAGGAAATCGACGCAGTCATCTGTCTAGGCTGTGTGATCCAGGGAGAAACACGCCACTTTGATTTTATCTGTGATGCAGTCGCACAAGGAATCACCAATGTAAGTTTGAAGTACAATAAGCCCGTGATATTCGGTGTCCTTACTCCGAACAACCAGCAACAAGCTCTTGACAGAGCTGGGGGAAAGCATGGCAACAAAGGTGATGAAGCAGCAATCACCGCCATCAAAATGCTCGGATTCTAAACGAACTCAAACCTATAATAAACACCTACATGAAAGTAATGAAATTCGGGGGGACCTCCGTAGGAAAACCCGAGCGCATGCACCAGGTCAAAGACTTGGTAACCCGAGGGGATGAACCCACCATCGTTGTACTTTCTGCGCTTTCCGGAACCACCAATGCTTTGGTTGGAATCGGGGAAGCCCTGGCAGAAGCGAACCGAATCCTGGCTAAAGAGCGAATTGACGCCCTTCATGCCCACTATCTTGAATTTTACCCTGCCTTGCTCAAAACTGAAAAGGGAAGAGCCAAAGCTGAAGACATCATCAAAGAACATTTTGAGTTTTTGAATATCATCCTGAAAATCTCCTTCAATGAAGCGATCAACAGGGATATTCTGGCTCAGGGAGAATTGTTGTCCACAAAGCTTTTCTATACCTTATTGGAAGAACTCAACATCCCAGCAGTTTTCCTAGGGGCTCTGGATTTCATGAGTATAGATGAAAACTCAGAACCCGAGCTTTCCAAAATTTCAGAAAAACTTAAAGCAATTTTGGCTCAGCATCCCGGTGAAAAACTATTTGTCACTCAGGGATATATCTGTAAAAACCACAGAAATGAAGTGGACAACCTGAAGCGTGGGGGCAGTGATTATACTGCATCACTGATCGCTGCAGCAATCAATGCCTCGGTTTGTGAAATCTGGACAGATATTGACGGGATGCACAACAACGATCCCAGAATAGTGGACAAGACCCGGCCTATTGCAGAGCTATCCTTTGACGAGGCTGCTGAGTTAGCTTACTTCGGGGCCAAAATTCTCCACCCTGCCTCTATCTGGCCTGCCCAACAATACAATGTACCTGTCAGGCTTCTCAACACCATGGATCCCGAAGCACATGGTACCCTGATCAAAGAAGATGTGGAAACGACCGGCGTGAAGGCCATTGCTGCCAAAGACGGAATCACGGCCATTAAAATCAAATCCAGCCGTATGTTGTTGGCTTATGGTTTCCTGAGAAGAGTCTTTGAAATTTTTGAAAAGTACAAGACTCCGATCGATATGATCACCACATCAGAGGTTGCAGTATCCGTAACAATTGATGATCTGAGCCATCTAGCTCAAATACAGAAGGAATTGGAAGCATTGGGCTCTGTGGAAGTGGACCAAAATCAAACAATTATCTGTATTGTGGGCAATATGGTTTCTGAAACCAGAGGTGCTATCAAATCGGTAATGGACAGCATCAATAATATTCCTATCCGAATGGTATCCTATGGAGGAAGCAGACACAATGTCTCTATCCTTATCGACTCCAAATTCAAAAAAGACGCATTGCAAAGTCTCAATGAAGGAGTCTTTAACTGGTAAAACTAATGGCCGGCCTAGTCCGGCCATTTTTTTTCATTTCCATCTGATTATTTTTATAGCATGAACAACCCCAAAGACCGTCCCGGATTTCTGAAAAGACTCCAAGCCAAATGGAAACTAAATAGTCTATTTCAGGTAGTGATGGTCCTTGTGGTCTTTGCATGTACAGGCTTTACTATTCTATTCATAAAGAACCCCATTCTGGATTTCTTTGGGGTAGAACGAGGAGAGGAAAGCGACATGCTAAACACAGTGCTTTATCTCTTGCTGGTATTGCCTCTGTACCAGATATTTTTACTTATTTATGGATTCATTTTCGGCCAGTTCAGTTTTTTTTGGGAAAAAGAGAAGCAAATATTCCATAGAATGGGAAGGCTTTTTCAATCAAAAAAGAAATAATATTAAACTAAATAGACTCCTAATTGATTTAAACATTATAACTGATTTTTAACCTTAAATACTTTAATCCAAATGATCAGAAAAGCAACCGCAGTATGGCAGGGTAGTGGAAAAGAAGGCAAAGGCCATCTAACTACAGCCAGTTCCGCATTGGAAAAAAACCAATATTCCTTCAGCTCTAGATTTGAGAATGGAGTAGGAACCAACCCTGAGGAATTGATTGCAGCAGCTCACGCCGGCTGTTTTGCCATGAAGTTGAGTTTCAACCTAAGTGGTGAAAATTTCCCCCCAAAGGAATTGGAAGTAACCTGCAACATCACCTTTGAAGAAGGTACTTTAAAAAAATCCCACCTAGTCCTCAAAGCTCAAGTGGAGGGCATCAGTGAAGAAAAATTTGCTGAATTAGTCGATGATGCTAAACAAAATTGCCCCATTTCAAGGGTTTTGAACACCGAAATCAGCGTGGAGTATACCTTGAATTAAATTGCTTAATCCAAATAGGCCTCTAGGGCCTGTTTTTTTTAAACGCTTTGTGAAAAGATGCGTATAAGCCTGAGAATACTTTTACTAAACCACTATTTATTAACACCATGAATACCACTGAAGAAGTCCTGATCCAATCAGGTACAAACCGGCTGGTCTTTTTCAAAAATGCCAGTATCGCTATCCTTTTCCTTTCAATCTTTTTTGCCTTTGGAGGGAAATTTAGTCCGGAAACATCCCGATGGTTTGCTTGGTCATTTTTGTTTACTCCTCTCGCAGCGGGGATTGCGGGGATCATTTTTAGAAATACAGAAGATCTCAGGGGTTCAAAAGGAAGCAAAAAAGCATTGGGCTGGACCATAGGTTTGACAGCCTATTTGGTAATGATCCCTTTGGGGCTCTTACTGGGATTAAATGGCCCCAATTAATTTCCTTCCCACCTGAATTTTTTCCAGTTTTCCATTTGCCTTTGGTTTAAAAAAGTCCAAGCCACAATCCGACTTTTTTTAGACCCTTGGTACATGGCAATGGTTTGGTATTGAGCCACTCCTGTTTTTTTCAACATCTGATAGATTGACTTGAGATTTTCCTCTTTGGCTACCAAGGTCGTAAACCAAAAGCAACTATGCCTAAACTGAAGGCTTTCTCGAATCATTTTTCGGATAAATTCAGCCTCTCCTCCCTCACACCAGAGTTCTCCGGCTTTTCCTCCAAAGTTCAAAATCGCATTTTCGACTTTCTTTCCAGTAAGGTTCTTCACTTTGCGAAGACTCCCCTCTCTGGCCTCCTTTTCGGACTGGTGAAATGGAGGGTTGCATACGATCAAATCAAAAAATTCCTCCTGTTGCATGACTCCATCAAAAATCTTATGAAAATCAGTCTGTCTTCGGATCTGGATGTTAGGCTGTAAACCAGGGTTCCTATTAAGAATCTCTTTCGCAACCTCTATGGATCCCGGATCTTGCTCAGAGCCAAAAAAAGACCATCCATAGATCGAGTTCCCAAGAATTGGGTAAATAAGATTGGCACCGGTACCCACATCAAAAACGTGCACTTTCTTCCCTTGGGGGATTTTACCCCCATTACTCCGGGCAAGCAAATCTGCAGCATAGTGGATGTAATCCGCCCTTCCGGGAATAGGGGGACATAGGTAACCTTCAGGAATATCCCAATAATCAACTTGATAATATTGCTTCAGCAAAGCCCGGTTTAAGGCTTTTACAGCATCAGGGTTGGAAAAATCCAGTGTCAAGTTTCCGTATTCATTGGTGAAAACCCAAGGTCGAAGTTCCGGATCCGAATTTGCCAAAAGCTCGAGGTCATATCGACCTTGGTGCAGATTTCGAGGGTGCAGTCCGGGTTTAGGTGATGCTTTGGACATGGAACAAAATTACACAGTTCACATCAATCCACCTCAAAAGTCAACTTCATCGTAATGGAAGCTGTCTTGTTTTTGGAAGAAGTATTGAAAGTGCCTCCCCAAGAATAGTCCTCTCCAGAGTTTTGACCGGTAATCTGAAAAATCCCCATATTGGCATTGATCAGATCTCCCAGTTTTGCCTGAGAATTTTCAGCAATTCTTTCTGCTCTAACCCTGGCATCTTCTGTAGCCTTGGCCACCATTTCCAGTTTGAGAGATTCTAAACCGGTATAATAGTATCGTGGGGGCTGAGAATAAAAAGCGATCCCCTGATTCAATAATTCTGTAATCTCACGGCTGGTCTTTTCTACTTTTTCCACCTCTTTGGATTCAATTTTGAGAGATTGATTGAGTTGGTAGCCGGTAAAAGTCTGCCCCATATATCTTCCATCATTGGAATAATTCTGCTGGTACATGGGGTTGGTAATTACAGCATTGAAGACCAATTGATCGGCCGGAATCCCTTTGGACTTTAGATATTCTGTAACTGCTTTTCTGTCTTTTTCCAAATCCGAATAGGCCGACTTTATATCACGGCTTTCCCTGCTGAAATTCCCTTCCCATACGATCAGATCCGAAGTGAAATTAGTTTCCCCCAAGCCAGTCACATGGATGGTTCCCTGGGCTTTGTTTCTATTGATTACCGCATTTCCAAGTATAAATGCTGCCACGATGATGGCTATGGCAAAAAGAATAGCTGAGATGTTATTTTTCATAAAGGATCAGGATAAAAATGAATAGTATCTAAATTCAGGTTTCTCAATCCAAAAAGCAAATAACCCGCCGAAAAGCGGGTTATTGGATTAAGTTTAGGGGATTTAAGGAATTTTAGGCTTCCTTAATCAATCTTGTTTTTATAAAGCTGGCTTTTCGGATTTTTCAAATCAATCAGATAGCCATTTACCACTGCATAATTTAATTCCCCCTCTTTGGAGAGGAAAAAGTTAGGTGCTTCTCCTGTTTTCCAACCCGAAGAGAAGGCATCCTTGTCTTTCAAAACAAGAATGGGAAGGTTGTGTAAGTCCTTGGATTCTCCACTCTTGACTTTTACGGCTAGGTAACCCTCTCTTAAAAGTTCGAGGGCCTTTTCTTCACTGATCTCCTCCACTCTTTCAAAAGCCGGCTCATAAACTTTGCCTTCCTTATAGGTATGACCAGTTGCATCCAATTCCTCAAAACCAAAATAAACCTGCATATCCCCAACGTCCTCTATAGATCCGTTGACAAAGTAGGTATCATCGGCGTTGCTTTCACGGCGCCGGATTGCAATGTCGATTGGATACTGATTCCCCTCTACTTCTACTAGCATTTCATTGACCTTTAGGTCCACCAACTGCAAGTCATTGTCCGGGATAGCAAAGTATTGGTCTATGGTATATCCCTCATACCCTTTAGTGGCAATTTGATGCAGGGCATTCAGGATCACCATAAAGTTCAATTTACGGATGTACTGCTTTTCAGGGTCTCCTACATAGCCTCCCGATTCAATCAGAATGGTACTGGTTCCCCATTTTTGAATATTGTCCCCAAAAGCCCTGGGCTCAAAGGCATCGTCATATTTTCCAACTTGTCCAGGGATCAACTGCTGCAGAACCTCGTTCATGCCGGCTATTGTTTTCATAGCGCGTCCCCGAACTTCATTGATATCAGTTTCATAATTATAGGCCGGAGCCAAAACAGAAATCGTGGCCTGTTTTGGAGTGTTGACCACATTGTAATAAATCTGCTGATCATGTAAGTTGAAACCAAACTCAGGCTCAAATCTATCCCTCGCTCCTTTCAGAATAACAGCTTCCGGTGAAATCTGGGAAATTGCATCCCTATTGAGGTCAATATCCAAAGAATTTCTTCTCTTGAAAGCCTCCGCACCATCCGGGTTGATCATTGGGATAAATTTGATAGTAAGATTATCCTTCAAAGCAGCTCTCAGATCTTCAAACTCATCTCCTGAAGCTTCCAGAAAATTAAAAAGATCAAAAAGAGACATGGTCGCCGTACTTTCATTGCCATGCATCTGAGACCAAAGCATGACTTTGGTTGCACCGCTTCCCCAATCCAAAGAAGTGATGCTTCTTCCCTCAATGGAATGGCCCAGCTCCTCGGTAGAAAATGCTCCGGAATGTTTTTGAATCAAAGGCTGCAAATCCGCATGCCTGAATCTTCTGTGGGTAATTCCCGGTTCCTTAAATTGCTCAAAGGCCTTTTCCAAAGTCCCTAAGTCTGTTGTTTCTACAGTGGGTTCTGTTGCAGTTTTACACCCAAATACCCCTAAAGAAAACAGCAAAAACAGGCTTAAGAAAGAGTGGATTCTATTTTTCATAACAATGGTTTTTTTCGATCGACAAATAGTAAATCTAGCCATCTTGGAATGAAAAATCGGCTTATTTTTGTCAAAAATCACAAATTTTCACCCCATGAAACTCTCCTATTTCGTCGAGGATCTTCCGCTCAAGCACACCTTCACCATTGCCCATCAAAGTCGGGATATTCAGGACACACTCATCGTCAAGCTGGAGGATGCAGGTTTTTACGGTTTGGGAGAATCGACCACCAATCCATTTTACGGGATGACCATCGCCAACATGAGCGAAAGTTTGGAGAAATTCAGACCAATCGTGGAGGAAGGTGAATGGGAAAGTCCTGAGGAGCTTTGGGAACTAGGAAGGGAGGTTTTTAAGGATAATCCTTTTGCTCAATGTGCGCTTGACATGGCAGCATGGGACCTTTTCACAAAGAAGAAAGGACTAAAGCTATACGAATACCTTGGGCTTGATCCAAAAGATATACCTGTCACCAATTTTACCATCGGGATTGATACTGTTGAAAAAATGGTCTCGAAAATGAAAGAAGTGGATTGGCCTATCTATAAAATCAAATTAGGCACTCCACAAGATCTTGAAATTGTTCGGGAACTGAGGAAGCATACCGATGCCGTATTCCGAATCGATGCCAACTGTGCCTGGACTGCTGAGGAGGCAATTAGAAATTCCGAGGAACTGGCAAAACTTGGGGTTGAATTCATGGAACAGCCTCTTGGAAAAGATGATTTGGAAGGAATGCGAGAGGTTTATCTGCATAGCAAGCTTCCGGTGATGGCAGATGAGAGTTGTATTGTAGAGTCAGATGTGAAAAAATGCCATGGCTTATTCCATGCAATCAATGTAAAACTAGTTAAGGCCGGAGGGATTACCCCTGGTCTGAGAATGATTCGGGAAGCCAAATCTCTTGGAATGAAAACCATGGTTGGATGCATGACCGAATCTTCTATTGGAATCACAGCCATAGCCCACATCGCTCCATTATTGGACTATGTGGATATGGATGGGGCCATGTTGCTTGCCAAGGACCCGGCAAAGGGAGTGGTCATTACTCCTGAGAAAGTAATATTTCCAGAAGGCCCGGGAATCGGTGCTGAACTGGTATAAAACAAGGCGATGGAACTCCATCGCCTTGTTTGTTTCTTAATTCGGGATTAGGCTTCGCCTACAATAAGTTTGAAGCCCTCCCCGTGAACCGTGATGATCTGGACTTTGGGATCGTCTTTTAGCAATTTCCGGATTTTGCTCAGATACACATCCATGCTCCTCGCGTTGAAATAGCTATCATCGCCCCAGATTTGTTTTAAGGCATGACTCCGGTTGACCAATTTGTTGATTTCTGAAGCCAACAGACGTAACAGTTCATTTTCCTTGGAAGTAAGCTTATGTTTTCCCTGTGGACCTTCCAGGATTTGCTCGTCATAATGAAGCGTAAAATCCCCAAAATTATACACTTTCAATGGTGTAACTTCCTGGGATTTTTGGGTTCTTCTCAAAATGGCATTTACCCTTAGTAGGAGTTCCTCCATACTAAAGGGCTTTGTCAGATAATCATCCGCACCGATTTTTAAACCTTCTATGATATCATCCTTTTGGTTTTTTGCCGTCAGAAACAAAATCGGCAGATCTTCCTGAACCTTTTTGATTTCCTTTGCCAAGGTAAACCCGTCTTTCTTGGGCATCATGATATCCAACAGACAAAGGTCGTATTTGTCTTTTTTGAATTTATTCCAACCTTCTTCCCCATCACGGCAAAGAGTAGGTTCGTATCCTTTCATTTCAAGATATTCCTTCAAAATATCACCCAGATTGGGATCATCTTCTACAAGTAATAGTTTGGCTTTGCTCATTGTCTTTTGGGTAGCTTTATAGTAAATATACTTCCTTTTCCAGGCTCACTTTGAACTGATATATCTCCTTTGTGGGCTTCCAGCATAGTTTTGACATAGGAAAGTCCCAGCCCGAATCCTTTTACATCATGGAGATTCCCTGTTGGAACACGATAAAATTTATCGAATATCTTCCGCTGGGCATCCTTGTTCATTCCAATTCCATGATCCTGAATACTGATGAAGACTTGGGCCTGATCGTCCCATGCTTTTATTTCAATTTCAGGATTTTCAGGGGAATACTTGTTTGCATTGTCCAACAAATTGTTCAAAATATGATTGAGGTGGAAATTATCCCCTTCTATCTTTCCGTCTAGCATATTATTTTCAAGAGTGATGCTCCCGTTTCTCTTTTCAATCTGCAGGCTTATATGTTCAACGGTATTTTCTAGTAGCTCGGACAAATCAATTTCCTCAATTTTCAATTTGAAGTCCTTTTTATCCAAGGCTGCGGCCTGCAATACGTTTTCCACCTGAGAAACAAGACGCTTATTTTCATCCTTGATGATTCCCAAATACCGGGTCCGAAACTTATCCTGTGTAGATAAATCCGGATCTTGAAGCGCCTCAACTGCAAGACTCACTGTGGCCAATGGTGTTTTAAATTCATGAGTCATGTTATTGATGAAGTCATTCTTAATATCCGAAAGCGCTTTTTGCCTGAGAATGACTTGTATCAAATAGACAAAACAGAAAATGATCACTCCGATAAATACCAAGGAACTGGATATAGGCAGCCAAACTTGTCTTAAGACATGGTTGTCCTTCTCCGGGAAAAAGATGTATAGGTAATTGTCCTTACCTAGGATGTCATTGGGGAAAAGTTTAGCCTGAACCCCATATTGCACGAGTCGAAATGGCTCAAAAACTTTCCCAATGGATATCAAAAGTCCATCATCATTTAAAAGCCCTAGCTCAAAATCCTCTGTAATCCCTCTTTCCAACAGATGGTTTTTTACCAACTTGCGTACCTGAGACGTATCCAATCTGTCCAAAATCGCCCGTTGCCCTTCAGCCATCTCCTCCCAGGCTTTGTTCATCAGATCGATTTTGAGATTGGTTTTTTTGATTTTTTCCAGGGCATCTTCTGAAATATTGATCTCATTTACCTGTTCTTCATCCATTCTCGGCCTAGCCTGTCTTTGAAAAGGAGATACATCAACCCTACTTAAATATTGTAACTGACGTTCCTTTTCCTCCAGTAAAATTGCCATTTCATCCGGGGTGAAAATAGAGGAAGCCACCTCTGGAGTCATGTAAGTGAAAAAGGTTTCAAGCTCGGCCATAATACTCATGTCCAAGCCTCTGGACTCAAGGATCCTCTTAAAAGTCTGGCTCACTTGAGGCACGGTTTCAATTTTAAGCGTATCAATGATCGAAGGGCCATTTCGGTATCGAGTTCTTGGCCGAATCTGTACCTCAATTGGGTCGATTTTTTCAAATAAGGATTCCTTCAAGGCCGGATCCCGAATCAGTTGGCTAAGCAACACATCGCTTGTTTCTCCTTTTTCCAGTTGATCCACTGTCCCTGAAAGTGCCTGGTAGACTTCTTGATCAAACCGCTCCTGATTGATCCGGATGGCATTCCTCACCCAATAGTACTGAAAACCCATCAAGCCTAAACTTGCGATGGACATCAAAACTATAATCAGGGTGATTTTATTCTTGGACATGCTACAAATTTAGAGGCTTTATCAGGTAGGCTTGAAGGCTTAACATTATTTAACGGGCTGAATTCAAGGATATTGAGCCCTGTAAGCCATCCCTCACTTTTACAAAACCTCCTGAATGAATGAAATTCTACCCTAAACCTTTGGCTAAAAGATCGATAGGATCCGGTCTTTCTTTTCTATTTATCTATCTTTGCAGGCAAATTTCAGACCATGTCAACTGCTCAAAACCCTATTCAAATCCAAGGTGTAAGCTTGGAATCCATTGCTGAAGAATTTGGCACCCCTGTTTATGTTTACGATGGAAAAAAAATAGTTTCCCAAGTAAAAATCCTACAGGAGGCTTTTTCGGAGGTGCCCCTGAAAATCAAATATGCCACCAAGGCACTTTCAAATGTCAGTGTGCTAAAATTGATGAAAAAGGCAGGAGCAGGAGTTGACGCAGTATCCATTGAGGAAGTTCAACTTGGACTTTTGGCAGGTTTCGAAGCTTCGGAAATCATGTACACTCCAAGTGGTGTGAGTTTTGAAGAGATTCAAGATGCGGTGAATTTGGGAGTAATGATCAATTTGGATAGCATCCCTTTGATGCGGCAATTCGGAAAGGAATATGGATCAAGTGTACCAGCCTGTATCCGAATCAATCCCCACATAATGGCAGGCGGAAACATCAAAATTTCTGTTGGGCACAAGGCAAGTAAATTCGGTATATCTATTGAACAGCTTTCCGAAATCTTGGAAGTAGTAAAAGAATATGATTTAAAAATAGAAGGACTTCACCTTCACACCGGGTCAGATATACTGGATGCTGAGGTGTTTCTAAAAGGAGCGAATGTCCTATTCGAAGCGGCATTCAATTTCCCGGACCTAAGATTTATAGATTGCGGAGGAGGATTCAAAGTAGCCTACAAACCAGAGGATATCAGCACCGATATCATGGAAGTGGGCAAAAAAGTATCAGCCGCTTTTCAGGCTTTTTGTAAAGAATATGGACGACAGCTGGAGCTTTGGTTGGAGCCGGGCAAGTTCTTGGTAAGTGAATGTGGCCTCCTCTTGGTAAAAGTCAACGTAGTCAAGAAAACTCCAACAATTACCTTTGCGGGGGTAGATTCTGGTCTAAACCATCTCATTCGCCCAATGCTTTATGATGCCTATCACGGTGTATACAATCTCAGTAATCCCTCTGGACCACTAGAAACCTATCATGTGGTGGGCTATATCTGTGAGACCGACACCATTGCTTCCAATCGGGAATTAAACGAAGTCCGGGCAGGAGATATCCTGGTCATCAAAAATGCCGGGGCATATGGTTTCAGTATGGCATCCAATTACAATTCCAGACTCAGACCCGCAGAAGTTTTGGTTTGGGAAGGAAAAGCCCAATTAATCCGAAAGCGGGAAACCTTTGAGGATATAATTTCCAACCAAGTCATCATTGACTTATAAGAGCCAAGGCACTTTTCGAAGTGCCTTTTTTTTTGTACTTCTTCTCCTTTTATACAGATATATATAATAATGTATCCAGTAAAAGTCCTTTAACCAAGGACTAAAACCTGCTTAAAAGCCTGATTTTTCTTTAGAATTTCATATCAAAACCCAGACTTTTTCATTCAAAAAGGAGTGAAAAGGGGAAAAAACCCTCTTTATTAAATCCAGTAATATCTAAAAACTGAGCTCTAAAAAGGGATTGAATGCCCTAGAAATCCAATTTTTTGGACATTCAAAAGGGCCTAATCAAAAAATTTTAAAATTTTGTAAAATTTTTTTTTGATCCGCCATTTCTAACTTTTAGCATTTCATAATCATAAAAAAGCTTCACTTCTATGCTTTTTTGATAATGGTACAATTTTAAGAAAAATAATATTTTTTCCAGTAGCATTTCACTTATTGGCCTAAGCCCCAAACTCTTGCATAAAAGAATTTTTATCCCATAATTTCATGAAATACGGTGATTTTTAGAATATCATTTTGCTGTATATGATTTACAAAAAATAATATTTTAAAACACAAAATACACAAAAGCAGATTTATAAGGCAGATTTTAAAGTTTAAAAGCTAAACAAAATACAACAGGTGAAAAACAAGGGTTTTAAATATGGAATAATGGTTATTGTGCTGATGCTAGGCACAATGATGAATTATTCTGTTTTTGCCCAGTTTGCCTTTGAACTTCCTTCTAGCGCAAATGGAAGAATCCTCGACAACTCTATTCAAGTGGCAGTAAGCGGGAAACTTGCCCTTTGTTCCCACACTGAAAAAGGCAGTATTATTTTGGACGTGACGGGAGGAACACCTCCTTATACTTTTCTCTGGAACAACTTGACAACCACTCAAAACAGAGAAAATCTTTATGCGGGTACCTATACAGTAGTAATCACTGATTCAAAAGGCCTAAAGCATACCGAGAACATCGTAGTTCAACCTCCTTATCCATTAATTCTAAACCCTCTTGAAAAAAGAGATGCAACATGTGGGTCTGGAAATGATGGCTATGCCAAAATCTCTGTTAAAGTTGGAAGAGGGGAACCTTACAAAGTTTATTGGAGCAACGGGCTTCGCGATGTTTGGGAAGCAAGCAATCTTCTACCGGGTACTTACACCGTTATTGTAGCAGATGAATATAACTGCGATGTTTCTGTAAGCTTTGAAATCAAGTCTGCCGCCGAAGGAGTAAATGTTACCGAATCCATAAAGGACGCTTCTTGCTCAGGGAAGAATGATGGGGCTATCTCATTGAATGTAACCGGTGGAAAAGCTCCATATACATTTAAGTGGAGCAATGGGTCCACAAGCAAAGACCTTTCTAATCTTACTTCTGGCACTTATGACGTTGTGATCACAGACCAAACAGGTTGTAGCTTTCAAGCATCATACAAAGTGGGACAACCTGAAACCATGACGGTGACCACAGAGGAAATCCTTCCATCCTGTGAGGGGAACAGCAATGGAGAAATCAAATTGAATGTAATTGGCGGTACTGCTCCATACACTTATTCCTGGAGCAACGGACAGTCTGGAGCCACTGCAAAAAACCTGAATGCTGGTACATATTCTGTAAGAATCACTGATGGCTCAGGTTGCTTCATTGACAAAAGCTTCTCCCTTTCAAACCAGTCTTCTTTGGATCTACGCTTGGTAACCTCTCAGGATTTGAGTTGTAGCGGTGAGGAAGACGGATTAATTCAAATCGAGGTAACAGGTGCACTCGGTAATTATGATGTAATTTGGTCCGATGGTATTACAGGAGCCTTGCTTAGAGAAAAGCTAGCATCCGGAACCTACGAAGTAAGAGTTAAGGACCAAAGCGGTTGCGAAGTATCTAAATCTGTGGTATTGGAAAAGCCTCAAGCAATTCAGGCAAGAATCGAAACAACGCTTGATGTCAATTGCGAGTCAGGCTCTGTGACTGGAGTTGCTTGGGTATCTATTCAGGGAGGAAAAGAACCTTATACTATCAATTGGAACACTGGCGATGAAAACCTTCGCGAAATCAACTATTTCCAGTCTGGTTCACTTAAAGTTACCATAAAAGATGCTTTGGGATGTACAGCTGAATCAGAGGTGAAAGTTGACTATCCATCCTTAATCAATAAAAATGGCAGATTGGACTTTCAGTTCAGAAAACTGGAGATTACATCAGAACCAGAAGTAATGATCAATGACGAGATCTTGTTTGAAAGTGAGATTTCTCCTGAATTTATCGCTTGGGAATGGGAATTCGGAGATGGTAAAAAATCCACAGAAAAAGACCCTGTCCACATTTTCAAAAAGTCTGGAACTTATGAGGTTCGATTGACTGGCTACGATATGTTTGGATGTTCGAGTGTTGAAAAAAACACCGTACAAGTAACAAGCCCTGCTGAAATGGTAGTAGTTCCTAATGCCTTCACTCCTAACGGAGATGGACTAAATGATACCTTCTTCCCTAAAATTAGAGCAGTTTCCTCTTTCTCGATGGAAGTATTCAATACTTGGGGAGAAAAACTTTACAGTGAAGCTAATATTGAAAGTTCAGGATGGGATGGGACTTATAAAGGACAAGCATCTCCTGCAGGAAATTACATTTTCAAAATAACTTATTCCACCTTTGATGGACAGGAATTTAGCCGCACGGGAGGAATGACACTAATTAGATAAGAAACGCATTCAAATTCTTCAGCAATAGTTGAAAATTGGTCCAGGTTTAAGCTTACCACTGAGATATGCTAGGGTTCCTCGATCAAATCCTTTCATCCTACTATCAATACAAAGGCACTTTTCGAAGTGCCTTTGTATTTTGATACCCTGATCTCTCTTTATATATATTATATCTTTCCTTAGATATAGGTGTTAAGGACAAAGACATACAGATTGTTTTGGCTTTTTTAATTAGGAAGAATTGATTTTCCCACCGATTTCAACTAGAAGCGAGATCAAAAGTCCCCATATGCCCTTTGAATCAAGCCAAAAAAGCGCTTCGTAAACCAAGCCAAACACGAGCGTAGATCATTAAAATCCAATTTTTCCCATCTTAAAACGGTCGGACAGAAAAAAAAATAAAAAAAATTTTGATTTTTTTTCACACCCTGTTTTTCAAGGTTTTAGCATTTCATCATCATAAAAAAGCTTCACTTCTCCGTTTTTTTGAAAATGGTACAATTTTAAGAAAAATAATATTTTTTCCAGTACTGCTCAAATAGTTTGGCTCCGCTTAAAAAGCTTGCATAATAGAATTTTTATAACATAATTTCATAATAAAGGGATATTTATAGAATATCATTTTGTTGTATATGATTTACAAAAAATAATATTCTAAAATATGAAATACACAAAATCAGATTTATAAGGCAGATTTTAAACTCTAAAAACGAAACAAAATAAAAGAGGTGAATAATAAGGGCTTTACATATGGATTCATGATCATTTCGCTGATTGTCTGCTCAGTGATGATTTATTCTGCATTTGCCCAATTAGGAATGGTACTTTCTTCCTACAAGAACGGAAGAACCCTCATCGACAAAAGCCTTCAGGTAGAATTGAGCAGCAAGCCTGCCCTCTTCCCTAATTCAAAAAGAGGCAACATTATTTTGGACGTTACCAGAGTATTACTCTAATCAGGTAAGAAATGAAAAAGATTTTCATACTCATATTCATGGTTTTGGGCAGCCTTTCTGGATTGAAAGCTCAGGATACTCAGTATTCTCAATTTTATGCGGCTCCTCTATACCTAAACCCGGCCATGGCTGGAGCTTCTGAAATGACTCGAATTGGAGTAAACTACAGAAACCAGTGGCCTGGACTGGATCAGTCATTCACTTCCTACTCGGCTTATTTGGATCATTACTTTTTCAATGCGAACAGTGGAGTGGGAATTATTTTCAACCGCTCAGAGCAGAGTATGGCCAACTTGAGTGTATCCGAAATCGGGGCTTCTTATTCCTACCGTGCACGTTTGGGCTTCAAGTCTTTCTTGAGAATCGGTGGCCAGGTAAGTTACATGGACAGAGATGCTTATTTCGGGGATATGATTTTCGGAAGCCAAATTGATGATCAAACAGGAGCAATAGGTGGCTATTCAGGCGAAAACTTAGGCCAGGACATCAGGCATCAATTTGTAGACTATAGCTTTGGCATGTTAATTCATAATGAAAATGTATGGTTTGGCGCATCTGCACACCATGTGACCCAGCCAAACATTTCCTTCATAGATGGAGAACTCAGCCAGCTTCCTTTGAAGGTATCTGCTCACGGTGGTGTCAGACTTGATCTTTCGGGAGGAACTTCAACTGCCTTCTACAACCAGAAATCTGGAACAAGAGATATCACATTCGCCTTCAATTATAAAAATCAAGGTCCATTCAGCCAGTTGGATCTAGGGACCCAAATCAATATTCAGCCAATCGTGCTCGGTGTTTGGTACAGAGGAATTCCTGTGTCCAAGACCACTCCTGCCAATCACGAATCAGTAATTGCTTTGGTAGGAATTTCCTTGGGATCTGGATTGGATATAGGATACAGCCATGATTTCACAATGTCTTCCCTAGGCAATGCCACCACAGGAGGAGCTCACGAAATCAGCCTTCGCTATAGCTTCCTGGCGGGTAGCTCCAAAGGCGCCGGGAGAAAATCCTCCATGCCGTGCTTCAAATATTAATTTTCTCATAAACAAAGGTTGTAAAATGGGCTTTATCTAATAAAGTCCTTTTTTTATGCCCAAAACCTTACGGCTGATCCTCGGGGATCAACTCAATAGCAACCATTCCTGGTTTTCGGAAATCAATCCTGAAATCACCTACCTGATGGTTGAAATGCGTCAGGAAACAGATTATGTCCAACACCATATTCAAAAAATCATTGCCTTCTTTCTGGCCATGCGCCACTTTGGAGAAAAAATAAAGAAAAATGGACATCAACTCATCTATTACAAACTTGACAATCCTGAAAACGAGCAGGAATTAGAAAAAATACTTGTAACACTCATTCAAGAACAAGGCTTTGAGAAACTGGAATATCAACTTCCAGATGAATACCGACTGGACAAACAATTGGGATTGCTCTCCGAATCCCTAGGCATTCCAGTAAAAGCATTTGATACCGAACATTTTTTAACGGATCGCGGGTTTTTAAAGGAATTTTTCAGAGGTAAAAAGAACTTCCTGATGGAATCATTTTATCGGGAGATGCGGAAAAAATTCCACATTCTGATGGATGGCAAAGATCCAATAGGGGGCAGGTGGAATTTTGATCAAGAAAACAGATCCGCATTTAAGGATAAACACTTATTGCCTAAAGCTAAAACCTATCCAAAAAAGGCACATGAAATCTATGAAATGATCCAAAAAGCTGGAGTCAAAACCATTGGAACCCTTGATCCAGACTCCTTTCCTTGGCCCATTTCCCGAAAAGAAAGCCTAGAGCTTTTGGATTATTTCTGTAAAAATCTACTGGTACATTTCGGTGATTTTCAGGATGCAATGAGTACTTGGGATCCCTATTTATTTCATTCCCGCCTGAGTTTTTCACTCAATACAAAACTGATCACACCTCTTGAAGTTGTGGAAAAGGTAGAGCAATATTGGATTGCAAATCAAAACCAAATTTCACTATCCCAGGTAGAGGGTTTTATCCGTCAAATTATTGGATGGAGAGAATACATGCGAGGTATTTACTGGGCCAAAATGCCCGAATTTGCAGAGTTGAATTTTTTCGGGCACAAAAGGAAATTACCCGTTTGGTATTGGACAGGCAACACAAAAATGAAATGTCTTTCCCATTCCATTGGACAATCTCTGGAAATGGCCTACGCACACCATATACAGCGACTTATGGTAACTGGGAATTTTGCATTGTTGGCAGGAATAGCCCCTGATGAAGTGGACAAATGGTATTTGGGAATTTACATCGATGCAATAGAGTGGGTGGAAATCACCAATACCAGAGGAATGAGCCAATTTGCAGACGGAGGAATAGTGGGGACAAAACCCTATGTGTCCTCAGCCAATTACATTAAAAAAATGAGTAATTATTGCTCACACTGTGCTTATAAACCCACTGAAAAAACAGGCAATGGGGCATGCCCTTTCAATAGTCTTTACTGGCATTTCTATGAACGAAACCGTGAAAAACTGGAGAAAAACCCAAGAATTGGCATGGTCTACAAAACCTGGGACAAAATGAAAAACAAACCCGAAATCCTGGATCAGGCAGAATTCTACATTAAAAACTTAGATACGCTTTAATCTATCTGGACGGCAAAGGAGCCCAGCAAAAAGAAATTATCGGAAACTGAATCTCCTGATCGAAGAAAGGACTCTTTGGGAGAAATCAGCCAACGGGATTCCAGCCTAATCATTCCCCATTTACCCATTTTCCGATCTACATTGATCGAATATCCAGAGGTTTGGAGTCCAGTCCCAAAAAATGCCTGAGCAATCACGCCTTCTTGGTCTGCATAATGTTCCCATCGAAACGCAGAGGAAAGATTTTCAGACCAAGAATAACTTGCAATGGCAGAAAAGCCCCACCATTGAGCCGTCGGGGAGGCCTCTTGAGTTCTCCATCCCAAATCAAATCCAGAAATCAATTTCCAGCGGGAACCCAGTTTGAAATTCCCATAGAAATTGCTGAAGTAAAGCATTCTATTAAGTTCGATCCCATCGTTGGTGCCCAAAAATGTACTCCAGTTGATACTGGCCTTTTCGGATGGACGAAATATAGCTTGGGTTCCAAAAGAGGGCTTATTCTTCCCTTCGATTCCTTTGATCCTTTGCCAGCCAATCAAGTAAAAAAGTGCTAAATCCCATTTTTCTGAAGCTGACCACCCCAACTTTGCCCCTGTTTCAAAATAGGGACTGTTTTCTGCAACCAAAGATCTGGACAAGGTCAAATTTTCGGTAGAGACTGCACTTTCAAACCCAATATGGGAAGGCATTATACCCACATCCAACCATAGGTTTTGCTTCGGGTTCAATGCCAACCCAATATTTGCTTGATGGATCCATCGAAGTGCTTTTGGCTCCAAACTGTAATTGTCAGCCACATAGGTTCCCCTTTGCAAAGCCAAATTTGCCCGAAAACCAATTGACCTGTAGGTTGCACTCAGCAATCCAAGGTTTAAAGCAAACTGGTCATGTCGGGTATGATTATACAAAAAAGGAAATCTTTTACTTTCCGCAGGCCGGTTGAAGTCAAAACCATAATAAAAATCCAAAAAGCCTGAAAACTCAAGTGTCCTCTTTTGCTCCGAATTCTCCTGTGCAAAGGTTGAAAAAAGAATGCAAGACAGACATAAAACCAGAATTCCTTTCATTTCTCCGGGCTTTGTTTTTCCAGAAGTACCCTGGTTTTGGACAGGGATTCGGGGTGGTTTTTTTGTAAAAACTCAATCATTTTTTCCCGGACATACACTCTCAAATCCCAAGCAGTTGGAGAGTTTTTGGCAGAAACCAAAATCCTGCTTTCCACAGTATATTCCTTGGCATCTGTGACCTGAAGAACCTTTACTTTTTTGTCCCAAAGCGGATTGCCTTCCAAAATCCTGTCCAGTTCCTTCCTGAGCGCATCAAAGGAAACGGAGTAATCGGTATAGAGAAACACGGATCCGATAATATCAGCAGAGGTTCGGGTCCAGTTTTGAAAGGGTTTTTCTAAAAAATACGTCGTGGGCAAAACCAGTCTCCTTTGATCCCAGATTTTCACGACTACATAGGTCAAATTGATCTCTTCGATCCAGCCCCACTCTCCTTCCACTACCACTGCATCATCCAGACGAAAAGGTTGGGCAAATGCAATCTGAATCCCTGCAATCAAGGTTCCAATGGCTTTCTGTGCAGAAAAACCGATGATTATCCCCGCTACTCCGGCAGAGGCAAATAAGCCTACTCCAATCTGCCGTATGGATTCAAAGGACAGCAGGATCAGCCCTATTCCTATAATTAATATGACAAAATTGGCAATCTTCTGGAGGATATTGATTTGGGTGTACATCTTGCGGGCCCTGAGATTATCCTCCTTTGAAATATCAAATTGCCGCAGCAGGATTTCCTTCAACACCTTCATCAAAACCAAAAGGCACCAAGTAATGCCAAAAATAATCAACACGGTATTCAGATGAGGAAGATAGCCTAGCATACCCTCCCATTCTTGGGCCGAATCTTTGAAATAAAACTTGGCCACAGCCAAGGCCATGGTCACCAAAAGCGGCAAAATCAATCTCGAATAACTACTCATAGGCAAGAGAAAAATAGGTTGGAGTAACTGAAAAATTAAAAAAGGATTGGAAGGGATACAAAAAAAACCGCTCAAAAAGCGGTTTTAATTCCTTTAGAAGTTTCTCAATCCCCAATCCATTCCGCTACAAATAGGTTGGTATCCCGGGTTCCTCCATTGTTCCGATTAGAGGAGAAAACCAAGTATTTGCCATCATTTGAAAATACCGGAAATGCATCAAAGGTATCATCTGAGGTGATTTTGGTTAATCCGGTGCCATCCAGATTAATCATGAATAAATTGAAAGGAAAACCACGCTCTGTCTGATGATTGGAAGCAAAAATGATTTTTTCACCTGAGGGATGAAAGAACGGTGCCCAATTGGCCTTTCCCAAATCAGTCAGTTTTCTCATATCCGAACCATCCACATTGGATATATATAGTTCCATATCCGTAGGCATGACCAGACCCTCTGCCAAAAGCTCCTTGTACTCCTGAATATCCTCTTCAGTCTGCGGCCGTGATGCTCTCCAGATCAATTTGCTGCCATCCGGAGAAAAGAAGGCTCCACCATCATAGCCCAAATCTGAAGTAATCTGTCTGACATCCGTCCCATCCAGGTTCATGGTATACAGCTCCAAATCCCCTGTTCTCAGGGAAGTGAACACGATTTTATCTCCCTTGGGAGATACAGTTGCCTCAGCATCATACCCCGGCTCACTGGTCAACTGCGAAAGAATATTTCCATTTAGATCCGCTGTGAAAATATCGAAGGAATCATAGATAGGCCATACGTATTTTCCGTCAGTTCTTCTTTCGGGCACAGGCGGGCATTCTTCACCACCCAAATGGGTTGAGGCATAGACTATGGTTTGATTGTCCGGAAGGAAATAGGAACAGGTAGTACGTCCCAATCCGGTAGAAAGAAGCTGAGGGGAATTATTTTTAAGGTCGTCCTCTCTCCAGTTGAGGTAAAAGATTTGGTCACAGGCCGCTCCCCATTCTGAATAATCAGACTGGAAAACCAAGAGACTATCATTGAAGGACCAATAGGCTTCCGCATTATTTCCCCCAAAAGTCAGCTGCTTGATGTTTTTTAGGTATTTCATTTCCTCAGGAGAGAGCAATAGGGAATCACTGGAAGAATGGACCGATGCCATGGACTCTGATTCAGTGGTGGATTTTGGACTGCAAGCAATCGCAGCGGCAAAAAGAAAAGCGATAAGTGATAGTCTCATTTTAAATTTGATCGTATGGATAGTTGCCCGAAAATAGCAATTATTATCTTTGGACTAAACCTATGAAAAACATGAATAAATCTCTAAGATTTTCCCTCGGTATTATTTCCCTGGTGACTTTTTCCGTTGCCTGCCAATCCAACACCTCGGATGAATCAATTCTGGAGCAGCTTCAAACAGACGTATATTATCTGGCAGCTGATGATTTGGGAGGAAGAGCCATTGGAACAGCCGGGGAAGAAATGGCCGCCAAATACCTTGCTGAAAGGTTTAAGAAAATCGGCTTGGAACCCAAAGGTACCGATGGTTATTTCCAGAGTTTTACGGTGTCAAAACCCTCCAATCCTCATGAGGAAGCCATTATCGGAACTGATGGAGAAGGAATCACAGGTCAAAATGTGATCGGATATATTGATAACCAATCCCAGCATACTCTCGTGATCGGAGCACATTTTGACCACTTGGGAATGGGAGGAAACAGTTCTCTCCACAGAGGGGATTCAGCTATCCACAACGGTGCCGACGACAATGCCTCCGGGACGGCAGCCTTGGTTGCCCTTGCTGAAATTCTATCCAATCAAAAAGCAAATTCCAATTTCCTGTTTATAGCTTTTTCAGGAGAAGAAAACGGGCTTTGGGGATCCAATTATTTTGTCAAAAACCCAACGATCCCTCTCGAAAATATCAATTACATGATCAATATGGATATGGTGGGAAGACTTAATGAAGAGAAGAATCTTGCCATCAACGGCGTGGGGACCAGTCCTTCTTTTGTTCCTGTTTTAGACTTGGTAAATTCTGACAGTTTACATCTGGTGACTTCAGAATCAGGAGTAGGTCCCTCTGATCATACTTCTTTTTATTTGCAGGATTTGCCTGTATTACACTTTTTCACAGGACAACACGGGGATTATCACCGCCCATCAGATGACGCGGACAAAATCAATTATGAAGGTCTTCTAAAAATTGTCCGCTACATCGAGCGGCTGGTCGGGCAACTTGATACCGAACCCAAACTTGCCTTTACCAAAACAAAAGATTCCAACGGGGACTCTCCCCGATTTACAGTTTCTCTGGGAGTGGTTCCCGATTACCTATATGATGGGGTGGGCATGCGCATCGACGGGGTTTCTGAGGATAAACCTGCCCAAGCTGCAGGACTGGAAAAGGGTGACGTAATCCTTCAGCTCGGGGATTCCAGTATAGTGGATATGATGAGTTATATGAGAGCTTTAAGTGCTTTTCAAAAAGGAGATGAAACAGACCTTGAATATGAGCGCCAAGGCCAAAAAGTCTCAACTAAAGTGAAATTTTAAAACAAAGGGGCTTTTCCTAAATGAAAAGCCCCTTTTGTTATTTTTTCTCAAATTCCCTTTTGGCTCCATCCAAGAACTCAATAAAACCAGGAATACTGGTGTCATAAGCACGGGGCCTGGCCAAAAGCTTTTCCTCATGGTCCAAAATCACATAATAAGGCTGGGCATTGTTCTGAAACCGGGTAATCTGAAAATCCGCATTTTGCTTGCCTAAGGTCTTTTTCACTTTACCGTCATATTCGGAAGTGTACCACTCACTTTCTGGCAACTCCAAGCGCTCATCGATATAAAGAGCTACCATGACAAAATCCTGTTTCAACCTTCTCAACACCTCGGGATCTACCCATACATTCTCCTCCATCTTCCTACAGTTGACACAGCCGTGCCCGGTAAAGTCAATCAATAGAGGTTTCCCCGCCTTTTTGGCTGCTTTTAATGCCTGTTCGTAATCAAAGTAACCATGAATTCCATGTGGAATCTCCAAGAGATCCGAATACTTCACCTTTTCACCAAGAATATTTTCGGAAGCTTCCTTGTCTATCATTCCCCCTTCAAACTTGAATTGTTGGGTAGTCATAGGTGGTAAATATCCGCTAAGATATTTCAAAGGCGCTCCCCAAAGACCCGGGATCATGTAAATCACAAACATGAAGGTCACAAGGGAAAGCAACAATCTCGGCACACCTATGGAGTCCAGTTTGGAATCGTGAGGCAGGCGGATTTTCCCCAAAAGGTAAAAAGCCAAGGCTCCGAAAATGACAATCCAGATCACAAGGAATACATCCCTGTCCAAAATTCCCCAATGATAAACCAAATCGGCAATGGAAAGGAATTTGAAAGCCAAGGCCAACTCCAGAAAACCAAGAACGACTTTCACGGAGTTCAACCAACCACCGGATTTGGGAAGACGGTTCATCCATTCGGGGAAAATGGCAAACAGGGTAAAAGGAATCGCGAAGGCTAGAGAAAATGAAAACATTCCCAGAATTGGTTTTAACAATTCGCCTCCAGCAGAAGAAATCAAAATGGATCCCACGATAGGACCGGTACAAGAGAAAGACACCAGCACCAAGGTGAAGGCCATAAAGAATATCCCTGCCATTCCCCCTTTTTCTGCTTTGCGGTCGATCTTGTTCACAAATCCAGAAGGCAAAGTAATCTCAAACATGCCCAGGAATGCGAGGGCAAAGAAGATGAAAATCCCAAAGAAAAAGAGGTTGGGTAGCCAGTGGGTTGCCAGCCAATTGGCAAATTCAGGACCCTGGATGGCCGCTACAGCTGTTCCCGCAACTGTATAAATTCCAATGATGGATATCCCATAGATAAAGGCATTTCTGATTCCTGTGGATCTTTTCTTTGTTCTACCGGTGAAAAAACTCACCGTCATTGGAATCATTGGAAATACGCAAGGAGTGATCAAAGCTGCAAGCCCTGCCAAAAAGGCCAAGACCATAAAGCTCCATACCGATTCATCAGCAAGGGATTCCCCTTCCAGAAAAGGTTCGATTGCTTCGTCCTCTTTCTGAATTGCCTCATTTGAAGCGGGCTTTTCATCCATCAAAGAAAAAACCTCCCCAGATTCCTCAGGATTAGAGGGAGCTATCTGTGTTGCATCTGGTTCTCCTACTGCGGAAAATTCTAGGGAAATGTCCTCTTCATAATTAATGCACTGCCCGGTCAGGTCCGAACACATCTGGTACTCCAATACTCCGGAAATCTTGCCGGATGCAGAAAGAATGGATAGGGTTTGTTCGAATCTACCTTTCCCCATGAAGTAGGTGATATCCCCTTCCCATACCTCATCATACTTTTCCTTGGGATTGATGGCCTTCAAGCTGCCAACCAGTTCATACCCTTCTGGCTTGTCCAAGGTCAAAGTGGTAAGTATTGGCCCCAAATCCGGATCAAAGTCGTTTGAATAGATATACCAAGCCGTTGGGATTTCCGCCTCAAAAATCAGGGTCGCCTCTTTTCCAAGGTCGGGTTGGGCTGGTTCAAGGCTTACCGTCCATTTGGGAGGGGAGATAATCTGTGCTTGAGCAACTAGACTAAGAAACAGGAAAATCAGGGTGAAAAACTTTCCAACCTTATTTTGGGGGATATTCATAGGTTCCTTTGTACTTTTTTATTCAATGATTCAGCAAGCCGGATGGTTCCGGGCTTCCACTCATTCTGCACTCAATTTCCGAAAATGCCTAAAGAAAGCCGCAATGGTTTCGATTCCAATGAAATAGTTTTGAACACCATAATGCTCATTGGGTGAATGAAGCGCATCCGTATCCAAACCAAAACCAAACAAAATTGGATCAGAACCCAATTCTTTCTGGAACAGAGCCACTATAGGAATGGAACCGCCTTCCCTTGTAGGAATCGGTCTTTTTCCAAAAGTTTCTTCCATAGCGGCTTCTGCTGCTTTGTATCCGACAGAGGTATCAGAAACCACAGCTGGAGAACCTCCATGATGACTTTTCACCTTAACCTTGACTGAAGCAGGAGCAATTGATCTGAAATAGTCCTCGAAAAGTTGGGCAATTTCATGCCAATCCTGATCAGGAACCAATCGCATGGATATCTTGGCAAATGCCTTTGAAGGAAGGACTGTTTTCGCTCCCTCCCCGGTGTAACCTCCCCAAATGCCGTTTACATCCAAAGTTGGTCTAATTCCCACTCGTTCGATAGTGGTAAATCCTTTTTCTCCATGGACTTCATCGATTTCTAGCTTTTCCTTGTATTCATTGAGATTAAAAGGAGCTTCATTCAATCGATTTCTTTGTTCGGTAGTAAGCTCCTGCACTTTGTCATAAAATCCCGGAATGGTGATATGCTCATTTTCATCTTTCATGGAGGCGATCATAGAGCAAAGTACATTGATAGGGTTGGCAACTGCACCTCCATAGGTTCCTGAATGCAAATCCCGATTGGCACCGGTAACCTCTACTTCCATATAAGCCATGCCACGTAGTCCCACTGTGATGGAAGGATCCTGCATTGAAATCATATGGGTATCTGAAATCAAAATCACGTCAGCTTTCAGCTTTTCCTTATTCTCGATCACAAATTTGTCAAGGTTGTCGGAGCCAACTTCCTCTTCACCTTCAATCATGAATTTCACATTGCAGGGAAGATCACCGGAAGCCATCATTGCCTCGAATGCTTTGACATGCATGTAAAACTGCCCCTTGTCATCTGCAGAACCTCTAGCAAAAATGGCTCCCTCCGGATGGGTTTTTGTCTTTTTGATCACCGGTTCAAAAGGAGGGGAATCCCAGAGTTCATAGGGATCGGCCGGCTGTACATCATAGTGTCCATAGACCAATACCGTAGGAAGTGAAGGGTCGATGATTTTTTCTCCGTAAACGATAGGATATCCCGCAGTCTCACAGATTTCCGCTACATCAGCACCAGCCTTTACAAGGCTTTCCTTGACAAACTGTGCTGCCGCAAAGACATCGTTTTTGAATTTAGGGTCGGCACTTACGGAAGGAATCCGGAGCAAGTCCAGTAATTCATTGAGAAATCTGTCTTTGTTTGCCTGTATGAAATCGTTTACTGCCATGGGATTATATCTGATTGTTTAAAGGCCTCAAAATTATCGCTTTCGGCAGGAAATGCCTACTTTAAACCCACTTTTCTCGGTGACAAAAGAAGCATTTCATGAAAGCGATTATTTGCGAGCAATACGGACTTCCAGAGACTTTGAAATTTGGAGAACTACCCGACCCGGTTCTAGGTCCCGATCAAGTTTTAATTCAGGTCGAAGCCTGTGGAGTCAATTTCCCTGATGTGTTGATCATTCAAAACAAATATCAGTTTCGCCCCGAATTGCCCTTTTCCCCCGGAGGGGAAGTTGCAGGAAAAATCATAGCTCTAGGCGAGAATGTGGATAAGTTCCAAATCGGCGATCCTGTATTGGCCCTATGCGGATGGGGGGGATTTGCCGAAAAAGTCGCCGTGGATCAGGACAGAGTCTTTCTTTTGCCAAAAGGACTGAAAGCCGAAGAAGCCGCAAGCACCCTATATACTTATGCAACTGCCTACCATGCTCTGAAGGACAGGGCACTTTTAAAAGCTGGAGAAAGGCTTTTGGTATTGGGAGCAGCAGGAGGGGTTGGGTTGGCAGCGGTAGAACTGGGAAAGCTAATGGATGCAAAGGTGATTGCTGCAGCTTCCTCTGAAGAGAAACTCGCGCTCTGCCGTCAAAAAGGTGCTGATTTAATGATCAATTACGAATCGGAGGACCTAAAGACAAGGATCAAAGAACTCTCCCATGGCAAAGGGGTGGATGTAATCTTCGATCCAGTTGGGGGAAAATATACTGAACCAGCCCTAAGAGGAATTGCCTGGCAAGGCAGATATCTAATTGTTGGTTTTGCGGGTGGAGACATCCCAAAAATCCCAATGAACCTCCCTCTTTTGAAAGGCTGTTCAATCATAGGTGTTTTTTGGGGACAATTTTCAAGACTAGAGCCAAAAGCGAACAGGGAAAATATAGACCAACTGGCAGGTTGGATAAAGGAAGGAAAAATCAAGCAGCATATCGGAAAAGAATACAGGCTCGAGGAAGTTCCCGAAGCCCTTCAGGCATTGCTGGAAAGAAAAATGCTGGGAAAAGGGGTAGTAGTATTGTGAAAACCCTAATCCTTTTGCCTACTCTATTGCTTTTACATTCACTTCTACATTTCCCCAAATTGCCTTGGAATAAATACAGTGCTCATGTGCCAAATCGACAAGTTCCTGAGCTTCATCTAGGGAAGATGCCTGAGGAATTCTCACCAATAAATCAACTGCGATTCCATAATCCCCGGGGCCAAAATTTCCCAAATGCACATTTGCAGTGATCGAGGAATCTTTTAAGCTGGTTTTCTTTGATACAGCTGCCAGGGTAGATCCAAAACAACTGGCATAGGCCGCAGCAAACAATTGCTCAGCATTTATTTCACCTCCCTTTCCTCCGATTTCCTTAGGCATGGCTACCTTAAAATCTATGAGTCCATCTTCGGAACGGACATGGCCATTTCTTCCTCCGGTATTTATTACCGTAGCAGTATAATCAATATTAAGTTTTTTCATAGGTTCACTTGCTCTTGGGATTCAAGTGATCTAACAAGTCTTTGAGGGAAGTGTTTAATGAGGAAATAGATTTTTCATCCAAGGTTTCAAAGATGGGTTCCAATTGACTCAACACGTCCTGGGTTTTCTTCTGAAGTGACTTTCCAGGAAAAGTCAACTCAATTTTGACCTTTCGTTCATCCTTTTCGCTTCGAATTCTCTTTACAAAATTATGAGCCTCCAATTTTTTCAAAAGAGGAGTCAATGTGCCTGAATCCAAATGGAGTTTTTCCCCTATTTGATTCACATAAAGCCCATCCCTTTCCCACAAAACCCGCATCACCAAAAATTGTGGATAAGTCAGGGGAATTTCATTCAAGAGATTCTGAAATGATTGAATAAGCAATCTGGAGGCGGAATATAAATCCAAGGAAAGTCCCTGAAGATCCTCTGATGAAACGGACATAGCTCTGAAATTATGATTTGATACAATTTAATTTTAAAAATGTGATTTCAGTCTAAAATCTGGCAAAAAATGATCCGTTTGAAAATCAATATCAAACGGATCTAGACAGGGTCAATAATACCTCCCAATCATAGGGTGGTCAACAATTTGTCTTTTGAGTTCCAAAGCATCAATTGTACCGGGGACTTTGTAGGCAATCCTGCCTCCTGGCTCAATCAAAAGCGTAATAGGAAGACTCCCGTCCCAATCTTCACCAACCACCTTGATGACCTCATATTTATCATCCGTATCCATGATGTAATTTGGTAATGCAGATGCCTTGCCTTTGAGGTACTTTAAGGCTTTGTCAGCCTGATCGGGATTATCCATGGAAACTGACACAAACTGAAAATCCCTTTCCCCATACATTCTTTGGATATAAACAAACTCAGGGTACTCGATGATGCATGGTCCACACCAAGTTGCCCAAAAGTTTACAAGAAGTAATTCATCCGAATTGTTCTTCAGTAGGTCCGCCAATCCGGATGTGGATAACTTTTCTAAAGTCACTTCTTTTTCCTTCCATGCCTTATTGGTTTTGATAGTGTATTCGTTTTTCCAGGCCCATTTCATAGAACAACCGAAAGCTGGGGTTTGAGCTTCATCTGCAGATAATTCCTCTCCTCTCAGTGCATATTCAATGGCTTTATAAAGATCTTCTGCTTGTCCGGTTCCGGGTTTTTCAGATGCATCAATTCTTCCTGAATAAACCAATTTTCGGTCCTTATCGAAAACAAAGACATGTGGGGTAGCTGTAGGTCCATAGGCAAGGGAGAATTCATGGGTATCCCCGTCATAGAGGTATGGGAAATTAAAGGACTTATCCACAGCCCTGATTTTCATTTCCTCATAGGTATCGCTTAGCTCTGTATACCCCAATTCTTCCGGCAAAATCCCAATTGGGCTATTGGCAGAAATCGCCACAAAAGCCACAGATTCTTTTCCATACTTATCCACAGCCTGTATAAAGCGATCTTCATAGGCTTGAGCAGTAGGACAATGATTGCAGGTAAAATTAACCACCAAGACATCAGAACCGGCAAAATCCTCCAGGTTGTAAAACTTACCATCGGTTCCGGGCAGATTAAACGGAGGAGCCTGATCACCGATTTCGAGTTTACCAATGGCTTGCTCCTCCATAAATTGAGGGTCCGCTACAAATGTGGATAAGTCTGCGATTGAGTCTCCAGAAACCTCTGTAGTGGATTCTTTACCACAGGAGGCTAGAATCAAAACAAATGCACTTATCCACAATAGCTGCTGCTTGAATAATTTCATGATAATTTTAGGTTTATGAAAGGGAAATCCCATTCTGATAGGTGTAATGAAGACGAACATTTGCTTCATAATCATCTCCGAAATTCTGGGCAATTGGGTCCCATTTTAGGGGTCTACCCAATTCCTTGGCAATATTCCCAATTGTACAAACCGAACAAGTACTGTGACCAACCTCCACGGGTACGATGGGGTCTTTTCTCCTCAAAATGGATTGGATAAAATCCACGTGGTGTAAATTGAAATTAAAATTATCCGGATTTTTATCTAATGAAAGCTCGGGAATGGAGGTGTCATAATTCCCTCGTGAAACCTTGATCCAACCTTTTTCACCAATAAATTTCACACCCTGCCTTCCCTCATCAAACTTAGTTATCAACATTTCCACTCCATTGGCATACTTGTAGGTTAGAGGCTGATCCCCTTTTGCAGGGATTACTTCCACCGGGCCATTTCTATCCATCCCAAGGCCCCATTGGGCGATATCAATCATATGGGCTCCCCAATCAGTCATTAAACCTCCACCGGTCTCTTTATACCATCTCCATCCTCCCCATTTCTTTTCATTTTCTTCAGGATCCAAACTGATTGAGGGATTCAGTTCTTCATTGTAAGACAAATTCGGGAGAGGGCCTAACCACTTTTCCCAGTTCAAGCCAGCTGGAACCGGCTGGGCATCTAAATCGTAGGTCTTTGGATGCGGGTCATCTCCCACGTGGACCAAAACCTGGGAGATTTTCCCCAATTTGCCTTTTTGCACATGACCTGCAGCAGTCTGGAAATTGACTGCAGCACGCTGCATACTGCCAACTGCCAGAACTATTCCATTTGCCCGAACAGCCTTAACCAGTTCCTGACCTTCCAGAATGGTAAAAGTCAAAGGTTTTTCCAGATAGATGTCCTTTTTTGCCCTACAAGAATCAATGGCAATTTTAGCGTGCCAATGATCCGGGGTAGCAATGACTACAGCATCCACTTCTGGATTGGACAGCAACTCCTTATAGTCTTCATAAACTTTGACATCTGGAGCTGATTGGCCCCTTTCTGCATAATTCTTTTTTACCCGCTGCACAAATCTTTCCCTCTTGATGGCATAAACATCAGAACCGGCAACTACCTCCACTCCTGGGATTGCCATAAAGCGGTTCAAAAGTCCCATTGCCTGCCTGCCCACTCCAATAAAGCCCAAACGGACAGTAAGGCTTGACTCAGAAAAGGGGGAAGAGAAAGCAAAAGAAGTCTGCGGCATGACACTCAAGCCAGCCCCAGTCAGCAAGGAAGCTCCAAGAAATTTTCTTCTGGAAAATTTAGATTTAGACATTTTTCAATAGGTTTTCGGGTTATTTAATTGATTTTCAAGAATATTTAGAATATAAATTACTTTTTTTCTTTGGCCATGAAAAACAAAGTGATACTTAATTAAAAGAATTAGGATGGAAAGGCAATTAAGAAGTTGAAAGATCAAATACAGGTTTTGAATGGTGAACTCTTTCGCCTTTTTCTAACTTAGCAATGAAATAGTTTTTATCTATGACTATCCAACAACTCGAATACCTGATTGCAGTAGACAAGTACCGACATTTTGGCCATGCCGCTGAATCCTGTTTTGTTACTCAACCTACACTTAGTGCACAACTGAGCAAACTGGAGAAGGAATTGGGAGTGATTCTCTTTGACAGAAGCAAGATGCCAGTGATCCCTACTGAAATCGGGGTTCAGGTAATCTCCCAGGCCAAACGGGTGGTATCCGAAAGCAAAGGGATTTTTGAGTTGGTGGCCCAATTGAAAGGGGATATTTCCGGCACGATCAAGTTGGGAATCATTCCAACTTTGGCACCCTATCTCCTTCATCTGTTTATCCGAAAATTCCTGGAGAACTACCCACATGTCAAGCTGGAAGTCCAGGAAATGGTCACAGAGGAAATCGTCAAAAAACTCAAAAATGACGAATTGGACTTGGGGATTGTGGTCACCCCACTTGACGAGCCAGGGGTTTTGGAGAAACCTATGTTTTATGAGAAATTCTATGCCTACCTATCCAAAAACCATCCTCTTTTGGAACAAAAGGAAATCAGTGTGGATAAAATCAAGTCCAATGAGCTTTGGATCATGCAGCAGGGACATTGCTTCAGGGATCAGGTGATCAATTTCTGTGATCAAACAAGTGGAGGCCATGAAAACTTCCATTATGAAAGCGGATCATTGGAAGGTTTGAAAAATATGGTCAACCGCTATGAAGGAATCACGCTTCTTCCGGAGTTGGCCACCTTTGAATTGTCTGAGGAGGAAAAAAGCAGACTTCGCCCATTTACCGGAGTACCTCCTACCCGGGAAGTAAGTATCATCCTAAATAGAAGTTACCTTAAGCAAAAATTGGTGGAATTGCTTTATAAGGAAATAACTGCTTCAATACCTCAGGAGATGACTTCCAAAGCCCATGGAAAGATCGTTCGGTTTAAATAAGTCTAGCGCTTTTTGAGAATGTAGCGCTCCGCAAGCTCTCCTTCGATGCGGTTTCCTTCTTTGTCTAGGTGCCAGATTTGGTTTTCGCCAACCCTATATTTTCCTGGAGCATTACCGATCAACCCCTCAAACTGTACCACGGATCCAGTTTCATCCCATTTGAATTTCCCCGTATAGATTTCTTCCAGGGCATCATTCAATCCCAAGTAATTGGTCTTCAATTCAAATGTTCCGTCTTGGTTCAAAGTCACCCAAGTTTCAATGCCCTCACAGTGTGCACAAGGTAATACGGCAAAATAGGTTCCTGCCCAGTCCAATGAGTTTTGTGAATTGTCTCCAAGAGGAATTTCCAATACTTCGGGAAATTGTTCGGAGCCGATAGAGCTTTTTTGTTTTTCCGAACTGGTAGGTGGAGAACATGCATTTAAAATAAGAATACAAGCTGTTATTAGGGGAGCAGCTATTTTGGACATGAGATTACTCTTATTCTGCGGACAAACTCTTTTTATAGACAGGCGGATAGCCTACAACCAACATATCCGAAAGTTGTTTTTCTTTCAAAACCTCAGCAGCCCTTCGGTCAATTTCTGCCAAAATTCCATCCCCGTTTTGCTCATAATATTTCGCTCTGATTTCATAAAAATCAGGTCTATAGGGATTTTTATTGATCCAGAAATTGATTTGATCCAAGTCAATATCATGCCCATCGGAAACCTGATCGGGGTAATAGGCTGAATGGGAAGAGGTAGGACCCGAAATTTTAAAACGGAAGTGCAATATATATTCCTTTCCGAATTCCTTTCCCTCTAATAGATCTGGAGTCCAATTGCTCTCAATCTCCTGCAAAGTCGACAAGATTTCTTGGGCAAGAATCTCATCTCCTGCCAATACTTTTGAAGAGCCAGAAGGATATCCATTTTCATCAATCCAAATGGCCACGGAGACCGGGCCCTGAACATTTTCCATTCTTGCCTCCGTAGGGTATTTGACATTTTTTGCAAATAATTTGGACAAACTATAATCCTGTGCTTGAAGAGTTGACACAGTAATAGCTAATGTGCTAAAAATCAATAGTATCCTTTTCATAATAAAATAAGTTTATTCACTAAAATTTAAATATTATTATTTGATTTTAAAACTCTTCGCGCCTATTTGGGAGCAATTTAGTCAAACAAAATTCTAAGGATTATTAAGGAGGGTCCCAGATACCGGTCTGGTTGACACTTGTCTAAAAGCTTTTATATCAATTTGTGAAAGGGTCTGTTTTTGAATTTTTTGATAAGCTAACAGATCATCCGTAGCCTCTTGTTCATTCCCAAGCTGGCGATGGATTTGGGATCTGAGTTCTAATCTTTTGACACTGTAGGGGTTTTCCTCAACCAATTTATCCGCAATTTTTAAAGCTTTATCCGGCTTTCCCTTTTGGATATAATTTATGGCAGATTTAATCCGGGTCTCCTCGGAATTTCCTTCCATTACAATCATAAAATTGAAAACCATAAAGTAGGTGTTTCCCTTCTCTCGCTCTCCCAACATTTCAGCGCTCCATAAATCACGGGAAGATTCTACAGCATTCAAGACTAGTTCCCCAAAAATGGGTAAAGGTTCACCCTCTAGCTTGATGTCCTGTAAATTTCCGGAAGCATCCGTACTAAGGGCAACCGCCACAATGCCTTCTTTTCTTGCCCGAAGGGCCTCAATAGGATATTTAACTTGTCTGCTGATTATTGCCTCCCATTGACCATAACTGAAATTAGTAGATTGGGCGAACAGGGAATGTGAAAAACTGAAACAGAATAGGACGAAGCATGAATGCAAAACTGATTTTTTGAAATAACTCATTTGTAATAGATTTTTTAACGATATGAAAAAGCTTTAAAGGAACCTTTTGAAACAATCAATTTCCTTATACCCCAAACTGATTTAAATGATGATCGAGATGCTTATAAAATAGATTATTCCATTCCAATGAGGTCATTTTTCCAAAGGAAAGGGATTCTTTTCCCTCAAAATGATCCCTGCCCAAAACAACAGTATGGTCAAGGTATTTGATCAGCCTCGCTTTTTCCTCTTCGAAGTTTTTGTGATCAGAAATGATGAATACTGGAGCAGTCCGAAGATTCTTTTTGTAAGGAACTTCATTTACCACTCCTTTTTTCACAAATGCTTTTAGCAAAAAACGCATCAAAGGATTGGGTTTGGGGTGAATGTTGGTGAATGCCATTTCATAGGCCACACTACAGTGGGCAAGCATCTGATCCACGGACATTTTTCCCCAAAGGGCCGGGGTATCAGGTTTGAGTTGATTGATCCGCTCGATTAGTTCGTCAGTAACCTTGGGATCATAAATATCTTTCATAACAGGGTTATTTTAATCCAAAATAATTCGTTCTGATTTAGGGTATTTGACCTCGTACTGAAGAGATAACTTTTGTTGTCCTCCAGGAGGCAAATTTAGTTCCCAGATAACTATTCCAGTCTGATCATCCAATTTTCCACCACTGAGTTCCCCGGGAGTTACAGTAATGTTGGAATTAACCGAAACAGGAATCTGGTCTTTAACGACTAGAGTCACCGCCTGGGATTTGTTGTTTTTAAGGATGATTTCGAAGCCCCTATTCTCGGTAATATTGGAACCAATAGTGCGTTTTTTGGAAAACTGATCCACTTTTTCCCGCTGCATCACAATGGATCTATCCCTACCCATTGAAATCTGAAGAGTATCCTGAAGCGAAGCAGCATTCAGGATTGATCTCCCCACGAATCCGTCCTCAAAGTAGAGGTTGCTTTCTCCCTCAAGCAAGCTGTATTGGCTCCAATCGGGGATTTCTGCGATCAGAAAAGCATCCTTGTCCAGTTTTGGAATGGCAGTGTATTGATAGGTCGCAGGGATTTCATAGGCTTTTAAATCAACCAGTGTTCTTTCCCCATTTGTTTTGATCGAATAGGGTTCGGCAACTTCAATTTCTACAGTAGTTTGGTTTTCGACGAAGGAAGTCAGGAGGGGGGCTGAATCCCTTTCCCTCAAACTACTAGAACCACGAATATTTACCCCAGCCACTCTTCTTTCGAGGCTTTTTTTATTACTTACACCATAACCAGTCACAACCACTTCCTGAAGTGCTTGTTCATCAGGAACCAGACTAACGCTTATAGTTGATTTACCTTGGACCCCCACTTCTTGGCTCACATATCCAATAAAAGAAAAAACAAGGCTTTTGGCATCGTTTGGCAATGTCAAGGAATATTTCCCATTTAAATCAGTGGAAGTTCCAATCGTGGTTCCTTTCACCAAAACACTTGCTCCCGGAACTGGCCCTCCAAATTCGTCCAAAACAACTCCGCTTACCATCCCGGGCATTTGAGGGACGGATAATTTATTTACCGTGGTATATCGGGCATAATTCAGTTCCCATTTTTCCAAAACTGGTGCCTGACCACTTTGATTAGGGTTAGCATTTGAAAAGCGGAGTTTGACGTTTTTCCAATCTACACCAGTATTTTGATAAACTTCAGCTTTGTAGTTGAGTTGAAGGGCTCGATTGATGTTTTTTACTCGAATATCGTATTTGGGATACCAGCCGGCATTGGCTACTAAGTAATTGATCTGAAAACTGGCATTTCCTATACTTGATGCTTTGACCCGGATGCGGATTTCAGAGGTTGATTTGTTTTCACTTTCCTGCATTGCCAAAATCTGATTACGAAGGCGTTCCAGTTCCTTATCACCTTCGGCGATCTTGGATTTTACCTCAAGTTCTTCATTAGAGATTTTAGTGAGTTCCGTATCAAAAAAATCCAAAGCTGCCCTAAGTTCTGCCATGGTGGGACCTGTTTGGTTGCCTCCCAAATCTTTGTTGGCACTGAGCAAACTCGCCTTATTTGCTAAGACTTCAATTCTGTTTTTTGCCAAAATCTGACTCTTTCTGATTTCCTCTATCTGGGCTTCCAAGGCTATCACTTTCTCCCCAACCTCCTTCTCGCTTAAAAAATCCAAGCGTTTATTTACTGCCTGAATGGTAAAGTCACCCTGTCCTTTCACCTGAATGCTCTTTTCATCCAAATACGGAGACAGGCCCTTTACCAAGACTATGGATTCTCCAGCAGGAACTTGCCCGGAGGCTATTTCAAAAACCTGAGCACCCGAAAGGAAAAGTGTAACATCTTGAATCTGACTGTTTATTGGCACTTCTTTCAACTCCTGTGAAAAAGCTCCAACAGACCAGAAAATTAAAAGAATTGGAAAAATCAATTTTTTCATTGTCGTGAAGTTTAGTTTAAAGAAAAGAAAAAAATCCAAACGGCACGCTAAATCCTGAAAAATCTGGTATAATTCCAATTCCCACAACGGGCATCCGGATAGGATTATTAGTTTTGCTACCTAGTTAAAAAATACAGAATGACTCTTTTTCAATCCATCATCATTGCCATTATTGAAGGACTCACCGAGTTTTTACCCATTTCCTCGACAGGCCACATGATTTTGGCATCTGCCGCCATGGGAATTCATGACGATGAATTCGTCAAAACCTTTGAAGTATTCATCCAGCTCGGGGCCATATTGGCGATAGCCCTGATGTACATTAAGCGGTTTTTCAGGGGCTTGAAAATCTATTTCAAATTGTTGGCAGCTTTTATTCCTACTGCCATCGTGGGATTGTTGGCCTATGATTTTATCAAAGGGTATCTATTTAATCCCATTGTAGTTTCAGTGTCCCTGATAGTAGGTGGAGTGATCCTTATTCTAATAGACAAAAAGGTGGTCAGCAGGGAGTCTAACTTATCTGAGGTAGAAGACCTTTCCTACAAAAACGCTTTCTTCATAGGGCTCTGCCAATGCCTTTCCATGGTTCCAGGAACTTCCAGAGCGGCTGCAACTATTATCGGTGGGGTATTCAATGGGCTGGACAAAAAACAGGCTACAGAATTCTCCTTTCTTTTGGCAGTCCCTACTATGATGGCAGCAGGAGGCTACGACTTGATCAAATCCGATTTGGCCTTTACCCAGGATCAATTGGTTTTATTGGCAATAGGCTCTGGGGTGGCTTTTATTTCAGCCTGGTTCGCCGTCAAACTTTTTCTAAAATTTGTCTCTAGCCATGGCTTTAAGGCATTTGGCTACTACAGAATTGTCCTCGGAGTTTTGTTTTTGATCTTGATGTGGGGAACAGATTTGGGATAAAATCCAAAAAGAAACCCCGTCCAAATCTAATTATTGGACGGGGTGTTTTCTCCTCATTTTAATTATTTCGAGGTATCAATTTTATTCCTATTCTTCACGAATTTCTCCAACCAAGTATCCATTTCATAAAGGGTATGCAAGATGGATTCCTTGGCCGCATAGCCATGGCTTTCATGAGGAAGAAAGACCAATCTGGCAGTTGCCCCATGGCCTTTCAAGGCATTGTAATAACGCTCTGACTGAATAGGAAAAGTCCCTGAATTATTATCTGCCTGTCCGTGGATCAGGAGAATAGGAGTCTCCACTTTATGTGCAAATGAGAATGGGGACATATTGAAGTAAACTTCCGGAGCTTCCCAATAGGTGCGTTGCTCATACTGGAATCCAAATGGAGTCAAGGTTCGGTTGTAAGCCCCACTCCTTGCAATTCCTGCAGCAAAAAGATTCGTATGCGAAAGAAGGTTTGCAGTCATGAAAGCTCCATAGGAATGTCCGCCAACACCAATCCGCATTCTGTCTCCGATTCCCATTTCCACTATTTTGTCGATGGCAGCTTCTGCATTGGCTACCAGCTGTTCTATGAAATAGTCGTTGGGCTCTTTGTCTCCTTCACCTACAATTGGCATTTCCGTTTGATCCATAATCGCATAGCCCTGGGTTACCCAATAGATCGGAGAACCCCAACTCAATCTGGTAAATGCATACTTGGAGCCTCTAACTTGGGCTGCCACTGCTGCTGACTTGTATTCTCTAGGATAAGCCCACATCAATACGGGTAATGGACCGTCTTTAGCAGGATCATAACCCGCAGGCGTATAGATCACAGCAGAAAGATTCAGGCCGTCTTTTCTTTTGTAGGTAACCAGCTGTTTTTGGATACCCTTTAGCCCCTCATAAGGATGGGCAAATTCCGTAATTTGCTGCGGGGCAATTCTCTTTTTCGTATTAACTAACCAGTAATTTGGTTGAATATCTGTGCTTTCCTTAAGCGTAATGAACTCATTTCCATTTTCGTCCAATACCTTCACCACTCGCTCGTAATACGGAGCCTGCGATCTCCAAAGGATTTCTTGCTCTTTGGTTTTTGTATTGAAAGTAGAAAGGAAAGGCATGTTTCCCTCTGGAGAGCCTCCCGGGCTGGTCATGAAAATCAAATCCCCTTTTCGCATCAACACATTTCTTCCATACTCATTTTCCTTATAAAGCGGATCTCCCGGATCATTGTACAAGTCATCGGAGGAACGATCAATGATCACTTGCTTGGGCTGAGCAGGATTGGAAGGATTGATAATCGAACGGACCTCTTTTCTGGATCCAGACCAACGTTCATTTAAGATGGCAAATTGATCATCCGACCAAGCGATCCCAGCAAAACGGTAAGCTGTACTAGCCAGTTTCTTCTTTTGGGAAGTAAATGGTGCATCCAAGGTGTAGACAATTTCTCTTTCCTCGATCTCCACTCTGGCATCTCCACCATCCTGAGCCTCTACCCAATACAACATGGAAGGCTTATCGGCTCTCCAATTGATATTTCTGGGCCCTGTCACAGTCGCATCGAAACCTGTAGGACGGTTTTCATCCAATGGAATCTGAGCCAAGGTTTTTACTTTGTTCCCGTCCTTTGACCAAATCTCTACGTCATAAGGGAACCTAGACGCGGGAACCAGATAAGAAAAAGGCTTTTTGATAAGGTCAACTAGGATATAGGATCCGTCTGGAGAGAGGTCGAAAGACTTGATCATTCCATTAGGCCCTATAGACTTTTTGTTTCCGTCCAGACTAACCAACATCAACTGAGAGTCCATGAAGTAGGCGAATAAAGCCTCATCATATGGGTTTTCAAGCAAATCCTGATAGGTTCTGCTTGGGGCAGCATCTCCGCTAGTTTCCTGAACAATTGGGCCTGAAGGAGCAGTTGGTCTTTTGGGAATTTCCCCTCGGGAAGGATTCACGGCTTTCACCAAAAGTTGATTTTCCGGAGTCCAAACCAAAGCATTTCCATACACCTCATTCACAATTCCATCTGTAAGCTTTCTGGCCTCAAAAGTGCCCAAATCCACTACCCAAAGGCTGATTCCATCTGATTCCTTATTGGTAAAGGCCAAGTATTTTTCATCTTTAGAAAGGGAAAAACCTCCCATAGAAGGTTTTTCAGGCAAGCCCTTAATCAGGATTTCTTGTCCACTATGGGTCATTTTGATCTTGACATTTTCAACTCCTCGGCTTCTGCTAGGACCTGAGATTGCAGGATTGATCCGAAGTCCGGCAATCCTTAGTTCAGGCTGGGACAATTCTTCTATCGACGGATTATCTGCACTTTCCAGAAGCAACATCCAGTCTCCGTTTTCGGAAAATCGCACCGTTGGAGTACTCGGAGCATTGACCAAGTCCGCAATGGCCTGGGGAGGAGTTTGGTAGGTGGTTTGGGAAAATGCCTGAAAAATAAATCCAAAACATACCAACCAAAGGTGATTTTGAAGTTTTCGTTTGAGGTTCATATTCAATTTTCTTGATTTTAATTAAAGTTACACAGGGAAATTCAGGTAGTTATCAAAATCTCAATTAATGGTAATACTTGGTTATTAAACTCAAAAACTAAGCGTTAGTTGGAACCAGTGCAGACCAAAAAAAGTGGACGTTCTTATGAAGATTCTGTCCAATTTGTAAAAACATTGAATCCCAACTTCTATTATACATAGAAAATCACTTCCTGAAAGAGCAAAAAAAAGCCCCGAAATCCTCGGGGCTATGAAATATTTTTGGCAATCTTATTTTCCAACTTCACCAATTGAAATCATCGCACAGCGGAAACCAATATGGTTGGTGGAAGAATCCTGATGCATAAAGCGTCTAGTCCCTGGAGCCAGCCAATAGGTCACATCTCTCCAGCTTCCTCCTTTATAAACACGCATCTCATCTGTAATAAGAGAGGTTCCGTAATTTTCTTCTTCATCATAAACTCCATCCCTTCTCAATGGATTCAAATCATCTGAATCTTGGTAGGTCAATGGACGATAGATGTCATATACCCATTCATTCATATTTCCAGCCATGTGATACAAGCCAAAATCATTTGGAGCCATATCATACACATTGGTAGGGAGGATTTCCCCGTCATTGGTTTGGTTACCTGCAATACCTGCATAGTCACCCCTGCCTCTCTTGAAGTTAGCAAGGAAATCTCCCTGCTTTCCTTTTCTCTTCACATTATATGGATTTCTTACACCACGACCGTCCCAAGGATAGATACGTCCATATTCCTGATTTTCATCCAAATATTGAGTGCCGATCATTGCTTTTGCTGCATATTCCCACTCAGCCTCACTTGGAAGTCTATAATCTGCCAACGCCACTCCGCGTTCGATCAACTGACTTTTGGTAAAGCTGGAATCAATTCCTCTATCTTCACGGACCAATTCCTGCACATAGTCGGTTCTCCACTTGGCATAGGTATTGGCCTGACTCCAGGAAACACCCGCAACTGGATAGAAATTAAAGCCCGGGAATCTGAAATAATAAGACTGATACATGTCGTTGAAGGACATAGCCCCACTCCAGACTTTTTCTGAAGGCTCCAATTTGGCAAGTGAGTCTGCACTTACCTTCTTTTTCATATCAAATAAGAATTCCCGATAATCGTTATTGGTGATTTCGGTTTCATCCATGTAGAAATTGGCTACAGTCACGGTTCTTTCCAGATTGTCTCTAAAGGCCATTATATCCTCTTCTTGAGAGCCCAATACTGCACGACCTCCCTGAATGAATTTCAAGTTTGGACCTGGAATCTGCTCTGCATTTCTGGCCACATAAAAATTGGTGGAATCATTGTCATCAAAAGAAAACTGTGCTCCCGTGGTGGCACTCTCTTTTCCAGGCTTGTTTGCTGTTCTACGGCCATAGCCCGGAGTTTTATTACATGAGGACAATATAGCTCCTCCTACTATTACCAAAGTGGTTGCCCACATGCCCCAGGATTTGTTACTCAAACGCATATAAAATGGAGTTTAGATCAAATTCAAAATACTAATATAAAACCATTGATTGGTACTTTCCAATCAGAAGTACCAAAGCCAAAACCCTTAAATCCTCAGAAGATGAAGCAAATTGGGAAAATGATACAATTTTATATGTCAAAACTGCAATATTTATGCCAGTTAAAATTTTCAAAAATTTAACTTTCAAGCATAATTTTTAGCCAATTCTGAGCCTTGGAAATGGTAGAAACTTCTGAAACTGTTAGAATTAAACGATTTTTATGTTCTTTTATTTTGAAGTATTTGGAATGGAATTGGGCACTTCGCATGATTTGCTGGAATACCGGAGAGGAATAAAAATCATCTCTCGTAGAAGGCAATAAATAGCACTTCATCTGCCCGTTTTTCAACACGAGTTTTTCTATACCCAGCTTCTCAGCTTTCCATCTCAATCTGACCGTCTCCATCAAGTCTTTGACTTCTTCAGGCAAAGGACCAAATCGGTCATCCAGCATGGAGGAAAACTTCTCAAGTTCCTCCTCATTTTTGAGGGAGTCCAACTTGGAATACAAGCCCAATCTTTCGCTGATGTTATTCACATAATCCTCAGGAATCAATAACTCCAAATCTGTCTCAATTGTACAGTCCTGTACCAAGACCTTGACCTTTTCCTTCAGATCAGTCTCAAATAGGGCAGCAAACTCATTTTCTTTCAACTCCTGAACAGCCTCATCCAGGATTTTATGATACATTTCAAAACCCAAGTCTGTAATAAATCCGCTTTGCTCAGCACCCAAAAGATTCCCCGCACCCCGGATATCCAAATCTTTCATTGCCACTTTAAACCCGTCGCCTAAATCAGAGAACTCCTCCAATGTTTGAAGACGCTTTCTGGCTTCCGGAGTCAACCCTGACATCGGACTGGTCAACAAATAGCAAAATGCCTTCTTGTTGCTTCTCCCTACCCGACCTCTCATTTGATGCAAATCGCTCAGCCCAAACATATGGGCTCTATTGATAATAATGGTATTGGCATTCGGTATATCGAGACCGGATTCGATGATATTGGTGGAAACCAGCACATCGTATTCATGGTTGATAAAATCCACCATGATCTTCTCCAACTTTTTGCCATCCATTTGACCATGTGCACCGACTACTCTAGCATCGGGAACAAGCTTCATAATTAGGTTTGCAATACTATCGATCTCTCCGACGCGGTTGTGTACAAAAAACACCTGACCTCCCCGTCTCAACTCATAGGAAACAGCATCCCGGATCACCTCTTCCTGAAAAGTTTGAACTTCCGTAGTCACAGGCTGTCGATTGGGCGGTGGAGTGGCTATCACCGAAAGATCCCTAGCACCCATCAGAGAAAAATGAAGGGTCCTTGGTATAGGGGTCGCTGTAAGGGTCAGTACATCCACATTGACACGGAGATTTTTCAGCTGGTCTTTAACCTTCACTCCAAACTTCTGCTCCTCGTCAATAATCAGTAAGCCCAAATCTTTAAACTCTATGTCTTTCCCGACGATTTTATGGGTTCCAACCAGAATGTCAATTTCCCCCGACTTGACATCCCGAATGATTTCCTTGATTTCTTTGGCTGTTCTGAAACGGTTGATATAATCTACCCGAACAGGGAAATTTGCAAGTCTTTCCTTGAAGGTTTGGTAATGTTGCATAGCCAAAATGGTCGTTGGTACCAATACAGCTACCTGCTTTCTGTCATTTAGCGCCTTAAATGCAGCACGAATGGCAACTTCCGTTTTCCCAAATCCTACATCTCCGCAAACCAATCGGTCCATTGGGTAGGATTTTTCCATATCCGCTTTGACATCCGATGTGGCCGCTGCCTGATCTGGAGTATCCTCATAGATAAAGGAGCTCTCAAGTTCTACCTGTAAAACCGAATCTTTAGAAAATGCATAGCCGGGAGCAGTCCTCCTCTTGGCATAAAGTGCAATCAGATCCTTGGCTATATCCTTGACCTGTTTCTTCGCTCGTTTCTTTTTATTGTCCCAGTCCGGTGAACCCAATTTGGACATGGCTGGAGCCTGACCTTCTTGCCCAGAATACTTGGAAATTTTATGCAGGGAGTGAATGTTGACATACAACAGATCATCGTCCCTAAAGATCAATCTCACCGCTTCCTGCTTCTTGCCTCCGATCTCTACTTTTTCCAAACCGGCAAAACGGCCTACACCGTAATCTATGTGCACCACATAGTCGCCGGGATGAAGCGCCTTGAGCTCTTTAAGCGTTAAAGCTTTGGATTTGGAAGCCTTTTTTCGGGATTTGTAGCGGTGGAAACGTTCAAAAAGCTGATGATCAGTATAGCATACCAATTTGGTTTTTCTATCCTCAAAGCCCTCCCGAAGACCAAGCAACATGCTTTGAACATGAAGCGTAGGATCTAATTCCTGAAAAATCCCAAGTAATCGATCAATCTGTTTGTCATTCTCTGCAACCAGAATATTGGTGAAGCCCTTCTTTTCATTTTCGGCTAAACTCGACACCAACAGCTCAAAATTCTTGTTAAAAGAGGGCTGAGGCTGGCTGTCCCAAATGAGCTGTCCATTTGGGTGGAGATAAAATTGCCTGCCGAATTCAACCAAAGAAAATTCCTTAACAGCAGCTGAGAAATCTGAGCCCTGCTCAAACAAATCTTCGGGCTTCAAAACCAATTTTGTGTCATTGGTCTTGGCCATGATCAGGTCAAACTCTTTTTGCGCTTTGTGAAAACACTCAGTCATTACGTCAAGAGTGAGCTGGAAGTCCTTGATCCAAATGGTAGTTGAGGTAGGTAGAAAGCCTAGAAATGATTGGCGAACTTCTTGGAAGAGTTCGGTTTGGACGTTCGGGATGAGGGAAATATGATCCATTTCTTCAATGGAAAGCTGAGTTTCCGGATCAAAGCTCCGAATGCTTTCAATTTCCTTTCCAAAAAGCTCCAGCCGGTAAGGCTTGTCATTTGAAAACGAAAACACGTCCAAAATCCCCCCTCTGATGGCAAACTGTCCAGGCTCGTAGACAAAATCCGTCCGCTCAAAATCATAACTGGTCAATACCTCAGACAGAAACTCCATATCCACAGACTCTCCGACTTTGGCGGAAATGGTATTTTCTTTCAGGGCACGCTTGTTGATTACTTTTTCATATAATGCTTCAGGGTAAGTAATCACTATTCCTTTTCCATCCCTTGATTCCAAAACCTCATTTAGGATTTCGGCCCGCATCAGGACATTTGCATTGTCCACCTCCTCATAATGGTAAGGTCGCTTGTAACTGGACGGGAATACCATAAACTCCTCAGTCCCCAACAGACTCTGAAGGTCGGTATTGAGATAGGCTGCTTCCTCCTTATCTTGGGCTATGATCAGGTGAAAGCCTCCGTGGGTTTGGTAAAAGGCACTGAAAATTACCATATCCAAACTCCCAGAAAGCCCTTTGATTTGGTATATTTTTTTCCCTTCAGCAGAAATTTCTGTAGCAAGCGTCTGAAAGAAAGGGTCAGATTGATAAATGGAAAGGAATGCCTGGCGATCCAAAGTTTACTCAAGGTTATAATTTGCCTGCGCAATTTAGCGCATTCAGATTTTATCTCTGGGATTTAAATCTTCAAAGTGAATTTGTGAACCTACTGGACTATAAATTGTTTTGCCCTTGATGGAAAGTGAAAAAGAATCCAAAACTTGGCTTAACAAACTGGAGAGCCTGCACCCTTATGAAACCATGCTGTATTTGGGTATGCTCGGAAGTGGGCTGATTTTTTTGTTTTTGACCGTTGCTTTCCTTTTTTCCATTCTAAATCAACTGGAAGGTCTTGGAGGAAGAATCCCTATTTCATTTTTAATTTCTACCTTTTTATTGATGGTTAGCGGTTATTCGGCCACCAAAATGCGCCTGTATTATAATGAGGAAAAAACCCAAAAAATCATCCAATCCTTAAGAAATACGCTGATTTTGGGGACACTCTTCACCCTTTTGCAATTTTTGGGTTGGGTGGAACTTCAATCTATGAATATTGATTTCAGGGGAATTCCAAGTGGAAGCTTTCTATATCTATTGTCAGGAATCCACATTTTTCACCTGTTGGGTGCAATGATCTTTGCCTTTATTCTTTGGATTCAACTAAGGAAAACTAAAAAGGATGGAATCCAGCGTCTGATCGTATTTACCAATCCATTCGAAAAAATGAGAATCCGGCTCTTTACCATTTATTGGCAATTCATGGATGGAATCTGGCTTATCCTGTTTTTGCTTTTTGTACTAAGCTTTTGATACAATGAGAATCGCTCTTCAAACCCATGTCGAAAAATCACTCCCTAAGGTAAAGGAAGGCTTTAATGAGTCCCTTTTCAAACGGCTCAGTCCACCTTTTCCCCCAGTTAAAATACTCAGGTTTGATGGATCCAGAACTGGTGACTTGGTCTCCTTGGAATTGAATTTTCTTCTTTTTAAGCAGATATGGACCAGTAAAATCACAGAAGATGAAAGCAAGGAGTCGGAGTTTTATTTTATTGACGAAGGCATTGAATTACCCTTCTTTCTCAAAAAATGGAGACACAAACACAGAATTATCCAATCTGAAACGGGAACCTTGATCCGGGATGAAATAGATTTTGAGGCTCCCTTTTCCCTGATGACCCTTTTGCTTTATCCAGCTCTCTTATTGCAGTTTCTTTACCGGAAGCCTATTTACCGAAAAATCTTTAAAGAAGGTCAGGACAACTGATTCAGGTTTTCACAGTTTTCAATCTGGCAATCTCCATAAAGTACCAAAGAATGGGATTGGATAGCAGATTGAAATTCCTTCCCTATAGCCTCTTTGATCTCATTTATTTTGGGATCTGAAAACTCCCTGATTTTTCGACATTGATTGCAGACATGGTGGTCATGATGCTTGTAGGTCAAGGCCTGCTCGTAAAGCGCGACTTTATCCTTGAATTGATGTTTGACGGCAAGTCCACTTTCCACCAGGAGATCAAGGGTATTGTAAATGGTAGCTCGGCTGATAGAATAGCCCTTGTTACGCATGCTAAGGAACAGTCCCTCCACATCCATATGCTCATCTTCGGGGAGTGAGTATAGTTCATCAATCACTGAAAACCGCTCAGGGGTTTTTCTGCTTCCTTGTTTTTGAAGAAAGTTTTCGAAGATTTTCTTAGCCTTTTCTATAAGTGCCTTATCTGCCATTTTTTGGGATTATTCTTAGATTAAAGATGAGTTATTCTTCAATTTCCGCCAAACACATAGAGCAAAGCTGGGTTATTTGATATCAGTCTAATTAAAATTTTATACCCGGATTGAAACCTTGAGGCCTGTCTGTCAAGTTATAAGTATAGAATAAAGTCTAAAAATTAGGTAACTTATTCAATGCACCCTTCACCTAAATAAATGCTCAATAAAACAGCACTAGTAATACTTCTTTTGATAATAAATCTAACCTGGGCACTGGCTCAGGTACCGGGATTTTTTATGAAAGAAGACAAACGGAGGGTCACCATCCCATTTTTAGCATCCAACAGCCTAATCATTCTTCCTGTATCAATAAACGGCAATTATCCTATCAACTTCTTAGTGGACACAGGTGTGCGGTCCAATATTCTCTTTAGCAAAAACCTAGGAGATGCCATGGGACTTGAATACAGCAGACGCATCAACCTTCTTGGCGCGGATGGAAGCGAAGAACTTATGGCTTCCATTTCCCCGATTAACCATCTGGATCTGGGACCTGTCGAGGGAAGGCTTCAAAGTTTATTGGTATTGGAAGAGGATTTTCTGGAGCTTGAATCGGTGATAGGGGTTCCTATCTATGGGATCATCGGTTATGAATTTTTCAAATTCAACCCAGTCAAAATCAACTATGATGAAGGGAAAATGGATTTTTACAGTCCTGAGGCAATAAAATGGGCTCCTCCTTTTTACAAAAAGCTTCCCATGACTGTGGAAAACGGAAAACCTTACATTCTTGCGAAAATCAAGCAAAAAGAAGGGGCAAGCTTAAATTCCAAACTCCTGATAGATACAGGTGCAAATCATGGATTGTTGCTCAATCGAGAAACCAGCACAGATATTAAACTCCCCCCTCTTTTTTTGGAAACTGAATTGGGACAAAGTCTAGGAGGAGTCTTATATGGATTGATAGGACGGGTGGATGCGCTGAAAATCGGGGGACTTAAGCTACAGCAAGTCCTTACTTCCTACCCGGAAGAAACCGCCTTCAGCCACATCATTTTGGAAACCGGCAGATTGGGTAGTTTGGGTTCAGAGATTCTCGGACGAACCAGAATGATTTTGGACTACCCTAGGGGCAGAGCTTTGATGAAAAGGGGGGAAGGTTTTTATGCTCCATTCCAATTTGACATGAGCGGAGTAGTGATCAAAAAAATCCCAACGGACGAAACCAGATTTTATATTGGAATGGTACGGCCCGGATCTCCGGCATACAAAGCAGGAATTAAGCAATTTGACGAAATCCTCAAGGTCAATAAAATCCCTGCCGAACTTTGGGATCTTTCTGACATGATCAAGTTGCTCAAATCCGAGGAAGGAAAAGAAATACAGTTTGAACTCAGAAGGTACTTCGATGAAACGCTCACTACCTATGAAGATCTAAAAATCATGATCGAACTGAAACGTCAAATTTAGAACGAAAGGGCTCCAAACTGATAAAATTGCCTACTTTTGGACTAAGCAAATGAGAAAAAACAACTTCTCCTTACATAATCCGTCAGTATTCAGAATTAGAAAACCAACGAATAAAAATGAAAAAATTATTAATCCCGATTTTAATCCTGGCCGTGGTCGGAATCTTTATCTACACTAAAGCGGTGGGTACTTACAATCAATTTGTACAGACCGAAGAACAGGTAAATGGACAATGGGCTGAAGTTGAGACCCAATATCAGCGAAGAGCTGACCTAATTCCCAACTTGGTCAACACGGTGAAGGGTTATGCGGACTTTGAGCAGGAGACCCTAACTGGAGTTGTAGAAGCTAGAGCTAAGGCTACTTCCATGACTTTGGATCCTACCAACTTGACACCTGAAAATATCCAGCAGTTTCAGCAGGCCCAAGATCAGCTTTCTGGAGCCTTAAGCAGATTGTTGGTCACTGTAGAGCGCTATCCTGATCTCAAGGCAAACCAAAACTTCCTGGAGCTTCAGGCTCAACTGGAAGGAACAGAAAATAGAATTGCGGTAGCCCGTAGAAATTTCAATGAATCGGTGGTCTCCTATAACACCAACTTAAGAACCTTCCCAAACAATATTTTCGCGGGCTGGTATGGCTTTGAGACCAAAGGAACCTTCACTGCTGCTGCTGGAGCTGAAAATGCCCCAACCGTACAATTTTAATTCTTAAGCTATGGCTGAGAAATTATTCTCCTCTGCAGAGCGGGAGCGAATTGTGGATGCCATCCGCTCTGCAGAAACTTCCACTTCAGGTGAAATCCAAGTCCACATCGAATCACACTGTAAAGGTGAGGTTCTTGACAGGGCTGCGGAGGTCTTCGAAACCCTAAAAATGTACCAGACTAAGGACAGAAACGGGGTCTTGTTTTATTTGGCAGTCCTGGATCACCGCTTTGCCATCCTTGGAGACGCAGGAATAAATCAGGTGGTACCCGAAAATTTTTGGGAAAACATCAAAAACCATATGGCAGGCCTATTTAAACAAGGCTTATTCACCCAGGGTCTGATGGAAGGGATCAAAATGGCTGGTGAACAGCTTGCTGATCATTTCCCCTATCAAAAAGACACCGACCAAAACGAACTTTCTGATGAGATTTCATTTGGAAAATAAAATCCATACCCTACTTCTAAGCCTTCTGTTCATTTGGGGAAGCTCCGCTCTCTTTGCGCAGGATTTTCCCCCGGTCCCCAACCCCCCACGTCTGGTAAATGATTACACGGGAACCCTATCGGCACAAGAAGCCAATAGATTAGAGCAAAAACTGGTGGCCTACAGTGACAGTACCTCTACCCAGATTGCCATTGTACTAATGCGGTCTGTAGGTCAATACGATATATCAGACTATGCATTCCAATTGGGAGACCTATGGGGCATAGGAGGAAAAAATGACAACGGTATCCTGATTCTAGGTGCTATGGAAGACCGTAAAGTTTTTATAGCTACCGGTTATGGAATGGAGGGAGTCGTACCTGATGCTCTGGCAAAACGAATTGTCAGTAATCTGATCATTCCTAATTTTAAAATGGAATCCTACTTCGAAGGTCTGGACCAAGCCACGGATATGATCATCAAATTGGCCTCTGGAGAATACCAAGCTGAGGAAGTCGTTTCGGATGGAAACCAGGGTGGAGGATTTCTGATATTGCTCATCTTCCTCATCCTATTTGTCATATTGCCTCTGATCAAAAACCGAAAAGACAATGACAATCATATGGGAGGCAAAGGAGGAGGAATTGATCTCTGGACTACCATCATGCTAGCAAACATGCTCAAGGGGGGTAACCGTGGAAAATACGGAGACTTTTCTTCAGGTGGTGGAAGCTTTGGCGGATTCGGCGGCGGTGGCGGCGGATTCGGTGGATTCGGAGGAGGAAGCTTTGGCGGAGGAGGTGCCGGTGGAAGCTGGTAAGCTCAACACTCCTTGCATCAAAAACTCCATCCCTTGGCTAAACACAAAAAAAGCGCCCATTTGGGCGCTTTTCTTTTATTTTGACCAGTAATCCTGAAATTAGATTACACGCTCAGTTTGAGAGAAATAAAAATTTCCTTCAATCGCAGCGTTTTCGTCAGAGTCAGATCCGTGAACAGCATTTGCTTCGATTGACTTCGCAAAAATCTTACGGATGGTACCTTCAGCAGCATTTGCAGGATTTGTAGCTCCGATCAACGTTCTGAAATCTTCCACAGCATTATCTTTTTCAAGAATAGCGGCAATGATCGGTCCAGAGGACATATATGCACAAAGATCCGCATAGAAAGGTCTTTCTTTGTGAACTTCGTAAAATTTACCTGCCAATTCCGGAGTAAGTCGAGTTGCTTTCATAGCCACAATCTTAAAGCCTGCCTCTTCAATCATTTTCAGGATTGCTCCTGAATTTCCAGCCTCGAATGCATCAGGCTTGATCATGGTGAATGTTCTGTTTCCTGCCATTAGTTTTTGAGTTTACATTGGTTTAATTCGGGCGCAAAAATAGAGATTTTGCCTGCATTATCCGAAAAATCTCCCCGAATTATATTCTATTTAATTCATTTTCAATGAAATGCCTGAATTGGGAATTGTCAAAAAAATCCTGACCTTTGCGGACTACTAGTGCCTAAGTGCCGTTGATTATATAAAATGGAAGCATTAGCCTCATTTAAAAAAGAACTATCATCCCCCAAAAAAATATTCATCACCACCCATGTTAAACCTGACGCTGACGCGCTGGGTTCTTCTTTGGGTCTCGCTAACTACCTGATCAAAAAAGGGCATGAAGTGACCGTGGTGACCCCATCCGATTATCCTTCCTTTCTGTACTGGATGGAAGGAAACGACTCGGTATTGGATTTCACCAAACAAGAGGATCATGAACTTGCCAAAAAAGCACTGAAAAATGCCGAGATGATTTTTTGTCTTGATTTTTCAGTACTCGGTAGGGTGGATGAACTTGGGGAATTGATCCGTCAGTCGGAAGCCTATATCGTCAATATAGACCACCACCAGGACCCGGAAGATTTCGCAGACTTCCGCTATTGGAGTACTGAAGCAGCCGCCACCTGTGAGTTGGTCTATGAGCTGATTGTGGAACTCGGAGACAAAAACCTGATCGACAAAGCAACAGCCGAATGCCTGTATGCGGGGATCATGACCGATACCGGAGGTTTCAGACACCCCAATACCACCAAAAACGTCCATTTGGTGGTAGCCGAACTCCTAGAACTCGGAGCAAACGCCTCCCAAATCGCCAACTGGATCTACGACTCCAACTCTGTCAACAGACTCAAGTTCATTGGATTTGCCATCAGCCGAAGATTGATTGTCCGTGAAGACATCCATACAGCCTATTTTGCGATCAGCAAAAAAGATCTTAAAAAATATCAAAGCCGTACTGGAGACACTGAAGGATTGGTCAATTATGCATTATCTTTGGATGGCATCAAGCTGGCTGCCTTATTCTCTGAGCGAGAGGACGGGATCAAAATTTCCTTCCGTTCCTCCCCAGAAGTAGCGGTTAACAAATTTGCTGCGTCTTACTTCAACGGAGGTGGACATAAAAATGCAGCAGGTGGAAAATCGGAAAGCAGTCTAAAGGAAACCCTTGAAAAATTTGAATCCTTGGTCGAAAAAAACCAAGAGGAATTATTTCATCATGAGGCCCTGTCAGCAGATTGACCGAAACAAAAAACACTTGAAAATTCATCTAACCTTTATGAAAAACCCTAAGAGCCTTTTGGCTATCCTCGCTATTATGCTTGGAACCAGCGTAATTTCCTCTTGTCAGAAAACCAAGGTGACTGCCAAAGACGGGATTGAGTACACTTATATCAAAGAAGGAAGCGAAAAAGCTCCTAACGGAGACTATTTACTATACCATCTTGAAATTAAAACTGCAAATGACTCTGTTATCTACTCCACCGTGGATCAACCATTCCCAGGTTATTTAATGGCCAACGATTCCCTCCCTGCAAATAATGGCATGGACGAAATCTTCTTGGGTTTGAAAAAAGGAGACAGCATTGCATTTGAATCAACGGCCAAAATCATTTTTGGTCCTAATTTCCCTGCATTTCTCAACGAAGACGATGTGGTAAAGGTCAACCTCGGTGCATTCGAAATCATGGATGAGATGGCCATGCAGGACTTTTACACCAAAACCCTGGAAGCTGAAAATGTAAAAAGGGCAGAAAGAGCCAAGGTATTGGTAGTGGAAGAAGGCCAAAAAATTGAAGAATATGCGGCTGAAAAAGGACTGGATGTTCAGAAAACAGAAAATGGTCTATACTATGTGATCGAAGCAGAAGGAACTGGAGATGCAATCAGCCCAGGAACCACTATGTATGTTAACTATGCAGGTTACCTTCTTGACGGAACACTTTTCGATACTTCTTATGAAGAAATTGCCAAAGAAAACAACATCTATAATCCTCAGCGCCCTTACGAACCACTTCCTGTAAATGTAGGAATGGGTCAGGTTATTCCAGGCTGGGACGAGGGATTGATGCTGTTGAAAAAAGGCTCAAAGGCTAAGTTTTTGATCCCTTCTCCATTGGCATACGGAGAAAACGGTGCTGGAGGATTGATCGGACCAAACTCCATTTTGATTTTTGACGTTGAAGTGACGGACGTTCAAAAATAAACCGGACTGGAATTCATCTACAGTAACATACTAAACCAAATGCTATGAAATTCAGATTCTTTCCACTCATGACACTCCTAATGGGATTTGCGATCTTCTTCACTTCCTGTATTGATAATCAGGCCACAGAGGAGATTTTATTTCAAAAGGACTTGGAGGCCATTCAGGAATATTTGGATGCCAACCCAATCACAAGTGTAAAGGCAATCAATGATGAATATACCGGAATCCGGATTTTCTGGCAGGAGGTTTCCAATAGTGGGATCAAAATTGTGGATGGAGATACAGCCAGAGTGAATTACACAGGAAAGTTGCTGACCAATCGAGTTTTTGATACCTCCATAGAATCGGTAGCAAAAGCCAACAACATCTTTTCCGAAAACAGAAATTATATCCCTTTAAAGTTCCGTCTCGGAAACAGAAGCCTGATCCCAGGTTTTGAATACGGGGTAGCCCAAATGGAACAAGGGGATAAGATTACCATCATAATGCCTTCCTTGTATGGCTACGGAAGTTCTGCAGCGGGAGATATCCCTGCGAACTCCCCTCTCATCTTTGAATTAGACTTGATTCAGGTCATCGACGGACCTACGCAATGACACCAATGAAAAAGCTTTATTCTGGAATAGTTCTTCTTTCTCTATTAGTGTTTGCCTCCTGCGAACCTAACAACCCATTTAATGTAGGACCGGTCTATGATGTAGAAGGGAATCTGGCAATTGATCGGGTGAAAATCGATGATTATCTGGAGACAGCAGAAATTGACAGTCTTTACAGAATCCACGACCCAAGTGGCGTGGTAGTTATCGTACAAGAGGAAGGAGTGGGAACTCGTCCCTCCAACGGAACAGTAGTCTATGCCGATTATACAGGATCCTTAATCAGTGATGGTTCCGTATTCGATACGAGCATCGAATCCATAGCCAGAGACAACGACATTTTCCAAGAGAACAGGGACTACATCACATTTAGCTTTGTGATTGGGTCAGGCTCGGTCATTCAGGGTTGGGAAATTGGGTTCAGAAGACTAAGACCCGGATCTAAAGCTGTGATCATTGTCCCGTCTCCGTATGGGTATAGAGATCAAACCAGCAATGAAGATATTCCCGCCAACTCAGTCTTACGGTTTGACGTGGACTTCAAAGGAATCGATTAAAAATGGGGCTTAGGCCCCATTTTTCTTTGATAGCCTTGGAAAAAAAGAAGGTACTGTTTTTTGATATGTTCGATAAGTCTCCCCAAACACCTCAATCAGGTTTTGCTCTTCAAAATAAATCCCAACAGGAAGGTAAAGGATCAAGCAAGCCAAATGTACAAAAGCACTAATGGTACCTGCCACCAAAAAATAACCCCCAAATAGCAACAAAAGAGAAAAATAAAGAGGATGTCTTGTACGTGCATACCAGCCGGAGGTGTTTAGAGCCTGCACTGCTTCATTCTCTGCTTCCGGAATTAAGCCCAGAAATTTTTTCCAAGAATACGCCTTGCTGCTCTTCACTCCAATAATAGTCCCAATTGCAGCAAACATATATCCAAAATAGGCAATCCATGGGGATGGAGGTAGAATCAATTCTACCGGAATGATTGCCGATTGGACTATAATCCCCAAAAAAAGGAGAAAAGAAAACAAGGAATAGAAAAGCCTGTACCATTTATAGCCCCGACCCAATTTCTCCTTCAGAATTCTTTTTAACTTGGAGGCAGCTAGAAAGCTGTGGAATCCATAGAATATAACCCAACTTAGAGTTAGCAGTAAGTATTCCATTGAAATTTATTATCTGTTAATGGAAGTATTTTTATGAAAATCGGAATTATCCGCGAAGGAAAAAACCCTCCAGACAAACGTACGCCGTTTACCCCGGAACAATTGGAATATTTAACAGAGCATTTGGCTGGAAAAGCCAGCTTCTGTGTTCAGTCCAGCCCAGTCCGAAGTTTTAAAGATGAGGAATTTGAAGAAGCTGGCATACCCGTAATAGAGGATATGTCAGGCTGCGACATCCTCTTTGGCGTTAAGGAGGTGCCAGTTGCGCAACTGATCCCTGACAAGACCTATTTTTTCTTTTCTCATACTATCAAAAAGCAGCCCTACAACCGCGGACTTCTCCAAGCGGTGTTGGATAAAAACATCCGTCTCATCGACTACGAGGTGCTAAAAGATAATTTTGGAAACCGGGTCGTGGCTTTCGGACATTGGGCTGGAGTTGTGGGAGCTTACAATACCCTCTGGGCCTATGGTCAAAAAACTGGCTTGTTTGACCTAAAGAGAGCTCATGAGTGTTTTGATTTGGAGGAAATGAAAAGGGAGCTGAAAAAGGTCCAGCTTCCACCGGTCAAAATCATCATGACAGGATCAGGCAGAGTAGGAAATGGAGCCAAGGAAATCCTCAATTCAATTCCAATCCGAGAGGTTTCCCATGAAAGCTTCCTCCATCAGTACTTTGAAGAGCCGGTGTATGTTGTCCTCCATTCTGAAGATTTCAACAGAAGGAAAACGGATGGGGGATTTGACCGTGAGGAGTTTTACCGACATCCGGACCGCTACGAAAGCCATTTTCTAAAATTTGCCGAAGCGGGGGAAATCCTCATTGGGGCCGCTTATTGGAACCCCAAAGCTCCCCGTCTTTTCGAATTGGAGGATATCTCCTCCGAAGAGTTTGGTATTTCGGTCATTGGGGATATCACCTGCGATATTAATGGATCCATTCCGACGACAATTCGGGCATCGACTATTCACTCCCCTGTTTATGATATTGACCGAAATACTAGAATGGAACTACCGGCTTTTGGAAGTCAATCCAGTATTTCAGTGATGGCAATTGACAACCTTCCCTGCGAACTTCCCAGAGAAGCAAGCCAGGACTTTGGCAACCAGTTGATCAAATGGGTCATTCCAGCTTTGCTAGATGAACCTTCACCAATACTGGAAGGGGGGACTATTGCCAGAGATGGGGACTTAACCCTTGAATTCATGTATTTAAGAGATTACGTATTTCCAAATGAATAAACTAAACAGATATCTGGAATCAACCTTGCTGAAACCAACCATGACTTCCACGGAAGTGGACTTATTGGTTCGGGAAGCCATAGAAGAAGCATTTATAGGTATATGTGTACCACCATTTTGGCTCAAAAAAGTCCATCGGGAAATCAAAGACTTTGACATACAGCTTGTGACTGTCATCGGGTTCCCTTTTGGCTATCAGGATACAGCGACCAAGGTATTTGAAACCAAGGAAGCCATCAGTCATGGTGCGGATGAGTTGGACTTGGTTTGGTCACAGACAGCCTATCATTCTGGCATGAACTGGCCAAAAATCGAAATAGCGCAAATCGCCAAAATCTGTCATGAAGAAGAAAGGGTTCTCAAAGTAATCATTGAAACAGCCTATCTCAATGAATCCCAAATCCAGGAAGCCTGCCTTATTTGCCAGGATGCAGGGGCAGATTTCGTAAAAACTTCCACCGGCTATGCAAGTTCGGGAGCTAAAGTCGAGGATATTGCACTGATGCGTAAAACTCTCTCCTCCCATACCGGAATCAAGGCTAGCGGGGGGATCAAAACTTTGGAACTTGCAATTCAACTCATAGAAGCAGGTGCTGATCGAATAGGAACCAGTTCTGCCAAAGCACTCATGGAAGCCTGGAGAAACCAAAATCCCTAGTCATTGCTGAAATAAATCAGCAAGAATGGGATAATGAAAAAAGCTAATAAGATATAGGCAAACCCAATCAAACGGGATTCGGCAGATTTTGTCCCCATGTAGAGGGCTAGTTTGACCGGAAGGTTTCTTACCGATGGAATTGAAAGGATTATCAATGCTCCGAAGGTATTAAACAGGAAATGCACAATAGCGAGGGCGATAGCAGCTTCACTTTTATATATGGCTGCAATCGCCGCTGTAATCGTTGTTCCGATATTCGCTCCCACAATAAAAGGGAATACTTTTTTAAGGGATACTTTTTTATTAGCTACCAAAGGAACAATCAGGGAAGTGGTTACCGTGCTGGATTGAACTGCCGCTGTAAAAAACAAACCATAAATTAAAGCCATGACTGTTTTCTTGAAAATCAGGTTGCTAATATCCTTGAAGCTGTCAAGCACAAATGCCTTGTAGACAGAGGATGCTAATAATTTGATGGCGCCAAACACCAAAAACACTGCCATGATAGTGGTCAGGAACGGGATATCTATCACCTCATTGATCCATTCTGTGAGAGGTCTGGTAAATACCTTATGGAATACCACCTCTCCTTCAAAATCAGCATTTGGAGCAAAAATATGTGCAAAAAACACAGCCAACTTGGATAGTATCCTGAAATACAGCTCCAGTGGAAGTAGTATAAGCACGGTCAGGATATTGAAAATATCATGCAAAATCCCTGCAGAAAGCGCCCTCTTAAAGGCCTTCTTCTTCATAATATAGGAGAAGGAAACCAAGGTGGAGGTCAGGGTAGTACCCACATTGGCTCCCATGACCAACGGAACCGCCTGCTCAAGAGTCATGCTTCCTGAGGCCACAACTGCCACCACACTGGCTGTTACAGTAGAGCTGCTTTGTATCAAAGCAGTCATCAGTAATCCAATGAAGAGACTGACAAAGGGGTTTTTTGTCGCAAGAAACAGATCTTTTGCAACAGAATTGTTGAGCTGGCTCATCGAAACGGTCAGCAAGTCAATTGCAAAAATAAAAAGCAGAAAAGCGACCAACATGTAGAGATAGCTTTTCCCTTTATTTCCTTGCTTCAGTTCTGGCTCCTGATTTTCCCAGCTTTCCATTCGTCGATTTTACAAAGTTTTAGCCTTGGATCAACTCCAACTATTTATCCTATTGACTTGAACGTGATGGGCTGAGATTCCAAATTATTCTCAAAATTATCAACAAAAGTTGAAATTTTTTTGCGATTTCCAAGTCGTTTTGAGTGTGGATAAGTAGGATTTATCTTTACTTAACAATTTGTTAACATAAGTAAGCAAAATAACTTCCTTAATTTTGCCCTCTGATCCATAAGCCCTTACCATGGCCAAAAAAAACATAGACCAGAATATCAACCAGGAAAAGCTATCAAAGACCGCTTATTCCCTCTTCGACTTTACTAAGAAGGAAAAGCCATTCCTGATTATCATTTCTATTCTGATTTCTATAGCTGCAATCATCACACCATACACCTATCCGGCAATGTGGTTTGGTTTTGCATTGGCAGCATATTCAGCAATCGCAAATGACAGTATTCAAACCATTGGAACTTTCATTGCCTCCAACCAAAATAGAAAATGGTACTACTTATGGCTTTTCATGGGTCTAATATGGGTAGGAACCATTTCATACAGCTGGTTTACTTTAGGCGGTGATGTCAGCTATGAGCGACTTACCACCAAAGGCTTAGAAAAAGCACCGGAAAGCTTTGTCTTCCTACAACTTGCAGCTCCGATTGTTTTATTGATTATGACCAGGCTAAGAATGCCTGTATCTACCACTTTCCTTTTGCTCAATGTCTTCACTTACAAAGCAGGGACTATAGGAGATGTGATGGTTAAAAGTTTCATTGGCTACCTTCTTGCTTTCTCAATAGCAATTGTAGTGTGGTTTGCATTGGAGCGATTTGTAAAGAACTACCTAAAAGGTGAGGCAAAACCTTATTGGTTGGTCCTGCAGTGGGTCACTTCTGGTACACTTTGGTCTGTATGGATCATGCAGGATGCTGCCAATATTGCAGTATTCCTTCCCAGACAGCTCGATACCATTGAATTTATAGTTTACGCTGGATTTGTATTCATTGGACTGGGCTTTCTTTTTTATCTCAAAGGAGACAAAATCCAAGGTATTGTCACGGAAAAAACCAACGTTACGGATGTTCGGGCCGCAACTATCGTTGATTTTGTCTATGCTCTTATCCTTTTCTATTTCAAAATCTACAGCAAAGTACCAATGAGTACAACTTGGGTATTCATCGGCTTGTTGGGAGGTAGAGAATTGGCCATTGCTCTGGGTAAGCATGGAAAAGCCAAAAAGAAAAACGCCTGGAGATACCGCGCTTTTTCACTTGCTGGAAAAGACATTACCAAGGCCTTTATAGGTTTGGTTGTATCCTTGATTCTAGCAGTCATCATCAATGAGGGCGTTAGAAACGAAATCCTGGATTTCTTCCGGTAAATGGAATTGTTTTCTCACGAATACTTCATGAGTGAAGCCCTCAAACAAGCAAAAATAGCTTTTGAGGAGGGCGAAATCCCAGTAGGGGCAGTCATCGTGAGCAACAACAGAATTATTGCAAGGGCTTACAATCAAACAGAGCGTCTTCAGGATGTAACAGCCCATGCCGAAATGGTGGCTATTACCTCTGCGGCAAATTATCTGGGTGCCAAATACCTGCCTGATTGCAAATTATACGTGACACTGGAACCTTGCACCATGTGTGCAGGGGCCCTTTTTTGGTCACAAATAGGAGAAGTACATTTTGGGGCAAGTGATCCTAAAAGAGGCTTTCGCCATACCCATGCTGATATTTTACATCCCAAAACCAAACTTTTTTCCGGGACACTGGCTTCCGAATCGGAGCAACTTTTGTTGGAATTTTTTAAAAAACTCAGAAAATAGGAGGAAATTTAAAATTAGAGAACCTTTTCCCAGATCATTCGGTTTTCTACAAAGATTCTTTCTAGTATTTTAAATCAATGTTAAACTATAAATTTTAAACAAATGGCTTTTGAACTACCTGCTTTGCCTTATGCTTTTGGTGCCTTGGAACCGCATATTGATGCGAGGACCATGGAGATTCACCACGGAAAGCACCACAATGCCTATGTTACCAACCTGAACAATGCCGTTGCAGGAACTGACTTGGAAAATATGTCCCTTGAAGAATTGATGAAAGTAGCAGGTGCGCATACTGCTGTTCGAAACAATGGGGGCGGGCACTTCAACCATACTCTATTTTGGACCATACTTAGCCCAACTGGAGGAGGTAAGCCAAGCGGAGAATTGGCAGATGCCATCAATGCTAAATTTGGCACCTTTGAAGAATTTCAAGATACTTTCAACAAAGCTGCTGCAACCCGATTTGGGTCAGGATGGGCTTGGTTGGTCGTGACCGAAAATGGTCTGGCAGTATCCTCTACTCCAAATCAGGACAATCCGCTGATGGATGTAGCCGAAATCAAAGGTACTCCTATCTTGGGTATTGACGTGTGGGAACATGCCTATTACCTAAACTACCAAAACAGAAGACCGGATTACATCTCTGCCTTCTGGAATGTGATTAATTGGGACGAGGTAAGCAAGCGATACGCTGCAGCCAAGTAATCCATTTTATCTCAAAAAAATTTTAATCCCCATGCAACCCGCATGGGGATTTTTTTGTCCGATTGAGGCAAGAATAGTGTCCGATTTTGCAACGCTCAAGTATTGGCAAAATCCTAAAAAGGCCATTTTTAGTGAATTTAAGCCATTTTGCTCCATTGGCATTTCATTTTCATAGAAGAACTCAAACACACAGTATCTATAAAAATGAAAACGACCAACTTTCTTTTTTTAACACTTTTCCTTTATCTGTTTGGGATAAGTAGCCTTGCTGCAAAAGAAATCAGCAAAATTTCCGGAAAAGTTCAGGACCAAAACGGTCAGGCAGTTCCTTTTGCCAACATCGCTCTGATTGCAGTTGATGGCGGAGGGTTAATTGACGGAGCCGTATCTGATGAAGACGGAGGATTTTTGATTGAGTCAGTCAAATCTTCCAAAGTAACACTAGTGGTGTCATCCATTGGGTTTAAAACATTCACGACTGAGTCATTCGACCTTAGTCCTGGAATGGCAAAGGATATGGGAACCATCACCATCGAGGACGAAATGACCGGACTCGATGAGGTGACCGTTAAATCCTCCCGACCTGAAATCATCATCGAGCCGGACAAAACAGTAGTCAATGTTGAAGGCACAGTAATGGCAGAAGGCTCAAATACGCTGGACGTCATTGGTAGATCTCCTGGGGTCTATGTTGACCAAGACGGCAATATCAACCTAAATGGGAGAAGCGGGGTGACTGTCATGATCAATGATCGCCAAACCTATATGAGCGCCACTGATTTGGCTAATTTCCTACGATCCATGCCTGCAGAAAACATCAAAAGTATTGAAGTGATCAACAACCCCTCCGCAAGATTCGATGCGGAAGGTTCGGCTGGTGTCATCAATATCATCTTGAAGAAAAACACCGTAGACGGAGTATTTGGTAATGTTCAGTTGGGAGGCCAGTACAACGGACTTTTCGCTCCAATTGGAGGAGTTAGTCTGAATGTAAAAAAAGGGAAATGGACAACCAATGCCAACCTTAATTACAATGAGTTCGCGTTTTACAACGACTTGGACATTTATAGAAACTTCACAACAGAAGAGGCTCTTTCTAATTTCAATCAAACCTCCAGAATCAAGCAGCGCTATAAAACACCCAATTTCACGGGGTCAGCCAATTATGAGGTGAACAAAAATCACAATATTGGTCTCAATGTGCAGGCATCCAGATCAGATGATGTCAATAATAGTTCCTCGTACACGGAAATCACTTCCGGTGGGACTACAGAAGGCAGCTACATTGAGTCTGCCAATGCAGCAAGTGGAACTAGGGATCGTTTCTTTGGAAACCTACACTACGACGGCAAATTGGATACATTGGGAACTAAGATCAGTTCGGACATTGACTATACCATCATGGATGCCGGAAGTCAGTCTGTCCTTACCAATGATTACTGGACAGGAAGCAATCCTGAAAACGGAACCCAGGACAGAATCCGTACCCTCAATGACATGTACTACACCATTTTGACTGCCAAAGTGGACTTTGTCAAGCCGTTGAAAGGTGGAAAAACAATTGAAACCGGTCTAAAAGGAAGCTGGGTTGAATCTGATAATAATCTAGACTTGAGCCGCGCCATTGGTGAGGGTGCCTATACTGCTGATCCGAATTCTAACAGATTCATCTACAACGAAAATGTTTTGGCAGCCTATACCACATTGAAAGGCTCCATCAAGAAAAACATCAGCTATCAGTTGGGTCTTCGCGGGGAATACTCGGATATCACAGGCAATTCCGTCACCTTGGGAGAAAAAAACACACAGGAATATTTCAACCTATTTCCGAGCTTGTTTGTACAGCACAAGGTCAGTGACAATTACCAGATCGTTTACAATGTGAATCGAAGAATCAATCGTCCAAACTACCGATTGCTCAACCCATTCATTTACTACATTGACCCATTAACTTCTGAAACTGGAAACCCAGGTCTGACTCCTCAGTATTCCAACAATTTCGAAATGAACCATGTAATCAAAGGGGCTTATCAGTTCTCATTGGGTTATAGCGAAACTGAGGATGCTTTTATGCAGATCTTTGTCCAGGATGAGGAGGCTAAAACCACTACGACTTTCACTGATAACGTCGATAAAACCCGTAATGTGAATTTCAGAGGAATTGTCCCAGTAGATATCACCAAGTGGTGGAATGCATCCAATATGGTACAGGTGAACTACAATCAGTTCAAATCCATGATTGGGGATGACTACCTTGACAATAAGCAAGTATCCTATATGTTCCGCTCCCAGCATAATATCAGCCTTCCAAAAGGTTTTAAAATAGAGTTGGTTGGAATGTACCTAGGCCCACAGATTTGGGGACAGGGCAAAATCGAAAAACTGGCTTGGGTTGATGGTGGGGTGACCAAAAGTATCATGAAAGACAAACTCAGCATTTCCGTAAATGGTACCGACATACTCCGAAGCCAGATTGTAAAAGCAGACATTGATTTCGCCAATATTGACACCAACTTCCGTCAATACAGAAGCAACCAAGGTGTTCGATTTACGCTTCGCTACCGATTTGCCAAAGGTGAAAGCTTCCGCGTAAAGAGTAGTTCAGGTAGCTCCGAGGAAAGAAACCGTTTGGATTAATTGGACGAGCTTAAAGCTTTAAAATTAAAACCCAGTGAAGGAATCGGGGACTAAACATTCCCGATACCCTTTCTTAAGAAGAAAAAAGCCGGCCTAGTCCCGGCTTTTTTTCATATTTAAGTATGGAATTATTTGACGTTCATACGCATCAGGGAAACCTCACAAATACCATATACAACCTGAAACCAAATCTCATTCCTCCAGATTCAGGCAATTATTCTGCAGGTTTGCACCCTTGGTTTTTGGATGCTAACTGGAAAAACAAGCTGGAGGAAATCATTAAACTAGCTGACGATCAAAGGTTTTTGGCTATAGGTGAAGCAGGCTTTGACAGACTCCGTGGGCCTGAAATTGTCCTCCAAAAAGAAGCTTTTGCCGCCCAAGCTGAGCTTTCCTACAGGTTGGGAATTCCCCTGATTTTACACTGTGTCAAAGGACATGATTTGCTCTTAGAATTTCTTAAAAGCTCCTCTAAAATCCCGAATATCATCTGGCATGGCTTCAATCAAAAAATCCATTTGGCAGAACAGCTCCTGGAATTTCCAGTTTACTTCTCTTTTGGAAAGGCCTTGTTACAGCCCGAATCCAATGCCTCCCAATGGCTGAAAGCCTGCCCCTTGCACCGGATTTTTTTTGAAACCGATGATTCTTCACTGAATATCCATTCGATTTTTAATGCCGCCTCATTAATTTTGGGGCTTTCTGTGAACCAGCTTCAGCATCAGGTGGTTTACAACTGGAATAAAATTTCAAACCGTAAAATTCATGAGTGACTTTGCCTGGTTGAGCCGGACAGAATTGATTACCGGAAGATCCGGATTGGAAAAATTGGCTCAAAAGCATGTCTTGGTTGTAGGCCTGGGGGGAGTAGGGTCATTTGCCGCGGAATTTATCGCCCGATCCGGTGTTGGTCAAATGACCATTATTGACGGAGACATTGTGGATATTTCTAACGTCAACAGACAGCTACCTGCCACCCAAAAAAACGTGGGACAGCACAAAGCCGATTGGATGGAAGAGCGCTTGATTTCCATCAATCCCAAATTAAAGGTGCGGGCTATTCGGGAGTTTCTAAATCCAGAGAAAATGACCCAATTGCTGGAGGAAAATGAGTTCGACTACGTGGTTGACTGCATCGACAGCTTCACTCCAAAACTCCATCTGATCGAAGGGGCCTACAAAAAAGGTTTTCCGCTGGTAAGTTCAATGGGCGCTGGAGGAAAAGTAGACCCAACCCAAATCAGGGTAGTGGACATTGCCGAGACCTACGAATGCAAACTGGCGAGATTTGTCAGAAAACGCCTCAAAAAGCGAAATATTCACAGTGGATTCAAGGCGGTTTTTTCCACAGAGCGCGTAATCAAAGAAAGTCTGATGATGACCGATGGAAGCAATTTCAAGAAGTCAGCTTATGGAACCATGTCCTTTTTGCCAGCAGCCTTTGGGTGCTCTTGTGCTGCGACAGTAGTAAATGACCTATTGGCTTCCTAATCAGTTGAAATGATATAAAAATACCAGAACGCCGGTGAATGCCGGCTTTTTTTGATCCTTGATTTCCAACTTAACCTCCACTTCAGCCTTTACAGTACCACGGAGGTTGGCCACATTTTTCAACTTTGCCACCAGCCTTACTTCGCTGTCCACCAAAACCGGATTGGCAAATCTCAACGATTCAATTCCATAATTGATCATCATTTTCAGGTTTTTAACCTGAACAATCTGATCCCACAAATGGGGAACAATACTCAGCGTCAAGTATCCATGGGCAATGGTATTGCCAAATGCACCCTCCACTTTTGCCCTTTCGGGATCGGTATGAATCCATTGATGGTCATGAGTGGCATCTGCAAAAAGATTGATTTGTTGCTGTGTAATTCTAAAATAGCTCGAAGCACCAAGCTCCTGACCATTGAATTTTTCAAACTCCTCAAAGCTGCCTATTGTGATTGGGTTCATGGAAATTCAGATTGATTTGAAAAGCCAAATAGGCAAGTTTATTTGTGAAATCCAATATTTTGAACCCTTCTGAAGGGACATCAAACTGATTTCCAAACACATTATCTTTACCAGAAATTTTTCAGGATAATTTTTGGAATTTGTTTAACTAATTTCATACTTTTCGTTGAACTCATTCTTTATTTATGTTCCTTTCTAGTTTAGCACTTCTTTTTTCGACCATTCTCCTTTCAGCAAAAGATTCTTTACCCGTACATTCTAAACTTTCCGAAAAGCAGCAGATCATAATTGATGACTCCTATGAATATACACATAGACAAGAGTTGGAGTTGACCATTCTGACCGCGGATGGACTGGCTCATGCCTATACCTCCCTGTCCTATGACAAATTGACTCAAATCACGGATTTTCAGCTTGAGGCAATTGATCTTCTTACCGGAAAAACCATTGAAAAGGCAAAAATCCGGGATATGGTGGATGCCGCACTCTACTCCAACACTTCGGTATATGATGACAACAGGAGAAAATATTATGGAATCCGCACCGGAAAATTTCCCCTCAAAGTCAAGATAGTAACGGAAACTAAGTCAAAAACCAATTTTTTCCTGCCCACCTGGCTTCCTACTAGGCGCTTTTTTCAGAAAGTTGATGAATCAACCTTAGAGGTAATTTATCCGGAGAAACTAGGTATCCGGTATAAGGAATTAAACCTTTCAACTAATCGGCAGGAAGAAACCTTGGAAGAGGGGTTAATAAAATTGACTTGGACAGAGAAATCCTTGCCCACTCTGGGCCCAGACTACAAAAAAGAAGATTTAAAATATTTACTCCTGGCTCCAATCCACTTTGCTCTGGAGGATTATATAGGGAAAATGGATGATTGGTCCGGACTTGCCTCTTGGCAATATGAATTGAATAAAGATCGAGACCAATTGCCGGAAGCCTTTCGATTACAGACATTGAAGCTCATTGAAGGCAAGGAGGATGTTTACGAAAAAATTTCCATCCTCTATGATTACCTACAAAAGAATTTCCGCTATGTCAGTATTCAACTGGGGATCGGCGGTTGGCAAACCATGACCGCAGAAGATGCAGTCAAATATGCCTATGGAGACTGCAAGGCCCTAACCAACCTGATGAAAGCCATGTTGAATGTCGCGGGGATTCCATCGAATTATACCCTGGTAAGGGCTGGTGCGGATGAGGAGGATATAGAAACCGATCTCCCTTCCAACCAATTCAACCATGTCATCCTGCAAGTTCCTACTGAGTCTAGTCCCATTTGGCTTGAGTGTACTTCCAACATAAATCCTGCTGGTTTTTTGGGGGATTTTACCAAAAACAGGCATGTATTGGTCACCACTTCAGAAGGGGGATATCTTACCAAAACCCCCAACTATCAAGATGAAATCTGGAACCAAATAGAATCCAAGAACATACTCGAAATAGATGGTCTCGGGAATGCTACAATTCAGAAAGAAACAGTATATACCGGGAATTATGCAGAAAGTATCCTAGGAATGGATCAGGTATTGGACCTTAGAGCCAAAAAAGATTTTTTCAACAAGCACTCTCCGATTCCGGGGCTGATCATTGAAAATTTCAATCTGGACATCAGTAAACAAGACTCTCTACCAATGGCCAAATTGGAATACGATGGCCAAATCCAGAGATATGTTCAGAAAACCGCCAAAAGATTTATTCTCAGGCCCTTCATGGGCGAAATCCAAGAGAAAAATCTGGCCAATGGAATTATCTTTCAAAAAGACCAATATGAAATAGTATTGCCTGAAAATTTGGTTCTTGAAACCCGATTCGAAAATCTGGAATTGGAGGATAAAGGAGTCTCTGTGAAATTTGACAGCAAGCTAGAGGGGAAAAATTTTACAGTTACCCGGGAAATAAGGCTAAAAATCCCTGAGGAATTAGAGGAACAGGAAAAGGCCGACTTATTCAAGCTGATCAATAACAAAGGAAACCACCCTGTCAATTTTACAAGACCTAACCTTACTGCCAACCATGAATAAAACCCTTCAGCTGATTGCGTTTTGTTTGCTTACAAACTTGAGCGCAAATGCACAGACCCTAAAAATGGGTCAATTCAATCAAAATGAAATTGATTACAAAGAAGTAAGCTACGAACCTGAAGCTGGGGCAGTGATTCTTGCTGAACTTGGAGACTCCAAGTTTTTCGGTGATATATTCGAAACCACTTATTTTGTTCGCCTAAAAATCCTTTCTGAGACAGGAAAGGGATATGGAGATATTAGCATTCGCTTTTATGTAGGAGATGACGCAACGGAAGAAATCAGCGGGATCAAGGCACAAACCACCAACTTTTCCAACGGAAAACCAGAAACCATTAAAGTGGAAAAGAACAACATCTTTCTGGTGGATTTGGACGGTGGGTACAAGGAATACCGAATCACTTTTCCCAATGTACAGGTAGGATCCATCTTAGAGTATTCCTATAAAAAAACAGACAAAAGCTTGGGCTTTTTAGATGGCTGGGCCTTTCAAAACCCCATTCCTACACTCTATTCAAAATATCAAATCAGAATGATTGCCGAATTGGAATATAAAATGATAGGTCAAGGGTACAACTTTTTCAATAAGGCTGAATCTGCTTCCTCAAACGGCACCTATTCCTGGGTTCTTCGCAATTTATATTCCCTCAAAGAGGAACCTTTTATGAAAAACTACAGGGACTACACCGAGCGAATAGAGTTCCAGCTTTCCAAATACAAGAAATATGATCCAATTGGCGGAGTTCAGACCGTTGATTTCCTAGACACCTGGGAAAAATTGGGAGACGGCATAATCAATGCTTATGAAGAAATGGGCTACTACCGCTCCAATCCAATTGAAAAGGAACTATTGGGAATAGACCTAGGTGGAACTACCCAGAAAGAAATTGCCAGCAAGGCCTATTATTATATTCGGGACAAATTCATCAACCAAGGTCCTGATTATATCCAGCCTGAACAGACATTGAGCCAATTGCTTAAAAGTAAATCAGGAACCTCGGTAGAATTGATTCTAGCCCTGATGGGAATCCTCAAATCATCCGGAGTCGAATGTGACCCTGTTTTAGTAGGTAGCAAAGGATACGGCAGGAGTGAATTGGTTGATTTTCCATTCCTTAACCAGTTTGACGAAATCTTGCTTCTTGCAAAACTTGATGGTCAACTTCAGTTCATTGACTTGAATGATCCCTTAGCACCTTTCGGATATGTAGACTTGGATAAGCATGTCAAAGCCGGATTATTGCTGCGAAAAGAACAAAGCATGCTCGTCCCGATTGATATTCAGCATAAATCAAATACTGTGTTTTTCTCCCAAATAGAACTGGATGAAAAAAACAATTTTTTGATGAAAAACTCCCTTCGCAATTATCAATACCGAGGCCTAGGAATGGCACGTACAATTGAGAACGGTAAATCCAAAGAAGGGTTTCTGGAGGAATTATTATCCACAGGTGACATCGCAAATATCCAAAACATACAAGTGCAAGATCAATTGGAGGAAAACAATTCCCTGACTATAAACTATGAAATGAGCTTTCCCGAATCGGGAAACTATGACATGCTGATGTTCAATCCATTGAAGTATTCCTACTTTGCCAAAAACCCATTTACGGCTGAATACCGAATTTTTCCGGTTGATTTTGGCTACGTATTTACCGAGACCTATAACGCCAGAATAGTAATCCCAGAAGGCTATGAAATCGACGATTATCCACTTCAGGAAGCAATTACTGTAAAAGGCGGCTATTTAAGTTTTTCCTTCAACCCTTCCATAATTGACGGAGCTTTGAATATCACGGCTAGACTGGATGTAAAAAACCCTATGATCCCTGTAAACCGATACCAAGATCTCAAGCTGTTCATGGAATCCGTAGCAGCCAAGCTTAATGCCCCTGTAGTTTTGAAAAAAACCGCAAAGCCTTAATATGCTCTTTCCCAGAATTTTAATCAGCCTATTACTGCTGGGCTTTCCCATGTATGTTCAGGCTCAGGTGGAGTTTGGTAAATACTCTGAAGAGGAATTGGCCTTGGAAGTAGTCCCATTTGAACCTGATGCCAAAGTGGTAACTCTTTGGGAGGAAGGCAACAGCTATTTCATGGTGACCGGACTCCATACGGACTTTCACCATAGATTGAAAATCTTGGATGACAATCTATTGGAATTTGGGGATATCGTGATCAATTTTTATAGAGGAAAAACTCTGGTAGAGGATATCGTAAAAATAAACGCACAAGTCTCCTATCTCGAAAATGGAGAGAGAAAAGTGGAAAAGCTTTCCAAAAACAACATCAAAGAAATTAATCTTGGAGGAGGAGAATTTGAGTACCGATTGATTTTTCCCCATGTGAAAAAAGGATCTATCCTGGAATACAGCTATAAAAAAATAGATCATCAATATGGAATACTGGAAGGCTGGGCCTTCCAAAAGGAAATCCCTGCACTTTATAGCAAGTATACTTTTAAGTCCCCCAGTTATTTTATTTACCAAATGATCATGCAGGGTGATCGCTTACCGGAGGTATCAGACATTCATGAAAAGAAAAGACTTTATTCCTGGACCTTAAAAGATGTCCCTTCCTTACCGAATGAACCCTTCGTTGGGAATTTATTGGATTACCAAGACCGGGTTGACGGATACCTTTTTACCAATGAATATATAAACCCGGAAAAAATAGAAGAGTCAGAAGCCTTTTATGCCTCTTGGAATCACGTCGCTAATTCCTGGATGAAATTTGACGATGTAAAACCCTATTACTTGGGCCCTTCACCAGAAGTCAGAAACTATCCCAAACTTGAGTTTGAGGAAAACACCCAACTGGCAAAGGCGAAGAAAATCTATGATTACGTCGCAAAAAATTACCGAGCATCCTACAGTTCCAGATATTTGGAACCTATTTACCCTTTAGATGAATTCTTGGAAGAAAAAAAAGGAAATAGCTTCGACAAAAACCTATTGATGCTAAACCTACTCAAAGAGCAAGGAATAGACTCAAAAATTGTAATGGTCAATGAGCGAAAGATTGGGAGGACGAAATTAATCGAGGTCCCTTTTATCAACCAGTTTCACAGCTCCATACTTTCTGCTACCATAGACGGTAAAGAAATTTACCTAGACGCCACTGATTCCATTACTCCCTTTGGTTTACTTCCTGTTTCCAAACTCGTCAAACGTGCATTTTTTATTGAAAAAGATAATGGAAGACTTGAAGACCTAAACCATAAGCACCGCTCAGGATCGATATTTTTTACATCTCTGGAGAAAGATTCCTTGAATAAGCCCTTTTTCAAACATCAAGTAAGGCTAACTGATTATAATGCACTTCAGGCAGCAACTTTATTGAGGGCATTGAAAGAAGTGGAAGAATACTTGGTAACGGAAAAAAATATTGAAAAGGAAAGTATTTCCAACGTTTCTGTCAATGATCAACTTAGCTCAAACCGGACTTTGACTATTTCATTCAATTCTGAGGTAAATACTGAAAATCCGGAACAATTGGTGCTGAATCCCTTCGAATTTTCCAGCTTCAGACAAAACCCTTTCACCCAGGAAAGCAGAATATTACCCATTGAATTTGACTTTCCCTTTTACGAAAACATGAATGTAAGCATCCCTTTTCCGGAAGGCTACCAATTGGATGATTATCCCGAAAGTCAATCCCTTACCATTCCTTCCAAAAAGGTTAGGTTTTCTTATCTGACTGATATTCGTGAAAATGAGATAAAGCTCAATTGCAAAATTGAATTCCTGGAAGATTATTACTCTGTAAAGGAATATCCCGACATGAAATATTTGATGGAAAATGTCGCTGCCCTATTGAGCACACCTCTGATATTTACTAAAACAAGTAATCCCTAGATACAAAGGCGCGTTTTTTATTGATAATTTGCCAAAAAATTATCGGAGATGGGAACATATATCCACGGATATCTACCGGATGAACAGCAACGCCTTCTTGCCCAAGCGGGAGTTCTTTCCCCTTTGATCTACCCAAAGATTGATTTCGCAGGATGCAAACACCTACTTGAAATTGGAAGCGGTGTAGGTGCTCAGACAGCCGTACTCCTTCAGCTGTACCCGGATATCGACATCACCTGCGTGGATTATTCTGAAAACCAACTGGAAACTGCCCGTAAAAATTTGGAGGCATTTTCAGATCGTCAGATTGATTTTATCCTTCAAGATGCACGAAATCTTAAACTAGAACGAAATTTTGATTCTGCATTTATCTGTTGGGCCTTAGAGCATATCGCTGAGCCCAAGAAGGTACTGGAATCCATGAAAAAGCATCTTGTCCCGGGCGCCAAGGTTTGGATTACAGAGGTATTTAACAGCAGTTTTTATGCCTATCCGGAGATGGCAGGGCTAACCAAATACTACAAAGCGTACAATGAATTTCAGATAAATCTCGGAGGAGATCCAGATATTGGAGCCAAACTTGGAAACCTCCTTCTGGAAGCAGGATTTAGCAAAATCCAATTGCATCCAGGCGGATTTCATGTGGACCAAAGAAATCCTGAACAACTTTTAAAGCTCACACAGTATTGGAAGACGCTAATGAAAAGTGCCACAGCGGAAATGAAAAATTCAGGAAGTATATTTGAGGAGGATGTCCTGGCCATGGAAAGGGATCTAGACGAACTCACCCTGCATCGGGATGCAGTTTTCTCTTACCAGTTTATTCAGGCATCCGCAACGATTTAACCATAATATGAAAGTAATCCATTGGATTTGGAGACTAATCAAGAAGTTTCTGCTTTGGTTTTTCCTAATTTCTGTAGGCTCGGTAATACTCTACCGCTTCCTTCCGGTCCCCTTTACTCCTTTGATGGGAATCCGGTTTTTCGAACAATTGCGTGATGAAAGCAAAGAAGTCAGATTAAAAAAAGACTGGGTCTCAATGGAGGAAATATCCAAATCGGCTCCATTGGCTGTTGTTGCAGCAGAAGATCAGAAATTTTTAGACCATCATGGATTTGATTTTGAGGCAATGGAAAAAGCCTGGGAGGGAAACAAAAAAGGCAAAAGAATCAAAGGAGCCAGTACCATTACCCAACAGACTGTCAAAAATGTCTTTCTTTGGCCAGAAAGAAGTTATTTGAGAAAAGGCCTAGAAGCCTATTTCACAGTTTTGGTTGAATTGATTTGGTCAAAAGAACGAATCCTGGAGGTATATCTCAATGTCATAGAAATGGGGGATGGAATCTACGGAATAGAGGCTGCTGCACAGGAATTCTATAAAAAACCGGCCAGCAAACTGAATCAAAGAGAGGCGGCAATGATAGCAGCAGTGCTCCCCAATCCAAAAAGATGGAATCCAACACGGCCTACTCCATACATCATTGGAAGACAGGCCTGGATACTGAAACAGATGAACAACTTGGGTAAAATTGAATTTGAGAAGGAATAAAAAAATTAAATTTTACCAAGATGAATTTTCATTTTTCCAGAAAGTCGGGAGTTGATTTTAAAATTGAAAGAAGCTTTCTATCTCAACAGCTTGAAATAGCTGCACAAATTTTGGATAACAAAATTTTATTCTCTTTTTAAACTGATTTTTATCATTAAATCAATGTTAAAAACGTAATCCTCAAGATTAAGTCAAAGTTAAAAATCCCTCTTATTTGCTCATTTTTCAAGCATCAAAAAAAGCAAGAAATTTTTATCCACATTTTCAATAATTTATCCACACTTTTCAACAAATCATCTATATCTATTTGATTATCTGATTCTTAAGTGTAATTCAAAAAGCTCAATTTTGTGGATAATCACAGCTAACTTGAATAAACTCTACCAAAAATCACCTCAAAAAAGTGGATAAATTCCAAATCCAAATTTTCTTTTAAGAATAGTTTAGTCTTGTCTTTGACGAATTAGCCTCTTTCGATAGGAATTAAAAATTCTGGACTTGGATACAAAGCCCAAATACTTCCCATTTTCTATTACCGGGAGATTCCAAGCTCCAGATTTCTCAAATTTTTCCATTGCCTTTTGCATATTTTCATCCGCAAATAGGATTTCAGGAGGACTGTGCATCAAATCCCGGATTAATACAGTATCCTGCTTTTCTGCATCAAACATGATGTCCCGAATATCATCCAGCGTGATGATTCCTCTCAGAGTTTTGGCTTCATCCACAACAGGAAAAATATTGCGCTTGGAGATTTTCACCAGGTCAATCAGGTCCTTCAATTTTGAATCGGGATGAATGGGTAAAAGATCCCGTTCGATTACATGGGAAATATTGATCATCTCCAGCAATTCCTGATCCTTGGATTCCGGAAGCTGATTCCCCTTTTCCTTCAACTGAAGAATATAAAGACTGTCTTTTTGAAAGTAAGTAGTCGTGATATAAGAAATTGCGGACACAAACATCAAGGGCACAAAAAGTTCATATCCTCCCGTGATCTCTGCAATCAGGAATATCGCAGAAAGCGGGGAATGCTGAACACCAGCCATCACTCCACACATTGCAACCAAGGTAAAATGAGCCAAAGGCAGAGGAATATGAAAACCCATGAGGTTTTTTGCATAGGCAAATACAAAGCCGACAATCCCTCCAACATAAAGAGAGGGAGCGAAAATCCCTCCTGAGCCGCCACTCGCCAAGGTCAAGGCAGAACCAATTGGCTTGAGCAAAATGATCAGAGAAAGAAATATCAGAATCAAATAGGGGTTTTCTATCGCTGAAAAAAACGGACTCTTGTCAAGCAATTGGCCGGAATCACCTTCAATCAACAGGTTCAGCGTATCATATCCTTCCCCATATATGGGGGGAAAAAAGAAGAGCATGAATCCCAGAAATGCACCCCCATAAAGAATTTTCATGGCTTGATTTTCCAAGCCCTCCATGAGCTTTTCAGTCTTCATCACCGCTGAACTGAAATAGAGGGAGACTACACCACAAAATATCCCCAAAACCAAATAGTACGGCATATGGGCGGCAAGGAATTTATCCTGCAGATCAAAGTTGAAAACAGATTCCTCTCCGACCAAAATCATGGAGGTAAGGGAGCCTGTCACCGAAGCGATCAGCAAGGGAATGAAACTCGCGGTACTGATCTCCATTAAGATAACCTCGATCGCAAAAATAACAGCGCCGATTGGGGCTCCGAATATTGCTGAAATCGCTCCTGCTGCACCGCAACCTATCAACAAGGCTCTTTTTTTCGCATTCAAATGGACCAGCAAGCCAATATTGGAACCTATAGCAGAACCGGTCACCAACATAGGAGCCTCAAGTCCAACCGATCCACCAAAACCAACAGTCAAGGCAGAAGTGAAAACACGGCTGTAGGTTTTCACCCTGGGCATCAAGCTTTGCTTTTTGGAAATATTGAAAAGAACATCAGGGATCCCATGGCCTCCAATATCCTTGAAAATGTACTTCCCCAATAAATAGGCAGCTGAAATCCCAACTATGGGATAGACTATATACATGAAGTTGGCGTACTCCACATAAAAATCCTGGGTGAGAAAATTCTGAATTGCATGAACTCCATGCTTAAGGATCACTGCTGCAACCCCGGAAAGCACTCCAATTATTCCACTCAAAATCAGAATGAAACTCTGGTTGCTCATATGCCGGAGTCTCCAGATCAGAATCTTGGTAATCAGATCATTTTTTGCCAAATCAGCATCCTTTAGATATTCTTTACAAAGTAAAAAAGCTATACCTCAATGAAAAAGGATTTTTAGGGATTTATCAATTGCTCATCCAATTCCAACACACACTTTAGGATCAAATTCATGGCATCAACGAAAAATTCAGAGTCAATAGCATGGTATTCATCACTTGGCTGATGATAATCTTCATGATCTTCCACACCAAAATAGACAAATGGAATCCCCTTCTCCAAAAAGGCCCCATGGTCGGATGAATAGCTCCAATCATCCGCTCCTGTATCTGGGAGATCATGCCCAAATAATAAAGTAGGCTTTTGACCGGAAGAAGCATTCTCCAAGATAGATTTTAATTGCGGATGATGGTAGGTACCGGATGCATAGAGTTCTCCCTTATCACTTCGCGAAATCATATCCATATTGACATTAACTTCGATCTGCTCCAAGTCAAAAGGGAAATCGCGTAAAAGAGCTCTGGCACCCTGAAGTCCCATTTCCTCTGCGTCCAAGGCCGCAAAGATCATACTATGCCGGGGAGGATTTTCGCTGAAATACTTGGCAAGTTCCAACAAGGCCGCAGTTCCTGAGGCATTGTCATCCGCACCATTGTAGATTGAATCTCCTTCTGTATTTTTTGCTCTAATGCCCACATGATCGTAGTGTGCAGTTAATACAATAAGTTTTTTGGTCTCAGTTCCGGGAACAAAAGCCACCACATTAATGCCTGTATATTCTTTTTGCTCTCTCCTGTTTTGAAAAGTAAAAGCCTGCTGCATGTCCAGGTAATGCGTCTCCAGTCCTATCTTTTCAAACTCCTCCAAAATATAAGTCCTAGCCATGGCATTACCCTCAGTCCCGGTTTTCCTCCCTCCCAGCTCATCAGATGCTAGGTAATTCAAGTGTTTGATGAGATTTGAGGTTCTTATGGACTGGGCATGGCTGGAAAAGAAGTAAATAATCAACAAACCAATCAATAGAACTTTCTTTGAAGGATGCATCAGGTGTAAAATTTTTCGTTATTTATATTCGTAAAGTACTAAACTACGCGTCTTCACAGATTTCCTTCAATGAAATATATCTTTTTTCTCCTCCTAGTCTCAACCGGAATCTCTGCTCAAGCTCAAGGAACTATACCGGAGTCATTTTTCGATGGAAAATCGGTGGTAATGATTTCTACAGATCCCGGAGCTAGACCTGTTATGGACTGGAAGGTCCTAGCGGATAGTGTTCACCAATCTCTAGTCCAAGCCGGGGGGGACCCAATTGCTTATTTCGAACTGGAGCAAATCAGTCTTTCCGAGGAAGTGCAAGCTGATTTTGCAACATCCTTTGAGCAAAGGGGAGTCAAAAACATTGTTTTGGTAACCCGGCAGAAGAGTGCAACCTCCATTCACGTTGGTTCATTCAGTAGGGATGGCAAAATCCTTTCGACTACTGCCCTTTTTGGAGTCAGTGGAGGCACCTGGAAAGAAGCCTCAGAACAGTTTTCCAATTTGGGCGCCAATGTCCGAACCAAAAATCTATTAGTCATAGATGTGCCCGAATTTCCGACACAGACTACACAGGCAAATCCAACAGCAAGCCAAGCCTCGCAGAGATTTTTTGCCCGGAATCCCCTGAACCTTGAGGTCTTCAAACTAGGAATTCCTTTGGAAGGAACCTCTGCCCAAACTGGGGCACTGAGTTACTTCCGGTACAACATGTATGGAAAGTCACAGGAAACCATACTGGCAGAACAAGAGGCGCAAAAAAGCCAGATCCAGCGAATCCTTGAAACCGAATATCCCAATGAAGTGGCTTGGCTTACTGAGGCCAAAAGCAACCAAGAATTAATCAGAGACCGGGTGCAATTTTTATTAGTCAAAGTCGAAGGAAGGGAAAGTGATCTGAAAAGAAGTATGGGACTGGAAACTGACCCAGCAAATGAAACTCAGACCGTAGTGAAATATTACATCAAGCTATTGGTAAGAGATGAACTCTACATCGGGCCGGAATGGGATGCAGATTCCGATTGGAGGATAGCCTTGAGAAATTTTCTGAGGAACTTAAAAAAATAAACCTCCCTTTTCAGGGAGGTTTTGTTGCTGATAAACTTTAGGGGTGATTGTTGCAACTTTTACTTTATATCTAGTACAAACTTCAGATTGTTGTGTTCAAAACTAATAGTGTTTAAATGAAACAATAATTTAGTACTTATACAAAAAAATCGAAGATTTTTTCAATCAAACCAATCATCGTTAAAATTTTTATTTAAAAAGTTCTATTTAAAATAGATTTTTGTTTAAAAATGGGATCAATGCTAGGAGAACAGCCTGAGAATAATAAACTCTTCGATCTAACTTCCCATCAGTCAAAATTCCAACTGCACCGCCCTTTTGTTTTGAATTTTCCCTGTCAAAAAAATGATCGTCCGCCTCTCCGAGTTCCATACCTGAATTGATCAGTTTTCGAATTGCTTCAGGAAGGTAAAAGCTTCCGGTTTTTGCATATCCACTTTTGCCTTCTTTGTCAAGGATATAAACCCAGGCAAAAGCGCTCATTCCCAATGCATCCTCGGCAATCCCTCCTTCTACACCCACCCAATAAGATGCCTCAGGAAAAGCAATTTTAGCATTTAGCGCTCGGTTTTTGGCACCTTGCAAGGTTTCCTCATCTCCAATTGGCTGATCCGATACCATGGAAGCGGCAGATACTCCATTTGCAATAAAACTCTGTGAAAAAGCCAAGGTAAAGGCATCTTCCACACTACCTATTTTTACTGGATTTTTACTCCCAACAATAATCAACTCTGTTTGGGATGCTTTAAAATTCTCTCGTTTTGGAAATATCATAAAAAAAGAGCCTAAGCTGTTGCTTAGGCCATATTGGTGAAAATCTGGTTTACGTCATCGTCCTCTTCCATCCGCTCAATCATTTTGTTGATCACTTCTTCCTGCTCTTCCGTGAGCTCAGTCAAAGTGGTTGGGAAACGCTGGAAATCAGCAGAAATAATCTCGATTCCTTTTTCCTCCAAGGCTTTTTGCATGGTTCCGAAATCCTCAAATTCGGTATACACAAAGATTTCCCCTTCATTCTCGTCAATATCGGTAAGTCCAAAGTCAATCAGTTCGAGCTCAAGCTCTTCTAGATCATAATCCGCTTTGGCAAAACGAAAAACTGCCTTCCGGTCAAACATAAAACTAACCGAACCAGAAGTACCCAAAGAACCTCCTGCTTTGGTAAAATAAGATCTAACGTTTGCAACCGTACGGTTGATGTTATCAGTGGAAGTCTCTACGATTACAGCGATACCAAATGGACCATATCCTTCGTATACCACTTCTTCATAATCCTTCTCATCCTTGTTTGAAGCTCTTTTAATAGCCGCCTCAATCCTATCCTTGGGCATTTGGGCACCCTTGGCATTTTGGATGATGGTTCTCAGGCGAGGGTTGGAAGAGGGGTCCGGCCCGCCGGATTTCACTGCCATTACAATTTCCTTACCCAATCGGGTAAACACCTTGGACATTTTGTCCCAACGCTTGAACTTTCGCTCTTTTCTGAATTCAAATGCTCTTCCCATGGATTTGCTTGATTTGGGAGGTAAAAATAGCAAATCTTTTCATTTTGAGTGGTGGATATGGACTTCTTAAACCAGTACTTTTTCGGAAAATCTCCACCTTCTATTTGGTAATTTCCGTACAGTGGAAAAACACTTTTTTCATGGACAATCTTTCTCAGCTTCCATTATCCAAGCTCCCTCGCTCCGAATTTCCAAGAATCCTCATCTTTGGCGAAGGTTTTGCCGGTCTCCGATTGGCCCGTAGCCTAAACAAAAATTTCAGGTGATCTTGTTGGATAAAAACAAGCTGTTCATCTTTTTGGACTGGTCTTGGAATTACCTGAGTTTTGAGCTGAGCCTGTTAATCAATCCCAAATATGTCAAAGATTCTGAAAGGAAAGAGTTACTTGAAGAATAAGGATTTTTAAGCTTTGTTAACAGGTCCGCTTTAAACGCTTTCATTCCGACATGGTCTAAAAGGCGTAACAAAACCAATAAACTATGAAAAAATGGATGATTGCTGCTGCCTTGTTAGTCTTGGTCAATCTTGGCGCGTTTGCTCAACAAAATAGAGCGCAGGAAAAACCTGATCCCGAAACCAGGGCCAAACAAATGACAGATCGGATGGCCGAACAGCTACAGCTAACGGAGGAGCAAAAAGCAAAGATTTTGGATATCAATAGGGAGTTTGCCAAAAAGCAGGAAGCTGAAAGAGAGGCCCGAAAAGCAGAGATGGAAACTCGAAAAAAAGAAGGCGAAGACCATCAAAACAAGATCTCCTCAGTCCTAACTGAAGAGCAAAGGCAAAAGTGGCAGGAAATCAGGGACCACCGAATGGACAGAAGAAGACCAGGAGGGGAAGTTCATCGGCGAGGCGATTTTCCGATGAGAAAAAGAGGAGGCAATTAAACTCCTTCATAGAAAAAAGCGAAAGCCACCTTTAGGGTGGCTTTCTATTACCGCAGGCTTTCAACTAAACAGGGATTCTATTGGATTTGCCGATTTTTTACTCAATCAACACCCGCGATTTCTTCTTCTACTTTGTAGAATGATTCATCCTTTTTAGGAAGGGCAGAGGAACCCATTAGATATTCATCCACCTTCACCGCAGCCTCTCTTCCTTCAGAAATTGCCCATACAACCAAAGACTGTCCTCTTCTCATATCTCCCGCCAAGAAAACTTTTGGATTGGAGCTTTGATAATTTTTAGACTTTGGAAGCGTATTTTCCATCGTGTCCACACCAAATGCTTCCAACAAGCCATTTTGGGCAGGCCCTGTATAACCGATAGCAATAAAAGCCAAGTCACATGGAAGTACCCTTTCTGTACCCTCCACTTCCTTGAAGGTCATTCGGCCATCCTTCTCAAACCATTCAATATCTACCAGTTTCAGTCCCGTAACCTCACCGGCTTCATTTCCTGTAAATTCCTTTGTAAGGACTGAGAAAAACCGGTCTGCTCCTTCTTCGTGGGAACTGGAAGTTTTTAAAGTCATTGGCCACTCTGGCCATGGATTGAGGACGGTTCTTTGTTTCGGTGGCTTGGGCAAAAGCTCCAATTGGGTAATGGAAGCCGCCCCATGTCTATTGGAAGTACCAATACAGTCACTACCCGTATCTCCTCCCCCAATTACAATTATATTTTTGCCTTTGGCAGAGATTTGATTCTCTTCGATCTCACCTCCAATAACCTGGTTTTGCTGGCCCAAAAACTCCATGGCAAAATGCACGCCTTTAAGCTGATCCCCCTTGATATTCAGACCTCTTGGCTGTCCGGCTCCTGTGGCCAAAACCACCGCATCGAAGTTTCTAAGAATATTCTCGGCTTTGATGTTGAATCCCACTTCAGTTCCCGTGGAGAAAATTACCCCCTCTTGTTTCATGAAATCAACCCTGCGGTCGATGACCCACTTTTCAAGCTTGAAGTCGGGAATTCCATAACGCAACAAACCTCCGGGCTTAGCATCTTTTTCAAAGACGGTCACTTCATGACCTGCCTGATTAAGCTGATCAGCCGCTGCTAGTCCTGATGGCCCAGAGCCAATTATAGCCACATGCTTATTGGTTCTCTTTTGAGGAGGATTCGCCTTGATCAAGCCCAGTTCATAGGCTTTTTCGGCTATGTTTTTTTCGATCAATTCAATAGCAACAGGATCCTTATTGATTCCCAACACACAACTGGCCTCACAGGGAGCTGGGCAAATTCTCCCTGTAAATTCAGGGAAATTGTTGGTGCTTCTCAATATGTCTATCGCCTGACCCCATTCCTTTCGATAAACCGCATCGTTGAATTCAGGAATCACATTGCCCAATGGACATCCATTGTGGCAAAAAGGAACTCCACAATCCATGCAGCGTGCTGCCTGATGATTGAGTTTTTCGTCAGAAAACGGCTGATATATTTCTTTATAATCCCCAATCCGTTCCTTTGGATCACGGCTCAAAGGGGTCTCTCTTTTAAACTGAATAAATCCTTCTATCGCTCCCATCTTACACCATTGTTTTTGATTGTTCTAACGCTCTTTTCTGCAAAACGGCCTTGTAATCCCTAGGCATTACCTTGATGAATTTTTCCTTGGTTTTTTCCCAATCATCCAGGAATCTCTGAGCCAAAGCACTTTCGGTAAGCTTCACATGTCGCTTCAGGTAAAGCTTTATGGTATTGAAATCTTCTTCTTCAAGCAAATCAATATCCACTAGTTCAGGGTTTATTTCAGTGACATAATCCTTTAGGATATAGGCAACTCCACCGCTCATACCGGCAGCAAAGTTTCGCCCGATTTCTCCCAAATTGATCACCATGCCACCTGTCATGTACTCACAACCGTGATCACCGATTCCCTCAACTACGGTCTTGACCCCGGAATTTCTCACACAGAAACGTTCCCCACCTTTTCCGTTGATATAAGCCTCCCCGGAAGTGGCACCATAGAAAGCAACGTTACCAATAATGATATTCTCTTCAGGCACAAAGCGGGCATTTCTACTTGGGTAGATGATCAACTTACCACCGGAAAGACCTTTTCCGAAGTAGTCATTTGCTTCACCTTCCAATTCAAAACTGATTCCTTTAGTAAGGAAGCCCCCAAATGTCTGGCCTGCTGATCCTGTAAACTTAAACTGTACCGTATCCTCTGGAAGACCCACGCTACCGTAGATTTTTGAAACCTCGTTGGAAAGCATCGCTCCCACAGAGCGGTCAATGTTTTTGATCTGGAAATTACCAGTCACGGATATCGCCTGTTCCAAAGCAGGCAAGGCGGCATGGATCAACTTGCGGTCCAAGACATCTTCCAACTCAAATTCCTGGTTGATCTGCTTGTGAATCCCAACATGGTCAGGAACTTCAACTTTATGGAAAATTGGGGAAAGATCGACTTTATCCCATTTCCAGTGATTCAAATGACCAGTGGATTGAAGGACATGGCTTTGTCCTACCATCTCATCAATGGTTCTGAAACCTAGGGAAGCCATGATTTCTCTCAAGTCCTGAACCAAAAACTGGAAATAGTTTACAACATGATCCGGATTTCCGGTAAAGAGTTTTCTCAATTCAGGATTCTGGGTTGCAATTCCTACTGGACAGGTGTTCAGGTGACATTTTCTCATCATGATACAGCCTTCCACTACTAAGGCACCGGTGGAAATTCCCCACTCTTCTGCTCCCAACAAGGTGGCTATAGCCAAGTCACGGCCTGTTCTCAACTGTCCATCTGTCTGAAGGACTACTCTGCTTCTCAGGTTGTTTTTTACCAAGGTCTGATGGGCTTCAGAAAGACCAAGCTCCCATGGCAAACCAGCATGTCGAATAGAGCTCAAAGGAGAAGCTCCTGTACCTCCATCGGCTCCGGAAATCAATATCACATCGGACATTGCTTTGGCTACACCCGCCGCGACCGTTCCAACACCGGCTTGAGAAACCAGCTTCACATTGATTCTGGCTTTTCTGTTTGCATTCTTCAGGTCATAAATCAACTGAGCCAAATCCTCGATAGAATAAATATCGTGGTGTGGAGGAGGGGATATCAAACCTACTCCCGGAGTAGAATGTCTTACACGTCCGATCCAATCATCCACTTTATGTCCAGGAAGCTGGCCTCCTTCTCCGGGTTTTGCACCCTGAGCCATTTTGATTTGAAGTTCGTCCGCATTGGTAAGGTAATTACTGGTGACACCAAAACGTCCGGAAGCTACCTGCTTGATTGCTGATCTTTCCCAGTCTCCATTTTCCTTGCGGGCAAATCGGATCTCATCTTCTCCCCCTTCTCCGGAATTACTCTTTGCCCCGATTCGGTTCATCGCAATTGCCAGAGTGGTGTGGGCCTCATGCGAAATGGAACCAAATGACATGGCGCCGGTTGCAAATCTCTTGATGATCTTTTCAGCTGGCTCAACTTCATCTATAGGAACGCTGATCCGCTTTTTGAACTCAAATAAGCCTCTCAAAGTCAATGCATCCTTGGTCTGTTCGTTGATTTTGGCTGCAAACTTCTTGTATAGACCATAATCATTGAGACTAGTTGACTTTTGAAGAAGATGGATGGTCTCGGGATTGAACATGTGTTTCTCTCCTCTTCGCTTCCATTGATAAACTCCCCCAGTCTCCAAGGTTGCAGAGTTGGTTTCATATGCCGCTCTATGGCGAATCAATACCTCTTCTGCAAGTTCATCGAAAGACACCCCACTAATTCTTGAAATGGTTCCTTTGAAGCATCGGTCAATTACTTCAGGGCCTAGACCCAAGGCTTCAAAAATCTGTGCTCCCTGATAGGACTGAAGTGTGGAAATACCCATCTTGGAAAGAACCTTCAATAGCCCTTTACCAATAGCAGCCTGGTAGTTGGCAAACAGGGCTTTCTGATCTTTCACTTTGGAAAGCATCCCCTTTTGGAACATATCCAAAAGAGATTCCAATGCCAAATACGGGTTTATTGCGGACACACCATACCCTATTGCTGTAGCAAAATGATGCGTCTCACGGATATCTCCTGATTCCAAAACCAAACCGGCTTTGGTACGGAGTTTTTTCTTTACCAAGTGGTGATGAACCGCTCCTATCGCCAGAAGTGAAGGAATCGGAGCCAATTCATTATTGCTGTTTCGATCGGATATGATCAAAATATTTTTCTTTTCGGCAATAGCATCTTCGGCCTCCTGACAAAGCTTATCCAAAGCCTCCAGTAACCTTCCAGGCTTGTGATCCGCTACAAAATGGGCAAAGAGTTTCTTGCTTCGATAGCCTTGCCCTTCCATATTCTGAATCTTATCCAAGTCCTCATTGAGCAGTACTGGCTGGGAAATATGGATCTGTCTTGTATGCTGAGGACTTTCCTCCAAAATATTGTGACCTTCTCCAAGTCGGGTAAACAGGGACATTACCAATCTTTCCCGAATAGGATCGATAGGAGGGTTACTTACCTGTGCAAAGAGCTGCTTGAAATAATTGGAAATATGCTGGCTCTGCTTGGACAAAACAGCCAATGGAGTGTCAGCACCCATCGAACCAATCGCCTCATAGGCAGTGTCCCCCATAGGAGCCAATATTACTTTCAGCTCTTCTGAAGTATAGCCGAACACCGTCTGGGCATTCTTGATATTTTCAGTGGAATAGGGATGAGAAAGTTTTTCCGGATCCGGCTCCACTCTCAATTTGATCCTTTGATCATTCACCCACTGCTCATAAGGCTGCTTTTTGCATATTTCCCCTTTGACTTCCTCGTCAAAAAGAACCCTTCCTTTTTCAAGGTCAGCCCATAGCATTCTTCCGGGACTGATCCGCCCTTTCTCTACAATGGTGGCCTCTCGGATGGGCAATGCCCCGGCTTCGGAAGAAAGAACCAGCCTCTGGTCTTTGGTTATAAAGTATCTAAGCGGACGTAGTCCGTTTCTATCCAAGGTCGCACCCACAGATTTTCCATCCGTAAACAACAGAGCCGCTGGTCCGTCCCAAGGCTCCACAAGAGATGCGTGGAATTTGTAGAATGCTTTTCGTTCTCTATCCATCACCTCATTGTCCTGCCAAGCTTCCGGAACGAGCATCATCATAGCATGCGGCAAGGATCTTCCACTCAAAGTGAGCAACTCGACCATGGCATCCAGGTTAGCGGAATCGGAGTTCAGCTTGTTGGTAATAGGCAGCAACTTTCCCAATTCATCATCCGAGAAATATTTGGATTTCATCAAAGTTTCCTTTGACTTCATCTTGTTAAGGTTACCTCGGATGGTATTGATCTCTCCGTTGTGTGAAAGAAATCTAAAGGGCTGAGCCAATCTCCAGTTTGGAAAGGTATTCGTAGAAAATCTGGAATGGACAATTGCAAAGGCAGATTCAATTTTGCTGTTCTGCAGATCCTTGTAAAAGGACAAAACCTGATCGGTACGCAACTGCCCCTTATAAATAAGTGTAAGGCTGCTCAGAGAAGCAAAATAGAAGGAATGATTAACCCCTGGGATTTTGAAATTGATCTCTGAAGTGGCATAATTTCTCAGCACATACAACTTTCTCTCCAGCTCGATTCCGGTTAGGCCTTTCTTGTGCTTGACAAAAAGCTGCTCAATATTGGGCATTACTTCCAAAGCTCCGGATCCAGGAACCGTCTCATCCACTGGTACGGGGCGGTACCCAATCAATTCAAAATCCAGTTCCTCGATCAATTGGTTGAGGAGTTTCTTTGATTTTTTGTAGAGCTGTTTATTCTTAGGGAAAAAAGTCATCCCTACTCCATACTGCCCGGCATCTGGCAAGCAGATCTCTGTGCGGGCAGTTATGTCTTTTAAAAATTGATGCGGAACCTGAATGAGAATGCCGGCTCCATCTCCTGTCTTTGGATCTGAACCCCTTCCCCCACGGTGCTCCATATTGCTAAGCATATATAAGGCGTCGCTGATTGTCTCATGCGAAGGTGAAGCGCTAAGGTCCACCACTGCCCCAATGCCGCAGGAGTCATGCTCAAACTCTGAGCGATATAACCCTTCTTGCATATCTTTATAGTATTTAATAGGTTCGAAAATTTTGCAAAAATTACAGAAAATATTTCTTTCATTAAAATTAAGGCAACAAAATGGGATATTTGATGCTTTATTTTTTATGAAAAGTCTGTTTTTTGATTTTTTATCAAAATAAAAATAGGTTTAAAACAAATGTGATTTTCAGATTATTTTCATTATAAATCGAAAAAAAGGCATCATTTATACCCTACTTTTTTATAAAAAACAGCAAAAATCAAAAAACCGGTTTTTGAGAAAATAATTTACCAATTTTAAAAAATTTTTCGAGTGTCTAAGAGCAGCTCTCAGACTTGCACATCTGAAATTATTTTAAAAACAAAATATTATTTTATAAAAAAGATGTACCTAAAAACTAAATCAATCCGTATAGCCAATTGCCCCCTCCGTTTCACCCGAAATCAGATGAACCTTTACCTTTTTGATCTTTTTTGTATCCACAGCCAAGATGGTAAACTCAAAATCCTCAAATCTGATTTTGGTGCCGTTTTTAGGCAACTTACTATTAAGCTCCAATAACAATCCTCCCAAGGACTCACTCTCTCCTTTTACTTCGTCAAAAATTTGAGAGTCCAACTCTAGTTTCTTACAAAAGTCATTCAAAGAAACCTTTCCTTCAAAAATGAAGGTATTGGGATCAATTTCCTGAAAAAACACATCCTCGGTATCGTCGAATTCATCATTGATCTCACCGATGATTTCCTCAATCAAGTCCTCCAAAGTGACAAGGCCGGAAGTCCCTCCATACTCATCCACGACAATCGCCATGTGGACCCGCTTCTGTTGAAAATCCTTTAGCAGGGTATCCACTTTTTTATTTTCCGGAACGAAATAACTCTTTCGGATCAATTCCTTCCAATTGAAGTTCTCATCCCGGTCAAGGAATGGAAGAAGATCCTTGATGTAGAGAATACCTTCAATATTGTCAATGGTTTCGTTAAATACCGGAATCCTGGAATAACCACTTTTATTGATTTTATCCATTAATTCATGAAAATCCATGTCTGTGTCCACAGCTGTGATTTCCATCCGGCTTTTCATGACCTGCTTTACGGAAAGTGTTCCAAAGTTTACAATCCCTCGAAGAATATCTTTTTCCTCTTCTGGGGCGTCTTCAGTAGTAATATCAAGTGCTTGGTTCAACTCACCTACGGAGAGAGAAAAGCCCCTTTTCTCAATATTTCTTTCGATCACATTACTGATGGCCATTAAGAAAATTGAAACCGGACTTAAGAGGGTAGAGAAAAAATTGATAACAGGGGCCATAATCAAACTAAACTCACTCTTGGCCTTATTGGCATAAACCTTTGGGACGATTTCACCAAAAAACACAATCGCAAAAGTAACACCAATAGTCTGGACCAAAATTACGATAATGCCCGTGGCATCATGACCAAAAATACTCCAGGACACAAAAGTGGTCAGGGTTACTATGGCAATGTTGATCAGATTGTTAAGAATCAAAATGGTACTCAGTAGCTTCTTGGGCGAATCCAAAAGTTTAACAACCAGATTTCCTTTGGGATCATTTTCCTCTTTGAGAAGCTCCAAGTCCTCATTGGAAAGGGAAAAAAAAGCAACCTCTGAACCTGAAACTAATGCCGAACAGATCAGAAGGGCAATAAAAAAGAGACCGTTGACAATCAGGTAGCCAAATGAAGGCTCACTTATCTGCACGAGCAAGTGTAAACTCGGGTATGGGTCGTCCATGTATTAAAACGCGATGGTTGATACAAAATTAAACAATTCCCCTGAAAATCAGACTCAGGGGAACTGAATCAGAATGGTAAATCATCATCAGAATCATCTGGACTGAAGTCCGGTTCCTTCATTGCTGCAGGGCTGGCAGCCGGTCTTGGGGCGCTTGCCCCCATACTTTGGCTAGGCTGGCCGCTTCCTTCCGGTCTTCCACCAAGCATCGTAAAATTCAACACCCGAATCCTGGTTCTTTTTCGGTTTTGACCCTGATCATCCTGCCAGGTATCAGACTTGATTTTCCCCTCCACATAGATCTGCATCCCTTTTTTTAGGTATTGCTCAGCTATTTTGGCCTGAGGACCCCAAAGCTCCAAATCATGCCATTCGGTTTGATCCACCCGGTTTCCATTTCTGTCCTTGTAGGATTCTGTAGTTGCCAAACGGAGGTTAGCCACCACATTGTCTCCTTCGAGATATTTAACTTCCGGGTCTGCCCCCAGATTTCCAAGTAAGATTACTTTATTTACTCCAGCCATAATTTATCGGTTCACTAAATATAAGGTGAAAAGCTTTCACTTGATGAAGGTAGTTAAAAGCCCTGATCGTTCAAAAAATTAACAATCAACTTTGGCTTGGCCAGGTACTCAATTTTTTCCTCCTCTAGTAACATATATCCCTTGTTTTCGCACCAGTTTTCAAGTTTTCCAAGATTCTCCTCCGGAATTTCCATTTCCGAAAAAACCGCATTCAATCGCTGATGCGACAACAGATGTCGGTAATTTTTGGGAAAAGTTTTAAGAGCAGTCTTTTCAAATGGCAGCTCCATCTCAGAATTTCCTCCCGAAGTTTCGGTGTGCGGAAAATCAAACAAGCCCTCCCAGATGTCTCCTCCACTTCTTTTTCTCCACACCCACTTCTGTCCACAACGGATGACATAATAGTGAAAGCTACGCTCCTTTACTTTTACCTTGTTGATTTTGACGGGAAGGGCCTTGACCAGGTCTTTATTATAGGCAAAGCAGGTACCTTGAAGAGGACAGGAACTGCAGTCCGGGTTGACGGGAACACACAGTCGAGCCCCAAAATCCATGATTGCCTGATTGTATTCCCCGGGTTCCTCCTCTGGAATCAAAGTATTTGCTAATTCCTCAAATTCTCTCTTTCCCTTTCCGCTGCCGATATCGGTTTCAATTCCAAAGTAACGGGCCAAAACACGAAACACATTTCCGTCGACAACGGCCCTTTTTTCTCCAAAGGCAAAACTGGCAATGGCCGCTGCCGTATAGGATCCCACCCCTTTTAAAGTAAGCAGCTTTTCATAGGTTTTCGGGAATTCTCCTCCCAAGTCAAACCAAATTGTTTTGGCACAGGAATGGAGATTTCGAGCCCGACTGTAGTAGCCGAGTCCTTGCCAAAGACGGAGAACTTCTTCTTCCGGGGCTTCAGCCAGATCCCTGACGCTGGGGTAGGCCTCCGAAAAGGCATAATAATAAGGTAAACCTTGGGCTACTCTGGTTTGCTGCAATATGATTTCCGAGAGCCAAATTTTATAGGGATCACTGATTCCTCTCCAAGGTAATTCTCTCGGATTTGCCTTATACCAGCCTAAAATATAGTGTGAAAATGTCTGATTATCAGTATTTTTTAAATGCATTGGGGATAAATTTCTTTATGCTAAATCTGGGGAAATTTTTCGTAATTGTTTTGTAATTGCGTTGCTTCTCGTACATTTGCAGTCCCAAAAACACTTGGTTAATAGGTTGTTAAGCTTATTTCGTAATTTCTAAATTAAATTCACAGTGACAAAAGCAGAAGTAATCACCAAGATTTCGGACAAAACCGGAATCCAGAAGGATGATGTTACACAAACTATCGAAGCGTTCTTCAAGGTAGTAAAAGACTCCATGGCTGAAGGAGAAAACATCTACGTGAGAGGTTTTGGCAGCTTTATCAACAAGAAGAGAGCTAAGAAAATTGCCAGAAATATTTCCAAAAATACAGCAATTGTAATCGACGAGCACTTCATCCCGGCCTTCAAACCATCCAAAGTGTTTGTCGAGAAAATTAAAAACAGTAAAAAAATCAAGGAATTGGCTCCCCAAGACTAAGTCTTGAGCGCTCTTTGACATGAAAAAATCACAGCTCATTCTCATCATTGTAGGGGTTCTTGCCATTCTGGGACTGTATGCTCTTCCAAAAGTGGTGGTAGATAATGAAGGACAGGCAGAAACGGCGGCACAAGCCACAACCGGAACTACCTCTTCTGATCCTGTAGCCATGCATGAGAATGAGCTTTCTCCTGAAAAAGAGGAAACTCTTGGAGAATTAAAACAGAGAATCAGTGAAAATCCGGAAGAATTACCGGAACTCAGCGATGAGTTGGCTGTTCTCTACCAGGAAAAGGGTAAATTTGACAGCGCGGCCTATTATATGGGCCTAGCAGCTGACCAAAGCCAAGACTTGCAACTGATGGAAAAAGCCGGTAATGCATATTACGAGGCATTCACCTTCGCATTGGATCAGGAAAAAATGGCTTATTTGGCAGAACAAACCCGTTCCTATTTAACCCAAGTGCTGGAAAACGATCCGGCACGTCTGGACTTGAAATCAAAAGTAGCGATGACCTATGTGTCCTCGGCAAATCCTATGCAGGGTATCACCATGCTCAGAGAAATTCTGGAGCAGGATCCCCAAAACGAAGATGCGCTGTTCAACATGGGAATCCTATCTATGCAATCCGGCCAGTATAAAAGGGCTTCCGAGAGATTTGAGGAGTTGATCAAGTATCATCCTGAAAATCTACAAGGGCAGTTTTATCTGGGGGTAAGCTATTTTGAAGCCAAGGAAAAAAACAAAGCGAAAGCTCAGTTTGAGATTGTCAAGACACTAACCCAGGATCCCATGATTCTGGAAAGTGTGCAAAGCTATCTCGACAGGCTATAAATAATTGTATCACTATAAATTAAAAGACTATGCCTTGCGGTAAGAAAAGAAAAAGACATAAGATCTCTACGCACAAGCGTAAGAAAAGACTTAGAAAAAACAGACATAAGAAGAAGTAATATACTTCTTCTTATTCCCGTTTTATACCCACACGTTCATTTACATATTAAGACGAGATTTTGAGTACGGAATTGTTAATTGATTCTGCTCAAAACGGGAGTCGTATAGCCCTGCTTCAGGACAAAAGCTTGGTGGAGTTGCATTCCGAAGGAATGGATAACCAGTTTAAGGTTGGGGATATTTACCTGGGAACGGTACGCAAAATAGTCAATGGGCTGAATGCAGCCTTTATTGATGTAGGCTACGAAAAGGATGCCTTTTTGCATTACCAAGACCTAGGACCAAATTTCACCAGCCTTACTAAGTTTACCAAACTGGTTCGCAACAACAACTACAGCAATTACAACCTGAAAGGCTTTGACAACGAACCTGAAATCGACAAAATTGGAAAAATCTCCAATATCCTGTCGAAAAACCAGCAAGTGCTGGTTCAGGTTGTCAAAGAGCCAATATCAACCAAAGGCCCACGATTATCCTGTGAGCTCTCTCTTCCCGGTCGCTACCTCGTACTGGTGCCTTTTTCGGATTCGGTCAACGTATCCAAAAAAATCCGCAGCAGTGACGAGCGAAAAAGACTTTTGAGACTCATCAATTCTATCAAGCCAGCCAACTTCGGTGTAATCATCCGAACAGTAGCCGAAGGTCAGTCCGTAAGTGATTTGGACAAAGACCTTAGAAATCTTCTCACTACCTGGGAAGAAGGCATGAAAAAATTGCTGAAGGCCAAAAGCCGCGACAAAATTATTGGAGAGATGAGTATGGCTTCTTCACTGGTAAGAGACCTACTCAATGAATCCTTCGACGCAATCACCGTAGAAGAAGAATCCACCTACGATCAGATCAGATCCTACATCAGGTCAATAGCCCCTGAAAAAGAAAAAATTGTAAAGCTTTACAACGGTAAAGCCAAGCTCTTTGAAAGTTTTGGAATAGAAAAACAGATCAAAAGCCTGTTTGGACAGACGGTCAGCCTCCCTCAGGGTGGCTATGTGATCATCGAGCATACCGAAGCCCTTCATGTCATTGACGTGAACAGCGGCAACAAGTCCAATCAGGAGAGTGACCAAGAATCTACAGCATTAAAAACCAACCTGGTCGCTGCCAAAGAAATCGCCAGACAACTTCGCCTCCGGGATATGGGAGGAATCATCGTAGTCGATTTTATCGACATGAAACGGGCCGAAAACAAAAAGTTCATTTACGAAGCGATGAAAGAAGAACTCAAGTCTGACAGATCGAAACACACCGTTTTGCCTCTGAGTAAATTTGGACTCATGCAAATCACAAGACAAAGGGTAAGACCGGAGGTAAATATCGTAACCAAAGAGACCTGCCCAGCCTGCAACGGTACAGGTAAAATCCAGGCTTCTATCCTGGTAGCAGACAAATTAGAAAAAGATCTGGAGCACATTGTCACTATCCAAAACGTGAACAAAATCCAAATCGGGCTGCATCCCTATCTGCATGCCTACTTTACCACAGGCTTTATCAGCCGAAGGTTAAAGTGGTTTTTCAAGTATTACAAGTGGATTAAACTGATCAAAGATTCTTCCCTGCCGGTGACGGAATACAGATTCTTAGATGAATCTGGAGAGGAAATAGAACTTAAAATAAAAAGCGAGACTGAGTAAGTCTCGCTTTTTTTATGGTCTGATTTTCAGAAAAGCCTACTCCGGAAAAATTGACGCGTCCATACCCGGCACTATGCTCAAGGCATTTTTGTAATACAGCTTTTTCAATACCTCATCCGGTAAACCCAATCCATACATGCTCCAAAAAGCATGGTATTTTTTGTAATAAGGGAAATACTCGTCTTCGGTTTCCAATACGCGGAAATAAGTGTAAAACTCCTCTTTATTGTAGGCATCCTTTCCAAACAGCACCCGGTCCTGATATTTCATAAAGAATTCCCGGGCCCGACGTGGCTGTCTTCCAAACTCCGCGATGACCGCGCCAATTCCAAAATAGACATTTGGGTACCTGTCCAAATGAGCGGAAGCTTTGTCCAAATCATTGGCCATCCAACCCATATGGGCATTGATGAAGGTAGTGTTGGGATGTTTTTCAAAAACATGGTGCTGCTCTGCAATGATCTGCTCAAATGGTGCCGGATCAGTGGCAGACCGCTGTCGGCTAGGATGTGTTTTTAATTCCAACCAACGCTCATTGTGCTCGTCCATAGGCTGCCAAAACTGGGCAGGATCGGCTGAATGGATAATTACAGGGATTCCCAGTTCCCCGGCCTTTGCCCAAACCGGATCCAAATCAGGATGGTCTACCGGAACCCGGTTGCCATGGATATCTTTCACATTCAGACCCAGACTCTTGTAAATCTTCAAGCCACTGGCACCTGCTGCCACATCTTCTTCTAACTCCTTGACAGCTATTCTTGTCCAGTTTTCATCACCAAATCCTGCAAAATTCAAATTGGTGAAAACCATAAACCTTCCCGGAGCATGAGTATTAAACTCAGAGATCATGGATTTGATATACTCCTGCTGGGAATTGCTGTCTCCCCTACCAAAACCTCTACCACTTAGATTGACCAAAACACCCATATTGAGCTCGTCCATTTCGGAAACTAATTGACCAATCTTTTCCTTATTGATTCCTCCCTGATGACTGTGGATGTCAACAAATGGGAATTTTGCCCGGGTGACAGGATTCTCTTCTACCTTGAGAGTAGAAGGCGGGTTATAATTTTCAAAACTCATCTCCTGGGCAGAAAGCCCAGAAATCAAAAAAACTGCAAATGCAGAACAAAACAGGGTTCTTGTCAATGTTTTCATGCTCAGTTAAACTGATTTGCGAGAAAAAAGGGTTATAAAATTTTATGAACGGCATATAAATCAAAATCCCGGACACTATTGCCCGGGATTTTGAAAAGTACTTAGCGGCTGGTACCGCTGTTGATCACCTGACCAAAGAAAATCGCATTCATGTAGAGCTTGTTAGTTCCAAACCAGAATGCCCTAAAATTCATATTATCTGCAAAACCAACAATTCTTCCTCTTCCTACCCCGGAAACCTGAATAACGGATCCGTTTTGAATACCCGGAAGGTTGCTTGGGTGGAGATAACCGGAAGCAAGAGGACTTTCCGTATACACCAAAGGATTGGCATATGGATTTTTGGAAGGCTCCAAGAAGAGATTGTCATTTCGGAAGGTGTGGATATCCGGATTCATATACCCATAGCCAATTGGATGAGTGATGTCCAAACGGGCATTGAAAATCGCTCCTCCGGTCACTTTTGCCCCTGTTGCATTTTCATAATCCGCATAGTTTCTCTGAAGTTTGCTGTCTTGGTTTTCCAAAGTTCTGAACTGGATATTTCCTATCTCATTCTGTCTCAACCATCTCAGCGCACCCCCTTTAGCCACTAAAGTATTCCCCTCGGAAATCCAGGTCTTCAAAGCATCTGCAGCCGGTTTCCCCAAGGAATTGTAATAGCCATCAGGCATTAATATCACATTGTACCGGTCAATTACCGAACTGCTCACCCGATCTACAGGCAATAGGGTCACAGGCATCTGGTAGCGTTGATCCAGCAAATGCCAGATTTCACCGGCTTCATAACTGTCCATTCCACCATCTACCAATAGGGCGATTTCTGGCTTTTTCAATGGAGAGATAAAAGTAGATCCCATATTGATCCCGGAAGTGTATCCGGTGCTGATGGCATGGATATCCACATGGGCAAAACGGGCGATTTCCTGAAGTTTCTGATAAAATGCCTGAGGGTCCAAACCAGATTCTCCTTCATCTATCAAAATAGTCCCTCTTGTAAATTTCTTCCCTTCCGGAGTGCTAAACTCTTCATTGGCAACCCTCACAAGGAATCCAGCCTTTAGGAGCTGATAGGCGGCCTTTGGAGCATAATAATCTGTCCATTCCATTGCATATTGGTAGGCTCCCGCATTACCCACAACTTTTCCCGGGGCAAGGGCAAAGTTGCTCTTGTTGATTTGCTCCACGCTAGCGAGGTTCAGGATTCGGCTATTCAGAGCCATGTAATCCAAGTTAAAAGCCATAGGATAAGTCCAGGCAGAAATGTCATAGAAAAGAGAATCCGCAAAGCTGGTACGGGTTTCAAACATGGCCTTGATCAATCTATACTGAGGCTGGTCAGCCGGCACGATGTAAGAATTTTCCTTTTTAAACTGACGACCGTTGACAGTAATGTCTTCCTTCAGGCTAAAAACTTTGATGTCATGCTGCAAAATCAGATCAGCCAGGTGAAAGCTTCTGGCATCATCCTCAGTGCTCCCGAAGATATAGGCTTTGTTGACATCTGCGTCCGTTTCAGTTTTGATTTCCTTGTAGAAGTCCTTCATCCACTGGTTCAATTCCTGCCTCATTTCCTTGGCAGCTTGATAGGAAGAAAGGTTGGCAGTGAATTGATTTCTAATCGTAAATGGGAAGCTCAGCATTCCATTGGCAGATTCCTGCAAATGTCCTCTTGAACTCGCCTGTTCAAACAAAATTCCAATAGAACCCTGTACGTCCGGATAGGTAGAGCCTTTTCCATAGTAGAAGTCATCGTAATTTTCTTGATTGAAGTAAAGCGAACCGATCTTATCCAAAGCCTTGGCATGGTAGCGCCCGATTTTTTCGGTCAACTCAAAGTTTTTGGTAGGAGTCAAAGGGTGCATTCTTGCTGGAACCCCCGGTTGAAAGAAAAATGTACTGTTGGTTCCCATCTCATGAAAGTCCAAATGCACATTAGGCAACCAGCTCTGGAAAACCCGTACCCGATTTCTGGATTCAGGATGCTGTACCGGCAACCAGTCACGGTTGAGGTCAAACCAATAGTGGTTGGTACGGCCTCTAGGCCAAGCCTCATTGTATTCTCTTCCATTCGGGTCACCATTGAGGTTATACGCCTTGTGGGAATTCACCCAAGAAGCAAAGCGGTTTAATCCATCAGGGTTAATGGCCGGATCCAAAAGCAAGACCATGTTTTCCAGATCAGCTTCAATTTCATTTGCAGCTGCAAAATGATATGCAGCTAATAGAGAAGCGTTGGCTCCACTAGGTTCATTTCCGTGAACGGAATAGCCCATAAACATCACTACAGGCATGGAGGCAATGTTCACCGAAGCATTGGGATCCCGAAGCTTTGCCCTTTCGGCTTTAATTTGGTCCAGTTTGGCAAGATTAGCCGGAGAGGAAATTGTCAAAAGTGTCTGTGGACGTTTTTCATAAGACCGTCCAGTTTCTTCAAATTTTACCCGATCAGAGGCTGCTGCCACAGCCTTCATGTACATGACCAATTGATCGTGAGTCACATGCCATTCACCCACCTCATAACCCAAAACCTGCTTGGGTGTAGGGACAGCCGGATTATAAGTATAGCCTTCCGGCAGATAGTAACTCAAATCCACCTGTGCGAATGCAAAACTTGCAAACAGGGACATGAGCAGTACAAGAACACTTTTCTTCATAAAGATTGATGGTTAAACTTTCGACTAAATTCTTACTTATATTTCTTAAAAAAAGCTATTTTAGAACAGTGGTAAAAATAATTGAAGAATTGATATGGATTTAATTAGTCCTAGTAGCGGATTGATTTTTTGGCAACTTTTCGGACTGATCTACATAGGTTTTTGGATTTATGCCTTGGTGGACTTGGTCCGCTCGGAATTCCGTCATGCCCACGAAAAACTGATGTGGTTACTGATCATATTGTTTGCTCCTGTGATTGGGACTTTCCTTTATCTAAGTATGGGGAGGCGAAGCAAAAGCAAAAGAAAGTTTGACCCTCAATTTTCAAAAAGAAACTAAAAGTCCATGAACATTCTTTTTATTCAGAACATAGGTGGTGGTCCATTTTTGATTTTCGGCCTTCTCTACACAGTGCTTTGGGTGTATTGCCTGGTTGACATTCTCAGGTCCAACTTCAAAGATCCCAACATGAAACTGATTTGGATCATCATCATTCTGTTTGCCCAAGTCATAGGCGCATTGGTCTATCTGGCAATAGGAAAAAGTACAAAAACAACCCTTAAGTAAGCTATGTTTGGACTAGGAATACTCGGACTTGCCATCTATGCCTATACCATCTACGAGGTGGTAACCAGCAGATTTTTCAACGAAACCGATAAAATCATCTGGATACTGATCGTCATCTTCCTGCCGGTACTGGGGACGATATTATGGTTTTTGGTGGGCAGGGGCAAAAGAATTCAATGACGAAACAAATCCTTCAGGGCGGCTTGTAATTGGGGAAATTCGAACTCAAAGCCTGCCTTTTGGATTTTGCTGCAAGACACTCTACTTCCCCCAAGGACCATTTCCGCCATTTCTCCCAAAACCAATTTCAGGGCAAATCCGGGTACACCTATCCCCAGATACGGTTTCCCTTTCTCTTTCGCAGCTAACTGAGTGAGTTTTTGATTGGTCACGGGATTGGGTGCAACGGCATTATAGACTCCCTGAAGCGTGGTTTTTTCCAAGGCAAAAACAAACATTCGAACCAAATCATCCCTGTGGATCCAACTCATCCATTGGTCACCCGAACCAAGAGGTGCTGCTACCGGTGGCTTGAGCATTTCCACCAATGCTCCCCCTTCCGTGTCCAATACAATTCCGATTCGAAACATGACGGTTCTCAAATGAAGTGCCTCTATTTTTTTCACTTCATTTTCCCAGGCTACCACTACCTGGGCCAAAAAATCTTCACCAGCTTTGGAGCTCTCTTCCATCAGGGCTGTGCCGGTATCCAATCCATAAAAACCTATCGCAGAGGCTGAAATAAAGGTACTGGGTCTGTTACTCGCTCTTTCAATTCCCTTCATCAACAAAGCCGTACTCTGTGTTCTGGATTCCAATATTTCCTTCTTTCTCTGTGCCGTCCATCTTTTTTCTGCAACCCCGGTTCCGGCTAAGTGAATGACTGCATCAGCCCATTCCATGGCTTCTGGATCTATTTCCTGTTTGTGGATATCCCAAAGGAAAGTCTTTTGGGACTGAGGACTGCGGCTTAGCCAAGCCACTTCATAGCCATTGGCCTCCAGAACCCCTGTGGCTTTTTGGCCGATCATGCCAGACCCTCCGGTGATGAGTATATTTTTCATGGGTGATATTTGTGTTGATAACCAATTTTGGCAAATTTAGTTGGGACCTAAACCCAGAATCTGCACCTAATTTCCCAAACCAAAATTCAATTTCTATTCCTAATTTGCCAAAATTGAATTTTCCAGACGTTTTGAACCTGCCTCCTTTTCTAAAATACATATTCCTTTGGCTTAGCTTGGGCCTTCTGGTTGGGGTCCTTTCGGGCAGTGCATCCGCCGTTTTTCTTCTATCCCTGGATTGGGTAACCGATTACCGGGAATCCAACCTCTGGATCATTGCCTTACTACCTGCAGCAGGTTTTTTGATTGGTTGGAGTTACTATAAAATGGGCCAAAACTCCATCAAAGGAAACAATTTACTACTCGACGAACTCTACCACTACAAAAAGCCTATTCCGCTCAGAATGACGCCCCTGGTGCTTCTGGGGACGGTTTTCACCCATTTATTCGGAGGATCAGCAGGAAGGGAAGGCACGGCTGTACAAATGGGTGGATCTCTTGCAGATCAGGCCACACAATGGCTAAAATTGAACCCTTCTGAAAGAAGATTAATCCTGATAGCAGGCGTGGCTGGGGGATTTGCCTCAGTTTTCGGCACCCCTTTGGCCGGGGCACTTTTTTCACTGGAATGGATGCATCAGCGGAATTTCAAATGGAAAACCCTATTTCCTGCATTCTGGACCGCTTTTGTAGCACATTGGGTCTGTGCTTATGCCTGGGGAGTAGGGCATACCCATTATTCAGTCACGGAAATCCCTCCACATACTTTACTCAATCTGATATGGATCATTCCTGCGGGAATAGCCTTTGGTCTTTCAGGAAAATTATTCGCAGAAACCAACCATTTTTTTTCCAGATTTTTTTCCAAGCTCATCGCCTGGCCTCCTCTGCGTCCGGTCATAGGCGGACTATTTATTGCCCTCTTTGTCTGGATTTCGGACAATACCACCTATATAGGTTTGGGAGTTCCGAGGATTTTGGAAGCCTTTGAACAGCCTCTCCCTTGGTATGACTGGCTGGCGAAAACCGGCCTGACCGGATTCACCCTTGGAGCGGGATTCAAGGGTGGAGAAGTAACCCCGCTGTTCTTTACGGGGGCGACTTTGGGCAATGCCTTGGCAACTTGGATTCCCCTGCCTTTGGCCTTATTGGCCGGAATGGGTTTTGTCGGGGTATTTTCCGGGGCCACCAATACTCCCTTGGCCTGTACGGTAATGGGAATGGAACTCTTTGGCTGGGAAGCTGGAATCTATCTTGGACTTGCCTGTTTGATAGCCTATGTAGCCAGCGGAAAATCCAGTATCTATGCTTCCCAGGATCTGGGCTGGAAGAAGAATTGGTTTTATTGAAGAATTGACATTACTATTCAGAGTTTCTGTAAAAATCTAAATGTAATTCAGGAGTAGTCTATGAAGAAGATAGACAAATTAAATTTGATTCAATTGCGTTAAACCTTTTATTACTTCCACCGCCAGATGTTTTAGGCTTTTTGAGGTAAGCATGATGTCAATTTCCTTCCGAACTTTAACCACTTCAAAATGAAGAGGACAAGGATTTTTTTCTGAACATTTTGGAAGTCCTAAGGAACATCCAGAAAATAGGTGATCTCCATCTATCAGTTTGATGACATCTTTAAGAGTTACCTTAGCATGAGATTCATCTGAGTAAAAGCCTCCATTTGGGCCTTTAACTGATCCGATAAAGTTTGCCTTGGAAAGATTTTGGAGGATTTTAGCAGTAAAGGCTTCCGGAGCGCCGATATTAGAGGCAATTTCCTTAACTCCTACTTTTCGGTCTTCGAGACTTTGTGTCCAGATGTAAATGATGGACTTTATAGCATATTTTGCGGCCTGAGAAAACATAACAGACTTATTTATCCGAAATATAGTTTCTTATTCTCGGAAATGGAAAAAGTCGGAGATCAATGGTCTCCGACTTGAATTTAGAAAATCATAAAAATTTTTGATAATCAATCTATTCTGGTAGTAATACTTGATCTACGACATGAATGATGCCATTGGAAGCTTGCACTGTTCCGACGATTTTCGCACCATTTATAGTCACCGTTCCGTCTTCAGTTACCATTACAGCTATTGATCGTCCATCGGCAGTTCCTAGACCTCTTCCATTCACAAAGTCTCCGGTCTTATACACACCTAAGAGCACGTGGTATTCAAGAATATCCCGAAGTTTTCGCTGATTTTCTGGCTTGACGAGTTCGTCCAAGGTGCCTGATGCAAGGGCATCAAAGGCGGTGTTGGTTGGCGCAAACACCGTAAACGGGCCAACATTTGTTAGTGCATCGACATAATTCGCAGCTTTTAAGGCGGTCACTAAAGTACTGTGATCGGGAGAACCTACAGCTACCTGCACTATGTTTGGATTGGAATCAGCATCCTGAACAGCCGATTGACCGGGACCTGGTGCAGCTCCACTCGTCGTGAACGCACCTTTTTGAGAATGTCCTCCACATGAGAAGAGAACCAGAGCCAAGAGTAAGCTAGGGAGATAAAACAACTTTTTCATGGTTTTTGGATTTAGGGACTACCTGACTTCAGGCTACATTTTAATTCTTGAACTCGTCATTATTTGATAAAAGTAATTCGCAAATTAAAAAAAGACAAAAGAGTCCTTTAAATAAAAAACTGATTTTGATCACTTTTAAAAACAAAGGACGGCTTCATTTGGAGCCGTCTTTTGGAAATTTGTTTTTCTTTTAAAATTTAAAACTCACCATCAGAAAGTAATTCCTTCCCGGTGCATACATCGGTGTTCTTTTTGCTCCAATTGGGCGACTCAAGTGCTCATAGTAAGTTTCATCCAAAAGGTTTTGGATTCCCCCCTTGATCAGGAGCATCTTTCTGATCGGATAGCTGGCATCCAGGTCAAGCAAGGTAAAACCGGGAGTGGTTCCTTCCCCAAAGGCCTCCGAAACTCGCTCTTGTGCTAATACATGCCTCAGGTTAAGTCCTGCCTGAAGCTTTCTATCCAAGAAATGACCTCTTACCCCATATCGAAGATCCAAAGGAGCAATCTCAGGAAGTGGAGCGGCCAAAACCAGGTCTTTTCCATAGGTATAGGCCACACCGAGCGAATGACTGAAACTGCCGCTGATTTGTTGCTTAAAATTGAGTTCGAATCCGGTCTTCATAGCTTCATCCACATTCACGTATTGACGTACTCCGGGGCTGGTGGCCAATCGGGGCTTCAAGTCGGTTTTGACCGAGGAGATGTAGTCCGTCATGTACGAACCGAAAAGTGTGAGTTCGAGGGATATTTTTTCCCGGCCATAGCCTAAGACCACATCCAGTTCATTGTTGGTTTCAGGTTTGATCTGAGGGTCGCCTACCAGTTCCCAAGGATCCATTCCTACCGCTAGGTAGTTGATGTATCGCTCCAAAAGGCTTCCGCTTCTTCGGACGCTTGCTGCCCAGATTCCCAGGCTAAATGCTTTTCCCAAATCTCGCTGTGCACCGATGCTGATTCCGGGATTGAGTTGGGAGTTTTCTACCTCGCTATGTAATTGGGTGAACTCCTCAGCAGGATTATTTGCAACCGCCTGATTCACTTCCAATCGACCAGAAGCACTGAAGACAGTTCCTCCTACAGGAATCAGGTAATTAGCGAAAAGTCCGGTTTTTCGGATCTGTGAGTCCTGCCACAGGTTGTCGTAAAATACTTTTCCTTTCATCGGCCCCATGGTCATGGTACGGGTTCGGGTACCGTCGGCTGATTCCTCTTTGAAATCCACACCGGCAAAAAGTTTTCCCTGAGTGAACTTCCATTCACCTTCACTTCGGAATCCCCAGTTTTGGGTGATGGCAGGGGTGGAGGCGTCCATCATGCGGGGTTCGCGTAGCAGATTGTCCATCAGGTGATCCACTCGGGTGAAATACACGGAGTTGGTCCACTGGGCAAGAGGTTTGCCGGAAAAAGTCCGGGTGTGCTTTAGACTTCCCATCCAGGTGTCATCGGTGCGCAAGTCCATTCCCAAAGAGGGGAAATCCACATCCCGGGCAAAGTTTCTATTGACCGATACTTGGAGCAAATCCTTTGAAGTCGCTTGGAAATCCGCATATATTCCCAAAGTTCCTCTCTTGACATTGGCAGGGACTGGATTTCCGTCCCCATCCAGGTAATCATTTCCTGTCGAGTAACTCCCTAAGACGCCGATGTCATACTTCGATCCCTGAAAACCCACTCGGGCATCATTTCTCCATACACCTCCATTGGTTTCAAACAGGGAAGAAACCCTTCCGTAGATTCCCGGAGTCGAGGTAAAATCAGGGGCTTCTTGAATGTAGTTGATCGTACCTCCTATGCCAATTCCGTAGCGTAAGGCATGTGGACCTTTGAGGATTTCTACTTCTCGGATTCGATTGAGGGCCACTTGGGAAGTAGGGGGATCCATACGGTTAGGGCAGGCAGCATTGGCAGATTGGAGGCCATTGACCACGATATTGAGCTGATCGTATTTGAATCCACGCATGACCGGATCAAAGGCAAAGCTGCTGCTTTTGCGAATCCCGGAGACTACCGGATCCAAACCGAGAATAGCCCCGGCGTCATGGTGAAGTCGCTCCTGATCGGAAATGAGAATTTTTTTATCTTTCTCTTCGGTCATTTTCAGGGCAATCACCGATACAGGCTGAAGACCGTGAAGCTGTTCTTTCTGAGAAATGCTTCCATTTTGAAGGGCTTGAGCTACTTCCAAGGGATCAAGTGACCAACTGCCATAGCTGAGATGGCTGAGGTAAAGCCAGGTCTCTTTATCCGTCAATAGGTAAATGGTGCCGCTTTCGTCTGAAATTCCTTTTTGGAAGCCATAGCGGTAAGTGACTCCGGGGATTCCTTCAAGGGTGGTTTGATCGAGGATGCGGAGGGATTGTTTTTCCTGAGCAAAGGCAGGAATGAGGGTATGAAGTACCAGGGCAAGGGCAAAAATCATCCTTGCAGCTGGCAAAATGAGCTTTTTCATGATAATGGATTTAGGAAATCAAAAAGGACTTTGTCCTGAATCGAGAGATTCCCGATTCTTTTCTGAAGAAAAAATCAGCCCTGAGGGGGATGGAAAAAATTCTTACCTAAATCCAAAGAATGTGGCATTTGATACCTTGGAATATGCACGATTTGATGATTTGCCTCGGGGATAAAGAGCAAACCTACCTCCCTACTTTTTGTCAAAAAGGTCAGGTTTAGTTCTTCCAAGGTGATTTCGGCTTCACTTTCGTTTTGGTCTTTGGCTTCAAAGAGCCGCTTGGAAAGCTCACATTTCCCGTTACATTCCATTTCAGGTTTGTCTTTGTTGACACAGTACAGTGCCGTGATTTGCTCCCTGTCCATGTAAAAGTGAACTTGAATCAGCGTGTAGCCCATTCCGTTGAGCAAGATAAGCAGGATAAGGGCAATATATAGCCAAGTTTTAGACACGGGTATGAAAAAGTGATTGGTTTTTTGAGTTCCTCTGCGTGACTTCGGTTACCCTAGAGCTTAACTTTTTTCTTTGGTTCATTTTCCAAAGGATTATTCCTGCCATCAGGATAAAATGAAGCAAAATGAGGTATCCATTTGTCACCCCAAAGATTTTGCGAAATTCAAACTGCCCAACCACGCTCATCCCAATTCTTCCTGCCAAGCTTAATTGAAATCCCAGCCAGGAAACCCACAGAATAGGATGGAAAGGAGTCTCCCGTATTCCAAAAATGGTCGGGAAAATAATCGGAGCATGGGCCCAAATCATGGAAAATGTGAATCCCAAAAAGAAGGTGTGCAGCATCAGATCATAATAGAGCGCATGGCTTTCCATTCCGAGCAAAATCAGTCCATGGAGACCTAGCCACACATATCCGACCCGAAGTCCGATTCCAATGTATCGGAATTGCCCGGGCTTTTTGGAGGCCACTTTTGCCATATCGAAAACCAGCAGCCAAGCCGAAATGAGGAGGGAGGAAAGTCCCATTATCTCATTGCCCCAAGTATGAAAAGGGATGATGAGTCCAAGAGAAAACAAGGCCAGGAGTGATTTTAAAGCATTTTTGGACCAAGACGGAACGGGTAAAAACTGGCTCAGTTCCAGTCGCTCGCCCACGATGGTGAACATTAGAAATCCAATCCACCAGGTGCTACCCGCGGCGATCAGCCCGCTTTGCCAGGCTAGAAAATTCCCCACAAACCAAGATGCGGCGCCCAAATAGAGTAAGACAGTATGGAATTTTGGATGCTTTAGAGTCTGAAGGTGCATGATCACGCTGAGACCTAAGGAACCGGCCATCAGTAAAAGTAATCCTGTTTCAGAATTTCCCATCAAAAAGGGGATGGTGGATAATCCCGTGAGCAGGGGAATAAGCAGCCAAGTTTTTTGAGACATGACCATCGCTCGCTCAATAGAAATCAGGGTGCCCAAAAAACCTCCCACCATTAACAAGCCGTGATTGGCGGCCGCCGAGGGTAGTGGGATGAGCAAGCTTCCCAACCGGATCCAGCCTCCCGAAATTCCAGTCAAAAGTCCAATCAGGACCAATGGAAGCAGAAAGTGTGGTTGTAGAAATTTACTTTTCATGGGAAATTTCATCTGTATTAGAGTCTGAGAATCCCTCAGGTTCCCGTACCCTTGGAAATAGAACCCGATGTTCCAGCGCTAAATGTTCGCTGAGATGAAGGTGAAACTCTCTTAATTGATCCATCAATTCCTTGCCTCCCTCGCCAAATTCCTCACAGATAGCATAGTGGTCAGTCAGCTGACTTATCCGGTCAAATTGTTCCTTCAACCGGTCATGTTCTTTCATCAGGAGATGGATTTTTTCTGCTATTTGGTCGAAAGGAGGTTGTCGAAACAGATCCAGCTTCTCTGGGTTTTGTGCAATTGTGTTGATATAGGGGAAAATGATCAGTTCCTCACGTTCAAGGTACAGAATCAGTTCCTCGCTTGCTTTTGAAAACAGGTCTTCTAATTGATGGAATTCATCGGATTCCTTGACTAGGTTGTTCTTGAAGTCCTGAAAGGATTGGAGGATTTCAAACCGTTTTTCCCGAATCCAGGCGTGTTGTGTCACCTCAAAATAATGGGCCAATAAGTCGGAAGGACAGGTGTGTAAATCTGCTATCTCTGGCAGCTTAGCGGCAAAAGCTTTTTTCAGTGCGTTTAAAAATTTCCCCAGGTTAAGGTGTTGGGATTCGCAGAGGTCAACCGCAGTCAGATTTCCCATCGACTCCGGGTCGATTCCATGCCCTAGGAAAAACTCCTTAGGAAGAGAGTGGAGACTCTGAATTTCCAAAATACTTTGATTGGCCAGCTGATCCATAAATAAAGGATAAAAATATCCTGTATTAGAATTAAAGGAAAGGGCGATTTAGCCCCTATTTGATTCAAATGTAAAAACAAAATTAAAAGGGACAAATTTATCCGATACTATTTTTCCAGCAAGCAAAGGAACTAGAGGTTTCATACAAAAGGAGAGAATCGAGTTGAGCGGGTGCAGAAATCAACCGCTGCAAGGTGTCTGCCATTCCTTGGAGCATCCGCTCGGCAGTAGGTTCGGAGTTCATCCATGCGATTTTACCAGCGTAGCCCTCAAAAAGTTTCCGGTTTTCCTCATTGTCCTTGAGGAGGAGTGCATGGTCAAATTGTTCAATTATTGATTTTTTGACCAGATTTTTAAAGGTTTTGAAATCTAAAATCATGTCAGTTACCGGATCTATGGGGCCGGAGATGGTAACTTCTAGCTTGTAAGTGTGTCCGTGAATTTCCAGGCAGGGACCTTCGTAGTTACTGATTCGGTGAGCGGCCTCAAATTCGAATTTTTTGGTTAGTGTGATCATCAGGTAAGATTTTTTCCAGTTTTTAAAAAAGGACAAATGTATCCTGATATTACGGTGTTTCCTAAATTTTTGACCTTCTATTTAAGACAAAAAAGTCTGATTTAGATCATTTCTATTCCTGTCAAAAGTTACCTCGGAAAATGAGAGTGTGGCCTGTTTTTTTCTCTAAAATCACCACTTCAAATCAATCACTAACTCACGCCACTATGGATCATTATGTTATTAAAAGAAATGGAGAATATGCTCTTTTTGAACCCTACAAAATAGAGGATGCCCTTAAAAAAGGGTTTCAGAGCGTTTCGGCGACGTATGATCCCAAGATTTTTGATCAAGTCCTCGAAAAACTCCAAATCAATACCACTTGGTCAGTTGAGGAAATCCAAGACATCATCGAAAAAGAGCTTTTCCAGTCGGGACACTTCCAGGTGATGCGCTCTTTTATGCTTTATCGGCATACCCGCAAGTTGCAGCGGGAGCATGTGGAAGGGCTCAACGAAGACACGACTTATGTAGACAGCACCCAGACCATCGAAGAATACATCAAGCAAACCGACTGGCGGATCAATGCCAATGCAAATACCTCCTACTCCAATGCCGGTTTGGTCAACAATGTGGCCGGGAAGATCATCGCCAACTATTGGCTGGACAAAGTGTACAGCAAAGAAGAAGGCTATGCCCATCGCAACGGGGATATTCATATTCACGATTTGGATTGCCTCACGGGCTATTGTGCCGGGTGGAGCCTGAGGGGATTGCTGAATGAAGGGTTCAACGGGGTGAGGGGTAGGGTAGAAAGTCGTCCTCCGGCACATTTTCGAGAGGCTTTGGGTCAGATGGCCAATTTTCTGGGGATTCTCCAGAGCGAGTGGGCGGGTGCGCAGGCTTTCAGTTCCTTTGATACTTACTTGGCTCCTTATGTCTTCAAAGATCAACTCAACTACAAGGAGATCGAAAAGGCTATCCGCTCTTTTGTCTACAATCTCAATGTCCCAGCTCGTTGGGGTCAGTCTCCTTTTACCAATGTGACCTTGGATTGGGTGGTGCCTGAGGACCTCAAAGATCAGATGCCGAACCGAAATGACCTGCATCTTTTCCTGGGAATCGACTCTGATTTGCTTTTGGAAAAAGCCAGGAAGCGAGGAGTAAATTCTCTGGAAGAATTGACCTATAAGCATTTTCAGCCTGAAATGCAGCTCATCAACAAGGCTTATTACACCATCATGACGGAGGGCGATGCCAATGGACAGCCCTTCACCTTCCCCATTCCCACGGTCAATATCACGGAGGACTTTGACTGGTACGGTCCCAATACGGATTTGCTTTTTGAAAACACAGCCAAAATCGGCTCCTCCTATTTTCAAAATTTCATAGGCAGTCAATACACGTATGACGAAAATGGTCAAAAGGTCGAAAATCCCCATGCCTACAAACCCAATGCGGTTCGATCCATGTGCTGTCGCTTACAGCTCGATTTGAGGGAGTTGCTCAAGCGGGGAAATGGGCTCTTCGGAAGTGCGGAGATGACCGGAAGCATTGGGGTGGTGACCCTCAATATGGCTAGATTGGGCTATTTGTATGCCGGAAACAAAGCCGGACTATATGAAAGACTGGACTACCTGATGCAGATTGCCAAATCCACCCTGGAGAAAAAGCGGGCCTTTATTCAAGAAATGTACGACCGGGGATTGTACCCGTACACCAAGCGCTACCTGAAGCATTTCCGAAACCACTTCTCCACCATCGGAGTGAATGGGTTGAATGAGATGATTCTCAATTTTACCGAAGGAAAAGAAGATATCACCGGCAACTATGGCCAAAATCTGGCGGCTGAACTCCTCGAATACATCCGTGCTCGGATGAAGGAATTTCAGGAAGAGTCAGGAAATCTCTACAATCTAGAGGCTACCCCTGCCGAAGGAACCACCTACCGCTTTGCCAAGGAGGACAAAAAACGCTTTCCTGAAATCATCCAAGCTGGGATGGAGGAAAATATCTACTACACCAACAGTAGTCAGATTCCGGTGGACTTCACCGATGATCCTTTTGAGGCGCTTATGCTTCAGGACGAACTCCAATGCAAATACACCGGTGGTACCGTGCTGCATCTCTACATGCGGGAAAAAATCTCCTCACCGGAGGCTTGTCGTAGATTGGTGAAGAAGGTGCTTGCCAATTTCAAATTGCCATACATCACGGTGACCCCGGTATTCAGCATCTGCCCTGTCCATGGATATCTCAACGGAGAGCATGAATACTGCCCGCATTGTGACGAAGACTTACTCAATTCCCTTAACCAAAAACCAATAGACTATGCAGACAAACACTGAATCTATCCAAACTCAAGCGCTACTCGAAAAGCACGAAGCCAAGCGCACCAAATGTCTCGTGTACACCCGCGTGATGGGCTATCACCGTCCCGTGGAGAGTTTCAACATCGGCAAAAAAGGTGAACACAAGCAACGTACACACTTCACCGAGTAGCCTGGAAAAGGGGAGGCCTGTCTTCAGTATCTCCCCTTTTACCTTGCTGGATTTCCCTGATCGCACGGCCTGCATCCTCTGGTTTGCCGGCTGCAACATGCGCTGTGGGTATTGCTACAATCCTGAGATTGTAAGGGGAAAAGGCAAACTGAGTTGGTCTGCTGTGCTGGACTTCTTGCTTAGCCGTCGTCGATTATTGGATGGCGTGGTGTTCAGTGGAGGGGAATGCACTATTCACCCTCAGGCGATTCCCTTTGTTCGGGAGGTGAAAAAGATGGGATTTGAAGTGAAAATCGATACCAATGGAAGCCGGCCTAAGGTGATCAGGCAGCTGATTGACGAAAACCTGCTGGACTATGTGGCCTTGGATTTTAAGGCCTTGCCGGAGAAGTATTGGCAGGTCACCCGTTCTGATTTGTTTTTGCCTTTTGAGAAAACGCTGGAAATCCTGCTTTCATCCGGAATTCGCTTTGAAGTTCGGACTACGGTTCATTCGGATCAATTGGCCGCCTCAGATCTTCAGAAAATGGAGAATTGGCTTCGAGCAAAAGGCTATTCCGGGACGTATTACCTGCAACACTTTCGGGGAGATAAGCAAATCCTCGGTGAGTTGGGAGAAAGTAAAAAGCAAGGCTTAAAAACCGAATCTGCGGTGTGGAGAAATTGAATTCGTAAAATGTAACCCAAGTCACTGTCTAAAAGGACTTTTTTATCCAGTTTTACTTTCAGAATTCACATCAAACACTTCATACTGTGACTTACTATCAATCCCGCACCCTGAAATCCGAAGATTTGGCTACGCTTCGTGCTAAAGTGGAGGCCGGCCTTAAAGAAGTTGGCTTTGGTGTCCTGACCGAAATCGACATTCAAGCCACCATGAAAAAGAAATTGGACAAGGACTATCCGCCATTTCTGATTTTGGGTGCTTGCAATCCGGTTTTTGCAGATAAAGTGCTCACCGCAGAACCACATGTTAGCACCCTGTTGCCTTGCAATGTGACCATCCGAAGTCTGGGCGGGGACGATTATGAGGTGACCATCATGGATCCTGCAGCCGCCATGTCTGTGGTCAAAAATTCCGCTATTGAATCCCTCGCTGGAGAAGTCCGAGCTAAGCTGATGAGTATGTTGGAAGGGCTTTGACAGAACATCGGGAAACAGAGCTTTGGCAGGTTGAGAAGAGAGAAATTCTTTGGTAAGGGAGTGTCTTGTCTTTATTTTTGCGGCTCGCTCATTTTTCCATGCCGACTGAAAAAATCAAAAGAGGAATACGTAAAGCCCGCATAATTGCATATAGGGAAACCTCTCATAACCCAATCGATAATCTTTGGGCCTTTGTTGGTTCATTTTTAGGTTTGAGCAGCATCGGTTTGTTGCAGAATATTTTCCACACCGTGGGAAATCTAGATGCCTTGTTTTTGATCGGGGCATTTGGAGCCAGTTCGGTGTTGCTTTTTGGTATGACCAACAGTCCTGCGGCACAACCCAGAATGCTGATTTTAGGAAGTTTGATTTCGGCTTTTATTGGAGTGAGTGTATATAAGCTTTTTTCCAGTACAGATTACATCTGGATATCTCCGGCTTTGGCCGTTTCCTTATCCATATTGGCGATGCAGTACACCAAAACCCTTCATCCTCCGGGTGGCGCTATTGCCCTTATCGCCAATATCGGTTCAGAGGAAGTTCGTCAGATTGGCTATTTCTACGTGGTCAATCCAGTGATGACGGGGATTTTGACCCTGTTTCTTTCCTCAGTTTTGATCAATAATTTGTCGAAAAATCGGCTTTATCCTTATTGGGATGTGAATGTTCGTGAGCTGAGTTATTGGGACAAAATTCAGTTTTGGAAGCGGCGTTAGCCTGATACAATCCAAAATGGATCTGCTTCGTTCTCTACAAATTTTTCCCGCTCTCCATGCGCTGCAATTTCATCCAATTGTATGGGTGAAGCTTTTTCCTGAATCACGGGGAAAAGAACCCGCTCCTCAAATCGGATGTGTTGTTCCAGTTTTTCCTCGATCTGTCCCAGCGTCTTTTCAGAATTTTCCCAATTGGAAAAGAGTTTTCGTAGGCGCTTGTGTTCACTCAACGCTTGCTTGATCATCGGGTCATCTTCCGGAAGTACGGTGAAAATGGTTTTTTCTTCTTCCTCAAAATGGGCCTGAAGATAATTTTCCCAAAACCATTCACAGTAAACTCTGATTCGCTTGGGTCCGATTCCCAGTTTGAATCCCTGGCGGATTTTCCAGCAAAGCAATAGCCCATGGTGATGGTCATGGCTGAGGTGATGGAGGGTTGGGTGGCGCTTGAGAGGAGATTTCTTTTCCATGGGTGTTGATCGGGTTGATTTTGACTACAAGATGGGATCTACAGTGGAAGTTCGGTAATAATTGATTTTGAAATGAAACATTTCGGCCATTCTTTCTCCTTGCCATTTGGCACGCTCGGCTTTTTCTCCGGTGAAGTTTTCATCTACAGTTTTGAAGAAAAGTTCGATCCAGCGTTCAAAATGGGCTTTTTCCACCGGCAAATGTGCATGCGGGACAAATGGACTTCCTTGATACGTGTGTTGATCGAGGAGGACAGTTTGCCAAAACCGGTACATTTTCTCCAGATGCTCCGGCCAGCGGTCTTCAATGACATTTTCAAAGATGTGTTTCAACAGGTCGTCCTCTCGGACTTTACCGTAAAATTGATCGACCAAGATCTGGATGTCGCTCAGGTCGAGTATGTCTGATTTATTCATTAGAAGAAGGATTGGTAATGGTCAGGATTCCAGTACATGATAAAGTAAAAGAGGGCAAATCCCACAAAGGAGATTAGGGTGGCCCAGACCCAGGCTGGGATTCCTTTGGGCGTTTCCGAACCACGAATCAGGAAGAAGTCATTCCGCTCGCTCCCGTAGGAATTGATTGTGACAGGGACTTGGTCAGTGACAATGTCTCCCTCTTGGAGGCCGACCACAGAGATGGATGGCCCGTTTCTCACCTCAAAGGGGACTGATTTTACTCCTTCTTTGCCCGAGGTCGATTGGGCCACGATTCGCAAGTGATGCTTGCCATCGGGAATCTTGGTGGTGTCTAGGACAAACTTGACCGGAGGACTGAATTCCGCAAAAGGCACAGGGTCTTCATCGAGAAATACCCTGATTTTTCGATTGTCGTTCATAGTTCTGGACTGGGTTTGAGAATCTTGTGTTTGATATGCTTTGGACTTCTTTCACCCGGTTGGATCAGGAATTTGACACTGTAGATGAGGGTGAAAATAACCAGGAGTATTGCTCCGCCGATGATGTAGTACTCGGAATCGGCCTGAGGTCCAGTGCCATGACTGATGTCTTGGAGCAACTCCGGCTGATTTCTTTTGCAAACATCACAGGCTAAGGCCTGAACGACAGAAGCGAAGAAAACCAAAAGAACTAGGCGGAGCTTCCTCATGGTTTCCAGTAATTGTTTGCCATGGCGATGGTTTGGAATTCGATGGCGATCACCTTGGCAGAGGCAATCAACTGAGCGGTGTCTTCGGCGTAGTCAGCGCGGAGTTTTTTGCGGATTTCAGGATCGGTTTGGATGGCGCCGATAGATTTCCGTGCCAGTTTTATGGCTAATTCTCTGCCTTCTTGTGGAGTGGCCGTGATCAGGGATTCGAGGTAGATTTCTGAGGATTGCATGGGATTGGAATTATTGGTTTTGGACAAATTTTCGGATCTCGGCGACTTGCTCAGGAGTGACGGCAGGGGCCGTGTTCCCCCAGCTTTTTCGCTCATGGGTAGCAATGGCGGCGATTTCTTCATCCGTGAGGAGATCGGCAAACGGAGGCATCGCGCCAAACTCAGGGCGGGCATCGTATCCCGACAAAATGATCTGCACGAGGATATTGGGATCGGGGTCGTTGACGATTTTGCTGCCTGCAAGGGGCGGAAATGCTCCGGCGATTCCCTCTCCGGTTGCCTGATGACAGGCCGAGCAGGTTTCGGTGTAAAGTTGAAGCCCGTCTAATCCTATGGAAGTGTCAGCCTGTTTCGCCTCGGATTTCTTTCGGGTTGAGGGGATAAAGTCCGGGCTCAGTTCAGCACCCAGATCGGTTTGGACAAGAGATTGAAGGTAGGCTACCAGATGCAATGCCTCTTCTTTGGCCACCAACTTATGATCGGGATTTTTCAGGAGTTCTCCGGGTACCGGCACGACTAGGTCTCCTTTGGTGACCATAGCAGGAGATTTTTCTTCAAATAGCCAAGGATATCCCGGCATCACGGATTCTTTGACGACGATTCGCGGATTGAAGAGATGGAGGAGATGCCATTCCTTGCCGGGTTGTCTTTTTCCCACTTCGGTCAGGTCAGGCCCGGTCCGTTCGCTTCCAAGCACGGAGGGAGACTGTCGCCAAAAATCCAGTCGCTGCTTGCTGTAGTAGTAGTCTGAGGCCAGGGAAGGCCGCTGACCCCAAACTTGATCCATTTCGATGTTTCTCACCTGTTGAGTGTGGCAGGCCATGCAGTTTTCAGAGACATAGACTTGCAGGCCTTTGAGTTCTTCCGAACTCATTTCCTTCATGCCCGGCAGGGGCTTCACTTGCTGAAGCTGCAGGGCAGGAAATACCGCAATGACCGTACTGAGCACCGCAAAACCCAAAAATGCGGTAAGGACGAGAAGTTTATGATTTTTATGAAAGTCAAACATGAGTGGCGGGATTAAGCGTGAGCAGGGGAAATGGCTGGCGAAACCTGAGCAGGGGCTGGTTTTTCACTCCGGGTCATTTCCAGGAAGTTGTAAGCAAAGACCAAATGCGAGACAAACATCAGGGAGCCACCGATTGCTCTCCAAACCCAATAGGGCTGCATCAAGACGACTGAATTGATAAAGGATTCACCTTCAATCCAGCTCAATCCTCGGAGCGTTCCTCCGGCCATCAGCGAGATCATGTAAGCAAAAAGTCCCACGAAGGCCAGCCAAAAATGAATTCCTACCCCCAATGCGGGCGGCTCTTTGCCGGTGATTTTGGGTAAAATGGCGTAAATGCAAGCCCAAAGGATAAAGGTGATAATCCCGTACATGGTCATGTGGGAATGGGCCACGTTGAAATCCGTGAAGTGCCAGATGAAGTTGGTCAGTCGGAAGGCTTGTAAGCTTCCTTGTGTCGATCCGACAAAATAGAATACAACACCCACTAAAAAGAACGGGAGAACATAGCTTTTGGAAATCGCACTCCAGCTACCCTTCATGGTCATCAGGAAGTTGGTCGTGCCAGAAAGAACCGGGATGAACATCCCCGCACTGAAGACAATTGCCACCGTCTGAAGCCACCAAGGCAATGGACTGAAGACAAAATGATGTGTGCCGATCAGGGTATAAAAGAGCATCTGTGTCCAAAAGGCCAACACTCCCAGGGAATAGGAATAAATAGGTTTGTTCAGAGAAGTCGGGAGATAATAATAAACCAATCCCAGCGTGAAGGTCATAAACCACATCCCGACACCTTGGTGCATGTAATACCCCTGGATGACCGTTTCCCCAAGTCCGTCCTGAAAGGTGGGCAGGTACCCGATGACAACTAGCGTGATCGTCCAGATCAGCCCCCCCAGCAGGTACCAGTTGGAGATGTAGATTTCGGAGATTTTTCGCTTGGCTACCGTTTGGTAGAAGTTGTAGAAAGTGAGGATCAAGCCTGCTGCAAATAATAAAGCTATCGGCCAAATGTATTCCCGGTATTCGCCTCCACCGTTGTTTACGCCATTCATCAGGAGAAAATTCCCCAAGACAACAGCCGAGTTCATCAGGTACCAAGCGGTTTTGGCTAGTGAATAAGAAAAAATTCGGGTGTTGGAGGTACGGGAAATGATAAAGTATGCCAATCCCACCATGGCCATCGAAGCCCATCCCCAAAATACGGTGTTGGTATGGACGGGCCGAAGTCGTCCAAAGGAGAGCCAGGGAATTTGATCCATTTCAGGCCAGATGAATTTCATGCCCATGTACTGTCCGACCAAGGTGCCGAAGACCAACCAAAAAACAGCAGCTCCGAGGTACCACACGATCAGACTTCTCAGGGGTTGGGGAGTTTCGAGCTGGAGTGTTTCATGTTTCTTTTCGTCAACAAGGGGATTCTCTGGATCTTGGGTGACTTTGGCAATCAAACCCCGCTTGTCTTCCGAAATTTTCCTCCCGGAATGTTCCGATCCCGAAAGCCGGTACTTTTTGGCAGCTTTTCGATTTTCCAAAATCCAGTCCAAATCTTCCTCATCCCAATTGACCAGTTCGGATTTGATCTCCTCCTTGTCTCGGAGTTGGGATCGTTTTTGCAGTCCTTGGATGAAAGCCGAAAGTCTTGCCCCGATGATCAGGATGGCCACAAATGAGATAATGGCAATCAATAAGGCGGTGCCGATGATTCCCGGGCTCGACCACCATTGATCGATCTCGGGATTGCGTACGGTCTGGGCCATTGCTTCTCCGATGAGAAGGAAAAAAGCCAGAAGGGTAAGGATAATGCGATTCATTTTGATAGGATACTCATGATTTAATTTTCTATTGGAATTGCAGGTATTTTCGATCTTTTTATCGGAAATAGATTCAAAAAAAGGGCTTACCGAATCAGAATGGTTTTTCCGGATTTGATGCCATTGGCGAGATCCAGCAGGTTGGTAGTCTGCAGTGCATGCTTCAGTTCTGAGCGGATTTTTACAATTTTTGAATGCATGGGACAGGGCTCTTGAGCATTGCACTCGCTCAGTCCCAGTCCGCAACCCATAAAAATGGAGTCTCCATCAATCACAGATACAATTTGAATCACTTTGATGGATTCCATCTGATTGGGTTGGATGAAAAAGCCACCATAAGGGCCTTTCAAGGATTCAATCAGACCGCTTTTTACCAGATCGCTGAGGATTTTGGCGGTAAAAGCTTCCGGAGAACCGACTTTTTCTACGATGTCACCGATTTTTACCCGGTCACCTTTCAGAGACTGAGTCGCCACATAGATCATGGCTTTGATGCCGTATTCACATGCTTTTGAAAACATTCTATTTATCGAATTGACCAAAAGTATGACAAAAATCATTTCCGACAAATTTATCGAAAATAAAAAATAGGAGTTAGGCTAGTCATTTAAATAAAAAAAAAAGACGGACCCATCAGATCCGCCATTTTTGACCTTTGCTGCTAATTTGATTGAAAACCTAGGCTAGGCTTCGGAAAATCTTCTGCTTTTTCCAGATTAATGAAGTTCGAGTTGAAGAAGTAATTCAGGCAAATTCTCCTTCCATGCTCGAGCGAAAAGACAGACAGTCAGCTTTAACCATTACCGCTGATGCTTTGGGCCGACCTTCCGGTACGGTGGCTGATGAGGTAGTGGCCTACTTGAAGGACAATCCACTTCCCGAAGGAATCAGCATGGTTTGGGGTTCGGATATCAAGCGGCAAAATGACAGTTTTGGGACTTTGGGACAGGTTTTGTTGATTTCCTTTCTGTTGATTTACCTGATTATGGTGGCACTGTACGATAGTTTTGTCTATCCATTTGTGGTACTGTTTTCCATTCCTGTTGCGGTGATTGGTGCCTTTTTGGCTCTCAATCTGTCGATGAACAACCTGAGTTTGTTTGCCCTCTTGGGCTTGATCATGCTGATGGGCTTGGTGGCCAAAAATGCGATTTTGATCGTGGATTTCACCAATCAGCTGAAAGAAAGAGGAATGGAAACTCGCGAAGCACTCCTCGAAGCCGGAAAAGGAAGGATGTGACCCATTTTGATGACTACACTCTCTATGGTGATCGGAATGCTACCCATTGCCTTGGCAAGCGGCACAGCCAGCGAATGGAAAAATGGCCTGGCTTGGGTGATTATAGGAAGGCTGCTTTCTTCTTTGGTATTGACGGTGTATCTGGTGCCGGTCGTCTATGAGACAGTGGATGGGTTGAAGGAGAAATTAATCAAAAAAGAGAGCCTTAATGATTTAATTCCAAAATCAACCGATACAGAGCGGATTTAATTCAAATGCGAGGGTACTTTTGATGCCACATTTAAAGTTTTAGAGGCAAACAAAATGGTCTGAACCACCAGTACTACCACGATTAAAAGAGCAATTTCTAGCTGGGAGCTGGCAGCATCGGAGGAGAAGATTTGACTTGACCTTTTGATCAGGGTCTGAGCCTCTTTTACCTGAATTTGAGAAAGGGCCTTCAGCTCTGCCAATGCGGCATGAATCTGAATTTCTGCATTTCCCCCATTTTGAAGCTCTTTACCCATGCTAAAGGTATGCTTTTCAAAAGATTGGAAGTGTGATTTTTCTTCTTCAGTAAGCTGAGTTTCCAGATATTCCCGGTTGATCTGCTCGATTTGTTGAAGGTGGGAATTTAGGACTTTTTGGGGTAGGAAAGGATATTTTTCTAATATACTTTGGATTGTATGAAGTTCGTCCGAGAGCTGCAAAATGTAGCTCTCGGCCATCAAGCGATCGGTGTACATGGACTCAAAGGCTGTTTTGAGTTCACGGGATTTTTAGCGTTCGCTGAGATTGTTAAACATGATTAAACAGATCACCCCTGTCAGTAACAGGGAGAGCTTCAGTTTTCCTGGAATTTGGTAAGCCCATTTCATTTTAAGGTCCTTTCTGTAGATGAATGGCTTGACTGAATCAATAGTCCTGATTTTTCGACCCAATTAATCTGTAGTTTTTTCAGTCCTCCGGGGAGCATACATTCAACGGTCATACCTTGGCGGAAACCGATCAGGGCCACGCCAAGCGGGCTTAATACCGAAATTCTGTTTTTCTTCAAATCTGCTTGATGGGAAAGCACCAGTTGAAAGTTCATCGTTGTGCCGCTAGAAAGTTCAGATACTTCAAATCTGGAATTTATCTGGATGACTTCATCCGAAATGGCATCATCTGCGATGATTTTGGCAGATTTTATTTCCTGTTGGAGTTGACTTACCTCTTTTCCCTTGAGATGCAGAGGAAGGTTTTGTAAAAAGGTATGTATGGTCTTATAGTCTGACTCACTCAGAATAGGCTTCATATCGTATATCAATAATGGTAAATAGGAATTGGCTAATCCAAATGGACTAGTCCCTAATCTTTAAATATTAATCCTGATTTTGCCCTCCGAATCCTCTACGGAGGGTTAATTGATAAAAGCTCTGCTATGACATACAACCATCCTTTTGACCCAGTCCATGGAGGACCCGTCAGCAGTTAAAAAGTGGTAAGATGGATGGGAGTGAAGTTTCATTCTGTTTAAAAGTAGCAAAAGATACTACAATATCCAATGGTAACAATCATTCAAGGTTGGCAATTGACCAAATTGATTTTTTACAGAGGAAGGAATATTTAAAAAATATTACCGGATATTTTTATCTTTTATTATTTTTCATTTACATTTGGTTCATCAATCAGAGAATAGATGTTTTCCAAGGCCTGTAAATACGCAATCAACTCCATGGTTTTCTTGGCCACTCTGCCAGAAGGTCAGGAAAGGGCTGGGCTGAAAGAAATCGCATTTGCGGCCAATTCACCGGAGGCTTTTACAGCCAAAATCCTACGAACCTTGGTCAGAGAAAATCTCCTTTTGTCTATCAAAGGACCCAATGGAGGTTTTGAAATCAGTGATGAGGGAAGGAAAACCCCCCTTTATCGTATCGTGCAGGTGATTGACGGAGATTCCATTTTCAAAGGATGTGCACTGGGATTGCAGGAATGTTCGGAAAAGCATCCCTGTTCGGTTCACCATAAGTTTAAGGCCATCCGAGACCACCTGACTGGTATGATGATGACAACTACCCTACAGGATATGGCTCTAAGCATAAACACCGGGGTAAGTTTTCTAAAAACCTAAAAAAATTTACCAAAATAAAAGATAAATTTATCCTTTAAATTCAATTAATATGGCAACTATCGCAGAAAAGAAAGTAGGTAAAATCGTAGCGGAAAACTTTCGCACCGCCAAAGTATTCACCGAGTATGGAATCGACTTCTGTTGTAAAGGCGCGGTCAAGCTCAGTGATGCCTGCTCTACCCGTGGACTGGATATCGAGGAAGTGGTCGAGAAACTGGAGGCCATCATGCAGGTGGCGGATCAGTCCCCCTATCAGGAAATGTCCCTCAGTCGGCTCATTGACCATATCGTGAGTGTCCATCATAAGTATGTGGAAGAAACCATCCCGGCTTTGAAATTTTACCTTGAAAAGATCGAGCGGGTGCACGGTGATCGCCATCCAGAATTGACTGCTGTTTGCCAGGAATTTTTTGAAGCAGCAGATGCGCTGACCATTCATATGAAAAAAGAAGAGTTTATCCTATTCCCCTATATAAAGGCCATGGAAGAGGCAAAACATAGCGATTTCCCACTTTCCAAGCCACATTTTGGCCATATCGAAAACCCCATTGCGATGATGGAAGAGGAGCATGATACCGAAGGTGAACGCTTTAGACGGATCGATTCCCTGACCCAAGGATATACGCCTCCTGCTGATGCCTGTCAGACGTATCGGGTGGCATTTTCAATGCTTCAGGAGTTTGAACAGGATCTCCATACGCACATCCATTTAGAGAACAATGTCTTGTTTCCAAAAGCACTGGTTCTTTATTCTGAATTAAATCCTTAAATAAAAAAACTTTTTGTCTGAATATCATGGGCTTTTCAACACACAACGAATTGTTTACACGCATTTGGACCCGGTGGGCACTTGGATTTTTCCTTGTTGCATCTCTTTTTGGTCTGAGCATGCGGTCCTTTCATGTGGTGGAAATCCCAATCCTGGAATATCGTCATCTTCTTCATGCCCATTCGCATATCGCATTGTTGGGATGGGGATTTATGATGCTGATGGGTGCCATGATTTTCAGTCTGGAGGACAAAGGAAGCTATGTGAAAAAATACGGATTGCTGTTTATAGCTCTTTTAATTTCGATTCTCGGCATGCTCTTTTCCTTTCCGGTACAGGGTTATGGCACAGCAAGTATCACATTCTCCACTCTATTCGTACTGCTTTCGTATGGGTTTATCGCCAAGCTCTGGCATACACTCCGCCAAGGAACAAACACCCCGGGTATCCGCTTGATTCGTTGGTCTTTGATCGGATATCTGATTTCCACATTTGGGCTTTGGGCTCTCGGACCTGTAACTACCACCCTGGGCCGGATGCATGAGCTGTATTTTATGTCCATCCAATGGTTTTTGCACTTTCAACTCAACGGTTGGTTTGTCCTAGGAACACTTGGTCTACTCGTTTTTTTTGCTGAAAAAAGGGGTATTCAGATCCCTTTTTCCGGTATTGAGGAAGTGATCTTGCTAGGTTCTGTGGTATTGACTTTTGCACTAGTAATCACTTGGGCTGAGCCAACACCGGTGTTTTTTTGGATCAATTCCCTGGCAGTCTGGCTCCAGGCCTTTGCCTACTTTATGCTGATTCGAAAAATCTGGAGGACCATCCCCCTGCTTTATTTATCGGGACTTCCTTTATTCCTGATTCGAATCGCGATGATTTCCCTTATAGCAAAAGCCCTGCTTCAAGCTTTACTGACTTTTCCAGAAGTAGCTGTGATTTCATATACAATCCGGATGTATGTAATCGGTTTTTTACATCTGGTTTTATTAGGCTTTATGAGTTTGGGACTTGCCGGAAAGGCCATTGCAGAAGGTCACCTACCAAATTCCATTTCTTCCAAAATCGGCTGGACACTGGTTTCCATTGCCTTTTTTGGTACTGAGTTCTTGCTGTTTGGGCAGGGAACAATGGTATGGCTTGAGTGGGGATATCTCTCTTGGTATCACTTCGGACTAGTTGTCCTTTCGGCATTATTCCCTTTCGGGCTTACCCTATCCTTTGCTAGCCTTTTTGCAGCCAATTATAATCTCAAGCAACAATTCAAACAATCCTCTAATCCAAGTCAATTGAACATTCAAACTATGAAAAAAATGATGTTTTGGTCTTTGGGCATCGTAGCGATGATCCTGACCTCTTGCAGCGGCGGAAGTGAATCCAAAACCTCCTCCTCCAAATCAAATATTCCTGCCGCAGAAGCTGTTGCCCCTACAGCTGATCCCAAAGGAATCGGAGAATTCAAATCAGTGGACATCGGTGCAGATGTCGATGCCTCACTGGCAGAAAAAGGCAAAGCCATTGTAGATATGAAATGTACCGCCTGCCACCAATTGAATGACAAGCGTTTGGTAGGCCCCGGTTTTCAGGGGGTAACCAACCGACGCAGACCTGAATGGATCATGAACATGATTACCAATGTGGATGTGATGCTGGATCAAGACCCTCAGGCCCAAAAGCTTTTGGAAGAGTGTCTTACCCGAATGCCCAATCAAAACATCACGGCTGATGATGCGCGTGGAATTCTGGAATACATGAGAAAAAATGATGAAGAAAAAGCTGGTCAGCGTGATGCTGCCATCCAATAATCCAATTAAACTTTAATCCAATGAAAACAAACAATTGGCTCCTTGCCGCCGGACTTTTAATAGCGGCAGTAGCACCGGGATGTAAGCCAAAAGGCGCACAAACCGCCATCACAGGAGATGCCGCCTCCAAAGTTTATGTGGCCCCTGGTCAACATGATGAATTTTATAACATTGTCTCCGGTGGATTTAATGGTCAAATGTCCGTTGTGGGTCTTCCCTCCGGTCGGGTCTTGAAAATCCTTCCTGTTTTCTCTGTGAACCCAGAAAATGGCTGGGGATTTTCCGAACAGTCAAAACCTATGCTCAACACGGCAAATGGATTTGTGCCTTGGGATGATTTGCACCACATCGCTATCTCTACTACCAATGCAGAACATGATGCCCGATGGGCCTTTGGCAATGCCAATAATACTCCTCGTATCGCCCGGGTGGATCTGAACAGCTTCAAAACCGTAGAAATAATCGAAATTCCCAACTCCGCCGGAAATCACTCCTCTCCGTTTATTACTCAGAATACCGAGTATGTCGTGGCAGGAACCCGCTTTTCTGTTCCGGTAGGGGACAATCAAGATGTCTCCATTGATTCCTACAAGGACAATTTCAAAGGCTATATTTCATTCATTGGCGTAAATCCGGAAACGGGTGACATGGACCTTTCCTTCCAGATTGAAGCCCCCCCTTTCAATTTTGACTTAGCCCGAGCCGGTAAAAACAAATCGCATGGATGGTTCTTTTTCTCCACTTATAATACAGAGATGGCTCATACCCTTTTGGAAGTAAATGCTTCGCAAAAGGATAAGGACTACATCATGGCTGTCAACTGGAAAAAAGCGGAGGAGTACATAAAAGCTGGGCAGGGAACCAAGAAAAAAGTGAAATATGCCCACAACAAATGGGATGAAGAAACCCATTCGGCTACTTCCACCATCAAGGAGGAAGTCTTGACTCTGGATCCCACCGTCCTCAAGGATATTGTCTATTTCATTCCTTGTCCAAAGTCTCCGCATGGAACTGACACCGATCCTACCGGAGAATATATCATAGGTTCCGGCAAACTCGCAGCAATTATCCCGGTATTCTCATTTACCAAAATGTTGGCCGCAATCGAAAACAAAGATTTCGAAGGTGATTTCAACGGCATGCCTGTTTTGAAATACGAATCTGTACTTCATGGAGAAGTTCAAAAGCCGGGATTAGGCCCATTGCATACCGAGTTTGATGGAAAAGGAAATGCCTATACTTCCATGTTTGTGTCTTCAGAGATTGTGAAGTGGAACATAGAAACGCTTGAAGTCTTGGATAGAGCTCCTACTTATTATTCTGTAGGTCACCTGAGTATCCCCGGTGGACCAACCGGAAAGCCCCATGGCAAATACTTAGTGGCATACAACAAAATCACCAAAGACCGCTACCTACCCACCGGTCCTGAACTGGCGCATTCAGCTCAGTTGTATGATATCTCCGGTGACAAAATGCAACTCTTGCTTGATTTCCCAACCATAGGCGAACCCCACTATGCAGAGGCTTTCCCAGCCTCCTTGATCAAGGATCGACAGGTGAAATTCTATCCAATTGAGAAAAACCATAGTCCTGTAGCTCTGAAAGGGATTAATGATGCGCGGGTGGAGCGCAAAGGGAACGAAATCCATGTTTACATGACTTCTATCCGTTCCAATTTCCGTCCTGATAATATTGAAGGGGTGAACGTGGGTGACGAAGTGTACTTCCATGTGACCAACCTCGAGCAAGACTGGGATGTGCCTCATGGATTTGCCATCAAAGGTGCCAATACTGCCGAGCTTTTGATCATGCCGGGTGAAACATCCACCCTGAAATGGGTTCCCGATCGGGTAGGAGTATTCCCATTCTATTGTACAGACTTCTGCTCGGCACTTCACCAAGAAATGCAGGGCTACCTGAGAGTATCCCCCAAAGGAACAAACGTGCCTTTGAAATACTCAACCGGAGTTGCTGAATAAACCAATCCACTTTCGCCGGTGGAAATTCCACCGGCGATTTTCTCCCCAAAAACTATGAAATCCATTAGTCCCTCCAACCGGATCTTACTTTTACTAGCGGTGTTGACTCTGGTTCCCGCTTATTTCACTCCGCTTTGGCAGATCAGCCTTTGGGCTCCACAATATCCAGAAGGACTGAATATGAAAATCTGGATAGACCATCTCAGTGGCAATGTGGATCAGATCAACGGGGTCAACCACTACATCGGAATGAGGCACATCGGAGTAGAGATGTTTCCCGAATTCACCTACCTGAAATATTTCATGGGAGCAATGATCGGTTTGGGAGTCGCTTTTTTTCTGATTGGGAAAAAGTGGTCTCTTTATTCCTTCCTTGGACTGATTACTCTCTTTGGCATTGCCATCCTGATAGATATGTACCGTTGGGGCTATGAATACGGACACGAGCTTGACCCCAAAGCCGCCATCAAAGTAGAAGGCATGAGCTACCAGCCACCCCTCATTGGATACAAACAACTCCTCAATTTTCTCGCTTATTCAGGCCCGGATATCGGTAGTTGGATTTTGATGGGAGGTGCAGGATTGATGATTCTGGCGGTGTTCCTTGATCGAAAAGGAAAATAATTTATCGATTAAATGACCTAATGACCATTAATTAACCCTTGCTATGAAACGATTACCGATAGTACTGATTTCTCTTCTGATACTGGCAGCTTGTAGTTCTGAACCAAGACCCATCCTCTTGGGCCAGGATGCCTGCCATCACTGTAAAATGACCCTCATGGATCCCAAATATGGAGCCGAACTGGTCACTGAGAAAGGAAAGATTTTCATCTTTGACGATGTCAACTGTATGATGGGCTATATGGATTCTGAAGAGGGCAAAGCCCAGACTTTTAAGCATATACTCGTCATGGACTACCTCAATCCCGGTACCTTGATCGATGCCAATTTCGCCCATTACCTCAAGTCACCAGACTTCAAAACGCCTATGGCTTCCAATGTCGTGGCATTTCCGGAGTTTGACCTCTTGGAAGAATTTAAAACCAAAAATGGGGGCGTTTACCTCGCTTGGGGAGAGCTCACCACTCAATTCAAATAGCCATGAAACGACTCTTTCTATTGGCTTTGACGCTGATCTTTCTAGGGTTTTCTGCAGAGGCGGCCAAGATCATCCTCAAGCCCGGTCAATCTATTCAAGCTGCGGTGGATCGTGCAACACCAGGGGACACTTTGTTTTTTTCTCCGGGAAATTACCAAGCTTCAGCGGTGACAATCCGAAAGCCACTGAGTCTGATCGGGGAAAATTACCCCGTGATGGACGGTGAAGGCAAAGGAAATATTTTCCTGGTAGCTGCCGAAAACGTGCTGATCCGGGGGCTGAAATTTATCAACACAGGTAAGTCAAATATGGATGATTCAGCCGCGATCAAATTCTTTGATTCAAAAAACTGTGTCATCGAAAACAATATACTCGAAGAGACTTTCTTTGGACTTCACTTCTCCAACTCCTCTCACCTAACCATCCGAAACAACAAGATCAAAGCTTCTGCTTCACGAGAGTTTGAGGTTGGAAATGGTATTCACCTTTGGAAATGCAAGGACAACCTGATTGAAAAAAATGAGGTTTCGGGTCACCGGGATGGGATTTACCTGGAATTTGTGACCAACTCCCTGGCCAAAGAAAACCTGATCCATGGAAATATGCGCTATGGCCTACATTTCATGTTTGCTCATGACAATACCTACTTGAAAAATACCTTCCGGAGAAATGGTGCCGGAGTAGCGGTCATGTACACCAAAAACGTAACCATGCAGGAAAACCGCTTTGAAGAAAACTGGGGCAGCAGTGCTTATGGGATTCTCCTCAAAGATATTTCCGATAGCAAAGTGATCGGGAATGTCTTTCAAAAAAACACAGTGGGAATCTACATGGAGGGCAGCAGCCGAATCGACTTTAAGGACAATAACTTTAAGGAAAACGGCTGGGCACTCAAGCTGATGGCGAGTTGTGACCAAAATCTCTTTGAGGCTAATAACTTTACTAGAAACACTTTTGACATCAGTACCAATGGAAATACGGTTCTCAACGAATTAAAAGAAAACTACTGGGACAAGTACGAGGGCTATGATCTCAACCGTGACAAAATCGGTGATGTGCCCTATCGTCCCATCAACTTATACAGTGTGATTGTTGAGAAAATCCCCGCTTCGGTGATGCTTTGGCGGAGTTTTATGGTGACACTTCTCGATAAGATGGAGAAAATCCTTCCCACCATGACTCCCAATGAAATGATCGATCACTCCCCTAAAATGCGACCCTATGATTTCGGTTAAAAACATATCCAAAAAGTTTGGCAAGCTACAGGTGCTAAAGGAATTCAATCTGGAGTTTGAGCTAGGCAACAGCTACGCCCTAATGGGTCCAAACGGTTCAGGCAAAACCACACTCATCAAAACCATCCTCGGCATGGTCATCCCGGACAGTGGAGACATCACTGTCGCTAGCCAATCCATCAAAGGTGACGTGACCTACCGCAAGCAGATCGGCTATATGCCTCAGATCGGCCACTACCCCTCCAATATGAAGATAGGACAGCTTTTCTCTATGATGAAGGACATGCGTCCTGAGATCAAAACTTACGATTTGGACCTGATGGAGGCTTTTGGATTGGAAGAGATGAAAGAAAAAGCACTGGGCACCCTCTCAGGTGGAACCCGACAAAAAGTCTCCGCGGCCTTGGCATTTCTCTTCAATCCGGAAATCCTCATTCTTGACGAACCTACAGCCGGATTGGATCCGATTGCCGTGGAATTGTTCAAAGCCAAAATCAAAAAGGAACGCGAAAAAGGAAAGCTGATTCTGATTACTTCCCATATTCTAAGTGACCTGGAGGAACTCACCAACCGGGCCGTTTACATTTACGAAGGCGAGGTCTTTTTCTCCGATACCATAGAGGAACTGAAGGAAATCACCGGAGAAAGTAAGTTTTCCCCTGCCATCGCCAGGCTGATGGAGTGGACCCTAAAAAAAAAGTCAACTAATCCCCAATTGAGCCATGTTTAAGTTACTGAAATACGCACTTTACGATATTCTTAAATCCCGCTTTGCCATCATCTATACCGTGTTTTTGGCCTTGGTGGCGATTTCGATTTACCAAGTTTCAGACGACCTGAGCAAAGTTTCTCTCAGTCTGATGAACATCATGATCCTTTTTATCCCACTCATCTCGGCAGTGTTTGCCACCACTCATTTTTACAATAATCTGGAGTTTATAGAACTGATGCTTGCGCAGCCGGTGAAGCGCATTCACGTGATTAGTAGCCAACTTTTGGCAGTAATAATTATGCTGAGCCTTTCCCTGATATTGGGATTTGGATTGCCGATGATTCTCTGGGGAGCTGATAGTAGTTTGTTGACCCTATTGGCTGTTGGAGTCATTTTAAGTACCGTGTTCACGGGATTTGCATTCTGGGCAAGTGTACTTTCCAGGGATAAAGCGAAAGCAATTGGGCTTAGCCTGGCCCTTTGGATTTACTTTTCCCTAGTTTACGACGGACTGGTCTTGTACATCATTTACAGCTTTGCGGATTATCCTTTGGAAAAAACGACATTGGCACTTGTCATGCTCAACCCCGTAGATTTGGGACGAATTCTAATGCTGATGCAATTGGACATTTCGGCTTTGATGGGCTATACAGGAGCCTTTTTCCAGCAGTTTTTCTCATCTGGATCAGGAGTGTCGGTGGCAATCGGTTCATTGGCTCTTTGGATATTGATTCCCACTATTTCAACAGCCCGGGTTTTTAATAAAAGGGATTTTTGATTCAAGCCTGACTTTGACTTAAAATAAACCAATGGGCTTCAACTTGCCCGAACTCTTTGGCTGGGAAGTTGGAATCTATCTGGGTATTGCCTGTTAGGCCGCCTATGTAGCCAGCGGAAAATCCAGTATCTATGCTTCCCAGGATCTGGGCTGGAAGAAGAATTGGTTTTATTGATTTTTGAGCCTAAAGTCTGGAATAAAAAATCTAATGATGCCTGAAGTTGCTTTGAAGCCAGCCGATGGCAATCTTTTTAAAACAATGTATTGGAAAAGAAAATAGACAAAAAGATAAGTACCAGCCTTGCAAAATCCTTCCTCTTTCTAGGAGTTATACTTCTTAAAATTCTCCGCCTGCTCAAAAATCTCCTTGTACACCTCGTCCCGATCTACCGGAGGATAATCGTTTTCTGCCAATAGAATAATCAAATCCACTTTGAGTTCTGCCTTTATATCATCCCGCTTGCTCCAGTCGGTGTACTTGGCCTTATCGTCTACCACATCCTTTACCTGCTGGGCCAAGTGAATCAATTTGTCCTCAGGGTACACGAAGTCATACTTGATCGCTAAGGCTTTGAGAATATCATAAAAGGCCTTTTCCTCGAAATCAATCCCCAACTCGGCAAAAGAGTCTTTCTCCTTCTTCATAGCATAGTAGAGGTCTATGATTTCATCTGTGAATTCCTCCAATACCTCGCTTCTCAAAACATCAGCCTCCTTGCGCTCATTGTACTTCTCGACCAGCTGCTGCATTTTCTTAGAGAATTCGATCCCTTTCACGCGATTTACCTGCTTGAAAGCATCGATAGCCTTGGCCAACAGCTTTTGGAGTAGCTTGATCTTGGTATTTGGAAGCTTGATCTTGTCGATTTTAGCCAAATAGTCCGCCTCGAAAATATCTACCTCTTTCTCATCTTCTTCCCCCAGTTTAAAAATCTCCTCTACACCTTCACTGATGATAGCTTCATGAATCATCGCTCTCACCCTGGCATTCATCTGATCGGTATCCGGAGCTTCTCCTTTGGTGAGTTTAAAGACAATGGATCGCACCGCGATGTAGAAATGAATTCGATCCTTTTCAAAATTGCTGAACACAGCACTTCCCGAACAAATGTCATATGCTGCCTTCATCCGCTTCACTAAATTCATAAATCTCCGCTCCAATTGCTGGGTGAGCTGGACAAATTCAGCGGCCTGATTCAGGGTGTTTAGCTGTTTCAAAGGACTTCCTTCGAAGTACTTTCCGGAATCAAATTTATGAAAGACAGCCTCCAGCAGATTCAGGTGATCTTTGACCACCACAATGGACTGTTCGATATCTTCAAAATTCTGGCTGTCCACTTTGGAATATTGCTTCAGTGCCAGATTCATCTGCTTCTTGATCCCGATGTAGTCCACCACCAAGCCTTTTTCTTTTCCTTCAAACTTCCGGTTAACTCTCGAAATGGTCTGAATCAAGGTGTGCTGCTGCAGGGGTTTGTCGATATACATGGTATCTAAAAAGGGTACATCAAATCCAGTAAGCCACATGTCTACTACGATGGCAATCTTGAAATTGCTCTTGATGTTCTTAAACTGTTTATCTAGCTCCTTTCGATATTCTTGCGTCCCCAGCAAGTTCCAAAGCTCCTGTTTGTCATCCTTGCTTCGGGTCATGACCATATTCAGCTTCGCCAAAGGCTTGAGCTCTCGCTTATCTTTCTCCGAAAGTTCTGTGCCCGGCTCAGTGATCCGGATCTCTCCCCAGTCTGGGCGAAGTGCTAAAATCTCCTGATATAACTGATAGGCAATCTCCCGGGTACTGCATACAAACATGGCCTTGCCAGCAATGGTGCTGCCTTCTGCTACCCGATCTTCGTAATGGTGTACAAAGTCAACCGCAATGGCTTGGATTCGGCTCGGATCCCCCAAGATCGTCCGCATCTGGGCCATCTGTCTTTTGCTTTCTTCGATCTGGTATTCATTCCCTCCATCTTCCGCGACCATTTTGTAGTACTGCTCGATCTCTTGGAGTTTTTGGTTTTCCACCAACACCTTAGCGGATCTGCCCTCATAAACTATTCGTACCGTGATCTCATCCATCACGGACTCGGTCATGGTATAGCTGTCTACAATTTCTCCAAACACATCCATGGTCGCATCGATCGGAGTACCGGTAAAGCCCACATAGGTCGCATTGGGAAGGGAGTCGTGGAGGTGCTTGGCAAAACCAAAGCTCTTTTTCACGCCCTTTTCGGTGATCCGTACTTTCTGATCGAGATTGGTCTGACTGCGGTGGGCTTCATCAGATATACAGATGACATTGCTGCGCTGGGTCAGGAGCTCGGTGTCTTCATTAAACTTGTGGATGGTGGTCAGAAATACCCCTCCGCTGTTTCGCCCTTTGAGTTCTTCCCGCAACTCGGCCCGGCTTCCCACACTCTTGATCACATTATCCCCGATAAAGCGCTTGGCATTGGTAAACTGTCCGCTCAACTGATCATCCAGATCCGTTCGGTCGGTAATCAGCACAATGGTCGGACTGGCAAAGTCCACAGACTTCATCAACAATCGAGTCAGGTAGAGCATGGTAAAACTCTTCCCACAGCCCGTCGCCCCGAAGTAGGTACCACCTTTGCCGTCTCCATGGGGATGCTGATGGAGTTTGATATTTTCAAAAAGCTTGGTCGCTGCATAATACTGAGGATAGCGGCACACGATCTTCTCCTCCCGCTTAGAGGTATCTGGGAGGTAAATAAAATTATGAATGATATCGATCAGTCGCCTTTGATCCAGCATACCCTTGACCAAGGTGTAGAGACTGTCAATTCCATGGACTTGGGTGGACTTTCCGGTCTTTGGATCAATTTCCTTGTCCAAACCTTCGATTTTCCGCCAGGCATAGAAGAATTCATAAGGAGCAAAGAAGCTTCCCCCCTTGGTATTGACCCCGTCGGAGATCACGCAGAAGGCATTGTACTTAAACAGGTCCGGGATATCCCTTCGGTAGCGATTGGTCAGCTGATCATAGGCCGAAAAAAGCGTGGCACTCTCCCGGATGGTAGATTTAAATTCAAATACGACCAAGGGTAGTCCATTGATATAAAGAATCCCATCAGGGATCCGGCGTTCAAAGCCTTGGATCTCCAACTGATTGACAAATTTGAAAATATTGCGCTCGGGATGCTGATAGTCAATCAGGGAAATGTAGATGTCTTTCTGCTTTCGGTCTTCACGCTTCAGCAGAAAGCCATCCCGCACCCAATGCATAATGGTTTTGTTGGTCTCGTAGAGATCGGAGGCAGGCAACTTTTCCAGATCACGGATAATACCAAAAATCTCGTTGGGAGTGATTCGCTCCTCGGCATACTGCTCCTTGAGAAATCGCTGCAAATCCTCCCGAATCAGAACTTCCTCCTTGGATCGGATAATCTCCTCTCCGGGTACATAGGGATAACCCTGCGTTTCCAAAAGCGAGATAAATACCTGTTCGAGTTGGGATTCAGTGAATTTCATTCCGAAAGTTTTTGAATGAGTTTATCAATCCACTCTTTAAATCTTGGGCATTTTTGAAGCATCTGGTCAATCCCAAGCATTTCCAAAATCATTTCGCCGTCTCCTGTTTTGTCGTATCCGAAAATCTTGATCAACCGCTTAGATGGAGCTGTTTCAGGATCGTTATTGATATCCTCCGGATTAGAGTAGGTATTCAGAATTTGATCAATTTTTGCTAGTTGATCACCTTGATCTATCACCAATTCAAAACCTTCCCTTCCCGAAAACATCAATGCCTCCAATTCATGGCGTTGGATGTAAGGAATAAAATCTGGATTGTTTCCAAAATCCTCATGAATCGACGCCTCGACTTGATGAATTAGGTTAGAATTGGAAGTATATCCGGGAAAGTCATTCGGAAGTCTGAAAAAATCTATCAGCGTGGTAATAATCACATTTCCTTGGGCAAAAGTTCGGATTACCTCGTTCTTGAATTTGGCATAATCTGTAACCCCTCCTTTCTTGTGTTGCTTTCGATTGGTTGTGATCGTCTGAGCATGCATTGAAATAGTGAAACCTAATCCAATCAGATAGGGAACGATATGATTTTGGACTAAAATTATTTCTGTGTCCCCTTCAACAATAAAAACTAATCGCTTCATCAAACGCTGTAGGGTTGTGCTCCAAGTTTATTTTGCCCCCACAAATCTCCAAGTGTATAATCATTCAACCAAGAAGAAAGGTCTTCACTCCTTAACCTCTTAAATACAGATTCACTTCCCTCCCGATCCGTTACTATGATGTCTTCCGGGCTAAAATTATCGATCAGATTGGTAGATTGAGTAGATAGAATAACCTGTACTTTTTCTGATGCCTTCCTAATCATTGCAGCCAATTTGTTGATTGCAACAGGATGAAGACCAAGTTCCGGTTCGTCGATGATGATGGTTTCCGGTGGATTGGGTTGCATAAGCAGGGTCGCCAAACAAATAAATCTCAACGTACCATCAGAAAGGTGATAGGCATTAAAATAGCTGTCAGGATAGCCAACTTCCTTCCATTCAAGCTCTATTTTATTTTCATTGAGGAAGTTCGGTTCAAGATCGAATCGGTCAAAAAATGGCGCAATAGACTTAACCATCATTTCAATTCTTTTGAAATGTTTGGGTTCTTTCATTTTGAGGTAGTAGAGAAATGCCGCTAAGTTGGACCCATCCCGTTTTAAATAATGGTTGTCCTTGAGATCAGACAACCCTTTAATGGGTGAGGTGTCGCTGGTATCATGAAAATGGTAAACATCAAATTCTTTTAATCTTTTGTTTACATGCGGTGCCTGAGTGCCTTTGATCTCAGAAAACTTAGACTCAGCGATATTCCGCTCATATTCTATTTCCTTCCAGCCAGTGGACCATTTATATCCGGTCGAAATAGACCTGATAAACAAGTTGTTTTGCCCCAATTCCAACTCTACCAAAAACTTGTTTTCATAATTTAATTTATCTTTAAAAAAAATGGCAAGGGAAATCGCATCAGTAGTCTTCCTTCCAAAATGTAGGAGGCTATCAGGCCCGCCTTTTTTTTGGACGTAGTTCTGAAAATTCTGATTGTAGATATTCCTGATTAGCGAAAAAATCGAAATGAAATTGCTTTTTCCAACCCCATTTCCTCCCAATAAAATATTGATGGGTCTTAGGTCAATTTCCAGCGACTTAATACTTTTATAGCCCTGTATTTCAATTCGTGTGATCATATAGCCAAGATACAATACTTTGGAAAAGGACGATAGAAATGAGCTTTAAATCTTGATTTTGCAAGCCTTTTAGTTCTTTCCCTTTTTTGGGTTAGGATGCTTCCTCTTGGGATCGGACAATCTCTTCCCCGGGCACGTAGGGATAACCCTGCGCCCCAAAAGCGAGATAAATACCTGTTCTAGTTGGGATTCGGTGGATTTCATTAGTTAAAATAGAAAAGTTCTAGCTATTAATAATTTGCTATTACCCTATACTTATTTTTATCCCAAGGACTAATACCAAAGCTCCTTATAAAGGATTTACTCTCTAACAACTCAAAAAAAGCTTCATTATAAGCGTTTTTATCAAAAGTAGGTTTTTTCTGTTTTTGGAATAATTTAGAGTAATAACCATCTGGAGTCAATCTTTTTGAAAGAGATTGAATTTCATCAAAGTCTAGTGTTTTGAAGTGAGTAATCAACATTTCTATTTTAGATTCCCAATTAAGATTAAATTTAAACATAAATTCAAGTTGAGCAAAACTTAAAGGATAGTACTCAGAACTTGCCAAAATATCGCACGAACGACTAGCAATTTTAGAATTTTCAATTAGAAGACTTTGATTCATTACTTTAATAAGTTCAAATTTATTCTTGAATTCAAATTCATTTGAATCTAATAATTGCACAATTTCTTCTGCAGAAACATCCAAATCGGAGAAATATTCAAAAAATTCATTTTGGTATTTTTCAAATAGACTTATCCTAAGTTCAGGATAAGTTTCATTTAATTTTTTGGCACCATCAATATCCAAATAAATTAACTTTGAATCGATAGCATATTTAACTTTCACTTCAGAGAGTTTATCAAAATCAAGCCATGCGTATTCAAATGGAACAGATTTTCTTAAAGCAATAAAACTTTCATCACTTAAATTACTTGATTGAAGAATTTTTTCAACTAACCCTTCAACCTCATCATTTGTTGCATTACTAACTGGGCTGATTGTTGAGTCTTCTAGTTTTTTGAATACAGCTAAATTATTAAGGTAGTCCAATAATATATCATCTAAGTCCGTCTCATTCTCTAATGAATTGTAATAGTCAACAACATTCATCCATTCGGGAATTACTTTTAATTCTTTCAATAATAGTTTTTTCACCTCTAGATTGGAGATCTCAGAAAGCTGTTCCACAAAACCATTTTGTTTTTTTATAATTCTATGTTTTAAATCTAGATTTAGATCAGAGTTATTTAAAAGGTCTATTAGTGCAACAGAGGACTCTTGCATAGATTCACTATACATCAATAGTACTTTACTGACAAAATGATTAATATTAGTTTTAACGTAGTGTAACAAGGCGAGCAAATCTGAATTATATATGCTCGTATAAATAGAGCTATTGTTTATATTATTGTTTAATAAAATATTTATATTATGAATGTTTATTTCGTAATAATTATTGTCATATACATAATCAAAAATCCATTTATTTAATGAGTCTTGTCGCTCTATTTTTAGAAATTTTATATCTAACCTATCTAAGATTATTTTAACTTTTTGCTTATTTATAACATTGTTAACAAGTTCGAAAAAATTGCCCCTATCTTGAATGAATTCAATTAAAGAGTGTGTGCCATTATTAAATTTAATTACGTCCGCAACTTCACCAAATTCTATAATATGCTTAAAATATAAATCCTTTGTTTCAATTGTAAAATTCATGGAATTAATGTTATCCCAAAAGCCTTCCCAAGAATTGCAAATAATATTTATAAAGCTATCTAAGTTCTTATCTCTATTAATGTAAGAATGGATAAATTTAATGGCGTTTTCATTTCCAGATGACAAATAATTAAAAACCAGATTCCTTTGTTCTAAGTAATTTGATTCGACAATCAAGAAATCTAAAACATCAAAATTGAGTATTGAATATCTAGAAAAGTACTTTTTGCTTATTTTCTTTATTAAATTTTCTATTTTGGTTAATCTGAAATCAAAAGGAAGTTTACCTCCTGTTAATAATGTGTTATAAAATTTGAAATCACTTTCTGTTATGCTAACATCGTGAAAAATGGATATATAATTTTGATAGTTTTCATTTAAGTAACCATTGATTATCAAATTTTTAACCAAATCATTATCAGTGTCTCCAAACAAATAATCTTCTAGAGATATTTCTTGAAAAATATCAGCCAAACTCAAAGATTCAAAGCTAATTAAGCTTTGGTTTAAGGATTTTATCTTGTTTCTTAAATTAATTAGATTATTGTCTTTATCTCGAATTGCTTCTTTCCTCTCATTGTAGGATTTATCAGAGAAAATTGAGTTTTCAACCTCCGAGAACCTTAAATTGCCGCGCTTTTTTCTGTAATGGGTGTCTGAATAATGTTGAGTAAAGTAATAGGGCACTTCATTTAATTCAACTAATTGGTTATAATACTCATCTTTAAGTAATTCTCCAATTGGAATTAAGCTTGATAAAGATATTTCGGTAATATTTGGATAGGTTTCTATTATTTTAGAAAAATATATTCTTTTCAAATTCTCAAGATTATCAATTTTTTCCTTTTCGATTTCTCTAATTTGATTTTCAATTGATTCAATTTCTTTTAATACCTTTTCTTTTAGGGAATCAAGGTATATATTCTTATCTGTTAAAACCTGATAAAGATCACCTTCATTTCTATATAATTTGGCAAAATCTTCTGGAAATAGATTTTTATATGTCACCAGAGCGAATAATTGATCTTGATTTAAGTCAGGGCTCATGCTTTCTTTAAATACATTATACTCTAAAAATATGTTTATCAATAACCTCATGTCAATATCATTAATAAAGGTCATTATATCGTCTTTAAATTCGGGAGAAAGTGAATTTTGTAATCCGCTTTTCTGAATTAAATTTGTTAATTGTTCTGATGCATTTGATTGATTAATAAATGGAATTATTGGAATAATTAAATCAAAGAATTTTACCCTATGCTTTTTATCTGTAAGGACTTCATCTTTTACAGCATAAATAAATTTAATTTTACGTCTATTACTAATTGACTCAAAGTTATTCAAGAGTGTATTAATCTCTCTTAGTTTTGTAAATATTTGTGTATTTTCAAAACGATCAAGATCTTCAAAAATGACTGTATTAAAATTCGTTTTTTCAAAGAAATATAGTATTTCTTCCAAATGTTCGTTAAATACTGATTTAATTGCTTTTTCTCCAATTTCTAATTCACCTTTAATATTAATTTTATTAATCTTAGAATTTGACCAGACTCTAATAATGTCTTTCATAATTAATATCAAACCTGAGATAAAAATAGAATAAAATACAAGTGTTAGTATTTCAAAGTCTTGATTGAATCTCCAATTTGAAGGGTTCAACCATTTTAATAAATCAAAATTAATAATCGCATATGCGGAATAAATCCATAAAAATAAAACTGATGAAATTAAGCCTAATTTTCCCCATCCATATGTTTTGATTCTTTTAAATTTAGAATCTGGAATTTTTGATGGATCTACATGATAAAAAATTTGTTGTAAAATACTTATTTCTAATTTTTTTTCAAGTTCATTATTGTCAGATTGCTCTTTAAAAGATGCTAATGAAATATTTATGTAGTTATATTGTGGATTTTGGTACTGAAATGTCTTAATTACCGTACTTTTCCCTGAACCATAATTTCCTGTTATTGCAATATTTAAAATATCCTTATCAAGCATTGCCTTTTTTAATTGAGACAAGTAAGGATTTATTAATTTTAAGTCTTTTGGATCAAATAAAACTTTTGGTGCCATAGAAAGGATAGAAGGATTTTCCTCCATCTCTTTTTTCAGAATTGGCTCATTAAAAATTCTTGCTATTTCAAATGACTTTGAAGCTAAAAACTTTCTTATTCGAAATAGTTCTCTTTGAAAAAGGAATTTCATCTTTTTTTTATTTAGTTTTTACAACCCTCACCCTCCCACTAATCAGCTCCGGCAACAACCTATTTCGAAGTTGGGTCAGAGTTTCGATCTCAGCTTTAGAAGTTTTAATCTTTCTGAAATAACCGTTCATAATCAGTTCGAATTTTTCGAGTATGGCCTTTGGAGCCAGGCAAAACTCTAGAGAACCTATATGCCTTGGGTAAATATGGGGCTGAGCACTTCCTTCCTGCATGTCAAAAATGATTTTCTGATTCCCTTTCAAAAACAAATACATTGTAAAAAGATGATCAGTTACAGTGTTATCAATGAATGATGAATCTGAAGACCAAACTGGATTATGGTAGAGATTGACAAAGCCTGCATTTGCCCCAGAGGCACTAATAGTAATAACAGGAGCATTTGTGTTGGATTCATTATGATATGTTGATGGTTCTAATCCACCAGCAACGACAGGTACTTGTCCAGGTACAACCGTGTCTTTTGTAATATTTTTTCCTTTTCTAGGCATCGCAATATCCTCAACCTTCTTCACCTCCCACCCCTCCGGAATCCACTTTCCAAGTGTCTCATTAAAGACAAAAGATGCAGGAAACTGAGCCGCTAAGCTGGGATTGGTATGGAGGAGGGGTTTGAGAGATTGAGATTGCTTTATCCCTTTATCGTTGGGAGATTGCTTCGGTCGTTCCTCGCTCCCGCCACGGCGGGCAGGCGCAATAACGTGGCGCCGCTTGGCAGCTTTCCCTTGAAGTTCCTCCGGAATTTCATTGCCTTGGACGATGGCATTATCCAACACCGGATCGAAATCCACAAACCAGGACTTAAACAGTGCCTGGGCCATGGCCTCCAAGGTTTGGTTCATTTGGCGGTTGAGTTCGATCTTTTCATCCAAGGTGCCTAGAATATGGGCGATGGCTTTTTGTTCGGGGAGAGGGGGAATAGAAATCTTTAAACCATTAATCTGATCTTTACTTACATTAGGAAAAGTTGACCCAGTAGCAGATACTAAAAGAGAAGGAAGGTTATAATCAATAATTCCTTTTAAGAAAGCATTTAAGCTCTCACCTTTTTTATGGGTAATTGATGCAAGCCCTCTCCCAATCCCATAATTTTGATTTGCCCAATTCATTTTTCCAGTAGTAGATCCCCTTACACAAAAGAGAATACTTCCTTTTGGTGCTATCTTTTTACAAGAGTCAGAATATTGGATTGGCAAAGGATAACTGTATCCAAATTCAGTCGGGCCATTTAGCAAAGGCACGCCCTTTCCAAATGAGTTAACATCTTCACCTTTGGGAGATTGCCCCATAATTATTTCTGCAATCTCATTTAATTGCCCATCCTTCCACTCACTCATACCCCAATCCCTTTAAATTCTCCAATATCGCCTGATCCAATTCTTGGGCTTGTGCCAGTTGGGATTTGAAGGTGGCGGTCAGTTCGATCATTTTTTCCTCGAAGATTTCTCCGTTGTCCTCCTCTTCAGCGATGCCTACATAGCGTCCCGGAGTCAGGACGTAGTCGTTGGCAGCGATCTCGGAGAGGGTAGCGGACTTGCAGAAGCCGGGTATATCACCCACCCAGCCCTCCCTGCCCCCCTGGCCCCCCTGAAGGGGGGAAAGCCCACCCGCTTCTTCCCCCTTCAGGGGGATTGAGGGGGTTGGGATCGAGGGGGTGTTTCTCCAGTTGTGATAGGTGGACGCGATCAGGTCTATATCTTCCTTGGTCAGTTCCTTCTGCGTGCGGTCGATCATGGTACCGAGTTGGCGCGCATCGATAAAGAGGGTTTCTCCTCTTCGGTCACGAAATTCTCTGGTAGGATCCTCAGGATGGGGGCGTCTCGACTTATTCTTGGTTACAAACCAGAGGCAAACCGGAATCTGTGTGGTGTAAAACAGCTGTCCCGGCAGGGCAATCATGCAGTCCACCAAGTCCTTTTCGACCAGTTCGCGACGGATATCTCCCTCCCCGGAGGTATTGGAGCTCATGGACCCATTGGCCATCACAAAGCCTGCCGTACCGTTTTCCGATAGTTTGCTGAGCATGTGCAGCATCCAGGCATAGTTGGCATTGCCAGTGGGCGGAGTGGTAAAGCCTGACCACCTCGGATCATCTTCCAGTTCGCTTTTCTCCCGCCACTGACTTTGGTTGAAGGGAGGATTGGCCAAAATGAAGTCAGCCTTCAGGTCGGGATGCTGATCCCTGAAAAAGGTATTGGCTGGTACCTCGCCCAGATTGGCAGCAATGCCCCGGATGGCGAGGTTCATCTTGGCGAGTTTGTAAGTCACCGCGGTAAACTCCTGTCCATAGATGGAGATGTCCTTGGTATTGCCCTGATGACTCTGCACAAACTTGATGGACTGAACAAACATCCCGCCCGAACCGCAGCAGGGGTCATAGATCTTTCCCTTGTAGGGTTCCAGCATTTCGGCAATCAGGTTCACAATGGATTTAGGCGTATAGAATTCCCCGCCTCCCTTGCCCTCAGCAGCCGCAAAGCGTCCAAGGAAATATTCGTAGATCCGGCCGACTACGTCTTCTTCCTTGTCCCCGACGGTGTCGATATTATTGATGGTGTCCAGGAGGGCAGCCAGCTTGCTTGGGTCCATGGCCAGTCGGGAAAAGTAATTGTCCGGCAGGGCCCCTTTCAGGGAAGGGTTGTTTTTCTCGATGGTATGCAGGGCCGTATCCACGATCAGGGCGATCTGATCCTGCTTGGAGTTTTCCATCACATGAGACCAGCGGCTTTCCGGAGCGAGGAAGAAAACATTCTTCATGTTGTAGAACTCCTTCATCTCCAGGTACTTTTCCTTGCCTTCGGCAATCAGTTCGGCACGTCGCTCTTCGAATTTGTCCGAGGCAAACTTTAAAAATATCAATCCGAGGACGACATGCTTGTATTCCGAGCTTTCTACGGTGCCTCGTAGTTTATTGGCAGAATCCCAGAGGGTTTCTTCCATGGATTTGGTAATCTTTTGGGTAGTCTTTTTTGCCATTAGGGGAAAATTCATTTTTTAAATCTAATCGATTAGGAAAACTTCAGGCTCATTTTTTAGATCTGGGGACAGGATTTGTCCGGAATTTGAAATTCAAAATCAATCACTAAAAAATGAGAACTCATAAAAAGATTAGTTTAAATCGAATTTTACCAAAAAATAATTAGTTAAAAAATACCTTAAATAGGGTATTTTTTGAATTAAGGTATTTAATGATGGATTTCACCAAAAAAAACAATGGTAGGGATCCTTCATGATTTCCTCCAAAGCCAAGTCCAAATTGCCTACTTGAGGTTTGGGTTCATAGGGATACCACTTGAGATTACCCCGCATCCAATAGATTTTCCAGAGCCCGGTGGACTTTTCGAATTTGATTTTAGCAAAAGGATACCTGCCAATCTCCCCTGGATTCCGATAGACTGGGCGGATTTCCTCCAGGAATATATCCTGCCCCTTTACCGTATAGTCCAAATCCACCTTATCACGTACTTCTTCATCCGGACGGTGGGATACTTTCCATAGGGTCAGAATGGATTCGATAGTCCTAAGTTGAATTGCAGTAAAAGCCATGGTTCAATTTTTTGATAAAAAACAGCATTGGATTCAACTTATAAAAACTCATGAAATATTCACGCAAACCCTTGAAAAGACCTGTCAGGTTTTGAAAACCTGACAGGTCTAGCATTAAGAAGCCTAGCGCTCCTCTACTATCTCCTACCTTTTCCCCTCCACCTGAGCACCCAAGTACTTGGTGAATAATAGTCTCAAATCAGCATCCTAACCAATATCTCACCAATATATATCCAGTATTTTACTTAATCTGAAGTAATAAAATATAAGTCAGGAATAGGTGTTATTTACAAAAAGAACTCAACATTTTATAGGTTTCCTCCTTTAAAGATGTTAATATGTTGTAAATCAACAATTAAGAACATGGGAAGAGTAGTCAATCCTTTATTAAAGGGAATTACTGGAAAAATCGGTGGACTGGTTTTTTACCAATCCGGGGGAAATACCTACGTAAGGCAAGCTTCCGGCAAACAAAGCAAGGCAGTCAAAAAGCGAACTTCCAAAAGGAAGCGATTATCTCAATCCGTTATGAAGCAAACCCATCAGTTTCTAAGGACCCTGGTTCCCTTACTTCGGTATAGTTTTCAGGAAATGAAGCAGGGAGCACGTCAACCTTATCATGCGGCGGTAGCCTATATGGCCAAAAATTCATTTGTCCGAGAGGGGGATCAAAAGGTCATTGATCCCAGTTTGCTGAAATTGAGCGCCGGAACGCTCACAGGAGCAGTAGGGGCCACGGCAGAATGGACAGAGGAAGGGATAAAATTCACCTGGACGGATAATTCCTGGACCGGATCGGCACTACCAACTGACCGCTCCTTATTGATTGCAATTGGCATGGAAGAGGAGGTCCGGGTTTGGAAAAAAGAGGCAGAACCCAGGCAAAAAGGAGAGGCCATTCTTTCCCTAGCAGACTATCCCAGTGAAAAAACCTGGCATATTTACCTGGCCTTTAGCCAAGAAAAGACAAGGATGAAAAAAACCTTTGTTTCGGATTCTGTCTATTTGGGAAAAGTAGAAAAACCCGGATAAAAGCAAGCAAACTAGACGTTCCAAATAGTCCGCCAAGGGAAAAGCTAATCCTCCAATCCCCTTACCCAAAGTGGAGCTCCTTCCTCCCACTTATTATGGGTGAGTTTGACTTTTTTGCGATCCCGCAAGCGCAGAGCGACGATTTCTCCGTAGGGCTGCGGGGAGAACATAAAACTCTGGGAAAGGGGCTGCTCGTCATTGATGCCATACTCTTCGGTTGTGTAAATGATCCACTCTCCGTCAGGAGAAAAATGGGGATGGCCCGTCTGACTTTGCATAAAGGTGAGTTGCTCAGGTGCTGACCAGCCTTCGCCCTCGCGCTGGATCAGATACAAATCCATGGTTTTGATCCCTTTGCCCACATCCTTCCCATTTTGATCGCCTACAAAAACGATTTTGTTTCCATCCGGAGAAATCACAGGGAAGTTTTCTCTGTTAGGGCTGGAAGTCAGGTTCAGAATTTTCCCATTTTCCTGCACATAAATATCATTATTACCCTCCCTGTCACTTCGGTAAACAAAGGTCTCCTTAGATAAGGACAGATCCCCAAAGCCATTATTCCAATCCGAATCTGTCAATTTGGATTGAGTTTTTTGCTCAAAATCATACTGCCAAATGGTGCCTTTACTGTTTTTTTCTCCCCTAAAAATCCCTGTAGTGAAAGACAGGCCCGATCCATCCGCTAGGTATTTCAAGTCGATTACGGTACTGAATGCCGGATGAACTCCATAATTTGGCTCAAAAACATGGATTTTTTCGGTTTCAAGCGTCTGATAGTTTACCCGGATCAGGTCAGCTTGGACCTGAAATAAGTTAGCTCCAAAAATCCCCAAATACCCCATCAGCACACTCATCGGAGCAAAACCAATGAAAAGAAAGCCAAATAACTTAGATCGGAGAGATTGCTGTTTTTGCAAGGTTGATTTTTTGAAATAAGCCCAACTAGCTAGAATGCCCAGTATTACCGCAACAATCAGGGCAACAGGAAGCAAGTGGTCGAAACTTGGCAGATCGATAAAAAAGAAGTTTACAAAAATTCCTAGAACCAAGATTAAGGTTACGAGTAGGACCAAACTGGCAAGCAAAAACTTCCAAATTTTTACCTTTTTTCGATTATGGATGCCGAGAAAAATCCCTCTAAAGACCATAAAAATTCCAAGCAGAAGCAATCCCAAAGCAGGCCAAAACCAGGGAGTACTTGCTTCAAAAAAACTATTGACTGGATCATTTAGGTCTAAATATTCATATACGAGGTAGGGGCCAGTCGGATCAGGAGGTGCCACAAATCCCCGTCTAACTGCAATCAATTCCAAATTCATCGAGTCTTGATCAAATATCCTCGGGAACCCTGCTCCAATCAAATTCCCTGCAAATCCTCCTAGATTACTCTCAACTTCCCGGGCTGTTTTGGCTCCGTGGGCTACCCAAAGGCCGGATTTAGTCCCATGCAGATTGAAGAGGTCCAGCTCGCCACGATAGAGGGTATCCAAGGCTCCAGTCTCCAAATCCAAGGTCAGATTATGAATCCGATCTGCGGGTTCATCTAAGGTGGTATATGCTATTTTTGCCGAGGAAACCAAACTCGGGGAAATCCCCAAATGGCCGGAATCGCTCACCTGCTGCACGTCAGTCCCATCATGATTCATTTTGAAAACAGCGGGTTGGTTATTTTTCCTGGCACTGTAGAAATAGATTTTTTCTCCATCCTCCGACCAAATGGGACTGCCATCCCAATAGGCTTCTTCCGTGAGCCGTATCAATTCATCTTGCTCCAGATCCAGTCTGTAAAGATCCCCAATCCGAAACATGGCAAAAGGGAAAACCGGATGAGGCTGGATGGCATGACCACGGTCGCTGGAAAATGCCAGATACCTGCCGTCAGGTGAAAAACTGGGACGAAAATCCCCTCCTGGATGATTGGTGAGGTTTTTTGCATGCGCAATATGCTGGGTAGAGTCCGGAAAAAAATCCAGCAAATAAATGTCTGCATTGCCCTCATGAGAGGCAACGAAAGCAATCTGATTCCCGTCGGGAGAAAAAGCTACTTGATCTTGGAATGAATCCGATTGAACCAAACGACGTGCTTCGGCCCCTCCATCAATGGGCAATACATAAAGCTGCGGAACCCCACTTCGCTCAGAAGTGAAGACCACCCATTTTTCATCCGGAGAAATTTTCGCGTCATAATCCAAAGCGGGCTGGTCTGTGAGAGGAAAGAAACTTTTTCCCTCATCTTTAGAAAGGTAAATCTCCCAGGTCTCCGGAGAAAAAGAGCTAAAAAACAGCCTTTTTTGGGCTTTTGTTACGATACTACTCAATAGAACCCAGGAAAAGATCAGGAAAAATTTAGGCATAACCAGTACTTATCATGTTTAGGAAAAGATGGACAAGTCTTACTCGAAAGACAAAAAGTCAATATCCTTTAAAATCTCCCTGAACACAATCCCTGAATTCAGGGATAAAAAGCCTAAAGAAAGTGCCAGATCTTTATAATTAATCTAAACAAATACTTTTTCTTATTAAATTAACTTCCTAAAGATTTGATTGCAAACATTTTAATGTTCCAAAAAATGTTCTTTTCGTCAATTTCTGAAGCTCTTTCCATTACATCCGAATCAGAAAAAAATCAAATAGACGGCCTACAAGCTGAATTAGAGGCCATGCCGGATACATTTTACGGACTCTTTTGGCTATATACCCATGATTTTATGTATCTCAGCCCGAGTATCGAGCAGGTAACGGGTCATTCCTTTAAAAATTTTGAAAAACACGGAATGGTGTTTTTCACCAGTATCATTCCGCCTAATCTGATCGAAAACATCTACCAGACCATGAATTCGCAGGCTGAGGCCATACAAAACCATCCCGAATATCTTTTTGCAGAGGAGTTATTGCATATTAATGCAGCCGTTTATAATCTTGAAAAGGAAGAAATACCCGTCAATTACAATGCAGTTCTTTTGGATTCAAAGGTGTTTGATCCCATCTCTTATTTGGTCTTTTGCTCCTGGATTGATATAAGAAACAAATCAGAACATGAAATTCAATTGATTGAAACTTCCCTCAGGGAAAAGCTGCTTCAGATAAAATCCACGTATTTCCGAGCCAAACCTGACCGATATCAAATTATTCGGGCCAAAAACCGGATATCTTCAAGAGAAAAGGAAATTGCACAGCTGCTTTCTGAAGGGCACAGCACCAAAAGTATCAGCGACCAGCTGAATATCAGTTTCAATACCGTAGAATCCCATCGCAAAAACTTGCTGATCAAGCTGGAAGCGAAAAATACGGCGGAATTGGTCTATAAATTAAATCAGTTTTGATTTTGATCTTGGAATTAGATTCAAAATTCCCAGATCAACAGCCACTCCGTCATTTCTTCGCCTAGTTTTTCTTCTAAGGTTTTTCGAAGCAGGAGATCCTCCATTTTTTCAGTAGTCCTCACATCCGTTTGGACCAAAAATTCCCGCAAATCAATAAGCCCCTTTTCCCCGAACTTCTCATGCAATTGAACCACCTTTTTAAACAACTGAAATTGGTACCATTCGTAATTCTGGGGCCCAAGACCATTGAGATAAAGTGCTTCAAAATCATCCAAGGAGGTATGTTTGATTTGCGGAAAATGAAGCCCCGAACCGATTCGCGCATAGGCTACAGTTGCCGCTGCAAGTTTGGGTTGGTACTGAAGCTGATAGGCTCTGGCAGCCCAAGTGGCAAAAACTTCCTGAAGCCATCTTCGCTGTCCCCGAAATCCCTCATAAAACTGGTAGAGATGTCCTAACTCATGGATGGCCACATTATGTCGGTAAAACAAATCCAGGTTTAAAGGCTCTCCGAAATGGGATTGCAATTCAGCCAACTGGGCTTGAGGCAAGTTTTTCAGTTGCTGCTCTGCCTGCATTGCTACGATTGATTTATCAGAACCCAAGAAAATATTTCCAGCCCAAGCCTGTGGCATCCCGGGTGGCGGATAGTAGGCATAGCTATTCCATTCGGCATTGGAAACAAACAGAATTGCCACGGGGAAATCCAATCCAAAAAGCCCATCAAAATAGCTCTTGGCATCCAGTAGGTAGGCCAAACTGAGACTGTCCATCTGGGCATTTTCTGAAGTATAAACGTGGATATTCTCAACACGTTGTACCAGACGAAGTCCTTCAAGCTTGCTGCCGTCCGGCCAGGAATTTTGGGCAAAAGCCGGTGAAAACAGGAGGAGGAAAAGAAAGAATGTTAGAAATGACTTAAACATGCGACGCGTTTTTTCCAAAACTAGGAAGCTGATCCTCAGTGCACAATCCCTGAATTCAGGGATTGTTTTTCTCTCTCAATAAATGAATCTTCATTTTTTTTAAAACAGAAAGAGATGGAACTCGAAACTACCAAAGAAATAGAATTGATTGAAGAGGCTCCGAAACCTGCCGTCTTTACGGAGCGAATAGCCATCATCGATATCATCAGGGGAGTAGCCTTGTTGGGAATTTTGATTCTGAATATTCCCTATTTTTCAATGGAGGAGTACTTTTCTGAGCCATGGTCACAAGATACTTCCAGTATCAATTTTTGGACGCATGCAATCAATATCATCCTTTTTGAGGGAAAAATGAGAGCCCTTTTCTCCATGATATTCGGAGCAGGTATTGTTCTCTTTACAAGCAAAAAGGAGAAAACGGGTAAGTCGGTCACTTGGCTGTTTTACAAGCGGATGATTTGGTTGACGCTCTTTGGCTTGGCTCATGCGCATCTAATTCTGTGGGTGGGAGATATTTTATATTTCTATGGTTTGATTGGCATGTTGGCTTTCCTTTTCCGGAAGATGAAACCCAAGTATCTGGCCATGGGAGTGCCAATTGTCGCTGTTATTGGCTTTGTGGCCAATACGCTTTTCATGCAGGATATTCGTGGCAAATACCTAGAATATAAGGAAGTGATCGCATTACAAGAGCAGGGTTCATCTCTTTCTGAGACCCAAACTACTGCCATCGAAACTTGGACGGAACTGCAGCGGCAATACATTCCCAACAAAGAGGAAATAGCCGAAAACACGGCATTGATGAAAGGGAGCTATGCCGAGGTGGCAAGCCATGTGCGCCCAAAGGCCTGGGATGGTCAGTTTAAGTTTTTGGTTTTTTCGATTTGGGATATGCTGGCACTGATGATGCTGGGTATAGCGCTATTCAAATGGGGCTTCCTCAGCATGAAATGGACGCAGGCACAATACCGTAAAACGATCTGGATAGGCTACGGAATCGGACTTCCGCTGGTAATATTCTCCTTTGTTTACAACACCATTCACTTCCACTCTGTGGAGGCAGGCTTAAAGTATATTGAAACGCATTCGATCAACTGGGTTCCGCTGATTTATGATTTTCAACGCATTTTGATCATGATGGCACATGTCTCTGTGGTCATACTTCTTTATCAAAAGGGCTATTTTAAAAAATTGATGAATGGGTTAAGAGCGGTGGGTCAATTGGCTTTTACCAATTATGTGATGCATTCGGTAATCTGCACCCTGATTTTCTTTGGCTACGGACTCAATCAATATGCAGAATGGGAATACTATCAACTGTATTTTTTGGTACTGGGCATTTGGGTTTTCCAGTTGGTCATCAGTCCTATTTGGCTGAAAAAATTCCTTTTCGGGCCTTTGGAGTGGCTTTGGAGAAGTTTGACTTATGGAAAGGTGCAGCCCTTTGTGAGGAAATAGTTCCGAACTTGAGTAAAGGAAATGCCTCAAAAATAAAATTCTAAAAAGTGTAAGGAAAATACCCCTGAATTCTGGGATTGATTAAAATATTGAAAATAAGGAGTTTAGGGGTTTACAAACCGATGCTTTTTAGAATGAAAGATTGTCCTAAAATTATTTCCTACGTTTTTATAAGCCTTTTTATCCTGGCCATTGTTGCCATCAGCTATTTTGTTTTGGTAAGCCTTCCCAATGCCAAACCCATCAAAAAACGAATGTTTGAAACTATTTCGGCCAAACATTCTGAAGCGGTTTTTTGGGATAGCTTTTTCTATTCACTTAACTAGGGTTCACTTCTCTCAAAGGTGTCAAATCCCTGAATTCTGGGATTGACTCTTTAGCTTTTGAACACTAAGCTTAGAAGAAAAAGCGATGAGAACATCTTCATTTTTTCTGTTTTTCCTGATCAGTATTGTTTTTTCGATCCATGGGCAAGACCTCTCCAGTCAATTTGAAGAAAGTGTCTTGGCCGGTATGAGGCAACGTCAAGTTCCCGGTATGATCACGGCCGTATATTATCAGGATAGCTTGGTTTACAGTGAAGTTCATGGGTTGAAAAACATTGAAAATCAACTTCTGGTGGATCGAAATACGGTTTTTAATCTGGGCTCAGCAACCAAGCCTTTTATAGGAATTGCCATGGCTATGCTGGTCGAACAAGGGAAATTGGACTGGGACGATAAGGTAAAGGATCATTATGCTGATTTTAAGCTTTCTGATGCCTGTATCACTGAGGATGCCCGAATCAAGGACTTATTTCTTCACAATTTGGGCATAGCCTCAAATGACTTGCTTTGGACCTTGGATAGCACTTCCACTGAAGAGATGCTTTCACGCTATTCGCATTCTGAAAAGGTTCATCCCATTCGGGCCGGTTTTGAGTACAACAATATGCTCTATGTGATTGCCGGAGAAGTGATCGAAGCTGTTTCCGGCAAGCATTGGAGTGAGTTCGTGGCAGAAAGTATTTTTAAGCCATTGGAAATGGATCATAGTTTTGCTCGGGCGGTGGACGTGTTGCCCTACGGCAATTATGCTACGCCCTATTTGTATCAAAACGATCAGTGGATCCCTCACCCTCTTAATTTGGCCGATCAAATGGGAGCATCAGGGAATATTTGGTCTTGCATGGAGGATATGGAACATTTCTTGGAGTTTTTGGTCGGAGAAGGTACCTACAGAGGAAAGCAATTGATCACATCCGAATCCTTTCACTATTTAACTCAGTCACATACAATAGAAAATGCTCCAGAAATGGACCCTTTATATGCCGGACTTCAATCCAATTTTCGGAATTACGGTATAGGCTGGTTCTTGCACGATTATCGGGGTGAAAAAGTGGTTTACCATCCCGGAAGCATCGAAGGTCTCAATGCGCAAGTGGGATTTGCTCCTTCCAAAAAACTGGCCTTTTTCACCCTATGCAATCGGGATTGGGCAGAGCTTTGGCGCAGTTTGTTCTATAAGGCAATAGATCTTTGGGCCTTCCAAGATAACAGTAGAGATCATTCACAATTGGCCATCAATCCAGCCAAGCAATTCATCCAAGAATGGGAGGATCAAAAAGCCAAGGATAGAAATCCCGCTAATTCTCCCTCTTTGGAAAAAAAGGAATTAATGGGCTCTTACTTACACCCCATGTATGGAGAGGCAGTGGTTCAAGAGGAAAATGAGCGTCTTTTTGTACGGTTTAACCAGTATCTCAGCTTTGAGTTAGAACATTGGTACGGGGACAGCTATTTGGGAAAAACTCAGGAAAAGTTTATTGGATGGGAGGAATATTTTGAGTTTAAATCTGGCAGTCTAGAAGTTTTTGGAGAAACTTTTTTCAAGCAAGAACCCTGAACCATATCCCTGAAATCAGGGATTGACCTCTATCCTTAAACTTTTCATTTTTACCTGTCTAAAATCAATCAATAATGAAGAAATTTTTCAAAGTCATCGGCTTTCTTTTTTTAGGTATTTTCTCTTTGGTCATAATTCTTGTGGCCTATTTGAGTTTCGCAGGATTCCCCAAACCAGGATCATTAGAAGTAAAAAATATTGATAAGGTCTCCTTCGGTCAGGTCAGCGACTTCATGAATTTGATGTCTTATCAAAATGTTTTTTACGAATTGATCCGCACAGAAGGTGAGCAGGTGATATTCAGAAAAAATGGTCAGACTATTAGCCTGAATACCGAGGATAAGCAGGTGAGTCCCTTTGAAGGGCATGTGCCCATGGTCGGGATGTTGGGGCAGCTTCAGTTCAGGGATGGATTTTACTATTTTCTGGATGAAAACAGGAGTACAGAAGATCGTATCCTGATGAAAATGGAGGAGGCAACCGGTACCATCGATACCTTGATCACCGGGCATGGTGGATTGTATGATATCGCTATCAGCCGGGATGGCACACATATTCTAGCGGCAGATGAAGACCAGCAAACCGGTAAACATTTCGTGTACCGGTTAGCTGCAGATAAAAATGCAACACCGGAAGTCATGCTAGAAAACGCTGAACTCCTTTCGCTTCAAGATTTTGATTTGGAACGAAATACCCTGGTCATGAATGAGGTGCTGGTTTCCAATTCATACACGCCTTTGGAACTTGATCTGAAAAATAAGACGATCCGCAAAACAGCCTACGCTGCAGACAGCCTGACCTATCAACAGAGTAACCCTTCCATTCTTTTATTTGACGTTCAGGTTTATACTAAAGATTTTACCACCACCTATTTTCTCCGAGTTGGCTCGGAAGGCTTGTCCAAAGAGTTCAACACCCTGTTTGCGATGCAACACGATTCGGTTTGGCAGGTATCTCCTCCCATGGCTGCAGATGTTCATCATTTAGCCTTAAGCCCCGATGAAAAATACCTCGTCTTTTCTGCCAATGCCGGTGGCTTCGGGAAAATTTTTGCGCTCGATCGCAGAACCAATCAGCTTCAAACCGTCTACGATCAACTGGATTTCGCCCTGAATTGGCTTACCAAAAATCCATTCCTGGTCACCGAAGACAATCAAGTGGTCTTTGCCGTGAGGAATTATTCCGGAGGAAAAATCCTGGTCCATGATTTGAAAACAGGCGAACAACAGACTGTAGATGAAAGTATCCATGAGCAGCAAAAAGATGCATTGGAATTTACGGCCTTCACTTATCCTACTTCAGACGATTCGATCGGAGTCCGAGCAGATATTCCCGCATACCTATATAAGCCCCTGCAATCGGAGTATGAAAAAATACCCGTCATCATCAGTTTGCATGGTGGCCCGGATATGCCGGCTTTTCCTTATGCCATTGATCTAGGCAACTATTTCATCAATCACGGAATAGCAGTCATAGCACCAGATTATAGAGGCTCCAGCGGTTACGGAGTTGGCTTTGCTGAAGCAGACAATTTTGATCAAAGAACCAAACAGGTGGAGGATATTAAATACCTGCTTGAATGGATCAAAAGCCAACCTGACTTGGATGGTGACAGGGTTTTGCTCATGGGTCAATCTCACGGGGGCTATCTAGTGATGGCTACTCTAGCTCAGTTTCCTGGAGAGTTTTTGGGAGGGGTAAGTGTAGCAGGAGTATCAGATTTCAGTCTGGTAATGCACGAAAACAACTTCCACAGCAGATGGTACAAACATGAGTTCGGAGATTTTACCGATCCTGTTAAAAAACCAATCATTGACGGGCTATCCCCCTTGACGCATGCGGCCAATATCACCGAACCTTTATTTTTGATGCATGGAACTGCTGATCCCAGGGTAGTTTATCAAAACAGTGATAAAATGGCCGAAGCCATCAAAAGTGCAGGAGGTCAAGTTCGCTACATTAAAGCAAATGGCGCAGGCCACGGAGTAGAACCTGATGGACCCTTAGCTGGGCTATACATGATAGGAGCTACTATGGATTTTATTGAGGGGTTGATGGAAAAATAAGAGCGATAGGTTATCCAAGGTCCCCTTTAAAACCATTTTCCTTAAAATATCTCTAAGGTAAATGCGCTGACTACTCTTTCATCACCTCTTCCTTAAAAGCCAAAATATGCTCAGCCTGCCAAATGAGGTAGTCCGCAAAAGCCTGCTCACTGTCTAGTTTCTGAGGGAAATCTTGCTCCAATCGGGTAATTAGATTTCCCCCAAAGGCACGCTTCATCCCTTCTTCTATTTCATCGGTTAGATTGCAGGCTTTCAGTTTTTCATACATTTGATTATAGCGAATCGAGTCTGCTAGTAGCTCTTTTAGGTATTGTTGTTCCTTTTCCCGGCCGGGAAACTCTTCTTCACTCATGATTTTGATTTCCCCAGATTCAAACATAGCCAGGTTAAAATTGAATCGCTCAAACTCCGGATTGATAAAGCGTAGAGCAGGTACATCAATACGCAACTCTTCGTTTGTCAGAAAATCAGGGCGCCACATCGCACGGGAACCCATGATGCGTTGCAGTTTTTCTTTGTCAAAATCCGGGGTGAAGACACTGATGTTTTCAAAGTACTCGATAACTTCCAAATCAGAACACTCCACCAACACGATGGGGTTGTTGAAATAAATCAAACCCAACACCCGCTCGGGATGATGCTCGGCTATCCAGGTCAGCTCCTGACTGCCCGGAAAGCGACCATAGAAAAATGCCTTTTCTACCCCAAGCGCATCCATAAAAAGGAGTAAATCCTTGCCGAGTGTGGCCACATCCATTCCCCATTTGGTATCTGTACTTTTGCCATAGCCTCTGCGCATAGGGGCTACCACGTGAAAGTCTTGGGTCAACTCTTCCAAAAAATCAAATCCCGGGGAATCAGGTCTGTAATAGGGACCCTCGTAATAGTTGTGAAAATCCTGTACTTCGATCAATAGTGGTCCTGTTCCCCCATGGTCATAATATTCCATTTGGATTTCTCCTAGGTTCGCCATTTTCGACACATAGCGAGGCTGGCTTTCCTGGGCGAAGATCGGCAAACTGATCCCTAAAAGTCCAATTAGGACTGATAGAAAATAAGGGGTTTTAAGTGGTTTCATTTTCATGTTTTAGAGTTTATGCTCTCTCAGAAAAGCTTTAATTTCATCAACAAAAAACGGTGCGTACACCTCAATCCAAAACAGGTCCGGATCGGCATTTTCAGGGATTTCCGGTTCCCAAGTAGTTTTAAGATTTTCACCAAATGCCCGCTCCAAACTTGCCCTGAACGTTGGCCCCGGATCATGTTCCATCAGGTAGGCTCGGATAAATTCTTGTCTGCCCTGATCCTTTCCCAACTCCCTGAAGTACATGGCAGCCTTAGCCACCCGATCATTCCAGGGTTTGAAATCCGGTGCGGAAACTTGCCGAATGGTTCGGTCCATGTAGAATAGATTCCTTCCGCCGGGCAGACTTTCAACATCCATTTTACTTAAAAATCGCAGTGTAGAAATGTCAATTCCTTTGGTAGAATCCTTTAGAAAGTGTGGACTCCAACTGCCTCTCGGCCCGCGCATTTCCAGCGCACGTTCACCCAGGTCCCAGGACATAGCCAGCAACTCAGTTTCGTATTCTCTTATTTCAGAAATGGAGGAATTCAAACCTAAATATGGGTTCCCAATCATAATCATTGCAGCGATTCGATCTGGATGATGCTCTGCAATCCAAATCATATCCTGATTGGCAGGAATTCGTCCGATTAAAACAGCTTTCTTTAAGCCCAAGGCATCCATAAAACCCAATAAGTCCTCTGACTGCGTAGCCACATCATAGCCCCATTTTGTATGGTCCGATTTACCCCAACCTCTTCGAGTGACGGCCAGAACCCGATAGTTCGGCAGAAACTCATTGGCTATTCCGGCCATTTCGCCGGTATACCACTCGGAAGCATCTTCGTGAAAGGATTGCATAAAGATTATAGGTGATCCTTCACCCCCAAAGTCCAAGTAGTGCAAGTTGACCCCGTTGGCCAGTAGAAATTTTTCCTTGACTTCTTGAGAAAAGAGCAATTGGACAAAGCCAATCTGAAAACAGAGGAACAAATATGCTATTCGCATTTAGTTTTTGGATCGAGCTTGCAATTCCTCCAACTTTTTCCTGGTCTGTTGATTTTCATCCCGCATTAGTGCCACCTCAAAAAACCGGGCTGCATCCTCCGGCTGTTCAGCCGCCAAATAATAATCCCCCATCGAATCATATACATTGGCGCTTTCGGGGTAGTTTTGGACATTCATTTCAAAAAACAGTTTGCTGCGCTCCAAATCCCCTGCCTGCAAGGACCAATAGCCCAAATTATTGATGAGGTCTTCCTGGGGTTTCACCTTATAGCCAAATTCGTCTGACATGCGTTGATAGATGGATTCGATTTTGGTGATGAGTTCCTCGGTAGTCTGGCTTGTTCCTACGATTGGGTCGGCAGCATCTACCAACTCCTGCTGCAAGTCTGCATACCAGGAAAACAAGAATTTCATCCCATCATAGATTCCCGGAATGACCATGTCGCTATGTGACCCTTTCGAGTAGTTTTTATACAAAAACCGTACATCAGACCGTGGATTGAGGTAGTCTCTAATCTGCTCATTGGGAATCCGGAAAGTCGACATTAAGGAATCAATTTTGAATATTCCGGTAGGCTCGGGGTCTGCCACAGCAAAGACATAACCCTTGCCTGCTAATTTTCCCTGATCAGCAGCTTCTTTAAGTTTCTTGACCAAAAGGCCATTATCCCAATTGGAAGTAGGGTCCAATGAAATCACATTCTTGAACAAATGAGGCCGGGTAGCCAATAAGTAGCCTGAAAACAGACCTCCCAAGGAATGGCCGATAAAGGTTCGATAGGGGGTGGTGGCATATTTTTGGTCGATGTAGGGAATCAGTTCCTTTTCGATAAAATCCAGAAAAGACTCTCCTCCTCCAGATTGGGACACATCAAAACCGGTAGGATCATCCGCTATGGGAGTCGGTGTTAAGTCGCGGGTCCGGTTGGTATTGACAATACCAACGAGAATGGATGGAGGTACCGCATCAAAGCTGAGCTGCTTGATGATCTGTGAGCTGATGGAAAATTGACTATTGGCATCCAGCAAGTATACTACCGGGCTGGAAGATTGGCCCATTTTCAGGCTTCGGGTGCTTTGGGGAAGATAGATGAGAAGTTGCCGCTTTTCACCCAATATCTCCGAGAAAAGGCTGTCTTGAAAACCTTGGTAGTAGAGTTGCTCTTGACCAAAACTAGGTTTAAGAATAATGGAACAAAGGATTGCAAAAAAGAGATGTTGTAGTTTCATGGAAGTCAAAGCCTGATTAGGTTTCAAATTCCTTCATATCAAGAGCAATTTCAATCCCAGAATTCAGGGATATTTTGAGTAAAACAGGCTAATAACTCCCCTTAGGAGGAAACTCCAATTCGGGCTTAATTCAGTACTTAATCCTTAACGAAGAGAAAGAACAAAAAATGATTAGGAATGCATATTAAACTTCATTGTATTGCCCAACCATTTTGTAAAAGCCAAAGAAGTTCATTCCCATTATATAGAGCCAGGCCTATAAAGTCATTCAAAAGGAAAATTGCAGAATTAAAAATCAAGGGGAAAAATGAATTTCCAAATACAGTGGAGCACCTTACAGCTCCTCCCCGCAATTTCTGCAAAACTTGTCATCTGGATCCAATCCATCCTTTCCACAATGAGTGCAGGTTCGGGTAGTTTCATGATGCTTTGCCGGCTTCTGTTTTGCCATTTCTGCAGAGACAATGCCTGTAGGAACGGCGATGATGGCATAACCCAAAAGCATAATCAAAGAAGCGACAAACTGCCCCAGAGGCGTCTGGGGAGTAATATCCCCAAAACCCACGGTCGTCAAGGTAACAATAGCCCAGTACATGGACCGGGGAATGGAAGTGAATCCGGATTCCGGACCTTCGATCAAAAACATCAGGGTTCCCATAATCAGCACCACCGTCAGCACGGTAAATAAAAATATTTGGATTTTGGTCATGCTTGCCTTCAGGGAACTCGTAATAAACTCCGCCTCAGCTAAATATCTTCCAAGTTTTAAAATCCGGATCACCCGGAGCAAACGTAGCGCCCGAACAACCGTCAGCAGATGGGTATTGGCCACAAAAAAACTCAGATATACAGGAAGAATAGCCAGCAAATCTACTATCCCATAAAAGCTAAATGCATATTTCCAGGTCTTGCTGGTCAACCAGATCCTGAGAATATATTCTATGGTAAAGAGTAAAGTAAAGACCAGTTCGAGTATGTAAAAGAGGTCCCCAAATCGGCTGCGGAGGTCAGCCACCGAATCCAAAATGGCCACGATTACCGACCCAAAAATCAAAATCAGCAAAACCACATCAAAGGTCCGGGAAGGGACATCATTCGATTCGAAAACAATATGTGCCAGTCGCTTTTTGCTCAGTTTCATTCCTGAATTTATTAAAAAAGTAGATTCAAAGACCCCTCAGTCCAGGTAATACACCCTCTTGACACGGGTACTGATGTTGGTCAACAACTCATAGGGAATTGTCCCGATTTGCTCGGCCAATTCCTTGAGGGAAATTTGCTCTCCATAGATGATTGCCTCATCTCCAGCTTTTACATCCATTCCCGACACATCCACCATAACCATATCCATACAGACGTTGCCTACCACCGAGGCTTTTTTGCCATGGATCAGTACATAGCCTTTTCCGTTGGAAAACCTCCGGTCATAACCATCTGCATAACCAATGGAAAGGGTGGCTATCTGTCCTTTGGAATCCAACTTGCCTTTTCTTGAATAACCGATACTTTGACCCGGAGCTATGTCTTTCACCTGGGAAACCGTAGTCTTCAGGGTGCTAATGGCTCTCAATTGGGAGTCATATCTTCCGGAAACCTCTACTCCGTAAAGCCCAATTCCCAAGCGGACCATATCAAATTGATATTCCGGAAACCCTACTATGCCTGCTGAGTTAAGCGCATGAATCAAAGGACGGTTGGGCAAAATCCCTAGAAGTTCATCCTTCATTTTGGTAAACAATTCCAGCTGCTCCAAGGAAAAATCCCGGTGAATTTCTTCATCTGCCCCAACCAGATGGGTATAAAGAGAGGCAATCTTCAATTCAGGATGCATCTGGATCAACTTTTTCAATTCCTCCAACTGGGCTGTTTCAAAACCAAGTCTTCTCATGCCTGTGTCCAAATCCAGATGAACGGACATGCTTTTTCCCTGATGGGAACACCAAGCCGCCAGGCTTTTGAAGAACTCCGGACTAAAGACCACAGGTTCCAGTTCATATTCGCTGCAAAGCTCAAAGGACTCCTCGACTGGATTCAGAACCATAATCGGAAGCCGGATCCCATGCTTTCTCAAAGCCACCCCCTCATCAGAATAGGCTACTGCAAGATAGTCCGCCCCCATGGTTTGTAAATGGTTGGCAATTTCCACAGCACCTCCCCCGTAGGCAAAAGCCTTGACCATGACCATGACCTTGGTTTGAGGGTTGAGAAGTTTTTTATAGAAGTTGAAGTTATGGGTCAGTGCATTCAGATTGATTTCCAGAGTTGTTCCATGAATTCGCTGCTGAAGCTTATTGACGATTCGCTCAAAGCCAAATGGCCTCGCACCCGTAATCAGGATCAGGTCATTTTCAAACTGACCTGGCTCAATTTCCCTCAACAAAGCCTCTGTGTCGGGATATGACAAAAAATCCTCCTTCAAAAACCCAGACAAAGTCCGGATCTCATTCCCCACAGCAATAACTTGATTGATATGATGGGCTTGGATCAGTTTGGCTACTTCAGGATATATTATTTCAGGCTGACCTTGCTGAAGGAGATCCGACAAAATAAGGATCTTCCGTCTTTTGGGACGCTGCTGCTGCATAAAATCCAAAGCCACCTTGAGCCCTGCCAAATCATTGTTGTAGGTATCGTCAATGAGTAGGGAATCATTGACACCAGGCTTCAGGGTCAGGCGCATTTCTACTCCCTTCAGATGAGACAGGCCTTCCTGAATACTGGAGGCATCCATTCCCAAAGTCAATGCAGCAACTATGACATGAGTGATATTTTCCAGAGAAGCCTGATCCGAAAAAGGTACCTGAAAGGTCAGGGTGCTCAGATCTGTCTTCATCAAAATGATGTTGGCGCCCCCCTGCCTGATTTTAACCGAACGGGCAAAGTCCGCTCCGGCATGATCAGACCAGGAAATTAGTTTATCTGCATCAAAACGAGCCTCAATTTCTTCCCTGAGCAGCTCATGATCCTTGGAGTAAATCAGAAATCGGGAATTTGTGAATAGCTTCAGTTTTTCGCGGATTTTGGCTTCCTGACTGGAAAATCCCTCTTGGTGGGCGGTTCCGATATTGGTAAAAATTCCAATATCCGGACGGATCATTTCCTCCAAGATCTCCATTTCCCCGGCAGTGGATATCCCTGCCTCTAAAATCGCCAACTGGTGATAGGGCTCTATTCCAAATATGGACAGGGGTACTCCGACTTGCGAATTGTAACTTTTTGGACTCTTGGCAATGGAGTATTTCTGGCTAAGAACCTGACCCAACCATTCCTTTACAATGGTTTTACCATTGCTCCCCGTTATTCCCAAAACTGGATTTTTAAACTGTTCCCTTTGATATCGGGCCAATTTCTGTAGGGCTCTTCTGGGGTCTTTGACCTGAATAAAGGACAAGCCTGAAACGGGTTTCTCAGGAGTGTCGTAGGATTCAGAGACCACAAAAGCCCGTACTCCCAACTGAACCAAAGCAGGAATAAAGGACTCTCCGTTTGCTTTAGCTCCTTTCAGCGCAAAAAAAAGTGTGGTGACTGGATTGAGAATCTGTCTGGAATCAATACTGAACTGAGATACCACAAGTTCTTCCTGATTTCGCAGAAGTTTTCCTTCTATGATTTCAGTGATTTTTTTCAGACTTAGATCCTGTATCATTTCAGTCCTCGATTTTCTTTTTTTTCTTGAAAAACACCTGGCTAATCCACCTGGGGAGAAATATAGCTCCAATGATCAGATAAGGATAATACGATAACAGCCTCCAGAAAATGCTGGTCACGAATGTATAACTACCCAAAAACTGGGTGAAAAACTGCCCGAAGAAAAACTCAGCCGTACCCGAGCTGCCCGGTGTAGGGGATATCATCATCACAATCCACATGATCACCTGTCTGGCAAAGACAATGATCTGATTGTCAAAGGACAAGGGAACGTAGGCAGAAATCAGTGCATTGAGCATGAGATACCTGGAACTCCAAATGAAGATCGTTGCCAGGATGATGGAAGTCCAGTAATTCCAGCTTTTTCCGGTCAATTCTTTTGAGGCATCGATGATTTGGTTTCCGTACTCTTGGGCATCATGTTTCCACTTTTGAAGCCATTTGATGGAAAACAGCTTGATCAAAACCCATTTGAAAACCCGGGGTCTGTAGAACAAAGCCAAGGCCATGATGAGACTGTAGGCTGCATACAAGCCATAGCTGACCCAAAAGATCGCTTTCATGCTGTTTTCCAACTGGGATTCCAGCACTTTGCTTTCCGGAAAAATATTTCCCTTCGCAAAAAAGAGGATGATAGGAGCACCGATGACAAAAAACAAATTGTCCAAAATTGCGGTCACCATGACAAATGAAATGGCTCGCCCCAGTTTGATCCCTTCTTTGTTGAGAATGAAAATCGCAACGGCAGTTCCCCCTACTACAGAGGGAGTGACAGCAGACGCAAACTCCCAAATAATGATGACATAAATCGCCCGAACCCAAGTAAGTTCCTTTTGAGTGATTTGCCGAATTCTATACACGTAGCCGGCATCCCGGAAAAGGATGACCAAAATAGCCAAGAAAATAAATGCTGGAGAAGCGTCAAAAACCCCTTTTAGTGTACTTGCGTTGACCGAGGGGTCCAAGTAAAACATGGCAAAGACAATTCCCAAGCCTATCAGTACCGGAAACCAAACCTTATTGGGATTAAGGGTCTTGAAAATCTTTTTGTTATCCAACTTCATATCAGGCTGCAGCGACAGGCTCAGTCTTTTCTACCCAAAAATTATTATATCCCTCACCGATGATGATGGTCACTTGAGAAAGCTGTAATAGCTCCAGAATGGCCAGAAACGTATAAATAACAAATATTTTATCAGGTTTATAAGTGATAAAATCCGTAAATGGTACTTGTTTTTTAAAGCTTATTTTTTCCAATACAAAGTCTTTTTGTTGCTCGATTGTATAAGGATACTGGATCACTGTATGTTTGGTCTCCTCCGAACGTGCGGCCATCTTAGCCATGGTCCTCTGGAAAACCTTCAACAGCTTATACAAATCGACATGTTGCATTTCCGCATCCACATCCTCCATTTTGCTCAAAGCCTTGAGTTCGGCGGCTATATTCCCTCTCTTTTCCTTGGAAAGCCGTTCTCCTTCCATATTAGAAAGCTCTTCGACGACTGATTTGTATTTTTTGTATTCAAGCAGATTTCTGATCAACTCCTCCCTGGGATCAATTTCCTCCCCATCCTCATTGAGTTCCGGCCTAGGCAATAGCATTCGGGATTTGATTTTCATCAAAGTTGCCGCAAAAAGGATAAACTCACTGGCCACTTCGATTTCCATTTGCTCCAAGTGATGGATGTACTCCAGAAAGTCATTGGTAATCTTGGAGATAGGAATGTCGTAAATATCCAATTCATCCCGCTCAATAAAAAAGAGCATGAGGTCAAAGGGACCTTCAAAGAGCGGTAATTTGATTTCGAAACTCAAGGGATATTTAAATTAATGGTTAATTTTGCCACCTTGTAGCCAAAGATATTCAATTACTAGAAATTAATTGGATTTCCGGTCAGGGAATGAGTTGCAGAAATTTTGTTGCTATGCTAACAAAAAAACAAACTCCTCGTGATAAGGTTTACCTTACCTGACCACAAACCGCTAAATAAATGCTGATTCAACCAGGAGAATTACTAGCCCAAATCAACAGTCCCGCTGACCTGAAGAAATTTCCCAAGGACAAGCTGGTAGAGATTTGTGATGAACTTAGAAATTTCATCGTAGACAATGTTTCTGTCTATGGGGGACATTTTGGGGCAAGTCTGGGCGTAGTGGAGCTGACCGTAGCCCTGCATTATGTCCTCAACACTCCTGAAGATCAGCTGGTTTGGGACGTAGGACATCAGGCTTATGGTCATAAAATTCTGACTGGAAGAAGAGACGATTTTCATACCAACCGGATTTTTGGAGGGATTTCGGGTTTTCCAAAAAGAAAAGAAAGCGAGTACGATGCTTTTGGTGTCGGTCACTCCAGCACCTCCATTTCGGCGGCATTGGGAATGGCCGTGGCCTCCAAATACAAAGGATCTGGTATACAGCATGTAGCGGTCATTGGCGATGGAGCCATGACAGGGGGAATGGCCTTTGAAGGGATGAACCACGCAGGAGTCAGCGATTCCAACTTGCTGATTATCCTAAACGACAACTGCATGGCCATTGACCCCAATGTGGGGGCTTTGAAAGATTATCTAACCGATATCACCACTTCCCATACCTACAACAAGGTCAAGGACGAAGTCTGGAAAATGCTGGGTAAACTCAGCAAATTCGGTAGCTCAGCACAGGAAGTCATTTCCAAAATTGAGGGAGCGATCAAATCTGCTGTCCTGAAGCAAAGCAACCTCTTTGAATCCCTGAATCTCCGTTATTTCGGCCCTGTAGATGGGCATGATGTCAATCACCTGGTTGAAATTCTAAAAGATTTGAAGGATATCCCGGGACCGAAAATCCTCCATTGCATCACCGTAAAAGGAAAAGGATACGAGCCTGCCGAAAAAGGAAACCAAACGACTTGGCATGCACCTGGGCTTTTCGATAAGGTTTCAGGCGAAATCTTCAAAAAGAGTCCTTCCAAACCCCAGGCTCCAAAGTATCAGGACGTGTTCGGTCATACCATTGTAGAACTTGCCAAAGAAGATGAGCGCATCATGGGGGTAACCCCGGCCATGCCTTCAGGATCTTCTTTGAACATTATGATGGAGGCCATGCCGGACAGGGCCTTTGACGTGGGGATTGCTGAGCAGCATGCGGTTACCTTTTCCGCAGGTATGGCTACTCAGGGATTGATCCCATTTTGCAATATCTACTCTACTTTCATGCAACGGGCCTATGATCAAGTGATCCATGATGTCTGCCTTCAGGATTTACCGGTCGTATTCTGTCTGGACCGTGCAGGCTTTGCTGGTGCAGATGGACCAACCCACCATGGAGCTTACGATTTAGCCTACTTCCGTTGCATCCCAAATCTGGTGGTATCAGCCCCCATGAATGAGGAGGAATTAAGAAACCTCATGTACTCTGCAACCAAGCATAATGGCCCCTATTCGATCCGCTACCCAAGAGGAAACGGGGTGATGCCGGAATGGAGAACACCCTTCCGCGAAATACCTGTTGGACAGGGTAGAATCGTCAAAGAGGGAGAAGAGGTAGCCATTTTGACAATTGGGCATATTGGAAATTATGCAGTGGAGGCAACCGAAATTCTGTCTAAAGAAGGCCTGAACCCTGCACATTACGACATGCGTTTTGTAAAACCTCTGGATGAAGAATTACTTCACGAAGTTTTTGGCAAATTCAAAAAAGTAATCACCGTGGAAGATGGATGTCTGATGGGAGGATTCGGTTCTGCAGTCGTAGAATGGATGATGGATCATGGCTATCAGGCACAGGTGAAAAGACTCGGTATTCCTGACCAAGTCATTGAACATGGCGAACAAATCGAATTGCATCGCCTTTGTGGATTTGATCCAGAGGGAATAGCCCGTGCGGTGCGTGCCTTTTCTGAAGTATCCAAAGTAAGCTAATCATGGCATCAGTCCATTTTTTTGAAAAGGGACAAGGCCAGCCTCTGGTTTTGATCCATGGCTTTTGTGAAATCGGAGTTATGTGGGCTGATTTTGCTGAGGAGCTAAGCAGGAGTTTCAGAGTCATCTGTCCCGACCTTCCGGGTTTTGGGCAAAGTCCTCTTCCCCAAAAACAGATTTCCCTTGAAGAAACCGCTGTGATTCTGGAAGAATGGATGGAGGAAAATTCCATTCATGACCCCATTCTCATCGGCCATTCCTTGGGTGGCTATGTATGTCTTGCACTCTTGGAACTGATGAGCAGCAAAATCAAAGGAATAGGACTTTTTCACTCCACTTCCTTCGCTGACGATTTGGAGAAAAAAGACATAAGAAACCGAACCCTTGTTTTCTTAAAGAAAAACGGAGTGGAAAAATTTGTCACGTCTTTTATCCCTCCGCTTTTTTCTGAAGAACACCGCAGTCAGTTCCAGACCGAAATCGACCGTGCTGTGGAGCAGGCCAAACAGTCAACTTTGGAGGGATTAATCGCTTTTACCGAAGCGATGCGGGACAGAAAAGACAGGTTTGAAGTCTTAAAGGCTTTTTCGGGGCCCAAGCTGATGATTGCAGGAACAGAGGACGGAGCGGTGAGGATCGAGCGAAGCCGACAGCAAAAAGAAGCCGTCACAGATTATTTCGAACTGGAGGGGACCGGTCATATGGGAATGATCGAAGAGAAGCAAAAAAGCCTGGAGATCATCCGGGATTTTTGTTTGAAAAATTCCTGATCAGCCCTCCCAAACTGCCGCCACCATTCGGTTTTTCCCATTGAGATCCTGGATCAGGCGAATTTTTTGGTAAGCCATGGACTGCAATAATTCCACCGTTTCAGTACCAAAATCCTCATGGATCTCAAAGTAGAGTTTCCCTCCTTTTTTGAGGTGTTCCCGCCCAAGGGCTGCAATCCTCCTGTAAAACAACAAGGGATCTTCATCCGGCACGAATAAGGCCAATCCGGGCTCAAAATCCAACACGTTTTGGTGCATTTCGGTCTTCCCTTTTTCAGGAATATAGGGTGGGTTACTGATCAGAATATCGAGGTTTTCAAGAGGAATCTTTTCTCTGAGAATATCCACCTGCAAAAACTTGACCTCAGCCTTCAGTAATTTGGCATTTTGTCTTGCTACTTCTAAAGCTTCCTGAGAAATGTCCAGTCCAAAAACTTCCGGGCTCTTCATTTCCAAGGACAAAGATATCGGAATACAACCTGTTCCGGTGCCAATATCCAAAATCCTCAAGCCTTGCTGTGGGTTTTCCTTAAGGATTAAATGGACCAGCTCTTCAGTTTCATTTCTCGGAATCAAGGTAGCCGAGTTGACCAAAAATTCCCTTCCGTAAAATGGAGCTTTTCCGAGGATATACTGGATAGGTTCACCCCTTTTCAAGCGTTCAAAATCCCGGTGTAAGGCCTCTGGCAAATCCTTTTCCTCCAAAAAATGCATCATGTCCACCCTTCTCAAGCCTAAATGATGCTCCAGTAACCAGTGTATAAGAGATTCCGCTTCCGAGGGATCATAAATCTCCAGCTGCTGGGACCATTTTTTTACGAGTTCATTATAGGTAGTCATATCTGTAGCAGATTGCTTGCTAAGCACGTAAAGGTAAATAAACACTCTTATTCCCATGAAAAAACTAATTCTACTTTTCTTGATTGGGGCTCTGCCTTTTCTGGCTTTTTCCCAAAGCAACAAATCGTTTTGGATAGAAATCGATGGGATCTATTGGGAAAAATCCCTTGGAAACCAACAGTATATTGGGCCTGAAAAAAGTCGCTTTGGTAGTATTAGGCCTATGATAGGATGGAATTTAAAAAATTCATGGGCTATTGGATTGATGGGAAACTATCAATCTTACCTCGAGCAGCAACAAGACCTCAAAATATACAACCCCATTTATTTCTACCCGGAAGAAACTCCAGAGTTTCCCCAAATCATAAGTTATTCCGAGGCCAACGCCAAAACCGGAATGAGCAATGAATTTTTTGGTTGGGGAGTTTTCCTTCGAAAATCAATCCAATTGGGAGAGAAAACTTCCTTAAATCTCAATTTCTACGGGATGAGGGAAAGCGGAAAAAACGGAAACTTCGAAATTTATTCCTTCACCTACTTCTATCCTTTTCTTCCATGTCTCAACTGCCTCACTATAAATCCAGGACCTTTGCAAGCACCAATGGAAGAGAAAAACTGGAGGTTTGGATTGGATCTCGCCTTTGCCTGGCAGCTCAAACCATGGATGGACCTGGGAGTTCGCGCCAATTTCCTGGAGTTCAGAAAAAGATCTCTCATAGACCCAAGAGGGCAAATAACAAACATCATGTACGAACCAATATATGATGCAAGCAGGAGTTTGTATGGTGACCGCTATGATTTTGGATCTGCTTTATCGAGGGAAGGGATAAGGCTAAGCCTGACTTTCAAGCCCTTTTGAGGCATTGACTCCCAAGACTCGGAAAGAAAGCCTACCTTTGTGCAGAATTTCTTTCTGATGAAGTTACACAACAACACCATACGCGGAGTCCACTCCGCCTTGAAGGCTATCTTTGAAGAGGGTCAATATGCCGACAAAGTGATCGAACGGACTCTCAAGTCCAACCCAAAATGGGGAGCACGTGACCGCTCCTTTATTGCGGAAACCACTTATGAAATGGTACGCTGGTGGAGATTGATCAACTATTTAAGCCCCTCAGAAGGCTATTGGGATCTATTTGGTACCTATTGGTTGATGCAGGGACACACATTGCCACCTTGGGAGGAGTTTTCCGGAATTAACCCAGACAAGATTCAGGTAAAATATGAAAGCCTGGAAGATCCGGCGATTTTAGAGTCTATTCCTGATTGGCTTCAAAAAATTGGCAAAAAGGAGCTTGGAGAAAAATGGGATGCGGAAATCCACAGCCTCAATGAAGAGGCAGAAGTGGTCCTTCGTGTCAATACGCTTAAAACTACCCGCGAACGCTTGAAAAACCGTCTAGCCGAGGACGGAATCCGAACCTATATCGTCAAAGGTTATCCGGACGCTCTGGTTCTGGAAGAAAGACAAAATGTTTTTCGACACCCTGCCTTCAAAGAAGGGCTTTTTGAAGTTCAGGATGCCTCATCCCAGCTAGTAGCTTCCGCCTTGGCGGTAGAACCGGGCATGCGGGTGATCGATGCCTGTGCAGGAGCAGGGGGAAAATCCCTACACTTGGCAGCCTTGATGGAAAATAAAGGAAAAATCCTATCCATGGATCTGGAGGAATGGAAACTTCAACAAACCAAACTTCGCGCCCGAAGGGATGGAGTATCCATTATTGAACGCAAGGTGATAGAGGGATCCAAAACCATCAAAAGACTGAAGGAGTCTGCTGACAGGCTATTGCTGGATGTTCCTTGTTCAGGCTTGGGCGTCTTGAGAAGAAACCCGGATACCAAATGGAAACTCAGTCCGGAATCCATCGCCAAGGTACAGGAAACCCAGCAGGAGATCTTGCAAACCTATACTTCCATGCTCAAAAAAGGAGGGCAAATGGTGTATGCAACCTGCAGTATTTTACCTTCCGAGAATGAACTTCAGGTCAAAAAATTCCTGGAATCAGAAGCCGGAAAGGATTTTGAGCTGATCGAAGACCGAAAAGTACTGGCACAGGAAAGCGGGTTCGATGGGTTCTACATTGCCCGATTGCAAAAGAAATAACTCAGATTGTCAAGGGCCCTTCAATGAATCGATGGGCTCCTTACATTTTTTTTATCATTCCGAAATATCCAATTTATTTTTCCATTGATAGAATTACTGGATCTACAAGAATTTTCCAAGAACTGCATTAATAGATCACCTCAGGGGGAGTATTTGCCTTCCTTTTTTTGAATAAGGGATGAAAAATCCGTACTGGCACGGAATCAAAACCAGGGATTGAGGGTATACCCCGAGAGGGCGAAAGCATAGAACTTTATCCTGCCTAATTATTTTAATTCTATGAAAAGCTTACTACTCGTATTCCTCCTTCTATTTTTAGAAGTGGCACCTCTGACGGTATTGACGGAAAAAGACATCAAAGTCACTAGTTACAATAAGAAAAATCAAGGATCCAAAGCTCCAAAGAAGGTATTTATTCGCGGTTTTAATGCACTCTTCGAAGTGTATGAAGAAGCCTCTGCAAAAACGTCAAGCAGAAGATCAGACCGAGCTAATCGCACGACCTTTACATCCGGGACCATGACCAAAATGGGGGTGCAGATATCCGGAGTGGATGTGGACGATTTCCAACAAATAGTTAATGAAGCATATGCAAACTATGTTGCGCAACTGACTAGCGAAGGGTTTGAAATCATGAGCGCCGACGAAGCTTTGAAATACGAATACTTTGAAGATTGGACAAAGGTGGAAGGAGGGGCAAGTTCAGATGCTCAAGCTGCTGGTTTTGTGATGGTAACTCCTGAAGGATTTGAATACTTGGTGAAAAAAATTACAGCAAGTGGAAAACAAAAAATTGGCGGTGGTTTTCTGGACAATACTCCAAAAATGTCCAAAGAACTTGAAAATGTCTTTATTGCAGATGTCAATTTTGTGTTTCCTTTTGTCAATCTGGATGCAGACTCAGATACTTGGACCAATTCGACCTCGGTTAAAGCAAAAATTGACTACCGGATCGAACCTATTATGGATCCCGCTGAAAACAAGGCATCATTGCCAGGTGGCCCCAATTTGCTTTCTCAGGTGAGTTTTATGTCCGGATTGGATATCGGGAACAGCCCCTTATTTCATGCCAAGGTAGCGCCTAAAAAAGCGGTTTCTTTCGAGGGTGTATTTAAAGACAAAAAGATCAGAGAAACTACTGCTGCCCAGTCTGACATGTTTTCTAAAACTGGATATACCCAATTGGTAATGACTTCTGGAGATCAAAAAACAGTAGCCTCCCATTTTGCAGAATGCGACCACGATGCTTATGTCAATGCAGCTTCTGGAGCTATGAAAGATCTAATAGATACCGGGGTGGAGAATTTTATTGGGATGACAAAAGACTAACTCAGACCTCGAACCAAATTATTTTCCAGGGCGAATTTCAAAAGACCAACCAATGTGTTGGTCTTTGTTTTTTGGTAGATATTTTTGCGGTGAGTTTCTACCGTGCGTTCAGAGATATTTAGCTTATCTGCGATTTCCTTATTCGAAAACTCATCGAAAATAAGCTCCAACACCTCCTTTTCCCTGTTTGTCAAAATCCGTTCATCCTCCGGAAATCGCATACGCTGAATCAATATTTTCTGAATTTCGGGGCTAAAGTACATCCCACCATTTGCCACTTCGTGTACAGCTTTGAGGAGTTCTTCATGGGCTGCCTTTTTCAAGACATAACCTTCAGCACCGGTGGAAAGCGCCTCCTTTACTCGGTAGGGCTCTTCGTGCATGCTTAAAAATATCAATCGGGTTTGGGGAAACTGACTCTTAACCTTTTGAGCAAAAGCGATTCCTCCGATCTCCGGAATGGAAATATCCGAAATGATTAGATTTGGGACTACTTCTCTGACTTTTTCCAGTGCTTCCTCCACAGTATTTGCCGTATCGACCTGATTCACTTCCGGTTGAATTTGAATCAAAAATTTCAATCCATCCAAAAGGATCCGATGATCGTCAACAAGTAGAATTTTCATTTTTTAAAAGTCGGTTTAATTAGCACGATGAACAAAAGGGAAATTCACCAAAAGCTCAGTTCCTTGCTGTCCTTCCTGTGTAAAAAGTCGAAGTTTCCCATTGAGCAACTCGGTACGGGTGGTGATATTTTTCCAACCATTTCGTTTGCTATGTTGGAAAACACGGACATCAAAGCCATTCCCGTCATCTTTAATCTGTAATTGTGCCTGTCCATCATCTTGTAAAACAGTCAGCATGATATGCTTTGCTTGCGCGTATTTGAGTACATTATTAATCCACTCCTGACAGATCCTGAAAAGGTTGATTTCTGTCAATTCATCTAGGCGTTCGGGAAGATTTTTGGCATCGATTTGAAGATTTACTTTTTGTCCGGCATTGATGCGATGAGCCAAATCTTCTAATGCTGCGATTAATCCGAAGCGAATCAAGGTTGCCGGCATGAGATCGTAGACCACATTGCTGATTTCTCTGGACATTTCATCCAAGACTGAATCTGTCCGATTGACCAGTTCTGTTTTCAATTCCTCTTTGGCCTGATCGCTTTTGAGTTGTGATACATACATCCGAAGGGCTGAAATATATTGACCAAACCCATCGTGAAGGTCTTGGGCCATCCTTCGACGTTCTTGTTCCTGAGATTCAAGCGAAGCTTGGATGTAGGCTTCTTTCACTTTCAGTTCCCGGTCTTTGACGAGGAGTTCCTGCTTTCGTTTGTTTCTGTTTTGGTAAAAAACAAAGGTGCCTACAATAAGGAGAATCAAAAGGCCTAAAGCCGCAAAGGCGAAGTAATTCCGTTGAAGGGTAGCATTTTTTTCTTGCAATTCTGCTGTTTGTAAAGCGATTTGGTTCTCCTTTTTCTCCAGATCATACTTGACCTGCAGGTCGGTAAGTAACCGTGCGGTTTCTTCGCTAAAGACCTTTTTATTCAGTTCCTGATATTCTTCTAAGAAGGCATTGCCTTTCTCAAAGTCTCCTTTTCGGAAATAGATCTTTGCCAAGGTATTTTTCAGGGTCAATGCATAATTAATCAACTCCGGATTTTCTTCCAATACTCGCAGTCCACGATTGGCAAATTCCAGCGCTTTTTCAGTTTGCCCTATTTCAATGAATGCTGCAGAGGCATTGCTTACGATGCTCAGTTCCATTTTTGGGTCGGGGGTAAAGCCATCCGAACTGTCCAGTGCAATATTCAGCATCAACAGTCCTTTTTCATAGTTTTTCTGCCCGATGTATAGCGCTCCCAGGTTGTCATGCACTCGGTGAAAAAGCACCTTATTCCCGGCGATTTTGGCATTTTCAATAGCTTGTTGGTAATACTGTTCGGCTCGTGTTTCTTCTCCCATTAGCCTGTAGCAAATTCCAAGGTTCGCAGATGAAATCGCAATTCCGTTTGGATCGTTTAAACGTTCCCGGATTTCCAAAGCTTCCAGATGATACTTGATGGCCTGATCATAGAGTTCAAGTTCCTGGTTTGCCAATCCAAGGTTGGAAATGCTGTGGACAAAATTGGCTTCTTGTGCATTGGGATCATTTCGGCTGATTTCCAGTGATTTGGAGAAATAATCAATTGCAGCTCGGTAATCCGAAGAGTTGAGACGGTTCATTCCCAGGTTATTGAAAGCGCGCTGCTCCAAGACTTTCCAACCCTGCCTTTGGCTTTCGCCCAAAATTTCCGAAAAAATAATCAGGGAGCTATCCGTTTGCTGGTTGACATCATAATAGATGCCCAGATTTTGTAGAATTTCATAATAAATTCTCGTTTTGCCGACCTCCTTTTCGGCGGTTTTCAGCACTTCCTGAATCTTCAATTTTGCCTTTTCTCCCTCGCTGAAAATCATGGAAAAAGTAAGCTGTTGAATAGCCAGAAAGCGAAGCGAATCAGAGAGACTCTGATTTTGAAAGACTTGCTCTAAACTATCCAATCTTTCCTTTTGAAACCCCCTGGAAGTAGTTGAAAAGATGATAGTCAGAAAAAGGACGACAATGAATTTAAAATTTGACAAACTTAAAAATGATTAATCCCTGAAAGTAAACGCTATACCTTATTTTTCAAATTGTTTTTTTGGCTATTTGATATACCTCAATCAGAATTTTTTTAGGAAAAGGGCCTTATCCTTGAATAAATCAATCTAACTCCGAAAAATTAAAGCCCTGATCAAAAAGCACCTATTAAAACAGGTGGATAACCTTGAATTCAATGAAGTTTGACCACAATGTGATAAAAATTTGAATTCTACCTTAATCTCCCCTTTAGAGAATGTTGGAAGTAATTTCCAGGGATTTTTAGATGGAATAACGAAATATCCGGTAGCTATTTCCATTTTGAAACCATTAGGTATTAATTCTTCACTCAGGTATTTGGATTTTCTTTCCCCCAAAAGCCCATTTCTGCTATCTTTGTGCCTTGTTTTGAGCAGGATGGCATTTTTGCCCATTTAGTTCATTAGCTACTGGCACACAGAAAGGAAATTGTGAAAACGTATCAGGAATTTAAACAGGTAGATTATCCACACATAGGAGAGTCTATACTTCAATACTGGAAAGAAAACCAGATTTTCGAAAAGTCCATTGCCAACCGGGAAGGGGCAGAAACTTTTACCTTTTTCGAGGGTCCTCCCTCTGCAAATGGTACTCCGGGGATTCACCACGTCATGGCCCGAACCCTAAAGGATATTTTCTGCCGTTACAAAACTCTCAAAGGTTTTCAGGTAAAACGTAAGGGGGGATGGGATACGCATGGACTTCCTGTAGAACTCCAGGTAGAGAAAGAACTCGGCATCACCAAGGAAGATATCGGTAAAAAAATCTCCGTTGAGGAATACAACAAGCGTTGTAGAGAGACGGTGATGCGATTCAAAAACGAATGGGATGACCTGACTGAAAAAATCGGCTATTGGGTGGATTTGGATGATCCTTATATCACCTTCGAACCCAAATACATAGAGACGCTTTGGTATTTGCTGAAGAAGCTATACGAAAAAGGGCTTCTGTATAAAGGCTATACTATCCAACCTTATTCTCCTGCTGCGGGAACCGGACTTTCTTCTCACGAGCTGAACCAGCCGGGAACTTACAAGGATGTCAAAGACACCTCCATTACTGCTCAGTTTAAGCTGAAAGGACAGGAAAACACCTACATCCTTGCTTGGACTACTACACCTTGGACCTTGCCATCCAATTCTGCTTTGGCAATCGGTGAAAACCTGGACTACGTAAAGGTTAAAACCTTCAATCCCTACACGCATGAGCCTGTCCATGTGATTTTGGCAAAGGCGAGAATGGGAGCCTACCTCAACCCGAAAGCCCAAGAATTAAAAGTTGAAGACTACAAGCCGGGCGATAAGCTAATTCCTTTTGAAATCGAAGAAGAATTCAAAGGAAAAGACATGCTGGGCTGGGAATATGAGCAGCTGTTCCCAATCGCAGAATTGGCGCTTCCACATCCTGCCTTTACGGTAGTATCCGGAGATTATGTGACTACAGAAGACGGTACCGGTATCGTGCATTTGGCTAAGGCTTTTGGAGCGGATGACTTTAGAACCTTGGTCCAAAACAATGTTCCCGGGATCTTTGTAAAAGACGAAAAGGGAAATGAAATCCCGGTTGTGGACAAGCAGGGAAAATTTCTACCTGTAGTGGGTGAATACCTTGCCACCAAGATGAAAGAACATGGAATCACTGCCCATAAAGAATTTGGGCCGAATGATTTCTTTGTGAAAAACTATACCGAGGATGATGAAAATGCATCGGAATACAAGAATACCGATGTGATTATTTCCATCATTCTCAAAAATGAAAACAAGGCCTTTAAGGTCGAAAAGTACGAGCACAGTTATCCACACTGCTGGAGAACTGACAAGCCTGTATTATACTATCCTTTGGAAAGCTGGTTTATCAAAACCACAGTCTACAAGGACCGAATGGTGGAGCTCAACAAAACCATCAACTGGAAGCCGGAAGCTACAGGTACAGGTCGTTTTGGAAACTGGTTGGAAAATCTGGTAGACTGGAACCTCAGCCGTTCCCGTTTCTGGGGAACCCCTCTTCCAATCTGGAGAACTACCGATGGTTCGGAAGAAAAATGCATTGGGTCCATTGCTGAGTTGAATGCCGAAATCGAAAAATCCATTGCGGCTGGATTCATGGCCCAGTCTCCTTACGAAGGCAAGGAAATCGATCTTCACAGACCTTATGTGGATGATGTGATCCTTGTTTCTGACAAGGGCGAAAAAATGTTCCGCGAGCCGGACTTGATCGATGTTTGGTTTGACTCCGGAGCCATGCCTTATGCACAATGGCACTATCCATTCGAAAATCAGGATATTTTCAAAGCCAACTATCCGGCAGATTATATTGCAGAAGGTGTAGACCAAACCAGAGGTTGGTTCTTTACACTTCATGCCCTCGCAGTAATGCTTTTTGACAGCGTTTCTTTCAAAAACGTAATTGCAAATGGTTTGGTATTGGACAAGAACGGAAACAAGATGTCCAAGCGTTTGGGCAATGCCGTCGATCCATTTAAAACCCTCAAGGAATACGGACCGGACGCTTTGCGCTGGTACATGCTGAGCAATGCCAATCCTTGGGACAACCTGAAATTCAATCTTGATGGAGTATTGGAAGTGCAAAGACGCTTCTTCGGTACACTTCAGAATACATATAATTTCTTTGCGCTGTATGCCAATCTAGACGAATTCGTCTATGACAAATCCAAAGCGATCCCTGTCAAGCAACGCGCTGAGTTGGATCAATGGATCATCTCCAAACTCCAAACTTTGATTCAGGAGGTGGAAAACTCCATGGACACTTATGATGCAACCCCTGCGACCAGGGCCATCATGAACTTCACCGTGGATCAGCTTTCCAATTGGTATGTGCGTTTGGCTAGAAAAAGATTCTGGAGAGGGGAAATGAACCCAGACAAGCAGGCGGCCTATGAGACGCTGTACGAATGTCTGTTGACCCTTTCCCAGTTGATGTCCTCCTTTGCTCCATTCTACTCAGACTGGTTGTATAAGAACCTGACCGCAACCGGAGGATCCGGAAAGGAATCTGTCCATTTGACCGATTGGGTTTCTGCTGATCAAAGCCTGATTGATACTGATCTGGAGTCCAGTATGGACTTGGCCCAAACCATCTCCTCCTTGGTGCACTCCTTGAGAAAGAAGGAAAAAATCAAGGTTCGACAACCTCTTCAGCGGATTTTGATCCCTGTGCTTTCTGAAAAAATCAAAGCCCAGATCCAGCATGTCGAGGAATTGATCAAATCTGAAGTCAATATCAAGACCATCGAATACATCGATGATGCATCCGGGATTTTGGTCAAAAATGTAAAACCAAATCTTCCTGTTTTGGGTAAAAAGTTGGGACCAAAGATGCGATTTGTAGTAGCCGCGATCAACTCTTGGGGACAAAGCGAAATCGCCACCATCGAACGGGAAGGAAAAATCAATGTTGACGTAGATGGCGAGCCGCTCGAGTTGTTGTTGGAAGAGGTGCTGATCACTTCCCAGGATATTCCGGGATGGTCAGTGGCTTCAGACCAAGGAGTGACTGTTGCTCTGGACGTGACCATCTCTGAAGAGTTGAGGCAAGAAGGAGTTGCCCGTGACTTGGTCAACAGGATTCAGAACCTACGAAAGGAAATGGGGTTGGAAGTACAGGATAAGATTACTATTCTTGTTTCGGACGCCAATGAATTGGTGAACCAGTCCGTTAAAGCTTTTGGAGAATATATTCAGTCCGAAACACAAGCAAATAGCCTGAGCATGGCTTCCAATCTGACTGATGCAAATCTTTTGGATATGGATGATTTTGAACTGGCTGTAAAAGTTGAAAAGGCCTGATTCTGAATAATAGATGAACAACTACCTAAAATATTTCGGCATCGCGTTTTTAGTCATCGCCATCGATCAGGCGGTAAAAATGCTGGTGCATTTCCAAATGGACTTTGGGACTCCCGGTCAGATCAAAATATTTGGGGACTGGTTTAAGCTACATTATACCACCAATCCAGGAATGGCTTTTGGAATGGAGTTGGGTTCTGAATATGGAAAAATGATCCTAACCTCCTTCCGTTTGGTAGCCATGTTTGGTATAGGTTATTATCTACATTATATAATTAAAAAGAAACAGCACCCTGTATATACAGTATGTATTTCCATGATTTTGGGCGGTGCAATTGGGAATCTAGTGGACTCTGTTTTTTATGGTGTTTGGCTAAATAATGCTCCCTATGATGCACCTACTCCCTGGTTTCATGGACAGGTTGTAGATATGTTTTATTTTGACATTTGGGAAGGATATTTACCCAGTTGGGTCCCTTTATGGGGGGAACAATACACTGCACTTTGGCCCATTTTTAATGTGGCAGATGCAGCTATTTTCATCGGGGTAGCGATTATACTTATTTTCCAAAACCGCTTTTTCCCGGAGCATAGCAAGGAAAAAACAAACCCAGAACATGTCTCCGAGGATCATATAGCATCTTAATTTTAAACCCGGTCAATATCAATTGGCCGGGTTTTTTTAACATTTTTCCAAAAAATAGTGCCTAGGCTTAAATAGGTATGGGATTTTATGTAAATTTCAAGCTATATATCTTCGAAATACTGAGATTTGAGTCAGCTTTTGTTGCTTTTACACCCTTTTCAAAATCTACTTAATCTCTATTTTCTTCCTAACAAATGATTGTAGATTCTGACAAACCCTTTCAGATTGTTTATTCCATTTTTAATCATGAGTATTTAGGTCTACTTTTTGAATCTTTTGTAGTTCAACTCGATGATCAAGGAAGGCTTTCTTATGCCTATCAAAACATCAGTTCGGCCAATGCTGCTGAGTTTGATTCAGGCTTGGACCAAAAAGACTATGAGCTGGTCAAACTCATGGATGCCATGCAACCAGAAGTGGTGATCAAGCCCTATATGGCCAAAAAGAAAAACATCAGGCCAAAGGACTACTTGCAAAAAGTATACGATCCCAAAACAGAGGATAAAAATGTGCAAACTCTCCTGGAAAACCGCTTGGAAATCCAGAGGTCCAAAATCCTTCCTTTGTTGATAGGGAAAAGGCTATTCGAAATGGGAAGCGATGGAAATCCAGCCTGGAAGGAAATCGAAGTGAATGCTGAAAAAGCTACCGTGATTTTTCATTTTCATAAAAATCCGGACAATACTCATTACTATCCCACCATTAAATTCCGGGGAGAAAGGCTGGAGTGGCAGTATAAGGGGGGCTACCTGATTTGCAAAGACCCCGCTTGGTTAATCGTCAACCAGCAGCTCTACCATTTTGAAAAAGACATAGACGGCAAAAAGCTACTGCCTTTTCTCAACAAGAAGTTTATTGTCATCGACAAGAAAATGGAGCCCACCTACTTTAGGAAGTTCATGGCTCCATTGCTGACCCAATATGATGTAGATGCAAGGGGTTTTGAAATTACCGTTGACCGAGGTACACCCGAGGTACTACTCTGCATCAAAGACCTTCCCGGAAGCCGGGGAGAGGACTTATTTGGCAATGAAACAGAAGCCCTTGAAGAGGATAAGATCGTTTTTGAGCTGAGATTCAAGTATGGGGAAAACGATTTTCCCATTGAAAACGGCAAGGACCACTCAGCTGGAAATTCTGTATCTCTGGTAGAACAAAACGGAGAGTTCGTATTCAAAAAAACCATTAGAAGTCTTCAGAAAGAAAAATCCTTTGGCAAACTTCTTCATGATCTGGGGCTTCCTGTTCGGGAGGGACAAATCGCCTGGTCAAAAGCTAAGGCCTTTGAATGGATCGGAGAAAACGAGGAATTTTTACAGGAAAAAAACATCAAGATTGTCCAGCGTGGAGTTCCAGACGGAAGGGTTTACCACATTGGAAAGGCTCAAATAAGCATTGAAGTCAATGAAAATATAGATTGGTTTGACGTCAAAGCCATGATCAAGTTTGGGATATACCTCGTCCCTTTTGCCAAAATCCGCAAATTGATCATGCAGGGAAAAACCGACTTTGAACTTCCAAACGGAGAAATAGCCGTCATCCCGGCCTCATGGTTTGTCAATTATTCAGAACTATTCTCTTTCATGGAAGAGGGCAGCAGCCAGGATTCCCTGATTATGAGAAAACACCATCTGGCATTGGCCAAGCAATTGGAAGAAGGCAATCTGGTTCAACTGAGCCTCAGCAGAAAGCTGGAGCAACTCAGGGATTTTGAATCCATAGACGATTATGAGATGCCTGAGTATTTCCATGGAGACCTGAGACCTTATCAAAAGGCCGGTTACAACTGGCTGAGGTTCCTGAATGAATTCCGCTTTGGTGGCTGCCTTGCAGATGACATGGGTTTGGGTAAAACCGTACAGACCCTGGCCCTTTTGGCCCATGAAAAAGAAGAAAATCCGGGTTTTACCTCCCTTTTGGTCATGCCGACATCCCTGATCTACAACTGGGAGCTTGAAGCGAAAAAATTTACCCCTGAACTGAAAATCCTGGTTTATTCCGGTACCCAACGAATCAAAGATCCCTGGAAGTTCAGGGAGTATGACTTGGTACTTACTTCCTATGGGATCACCCGTCTGGATGTGAATATTCTAAAGGACTTTTACTTCAATTACATCATTCTGGACGAGTCCCAGGCGATCAAAAACCCAAGTAGCAATATTGCTCATGCAGTAAACAAGCTCAAGTGCAAACATCGCCTGATTCTGACCGGTACCCCTGTGGAAAACGGCACCATGGATCTTTGGTCCCAGATGAACTTTGTCAACCCCGGATTGCTGGGCACACAAAACTCCTTTAAAAAGCAGTTCCTTCAGCCTATAGAAAAGCAGGGCGACAAAGATAAAGCGATCAAACTTCATGCGATGATCAAGCCTTTCATCCTTAGAAGACTCAAATCCCAGGTGGCTACAGATCTACCGGAGAAGATCACCAATGTGAAGTACTCCGCAATGACGCCGGAGCAGGAAAAAGTCTACGAAGAAGTTAAAACCTATTACCGGGAAAAGATCATCGGAGATTTGGGATTTGTGGGAAGTGGTCCCCAACAGTTTACCTTGTTACGCGGCTTGACCCAATTGCGTCAGATTGCCAATCACCCCAAATTGGTAAGGGAAGACTATAACGGCGAATCCGGAAAACTGGAGGACATCACCTTTATGCTACAGTCTACCATATCCGAAGGACACAAGGTGCTGGTTTTTAGTCAGTTTGTGCGGCATCTGGCGATTGTGAGGGAATATTTGGAGCAGGAAAAAATTCCTTATTCCTACTTGGATGGTGCCACTAAGGACCGTCAGGGACAGGTGGAAAGATTCCAGGAGCAGGAAGAGGTAAAAGTCTTCCTAATCTCCTTAAAAGCGGGAGGGGTTGGTCTCAATCTTACCAAAGCAGAATATGTATTCCTACTGGATCCATGGTGGAATCCAGCCGTAGAAGCACAGGCAATAGACCGGGCACACCGAATAGGACAGGAAAACAAGGTCATCATTTACAAGTTTATCAGTAGAGGTTCGGTAGAAGAAAAAATCATGGCCCTTCAGGAAAGGAAGCTTGCCTTAGCGGGGGAACTGATATCCACGGAAGAAAGCTTTATGAAAAGTCTGGACCAACAGGATATTGCTGCCTTGTTGGATTAAAAGTCCTTCAAGGATTTAAAAAGGGTGGAGGACAGGTCTTCACCCTTTTTTATTGGGTTGACTTTCAAGTGTATAGAGAATTTAACCTTTTTATTAATCATAATTTATTGGCAATTCATAGGAAATCGACTTGATAATTTTTTAAATTATATCAACGCCACACTTTAACACCAAGCCTGCACATGCCTAGAGCCAAAGCCGAAAAAGATCGGAAAATTTTTGTGCTGGATACATCCGTAATCCTCTATGCGCACAATTCCATCATGAATTTTGCCGAACACGATGTAGTGATACCAATAACCGTATTGGAAGAGCTGGATCAGTTCAAAAAAGGCAACGATACCAAGAATTTCGAAGCCCGGGAATTTATCCGTTTGTTGGACAATCTGTCCAAGGACCAGATGATCCACGAGTGGACTCCACTCAACGGGAAAAGCAAGGGAAACTTCAAGGTGTTGATGAACCCCGAAAACAAGGTAAACGCCAATATCATTTTCGGGGAGGAAAAAAACGACCATAAAATCCTCAATGCCGCACTTTACCTCAAGCAGCATGAACTCAACCGAAAGGTCATTTTGGTCAGCAAGGACATCAACCTCCGGCTCAAAGCCAAATCCCTCGAAATCCTGGCAGAAGACTATGAAACCGGTAAGATCAAGAACATAGATGAACTTGAAAACACCGGAAAATACATTCTGGATGATGTAAGCCCTGATGCCATCAACAAACTCTATGAGTCAGGATACATCGATGCCAAATCCGTATTGGGTACACGAAAGCGCAAAGCCAATGCTTATTACATTCTCAAGAGTGACAAGCATTCGGTACTGGCTTTCTTTAACCCCGAAGAAAATATACTGGAGCGCGTGGACAAAAAGCTGGCCTACAATATCAAACCAAAAAATGCGGAGCAGACCTTTGCCATGCACGCCATTACCAACCCCAATATCAAGTTGGTATCCATACAGGGTGTGGCAGGTACTGGGAAAACTCTTCTCGCTTTGGCTGGAGCCTTGGAACAGCGAAGGGATTACAAGCAAATCTTTCTGGCGAGGCCCATCGTGCCCCTATCCAACAAAGATATTGGTTACTTGCCCGGAGATATCAAATCCAAGCTCAACCCCTACATGGAACCACTTTGGGACAACCTTAAATTTATCCAAAACCAGTATAAGGAGACAGACAAGGAATTCCAGAAAATCACCGAGTTGGTCAATACCGAAAAGCTGGTGATCCAGCCTCTGGCTTATATCCGTGGACGATCTCTTTCCAATATTTTCTTTATCGTGGACGAGGCCCAAAACCTTACCCCCCATGAAATCAAGACGATCATCTCGCGTGCCGGGGAAAACACCAAAATTGTGTTCACCGGAGATGTGCATCAGATCGATACACCTTATTTGGATTCTCAGTCCAATGGTTTGTCTTATTTGATCGATCGGGTGAAAGACCACCCGCTATACACCCATATCAAGTTGGAAAAAGGCGAGCGATCTGAGCTCGCAAACTTGGCCAATGAGTTATTGTAATTGCGGAAGCTTTTAAAAAAATGAAAAGTGCAGCCCAAGAGCTGCACTTTTTTCTTTGTTTTTAATTAACCTAATCCAAGTTAAACCATGGATTTGTTGCAATAGGTTGCTTGTTCAAAGTCCCTGATATTAATGGAGATAATCGGAACCTCAGGAAACATAAGCTTCAGCTCACTTACAATCCTTTCCGAGAGATTCTTTTTCTGAGCGATACTCCTTCCCTCCATTATATTGGCAAAAATGTGGATGAAATCCTCTTGTGAGTTTCCAATAGTAAAATATTCAAAAGGGTTAATTCTAACCTTAATATCCCCTTTGTCAAAAAGCTGAGTGGATTCGGCTGTATCATATACTTTCTGAATTATCTTTTCAGGAGTCTCTTGTTGGAGGATACTTTTGGAACAGTCAATAACGAAATGCGGCATATTTAATTTTTAAGTTGGTATTAGTATATGGTACACCTTTCAAAAAGGGGTGAACCAAATCAGTTTTTTTGGAAACGGGGTTTTCTAAGTAGGGTTGGGGCTTTGAATACTCTTTTCTTAAAGAACGAGTGAAGAGTATTTCCTTGCTATCCAGTCGGACAGGTTCCTGATTTCTTAATTTTTCAAAAAAGGACAATAATCTGTAACCAAATAATGTTCGGTTTTTTGTCCGTAGCTGGGGAAGTGGTGTACGCTTTCGTACAGGACATAAAGCACAAAAGTGCTAAAACAAGCAAATAGAGGGGCTTTTTAAGTTTGGGTCACTTTTTGGCATATAGGGAGGTATACAAAATTAAACCAACTCTTATTGCCATGAAAACGCTAATCTTTTCCCAAAAAAATGTCTGTGCGGCACTGGGATTCCTTATGGCACTTACCATTGTATGGAAAGCAAAAGTTGAATCCAGTCTTGCACAGCAAACTGCCCGATTTGAATATTCTGAACCAACTATTACTCCAATCGGCAAAGCATCAGGTGCAGAGATGATGTTCTCTGATCATAAAAAAATCAAAGCCCCGGAATCCCCTTTTGAAAGGAAGTCCGAGGCTCAACATTCTTAAGAAAAACTCGTAAGGGTTAATTTGGTTGATTGTTTGGTTAAGCTAAAGAGGCGGGTTTTGCCCGCCTTTTTCTTTTAATATGCACCAATTGGGAATCCCTGATCAATCAACTTTCAGTAATGGTGTTCAATTTGGCCAGGAAGCTGTTGTAATACTGTCTTCCGACCTGAACCACCGCTCCCCTTTTCAAGGTAATTTCCTTGGTATTGAAGCTTTCAATCTGTCCAAGGTGGACAATGAAGGATTTCTGTACTCTCAGGAAAAACTGTGAAGGGAGGATTTCCTCAATTTCCTTCATGGACTTTCGGATACTGTAATCCCGGTTTTTGGTGAAAATGGTGACCATGTTTCCATTGGCCTCCACATAATAGATGTCCTCGTATTGCACCCGTTCAAAAGCATTGTCGGCTTTGATGAACACCGCATCCGTGACCAAATACGGGCTTTCGCTGCCTCCTTTCACCACTGCAGCTTCCAAAGGTGGCTTTGTCCTCTTGTTGTACAGGACAATCTCAACAATGGCGTGGATGTCATTGGTGTTGAATGGCTTCACGATGAAGCCCGCGGGAGAGATTCTTTTTGCCCGCTCAATGATCGTTGGGTCGGAGTAGGAAGTCACAAACACAAGTGGGGCATCGACCATTTGCTTGACGATTTCTCCAAGCTCGATCCCGTCCTTGTCCCCTTTGAGTTTGATGTCCATAAAAATCAGGTCAGGGCGATATTTTTTGATCACCTTGATACACTGATTGGCAGAATTGGCCACGTCAATATTGACATAACCCAATAGCTCAAGAATTTCCTGAATGTTTTCTGCAATGCTGATATCGTCCTCGACGATTAATATCCGCTCGTCTTTCATTGCTAGTAGCAGATCATGCGTTTTAGTGGAAGTATTATACCTTTTCAGTTGGATCAACTCCAATCTTCCACTAATAACAGAATTTAATTCGGAAAATCAAATGCTTTTTTTTGTCTATGAAATTTAAAGGCTCATCATTTCCTTGAAGCGGGCAGCCTGCCTTCTGCTGACTTCAATTCTATCTCCACCCTTCAGTGTCACGACCAATCCACCGTTGAACCAAGGCTCAATAGCCTCCACCCAACCTAAATTAATGATATGCTTCCGACTGGCACGGAAGAAGGATTTTTCGTCCAATCTTTCGTCCAAAGCATTCAATGATTTGTGGATCATGGGTTTAAAGTTGTCAAAATAAACCTTGATGTAGTTGCCGTCCGATTCAAAAAGACGGACATTGGACAGTCTGACAAACCAGCATCGGTCCCCGTCTTTGACAAAAACCTGGTCGTCAAGGGTCAGTTTTTTGTTGTTGAAAGTACTGGATTCCTCTTCCTTCTTTCTGTTGGAATCGATCTTTCCTGAAAGTTTATTGATGGCTTCCTCCAGTCTTTTTGGCTCAATTGGCTTGAGCAAATAGTCCAACGCATTCACCTGAAAAGCTTTCAGGGCATATTCATCATATGCAGTAGTAAAGATCACATGAGGCACATTGTCCAACTCTTCCAAGAGGTCAAAACCTGTTTTTTCAGGCATCTGAATATCCAGGAATATGACATCGGGATTGAGTTGGTCTATTTTCTCCTTCGCATCTTCCACATTGACCGCCTCGCCAACTACTTCCACACTTTCAAGTTGATTTAACAGGTTGATCAGCTCCTTTCGGGCCAGTCTTTCATCATCAATTACAATGGCTCGCATTTTCATTTAGTTTGTTAGTCTAAAGTAACTCTTTGTTTCGGGATTTTTATTTCCGTGATCACAAACTGATTCCCCGAATTGAAGATACGGAAGCTCGCCCTATCTCCATAAATCAGTTTAAGTCTTTGTACCGTATTGCTCAGACCATGTCCCCCGTCGGAATTGGTCTTTAGGCTGGGAGGAGTGAGCAGCTGACCACTGTTTTTCACCTGAATATACAGATCATCCTCCAATCCCTCCCTACACTTGATTTCTATAAGACCGCCTTTTACCAGATTTGAAATCCCATGTTTGATTGCATTTTCTACAATAGTCTGCAGCATCATTGGGGGAATCTTGTAGCTATAGGCCTCGTCCTCAATTTGATATACTATTTGCAAACGCTCCTCAAAGCGAATAGATTCCAATGCCAAGTAATCCTTGACCGTATTGAGTTCATCCGCAAATTCAATGGTCTGTTTTTTATCCATCATCAGGGAAAACCTCAGGATATTCGAAATTCTTGTGATAGCACTTTTCGCTTTGGTAGGATCCTCATCCACCAAGGCTCTCACGCTGTTCAGCGCATTGAAAATAAAATGGGGGTTGAGTTGGCTTTTCAGGTGATTCAATCGAATCTGATTGATTTTAGCCTCATATTTCAGGGAGGTGTTGTAGTTGTCCAGAAAATGGAAAAGGAAATACAACATAAACCACATGGCATAAAACAGAAATGCCACGAAAAGATTGACCAGAATCACCAGAATCTTGAAATCCTCTTCCGGATTCAGGGTGCCAAAGGCAATGTTGATCAGAATCTGAGCGGCCACATTGACAAAGCTCAGGGCCAACATGGCCAGAATTGAATGGAAAATCAATTGGGGGATTTCCAGTTTGAACCAATCAAACGTCTTGACTATGTATCTCAGGAAATGTGTGGAAAAAATATAAAACAGGGCCAGGACAACAAATGCCCACACCTGTACAGAAGCAATCCCTCTAGGGGACAGGGATGCAAAGAAAATATTTACTAATGCAATACCTCCCCACCCGATGATCTGTAGCAACCAATATAACCTGATCCTATTCATTGCATGGCAAAGATAAATAAGCGCCTCTCTCCAGATTTTGGATTGTGATAAAAGGAAGATTGCCCTGATTTTCCCCTGAATCAAGCATTTAACTCCAGCTTGAGAAATTTTCCTGTATGACTTTTCGGATCGGCCGCAACCTCCTCCGGTGTCCCCTCGATCACGATGGACCCTCCCTTATTACCTCCTTCCGGCCCCAAATCAACCACGTAATCAGCTACTTTGATGACGTCTAGATTATGCTCGATAATCAATACCGTATTTCCCTTGTCCACCAGTTGCTGAAGTACATTCATTAACAATTCGATATCCTGAAAATGCAGTCCTGTGGTGGGCTCATCCAGAATATAAAAAGTCTTGCCTGTGTCCTTTTTGGAAAGCTCTGTCGCCAATTTGACGCGCTGGGCTTCCCCACCGGAAAGGGTGGTGGCATGCTGTCCCAAAGTGATATAGCCTAGACCCACATCATTCAGGGTTTTGATTTTCCGAAGAATTTTGGGTTGGTTTTCAAAAAACTCCACGGCTTGCTCCACAGTCATTTCAAGTACATCCGATATGGACTTCCCTTTGAACCTGACTTCAAGGGTCTCTCTGTTGTAGCGCTTACCTTTACAGGTTTCACAGGGAATGTGCACATCAGGAAGAAAATCCATTTCAATCAGCTTCATACCTGCTCCTTCACAGTCCTCGCACCTGCCTCCTTTTACATTAAATGAAAACCTTCCTGGTTTGTAACCTCTGATTTTGGCCTCCGGCATTTCTGTAAACAAGGCTCGAATATCTGAAAACACACCTGTATAAGTCGCCGGATTGGATCTTGGGGTCCTTCCGATGGGAGATTGGTCCACTTCAATGACCTTGTCCAATTCCTCCAGACCGGAAATACTCCCAAAAGGCATGGGTTCCTTTTTGGACTTGTAAAACTCCCTATTGAGAATCGGATACAGGGTTTCATGAATCAGGGTACTTTTACCGCTTCCCGAAACCCCGGTAATCAGGGTAAGCGTCCCCAATGGTATATTTAGGGTGATATTTTTCAGGTTATTTCCAGAAGCTCCTTTTAAAATTAAAGACTTGCCTTTGCCTTTGCGGCGAACTTCTGGAATGGGGAGTCCAAGTTTCCCGCTCAGATAACTGGCCGTGACCCCGCCTTTCTTCACCACTTCCTGAGGTGTGCCGGATGCCACCACATGTCCGCCGTGTCTCCCTGCTCCCGGCCCCATATCCAATATATAGTCTGACTCCAACATCATGTCTTTGTCATGCTCCACCACCAAGACTGAATTTCCAAGATCGCGGAGACTTTGTAGAGCCTTGATCAATTTGACATTATCCCGCTGATGCAAGCCGATACTCGGTTCGTCAAGAATGTACAATACCCCTACCAGCTGGGTTCCGATCTGCGTGGCAAGACGGATTCGCTGAGCCTCTCCTCCGGAAAGGGTTCTCAGCGGCCTGTTGAGTGTCAGATAATCCAAACCAATATCGAGCAGGAAACCGATGCGCTTGCGGATTTCTTTTAAAACCTCCTGGGCAATGAGCTGTTGCTTTTCACTCAGCCTGCTTTCCAAATTCTCAAACCAATCTCCCAAAACCCGAATGTCCATCATCGCCAATTCTCCGATATGCTTATCGGCAATCTTGAAATGAAGGGCTTCTTTCTTAAGACGGTATCCGTGACAGTCCGGACAGGTCTGGGTGACAGTAAACTCCGAAACCCAATCCTGGATCTTGTCGGAACTTCCTTCCTGATACTTTTGAAGAAAATTGACAATCCCCTCAAAGGTAGTATGCCACTTGGTCCCGGGGTATTTGGTTGAATCCACAGCAACCTCCACCTTGTCTCCATACAACAACACATCGACCACATTTTCAGGTAGATCCCGGATCGGCATACTCATGCTGCATTTGTAATGCTTGAGAATTGCTTCGATTTTCTTGAAAATCCAGATATCCCTATATTCTCCCAAAGGAGCAATTCCTCCACGGGTGATGCTCAAACTGGGATCAGGAATGATACTTTCTTTGGTGATTTCCTCGGTTACTCCAAGTCCATTACAGGTAGGGCATGCTCCATAGGGGCTGTTGAATGAAAAAGTATTGGGAGCAGGCTCATCATAGGAAAGCCCGGTCTCGGGATCCATTAAGTACTTGGAAAAATGATGGATTTCCCCCGCCTCTTCCCGGATCATAATGACCCCTTTGCCATGCTGCAAAGCAGATTTCAAAGACTGGGTAATACGGAATCTATCGGACTCGTCCGCTACAATGCGGTCAATGACTATTTCAATATCGTGGATCTTATACCGGTCCACCTGCATTTTGGGCACCATTTCCATGACCACCCCATCCACGCGGACTTTGGAAAAGCCCATTTTTCGGATTTGCTCAAAAAGCTCCCGGTAATGTCCCTTTCGCCCTTTGACCACCGGAGCCAGGATGTAGAGTTTTTTTCCGGAAAAATTGGCAAACAGCTGCTCGATAATCTGGTCTTCTGTCTGTCGGACCATTCTGTTTCCCGTCAAATAGGAATAAGCTTCACCTGCCCTGGCAAAAAGCAATCGCATGAAATCATAGATCTCAGTGACGGTACCTACTGTAGATCGGGGGTTTTTGGATGTGGTTTTCTGCTCTATGGCAATTACTGGGGAGAGCCCGTTGATCTTGTCAACATCAGGCCGCTCCATCCCACCCAAAAATGAACGGACATAGGCTGAAAAACTTTCCATGTACCGGCGCTGTCCTTCTGCATAGATGGTGTCAAAAGCCAAGGAGCTTTTACCGCTTCCACTTAGGCCGGTTACTACCACTAAATTGTTGCGAGGTATTTTCAGGTCCAGATTTTTGAGATTGTGCTCTCTGGCTCCGAATATTTCTATAAATTCTTCCTGGGCAGCAGGGGATTGACTCATAAATCAGGGGACAATTTTAAAGGGCAAAGGTACGAATTATATGTGGGAAGGAGTAGCAATGTTCCATCTTGGTAACCTCTTTCAAGGTCAGTGAGTTTAGGAATTACTGGATTATTCTCCTCATTTTATTCCCTTGCTTTGTGTTTTGTATCCAATCATTGCAGGATTTCCAATCTGACTTGTCGTCTCCATCTTGCTGGCAAACCAATAGTAGGGTCCACCCATAACTCACAGCCTAGTAACTCAATTCATCATTCTTGCTGGTAACAAACCCATTTCCAAACCACTAATTTTATTCAATTAGATTTTTTTAATATACAGCCCTAGAGAGGCGATATATGGCAACCATGGGGGAAGACCCATGGTATAAAGAATCAAAAAGCCATCCTCTACAGGGCAGGGTCATGGTGGAAATAGGCCAACAAAATGACGGAGGACGGATAAAAGAAGAGGATGGGTTGGAGGTACTAGGTTGGGAATTACAAATTCCCTTAAATAGTCGAGCGTAGTCTGGAGACTACGCTCAGGCAAACGCCTTTTTTAATAATCAATCATATATTACACGCAAGTGGAGAGCACCAGCTCTACTAGTCTGAGGATATCAGGAAACTACAGCAGGGTATTTAAAAAATATGTATATCCGTAAAGTCACCATTAACCAAATAAGTTTTTATTGACAGTTGGTGACAATAGTTTTATTGAGGGTTTAACTCATTATAAATTAGGTCAAAATAAACGGTTTTGACCATGAATATTATCAATTTCATTAATCGGTTTCCAGACGAATCCTCCTGTATTGAATTCATCAAAGAACAAAGGATCCAGCAGGGGATCGTCTGTAAGAAGTGTGCTGGAATCAAGCATTATTGGCTTGAAAACAAGCTTTCCTTCCAGTGTGCTTCCTGTGGATTCAGAACCAGTATCAAGAGCGGTACAGTTATGCAGAGCAGTAATTTGCCAATCAGGACTTGGATGATGGCTATTACTTTCATCACAGCCACCAAGAAAGGATTCAGTGCGGCCGAACTCCAGCGACAACTGGGTATGAAACGCTATGAACCGGTTTTCAGGATGTATCACAAGCTCCGCGTGGTGATGGGACAACGAGATGAACGCTACCGACTTGAGGACATGGCGGAATACGATGAGGCTTTCGTTGGAAAAGCTACCAAGGCCAAAGTCCGAAGCCAACTCAAGCGAGGAAGAGGTAGTCAAAAACAGTCCAAAGTGGCTGTGATGGCTGAATCCACGCCCTTGGAAGATCCTGAGTCGGGCAAAGTCGACAAGAGTTGCAAATACTTTAAAATGAAGAAGATAAAGAACTTGGAGGCAAAAACAGCGCAGAATTTAATCAAAGAATACATTGATTCAGACTCGGTGCTTCAAACAGATAAGAGTACCACCTTCTCAGATCTGAGTGATTGTATTGATGTCCATGTCAGAGAAATCTCTGGAACAGACAAGGGCAAGTTTAATCTCAAATGGGTTCACATTGCCATCAGCAACTTAAAGAAACACCTGCACACCTACCATATGATCAGCGAAAGAATGATGCAGAACTACCTGGACGAGTTTTGTTACAAACTCAACCGAAGATACTTCGGTCAAAAACTCTTTGACAGACTCATCATTGCTTCAATTTATCCATACTGGTATGATTGCGGATAATCATATTAAAAAATAATTTTTTTAACTAAAGTTTGGGTAAATAATTTTTTTTTTTAATATTGAACTACTTAATCTTTTAACTTAATTATTTATGAAAAAACTGAGAATTTTAGCCAAGCCCTTGTTTTTGTTGGCTTTTGTGGGTGCAATGTCGGTAACATTTGCATCTGTTGCCGCGGATTGCTGTCAAGATGAATCAACAGGATGTTTTGATCGATATGGGACTTATTATCCAAAAGATCGACTGGGGACTCGTCCATGTGGTCCAATCTTAGAGTAAATCCTTTTCCTTGATTGCGCACGAAATCGTGCGCAATTTTAACTTTCATCCAGTACATGAAAATCAAATTACTTTTACCATTTCTTCAAATTCCACTAATACTTGCTTTTGGATGCTCAGAAAAAAAGCTGGAGAAAGAAATAACCCAACTCGAGTCAAAGAAAGTATACTTTAAAGAACTTATAAATCCTGAGAAAGTCCGTTACAAAAAAGGGAAACTGGTGGTTTCTGAAAGTCCCCGTGTTTCTCCAGAATTACCCCTGATTCATGTTATTGATGCTGATAATATGATCTATATGTTTTCACAGGGAAAAAACGGGTTTGGCCCTGGGGAAATATCTGATGCAACAGGTTTTGACTTTGGAAGCAATGACTCCACATTTTGGGTTTATAGTGCGATAGAGAAGCGGATCAGTGAGTTTTCTCTGTTTGAGCAGTCCGAGCTTGCGATGCATCAAATCAAGCAGCCTGTCAATTTTTTCAAAGCTTATTCCTGCCTCTATCTTACAGATTCGACGTTTTTGGGGATGTTTGTCGATTCACCATACCGCCTGATAGAATTCGGACTCAATGATGATTTTGAAAAAGGCTATGGGTCTCAGGAAAATTTTACTGAGCGAACGGACCTGGATAATTTCAATCTGTCTCAGATTAATGATGGGTGGTTCAATTCAAACTCTGATAAAACTGTGTTTGCCATAGCATCTATTTATTATGACAAAATCGATTTGTTTGATGCCAGAACCAAAGAATTTAAAACGATCTATGGCCCGGATCCGGAAGTATTCGATTTTGAACTTCATTACGACGAAAGCGGTCCTTCTGTGATTTGGTCAAGAGATATTCCCTACCAATACCGCGATATTGAGATTACCAAGGATAGAATTTATGCACTTTTTGGGGGTATCAGTGGGCCTGAAATCAAAAAAACTTCCGAGATAGCGAGAACTTTAAGAGTTTATGATTTCGATGGGAATCTACTCGAGCATTATCTTTTGGATCGTTCACTCCGTAGCATTGCACTGGATATAGAAAACAAAAAAATATACGGTATCACTACGGACAGTGATCCAGGAATTGCCGTCTTTACTATCCCTTAAAAAAAGAAAATCCCCCAAGAATGAAGATTCTGGGGGATATTGAATGGTCAATTACACCGAATTGGGGAATTAAGCTTTGCAGGTCCAAACCTAAAATATCCCATCTTGACAAGTGCTTTCCGGGTCTATACGTTTAGGAATTACCGGATTATTCTCGTCCCTATTTCTCCTTGCTTTGTATCTTGTTTGCTCATTTGCGTACTTACTGCCGTGAAAAATAAATGGGTAACCGCTGCTGCACTTTTAAGATCAATGACTTTTTACAAGTTCAGCAATTTCCTGCTCTTGTATTTTTCTTTTCATCTCAGCCGTCTCCTCCAAAAACCCATATACTGGGGCCAGCCCGCTGTACTCAGCATAGAACCCACCACCAGCTGTAACCTTCGCTGTCCGGAATGCCCCTCGGGTTTGCGCTCTTTTACCAGACCCACAGGAATGCTACAGCCTGAATTTTTCCAAAAAGTAATCGATCAGGTACATCCCCATGTGACTTGGCTTCATCTGTATTTCCAGGGTGAACCTTTTTTAAATCCCAAGTTCACGGATATGATTGCCTATGCCAGTTCCAAAGGGATTTTCACCTCCACCTCCACCAATGCCCATTACCTTAATAAGCAACAGGTAGACTCCATCCTGAAAAGTGGACTCAAGCAACTCATCGTCTCCATGGATGGAGTGACTCAAGAGGTCTATGAGTTATATCGGGTTGGGGGAAAATTGGAGAAAGTGAAGGAAGGACTTGACTTGCTGCTATCAGAGCGCAAAAAATCCGGGCAACTCTTTCCGCAGGTGATCCTTCAGTTTCTGGTTACCGGACAAAACGAAGATCAAATCCCGGAGGTAAAAAAGTGGGCCCAAGAAATTGGTGTGGACGAACTTCAACTCAAAACCACCCAGATCTATGAATATGAAAACGGCTCCGAATTGATCCCCTCCGACTTGGGCTATTCACGCTACATCCCGGATGGAAAAGGGAAATGGAAACTGAAAAAGAAAATCCAAAACAAATGCTGGAGAATGTGGCAAGGTGCTGTGGTCACTTGGGATGGACTGGTCGTTCCTTGCTGCTTTGATAAGGACGCCCACCATGTTCTAGGGAATTTGAACCATCAAAAACCAATTGAGGTCTGGAACTCGGATGAATATCAGAAATTCAGGGGTCAGTTGCTGCAGGACCGCTCCCAAATTGAGATTTGTAAAAATTGCACTGAATAACTGTGCACTAAAAGCCTGAGGAAAGAAGGTTTTTTGGAACTATTTTTGGGAAAAATGAGAAATTGACGGACTTTTAATCCACATATTCGTTTGGTAATCACCCGAGATCACACCTAAAGCATGATTTTAAAGAAAAATTTCTGGTACTTTTTTGCTCTGCTTGCCTTTTTAATGGCTGCAATACCTCAGGCCCAAGCTCAACAAACTTTTGACATGTCTACCATCAAGGTAGATGATCTGAGCGATGATCAAATCGAGGAACTCATCAAGCGGGCCAACGAAGCAGGCTTGGGAATTTCGGACTTCCTGCAGATGGCCCAATTAAGAGGCATGCCTTCTGTGGAGGTTGAAAAACTCCAAATGAGGATCAACAGCATGTATTCCGGAGGTGGGGGTGCCAGCGGAAGAACTTCCTCTACTCGTGGTCTAAGAAACCAAGTTGACCTTAGTGAGATCCTTCAAGGTGTCTATGAACCCCAAGAGGAATTGGAGGAAGTTGAATCTGAGGAAGAAATCTTCGGAACCTCCCTTTTCTATCAAAAGAAAAGAAGACTGAGCTTTGAGCCCAGCCTAAACCAAGCCACTCCAAAAAGCTATATTTTGGGTCCTGGTGATGTGATCTTTGTGGATATCTACGGGCAGTCCGAAAAGTACTACGAAGCAACCGTTTCCCCTGACGGATTTGTTTTGCTGGACAATATCGGGCCAGTCTCAGTTTCGGGAAAAACCATTTCCGAAACCTCCGCAATACTTAAAAACAGGTTTTCCCAATATTACACCGGCATGACTGGTTCGAGTCCATCGACCTTCCTACAAGTGACCTTAGGTAATATACGGTCCATCAAGGTTCACATTTTAGGGGAAGTTAGGCTTCCGGGAACCTTTACGCTAAGTGCTTTTTCAACAGTATTCAATGCGCTTTACGCCGCCGGCGGACCCAATGAAAACGGAACCATGAGGGCCATAAGGCTGGTAAGAAACAACAAACCTATCGCGGAGATCGATGTTTATGATCTTTTGGTAAAAGGAACCGCAAATCTGGACATACAGCTTCAGGACCAAGATGTGATTTTGGTTCCTCCCTTTCTTTCCAGAGTCAAAATCAACGGTGAAATCAAAAGGGCAATGAACTTTGAAATCAAGGAGGAAGACACCTTTGCAGATTTATTGGAATATGCAGGGGGCTTTACAGATTTTGCCTTCAAAGACAGAATAGCCATATCCAGAATTACCGGCAATCAGCGTTCCGTTTCTGATGTATACCAAAACCAATTTGGTATGTTTATCCTCAAAGGGGGAGACTTGATCACTGTTGGGCGGATCTTGGACCGATATTCCAACCGGGTACAGATCAAAGGAGCCGTTTACCGAGAGGGAATCTATGCTTGGACAGAAGGGATGACGCTTTCCCAATTGGTAAAAAAAGCAGAAGGCCTTAGAGGGGATGCTTATCAGGAGAGAGCGAGTATTCTTCGAACCAAGGAGGATTTGAGTACGGAAATGCTGGAAGTAAACCTTAGGGATATCCTTTCGGGAACGGCAAAGGACACTCCACTCCAAAGGGACGATGTAGTACGAATTTCGGGAATTTACGATATCCAAAATGAGCGATATGTACAGATTTTGGGCGAGGTAAAAAGACCCGGCACCTATCCGTATTCCGAGTCCATGAAAATCGAGGAACTGATCATTCTTGCCGGAGGTCTACAGGAATCTGCCAACCCCAAGGATATAGAAATTGCCAGAAGATTGGACGATTCAGACCTCGGTACCCTGTCAGACATCATTACCACTCAGGTAAATATTGATTTGTCCATCAATTCCCAGTCACCGCCCCTGATGCCATTTGATCAGGTGATCGTAAGAAAACGAGCCAATTTCACCATGCAAAAGCTGGTATCGGTGGAAGGCCAGGTTAATTCACCGGGTATTTTTGCCATCCAAAGTACCGGAGAGCGAATCTCGGATCTGATCAAAAGAGCCGGAGGACTAAACCAGTTTGCCTACGCAAAAGGAGCCACACTAATTCGCAGGACCGAGTTTTTCAATACTGAATCAGAGCAGATCAGAAGGCAAAGAAATCTAGAGTCACTTCAGCAAATCCTGATTGACGACCCCAATGGTTCGGAAGCACAGGAAAGACTGCTTGAGCGATTGCTGAAGCAACTTCCCAAAGAACAAACAGTCAAAGACGATACGGTAGTCACCCAAGCCAAAAAAGAATCTCTGGATCAAATAGCCGAAGAAACTCCGGGCTTTGCCGTGAAAATCAAGGAATCGGAAGCAGTCGCCATTAACTTGGAAGAGATTTTGGCTAACCCAGGTTCGGAGAACGATCTTTTATTGGAAGAAGGGGATATCCTCTCTGTACCCAAGCTTCTCCAAACTGTGAGAATGAGGGGCGATGTGGTCTATCCTACTACACTCCGACACGAAAGTGGCAAAAGCCTCAAACACTATATCAACGGAGCCGGTGGTTTTGAGCGTAGAGCAAACCGAAAGCAAACCTATGTGGTCTATGCCAATGGTGCAGTCAAACGAACCAAGGGATTTTTGGGAATCAACAGTTTCCCTCCGGTTGAAGCCGGCGCTGAAGTAATTGTTCCTACCAAAGGAATCAAAGCTCCGATCCGATTCGGAGATATAGTCGGAGTCAGCACAGGGTTGGCCACCTTAGTCTTGGTACTTTCCCAAATCAACATGTAATGGCAGAAAGTAAACATTTTTCAAACGATCAGTTTACCCTCAAAGAAGTCCTTCACAACCTTTCTGAATGGCTTTCCTACTTCCTTTCCAAATGGAAAGTGCTGGCAATAGCAGGAGCAATAGGTTTGGTACTGGGAGCCTTGGTTTCGGTATTGAAGAAACCGGTTTTCCATGCTGAAACCTCTTTTGTATTGGAAGAAGGAGATCAGGGAGGTATGAACCAAATGGCCGGCCTTGCCTCTCTGGTGGGAGTTAACCTGGGCTCTTTGGGCAGTACCAGTGGGCTGTTTCAAGGAGACAATATCATGGAACTGTACCGCTCTGACCGCATGTTGGGAGAGACTCTCCTGAGTCCTTTCAATGACAGCCAATTGTTGATTGACCGGTTTGTGGAATTTGAAAAGCTGGACAGAAAATGGGCGTCAAAGGTTGACATCACCTCCATGGATTTTTCCCTTCCAAGAGAAAATTTTCCGGTAGCCCAAGATTCCGTTCTAAAAGAAGTATCTAAGCTTATCCGTGAAAATCAGCTAGGTGTTTCCAAGCCTGACCGGAAAATGAGCATTATTATGGTCAGCATTTCTTCAAAGGATGAAGCTTTTGCCAAGGTGTTCAATGAACGTTTGGTCGACAAGGTCAATTCTTTTTACCATGAGACCAAAACCAAGAAAACAGGAGAGAATCTTGCCATCCTTCAAAGTCAGGCAGATAGTGTACGGGCTATTTTGGATGAAAACCTGGCAGAATACGCCAGCGCAACGGATGCTGTTCCCTATGCCAACCCCTTGCTTTCATCCGCAACAGTAGATACCCGTAAAAAACAAATCGATGTACAGGCCAGTGGCTCGGTGTACCAGGAAATCGTCAAAAACCTGGAAATCGCTAGGGTAAACCATCGTAACAATTCCCCTCTGATCCAGATCATCGATTCCCCGAGGTATCCACTCAGGCGAACCGAAATCCGACTGGTCAAAGGAATGGTCTTGGGAGCTATTCTTATAGGTTTATTGACCTTCTTCTCCCTTTATTTTCAACGATTGTATCAAAAACATGTGCAGGAATCCTAAAGACTAAGCTGCCATGTTTGAAAAATTATCCATACTTCCCCTTAGTAGTTTTATCCGGAACAAGTCCATTCAGAACTTTCTGTTCCTTTCGGTTATTCAGTCATCCAATGTGCTGATTTCCATTATTACCATGCCTTTGCTGATTCAGGGAATAGGTTTGGATCAGTTTGGTCTGGTGAATCTTTCACTTTCGGTCATTGTGCTGATGAACATTCTGGTAGGCTTTGGCTATAACTTGAGTTCACCCAGGGAAGTTGCCCTCAACCAGAAAAACAAAAACGCCCTCTCCCATCTGGTTTCCAATGTTTTTTCCGCAAAGCTCCTTCTTGCCACATTAGGTAGCCTCCTGATATTTGTAGGTGTATTTGGGCTGGATCTTTTCAGTGAATACCAAATCATTTTGGTCTATTCCGTTCTCTTGCTTTTTTCGGAAGCTACGCTTCCTCTTTGGTTTTTTCAGGGAATGGAAAAAATGAAGTTGGTCTCCATCGCCAATATTTTTTCCAAGCTTCTTTACCTCATGGGGATAGTCTTGTTCATTCATTCCCCAGAGCAAAGCAAATGGGTGAATTTCATGCTGGGTTTTTTTGGCTTGGGGATCAATATATCCTTGCTTGTTTATATCCATTATTTTTTAGGTGTTACCTTTTATAGACCGGAATTCGGAGCCATCTGGAAAAGCATTCAGGACAATGTCCTCTTGTTTTTCAGCAATCTGGCAAGTCATATCTCCACCAATGGAGGCCTGATCATTTTGAGCTTTTTCACTATTCCGGAAACACTCGGGATGTATTCTTTGGCAGAGCGGGTAATTATCATTTTGAGGCTTTTCCCTTCACTGATCGTTCAGGCTGTCTTTCCCAACGCTTCCAAGCTTTTCAAAGAAAATGAAGAGCGTTTCTATTTCTTTCTCAAGCGGGTTTACATCCGGACCCTGATATTGGGGGCACTGATTACGGTTGGAACCTATTTTTGTGCCCCTTGGATAATCCGGGTTTTATCCAGGTCAAGCCTTCAGGAATCCGTACTTTATCTACAGATCCTCTCGGCAGTTCCCTTATTAGCCTGCCTCAATGTGGGAAATATTACCCTCATGCTTGTCGGTGATCTCAAAAACCTACTTTTCCGTGGTAGTCTATACATGTGCATATGTATGATCAGTATCGCTGCCTTGTTGACCTATTTCTATGGGCCTGTTGGTCTTTGTTATGCAATCATCTCCACGGAATTAATCGTATTTTTCATATGTCTGGTCTTATTGTACAGACACAAACGAAAGCTGATCCATGGATTTTACTTCTGAGGCATCGGTTGCTATCATTCTGGTCAACTGGAATGGGTATTCCTTTACAAAGGCCTGCCTGAAATCCCTTGACAAGGTAAAAAATCCGAATTTTCAAGTGATTTTGGTGGAAAATGCCTCCAAGAATCCCGAAGGACAGCAGTTGAAAAATGAGTTTCCCAAAATCCTGCTGATTGAAAACCAAGAAAATCTGGGGTTTTCCGGTGGCAATAATGTGGGCATTCGAAAGGCTTTGGAAATGGGCTTTTCCTATATTCTGCTTCTCAACAACGACACGGAGGTAGAGCCGGATTTTTTAGAATTAATGCTCCGGAAAATCAACGAAAATCCCAAAGTTGGAGCTGTTCAGCCTATGATCTGCTTTTTGGGGGAAAAGGAAAAAATATGGAGTGCCGGAGGAAAGTGGAACTCAATCTTGGGAAGCGCAAAAACTCTGGGAGACCGAAAAAGCATAAAGGATTATTCTCCTTCTTCTGATATTCTGGATTGGGCCACGGGCTGTTGCATTCTGGTAAGCCGACAGGCAATATTGGAGGCAGGGCTCCTAAACGAACAGTATTTTGCCTATTTCGAAGATGTGGACTGGTCATTACGCATCCGGGAAAAAGGCTTTTCCATTCTTTTAGCAGAAAAGGCAAAAATCTACCATGAGGCTGGTGCTTCTTCAAAGAAAAAAAATTCGGAAGGGACCTTGAGCCCACAGGTCTTTTATTGGCTCGTGCGGAATCAGTTTTTTCTGATCCGAAGACGAAAAAGCCTATTGGGACTCCCCCATCATCTGACTCGCTTTTGCCTTTGGATGCTCTACTTTTTTTTGAGAGGAAGAATCGGAAAATTGAGGTCCGTCGCCAAAGGAATCCGAGACGGAATTAGCCAAAACCTTCAAGCTGCTCCTGAATGTCCTCATTGATATTCATAGTGATTGCATTAGCCATTGGGGCTGCCCTACTTTGGGTCTTACAGGAAATGGTCTTCCGTGGAAAGTGGAGCTATTTCATTTACTTTTTGCTGGCTTATCTTCCAATTTATATCACCACACTTAGTATCGTTTATCAGGCTACTGAGTCAAGTCCTCTGCTTACCCTTTTCCAGCTTTTAAAAGACCTGATTGTCATCTTGGGGGTATTACTTTTCATCCTGTATCAAAAAGGTATTGCGGATTACCCTTTCAAACTCAACGCTGTGGACAAATCCTTTTTAGCTTTTTTATCTCTGGCTTTCTTGTTTTTGGTTCTTCCAATCGGTGATTCTGCCTTTTCCAACAAAGCCATCTATTTTAAAAATATGCTGATGCCCGGACTGGTTTATTTCCTGGGAAGAAATACCCGGTTTGAGGATGAGGAAATTGGGAGAATTTTCAAAATAATCTTTGTAGTCGCAATAGGGGCATTCTTGGTCAACTTGGTAGAAAACTACCTATTGGGAGCTCATTTGCAGCAATATACCGGCTATGCCTTGTACAATTCTGCCATCAATGATATTGAGCCTTCGGGGAATTTTGGGCTTTCCTGGACCTTTGAAACCCAAGCCATTACGAAACGATTGGCAAGCTTTTTTTCTGATCCACTGGAACTTGCCGCATCCGTTCTGATGGGCTTTGCCGCAGGATTGATCTGGCTTTTGACTTCCCGAAAGGAATTCAGCTGGCCTTATATTCTGATCATGGTTTTTTCCTTGGGCAGCTTGGTATTTTCCTCCTCAAGAGCAGCTTTTGGAGCCTTTTTTATCATGCTCTTTTTCCTAGCCTTGGTATTTAGACTCTATAAACTCCTAGCTTTTGGGTTTTTCATTTTGGTTGCCTTTGCCTTGTACATCTTATTCTTTGCTTCAGAAGATTTCTATTATTTTGTCCTCGACACCCTCACATTTGAAAACGCCTCCAGTGTTGGCCATTTGGTGGAATGGCTAGTTGCTCTAGACTCCATCATTGCCAATCCCTTGGGGGTGGGCCTAGCCATGAGCGGAAACCTGGGAAGCGTAAGTGATGAGTTGAGAATAGGAGGGGAAAATCAGTTTTTGATTTATGGAGTACAAATCGGCGTTCTTGGATTGGTACTATATATTTTACTTTTGTTCTTTGCCATTACCCGCACTTTAAAAGTCTTCCGAACTACCGAAAACTTGATGACTGCCCGGGTTGCTTTCACAGCAGCCTCCGTCAAAGTGGGGCTTTTACTTCCTCTTTTCACAGCAAATGCAGACTTGTATGTCTATGTTAGCTGGGTGTCTTGGTGGATGGTGGGTTATGCGATGAATGAATACTCCAAAACCAACGATGTCAAAGCCTAAAATTCTCATCGATGTTTTTTATCTGCATGTAGCCCAGACCGGGATCAAAACCTACATCCTTTCCCTTTGCCGGGAGGTGGAAAAAAATCCCGAAAGCGAGTTTGAATACATCATCAGCCCGGACTACCGAAAGGTGGAAAGGAGCCGTTTTTTCCGAGGCAAAACCTCCAAATGGAAAAACCTGCTTTTCCAATTCCTTTATTTGATTCGGAAACAATTGGTTCTCCCTTTTCTCAGCCATTATCATAAAACCTGTATCGTTTTCAGTCCGGATATACTCAGCTCATGGGTAGCCAGAGGCAAAAAGGTATCGGTAATCCACGACACCTTTTTTTGGGACAATCCGGAACATTACCAAGCGCTTTGGTTAAAGTATTACCTGTTCTTTCTCAATAAAGGATTGAAGAAAAACGGTGCGATCGTGACAATTACCAAACACTCCAAAAACCGATTGCAGGAAATGGGTCTATTTCAAAATGTCCCCATCCAAGTTGCCCATCCGGCTTCAGGTCTTCTGGCCTCCACAAAGACCAAGGAAGATCCTTTTCCCTTCCCCTATTTCCTACATGTGGGGGTTATGGAAAAAAGAAAAAACCTGGGAATGCTGATTGAGGCTTTTGCTCAATTGGTAAAAGCGCCTGAGTTTGCAGACCTAAAACTGGTACTGGTCGGACAAAGAGGGCCGAGGGAAACCTTGGATGATTTTGAAAACCTTCAGGAGCTGGTCAGAAAATATTCCCTTCAGGAAAAGGTGATATTCCCTGGATACCTTTCCGAAAATGAGCTTAAAAGGTATTTTTCGAATGCTCTGGCCTATGTCTTCCCCTCTAAAAATGAAGGTTTTGGACTTCCGATTCTGGAAGCTTTTTCCTTCGATCTTCCAGTGATCATTTCCAATCAAGGTGCCCTGAAAGAAGTGGCAGGTAATGCAGCACTGATACTCGAAGAAAACTCTGTATCTCGTCTTCTGGAAGCCATGCAAAAGCTGGCTTCTGATCCTGATCTGAGGGAAGATCTCATTCAGAAAGGCAGAAAGCGCCTGGAGGAATTTTCCACGAATAAGTTTTTCTTACATTTGGAGCGAGCTTTTAAGGAACTATTGAATGGCTAGTTTTTTCAGCAAAATAACCTATAAAATAACCGGACTTGATTTGAAGGACCGATTTGGAAAAGATTGGGACGGAATATCCACTTTGGGGCTGCTTTTGCGAATGGGCTTTTGGTTACTGAGGGGCTTGCTAGTAAGATGGCGCTTTAAAAGTACAAAAGGGCTGTTTCTTATTGGAAAAGGAGTTACCATACGACAAGCCCATTACATTCGCACAGGAAAAAATTTCATTGCCCAGGATCATTGTGAAATCAACGGTCTTTCCCAAAAGGGTCTTACGTTTGGGGATAAGGTAACAATTGGCAGCTATGCCATCATCCGGCCTACCAACCTGTATGGTGGAGAGGCAGGAGTTGGGCTAAAAGTTGGGGACAACAGCAGCATTGGTCCCTATAGCTACATTGGTTGTTCCGGATATATAGAAATCGGCAACAACGTGATGATGTCCCCCAGGGTCAGTATTTATTCAGAAAATCATAATTTTGGGAATCCGGAAAGGCCCATGATCGAACAGGGAGTCACCCGTTCTTTTGTCAAGATAGAAGATGACTGTTGGATCGCTGCTAATTCAATCATTTTGGCAGGGGTTACCATAGGAAAAGGTTCCATAGTGGCAGCAGGGGCGGTAGTAACCAAAGATGTTCCTCCATTTAGCATAGTAGCCGGAAACCCTGCCCAGGTTATCAAAAGCCGAAAACCTTAACGTAGAGAAATCAAGGCCTGAAAAAGGCAAAGCAAAACTCATAAAATAGGAATAAAACTCCCTTCATTTTATAATTCACCGAATAGTAAAACAGTGATTTTTCCAAATAGATCCGCCCTTCCTCGGGAGTTCCCGCCAAATAATTTCAAATTTACTTCATGAAGTCGAGCATGATATAGGAGACACACACTGGGATGATTGTATACCATGCGAGATTCCATATAGCCTACAAGGAAAAAATATAATTGTATGAAAGAAAGGAAGGTTTTAGTCATATACGGTTCCGCGGATTTATATGGAGCCAGCAAAAACCTGATCCGTTCCTTGGAGGGGTTTAGGCGACTGGGCTGGAAATCCATTACCGTTTTGCCTCATGATGGCCCTTTGGTGGAGATCATGAAAAACATGGGCTTTGAGGTGGTATTGATGGAGCATGGAGTTCTCAGAAGACAAAACCTCAATCCTATTGGGCTTTTGACTCTTTTTGGACAGGTATTTTCCTCTTTCTTCAAGTTATCGGTCCTAATCAAACAGGAAAAAATCACCCTGATCTACACCAATTCCAATGCGAATATTATCGGGGGTTTGCTGAAACTGAGACATGGAATTCCGCATATCTGGCATATCCATGAAATCATCGAACGTCCAAAATGGTTTAAATCCCTATTGGAAACCTATATCAAACTCACGGAAGACAGAGTCATCTGCGTTTCGGAAGCGGTGATCAAAAACTTTTCAAGAATCAAAGCTGAGAAACTGAAATTGCTTTACAACGGAATAGATACCCAACCTTATGCAAAAGCTGACTATGACCTGAAATCAGAAATCGGGATTCCAGAAAATAAGCTGTTGATCGGGATGGTGGCCAGAGTCAATTTATGGAAGGGCCAGTTCTATTTTCTGGAAATTGCAGCCCTGTTAAAAAAGAAATATCCTAACCTCCACTTTGTGATGGCGGGAGATGCTTTTCCCGGCTATGAGTACCTTTATGATGAGGTTAGTTCCCTTACCCAAAAACTAGGTTTGGAGGACTGCGTGACTAATCTGGGATTCAGATTAGATGTCCCTGAAATCCTGAGCGGCTTGGATATTTTTGTAGTACCAAGCATTTTGCCTGACCCTTTACCTACCACGGTTTTGGAGGGCATGGCTGCAGCAAAACCGGTCATAGCTACCCGTCATGGTGGAGCAACTGAAATGGTAATCGATGGGGAAACAGGATTCCTGATTCCTTGGGACAATCCTCAAGAGGCTGTTGTGGCTTTTGAAAAACTGATTGAATCCGCTGAGTTGAGGGAAAAGATGGGGAAAGCCGGTCGGCAAAGAGTAAATGAATATTTCAACCAGGAGAAATATCTGGAAAACTTCGGAAAACTGGTTTCGGAAGTATAAGAGGATCAAAATAATTCTCAAAAACCCTTAGAGACGTGTCAAAAAACCCAAAGGCATTGAAAATCGCGATCATGGGCGCAAAAGGTTATCCCTACGTGTATGGGGGATATGATACCATGATCAAAGAACTTGGAGAACGCTTGGTCGCAAAAGGGGTAAAGGTCCGGGTATATAACCACAGGTCATTATTCAAAGACCGCCCTCGCTTTGTCAATGGGATAGAATGCATCTACACTCCTGCCATAGAATCCAAAAGCCTCACCCAGTTGACCCACACCTTTTTCTCAATGATCCATGCTTGCTTCTCGGATGTGGATGTGATTTTTGTGGTGAATTCCGGAAACGGGCCCTTCGGCTTGATCCCCAAATTATTTGGTAAGCCCACGGCTATCAATGTAGACGGACTGGAGTGGCTGAGACCCAAATGGAAAGGAATGGGGGCAAAGTATTTCAAATGGGCTTCCAAGATGGCGACCAAATTCTACGATCAAATCATCAATGATTCGGACGAAATGCGGAGAGTCTACCTGGATCTATTTGACAAAGACTCCAAGGTTATTGCCTATGGAGCCAATCCCAGGGAGTCTGTTGATTCCCAACCCATTCAAAAGTGGAACTTGGAAAGCCGGGGTTATTATCTAATTGTTGGGAGGTTGGTTCCGGACAATAATGCGGACTTAATCATTGAAGGATTTTTGAAATCAGACTCCAAAAGAAAATTGGTGGTGGTCGGGGATGTTCCCTTTCAGGATGAGTGGGCCAACCGGCTCAAAAACATGAAGGACGAACGGCTGTTGTTTACCGGATACGTCACGGATCCCAATGAATTGGCATCCCTGTATTCCCATTGCTATGCCTATTTCCATGGACACGAATATGGAGGCACCAATCCAGCCATGCTGAAAGCCTTGGGTTATGGATGTGCGATACTGGCACTGAATACCCCATTCAATCAGGAAATGCTCCAAAACGGCAAGCATGGATGGTATTTTGAGAAGAACGCGGAAGCTGTAAAAGACTTGGTAGAAAAATCAGAAAGAGAACCGGAACAATTGGAATCCCTGAGAGCTAATGCAAGAGCGGGACTTACCAAAAAATACAACTGGGATTATGTCACGGATCAATATCTGGAAGTATTTCAGGATTTGGCAAAGAAATAAGAAAAATCCATTTCCCTTAACTTTTCAGCCCTAGAATGCTTAGGAAATCCTGCTCCAATTGACTGCGGATTTCTTCTGCAGCTTAACCTGTCTCAATACCGGGGCATTTTCGGGCAAGCTCAAATCCGGATCCTGTGCCAATAACTGCTGAGCAGCATCCCTGGCCAAAGTCAGGATAGGAGCATCTTTACTCAAATCCGCAATCAACAAATCGGTCACCCCGCTCTGCTGGGTACCCATCAAATCACCGGGACCTCTTAACCTCAGGTCCACGTCCGCAATTTCAAATCCGTCATTGGTGCGCACCATCGTTTCCAGTCTGACTCTGGAGTCTTTTGACAACTCATATTTGCTCATCAGAATACAATAACTCTGCTCCGCTCCACGCCCGACTCTTCCCCGCAACTGATGCAATTGGGAAAGCCCAAATCGCTCTGCATTTTCAATCACCATTACTGAAGCGTTCGGGACATTCACCCCCACTTCAATTACCGTGGTAGCCACCATGATCTTGGTTTCCCCTTTTACGAAGCGCTGCATCTCATAGTCTTTCGCATCCGCTTTCATGGAGCCATGGACTATACTTAGCGGATATTGGGGAAAAGCCCTGGCAATACTTTCATATCCATCCATCAGGCTTTTCAAATCCATGGTTTCCGAATCCTCAATCAAGGGATAAACGATATAAACCTGCCTTCCTTTTTTGATTTCCTGGTTGATAAAGCCAAACACTTTCAACCGGTCCTTGTCATAGCGGTGAACCGTCTGAATGGGCTTTCGGCCTGCCGGCAACTCATCAATAACCGAAACGTCCAAGTCTCCATATAAAGTCATCGCAAGGGTTCTTGGGATAGGGGTAGCCGTCATCACCAATACATGGGGAAGGAAATCTTCGTTTTTTGCCCAAAGTTTAGCACGCTGAGCCACCCCAAAACGGTGTTGCTCATCCACAATCGACAGCCCTAGGTTCTGGAACTGAACCACATCTTCCAACAAAGCATGGGTTCCGATCAGGATTTTCAAGTCCCCACTTAGAAGCTCCTCGTGGATGATTTTCCGCTGGGCTTTTTTCGTAGAGCCTGTCAAAAGGGCAATTTTCAAACCCATACTATCCGCAAACTCCTTCAGTCCTTCGTAATGTTGATTGGCCAAAATTTCTGTAGGAGCCATCAAACAAGCCTGTGCACCAGAACCTATTGCGATCAAGGTACAGATAAATGCCACCATGGTCTTTCCGCTCCCCACATCACCTTGGATCAATCGGTTCATTTGCTTCCCTGATTTCAAATCATGGTAGGCTTCCCTGATTACCCGTTTTTGTGCATTGGTCAGCTCAAAGGGAATATGATTTTGATAGAAATCCGTCAACAGTTCCGTATTAGCCAAAACCTGGCCCCGGAATTTTTCAGTCCTGGCCACTTTCATCTTGAGCAGGCGTAACTGAAGGTAAAAGAACTCCTCAAATTTCAATCTCTTCCGGGCTCTGTGAAGCAGATCCGGTTGGGTTGGAAAATGGATTTGCCTGATGGCCTCCTTTTTCCCGATTAACTGGTATTGATGTAGAATTTCTCCCGGCAAGGTCTCCTGTATCTGTGGGTAGCAAACCTGCACCAGCTGCTCCATAATTTTGGAAATTCCCCGGGAATCAAGGAATCGGGCTCGAAGCTTTTCTGTGGTGGAATATACAGGTTGGAAATTATTCCGCTTTTCAGAGGCTTGACTCAATGGCTCCATCTCCGGATGGGCTATACTCCACCTTCTTCCAAACAGAGCCGGCTTTCCAAAAAATATATAAGTAGCCCCGGGAGGGAGTTTTTTCTGTACCCACTGAATGCCCTTGAACCAGGTCATTTCCATTTCCCCAGTTTCATCGGCAACATGGGCCACCAGTCTTCGCTTTCCACCAGCACCGATCAGCTCTACCTTCATGATCTTCGCAATAATCTGCACGTTTTCGAGATCGGCAGAAAGTTCTCGAATCTTGAAAAACCGGGTTCTGTCTTCGTAGCGGAATGGATAATGCTGCAGTAATTCCCCGTAGGTAAAAATATTCAGTTCCTTATTGATCAAGGCTGCGCGCTGAGGGCCCATCCCTTTCAGGAACTCTATTTTCGTATCAAAAAAACCGGACAAATGGATTAGGGTTTATGGCTCAGGCAAAATAATCCCATAGGTATCAATTGACAATAAAATTCAGGATAATGTTTGAATCCATTAGACAACCCGAGTCAGGGAATGTAAGATTTCCCCCAATTCAGTCCGCTTGGATTGCTGGTCTTTGAGAAAAATCATTTGGTTCTTGGCTCGGTGAAAGTTCTGCTCCGGATAGGCCACACGGTAATACACATTTCCCTCTATATGATCTGTAAAAAACCGAAGGCCCATAATACAGGTCATGATCTCTCCGGCAAGCAGGAGGGAATTGATTTCCTCAGGAGTCGCCATGGATTTAATACCCTTCCAATATCCTTTCAGCAAGGCCTCAAAAACGGGAACCTGAAGTCGTATCTGATCCCACTGAGTAGAAGTCTCGGGAAGAGAACAGGCAACGGTCCTGACCAAATCCCCAAAATCGTACATCAGATATCCCGGCATCAGGGTATCAAGATCAATGACCGCCTCCACCTTTGTCAAATCCCCGGAAAAAATCAGGTTATTGATTTTGGTGTCATTGTGGGTCAAGCGTGAGGGGATTTTTTCAATTAAAGAAATGTAGGCCTTGATCAGAGGCTTTTGGCCGATGTAAAACTGCAGAATCTCTTCCTCTTCAGCACTTTGACCGCTTTTCTGTGCAGCTACCTCCACAAGGCGGTCATAACGCAGATCCAAGCGGTGGAAATTGGGAATGCTTTCCTGAAAATTTTCAATAGAAACATTTTTTGCCCAATCGGCAAAGACCCCATAGGCCTCCGCAGCCAAAAAAGCCTGCTCTATTTTTGAAATCTGTTGAATAGTCTGCCCTTTTACAAACTCAAACAACCTATATAGTTTTCCTTCTACCTCCAGCAGATTGTCGCCTTCCATAGTTTCCATTGGAAGAGGAAGGGAAAAAGGGAGGGGATGTGACAAAATGTATTTGCTGAGCAAGCCAAGGTTATTGGAAATCCGATCCGGAAATTTGAAAACAGAGTTATTAAATCCCTGCAATACCCAATCCTGATTTCCGTCTGAAACCAAAAAAGTCTGATGAATCAGGCCTTCACCCAGAGGGCTGATCTGCAAAGAATCTGCAGGTCCCAACTTATATTTTTCAGAAATCGCTTGAATCAGATTTTGTTTCATTTTGCGAAACTAGCTATTGTCCACAATTTTTGGATTGCTCCGAATGCCTCCTTTTCACTTTCATCACAAAGAAACGAGGCTATTTTGGTTGTTTTTATATTTTATTAAAAAAGTTAAAAAACATTTAAGTAAATTTTTTGTTAATTGTCCGCAATAATTAAACCCAACATCCATGAATGTAACCGCCATCGATTGGGCCATCATCGGAGCCTTTTTCGTGATTTCCTTATTAATAGGTCTATTTACCTCCAAAAAAGCAGGTAGTTCAGCCAAAGAGTTTTTCCTATCCGGAAGAAATATGCCCTGGTGGCTCCTGGGTGTATCCATGGTAGCAACCACTTTCTCGGCAGATACTCCAAACTTGGTGACGGACATCGTCAGAAAAAACGGTGTGGCTGGTAACTGGGCCTGGTGGGCATTTTTGCTGACAGGTATGCTTACCGTTTTCGTGTACGCCAAACTTTGGAGAAGATCTGAAGTGACCACCGACCTGGAATTTTACGAGCTTCGCTATTCCGGTAAGGGAGCAGCTTTTCTAAGAGCTTTCCGGGCACTCTATTTAGGTGTTTTCTTCAATGTGGTCATCATGGCGACTGTTTCCCTTGCTGCCATCAAAATTGGAGGGGTGATGTTGGGTTTGAGCCCTATCCAAACTTTGCTAATGGCTTCCGTAGTTACTGTGATCTATAGTTCCTTGGGAGGTCTTAAAGGAGTATTGTTGACGGACTTTTTCCAGTTTTTCATTGCCATGATCGGCTCTTTTGGAGCTGCTTATTTCATTCTTGATTTGCCTGAAATCGGTTCATTGAACAATCTTTTGGCCCATGAAAATGTAGCCAACAAATTGGATTTCGTTCCTGATTTCACCGATCCAAATGTCTATATCCCATTGTTTATTCTCCCTATCGCTATACAGTGGTGGGCGACATGGTACCCCGGTGCTGAGCCAGGAGGTGGTGGATACATTGCCCAGAGAATGCTCTCAGCCAAAGATGAAAAAAATGCAGTTGGAGCTACCTTGTTTTTCAATATTGCACACTACGCCATGCGTCCTTGGCCATGGATTCTGATTGCGCTTTCTTCGCTGGTCATCTTCCCGAATATTTCTGACATGCAGGCAGCCTTCCCGAATATCCCTGCCGATAAACTTGGGGATGATTTGGCTTATTCTGCCATGCTTACTTATCTGCCAACAGGTCTGATCGGAATTGTCTTGGCCTCCCTGATTGCAGCGGTCATGTCTACCCTTTCCACCCACCTCAATTGGGGCTCTTCCTACATCGTAAATGATTTCTATCTGAGGTTTGTCAAGCCAGAGGCTTCTGATAAGGAATTGGTAGCTGTGGGAAGAATTTCTACAGTAGGCCTGATGGTTCTTTCAGCATTCCTAGCTTTGGCACTTTCTTCTGCGTTGGATGCCTTTAATATATTGCTCCAGATCGGAGCAGGTACCGGTTTGATTTTTATTTTAAGATGGTTTTGGTGGAGAATTAATGCCTTTACCGAAATTTCGGCAATGGCCATATCCTTTGTGGTTGCCATATTCTTTGAGGTTATCAATCCAAAAGTCAACTGGATTCTGATCCCAGAAAACCAAGCTTACCTTAAGTTGATTTACAGTGTAACTATCACCACCATAGGTTGGCTTCTGGTTACTTTCCTAACCCAACCCGAAAAGGATGAAGTATTATTGAGCTTTTACAGAAAAGTCCATCCTGCAGCATTCGGTTGGAAAAAAGTTCTGGACCGATATCCTGCCGAAAAACAAACTGTAGGACAGCTTCCAAAAGAAATCGGACTGATGTTGGTCGGATCTATTATGGTCTATGCTGCACTATTTGCTACCGGATTCTGGATTTACGGAAATGCTACAGGCGGAAGTATTGCCTCGATTGTCGCCATAATCGGGGGCGTAATCATCTACAAATCCTGGAAAAAACTTAATTAATTCTGAAACTTAACGGAGTTCATCAGGTGGGCCATGTCCACCTTGATGTACTCTATGACCGGAGCCAAAGAATCATTTTTCATCGCAGTGTTGAAATACAGAGCTCCTCTGAGAAAGTGATGGACTGAGTCGGTCACAAAAAACTGAAACTGGGTTGGAACCTCCCCGCTAAGTTCCGCCACCACACCCGTATAACCGTTTGGAGTGACCAAAACAGATTCCTGAATTCCATATGCTTTGATCTGATGCTTTGCCGTGAGTTTGAAGGCATCCGTTGACAGGGATTTGAAATCCGAATTTTTCTCATCGATGGCCTTATAGGTCAAATGAACTTTTGCCCCAAAATCCTTATAGTTTAGGTTAATCCAGGATTTCTCCTGAAGGTTAAAAGAATCCGGTTCTACCATGCTATATTCCGAATAAGCCAATTCATAGGGATAATCTCCATTCAGGATCTGAAAGGAATGTTCCGGTAAATCTATTCGGTTATATCCGGGAGGTTTGGGGAGGTAGTTGGTGTCACAGGCAAGAAGGCCGAAACCCATAAGCGCAAGAAAAAATCGTTTTCTCATGGTTCAAAATTACTTCATCAATTTGATTTCAGGTGGGAATAATTGAAATTTAACGAACTAACCAAGGCAAAACGCATATGAATAAGATCAAAAACAAGTTAAGAATCAGCTTTTTAGCAGGATTGCTTATGCTGATTTTTTCAGGACTATCGGCTCAAACCACCATGGATGAGTTTTTGACCAAATGGAACAACGGCAAGCAATTTACGATCGACGTGCTCAACAAGATGCCAGATTCCGGCATGGATTACAAAACCGACCCATCTGCCATGTCTTTCAAGGAGCAAATCCATCACATTGCTTCTTCCATGGTTGGAATTTCCCAGGGGTTCCTTTTGGGGGCAGAACCTGGATTTTCTATTGATTTAAAAACAGCTACTCGGGAAGAGTTGGCGGATTATGTGGCAAAAAGCTATGACTACGCTACCGCGACTATGAAAGCCCTATCTCCAGAGCAAGCCGGAGTTGTACAAAATGTCTTTGGCTTCGAGGTATCTAGAAGACAGGTTATGGCTTTGCTAATGGACCATAGCACACACCACAGAGGTGCTGCCATTGCCTATTTGCGGGCCAATGGAGTTGAACCTCCTGCTTTTGTGGGATTCTAAATAAAATAGGCCGGTTAAACCGGCCTATTTCATTATTTATTCTCTTATCCATCCGACTTTGTCGGCAATTGGTTCACGTTTTCCAACTGGCCATGTATCTGTGGCCGGCTTTGCCACGTAGAAAAAGCCCATCAACATATCCTCTCCTTCAAGACCAAAATCCTCTCTTGCTTCCGGCCAGAAAGTTGGTCCACCTGTTCCCCAATAAGCCGCCAGACCATGAGCAGAAGCTGTCAGATACATGTTCTGAACTGCCATGGAAACAGCTGCGATTTCTTCCATCACAGGGATACCGGAACCTTCGGTACGCTTCATTAGGATCGCAATTACATGAGAAGCCTTCAATGGATTTTCCTTAAACCTCTGATAAGCTGCCTCTGCAAAAGGAGTTCCGTTTTTCTCGGCTCTTTGCTTGTATAGCTCAGCCTGATAATCCGCAAATTTCTTTAAGCCATCACCCGTATACACGATAAATCTCCAAGGCTGGGTTAATTTATGGGTTGGCGCCCAATTGGCATTTTCCAGCATTTCCTCGATGATGGAATCGTCCACTGGATCGTTTTCCTTAAACTGGGCGACAAACATGGATCGACGACCCCGAATGATTTTGTTTACTTCCTCAATGTTAAAATCAGGCTTTTGCATAGAATAAGAAATATGATTTATACTGCTTTCGCAGTTTCCATTTTATTAATAATGTCTTCGTAGTCCAATTTATTCCAGTTTTCAGTAATCAGCGGGTCGGCCATCACTTTGTCCATCATCGCTTCTTGAAGCTTACCTTGAGCATAGGCCTCAGCATATCCCATATCCGAAAAGGTCACCATTGAATATAAAGGAATCCAGTCGTTGGGGTACAACTCATAGAGTTTGGCCTCAATCTTTTTGCGAAGCAAAAACTTAGGATCAGCAACCGAGTCACGCATTTCGATGAAATTTTCCATCGCCAACTGGCAAATAGCATCTGTATCCGGCTTTCTTTTCTTCTGGAATTTTTCAAAAACCAAATCCCAGGAGTTATGCCCGTATTTATCAATCAACGCATTCAGGATATTACAATCCTCAAATCCGCAGTTCATACCCTGTCCATAAAATGGTACCATAGCGTGGGAAGCATCTCCCAAAAGAAGACTCTGTCCCTGTACCCATGGATAGCATTCGATGTTGATCAGTGCCGCTGTTGGGTTTTTGAAATACTCAGTCTTCAAATCCGGCATCAACTGGTAAGCATCGTCAAAGTAATTTTTGAATACACTTTCCAAATCTCCTTCATCATTGATCTTCTCAAAGCAGACCTTAGATCCCTCAAATGGTAAAAAGAGAGTACAGGTGAAGGATTTATCAGGGTTTGGAAGTGCAATCAGCATGAATTTTCCCCGTGGCCAGATATGTAGCGCATTGGGGTCCATGGCAAACTCCCCATCAGCAGTTGCAGGAATAGTCAGTTCCTTATACCCATGGGAAATGTATTCCTGCTTATAGTTGAACCGGATTTGCTTTTGCATCGCCATTCTGAGAGAAGAGTAGGCCCCATCCGCTCCGATGATCACCGGTGCAATTTTTTTCAAAGTTCCTTCCGGGGTTTCAAAAGTGATTTCCTGATTTTGGAAATCCACATCCAGAGCTTTGTGCTCAAAACTCAATTTAGCTCCCAGCCTCTCCGCCTCTTCGGCAAGCATCTGATTAAACTTCCCTCTAGAAATCGAATAAATGGCCTCCCCCTCTTTTCCGTAAGGGATAAAATTGGTTCCTCCATGTTCATCGTGAACCTTTCGTCCATACATAGGAATAGCCAAAGGCAATACTTTGTCTTTCAAACCAACCTGCTCCAGACTTTTCCAACCTCTGTGGCTCAGCGCCATGTTAATAGATCGCCCACCCTCGTAATAGGGAGTCTTTCTTTTATCGGGACGTTTGTCGTAAATGGATACTTCAAGACCCTGGCGCTTGAGATATATAGCCATCAGCGAACCTATCAATCCGGCTCCCAAGATGGTGATTTCATTGTTTTTCATTTGGATTGGTTTATCCACGCTTTATTTAAGCGAATTTTTTGAGGGATTGTTCCAAAATCTTGCCGAATCGAAACACATCCAAATAACTGTTGTACAAGGGAGTAGGTGCCAGACGAATAACATTTGGGTTTCTCCAATCCCCCACTACACCATGACTATACCATTCATCGAAGACCTCCTTGCCTCCCCGATGGATGTGCAAAGATAGCTGACAGCCTCTTTCTTCTGGATTTTCAGGGGTAATAATTTCCAAAACCCCTGATTTTCCGCTGATTTCACGAATTAAATATTCCAGATAAGCCGTCAGCTTTTCACTTTTTGCCCTTAGGTTTTTCATTCCCGCTCTCTGAAAAATATCTAGGGAAGCCTGATGGGCAGCCAAACCCAATACATCCGAATTGGCCAATTGCCAACCGTCTGCCCCATACATGGGTATGAAGCCCTTTTCCATCAGGAAGCGTTGTCCTTCATCATGACCCCACCAGCCTGCAAAACGAGGCAGATCAGGTCGTTCGGCATACTTTTCATGCACAAAGATGCCCGAAATATTACCCGGTCCGGAATTCAAATACTTATAGCTGCACCAAGTGGCAAAATCCACTCCCCAATCATGAAGACTCAAAGGGGCATTTCCCACCGCATGAGCCAGGTCAAATCCAGCCATAGCCCCTACTTCATGTGCCGCCTCTGTGATGGATTTCATGTCAAAAAGCTGACCCGTATAGTATTGAAGTCCTGCCATATTCACCATCGCAAGACAATCGCCCTGTTTCTTTATTTCCGCCAAAATATCCTCCGTACGTAGGATATGCTCTCCTGGTCTAGGCTTCAATTCTACGATAACTTCCTCAGGATTTAACCCATGAAATTTAACCTGAGTTTCCAACATATACTGATCAGAAGGAAAGGCTCCTGCTTCCACAATGATTTTGAACCTTTGGGGAGTGGGCCTGTAGAAAGAAACCATCAGCAGGTGCAAATTCACACTCAGATTGTTCATCGCAACTACCTCGTGCTCATGGGCACCGACAATTTCTGCCAATGCCGGTTTGGATTTTTTACGGGCATAATACCAGGCATCTTCTCCATGAAAATGACCATCAACGGCTAGGTCTGCCCAGTTTTCCAATTCTTTGTTTAAGTATTCACGGACAGACTTGGGCTGAAGACCCAGTGAGTTTCCGCAGAAATAAAGTGCTTCCTGCCCGTCTACTTTTGGAAAAAGGAATTCGTTTCGAAAATGTGCTAAGGAGTCCTTTGCATCCATTTCCATTGCAAAAGCCTCTGAAAATTCAAATTTGTATGGGTTCATTTCCGCTTTTCTAATCTAAAAACCGTTTATCTAATGCGGTTATTTCTCCATTACGGTACCGCAGTTTTTGCAAGTTGTATGTTCTGGATTGTTCCAAAACCGATCCATGATAGGCGGAAGTTGGTTGACTATATCCGTCAGTTCCACATATTCCTCGTATAGAAGGTGACCGCAGTTTTCACAATGCCAGATAAATCCGTCTTTTTCCCCTGGTCTTCTGTAGCGCTCCACTACCAAGCCAACAGTGTTGGCAGGACGCCTTGGGGAGTGCGGTACTTTGGGGGGTAAAAGGAAAATCTCACCCTCTCGGATAGGAATATCTTTTGGGACTCCTTCATCGATAACTTTCAACACAATATCCCCTTCCAATTGATAGAAAAACTCTTCCCCTTCCTCGTAATGGTAATCTTTTCTTGAATTCGGTCCACCTACAACCATGATAATAAAATCATCATTCCCTTTGAAAACCTGTTGGTTGCCCACTGGTGGTTTGAGCAGGTGACGGTTATCATCAATCCATTTTTTGAAATTGAAAGGAGGGGTCAGTGCCATAGTGGTGAAAATTTTCGGGTGAAAATTATTTTTTAAACAATCCTGTATTTAGCAGGAATCCGGCCTAAAAGTATTAAAAAACAAGGGCATTTTTGGTTTACTTTGCTTAAAAAGCCCCCTATCATGTCATTTCCTGTTTTCGATCTACACTGTGACCTTCTTTCCTACCTTTCAACAATTCCGGAAGCAAACCTCTTTGACAAAAAAGAGATTCCATGCGCCATCCCTTATCTTCAGGAAGGACATGTGAAAACCCAAATTTGTGCCATATATACCAATGTCGATCCAAACTCCATGACTCAGGCTGCCATTCAAGCCCAGATTTTTTCGGAACTCCCCAAAAAACACTCCGAGTTTCTTCAAGGCCCAGAGTCTGCCATTTCCCCTGATCAAATAAATGAAAACAGAATTTCGATTTTAGCCGCTATAGAAAATGCCGCAGGCCTTGGAAATGAAACTGCAACATGGCCAGAAATCTACCAACAATTTGATCTGATCTTGGAAAAAGTGGGAACACTCGCCTATATCAGCTTGACACATCATACCGAAAACAGATTTGGAGGAGGAAATTATACAGAAGGAATTGGTCTGAAAGAGGATGGAAAAAAGCTACTCAACCATATGGATGGAAAAAGAATCCCCATAGATCTTTCCCATACTTCGGACTTGCTGGCAGAAGGGATCCTCAATCATATAGATCAGCATAATTTGGATATTCCCGTAATCGCCAGTCATTCCAACTACCGCTCCATTTGGAATCACAAAAGAAACCTCTCGGATGAATTTGCAAAGGAAATCATCAGAAGAGAGGGGATAATCGGAGTTAATTTCCTAAGAGCCTTTTTGGACAATGAAGTTCCGGAAAGACTATTCGAGCATATTTTGCACGGATTTGAAATTGGTGGGGAAAATAGCCAGTGCTTTGGCGCTGATTTCTTCTATACCAAGGATTTTCCGGATAAAAGCCGGCATCCATTTTATTTTCCACTGGCAGAAAACGCAGGAAAATATCCTTCCCTATTGGACCAACTAAAAGGCCATCTTACTGAAACGCAACTCAGGAAACTCTCTTTTGAAAACGCTGCTTCTTTTTACCAAAAACTTCTGAACTGATGTCTTCCCACCATTTTGTAAAAGAGCAACAGGAACCCGCAGTCCTATTTCTGGACACTTCTCAAATGAGCTTTGATCAAGTATCCCCCTTATTGGAATGGGTTCCCACAGTTTTGGTTTGGGAAAGCTGCTTGGAACAAGTCCTGAGTTGGGGAATCAAAATCGATGTGATCCTGGCCACAGAACAATTCCAAAAGGAGAATCTGAATTTATTAGAGGAGCAATATCCTGTTCGATTTTACACCTCTACACCGAAGAATATGCTAAAGGATTCCTTACTTTATTTGAGGACAACCCAACACCAAGCGGCACATTTAGTGGGATTTCCACATTACAGAGCACTTGAATTGAAAGAATTTTCAGAAGGTATGGACTTGACTATTCTGAAAGGGGACTGGAAATATTATCCCGTTTCAGGTTCCTTCAAAAAATGGTTTCCTGAATCCACTCTGGAGATTTTTGCAAGGGAAGGACTTCCTGTGGAAATCAGCAACGAAAACGGAACGCTCATTCTTCCCATTACATATATCACCCAAATCGAAGTACCTGAGGGAATCACCGAATTTAAATCCCCGGAGGAAATTTGGATAGGAGAAAAGACGAGCTAAATCAAAGGGTTTTTTCCAAAATCTGCATCAACTCTTCCAAAAAGCGCTGATCAGTACTGTCAAAATCATCCAGTTGATCGCTGTCCACATCCAGAACCATTGCTACTTTTTCATCCTTGAAAACCGGAACTACTATCTCCGAGCGGGAAGCGGAACTGCAGGCAATATGCCCCGGAAAAGCATCCACATCAGGAACCAATTGGGTTTTTGCTTCCTTCCAGGCAGTTCCACATACACCTTTCCCGAAGGCAATTCGGGTACATGCAATCGGACCTTGGAAAGGCCCCAGCACCAATTGCTCGTCTTTTACCAAATAAAAGCCCACCCAGAAAAAATCAAAGGCTTGCTTCAAGGCTGCCGCAAGGTTGGCAAGGTTGGCATATAGATCAGGTTCCCCGGTAATCAAAGCTTCGATCTGAGGAATCAAAGCTTCATACTTTTCAGCTTTGCTTGCGGATTCCGGGATAAAAAGATTTTCAGACATGGTAATAAACGGAAAGTAGGTTGTCTTGAACTGAAATTATATCTGATGGTGGAAGAGAAAGAAGCGGTGAAGAAATTCCCTTGCCGAACTTATTTTGGCTGGTAAACACCCGCGCCTCGTCCCAGAGTTCGGATTCTATGAATTTATTGAGCAGAAAACTGCCTCCTTCCACTATAAGGCTCTGCACTTTCCTCTGATTCAAGTCCTCCAATAAATCATGAATTTGAAAGCCACGCTTTAGCTTTACGAATTCCAGATTTTCGGACTTCTCGTATTTCTGGGTATTGTAACAAATAGTTGGGATGGATTTGTCGAAAAGCTTTAGGTCGGAAGAAAGCTCCAACCTGCTATCGATCACCAATCGCAATGGGTTATTGCCTACCCAATCCCGTACATTGAGGGAAGGATTATCAAATTGAGCAGTATTTTTCCCGACCAAAATTGCATCCTCTTCCGCTCTCCATTTATGGACCAATTGCCTGCTTAGGGAATTGCTGATCCACTTCGAGGAAAAGTCCTCTCTGGCCACAAACCCATCTGCAGTTTGAGCCCATTTCAAAATGACATAAGGCCTTTTCTTTTCAATCTGAGTAAAAAAGCGGCAGTTTTGACTTCTTGCCTCTTTCTCCAAAAGCCCAGTTTCTACTTCTATCCCGGCATCACGAAGAATTTGAATTCCTTTCCCCCCAACCAAGGGGTTGGAATCATGGGCAGCTATGACAACTTTTTTGACTTTCTTTTCTACCAAAAGATTGGCACAAGGCGGGGTTTTTCCCCAATGTGCACAGGGTTCCAAAGTCACATAAACCGTTGATTCAGATAGTAAACTCGGGTCCTCTACCGAATTGATGGCGTTTACCTCCGCGTGTGCCTCCCCGAATTTTTGATGATAGCCCTCCCCAATAATCCTATCCTCATGGACAATCACGCAACCTACCAAAGGATTTGGGCTAACATTCCCTCTTCCCAATTCGGCGAGCTCCAAAGCTCTACGCATGAATTCCTGATGCTTATTCATTAGGGCTTTAGATTCAAGGTGACTCTATCCAAAACAATGGGTTCTCCACTTAGGACCTCCACATTCCACAAGGTATCACCAAGGTATAGCTCATTTTTTGGCTCAAAAATCAGGGTGTAAGTCCCTTCGGGCAAACGGAATAAAAATGTACCGGAAGAATTGGTATGGGTGGAAATAGTTTCTACACCATTTTTAGCATAGATAGCCGGATCACTTGCTATAGGTCCGACCGAACCGCTTACTTCTACCAGACCTTCTGAAGAATAAACATGGACCACCGGATTTAGCTCCAGAGAAAGCGGAGATTCACTCACTACCTCAATGGATTTTTCCAGATCAAAATCCAAAAACACATCGTAAGAGGTACCTTGTGCCATTTCAAGAGAAAACGGAATCGTAATCTCTTCAAGGGATGGATCTGACAGGCTCATGGTATACCTCTCTTCATCCAGCCAAAGAAAATGTCGCGTTCCCAAGTGTAATGTCAGTTCGGTTATTCTTCCTAGTGGCAATTGATCCCTTCCCAACAATAATACTTCCCCGGCGACATAATCTGAAACCCGGATCAGTTTATCTCCCAGAGAATAGGGTATCATAAAGGTTTCTTCCTGCGTGCTTCTTCCTTCCCGAATCATTTTAACATCCACTCCCAGAATTTCCACAAAGACAGAATCATATTGTGCAGGTGCGTCAACCAAAATCAGGTTTAAGAGAGCCTTGGGTTCTTTGTCCAGACTTTCACAGGCTCCCCAAAAAAGGAGGGACAGAAGGAAAACTAAAAGAAAATTTCTACGATTCACAAAGCAAATTTAGGCCAATTCTTCAAAAATGAATGAAGTATACGTATGGGGTAAAAAAATGCCCCCAATAGATTTACTAGTTGGGGGCAAAAGAATGATTTTAACTTTTGATTAAGGAGTAGGAACCAGTTCCAAAGTGATCGGATCCAAATTTGTAATTTCTCCTTTCACTACCACGATATCTTCAACAGTCTGTCCAACATAAGATTCAATCGGAACGATTTCAAGTGTGTAGGTCTCCACATCCAATCCCTGGATTTTGAAGTTTCCATTTTCATCCACAAAGGTATTGTAGGTTTTTCCACTGGTATTACCTGTAGCTGTGATCTGGATGTCCTGAGCTTCTAAAGGAAGCACCTGTCCAGAAATACCAGCAGATTGAGTCAAGTATGCTCTCAAAACAGGCTTAAGAATAATATTTCCGGAAGCACCGGCATTGACAATAGATTTGGCTACATCAAAATCAATCACCAAATCATAAACAACTCCGGCTACCAGTTCCTGATCCAATTGGATTTTAAGACCGCTTTGCTGAGCGCTTGGTGTAGTCAGGTCTGATCTAACACCATCTTTCATTACATAATTTTCAGTCCCCAGAACAAGGCGCAACTGATCAATTTCTCCTTCCGGAAATTCTTCCGTACCCAACAATGCTGCATTGCTTCCTGTCAAATCCAAAAGGTTGAGCATTTTGTCTTCATTCTCATTGAGGATTTCAATCCAAGCAGGATCTCCATCCTCTTGGTTGGGGTCATCCATCTTTACCTCAACGGCGAGGACTTCCACCCAGACTTCATCGTAATCACCGGGGGCATCCACTAAATAAAAGTTGACACGGGCTGAAGTTCCGTCCATCGAATCATCCTCTGAACAGGAAAATCCAAAAACTACTGTAAGGGCTAGTACTAGGGTTCTGATTAAAGTTTTCATATTAATCTAAATTTTTATGGACACTGAAATTACCAATAGTCATGCCAGTTTCAAAGTTTAAAGAATACCGGGAAATGTATTCCGGGCTTCTTATTTTTGGGCATGATGAAATGGGAAAAACTCCTCACCCGAGGAAGATTTGGAGATCTAGCCACAGGCAATGTTTTAACGCAAACAGCCAGGAATGAGTTTGAAATAGACTATGATAGAATAATATTTTCGGCTCCTTTCCGTAATCTGCAGGATAAGACCCAGGTTTTTCCATTGCCAGAGCAGGCCTTTGTGCATACGAGATTAACCCATAGCCTGGAGGTTTCCTCCGTCGGCCGTTCTTTGGGTAAGGCCGCTGGTGAATTCCTGATCGATAAATATCCCAACCTTCAAAAATCAGAAATATCGCCTTCAGAAATCGGGAGCATTGTGGCTGCTGCTGCACTGACCCATGACATTGGAAATCCCCCCTTTGGACATGCGGGGGAGGAAGCGATTTCGGATTTTTTCAAATTTCATCCGGCGGGAAAAGTATGGGAATCCCATGTAAGAATGGAACAGTGGGGTGATCTCTGCAATTTTGAGGGAAACGCCCAGGGCTTTCGGATGCTAGTTTCCAAAAAATTCGGGTTAAAACTGACCTATGCGACTTTGGCGGCTTTCACCAAATACCCAAGACCGAGCCTGATTCCCCACCGTGATATTGCCAGAAGAAGTCAGAAGAAATTCGGGTTTTTTATCAATCAACTTGGGGATTTTGAGCAAATGACCTCTTTCCTAGGTATAGAAAAATCAAGTCCCGAATGCTGGTTTCGACATCCCCTGGCTTTTTTGGTGGAAGCCGCAGATGATATCTGCTACAGCATCATTGATTTGGAGGATGGCTGTACTATGGGTTTGGTGAGTTTTGAGGAAACTGTAAACCTTTTGGCGCCTATCCTGAAGGATAAATTTGATGCCGAAAAGCTGAAAAACAGAACCCAAGCGCAAAATCTAGGAGCATTGCGGGCTTTGGCAATTGGAGAATTGATCCAAGAAACCGTAGCCGTTTTTGCAAATTATGAGGAGAGTATGTGCAAGGGAAACTTTGATAAAGCTCTTACAGATATAATTCCTTCAGCAAAAGCCCTTCAAAGAATCAGTGAGGTTTCCGTTCAGAAAATTTATAGGTCCAAAATAGTTCTTGAAAAAGAAGCTGCTGGATTTCAGGTTTTGGAAGGCTTGCTTTCCGTATTTTCCCAAGCACTCTACCACCAGTTTTATGACCCCAACCAATTTTCTGGCCAAGACAAAAGTATCTTGAGGTTGTTGCCTGAGGATTTTCCTCTGAAAGGTTGGGGAGCGGAAGTAAACCCTTATCCTCTGCTTCGTGCTTTGGTGGACTTTATTTCAGGCATGACTGATAAATATGCCCTGAATTTGTACCGAAGAGTAAAAGGGATATCATTTCCGGGGGTATAAGCCCCTGGTTTACTTGTTTTAGTTATTAGCAAGTTTAGGTCCTGTTCCCATTGTTTTTTTAAATGGCTTCCCATGAATCAATGAGGAATTTTAAACGTTTAATTTGTAACGTAAACCAACATTGCCATGAAAAAAAGCATTTTAATTGTAGCTGGCATTTTCATTTTTCTGATAGCCGGAGCATTGGCCGTACCTCTCCTTTTTAAGGATAAGATCATTGCAAGAGTCAATAAGGAACTGAATAAAAACCTTGATGCTACTATCTATTTTGATTCAGATAATATCTCTTTAAGTGTCTTCAAAAACTTTCCTTCCATTTCGGCAGGAATTGGAGATTTTGGAATTGTTGGCAAGAGGGAATTTGCTACTGATACTTTGGTTCACTTGGACGAACTTGGAATTGATTTCGATTTATGGTCGGTGATTTTTGATGAATATCCAACCCTAACCGGCTTGCATCTTGACGGAGGAACTGTATATGTCAAAGTCCTAGAGGACGGGAAAGCCAATTATGACATTACCATACCATCGGAAGAACAGTCCTCTGAAGAATCCGGTTTTCGCCTTGGAATAGAAGAAATTGATGTATCCGGAATTAACTTGATTTATGACGACAGGGCTCTCCAATTTTTCATGGCCTTAAAAGATATTCAGGGATCCGGAAGTGGGGATTTTACAGCTGATGTTTATGATTTGCCTCTGAAAGCACAGGCCCAGATTGTAGATTTAGTTTATGAAGGGGTTTCTTACTTAAGTGACAAAAGCTTTGTCGGCGAAACCCTGCTCAATGTGGACATGGATAAAATGAAGTTTTCTCTGAAAGATGGAAGCTTCGGATTAAATGACTTCCTGTTCAACATGTCTGGCTATATCGCATTACCCGAACATGGGGTTGATTACGACCTAGCCTTTAATGGGCAAAACACCGATTTCAAAAGTCTTCTTTCTCTTGTCCCAGGTATTTACTCCGAGAGTTTTTCAGATTTGGAGACATCGGGAAGCATGGACTTTCAGGGATTTCTAAAAGGGCTATACACGGAAGAGACCTTTCCTGCCTTTGACATATCCTTAAGGGTAAAAGACGGATATTTCAAATATCCGGACCTTCCTAGACCTGTCAGTAAGATCAATCTAGACCTTGGCTTGAAAAACGACTCCGATCAACTGGAAAATACAAGTGTTTCCATTCCGGTGTTCAACTTGGTTTTTGGCTCAAATCCTGTTTCGGGCAATTTCCTTTTAAAAAATCTCCGAAGCTATGAAATGGCCGGAGAACTTCTGGGAAAACTGGACCTGGAAGAACTTACTTCCATTTTTCCAATAGAAGGAATGGACCTAAAAGGAACAATGGATATGGACATTAAAGCCAATGGTAGGTACGATTCCATTGCAGAAATCATTCCCACTATCAACGCAAAGGTCAATCTCCAAAACGGATATGCAAAAAGTAAAGATTACCCGGCTCCACTGGAAGCAATGCATGTCTTGGCAAGCATCCAAAACAAAAGTGGAAAAATGGATGATTTTTCAGTGGACTTAAGCAGCTTTGGTTTTATGCTGGAAGGGGAGAGTATCCACGGAAATCTGAAATTGAATGATTTCAAATCCATGAATTGGGATGGAGCTATTGAGGGAACCGTAGACTTGGCTAAAATAATGGCCATTTTCCCAATTGAAGGAACTCAACTTGAAGGAAGAATCACTGCTGATATTTCAAGCTCAGGATCCTATTCGGCCATAGAAAAAAAACAGTACAACCAAATCAAAACCAGCGGGGATCTGGAGATAGCAAACCTTATTTATCAATCCGAAGACCTTCCTCAGGGAGTCCAAATTCAGGCGGCAGAGGCCGATTTTAACCCACAGCGGATAAACCTTAAAAAATTCGATTCCAAAATCGGGAACAGCCCAATCCAGGCCACGGGATACCTTTCGCAATACATGGATTATCTTCTTTCTGAAAATGGTGTCCTGAAAGGTGAATTGAGCCTCTTCAGCAAAAAATTTGACGCAAACGAATGGATCAGCGAAACGGAAGAAAGCACTTCGACTGAACCTTCTGTCATACAGCTTCCGGAAAACATTGATTTCAAAATGGCCGTCAATGCTGATGAAGTACTCTATGACAAACTCAACCTCAAAGAAGTGAAAGGCTCTCTCTCCCTGAAGGATGGAGTCTTGCGATTTGAAGATGCTGGGATGAAGACGCTGGATGGAAGGATCGCCCTGAATGGAGCCTATGACCCAAGGGAAATCAGTAGTCCTAAATTTGATTTCAATTTGGATGTATCCGAAATCAGCATTCCAGCGGCTTTTCAGGCAATTGAAAGTGTAAAGGTATTTGCCCCAATTGCCAAAGACCTCACCGGGAAAATCAATACCAACATTGATTTTTCGGGAATCTTAGGACAGGATATGATGCCTATTATTTCCTCTCTGGATGTTTCCGGTATACTGAAGGTGGCCGAGGCTGCTTTAAAAAGCAGCAAGATTGTGGAGCAAATAAATTTAGTAACCAAGATAAATGAATTGCATTCCCTTCAATTAAAAAACGTAGCCATCCCGATCAAAATAGAACATGGGATGATGGAGGTTAAACCCTTTACGGTAAAACTTTGGGATTACCAGACCACCATTCAGGGGTCAGCAGGATTTGATGGAAGTATCAATTATCTCTTGAATATGCAGGTTCCAGCAGGAAAATTTGGGGCACAGGCCAACTCCATTTTAGCAAGCATCAGTGGAACAGAAGCAACTGCTTCTACTTTGATCCCGGTTTCTTTGAACTTAACTGGATCCTACACCCAACCGAAAATTAGTTTAGCTGGTGGCAACAGTATGGAATCCCTTCTTACCAACGCCTTAAAAGCACGGGTTCAAGGTGAGAAGGAGGCAATCAAGGAGCAGGCAACTGCTGAATTCAAAGCGAGGGAAGACAGTATTAAACAGGAAATCCGAAACAAAGCTGAAATTGTTCAGGACAGTGTGAAAAAAGAACTCGAGAAAAAGACAGGAGAGGCTACGGACAAAGTGGTTGAAGAAGCTAAAAACCTGCTCAAAGGTTTCATCAAAAAGAAAACCACCAAGCCAGACAGCACTAAAACCAAACCGGATTCTACAACTGTAAGCAATTAAAACAAAAAACCTCCGGCTCAAAATTTAGCCGGAGGTTGAGGTACTCAATCTATCTGGGTTAATTATTTTAAAAAGGGTACTTTCCCTGCTCGATCATGTAATCGGCAATTTGTCTTCTCAGTTCTTTGGTATTGACAGGATCTGCTTTTGTAAATCTCTTCAAGCCCATCAGCATTACTTTTTGCTCATCTCCTTTTGCAAAAGAGGCAATAGCTTCTTTTGCGGCCATGTTGATTTTATCCACAGCTTCAGAAAGGTAAATCTGAACCATTGCAATCTGGTTTTTGCAGGCATCTTCTCCTTTTATTGAAACCAGCTTTTCGGTTCTAAGAAGAGCTGACTCGGCTGCATAGATTTCGATCATCACATCGGCAAGATTCATCATGACTTCCTGTTCATCTTCGATCCTGTCTTGCAATGCCATCGCAGCTTTTCCGCCAACCATAAGGAATACTTTCTTCAGCTTTTTGATCACTTCTTTCTCTGCTGCAAAAAGTGCGGAAGTATCTATGGATTCAAAGGATGGAACTGCTGTAAGTTCACTTGCAACAGCCATGGCAGGTTCGAATAGGTTAATCTCCCCTTTCATTGCTCTTTTCAAGAGCATTCCCACCATCAGCATGCGGTTGATTTCGTTGGTCCCCTCATAGATTCTGGAAATTCTGGCGTCTCTGTAGGCTCTTTCCATCGGTGCTTCAGCGGAATATCCCATGCCTCCGTACACTTGAACCCCTTGGTCTACTACATAATCGAGTACTTCCGATCCATGAACTTTTGCAATGGCAGCCTCGATAGCAAACTGTTCCAAAGCCTTTAGTTTTGCTTCTGCATCAGGCATCCCTTCTGCTGCCAAAGAGTTCATTTTATCCTCGATATCCTGACCTGCTCTGTAACATAGGGATTCCGAAACGAAAGTCCGGGTAGCCATTTCGGCCAATTTGGCCTTGATAGCCCCAAAGGTATTAATGCTGACTCCAAACTGTTTTCTTTCTGTAGAATACTTGATGGCTTGGGTAGTCACAGTTCTGACACCTCCCAAGACTCCGGCACCTAATTTCACACGACCGATGTTCAGAATATTCACAGCGATTTTAAATCCATTTTGTCGCTCTGAAAGCAGGTTTTCTACCGGTACCTTACAATCATTGAAAAATACCTGACGGGTAGAGGAGCCTTTAATGCCCATTTTTTTCTCCTCCTCATTCATGGTAATTCCGCCAAATCCTTTTTCCACAATAAATGCGGAAAGGTTTTTATCATCCTCGATTTTGGCAAAAACAATGAAAAGGTCAGCAAAACCTGCATTGGAAATCCACATTTTCTGTCCATTGATCAGGTAGTGTTTACCATCTTCTGTTGGAGTGGCCTTGGTCTTTCCTCCATTGGCATCCGAACCCGCATCCGGCTCAGTCAAACAGTAACAGGCTGCAAGTTCGCCGGTAGCCAATCTTGGAAGGTATTTTTGTTTTTGCTCTTCGGTTCCATAATACAAAATTGGAAGAGTTCCGATTCCGGTATGTGCTCCATAGGTAGTTGAAAAGGAACCTGCTGCACCAATTACATCAGCAATCAACATGGAAGTGTTAAAGCTCATACCCATTCCTCCATATTCCTCAGGAACTGAAATTCCCAACAATCCCAATTCGCCGGCCTTTTTGAAAATTGAAGGAACAAGATCCGGGTTTTTCATACTGTCAATTTCTTCGATTTTGGGTGTAATCTCCGTATCGATGAAATCCTGGCAGGCCTGAGCCATCATTTTTTGCTCTTCAGTAAATTGCTCGGGAATAAAGATGTCCTGAGCATCTGTTTCCCGGATGAGGTATTCTCCTCCCTTGATGGATTTTGAAGATGTTTCCATAGTTTAAGGTTTATCGTTTTCCAATTTGTTTTGGGAATCTTCCCTATTTCAATAACTCATAAATGCCAGCTACACCCTGACCTCCCCCTACGCATGCTGTCACCATTCCATACTTTTGATTTCTTCTTCTCAGTTCATTGAAAAGCTGTACGGAAAGCTTGGCCCCTGTACAACCCAGCGGGTGACCCAAAGCCACGGCCCCACCATTGACATTGACAATGTCTTCATTGAAATCCAATGATTTAATTACTGCCAATGCTTGAGCCGCAAAAGCCTCGTTCAATTCGATTAACTCAATATCTTTTAGGGTAAGCCCCGCCTGCTTAAGTGCCTTTGGTACTGCTTCTTTAGGGCCTATTCCCATAATTCTGGGATCCACGCCGGCTACTGAATAAGACATCATGCGCGCGATGGGTTCTAGATTGAGCGATTTCATCAACCTTTCTGACATTACGACCACGAAGGATGCACCATCCGATGTTTGGGAGGAATTTCCAGCCGTTACTTGTCCCCCGTTTTTAAAAGCTGGTTTCAAGGCAGCCAATCCCTCCATTGAAGTTCCAGGTCTTGGACCTTCGTCTGTATCCACCACGAACTTTCTGGTTTTTTTCTTTCCGCTTTCATCCAGATAGGTTTCCTCTACCTCAACTGGAACGATTTCGTCCTTGAATTTCCCTTCGGCGATTGCGGCAAGTGCTCTTTCATGGGACCTAACGGAAAAAGCATCTGCTTCTTCCCGGGTGATTTGGTAATCATTGGCCAATTCCTCCGCAGTCAATCCCATACTGAGGTAATAGGATGGCGTTTGGGATGCAATTTTCCAATTCAATGCAGTCTTGTATCCCATCATAGGAACCAAAGACATAGATTCTGTACCACCGGCTATAATACAATCAGCCATCCCGGCTTTGATTTTGCCAACAGCCAGTGCAATTGCTTCCAGTCCGGATCCACAATATCGGTTCATCACAAAACCGGGGTTGTCAATTCCCAAAGCCAATAAGGAAATCATTCTGCCCATCTGCATTCCTTGTTCAGCTTCTGGCACCGCATTTCCAACAATTAGGTCATCCACCAATTTTGGCTCCAAACCAGGGGTATTTGCAATCAAATGTTTAATGACATCAGCGGCCAAATCATCGGGCCGGTAAAATCGAAATCCACCTTTTTTGGCTTTGCCTACTGCCGATCTATATCCATTAATTATATAAGCTTCCATTTATGTCTATTTATTGATTCTGAAATTAGTTTCTCAAGGGTTTTCCTTTGAACAAAATGCTGTGGATTCGTTCCAGGGTCTTTTGTTCACCGGTCAAACTCAAAAAAGCTTCACGCTCAAGATCCAGTAAATATTGTTCAGAGACCTCTGTCGGTGAGGAAAAATCTCCTCCTGACATTACCCAGGCTAGTTTTCTGGCAATTTTGGCATCATGCTCTGAAATGTAGGCCCCATATCGCATTCCAGTAATTCCAGCTTCAAACAAAGCGAGGGAAGATTTACCTAATACCTTGATATCATTTCTCTGAATAGGTTGGGTATATCCGGCATCAAAGAGGGAAATAACCTTTGACTTAGCTTCTGCTAACTGACGTTTTCTGTTCAGAGTTATTCCATCGCTTTTTCTCAAGTAACCCAAAGCTTTTGCCTCAGCTGCAGAGGTCGAAACCTTGGCAGTAGCAATGTTCATGAAATACTCCTGTAGTTGATTTAATTCCACATCCCCGTCAATTCCCCTGTCCGAAAAACGAAGGGTCATTTCCTTGGTACCGCCTCCTGCAGGGATCAATCCTACTCCGACTTCTACCAATCCCATGTATAATTCTGCATGGGCCTGAATATGATCCGAATGAAGAGAAAGTTCACAGCCTCCTCCCAAAGCCATGTTGTGAGGAGCCACTACTACTGGGATTGAAGAGTAGCGAGCTCGCATCATGGTATTTTGGAACTGGGCAATCATAAGATTGATCTCATCAAAGTCCTGATCTCCCGCAAACATGAAAAGCATGGCCAGGTTGGCTCCGGCGGAGAAATTTCCTCCTTCATTTCCGATCACTAGACCTTTGTAGGACTTTTCGGCAATTCCAATTGCTGTGTTGATACCCTCAATAACCTCTGCACCCATGGAATTCATCTTGGTATGGAATTCCAAACCAATGACCTCATCTCCCATGTCATACACAGTAGCTCCGGAATTCCCCCAGATTTTTTTTCCGGCAGATTTCAAAGTGTCCAGAATGATGAAATCCCCTATACCAGGAATTTCCTGATAGGATTTAGATGAGATGTCATAATAAAGTTTCTTGCCTTCTTCAACCTTATAAAAAGTCTCGTGTCCGGCAGCAAGCATTTCATGAATCCAGTCTGCAGCTTTTTCTCCAGCCGCTTCCATTTTTTCCAGAGTTTCTCTCACTCCCAGTATATCCCAGGTTTCAAAAGGGCCCAATTCCCAACCAAAGCCGGCACATACCGCTTGGTCTATTCTATACAGCTCGTCTGAAATCTCAGGAATCCTATTGGAGCAATATTTAAACAAATCATAAAAAGAAGCTCTATAGAATTCTCCTGCTCTGTCTTCAAAGTTTACTAGAAACTTGATCCTCTTTTTGAGGTCCTCAATCTCTTTGGAAGCCTCCAAGGCTTTGAACTTTGGCTTTTCGACATCCTTATATTCAAATGTGGTGAAATCGAGTTCTTTCAGTTCTTTTCTGCCATCCTTATGACGGATCATTTTGAAATAGCCCTGACCTGTTTTGTCACCAAACCACTTATTGTTATAAAGCACTTCCACAATTTTTGGAAGCTTGAATTTCTCCCTTGATTCATCTTGAGGGAGCGCTTTGTAAAGGTTGTTAGCCACATTGACAGTAGTATCCAATCCTACGACATCCATGGTACGGAACGTGGCTGATTTGGCGCGACCAATTACCGGCCCTGTAAGTTTATCTACTTCGGATACTCCAAAGCCCATTTTCTCAATGGTATGCATGGCTGAAATAATCGCATACACCCCAATCCTATTGGCAATAAATGCAGGAGTATCTTTACAGTGAACAGTTTCTTTTCCAAGGAATCTATCTCCATAGTCCATCAGGAAATCCACCAACTCTGGTTTGGTCTTAGGACCAGGGATGATCTCCAGAAGTCTCAAATAACGAGGCGGGTTGAAAAAGTGTGTTCCAGCGAAGTTTTCCTGAAAATCCTCACTTCTTCCTTCACACATCATATGCATGGGAATTCCTGAAGTGTTGGATGTAATCAAAGTTCCAGGTTTTCGGAACTTCTCTACTTTTTCAAAAAGCTGCTGCTTAATTTCCAGTCTTTCTACCACCACTTCAATGATCCAATCAACATCCTTGATTTTGGAAAGATCATCATCAAAATTTCCCGTAGTGATCCGGGATGCGAAGGCCTTATCATAGATTGGTGATGGATTAGCCTTGAGAGTACTTTGTAAAGCATACTCCACGATTCTGTTGCGTACCGCTGGATGTTCTTTGGTCAATCCTTTCTTTTGCTCCTGATCTGTGAGTTCGAAAGGGACAATATCCAGTAAAAGTACCTGAACGCCGATATTCGCAAAGTGACAGGCAATCCTGGATCCCATTACACCAGAACCTAATACGGCTACTTTTTTAATGGTTTTGTTCATTTTTTTGGGTTTTTGGTAGTTATCCGCGAAGCGGATTTTTCAGGTTTATAATTCAAATATGGGCTTGTTGATTTCTGATTCGTTGATTTGGTCTATCACTAGGTGGATCTTTTCAAAAACAGAAAAGAAAGTGGTTAATGATTCCTCATCCACTACCTCCCGGACCTTGTTATTGAAATCCATGATGGTTTGAACCGAAATGTCTTTTTTTCTCTTTCCCTCCTCTGTCAAAAAGATTCTCACAGAACGCTTGTCTACTGAATCGGGCTTTTTATAGATCAAGCCTTTTTCCTCCATCGTTTTTAGCATGCGGGTGAGGCTACGTGTTTCCAAACCTATCAGAGGTGCGATTTTGGTAGCAGGAGTCCCTTCCTTGGAATTAATATTGATCAGCACAAAACCTATAGCCGTGGTGAATCCTTCCTCAGCAGCTTGTTGGTTATACATCCGGGAAATTGCATGCCAAGCACTTTTAATATGGTAATCTACCGTCTCTTCTCTCTTCATAAGCCTCGCTTTGCTAGGAAAAAGCGTGACCTAATTTAAGTAAATAAATGTATGCATGCATACTAAATTTTATAAAAAGTTATGCATGCATCACAAATTTATTAGAATTGAAATTCTAATTTTTAAAATATAATTCTAAAAAATAATAATTTTCGGTGTAAAACAGAAAAAAATATAAAAAACGTCTTAATTCCGAAAGAATGTTTTGGAAGAATAAAAAACGGGCTTTTTTGGAAAAGAGCCCGTATTTGATTCATATCAAAATTTGAATTTATAGCTTATAAATATCCTCAATCTCTTGAGCGTACTTTTGATGGATAAATTTCCTCTTGAGTTTCATGGTAGGAGTTAGCTCTCCACTTTCAATTCCCCAAATTTGAGGAAGGAGCTTGAAGCGTTTGATCTGTTCCCATTTGCCAAAATACTTATTAAGCTTTTGGATTTCTTTCCCGTATTTTTCTAATACCTCATGGTTTTGAATCATTTCCCCGTCGCTGGTATAAGGGATATCCTTCCGCTTACAATATTCTCTCAGCCCTTCAAAACTTGGGACGATTAATGCTGCCGGATAATTTTTCCCTTCACCCACCACAATCAGTTGTTCAATTAAAGGAGATTCTTTGAACTTGTTTTCCATCACTTGAGGTGCAATATACTTTCCTCCTGAGGTTTTAAACATCTCCTTTTTCCTATCAGTAATTCGAAGAAAATCCCCATCCAACTCACCAATATCTCCTGTATGGAACCATCCATTTTTAAGTACCTCAGCCGTTAGGTCCGGCTGTTTGTAATAACCTTGCATCACATTGGGTCCCTTGACCAAAATCTCCCCATCATCTGCAATCCTTACTTGTACATCTTTTACAATCTTTCCGACCCAACCAATCCTAATTTCTTCCTTTGTACTCAAAGAGGCTGTAACCACTGGGGATGTTTCTGTCAAACCATATCCTTCACAAACTCTTATGCCAGCCGCCCAGAACACTCTCGCCAATCTTGGTTGAAGTGCAGAGGCTCCAGAATTGATTTGCATGATATTACCACCCAGGGCTTCTCTCCATTTCGAGAAAATCAATTTATTGGCAAGATTCAGTTGAAAATCATACCAACGACCCATAGGTTGTCCTGGATCATATTTCAATCCGAGTTTTAAAGCCCAGAAAAAGAGTTGTTTCTTGACTCCTCGAAGTTCATATCCTTTTGCCACAATTTTATCATATACCTTCTCGAGTAATCTGGGGACAGTATTAAATAAATGGGGCTGGACTTCCTTGATATTTTCTCCGATTTTCTCCAAACTCTCAGCATAGTAAATAGAATATCCTAGATACATGAAGGCAAAGGAAGCCGTTCGCTCAAAAATATGGCAAAGAGGAAGGAAGCTTAAAACTTTGGATGTTCCATGAGGAGGGCTCATGATGTAGGAAACAGACAGCAAATTGGAGAGTACATTGTGGTGACTAAGCATAACTCCCTTTGGTCTTCCAGTGGTACCGGAGGTGTAGATAATGGTAAACAAATCCTCTGGTTGGATCTGCTTTTTGGCATCATCCAAGGACTTCAAATCTCCACCTATTCCTTTTTCTATTAGCTCTGTCCAATGTTCTACTCCAGGCAATTCATCAAAAGCATAGATTTTTCTATCCCCAGCTACATCAGCGGCTTTTTCGTAAATGACAGAATCACCCACAAAAATCATTTTTACCTCAGCATGTTCAAAAATATAGGCATAGTCCTCGCTGGTAATGGTTGGGTACATTGGAACAGAAATCGCACCTATTTGCTGTAGTGCCAAATCAATAAAATTCCATTCGGGACGATTTTCAGAAATAATGGCCACTTTATCATCCCTAGAAATCCCTGATTCTAATAGACCCAAACTCAGGTTATCAATAATTTCTTTTACATCTCTTGAGGAATAGGTTTTCCACTCTTGATTTTCTTTTCTCGCGAGTGCGATTTCTTTATCAAATTGATAAATCTGATAAGGAATCAGGTCGAAAAGGCGGGTCAGCTTCATTTTGGGTTTGTTCGGTTGTTAACCCAATATAAGGAAAAAAGAGCTCAAAGAATTTCACTTATTCACATCATCCACATGCTTATAATCTTATTAGTTTAATTTTTAAAAAAAATCTATTAAGGTTATTAAGGCTGTGGATTTGTTGATAAAATGGGTAAACTGATTTAGCCACAATTTTTTCAAATCTTTACAGTATTTATCTACTACTTATCCCCAGCTTATCAAATTGCAATTAATTGAATAACAGGTTTTTATTAAAAATCTATTCTTTTTGTGGATTAATTCTTGAGTCTTTTTTGTTTGTAAATTCAATGTGGAAATCCTGATAAAGAACTGTGTATAAAGATGGACTTTTACCCATTAATTTTGAGATTGGTATTGGAGGCAATGGTCTCAGTGGAAAAGCTCGGTTTTATACCATGGATTTTAACTCTTATCCACCGTGAATTGCTAGGTTATCCACTACCTCATTTTTGATGTATTCCAGTCTTTTTTGTTGGTATAATCAATAGATCTTCCAATGACCAACCACCTCTGATCACAATATCTTTGCTGGTGCTTTCTGGATTTACGTAATAAAAAACTCTTTCTGCCAGTCTGTTTTCTGTGAAATTGGATGGATCCCATCTAAGATTTGAATTGCTGTCTTCTATGATTCTGATTCGATAAGTTCCAGCTTCTAAACGCTCAAATTTGAACCTGTTTTCATTGACGTATTTTTCGGCTCTTATCTCTGCCTTCTGGTCTAGTAATTGGATAATAAATGGAGCCTGAGCTTCTTGGATGATTCCCGCCAATAAATCCGCTAATGTTTCTTTTTTTAATCTTCTGTAATTGGCAGTCAATGCTTTTTCATTGTATTGATCTTCTATATCCATGAAGGTTGAGTCAGCTGCTGTAATGGTAAAAATTTCCATTGCTATAGAATCTTCAACTGGTATGTTTAGAAGTAATTTGTCTCTTCTCAGCGAATCCCTATACCTCATCATTTCTTTTGTTATTCGGATACTGTTCGCTGAATCAATTTTGATGTATAGTGAGTCCGTATTGATTTTAAGAATGGGTTTGTTGAAGCTTAATTCAGCTTTAAGGGTATCAATGAAGCTCTTTCCTGAATTGGCGGTAAGTGTCAAGGTTTCAGGTCTTCGATCACTATCTGGAAATTTTGCCCAAAGCAATGTGTCGATTTTTGATCCGATTGAATCTTGCAGAACAATTTTTAGAGGAAGGCTATCCGTCTTTGCTTCTGTTGGATAAATTTTGATTCTTTTGTCCTGGTAAGTATAAAAAAGGCTTTTACCTATCTCTTCATTTTCCAAGTTGATTTCAATAGGATCTTTATTGAGTATGATATCATAATTTTTACCTGAACTAGCTGATCTCAATAAACGTATGGGTGTTAAATCTGCAACTGATAAGTTAAAAATACCTCCTTCTACATTTTGGTTTAGATCGAGCGTATCTGTAAAAAAATCATAGGCTTCGGATTTGAATTCAGCCTTTAAGCTATTGTTGTTGTCTTTCCAGGCATAGGCTCTATAGGTTCCGTTTTTGATATTCTGTATAGTGAAATTTCCCGAAGTATCTACTTGGCTTAAATAATATGGCTGGGATGTGAAAAGATCTGTGGTGTCTCCAACTGGATATAATCCTATCAAGATGTCTTTGTATTCCTCTTTTGCTGCTGGAAAGTAAAAATTGACTTTTCCAGAAAACTGAATGCTATCAATAGTATTACCTGTTGAGAAAACCAATTTTAGGTTTTCTGCAGGATTTGCTTCCGAGAGGTCCTGAATGGATTTCTGAAAGTTAAATACATAAGTCGTGTTTTCTTCTAATTCCTGGTTTAGTTCTATTGTAACTGTATTCTTTAAAGCAAGAATTTCTATTTCGTCTTTGTTGATTCTAGGGGTGATGATGATGTTTTTATTGGGATTATCCAGCTTGATAAATTCATCAAAAGTCAAAACTATTTTTTCCGGTTTTGTATTCAGGCTTTGGTCTTTTGGAAGCATTTCCAAAACAATTGGAGGATCTTCATCTCTAGGCCCTCCTGTTGGTGTACTTTGTTTTGCACAAGCACTCAGTAAAATGATTATTGCAAGTATTTGGAAATATGTTTTTAATATCTGTTTCACTTCTTCTGAAGAATAAAAAGATTACTGGAGTAGTTAATTTCTTTCTTTGCTTTTAGGTTGGACTTCATTCCATTGATAAAAGCTTTTAAATAGTTTTTGATCAATCCTTGGTTTGGATTTTTATATTTCTCGGAAAGTAAGGAAACATAATAACTGTCAAACTTCATCGGTTTTTTCTCCTTGATTTCCAGATCGAATTCCTTACAGAGTGTCTGTATGGATTTCTCATTGAAATGATATAAATGTCGTGGGACATCCCAACCAGCCCAGTTTTGTCCGTATAGTTTAGCATCTGGACTTTCTGGATTTGGTACTGCAATTATTATATAACCATCTGTATTTAAGATGGTTATGAGTTTTTTTAGGGTTTTTCTCAGTTTATGAATATGTTCTAAAACATGAAATAGGGTGATGACATCGAATTTTTGAGAATTTTTTAATTCTTCCAGTTCACCTACGATTTTATTTGGCAGTTTTATATTGGAAAGTGCTCTTGCTTTATCGTTTGGTTCTAGTCCTTTTACTTTCCAGCCATCCTCCTTTGCTGCTTGTAAAAACTCTGCAGTTCCACATCCATAATCCAACAATTTACCTTTGTTATGGAGTTTGTTGATGAGCTTGAGTTTTTGTTTGATGTTTAGTTTTCTTACTTGGTTATAGATATATCCAGTGAAACTTTTTGATTCATCCTTATGAGAGTAATATTCCTGAAAATCATAATATGGGTTAATTTCTGATTGTTTTGGTCTCGGATTTGTAAAAAGTAAATCACAGGACTGACACTTGCAGATAACGAAGGTCTCTCCGCTAACTGCAAAATCCTTTATTTCTGAATGATTAAGAAAAAGCCCACTTTTACAGAGCGGGCATTTGTTAAGTCTTTCTGACATTTTATCGTCCTAAGTAAACTGTCAATATAGATAAATCTGCAGGAGAAACGCCACTTATTCGAGAAGCTTGTCCCAAGGTTTCTGGTTTAATTTTATGTAATTTTTGTTTTCCTTCTGCAGAGAGTGCTGGTACTGCCAAGTAATCGAATTTTTCAGGTATTCTGAAGTTTTCCATATTAGATAGCTTTTCCACCATCAGCTGTTCTTTTTGAATATAGCTATCGTATTTGATTTGGATTTCAGCCTGTTCTTTAACCTCTTTTGAATAGTTATTGAGGATCTGATCCAAATTCTGATCTAGGTTTTTCAGTTCATTGATTCCCAGTTGTGGTCTTTTCAGAAGTTTCTCCGCTGTTATTTTTTCCTTAATTGTTGCAGTCTCTATGGATTCCAATCCCTCATTGATCGATTCTGGAGCAAGTTTAACCTCTTTCAAAAATTGGATGAGTTCTGCTGTCTTGTTCTTTTTATCCATCATGTTCTGGAATCTTGTATCAGAGGCCAGGCCAATTTCAAATCCCATTTCTGTCAATCGTAAGTCAGCATTATCCTGTCTCAACAAAAGACGGAATTCTGCTCTGGAGGTGAACATTCTATAAGGCTCTTCTGTGCCTTTGTTGATCAAATCATCTATGAGTACACCGATGTATGCATCTGATCTTTTGAGTAAGAATGGATCTTTTTCCTGTACTTTAAGGCTCGCATTAATTCCGGCTATCAATCCTTGGGATGCTGCTTCCTCATATCCCGTGGTTCCATTGATCTGACCTGCGAAATACAGGTTTTCTATCAATTGTGTTTCCAGGGTTAGTTTCAGTTGGGTTGGTGGAAAGAAGTCATATTCTATAGCATATCCCGGACGGAACATTTTTGCATTTTCAAATCCCGGGATTTTTCTCATTGCTGCGTATTGTACGTCCTCTGGGAGAGATGTTGAAAAACCATTTACATAAATCTCTACTGTATCCCAGCCTTCTGGTTCTACAAAGATTTGATGTCTTTCTCTTTCTGCAAACCGGTTGATTTTATCTTCAATGGATGGACAATATCTTGGTCCAAGGCCTTGAATTCTCCCATTAAACATGGGTGATCTATCAAAACCTGTTTCCAATGTTTCATGAACCTCTTTATTGGTATAAGTGATCCAGCAGTTTCTTTGTGCTTTTAATGGAGTTGTTTCTTCGGAGTAGCTGAATTTTTCTGGTTGATCATCTCCATGTTGTACCTCCATTTTAGAATAATCTAGGCTTCTTCCATCTACTCTTGGAGGAGTACCTGTCTTCATTCTACCAGATTCAAAACCTAAGGATACCAATTGTTCGGTTATTCCTTTTGCTGCTGACTCCCCTGTTCTTCCTCCTCCAAATTGTTTTTCCCCGATATGTATTATTCCATTTAGGAATGTTCCGTTTGTGAGGACAACAGATTCTGCTTCTATTTCAATTCCAATTCCCGTTCTTACTCCTTTGACCCGTCCGTCTTTTACCAACAAACCGGTTACCATTTCCTGCCAAAAATCAACATTTGGTGTCGCTTCCAATGCCAATCTCCATTCTTCAGCAAATCGCATTCGGTCATTTTGGGTTCTTGGTGACCACATAGCAGGGCCTTTCGATCGGTTTAGCATTCTAAACTGGATCATTGATTTGTCAGAAATTATTCCTGACATTCCGCCCAATGCGTCTATCTCTCGTACTATTTGCCCTTTCGCTACTCCACCCATAGCAGGATTGCATGACATTTGTGCAATGGTGTTCATATTCATGGTACACAATAATACCTTGGAGCCCATTACAGCAGCAGCATGAGCCGCTTCACAGCCCGCATGTCCTGCACCTACTACTATTACATCATATTTTGGAAACATGCTGATTTCTTTTACTGTTTCACGTGAAACACCTACCTGACTCAGATAAATTTATTGTAGTGTGTTCCACGTGGAACGTTTACATTTCTTTGAATAAGTTGATGGCGAATTCTTCCTTGCTTCTCATCAATCTGCTTTCTTCTGGGTTCTTGTCTTTATAGCCCATTAGGTGAAATAGTCCATGACTCAATACCCGGTTGAGTTCATCTTCTTCTGATTGACCAAGTTTTTGGGCGTTTTCCCTAACCCGGTCTATACTGATGAATATATCTCCTTCAATTAATTCTTCTTCTTCAGAATTGTCGAAGGTGATAATGTCAGTTAGTGTTTTATGATTTAAATATTCAACATTGATGTTGTATAAATATTCATCAGAGCAAAAGATGTAATTCAAATCTGAAATCTCATAATCTTCCCGGCTTGCAATTTCTTTAAGCCATTTTTTTCGCTTGAGCTTTTGCTGCGGTTGGAATTTGATGTCCTCTGTAAAGAAATTGATTGCCATGATTAATCCATATAAAAGGAGAGGATTACCTTCCTCCCACCTTCTTCAAACTTAACTTCATCACTCAAGTGCTTGATTAGAAAAATTCCTCTTCCCCCTGGTTTTTCAAGATTTTCTGGAGCTGTTGGGTCTGCTAGAGCTTCCAATTCAAACCCCTTTCCCTCATCCTCAATAGTGAATTTTAAAAGATCATCTTCTAGTCTCAATTCCAGGTTAACCAGTTTGTTCTTGTCACTTTGATTTCCATGAATGATGGCATTACTGATGCATTCTGTCACGGAGATCATAATATTCCCATAGATGTCATCATTGATTTCGAAGTTTTCACGTGCATTGTCAATGAAGCTTTCGATAATCTTTATGTTTTCAATTAAAGAAGGGATTGAAATTTTTATAGATTTCATTGGGAATATTTTCTTAAAGGATGATTCTATTTTGTTATTTCTGTATCAAGTTCCAATGAGATAGGACAATGGTCCGAATGTATGATATCCGGCAAAATTACAGAGCTTTTTAATTTGTTCTGCAATTCCTTGCTTGCCATGTGATAATCTATCCTCCAACCCAGGTTTTTTGCTCTTGAATTGGCTCTATAACTCCACCATGTGTAATGGTGTGGATCTTGGTTGAAGTATCTAAAAGTGTCAATAAAACCAGACTCTGTGAATTTGTCCATCCATGCCCTTTCTTCAGGTAGGAAGCCTGAGGAATTTTTGTTGGATATGGGATTATGAATATCAATTGCCTTATGGCAAATGTTGTAGTCTCCGCTAAGGATCAGATTAGGGTTTTCGCCCTTTAAATCCTGCATGTATCCATAAATATCATCCAAGAAATCGTATTTGAAATCCTGACGAATATCTCCAGTTGTTCCGGATGGGAAATAGGCGGATAGAAAGGAAAAACCCTCAAAGTCGGTCTGGATCAATCTACCTTCATCGTCATATTTGGACATTCCCATTCCATATTTGACGGATTTGGGTTTTACCTTGGTAAATATGGCCACACCACTATACCCCTTTTTGACGGCAGGAAACCAATATAATTCATACCCTAAATCCTCAAAAATACTAGCGTCAATTTGGTTTTCTAAGGCTTTAAGTTCCTGAATGCCAATAATATCCGGATTTTCTTCCTTCAACCAGTCCACGAAACCCTTGTTCATCGCTGCACGGATACCATTGACATTATAAGAGATAATCTTCATCTTTTACTCAATCTCGATTTGATATTCTTTTTCAAAGTATTCCAATACCTGGATTTTCAATAGTTTTTCTTGATCTAACAAGTCAAAGTGAGGCAATTCCTTAACGAGTTTCCAATGGGGCCATCCATCCTGGTCAATATGATCCAGCTCATAAAATCCTGCATAACTCAAGACTTTGCAGACCGCAATATGCATTAGATCCTGCTTTTGTTCTTTCGAGAATGTTTTGGTGCCCTGACCCAATTCCTGTACCCCTATAAGAAAGAGTACGCCGTTTAGGTCTTTGGGTTTTTTACCTATGGTTTCCCCAAGCCCCACAAGAAGCTTTGCCCATCTTTTTTCTAGGTCCAGGTCTCTTTTAAACACCTTAAATTATTGGTTTTCAAGTTCCTCCCAGTATTCAACAGCTCTTCTAAGATGGGGGATTACAATTGAGCCCCCAATCAAAGTGGCTATGGAAAATACCTCAAATATTTCCTTTTTGTTCAAGCCTACTTCTTGGCATTTACCCAAATGGTATTTGATGCAATCATCACAGCGTAAAACCATAGAACAGGCCAGTCCGATCATTTCTTTGGATTTTACATCCAATTCACCCTCTGCATAGGCGTTGGTGTCCAAGTTGAAAAATCGCTTGATTACCTTATTGTCTTCTGCCATGATTTTCTCATTCATCTTGGCTCTGTAATCGTTGAATTCCTCTATCAGATTCATTAAATTAATGGTTTAGACGGCAAATATACTGCTAATCTGTCAGTGGATTGAATAACAGCTCTTTTGGTTTATGCGTTTACTTTTTTGGAAAGATTTTTTTGATTTAATATTCCCTCGCAACTGTTTGCTTTGCGGGAGAAACTTATTCGACCAAGAGGAATGTCTATGCAGCATCTGTAAAGGGACTTTACCTGAAACATCTTATCATCTTCGTCCCTTTGATAATGACATAACCTCAAAAATTAAGGGTTTGACCCAAGTAGGCCTCGCAATTTCCTACCTTCGTTTTACAAAAGCCGGAAAAACCCAAAAGCTTCTTCACCAATTGAAATACCAAGATAAACCCGAACTTGCTGAAGTCTTGGGTAAATGGTATGGGGAAAAACTTCTTTCTTACCAGTTTTCATCCACCTGGGATGTGATTACTTCGGTACCTCTTCATGAAATGAAAAAGCTGCGAAGAGGGTACAATCAAAGTGAAGAGTTTGGAAAAGGGCTTTCCAAAGTATTGGGCATACCCTACCAAAACCTCCTAAACAGAAAAAAATACACCGAAACACAGACCAAAAAGACTAGGCTTGAAAGGCTCGATAATGTGAACGAGGTGTTTCAAGTATCTGATATAAAGCTTGTTAAGGCTAAAAATATCCTATTGGTAGATGATGTCATCACCACAGGGGCAACTCTGTGTTCTTGTACCAATCTACTTTTGGCTAATGGGGCAAATAATGTAGATTTGGCTACCATTGCTGCCGGAGGAAGCATATAAAACAATTACAATGAATGTAATAGACCGATTGAAATTTCCTATTGGGAAGTTTGAGAAGCCGGATAAAATTACCAAAGCGCTTTTGGATAAAGCAATTGTTGAGATCAGAAGTTTTCCTGACGATTTAAAAGCGCTGGTTGAAAACCTATCCGATGCACAACTGGATATGCCCTATAGAGATGGAGGATGGACAGCAAGGCAGGTCGTACACCATTGTGCCGATAGTCATTTGAATGCTTTTATCCGTTTTAAACTTGCCTTAACTGAAAAGAATCCGACTATCAAACCCTACAATGAGGCTGAATGGGCAAAATTACCGGACTCTTGTCTTCCTGTATCTTTTTCTATCGATATTCTAAAAGGGCTCCACTATAAATGGAGTCATCTTTTGGAAGAGATGAGTACTTCGGATTTTGGAAAAACCTATTTCCATCCTGAATCAAAAAGTAAAATATCCTTGGAAGAAGCCACCTTGATTTATGAATGGCATTGTAAGCATCATTTGGCCCATATTAAAATTGTTGGCAGTCGATAAACTCCACCAAAGAACCCTAGCATTTTCAAAATGAATATTTCCCTAAAAAACCAAAGAATTCTGGTTACCGGAGCCTCAAGAGGAATTGGTCGGGCAATTGCACGGCAGCTTTCTGATTCTGGAGCCGAGGTCATCATCCATTTCAATTCCAACAAAGAAGAGGCGGAATCTCTTTTGAATCAATTGAAAAACCCTGCCCATATTGAAGCTTGTGACCTTTCACAATCAGCGGAAGTCGTTGGCTTTATACCAAGATTAGTGGAAAAATATGGCCCAATAACGGGTTTGGTGAATAATGCAGGAATATCACCCTCAGCTCCTGATACCTTATCTACCGGGAAATGGCTAGAGGTTTGGGAAAAAACCATGGCCGTAAATGCTACTGCGGTAGGAATTTTATGCAAGGAATTCGTAGACCAGGCAAAACCCCAACACCAAGGTAGAATCGTAACCATTTCATCCAGAGCTGCATTTAGAGGTGATACTACGGACTATCTTGCCTATGCGGCTTCCAAGGGGGCTTTGGTAAGTTTGACCCGCTCCATTGCCAGACATTATGGAAAAGAAGGAATCAAAGCCTTTTTGATTGCCCCGGGATTTACAAGGACAGATATGGCAAATGAAATTCTTTCAGAATATGGGGAAGAGTTTGCATTGAAAGACATTGCCCTAAATGAATTGACTACTCCTGAGGATATTGCTCCCATGGTTGTATTGCTTTGTTCAGGCTTGGCTGATCATGCCACCGGTACATCCATTGATATCAATGCAGGTTCCTACGTTCGATAATTGCCATTAGAATGAAAAAAGAAGACTTCCGGGCATATGCCCATGAGCTGGTGGATTGGATGGCTGATTATTTGGAGGAAAAGGAAAACTATCCAGTAACTCCAAATATCCAGCCCAAGGATATTTTTAATCAGATTCCATCTTCTGCTCCCGAAAAAGGAGAATCTTTCGAAAATATTTTTCGGGATTTTAAGGAGATTATTCTTCCGGGAATGACTCATTGGCAGCACCCTTCCTTTTTTGCATATTTTCCCGCTAATAATTCCGAGCCATCTATTTTGGCTGAAATGCTTATGTCCACTTTGGGCGCACAATGCATGTCTTGGCTGACTTCTCCTGCCGCTACCGAACTCGAAGAAAGGGTTTGTGATTGGCTTCGAGATGCAAAAGGAATTGATTCCAACTGGAAAGGAGTCATCCATGATACTGCCAGCACGGCAACTTTAAGTGCAATCCTAACTGCCAGAGAAAAGGCTACGCAGTACAATATCAATGAAAATGGATTTAATGGGAATGAGAAATTCAGGGTTTATTCTTCTGCTCATGTCCACTCTTCCATTGATAAGGGAATAAAAATAGCCGGTTTGGGTGTCAATAATCTGGTGAGAATTCCGGTAGATGAAAATTTTGCCATGATTCCTGAGGAACTGGAAAAAGCAATCCAAAGGGATCTCAAGGATGGCTTCAGACCACTTTGTGTGGTTTCTGCGCTAGGTACAACCAGTTCAACAGCAGTAGATCCAATTGGGAAAATCAGCCAAATCAGCCAGAAACACGGTATTTGGCATCATATCGATGCAGCATTTGCGGGAACAGCTTTGTTACTTCCTGAATTTCAACACCATATAAAAGGACATGAACTCGCTGATAGTTATGTGTTTAACCCACATAAATGGATGTTTACCAATTTTGATTGTACGGTGTTTTTCCTGCGAGAACCTCAATATTTGGTAAATACATTCTCTCTAACACCTGAATATTTAAAAACCCAACTGGATGCAGAGGTAAATAATTACAGGGATTGGGGAATTCAGCTGGGAAGAAGGTTCAGAGCCCTCAAATTGTGGTTTGTGATTCGTTCCTATGGATTGGAAGGGCTACGGGAAAAACTGAGAAAGCATCTGCAGTTGGCCAGGCTTGCTCAATCTTGGATTGAATCGGAAAGCAATTTGGAAATACTGGCACCAGTAAATTTCAATACCATTTGTTTTAGACATGTGGATTCCCAACATTCCGAAGAGGAGTTGAACCGGTTCAATGAAACTTGGATGGCTCGGGTAAATGCCTCCGGCAAAGTTTTCTTTTCACATACTAAGTTGGATGGCAAATACGTGATCCGGTGGGTCATAGGCCAAACTGATGTGGAAGAAAAACACGTTAGTCATGCTTGGGGTTTACTTATGGAGGAACGTAGAAAACTTCTCTGAAAAGAAAACCATCTTAAGATGTCTTCTAAAGACCCAATTTTTACTCCAGAACTCAAAAAGGTCCTTAAGATCTTCGGCTTAGCTTCATTTGTTCTGGTTTTGGGTCTTTCTTTTTTCAATACAAAAAGAGCCCAAAACTCAGGAGAGGATCGAACATTCAGAGTTACCAGTTCTTCACGGCTTTATTTTTTAAACCTGAAAGCAATCAATTATGATCGGGAGTATCGACAAGATGCGGGTATGACTTTGTTCAGACATGAGTCGATGGAAGCCTCCAAGGAATCACCATCGGTCGATTTGGTTTTGATTTTGAATCCCAGGAAAGACGAGGCTTATCTATATTTGGAACCAAGAAATACGGATTGGCCACTAAAAATCCGTGTCAGTTCAGATAGTTCTGCTCAGGATTTTGTTTTCCAAAACGGAAACAAATTTGACCATCTGAGCTATGTCAAACAGTTGGAGACCTTTATAAGGGATTTTGATTCTTTTGAATTGATACTAGATGGAAAAACAGTCCCTATTTGGACCGATGAAAATGAAAAAGAAGGTCTAAACTCAGTTTTGGATGACTTTTATAGACTATTGGAATAAAAATGAAAACAACTAATAATATTAGCCCCCAGTTGGAATTTTTCAAATCCCAGATTGGTAAAAAGCTGGATAAAACACCCTCTGCCGCAGGAAATTGGCTGGGAGGTACTCTTTTAGAAATAGACCAACACTCCATCAAGGTTCAGTTTGAAGTCAGGCCTGAGATGTGCAATCCAGCCCAAATCCTACACGGTGGAGTGATTTCTCTCATGTTGGATGATGTAATCGGAATGGGAAATTTCGTTGCAGGCTCGGATTATCTTATGACCAGTATCAATTTGAATGTTGATTTTCTTGCTTCCGCAAAAATTGGTGAAATGCTGGAAGTTTCAGCCAAACTTGTTCGGTTCGGATCAAACGTGAATCACTGGGAGGCAATTATTCGCAAAGAATCAGGGAAAATTGTCGCAAAGGCCAGTAGCAATCTGATCAAAACCCATGTAAAGATCCAGGATTTGGGGGTTCAGTAAGTTTTATACAACTCTATTTTGTACTAATTAAAGTTGCTTGAGTTTCACCATTAGATCCCAGACAGCAATCCCAAGGGAAACAGAGATATTCAGGGAGTGTTTGGTTCCCAATTGGGGAATTTCCAAAACTTGATCACAAGCTTTAAGTACTTCCTCTTCCACACCAAAAACCTCATTTCCAAAGACTAGGGCATATTTTTTTCCTTTATCCGGGGAAAATTCATTGAGCATTACCGACTGGTCCACCTGTTCCAGCGCACAGATTTGATATCCCTCTGATTTGAGCTTTTTCACTGTATCAAGGGTATGTAGACTATATTCCCAATCCACTGATTCGGTGGCTCCAAGTGCTGTTTTTTGAATGTCCCGATGAGGAGGTTGTCCGGTAATTCCACAGAGATAGATTTTCTCAACCCGAAAAGCATCTCCTGTTCTAAATGCTGAACCTACATTGTTGAGGCTCCGCACATTGTCCAAAACCAATACGATCGGAGACTTTTTGGTCTCTTTGAACTCTTCTACTGAGAGCCTTTCCAGCTCGTCCATGCTTAATTTCTTCATCTTTTTTGATCTCCCTTGCTTATCCTCTATTTTCAGACTTTATTCGATCCCCCAAATTTAAGAGAATTAAGCAGCACTCATGAGTAAGTCAAAAGACGGTAAAGAAACCCCACTAATGAAGCAATATAATGCGATCAAAGCCAAGCATCCCGGTGCTTTGCTTTTGTTTCGCGTTGGGGATTTTTATGAAACGTTTGGAGAGGATGCAGTGGTGGCAAGCAAAGTCCTGGACATTGTTTTGACCAAACGCGCCAATGGTGCTGCTTCTCATATCGAATTGGCGGGTTTTCCTCACCATTCCCTTGACAATTACCTTCCCAAACTGGTTCGTGCAGGCAATAGGGTGGCCATTTGTGATCAATTAGAAGATCCTAAATCCGTCAAAGGAATCGTCAAAAGGGGAGTGACGGAATTGGTAACTCCGGGATTATCCTACAACGACCAGGTTTTGGATACCCGAAAAAACAATTATCTGGCTTCTATCCATTTTGGAAAAGAAAAGCACGGGATTGCTTTTTTGGATGTTTCCACTGGGGAGTTTATGGCGGCTGAAGGAACTGCTGCCTACCTCGAAAAACTATTGCAGAGTTTTGCCCCTTCAGAAATCATTTATTCCAAGGCAGCAAAAAAGACAGCCTCGGAAATCATCAAGAATGATTACATCACCTTCAATTGTGAGGATTGGGTTTATCAGTTTGATTTTACCTACGAAAAACTCAAAAATCACTTTGGTACTGCCAATTTGAAGGGGTTTGGAATAGAGGATTTGGAATCCGGAATTATAGCTGCTGGCGCTGTTTTATACTATTTGGAAGAAACGGAGCATAAGGAGGTCCAGCATATTTCGGCCATTTCCAGGATTGCCGAAGAAAAATACGTTTGGCTGGATAAATTCACCATCCGCAATCTTGAATTGGTTTTTCCCCAGCATGAGGGAGGAGTTCCTTTGATCCAGATTTTGGATCAAACTGTGACCCCTATGGGTTCCAGAATGATGAAAAAATGGATGGTTTTGCCTCTAAAGGATAAGGCTCAAATAGAGGAACGCCTCAACGTAGTAGATTTTTTCTATAAAAACCCCGAACTCATTGAGCAAGCCGTATCACACCTAAGACATATTGGTGATTTGGAACGATTGATTTCCAAAGTGGTAGTGGGAAGAGTGAATCCTCGTGAGATGAACCAGATCAAGCGGGCCTTGAAAGCTACTTTACCGATAAAGGCACTTTTGAAAGATCAGGACCACCCTACTCTACAAAGGCTTTCGGATCAGATTCACCCCTGTGAGTTTTTGCTTGAAAAAATTGAAAAAGAACTTCAGGAAGATGCTCCCATGCTTCTTCATCAGGGAGGAGTGATCAAGGATGGGGTGGATGCTGAATTGGATGAATACAGAAATCTCGCAAATAAGGGTAAGGATTATCTGGTACAGATTCAGCAAAGAGAAGTTCAAAATACTGGAATTACTTCACTCAAAATCGCGTACAACAAGGTTTTTGGCTACTATCTGGAGGTTACTCATGCGCATAAAGACAAGGTGCCTCAGGAGTGGATCAGGAAACAGACCCTTGTCAACGCTGAGCGGTACATTACTCCAGAACTGAAGGATTATGAAGAGAAAATTCTTCATGCTGAGGATAAAATGATTGCCTTGGAGCAAAAATACTTTCAGGAATTGGTGCAGGAAGCGGCTCAGTTTGTAACCCAGATCCAGCAGAATGCAAAAATTATCGGAACTCTTGATTCATTGATTTCCTTTGCGAGCGTGGCCCAGGCAAATGGCTATAGCAGACCTAAAGTTTCGGATACGGAAACTTTGGAAATCAAAGACGGGCGTCATCCGGTCATTGAAAAGCAATTGCCTCCGGGAGAGGACTATGTGCCCAACGATATCTATCTTGACAATGATAGCCAACAGATTATGATTATCACCGGCCCCAATATGGCCGGTAAATCTGCCTTGCTTAGGCAGACCGCTTTAATCGTTCTAATGGCTCAAATGGGCAGTTTTGTTCCGGCTTCCTTTGCTAGAGTTGGGATCATCGATAAGGTATTTACCCGAGTTGGGGCTTCGGACAATCTTTCCAAGGGAGAGTCCACTTTTATGGTGGAAATGACCGAAACGGCCAGTATTTTGAATAACCTTTCTGACCGAAGTTTGGTCCTGATGGATGAGATCGGGAGAGGTACATCCACCTATGATGGTATTTCCATCGCTTGGTCCATCGTTGAGTTTTTACACAATCATCCTAGCTATAAGGCGAAAACGCTCTTTGCTACTCATTACCATGAACTCAACCAATTGGCTTCAGATTTTCCAAAAATCAAGAATTTCAATGTTGCCGTCAAAGAGGTGGGCAATAAGGTGATTTTCATGAGGAAACTGAAAGAAGGAGGTAGCGAACACAGCTTTGGTATCCATGTGGCACAAATGGCTGGTATGCCTAACCCGGTCGTTTTGCGCGCCTCAGAAATCATGTCCCATTTGGAAAAAGACAAAGCAAATCTGGAAAAAAAAGAAACTTTTAAATCCGTCCCAAAAAATAATTTCCAGCTGAGTTTATTTGAAATGGATCCTAAGTTTTCGGAAGTCAAGGACTTATTGGATCAAATTGATATAAACTCCATCTCACCGATTGAAGCACTTCTTAAACTCCATGAAATCAAAAAAAAATTAGAATAATAAGTTTAGTTTTTTTACTATTTTCCCTCCTAATGTTCTAATTAAAGCAGCTTTCATGGATAAGGTATTAATCAAAGACCTTAAAAAGCAAGAGAAGTTTACCAAGTTTTTTCAGGATTGGGCCAATCAGGAATTTAAAGAGCATCCTGATGAGCCTAAACTAATTGAAGACTTGCAGAAACTTGGTCACAATATTGGGATCAAGGAGGGCTTTATTATTGCCTGTTTTGATTATCGAAATTTGAGCCTTCACTTCTTTACTGGTGATGTGGAGAGGATCACAGGTTATCCCGAATCAATTTTACGGAAAAAGGGGATGGAAGCATCTTTTACCCTGATACATCCTGATGACAGGGATGAGCTGTTCAAGTTCCAAAAGATAGTCTTTGAAGCTTTCCATTCACTTACCTTGAAAGAGCGGCACACTTTTGAATTTGCCTATACCACGCGATGGGTTCATAGGACAAGTTTGGAAGTAATCTGGGTTCAGGGAAAAGTAAGACCCTATCTTATTGATTCGGACGGTAACTTCGCCATGGATTTGCACATTATCATTCAGCTATTTAATCCACCCAAGGTAAAAGGCTATGACTGGAATTATTCTTACAGCAAGGAGGATGGCACACGTGTAATTGTGAGCAAGAACTCTCCTAATTCCAAAGAGGTGAAGCTTACAAAAAAGGAAAAGGAAATAGTGATCCTTTTGCTTGAAGGGATGGAGTCCAGAGAAATAGCAGAGAAGCTCAACATTTCCATTAATACAGTGGCTACCCACCGAAAAAATATCCTAAGAAAGCTAGGTGCTCGCAATATTGGGGAAATGATCAAAATTTTAGCTTCCTATGAATTTTGAAAAAATCACTGAAAATCAGGTGTATGTGAGGTTTTCTGATAATTTTTGAAAAAATTTCCTGTTCTAATTATTGGATAAATCAATCGGGAACTTACCTTTGCATCCACAATTCGCTCGGATCAAGTTCCGGGTTTAATATAAGCGAGAGTAGCTCAGTTGGTAGAGCACGACCTTGCCAAGGTCGGGGTCGCGAGTTCGAATCTCGTCTCTCGCTCGATAAAAGCCCTTGTCAAAGGGCTTTGTTGTTTAAAGAAGTTTAGACGAACTTTACATCATTCGCCGGGATGGTGGAATAGGTAGACACGCAAGACTTAAAATCTTGTGGCCTTTAGGCCGTGCGGGTTCGATTCCCGCTCCTGGTACTCAAAGCTCCGCAATTATGCGGGGCTTTTGTGTTTTATGGCCATTTCTTTATTTCGAGAAACAGCAGTTTTTTCCAATAAAAAAGCCGGCATCGAAACACCGGCTTGATTATCCTACTTAATTCCTGAAAAGTCTTTTATTTTTTCAGAATCCCGGCAAGGTCAGCCGGTGAATAATTGACGGATTTAAGGGTTTTGTGATCCTCTTCTCTGAACACAAGGAAGAGATCTCCTTCTTTTTCATAGAAACAGGGAGTTCCTTTAGCTTCGTAATGTGCAACAGTTGCCTTGGCCTCTTCTTCTGATTTACAGGCTTTACTCATGTTGGATCGCTGAACCTCATCGAAAAGCTCTTTGAATTTTTCTCCTAAGCCAAATTCAAGGATCGCTCCCGAAAGCACATATTGGAGATCACAAAGTGCATCGGCGATTTCCACTAAGTCTTTGTTTTCAATGGCTTCTTCCAGCTCTTTGAGTTCCTCGGCCAAAAGGGACACCCTCAAGTTACAACGGGTTTGTGAGGGAATAGCAGGCTCAGCCAATACCGGGTGCTTGAAAGTTTCGTGAAATAGGGCTACTGATGTGAGTGATTTAGGATCTTGCATAAGGTAAAAGGTAATTATTACAGAGGTTGAAATAAATGAAAAAGACCGGAAAACCGGCCTTTTAATTTTTGTTTATTTCCAATCAGATGATAGCATTGTATCGCTCAGCTACTGCATTCCAGTTGATTACATTCCAAAAAGCGGAAACATATTCGGGTCTTCTGTTTTGGTAGTGCAAATAATAAGCGTGCTCCCACACATCCAGACCCATCAATGGGGTTCCCTTGAAATCTGAAATATCCATCAATGGATTGTCCTGATTTGGGGTTGATCCTATTGCCAGTTTTTGATCTTCTCCCACTACCAACCAAGCCCATCCGGAGCCAAACCTGGTCTTTGCGGCTGTTTCAAACTGCTCAACAAAAGTTTCAAAGCTTCCAAACCCAGAGTTGATGGCTTCAGCCAATGCACCTTCCGGTTTTCCTCCGCCCTGAGGGCTCATGATTTTCCAGAACAATTCATGGTTGTAATGTCCTCCCCCATTGTTTCTCATTTTTGTGGAATAGGAGGAGATTTTTGCCAGAACTTCCTCCAAAGGCTTGTTGGTATCTACTTTTTCATCGACGATTGCATCGCCTAGGTTTTTGGCATATCCAGCTGCATGTTTGGTATAGTGGATTTCCATAGTTTGGGCATCTATATGAGGTTCCAATGCCGCAAAATCATAGGCAAGAGGTGTTTGTGTGAAGCTAGTTGCCAAAACGGCTTGGGCATCTCCTTTCACTTCATTGCTGCATGCAGTCAAAATACCGCTTCCAACTAGGCCTACTGCCAGCCCTGCCTTGGTACTGTTGGACATAAATTCTCTTCTTGATAATAGTCTTTCGGGAGTTTTCATCGTATAGAAAATCAATTTGTGGATTGCTGATTTTAAGAAATTATTCATGAAGCTAACTATTCTGATCAGAATTTGAAATTGACAATCAGACAATAAGTCTGATTTTATGACAAGTTGGTTAAGTTTGTAGACTGTAAAAGTCCGTGGTCGGGTTTTTGAACTCCTAATGCGGAATAGAAAAAATATGAAAAAAACCTTCTATAAATATCAGGGGACCGGTAATGATTTTGTAATGATAGACGATAGAAGTCATTCATTTGATGATCAGGACCTGAAACTTGTTTCCCGGCTTTGTGACCGTAAATTCGGCATAGGGGCAGATGGTCTGATATTGATCAGAAATCACCCGAATTATGACTTCGAAATGATTTATTTCAATGCCGATGGTAGTCAAAGCATGTGTGGCAACGGTGCCCGCTGCGCTGTGGCTTTTGCCGGTTTTCTTGGGATTATCGAAGGAAAAACAAGTTTTCGGGCTATCGACGGACCGCATGAAGCATTGCTCGCAGAGGATAAGGTTGAGCTTTTGATGGGTGATGTGGCTGGAATTTCCAAGAAAAATGAGGAATGCTTTATCAACACAGGCTCTCCTCACCATATCCGTTTCGTAAAAAACATCGAGGATTACCCCGTTTTTGAAGAAGGAAAATCTTTACGCTATTCTCAGGAATATTCTCCAGCAGGAACCAATGTGAATTTTGTGCAGCCAATTTCTGATGGAGAGATTTTCGTAAGAACCTATGAGCGTGGTGTAGAGAATGAAACCTTGTCTTGCGGTACAGGAGTCACTGCTGCTGCCATAGCCTATGCACAGGAAAAAGACCAAGCAGAAGTAAAAATAAAAACCCTTGGAGGCAACCTCTCCGTTCGCTTTCACAAAAAAGACGGAGGCGGATTTGATCAAATCTGGCTGATAGGGCCAGCTGAGCAGGTTTTTCAAGGAGAAATCGAGCTTTAAGCCTTAATCGCCACCGCTCAGGTTTTAATTATCAATTATTACAAAAAGGGCTTAATTTTAAAGCCTGATTTCAGAATCCCATTTTACTAGACATGTTAGATTTAATTGCAAAAGGACTTGCTAAGGTATTCGGAACCAAGTCTGATAGAGATATCAAAGAATTACTCCCCAAGGTTAAGGAGATCAATGAGATTTTTTCGGGTCTTCAGCGTCTCAGCGATGATGAACTCCGTGCTCAAACCGCGGAAATCAAAAACCGGATCAATGAGCATCTGAAGTCTTATGACGAAAAAATCGCTGAATTGAGGGCTCAGATTGAACAGCTTCCTGCTGAGGCTATCCATCAAAAAGACCAGTTTTTCAACCAAATCGACCAAACTGAAAAAGAGCGGGATGCGGCTTTGGAAGAAGTCTTGGAGCAAGTTATGACCCTTGCTTTTGCTGTAGTTAAGGAAACTGCCAGGCGATTCAAGGAAAACGGGAAACTTGTTGTAAATGCAAATCTCCGGGATAGGGAATTGGCGGCAAGTAAGCCGAACGTGGAAATTGATGGAGATACTGCAATCTGGCACAACAAATGGTTGGCAGCTGGCAATGAAGTTGTTTGGGACATGGTCCATTATGATGTGCAGCTGATCGGTGGTATGGTGCTCCACAAAGGAAAAATTGCAGAAATGGCCACAGGTGAAGGTAAAACTCTGGTTTCTACCCTTCCTTCCTTCCTCAATGCACTAGCCGGAAGAGGCGTTCACGTCGTAACGGTCAATGATTATCTGGCCAAGCGGGACTCTGAATGGAATGCTCCATTGTTTGAATTCCATGGATTGACTGTGGATTGTATCGACAAATACCAGCCCAATTCCCCAGCTAGAAAGAAGGCCTATACATGTGATATCGTTTATGGTACCAACAATGAATTCGGCTTTGATTACCTGAGAGATAATATGGCCCGCGATGCGGGTGATTTGGTTCAGGGAAAACACCACTTCGCCATGGTCGATGAGGTCGATTCAGTATTGATTGATGATGCGCGAACACCTTTGATTATTTCAGGGCCGGTTCCAAGAGGAGACGTACATGAATTTGACCAGATGAAACCTAGAGTTTCTACATTGGTGGATGAGCAGAGAAAGTTGGTTCAGGGATTCCTGGCCAATGCCAAAAAATTGATTTCCGAAGGAAATGAAAAAGACGGAGGCTTGGCCTTGTTCCGTGCTTATCGAGGGATGCCTAAGTACAAGCCTTTGATTAAATATCTTTCCGAGCCTGGAATCCGCGTAATTCTTCAAAAAACGGAAAACTATTACCTGCAGGACAATAAGAGAAACATGCCTGAGGCAGACGAGCCGCTTTTGTTTACCATTGATGAGAAAAGCAATGTGGTGGACTTGACTGACAGGGGTATTGAGACCATGACCACTAAAAATGAAGATGCCAATTTCTTCATTCTTCCGGATATAGGAGTAGTGATCGCAGAGCTTGAAAAGGACGAGTCCATTGACGAAAAGGAAAAACTGGTCCGAAAAGAAGAGGTAATCAAGGATTATGGAGTAAAAGCCCAGCGTATCCATACCGTCAACCAATTGCTGAAGGCGTATTGTATGTTTGAGCGGGATACGGAGTACATCATTGTGGATGGAAAAGTAAAGATCGTGGATGAGCAGACAGGCCGTGTGATGGAAGGTCGCCGATACTCCGACGGATTGCATCAGGCAATTGAAGCCAAGGAAAATGTAAAAGTGGAGGACGCAACCCAAACCTATGCGACTATCACTTTGCAGAATTACTTCAGAATGTACCACAAACTTGCGGGTATGACCGGTACAGCGGAAACGGAAGCAGGAGAATTCTGGGAAATCTACAAACTGGATGTGGTTGTAATTCCTACCAACCGTCCAATTCAACGTCAAGATAGAGAAGACAAGGTTTATAAGACCGTTCGGGAGAAATTCAATGCGGTAGTGGATGAAATCAACGAACTCGTCGCTCAGGGAAGACCAGTTTTGGTAGGTACTACTTCAGTAGAAATCTCAGAAGTACTCAGCCGAATGCTGACCTTGAAGAAAATCCCTCACCAGGTTTTGAACGCGAAGCAACATGCCCGTGAGGCGGATGTGGTAGCTGAAGCTGGTAAGGCCGGAACGGTAACTATTGCGACCAACATGGCCGGTCGTGGTACAGATATCAAGCTGACCCCTGAATCCAAAGCTGCGGGTGGTCTCGCAATCATCGGTACCGAAAGACATGAATCCCGTCGTGTGGATAGACAGTTGCGTGGTCGTGCAGGTCGTCAAGGGGATGTGGGTTCTTCCCAGTTCTTCGTTTCTCTTGAAGATTCCCTGATGAGACTTTTTGGATCCGATCGTATTGCCAAGCTGATGGACAGAATGGGCTTGGAAGAAGGAGAAGTGATTCAGCACAGCATGATCACAAAATCCATAGAGAGAGCTCAGAAAAAGGTGGAGGAAAACAACTTCGGTACCCGAAAGAGACTCTTGGAATACGATGACGTAATGAACTCCCAGCGTGAGGTGGTTTACAAACGTCGTAGAAATGCACTTAAAGGAGACCGACTGGAGCTTGATATTTTGAACATCTTGTATGATGTATGCGAAAGTCTTGTCGAAATGGGCAAATCCACCGAGGATATGGAAAACTTCAGAATGAACGTTTTCACCACCTTGGGATTGGATTATGCTATCTCCGAAAGTGATCTGAAGGCAAAAGATGCCCCTAAACTTACCGAGGAGCTTTACGCTGAGGCTTTTGCAAGCTATCAGAAGAAAAACGAAACGATCATCAAAACAGCTCTTCCTATTCTTCAAAGAGTACAGGAGGAGCGTGGCGCTACGGTAAAAGATATAATGGTTCCGATTTCAGATGGAATCAAGCAAATCGGTGTCGTGGTCAACTTAGAGCACCTGCTCCAGACTGAAGGGCGAGATTTGATCCGAGCTATTGAGAAAAACGTGACTTTGGCCATCATCGACCAAAACTGGAAAGAACATCTTCGGGATATGGATGACCTGAAGCAGTCTGTTCAGAATGCGGTTTACGAACAGAAAGACCCCTTATTGATTTATAAGTTTGAAGCTTTTGAGATGTTCAAGCGCTTTATCGGGAAACTGAACGAAGATATGATTTCCTTCCTGACCCGTGCGGATTTGCCTCGCCAGGAACCAGGACAGGTAACTGCCGCTCAGGCCCAAAGACCTTCTGAACCAAAGGTACAGGCATCCAAAGCTGAGGTATCCAGTACCTTGAACCCAGGTGCCAACCGAGCCGCCGCCGCTGCTGCTTCAGCAGGTAGACCGGCTCCTCAAGTAGTTGCACCTAGAAAGTCCGATAAAACCTATGGCCGAAACGACAAAGTGACTGTTCAATACACCAATGGCTCCACTAAGGAAGATGTGAAGTACAAGAGTGTGGAGCAGGACATTCATGACGGCAAGTGTGTAATTATTGAACATTAAACAGCGGAAATATGAGGGTATTTTGGGTATTGGCTTCTGTGTTGATCTTGGGTGCATGTAAAAGTTCCGGAACTATGACTTCCGGAGCTAGTGCTTATGCCAATTATAGTGAGGATCTTTCCAATGCGCTCCCAGTCTATCCGAATTATAAGGAGCAATTGGAAGCTTTGGAAAGCAAAGAGCCAAGTAGTTCCCCACAGGCATTGGATTCCAAATTGGCCCAGCTTGCTGTCTACCAGTACGAAAAAAACAAAACCCAGCCCTATTTCAATGGGTATAAGGTGTTGGTATATTCAGGACTGGACCGGGATTTGGCTTTCAAAACCCAGGAGGACTTGAATGAATTATATCCTGATTTCCAGGCGGAAATCCAATACCAGCAACCCCGATATTTGGTAAAAGTCGGCAGATATGCCTATAAGGTGGAAGCCTTGAAAACCTTTAACCTAATCAAAACTGAATTTCCATCGGCGAGAATAATCCAGGATCGTATCCAAAGAAAGGAATTTACCGCCCCCACCATCGATGAAAATGTTGAAGGAAAAAATTAAAGCCTTGGCAAAGGCTTATAAAGAGGAAGTAATTCAAAACCGTCGCCATCTTCACTCACACCCGGAGCTTTCCTATCAGGAGTTTGAAACTGCCAAATTTGTCAAGCAAAAGCTAGAGGAAATTGGTGTAAGCAATATTGAACAAAAAGCCAATACAGGCTGGTCTGCGTTGATTAAGGGTAAAAACCCTGATAAGAAGGTAATTGCTCTGAGAGCGGATATGGATGCTCTCCCGATCATTGAGGCCAATGAGGTTTCCTATAAATCCCAAAATCCCGGTGTCATGCATGCTTGCGGTCATGATGCTCATACTGCTTCCCTACTTGGGGCGGCCAAAATTCTAAATGAAGTTAAGGATCAGTTTGAGGGAACCATCAAATTGATTTTCCAACCTGGAGAAGAAGTTGCTCCCGGTGGGGCTTCTTACATGATCAAGGATAAAGTTTTGGAAAACCCAAGACCTTCCGGAATTATCGGACAACATGTGATGCCTTTCATCCCCGCGGGGAAAGTTGGTTTCCGTCAGGGTGTGTACATGGCCAGTGCGGATGAATTATACATTACCGTCAAAGGAAAAGGAGGACATGGAGCAATGCCCGAAACCTTGATTGATCCGGTTTTGATCGCTTCCCATTTAATTGTTGCGCTGCAGCAGGTGGTCAGTCGTGCGGCAAGTCCAAAAATCCCTTCGGTCCTATCCTTTGGTAGAGTGGAGGCGCTTGGAGCGACCAATGTGATTCCCAATGAGGTCAAAATTCAGGGAACATTCCGCACCCTCAACGAGGAATGGAGAGCGAAAGCCCATCAAAAAATGCGTCAAATTGCGAGCGGTATAGTTGAAGGAATGGGCGGAGAACTGGACTTTGAAATCCGAAAAGGCTATCCTTTCCTCCAAAATGATCCTGAACTTACTGCCAGTGCCACAGAAGCTGCAAAAGAGTACCTGGGTGAGGAAAATGTCCTGGATTTGGATATTTGGATGGCCGCTGAGGACTTTGCTTATTATTCACAGGAAATCAACGGTTGCTTTTATCGTCTGGGTACCCGGAATGAAGCGAAGGGGATTACCTCCGGGGTGCATACGCCTACTTTTGATATCGAGGAAGATGCTCTGGAAATCGGAGCTGGATTAATGGCGTGGCTGGCAGTCTCCGAATTGCAGAAAGCTTAATCTTAACTTCATCTTTTTACCCCAATACCTTCTTAATTTTATCTCAAAATTTTGAGCTATGAAACAGCTAAAAACAATTGCTTTAGGCCTGACTTTTATGATGATGGCTTCCCAGTCTTTTGCTTGGGGTCAATTGGGCCATTACCTGATTGGTTTGATGGCGGAAAGACAAATGAAAAAGTCCACGCTCAGTAAAGTGGAAAAAGTCATCAACCCTATGTCTTTGGGTCGAAGCGGTACTTGGATGGATGAAATCCGATCCGATAGGGCTTACGATTTTGCAACCACTTGGCATTATCTCACCAGTAAAAACGGGGAGTATGATCCTGCTCATCAGGAAACTACCGGTGACGCTTATGAGGCAATCAACAGATTAAAAGAAGAGCTGAAAGCAGGTGGACTGTCTGCAAAGGATGAAGCTGAGAAATTGAAGATGCTAATCCACATGGTGGAAGATATTCATCAGCCTCTTCATGTGGGGACTGGTGAAGACCGTGGAGGAAATGACGTGAAAATCGAATTTTTCGGCCAGCCTACCAATCTTCATGCTCTTTGGGACAGTGGAATGATTGAAAGACAAGGAATGAGCTATTCAGAAATTGCGGATGAACTCTATCGAAGGATTACTCCTGAACTGCAGAAAAAATATCGATCCGCAACGATGGAAGAATGGTTGAAAGAAGCGGTCAACCTGAGACCTATGGTATATGGTTTACCTGAAAGCAAAAGAATCAGTTATCAGTACATGTATGAAAACTACCATATTGCTGAAGAGCGTATGATTGCTGCAAGTGTGCGACTTGCCCAGATTTTGGAAGAAATTTACGGTTGATCTATTAAAACGAAATAGATGATGGCTTTGGAGGTGTTTCTTTCAAAGCCATTTTTTATTTAGGTATGGGAAGAGTTTAGCTTAGACCAAACGAATTCTCCACTCTTTGGGATAGTAATTGTTGACTCTATTGCCTAGGTTTTTCACCCATCCCAAAGGCAGGTTTTGGTAGGTGACCATGACCCATCCCAATGGAAGCCCGGATAATTCCAGGTCATTTTTTCTCAAAAATTCCAAGGCTTGCTCTTTATTGAGTTCAAATTTTAGAAAACCTTTTTTAGGCAATATTGACAAAGCCCATTCATGGCTCGGAATCCAGTCCATTTTTTGTTTTTTCCCAAGCTCTACACCAAAATACCGGATGCTGAGATGTTGGCTTAGCTTTTCGAAATAAGCTTTCCACTGAGAATCAATGCGGAAATAGGAGTCATTCAACATATAATATTGTCCATTGCCATCCAAGCCGATTTCACTGTCCAAATCCTGTGATTCCCTTTGACTTTGGGCTTTCAAAAAGGGATGTTTGAACTCCTTCGTCTTTCCCGGTTCTGAAGAATAGGCATCCTCAGGTCTTTTCAAAACGGTGATGAAAAACCCTTCTCCAGCAACCCTATGTGGATAAAAGCGATAGCCATAAAAAATTCCTTCTTCAGTTTGGGTTTGGGTTTCCCTGATTTTCCAACTGGGGTCAAGGTCTATCCTGACGGGTTCATAGGAAAATTCCTCAGTCAGAAAGCGGATCATCTCCTCATTTTCGGATTCATTGAAGGTACAGGTGCTGTAAATCAGGTAGCCTCCGGCCTTTACCAGTGCACCGGCCTTATCCATGATTCTTTTTTGACGAAGACTGCACAGGTTTACATGATCTGGCGACCACTCCTCTCGTGCCTGTGGATCTTTTCTAAACATCCCCTCTCCTGAACATGGAGCGTCTACAAGTACGAGATCAAAAAAGCCTTCCAAAGGCTCAAAATGCTCTGGATCATTGTTGCTGACCAAGGTATTGCCCAGACCCCACTTGATGATATTTTCCTTAAGCACTTGTGCTCTGGCCTGAATTACTTCATTGGCAACCAAAAAACCATCTGCCCCAAGATAGCTGGCAAGTAAAGTGGATTTTCCCCCAGGAGCTGCAGCCAAATCCAAGTACAGGCCTTTTGGGATTTCATGACTTCTTAGAATGTGCTCAATGAACATGGAAGAAGCTTCCTGTACATAATAAGCTCCCGCGTGAAATGCCGGATCTAAGGTAAATGAAGGCCTTTCTTCTAAAAAATAACCATTTACTGACCAAGGAATTCTTTCCGTATTTCCAGGAAGAGAAAATTGCTTGAAGGGGTTGATCCGGATGGAGGTTCTCGGTTCCTGATCAATGGCATTTCGAAATTCCTCATATTCCTCCTCTCCTAACAAATGAATCATTTGCTTTTCAAAAGCAGGAGGAAGTTGGATTGTTGTCATGGGATGAATTTTGGGCAAAGATAGGGAAATGGAAATTAGTTGAGGAAGGGGCATCCTGTCCGTTAGGAATCTGTATATCAACTGAATTATTGTAAATTCAGGAAAACCCAAACGTATGGAAGTAGCCTTGAAAGGGATCATTTTTCTCGTAGCCCTATTGCACCTGTTTTTTCTTGGGTTTGAAATGTTCGCCTGGGGAACTATTGGAAAAAAGATTTTTCGTCAGTTTTCCTCGGAGTTCTTTCCAAAAACAAAGGTTTTGGCAGCCTGGATTTACAGCAGTTTTACCGCCAGCAAAAAGATCTTTTGGGTTCAGGGATTTCCTGCCTTAGTTCCTTTGCTGCTAATTGTTATTTTGCATTTCTAAACCTAAAAAACCTATTGCTATGAGGCTATACAAACTTACCTCCGGTGTTTTACTTGAACGTGAAGGAAATTATTTTCTTGGCCCAGAATTAGATTGGGATGATCTACTTGGAAGAGAGCATTTAGGTCAGTTGCTGCTTACAGAGTCTGCTCATTGGACAAGTATTACCGAAGAAGAGGCCGGAAAGGTCATGGAAGATGGCTTATTGGCTCCCATGGGGAATCAGGAAATTTGGGCTGCCGGTGTGACCTATTATCGAAGCAGGACAGCCCGGATGGAGGAATCTCAGGATGCAGGTGGAGCGGATTTTTATGATAAGGTTTACATGGCAGACAGACCGGAGTTGTTTTTTAAAGCCACCGCAAGCCGTGTTTCCCCTCCCGGTGGAATTGTCAACATTCGAAAAGACTCAACCTGGGATGTACCCGAACCTGAATTGGCCTTGTTGATTTCCCCTTCAGGAAAAGTACAGGGCTTCACTATTGGCAATGATATGAGTAGCCGAAGCATAGAGGGAGAAAATCCACTTTACCTTCCCCAGGCAAAAGTATATCAAGGGTGTGCGGCGATTGGTCCATGTATTTTGGTTCAGGAAGAGCCTCTGGAGGATTCCACCAAAATCAGCCTGGAAATTTATAGAGATGGAAAAATGGAGGCTTCCGGTCTGACAACTCTGGAGCAAATGAAGCGAAAGCCACAGGAATTGGCGGATTGGCTTTTCCGTGCCAATACATTTCCAATTGGGTGCTTTCTGATGACGGGGACAGGAATTGTTCCGGATGACTTTACACTTGAGGAAGGGGATCAAGTTTTGATCAGCATAGCCGGAATCGGAACCTTGATGAACCGTGTGGGGAAAATCTGAGAAGCCTGTAGCTATTCTTTTCAGAGTTTCGTCCTAATAAGGTAAACCAGAGCTCTTATGAAAAAATTAATCCTTTTTAGTTTAGTACTTGTTACTCTTTTTTCCTGTCAGGAAACTTCCAACCCGGAGAATTCTATGTTTAGTCGGGAGTGGGTTTTTTCGGGATATCAAAGCAGTTGGTCTGCTGACATGAACTTCCATCCCATTTCTGATTCTTTGTACATCTATCGCTTCAATGAGAATGGGAGCTTTACAAAGTTTTTGGGAACATATGAATTGTCAGGCAGCTATGAACTCAAAGAAGATCCGGTCAACCAAAGAGAGTATATGCTTTTGGAATACAGTCAAAGCTCCTATCAATTGCATCAGGATTCGGATGGTTTTCCTTTGATCCACTCCTGTAGTCCAGGTTCAGAAACTCTAACTTTCCAAGACTCCAATACCTTAACAGGTTCTTGGAATGCCTGCGATGGCCCTATTCTATTTTTTACGAAGGAATGAAAGAATGGAATTTGACTGAAAGGCTGTTTCAATAAATGGAACAGCTTTTTTATTTTGCTGGATGACTGAATTTTTCCAAAAAAATCTCCGCTTGCCTGCTTTTCCTGAAGGGTACCATTTGATTACTGAAATGGTGGAGGACGCCATTCCGGAAATCAAGCAGATCCGAGTCGGGTTTTTACAGGTTTTTATTCAGCACACTTCCGCAGCCCTTACCCTCAATGAAAACGCCGATCCAACGGTAAGAAAGGACTTTCAAACCTTTGTAAATGAATTGATTCCGGAGAATTATCCACACTTTGTGCACACTTACGAGGGTCCGGATGATATGCCTGCGCACATTAAAGCCAGTTTTTTTGATTCCAGCCTTCAAATTCCCATTTCAGGTGGAAAACTCGCATTGGGAATTTGGCAGGGAATTTACCTATGTGAATTTCGGAGACATGCTAGTCCAAGAATGCTGATTCTCACTGTTTTTGGCACTACATAAATTGGTTTGAGACTCGCATGAGACCACTTATAAAAATGTCGGTCTCTTAGGTTCAAACAATTTTATTTTTGTGCTATCAACTAGACTATGAGAATCTCCCTCTGTTTTACTGCCTTGGGGTTGTTCCTCGGTATTAGCCTTGATGCCTGGAGCCAGGCTCAACAGCCCAATGCTTTTGCCTTTAAAATCAATGAGCCCATCCTGTTGGATGGAGTCCTGGATGAAGAAATTTGGGATTCCGAAGAAGGCTGGAACAGTGATTTCATGCAATATTTTCCATCGGACACCTCCCTAGCCAATGTGCAAACACGGGTAAAAGTGGCTTTTGATGATAACAATATTTACATCGCTGCCATTATGGAGAATGACGGACCCAGAAAATATGTGTCCACCTCCTTACGCAGGGATTACAGAGGAGAGCAAAATGACGGGATCAGCTTTGTGTTTGATACCTTCAACGATAAAACTAATGCGTTTCAATTTGGGGTAAATCCTTATGGAGTGCAGCGTGAGGCTTTGTTGGCAAATGGAGGCTCCCGTTCGGAAGACCTGAATCTAGCCTGGGACAATAAATGGTATGCCAAGGCGACGATCCATGAAAACTACTGGTTGGTGGAAGCGATCATTCCTTTATCCACGTTGAGATACAAAGATGGTGGCCAAAACTGGAATGTGAATTTCTACAGAATTGACAGCCATTTGGGAGAAAGAAGTACCTGGGCGCCCATTCCCAGAAATTTCCCTATTATTTCTACTGCATTTAGCCGTAAGCTGATTTTTGAGGAACCCCTTCGTAAGAATTCGGCCAACATTTCATTGATTCCCTATGTAGCGGCCAGAACGTCTAAAAATTTTCTGGAAGGAACTTCTGAAGACTTAAGTCCTGCTGTTGGTGGAGATGCTAAAATCGGAATTGGGCCGGCAATGAACCTTGATCTGACCTTTAATCCGGATTTTTCCCAAGTGGAAGTGGACCAGCAGGTTACCAATCTGGACCGGTTTGAGATTTTCTTTCCAGAGAGAAGGCAGTTTTTTTTGGAAAATGCAGACCTGTTTGAAAGTTTTGGACAGCCTCGTTCTAGGCCTTTTTTCTCCAGGAGAATTGGTGTTGACAGGGATGAAAATACAGGCCAGAATATTCAGAGTAAAATCATCTATGGGGCCAGATTAAGTGGAAAAGTAAATGAAAACTGGCGCGTTGGTTTGATGAATATGCAAACCGCAACCGATGAACTGGCAGGAGTCAATGGAAAAAATTACTCTGTGCTGGCTGTTCAGAAGAAGATTTTTGCACGATCCAACGTTGGGATGATCTTTGTGAACAAAGAATCTCTGGCTCTGGACGAATATCAGTCTCTTTTTGACCCCACTGGTTTCAACCGCTTAGTGGGTTTTGATTATAATCTGGCTTCTTCTGACAACCGTTGGACCGGAAAGGTGTTTTACCACCGGACTTTCCAGGATCAGGACTTGGATAAGCCCTATTCCTTCAATGCTTATGTATTGTACAATGATCTTCATTGGGCAGGGAGCTTCAGTTTTCAGGATGTGGGGAAGAGTTTCAATCCTGAAGTTGGATATCTTCCAAGGGTGGACTTCAAGCGATTTAATCCGGATCTGGCTTATATATGGTTCCCTAAATCCAATTTGATCAACCGACATGGACCCAAAGTTGAATTTGAAGGGTATTGGAATGAAACGCTTGGAACAACCGACCGCGACGTAAACCTGAGCTATGAGGTTCGCTTCCAATCTCTTTCCAGGTTGACATTGACCCAGAAAAACCGGTACGTGTATTTGTTCAATGATTTTGACCCAACTCGAACCGGGGCAGAGCCATTACCGGCAGGCTCCGATTACAAGACAAAAACCTACGGAGTAAAATATGCAAGTAACCCTAGAAATTTGTTCCGAATAGATTTGGAGACTGAATTTGGGGAGTATTATACCGGCAATTTTGCCCAGGTAAAAAGTGAAATGGGTGCCCGAATTGGCTACAAGGCGAATATTTCCATGAATTTCAGTTATTCTCAAATCCGTCTTCCAGAGCCACAGGCTGATGCCAACCTCCTTTTAGTTGGGCCAAGGATTGATTTGACTTTTACCAAAAGTCTCTTCTGGACGACCTTCATCCAATACAACAACCAAATTGACAACCTGAACATCAACACCCGACTGCAGTGGAGATATGCTCCAGTTTCAGACTTGTTTATTGTGTATACAGACAACTATTTTCCCGGAGATTTTCTTCCAAAACAGCGGTCTTTGGTGTTTAAGCTGAATTATTGGCTGAATATTTAATCATTTTACCCACGCGGGATTTAAAGAATGGGGGGCAGAAATTGATTTTTCTGCCTTTTTTTTAACCTGCCTTTCAATTCAGTCCAAAACTATCCCGTGTTACAGGCTAAAGTACTTTATCCCTTTAAACCGTAATGGACCTCAAATACTTAATCAGGTGTAATGCAAAAGGTATTTGGGTTAGAAATCATTTTTAGAAAATCCCAAACACTTCGATTCCACAGTCTGTTTGAAAGACATGAATTTCAAAAGAATCATTGTTTGGTTTCGGAATGACTTGCGTACTCAGGATCAGGAAGCCTTGTTTAAGGCTTGCCAGACAGGTGCTGAGGTGATACCTGTCTATTGTTTTGATCCTAGACATTTTGAACCAACAGTCCTCGGCTTTCCCAAGACGGATAAGTTCCGGGCTAAATTTCTTTTGGAATCAATTTCCGATCTGCGGAAAAATTTTAAGGAATTGGGTGGAAATCTGGTCTTATTAAGAGGTAAACCAGAAGTAGAAGTTGTCACTTTGGCGGAACGGATTGCGGCGGATGCCATTTTCTTCTCAGAAGAAGTAACGGCAGAGGAGCGAAATGTGGATAAGTCCCTAGAAAAAGCGGCATGGGCCAAGGGAATTGCGACCGAAAGCTTTTGGCAGAGCACCTTGTATCACATTGATGACCTTCCTTTTCCGGTAGCTCAAATTCCGGAGGTTTTTACGCAGTTTCGAAAATCAGTGGAAAAAATGGCATCTGTTCGTTCTACTTTTCCACAGCCAACTTCCATTAATTTTCCAACTAAAGATCTTATTCCTTTGGAAGTAACGCTTCCAGATTTAACTACCTATGGTTTGGAGGAGCCTGAGGCTGAGCAGCGGTCGGTGATGCAGTTTGAGGGTGGAGAAAGTGCCGGTCTCAGGCGAATCCAAACCTATTTTTGGGAAGAGGATCGATTGAAAGTGTATAAGGAAACCCGAAACGGGCTAATCGGAGCGGATTATAGCTCCAAATTTTCAGCTTGGTTAAGCTTAGGCTGTATTTCTCCCCGAACCATCTATGAGGAAGTTAAGCGCTATGAGCGTGAGCGAAAAAAGAATCAAAGCACCTATTGGTTGGTATTTGAGCTGATTTGGCGGGATTATTTTCGGTTCATCTGTAAAAAGCATGGCAGTCAAGTTTTCCACATTGGTGGTATCAAACATCAAGAGGACTCCTGGCGAAGGGATCGTGTTGATTTTCAACGCTGGTGTGAGGGGCAGACAGGAGTCCCTTTTGTAGATGCCAATATGCGAGAACTTAAAAATTCCGGATTCATGTCTAATCGGGGCCGACAGAATGTAGCGAGTTTTCTGGTCAACGATTTGGGGATTGATTGGACTTGGGGAGCCAGCTATTTTGAAAGCATACTGGTCGATTATGATGTTTGCTCCAATTGGGGCAACTGGATGTATGTCGGAGGAGTGGGCAATGACCCTCGAGAAAATCGGTATTTCAATATTTTGCGACAGGGGAAAAATTATGACAAAAATGGGGATTATGTACGACTCTGGATTCCTGAATTGGCAATGATTCAAGGATTTGATATCCATCAGCCTTGGGATCTGTCTATGTCAGAACTTCAAAAGTTGGGCATAGAACTAGACAAAACTTATCCACAAGCAATGATCGAAATGGAAAGCAATTGAAAAGATAAGATCTTGGTGGATAACTTATTTTTTCTGTTGGAATTTTTCCCTCATTTTCTCTCGAAAAGCTGGGTTTTGCCTCCAAAAAATAAAGTAATGGAAGGCGGACCAACAAATACAATTAAAGAAAAGGATAAAGTATGATTCCGGACGATCAATAAAACTCCAATCAAATCCCAGCTTTAACCTATAGTTTCCTTGTACGATAATAAGTTGAACAATACTCACTAAAATAATCCACCACCCCTGTGATTTCAGAAAAAGTTTAACTTCTGGAAAATGAGTTTTTTTCATATTCAAGGAGAAATAATGATTCCCTTCTAAACTAATAATCTATTTTTAATTCCTTCCATTCAGGCAGAATCATTTTCTTTCGTTTCAACTCCAGTTGGTAGAGATAATCCCCCAATTCTGCAAAAAAAGGCAAGCCCATTTCTTCGTATTCGTAATTGTCATCATTTAGGATTTCATCTTTGTTGACGTAAATCACAGCTGAAACGAAAAACTCCACATTATTTTCAAAATCAACGAAATAGCTTCCGTCTATCAAATAACCGTAAGACCAGCCTGTCTTATTGAAGATTCGGAAATTTTTAGGAATGGGGTTTTTATCTGTTCCAAACTTGAAAAACTTTGAATAGCTGTCATAGTAATCCGGAAGCTTATACTTGGGGTAGTCACTTTCTCCCGGTAGCATACTCATGTATTTGAGGATAAAGTTGCGGTGCTCCTCATTGATGTGAAAGCGCTGTTTTTCCATAAAAGCATCTGGAAACACTATTCTCTGGACAACACCGTGGAGGTCAGATAGGGCAAATTTATTTTTGAACGTAAAATCCATGGGCCCATCCACCAAGGAGTCTTGGACATAATGAGACTTCCCGATTTTGGGTTCTGAATCAACTTTATAGATCTTTTCAGTATGCCTTTCGGGTAATGCTAAGATTATTTTTCCGGACTTATCCACAAACTTGACGGGATTGAAATAGCGGTTTTCTTCAGGGGAAATAGAGAAGCTTAAGCGCTGGGAAATAACCGTGTTTTCCAAGCCTTTTTCCTTCAACTTTTTATTGATATAATCTAGCCCCAAAAGCTCATAGAGGCGATTATAGGCATCGTTGTCTGAAACAAGAAGAATTTTTTTGATGTAATGGGCAATGCTGGGAAGGGAGTCTTTGGAAGAGTTATCCACATAGGCTGGGATCTGAGAAGGACGAACAGAATCGATCAAAAAAGTGGTTTCTGCGGTCAAGTTATCCACATTTTGCTCTTCCAGCCATTCCAAAGCCAAAACAGCAACGGGAAGCTTTACCGTGGAGGCCGGATAAAAATAGGTTTGATCATTTAGGTTGTAGGAGAATGTTTCCATTAAGGGATTCCCATGCTCATTTCTGTCTATTCTTGAAAAAAGAATCTGGACCTGATACTTGTCAGAACTGTCTAATGCTTTTTTGAGAACAGGATAACCTTCCAAGCCGTCTTGAAAAGGGATGCTTTCTTTTGGGCTGCAGGAAAAAAATACGATCCATAGAAAGGCAATTGAAAAGAGGATGTTCTTCATGAGCTAGTGCTTAATTCGTTCAATTTTTCTGTTAGGAATAAGAGATCTTCTTCCCTGTGAAACCCTGAAATAATGATTCGGTTAACCCTTGGGTCCTGCGAAGTTGGATAGGGAAAGGATGAAGTGATGATTTTTTCCTTTTCTAGTTTCTCCACCCAGCTATCCTCAGAATAAATGAAAACAGGAAGGTCAATACCTCCTTTTAGCTGTTTAATATCCTTTGTTTTATGATAAAAAGACTGGCAAAGTGAGTTTAGCCATTCTTTTTTCTGGAGATAGATATCAATTGAATCTAAAAATGCCTGAAGGTTTGCCGGTGAGCCAGGTGAAGCCCCCCCATAGAGCGCTTGGTTTCTGATTTTTTCTATGTGTTTGGATTGGCCTAGTATGATTCCTGCTGGCATTCCTAAACCTTTTCCCAAAGAGCCGGAAACCAACAAATCGTAATTGGGGCTTGCATGCCTGTGATAGGTTCCATAAAGCCCTTCTCCCAAAACACCAAATGCATGGCTATCGTCAATCAACAGAGTAACTTCGTGTTTTTTGGCGATTTCTTCGACCCAGTGATAGCTGTGAATTTCAGCAGACAAGGGGTTTAATGCATTTCCCAGAATTAGGATTTTTTGTGGAGAAATGGACTCTGCTACTTCTAGACAGGTGTTTTTCCATTGTATAAAATCCAATTGTGTATTGGGTTTTAATGTGCTGGGTACTATGGCCGGATGAGTGTCGGGAGCTACCCAGCATAGGTCTGAATTCGGAAAAAGGACCTGCCATGCAGCAATTCCCGCCAAATAGCCCGAACTAAAGACAAGGGAGGACTCTGCTTTTGCGCCCTTAGCGAATTCTTCTTCAAATTCCCCAAATACACGGAGCCGGACATTGTTGTTCCGGCTTTGTCCGTGGTTTGGACCATATCTGAATATATTTTCTACCAGTATTTTTTTATAGTCCTCGGATTGTCCAATTCCCAAATAGGATGTTCCACTGAAATACAGGTAATCCTCTCCTTGTATGTGGATAACCCGATCTATTCTTTCATCTAGGTAGATAGTATTCAAGAGATACGATTATTTTGCGAAGATCTGAGATTCGTCTTGGAAGGACTTAAATTCCAGGGCATTGCCACAGGGATCCAGAAAAAACATGGTAGCCTGTTCGCCCACTTCTCCTTTGAATCGGATATATGGCTCGATGACAAACTCAATTCCATGGGCTTTCAGTTTGTCGGCCAATTCATGCCATTCATCCCAGGGAAGAATTGCCCCGAAATGACGAACCGGGACATTTTTTCCATCTACAATATTGGTTTTTGCATTGGCTAACTCTTCAGGCTTGATGTGAGCGGAAAGCTGATGGCCGAAAAAATTGAAATCAATCCATTTGTCTGTGCTTCTTCCGATTTCACATCCTAATAGATCCCCATAAAATTTGCGGGTTTCTTCAATATCCCGGATAGGGAAAGCCAGGTGAAAGGGTTTAAATTGGCTCATATTCTGTATTTTCGTTTGGTGATTTTTGAGTCCTGAATTTAGTTTTTATTCCCCAATATTGTATGTCCGAAAATAAATCTATCTCCTTGGTATTAAGCAGCGGAGGTGCCCGAGGGATGGCTCATATAGGAGTAATTGAGGTATTGGAAGAAAGAGGTTATAAGATACGGGAGGTGGTTGGCTGCTCTGCTGGAGCTTTGGTGGGAGGGATTTATGCGGCTGGAAAGCTACCTGAGTTCAAGGAGTGGATTTGTAATCTTGACCGGATTGATGTTTTTAGTCTGATGGATTTTACTTTTTCAAGCCGGGGCTTTATCAAAGGAGATCGGGTGTTTAAAGCATTGGAAAAAGTAGTCAAGGACTGTAAAATTGAAGATTTATCCATCCCATTTCGGTGCAATGCTGTAAACTATTCCAAAGGTAAAGAAGTGGTCTTTGACGCTGGATCTTTGATGACGGCCATCAGGGCTTCGGTAAGTATTCCATCCGTGCTGCAGCCTGTAAAGTACCATCAGCAGGAATTGATTGACGGAGGGATTATGAATCCCATTCCCCTTTCCCTAGTAGAAGACGGGGAGGATCATATTGTCTTGGCGGTTGGTTTGAATGGCGGAGAGGCAGATCTTTTTAAAGAGAAAATTACCAACAAGACGAAAAAGTCAATGGTAAAAATGCCATCTTGGATGAAGGAGTATACCACTAAATTAACGTCATTTTTCGAAGAAGAAGAAAGTGAAAAGATGGAGTCCTTGGGCTCCATAGACCTGCTCAACCGCTCCTTTGATTTGCTTCAGGATCAACTTTCTGCTTTGGTTCTGGAAATTCATCAACCGGATATATTGGTTCAAATTAGCAGAAACCAAGCTGGGACGCTCGAGTTTTACAGGGCAGGGGAATTAATAGAAATTGGCAGAAAAAAAGCCGAAGACGCTTTAGACAAATGGGAAAATGGAAATAGCTGAACTTAACCGTTTATTAGGAAATATTGATGTCTACCTCCTTGACCAGATACTGAAAGGGCGTTTTTCAAAGGAAATGAAAATTCTGGATGCCGGTTGTGGGGAAGGCCGAAATTCCGTTTTCTTTATCAATTCGGGTTATCAGGCTTTTGGGATTGATCCTAATGAGACTGCGATTCAGTATTGTCGCTATATGGCTAAAAGTCTGAATCCAGAATATGATGTGCATCGTTTCCAACCGGGAAAACTGGAAGATATCCCGTTTCATTCCCAGGCATTTGATGTGGTTATATGCTCTGCCGTGCTGCATTTTGCTGAAAGTGTGGATAACTTTTGGCAAATGGTTGCCGAAATCCATCGGGTTCTAAAGCCGGGAGGAATTTTCTGGTTTAGAATGTGTACCAATTTTGGGAATGTGCTGGAAGGAAGCAAGGACTTGGGGGGAGGAAGGTTTATTTTACCTGACGGAACAGAGCGATTCGTACTTACTCCAAAGTTGATGGAGGAGTTATTGGAAAAAGGCTTTAGATTTTTGGAAGACCCTAAGACCGTTTTTCTTTTTGGAAAGCGGGAAATGGGAGTCTTTATTCTGGAAAAAACTAGCTGAATGTGCTTGAATCGAGGTTTTCGGACAATTAAAAGTCAATAATAAAATTAAATTGTAAACAAATTAAATGACGCTCCAGTATACACTTGAACTTTTAGGAACATTTGTTTTTGCAATTTCCGGGGCCTTGGCGATCAAGGAAAAGGAGCATGACTTGTTTGGTGCTGGGTTTACTGGCTTTATCACAGCGATTGGTGGAGGAACTTTGAGGGATATCTTTTTGGGGAGTTATCCCTTGGTTTGGATTGGGGATGTTTGGTTTCTGTATGCCATTTTGGGTGGAGTATTGGGGGCTTTTATTTTTCCAAATTTCTTAAGCAAGCTGCGCAAAACCTTTTTCCTGTTTGATACTTTGGGAATTGGATTTTTTACGGTTTTGGGTGTAGAAAAAGCCCTAAGTTTGGGGGTAAGACCAGAGATTGCGGCTATCATGGGAATGTTTTCTGCCGTGATGGGAGGTGTCATTAGGGATACCTTGACGAATGAAATTCCAATTTTATTCCGAAAGGAAATCTATGCCACTGCCTGTTTGGTGGGAGCAGCTTTATATGTCTTTTTGGATCTATATGATGTACACCGCAATTACAACCTCTTGATCTCCATGTCGGTGATCATAGGGATACGCTTAATAGCGATGAAATACAAGTTGAGTTTGCCGAGGTTGGATTGACTCATTTGGGAAATTTTCTCGCTGAGATACAGGGTCAATATGATTATGTGTCATCATTTTCATCGCAAAAGGGCTCATTAAAACTCACTACTCTTTTTCGATTCTGAGTACAAAAAACTCCAACTCTTCCGTTTCCTTATTTCTGACGTAAAGTCTACCCTTTCTTACAAAATATTCCAGAAAGCCGATTCCCATTTCACTTACGTCCATTTCATGGATCAAATTCATCTCCTTGTCAAAAATCATAAAATACTGAAGAGATCGCCCTGTTTCGGGAGCATTCATTCCTGCAAATCGATAAAAAAGCTGATTCTCTTGATCAAAAACCAAATCGCGGTAAGAAATCTCTAATTCCTTTTTCTCAAATACAGCATCAAACTCTCCTAACTCGGCAGTTTTTGGAAAATTTCCTGATTTCCGTCTTGGGAAAAGATGAGGGGAATTGTCTTTGAATTTTGCCACACCAGTTTTTGGATCAATCCTATAGACATCGATCCCATCGGCATGATAGACAAAGAATTTTTCCTGAATAAAATCAGCACTGATTTGACTACTTATGATTACTCGACTGTTTTTGATTTCTAAATCCTTTCGATAGTCCATGCTATCAAGTCTCGCCTCCCGATAGACAGAATCCTTAAAATCCACCCAGCCTAGCATTTGATCTTGCTTGAAACTAGAGGTCAGACCAACTAAATATCGCTTATCTGATGACAGTTTAGCCCAAGCTTCAAAGTTCTTCTCGGGAGCTATCCGAACCATGCTGTCAAATCTTGGAGACTCAAAAAGCAACTCATTGCGCTGGTTTAGCTCAATGAAATTTCGTTGAGTAAAAAACCGAAAGGTGCTGTCTGTAAGTGGGATAAAGTCAAAACGGCTTCGATCCATTACGCCTTTTGGTCCCTCTTTTTCTAGATATAGCGATTGAATCCATTTGTTTTCTTCCAAATCGATGGTTTCGATCGAATGATTCATGTAATCATAGAAAAACAACAAGCGTTCATCTTGAGATAGCTTGGCTTTGGGTATTCCATAGCCTACAAATAAAAGATGGTCCTGACTATCGATGGAAAACGTGTCGATGCTAATTTTAAATTGAATAGGATCAGTTTTTTCTAGGGACTTCTCTTGACAAGAAACAAGAACGACGAACGCAAAAATCGAAATAATATTCTTCATCTTATTCAACCTTTAAGCGAATGAATGCCAATTCATCGTCCATATTGAGGTAGGAATAATATACGCCATCCTTGATAAAGGATTTGGAATTAGAAGGGTAAAAGCCAGGCTCCGGGATAAGCTGCTCCTGAATAGGCTGTAGTTCCTTATCAAAAATTGTGAGATAGGAATTATAAATAGCTTCTCCATTCTTGTCATAGCCCTCAAACTGTGTGGTGACTCGCAGAAAGCGTTGGTTTTTGGGATCGTATTGAATAGGGTGAAAATAAACTTCTTCATTCTTTTGTTTGGCTGCTTCCTGAAAAGCCTCCATGGACTCCACTCTTTTAGGAAAATTTCCTTCTTTCTGATTTTTAGTCAGGGTACTTTCGTAAGAAAGCTCTTTCAAGTATCCAGATTGAAAATGATAAACCCAGAGTTTATTGACAGCCGAAATCGAAAAAATAATACTGTCTCCTTTGAAGGCCATCCCACTCATTTCAGGGTATTCTCCTCGATTGTATCGTCCATCGGGCTCTCTATAATAGAGGTCGAAATCATTTGCCCAATGAAAAAAATCCATCTCCCGGAAATCGACTTGCTTCTCTTTGAAGTCCACTCGTACGAGTCCTTTTCGCTTTCTATCTGGAAAAGTATCGGTATAGAATGAATAGAAATGTTTCCCATTTTCAGACACAAAGCCTTGAAGATTAATCTGGTTTTCGGGGTTGTATCGAAAGTCGCTCAAGCTATCATTCATAAATCGATAACTAGATTGGACTTTCCCCTGAAGATCAGTTTTATAAATATGACTGGTGGTTTGAAAAAACAGTTCTTCAGTCTCTTCAGCTACTTGTAGCCGATAGAAAAAGTGGTTTGGAACGGTTTTCGGCCCCTCTTTTTCTATCCTATACTTCTCGACCAACCTTTTTTCCTGCAGATCAATCAGCTCCATTTCATAATTCAGGGGATTGAAATTATGTAAAAACCGTCTATCAGCCGAAAAATCGGACAGTCTTAGATAGTGGTTTAAATAGATAAAGTCATCACCTGCATCAATCAATATCGTGTCGATACTTAAGGTGACTTCGAGTGAATCTGTGGGAATTTTAAAAGTATTTGAACCTGCATGCTTCTCTTGACATCCGAATAGAAATAGTGTCAACCCACAAAAAAAAGCCATTTTTTTCATTTCAAACTCGGTTTCACCCGTACAAACGCCACCTCATCGTCGATATTTAGAAACTGCCAGAGCATTCCGTCTAGGTAAAAAACAGAATTACCATTCTTGAAGTCCTCGGGCATCTGCGTTTCTCCCAACATGCTCAGATCGATGTTAAAGGCAGTCAGTACGTTTTTGTAAATAATCGTATCACCAGCTGTCATTCGGTCCATTTCCTTATGATATCTCCAAAACTTGTCTTGATCTGGGGAAAATGTAAATTCTCCAAAACTTACCTCCTTATCTTTCTCTTTGATTGCAGCTCTAAATTCTTCTGGGGAACTCACTTGCATGGGAAAGTTTCCCTTTTTGATATTCGAGGTTAATTGAGATTGATAATTATGTGAAATCAAGCTGTCTTGTGCCAAATCCCATTGCCATAATTCATTCTTGGCAGTGGTCGTAATGAGGATTTTGTCACCCACCATTCGGATGCGATTTTGCTCCGGAAACTTGGCTGCACCTCTTCCATCCATTTCAAAACTGATGTCAAAAGCTGTGGTGAACTGTAAGAAATCGGATGGGTGAAGCCGTAAGGTTTTGTCTTCCACGTTTAGTTGGGCGATTCCATTGGTTTTGCTTTCAAACCCTTGGGTACCATAGAAGCCATAGAAGGTTTTTCCATCCTTGGTATCCAGACTTGAAACGTTGATTTCTTCCTCCTCCGCTAAAGCGTCTCCTTCCCAGGCTATTTCTTCCAATTTATAGGTTGCGAGTTTTTCACCCGATTTGGCGACATGATGGATGCCCACAAAATCGTAAAACAAAACACTTTCATCAGGAAGCACCTGAATTCGCATAATAAATCCTCCTCCGATCCCATTTGGACCTTCTTTTTCATATTGCCGGAGCTCTTTCAGTTTTAAGTTTTCTAGATCGATGATTTCCATCTTCATATCCTGATTATTGAAATTATATAGCAATTTCTGGCTTTTATCTACATCAGACATCCCCAAACCATATTGTACAAAGATGAAATGATCTCCCGGATCTACCATCACCGTGTCGATTACGTAGGTGATCTCTAGGTCACCGGTAGCGTTAGAATTTTCAGGATCTCCACCGCAAGAAAAAAGCGTAAGGATCAAAAGGTAAATGGGTAGTTTTTTCATAGTAAAGTGTATTTAAAAGTTTAAATCCATCACCGCAAAGCCCAACTCATCGTCTACATTGACATAGGACCAGAGCTTGCCATCTTTGAAGAATTTCAAACTGAAAATGTCCAAAGGAACTTCCTCCTCGTGAATCTGCTGAAGGTCTTGATCAAATAAAGTCATCACCGTTTTATAGACTACAGAATCCCCGATGGTCTTGGACACATCTCTGGAAAACCGGAAAAATTTTTGGCTTTGCTCATCAAAATAGAACTGGCGAAACTCCACATCCCTGTTGGCTTGCTGAAACATCTCCCGCATCTCTTCATTGGTATTTACGATAGTTTTTTCAGGAACTGCTTTAGCATTTCGAGTCAATTGAGATGTGTACTTGATCGTCCGAACCGAATCGGTCGCTAAGTCAACAAGGTAGATTTCATTGATATTACCTGAAGAAAGAATGATACGATTATCCTGAGGATACACGTATACCTTTTCGATGGTCTGCATCTGCATTTGCCCATCCTCAATCAAGGTTCTGACATACGGTTTTTGAGTCTCCCAAATAGAGACAGGAATTTTACGAAGACTCAGATCCTTTAAAGAAATGACCGCAAGGCCTTTCTTGGATTCTTCCATATTATCTTTGCCATAAGCACCAAAGGCCCACTGACCATCCTGCGACACCGAAATATCATAATCCAACGCCTCATCCTCTTCCAGCGCTTCAAACTTTTGTTTTCTCAGGGCAAATTGGGTCATCTGCTGAAGGGAAGGATCAAAGCGATGAATCCCCGGAAAGCCTGAGAAGAAAAACTCCCCATTTTCGGCGATAAGCAAGGAATTAGGATTCCCTACTCCCAACGGCCCTTCCTTATCCAGTTTTATTTTTTCCTTGAGTTGAAACTTATTCAGGTCAACCACCTCGAGCTGCACATCCTTGTAATTGTAGATGTATAACAGATTTCTGTCAGGGGAAAGTGAAGAGATATTCAGACTTTGGAGAAAAATAAAATCCTTTCCTGCATCGATCATCACGGTATCAATGGTATAGGAGAAATTTTCTAAGAAACCGGTATTGGTATCGTCCTCAGAAGAAGTACCTCCACAGGAAAAAATCAAGGGAAGTAAAAGTAGCAGAGTTAGTTTTTTCATAGTCTATCAAAAGTTAAAATCTATCACGGCAAAGCCTAGCTCATCTTCCACATTGACATAGGACCAAAGCTTGCCGTCTTTGAAGAAGGGGTTACTGGGCGTTTGGTCCAATTCCGGGATTTCAGTCTCACCAATAAGATTTAGATTTTCATCAAAAGCGAAAAGAAAAACTTGTGCTTTGGAAGGGGCTTCGGGATCATCACCTCTGGGCTCATAGATTCTCCCAAAGCGATAAAAGAGCTTGGCTTGCTCATCATACAGGAATTTTTCAAACCCAATCTGGGTTCTTGCCTTTTCCATTTCAGCCTGAAACTCCTCCATGGAAGACACTTTCCGTTGAATAGGGATTTCCTTTTGATTTGGCACTAATGAAAAATCATATTCAAACAACTCCAAAGAATCCTGGCCCGTCTCAAATCGATAAATGCTGTTGGTTGTAGCTCCAGAAATATAAAACCTACCTTCTATCTCCTGAAATGAAATCTCCTCGACATAGATAGACATCCTATCATCGGACTGAAGGAGAATTCGGTAATCACCCACAATCTCCATGGCTGGAATGGGTAGAACAGTTCCGCTTTTGGTTTCCAGATTGATTTTTGCCAGTTGGGTGGTACCCTCCATAAAGTCACTTGGAAGCGAATAGGCTATTTTTCTGTCAGGAGAGAAGCGGATGGAATTGGTGATGTTGTATTTCGCATTTTCTCCCAGACCTTCAATGTCAAGCTCTTCCGGCTTAAGGGTCAGATCGAGTATTTTCTGTCCCTGTTTGTTAAAAACTCCTGTTGATTGAAAATTAGAAAAAAGAAACTCCTCGCCGGGCAGGTATCGAGCTGTCGCAATAAAATTGGAACCCACCCCATTCGGTCCTTCTTTTTCGAATGGAATTTGTTCTTCGAGCACCAATTCATCCAAATTGATTTTATTGATCTTCGTGGTGGCATCATCAAAAAGATAAAAGTGGGATTTGGTTTCATTAAAGGAACCTTTTCTCACCCCCATGGATAAATTAATAATCTCTTCCCCTGGATCGACAACCAGCGTATCCACACTGAAAGTGAAGTTTTCGAGGATATTGGATGGTGTTGATTCAGCTGAATCATTTTCTCCGCCACAAGAAAAAGCCAAGGCTGCGAATAGGGTTGGAAAAAGGAGTTTTTTCATAAAAGAGCTGTTCAGAATTCTAATGTCATGATCACAAAGCCGGGATCCTCGTCCACTGGAAGGTAGTTGTATATTTTCCCTTCATAGAAAAAGCTTTGATAAAAGAAAGTGGAGAGCTTTTCAAGTTCGGTTTCGCCGAGTAAGTTGAAGTTTTCATCGTATGAAAAAAGATACCAATCGGATTTTCGCGGTTCACCGGTTTCCAAAAGGCCATTTTGTTTGTAGGCAAAACGGAAATATTGCTGACGGCTCTCATCCCAAAGGAAACCCATGAAAGAGACCTGATTCCGGATTTGCTGTGCAATTTCCATCAGTTCCTCTCGCGATCCTGCCTCAGTTGGAAACTCGCCGCTTTTTTGATTGGGGACCAATTGATGGTCAAATTCGATCAATTTCAATTCTTTACTATTCCAGTCATATATATAGATGTCGGCTGTACTGGCAGAATATATGACAAGTTGATTGCGAACTTCCTGAATAATCAGATTATCCCCCATAGTCGTGGTGCCTCCACCTTGTGAAAAGGAAGCCCTGAATTTCTTGGTGATTTCCAATCCGGGTAAAGAAAGTACTTGTCCTTTTTTGTTTTCCAAATCCATCAAAACGAGGCTTACGGACTCCTTTCCGTATTCTAAAGGTCTGGAAATGGCCAACTTTTTATTCGGGCTGACATGTAAAAAGCCATACAGACTGCTCAAGGATTCATCCAAACCTTCGTATTCTTCAGGTTGGGCATTGATATCCAGGATTTTTTCTGCCTGATTGTTAAAAACTGCTTGAATGGCATAGTTGGCTAGCATGAATTCTTCGTTGGGGAGAACTTGAAAAAAGTTGATAAAATCCGGGGCTTGATTCGGCCCGTCTTTTTCAAAAACAATTCGATGCTCCAGCTTCCTTTCTGGCAAATTATACCCATGAACTTCCGTATTCATGCCATCTGCTAAATAGATTCGTTCCTTATCCGCGCTAAGTCCAAAGCCAAAATAGGCAGTGGCATTAATGATTTCTTCTCCGACGTCCACTTTGACGGTGTCCATTGTAATTCGAAGATTTTCAAGTTGGTTTTCGGTATAGGTTTGAGTAGAGCCTGGTTTTTTTTCTCCTTCTTGATTGGAGTTTTTACAGGCAAAAAGCAAAAGAATGGATAAAAGGGGAATGTATTTTTTCATCTAAAACAGTAAAACTCCCCATAAAACTAATTTTTTACGGCTAAAAAACTAGTGAAAATTTGTTAAACTCGTTGATTTACTGGTGTTTCACTAATTTAACCACCAAATCGAAAAATTGAGTACACTCGCAAAACTTACCCAAGCCAAATAGGGAATCATTAGCCAGGATGCCCAAGGGTTGATTTTTTTGAAGTTTTTCACCGACAGGAAAATCAGGATCCACAGTGGAAGTATCACTACCAAGCCTAAGATCGGAGATTCCATCCCAAAAAATGCCGGCGACCAGATTCCATTTAGGGCAAGCTGTACAGAATACAAGGTCAACAGGCTTTTTTTCTGGGGGTGATCGCTTTTCCAAATTAAATAGCAACCAATTCCCATCAGGATGTATAAGGTGGTCCATACCGGGCCAAAAAGCCAACTCGGTGGATTAAAGCTTGGTTTGGCAATGGTTTGATACCAGCTTCCAACCGAAGAAATGGTGAAGTAAGCCCCTGTTCCACCGACCAGTTGTGGAAGAATGAGGCTAATGGTTAATTTGAGCCAATTGGGCATAGTTAAAGAATTTCGAGTAAGGTACGGAAGGCCAAAGCCTTGTCTTTGTACCGTTCCTGAGTCTTTGCACGAAGGGATGCCGCGTATTTGTTTTCATATTCCTGCATATGATCCAGGCTGTGAGTAAAATACTGAATGGCATAATTGGTACTGCCATCCTCGGATTCGTGCAAAAGCCGCAGAAACTTATGCTCTGTAAATATTCCGGTGGCCATTACTTCGGGGATATGGGTGCTTTTCATCCATTGAATGAAATCTTCCTCAATGTCTGAAGCTACATTTATGGTGATGTTATAGAGGATCATATCGCTGTTACGGGTAGAATTTTCTTTTTTTGTTAACAAATTCGGGAATCCAAAGTTAGGAATCCCAAACTGAATTATTCAATTCGGTTTTTTCAAACACCTTGTCATGCATAAAGTTGTCCCCGAGCGAGCCAAAGGAAATTCCCTTAAATTAACTCTTGCCAAGATTTTCATAGTCTTGATTTATGGAGTCGGTTTGATTGGTTTGAGTATTCCATCCTTCAAAGAAACCTTTCTCCTACTTACTCCTGCCCAGCTTTTGGTCACGCTATTCCTGATTCTTTCTTACCACAGGGGCTGGAATGACGCCTTTCCAATATTTGCCGCATCCGCTTTTTGGATAGGTTTTGGGGCTGAACTCATCGGGATTCATACGGGCTATTTGTTTGGGGATTATGTATACGGGCCTACATTAGGTCCTCAGCTTTGGGAAGTTCCGATCATCATCGGGGTCAACTGGTTTATTCTTGTGTATCTAACCGGAGCGGTCTTCCAAAAGGTTCCCAATGACTATTACGCGGCATTTTTGGGGTCCTTGGCGATGACAGCAATCGATTATATCCTTGAGCCGGTAGCGGTAGCCTTGGACTTTTGGTATTGGAAGTGGGATGTGATTCCTCCCGGCAACTATCTAGGATGGTTTCTGGTTGCTTATCTGATCCACTTCATCTATAGAAAGGCTAATTTTGAGAAGGAAAATCGCCTGGCTCTTTTTCTATTGGTCAGCATGATCCTATTTTTCACCATCCTGAATTTTACTGTACTCGATTGAATCTAAAGGAGTTTTGATAAAATATATTTATAATTATCCTAAACAAATCTTGTGATCACAGGTTAAAACAAAAGTTACATAAACTGGTTAATTCTAAATGGTTGAGGCAATTGTTTTTGGTATTCTTGGTTTTGCATTGATGGAATTTTCAGGGTGGTTTATCCATAAATATATCATGCATGGCCCCCTTTGGATGATCCATAAAACCCATCATCAGCCATCCAAATCCTTTTTTGAATTAAATGATCTGTTTTCAGTCCTCTTTGGAAGCATTGCTGTAGTATTGATCCTATTGGGGGTTGGGGAATTGGATTATAGGTTTTGGTTAGGAGTAGGGATCAGCCTCTATGGCTTTTTTTATTTCATTTTGCATGATATCATGGTTCATCGAAGGTTGAAATGGTTTGACCGTCCCAAAAACACATTTCTCAAAGGAATATTCAAAGCGCATCAAGCTCATCATAAGACGAATCAAAAGGATGATGCTGTATCGTTTGGATTGTTTGTTGTACCCAAGGCGTATTTTAAAAAGGAAGATTAAGTGAGTACCTATTCTATCAAGGATTTAGAGCATTTATCTGGTATTAAAGCCCATACTCTACGAATTTGGGAGCAGCGGCATAATTTGTTAAGCCCGAAACGGACTGAAACCAATATTCGCTATTATGATGACGATGATCTCAAACTCATCCTCAATGTAGCTTTGCTCAATGACAATGGGTTTAAGATCAGCAAGATCGCATCCATGAAACCCGGGGAAATCCAAGAGGAAGTGATGAAATTGACCGAGCGATCCCTCGTTCATGACGATCAGATCAATGCCTTGACCATCTGTATGATAGAGATGGATGAAGAGCGCTTTGAAAAAATTCTATCCTCTAACATTCTCAAATTGGGCTTTGAGCAGACGATGCTCAATATCATTTACCCCTTTATGTCAAAAATTGGGGTGCTTTGGCAGACAGGTGCTATCAATCCGGCCCAAGAACATTTCATTTCCAATCTAGTCCGTCAAAAGCTCATTGTTGCCATTGACGGGCAGATTTCGCATTCCGATGGGAAAAAGTTTCTTTTATATCTCCCAGAAGGAGAATTGCATGAAATCTCCTTGCTTTTTGCAGCTTACCTCATCAAAAACCAGGGACATAAGGTAATTTATCTTGGACAAAGCACTCCAAATGAAGATCTACTTGCAGTGTATAAACTGCATCATCCTGATTTTCTACTAACCGTAATTACCAGTTCTCCAAGTCCCGAGGGTGTTCAAGCTTATATCAATGAGCTGGCAGGACAATTTGAAAATTCCCGAATCTTATTGACTGGATATCAGGTGATCGGTCAGGATCTGGAGATGCCTTCCAATGTCATCCAGCTCAATTATATCCGGGATATCAAGACGATGCTGGATGAAATCTCTAAAATCCCTCAAGAAAAATAGTTGAAACAAAACATCTATTTGTTAAACAAAAGAGCATCCGTATCAGGATGCTTTTTTTGGTTTTAAACCTATTTTTTCCCCTACTATCTGATAATCTGGCTTTATACTGAAATATTTTTCAGAAAATATTTTACAAACGCTTTTCATTTTGTTTAATCTTTTATAGCTTTGATTAAACAAAAACAAAAACCATGACGACTCTTGAATTCAGTTACTCGCTAAACAAGCTTTCCAGTTCACTGAAACCATTTGCCCTGAAGCTTACGAGAGATTTGGATGATGCGAATGATCTCTTGCAGGATACCATGGTCAAAGCTTTTACCAATCGGGAGAAATTTACCGAAGGCACCAATTTGAAAGCGTGGTTATATACCATTATGAAAAACACCTTTATCACCAATTATCAGCGAATGGTGAGAAGAGGGACTTTTGTGGACACCACTGATAATCTGCACTACCTAAACTCCAGTGATGTTCAGATCGAAAACGGGGTTTATGGAAATTTCGCCATGGACGATATCCAAGATGCGATTTCCAAATTGGAGGATGTATATAAAGTTCCCTTCATGATGCATTTCCGGGGATTTAAGTATCATGAGATTGCAGACAAGCTCCAAATCCCAATTGGAACTGTAAAAAATAGAATCCATATTGCCAGAAAGCTCCTCAAAGAAAACTTGGTGGTTTACAAGCATAAAAACTAAAGTATGGATCCCAAAAAAGTGGTAGTGATTGGTTCAGGTTTTGCTGGGCTTTCAGCGGCTACCCATCTCGCAAATTCCGGTTGTTTAGTCACCCTTTTAGAGAAAAACAATACCCCCGGGGGGAGAGCTAGAAAGTTCGAACACCAGGGGTTTGTTTTTGATATGGGCCCAAGTTGGTATTGGATGCCTGATGTCTTCGAGGATTACTTCAGTCATTTTGGTAAAAAGCCGTCAGACTACTACGACCTCGTCAGACTTGATCCCTCTTATTCTGTGGTCTATGGGGAAAATGAGATTCTGGACATTCCTGCAGATTTGGATGAGTTTAAGGCCATGCTGGATAAAATCGAGCAAGGAGCCGGAAAACAATTGGATCGGTTTCTTGCACAAGCCAAGTACAAATATGAAGTGGGGATACATGATCTAGTCCATAAACCCAGCCGTTCCTTATTTGAGTTTACTTCTCCCAAATTACTGATGGATATGATTCGAATGGATATTTTTCAGTCCATGTCCAAGCATGTCCGCAAGTTTTTCAAGTCAGAAAAGATCATCCGTCTAATGGAATTTCCTGTACTTTTTCTGGGAGAAACTGCCAATAATATTCCTGCGCTGTATTCTCTGATGAACTACGCGGATATTGCTTTGGGGACCTGGTATCCCAAAAAGGGAATGCATGAAATCATCTCGGGGATGGTCGCCTTGGCTGAGGAAAAAGGAGTCCAAATCCGATATGATGCGGAGGTGGAAGAAATCGAAATAGAAAATGGCCTGGCAAAACGGGTCCGACTGGTCTCAGGAGAAAAAATAGAAGCTGATGTAGTCGTAGCAGGAGCAGATTATCATCATGTGGATAGGCATCTTCTGAACCCTAACTACAGTAATTACAGCGAAGAATACTGGGAAAAGCGTGTAATGGCGCCATCCAGCCTACTTTTTTATCTGGGAATCAACAAGCGATTAAAAAACCTAAGGCATCATAATCTATTCTTTGATGAACCTTTGGGGCCTCATGCTGATGCGATTTACAAGAATCCAAGATGGCCGGAAAAGCCTTTGTTTTATGCCTCAGTTCCTTCTGTTACCGACTCGACTGTAGCGCCGGAGGGAATGGAAAACATGTTCCTTTTGGTGCCCTTGGCTCCGGATTTGGAAGATTCAGAGGATATGCGGGAAAAATACTACGAGCTTATTATGGATAGGTTGGAGCGAATCAGTGGGCAGGAAATACGGTCCCATGTGGTTTTAAAGCGCTCCTATGCCCATTCTGATTTCAAGGCGGATTATCATGCCTTCAAGGGCAATGCCTACGGCTTGGCAAACACACTCCTGCAAACGGCAATATTGAAGCCGTCCCTAAGGAATAAAAAAGTAAAAAACTTATATTATACCGGGCAGCTTACTGTTCCGGGTCCTGGAGTTCCTCCTTCTTTGATTTCAGGAAGAGTGGTGGCCAAAGAAGTGATGCGCGAAACATTTTAAACGGTAATGGGTATTTAAATCATGGATGCAAAACAACTTTTCGATCAAACCACTCTTGAATGTAGTCGGTTAATTACCCAGCGATATAGTACAAGCTTCACCTTGGGCATCAAGACTTTGGATAAAAAGTTTCATATGGCCATTTATTCCATCTATGGTTTTGTCCGGTATGCGGATGAGATAGTGGATACCTTCCATGATCAAGACAAAGGAGCTTTACTTCAGCGTTTTAAAAAAGACACCTATGAAGCAATTGAAGCCAGGATTTCCCTGAATCCAGTGCTTCATGCCTTTCAGTTGATTGTCAACCAATACCAGATAGATCGGGATTTGATCGAAGCATTTTTGCGAAGCATGGAGATGGACTTGGACTTCAAGACCTACAATGATTCCAGATACAATGAATATATCTATGGATCGGCCGAAGTGGTGGGACTGATGTGTCTAAAAGTTTTTTGTGAGGGTGATCAAGCGGTATATGAGCATTTAAGGAAGCCAGCCTGTAAACTTGGATCGGCTTTCCAAAAGGTGAATTTTCTTCGCGACATCAAAAGTGATTTTGAAGAAAGAGGAAGAGTATATTTCCCCGGAGTGGATTACCGACTATTTGATAAAACCATCAAAAAACAGATTGAGGAGGATATACAGCGGGATTTTGATGAGGCTTTGATTGGGATCGAGCAGCTTCCGGTAGGAGCAAAATTGGGCGTAAAAGTCGCCTATCTCTATTACCAGAAGCTTTTTGATAAGATCAAAGGGCTTCCTGCAGAGACCATTACAAAGAAGAGAATCCGAATCCCCAATTCAAGAAAGATTTCCTTGTTGTTGGGAACCTACTTTGAAACCAAACTGGGCTTGGGCTAATGGAAAAATACCTGTATTTCGGTGTGTTACTTTTTGCCATATCGTATCCTTTAGCTCAATCTTTCGAGCATCGAATCCGCTATGCCACCAAATGGGGGCAGATTTTACCTGGGATGATTATTACGGCGGCCTTTTTTATCCTATGGGATATTTGGTTTACAGCTATAGGCGTCTGGGAATTTAACCCAACCTATATTTCCGGTTGGTATCTTTTGAATCTTCCGGTAGAGGAATGGCTTTTCTTTTTTGTCATTCCCTTTGCCTGTATCTTTATTTATGAGGTTTTGATCTATTTCTTTCCCAAGGATTATTTTCAGAAATGGGCCAAGCCTTTTGTTTATGTCTTGGTTCCTTTTCTTATAGGATTGGCTTTCATGCATTTGGACAAAATGTACACTTCTGTCAATTTTCTAATTGGAGCAGTTGTATTGCTTGTCCATTTTTTGGTATTCAATGACCGGTATCTGGGAAGATTTCTTTTCGCATATCTGGTGCATTTGATTCCGTTCTTTATTTGTAATGGAATCCTAACAGGCGGGGTGACCGAAGAGCCGGTGGTGATCTACAACAATGCAGAAAATCTGGGTTTGAGAATCTGGACAGTTCCTATTGAGGACAGTATTTATTCCATGACTTTGTTGTTGATAAACGTGAGTATTTTCGAAAGAATCAGAAGTCCAAAAACAATTCAGGTATCTAGAAGTTAATAGGCTATGAAAAATCTCCAGGTAGAAATTGACATTCATTCCGGCTTTTGCTTCGGTGTGGTCTATGCCATTGAAATGGCAGAGGAGATTTTGGAAGCAGAAGGCAGCCTTTATTGTCTCGGAGATATCGTCCATAACGATGAGGAAATTAACCGTCTGGTTAAAAAGGGGCTAAAAATCATCAATCATGGAGATCTTTACGGTTTAAAAGACGAGAAAGTCCTGATCCGGGCCCATGGAGAGCCTCCTTCAACCTATGAATTGGCTATCAAAAATAACCTGACACTAATAGATGCTTCCTGCCCTGTGGTTTTGAAACTTCAAAACCGCATCAAGAATTCCTACGATAAAGACGAGAAAATCTTCATTTACGGGAAACATGGACATGCTGAAGTAAAAGGGCTTTTGGGTCAAACCAACAATGAGGCAGTAGTTTTTCAGGATATTTCTGAGCTGGATCTGGAAAAGCTACCCAGAAATATTACCCTCTACAGCCAGACTACCAAAAGCACGGATAAATTTTACGAGATCAATGAGATTCTTCGTAATAATGGAATTTCCGTTAATACCAATGATACCATTTGCAGACAGGTATCCAACAGGGACAAGGAATTGAGAGAGTTTGCCTCGAGGTTTGATAAAATTGTATTTGTGAGCGGAACAAAATCCTCCAATGGAAAGGTGCTGTTCAATGTTTGCAAGGAGAAAAACCCAAACACCTTTTTTGTTTCCCATTCAGATCAGATTGATGAAAGCTGGTTTGGTCCGAATGAAAAAGTCGGAATTTGTGGAGCTACTTCCACACCTATGTGGTTGATGGAGGAAGTAAAAGCCCGAATCCTTACCTTTTGAGTGAAAATGGCGAAAAGCCTATGAACACTTCTCACAGAATTTCAAAAATTGACCCCAAGGGATTGCTAATCGCTTGGTCCATTATAATACTATGGGCTGCTTGTCTTTATTTTTTGTTGCAGGTACAGATCAACTGGAAAAGCCCATTGACATATTTTGGGGTTTTGCTTCAAATGCATCTATATACCGGGCTTTTCATTACCGCTCACGATGCCATGCATGGAGTAGTTAGCAGCAACAAAAAACTCAACCATCTCACAGGATGGATCGCTGCCCTTCTGTTTTCCTTTAATTTCTACTGGAGGCTATTTCCAAAACATCATGCACACCATCGACATGTGGCTACGGAAGATGATCCGGATTTTCATCCCTCCGGGAAGTTTCTGATTTGGTATTTCAGTTTTATCAAACAATACCTAAGTCTTTTTCAGATTTTCTTAATGGCCATAACCTTCAATATCCTGAAGCTCTTTTTACCAACTGAAAACCTGATTGTATTTTGGATGCTGCCGGCAGTCTTGTCCACATTTCAACTGTTTTACTTTGGTACCTTTTTGCCGCATCGTGGAGAAGTGGACAATGTGCATCATTCCCATACGCAAACCAAAAACCATCTTTGGGCGTTTTTGAGCTGTTATTTCTTTGGATATCACTTTGAGCATCATGATTCTCCAGGTACTCCCTGGTGGAGGCTTTGGAGGATGAAAGAATAGCAAGTTATCTGACGCCTTTAAATTTCGAGTATTTCTTCTACCTGTTGCTTAACAAGCTATACCAACTACCCATGAAAAGTAGATTTCTTATTTTACTCTTTTTTCTCATTTCCGCTCAGGTCTTTTCACAGGGGATAATCCGTGGAAGGGTGATCAATCCTGTCAATAATGACCCTGTTCCTTTTGCCTCCATTCTGATATTAGACACAGATTTTGGCACCATTTCGGATGAGGATGGCTTTTTTGAAATCAGCGATATTCCTTCCGGGCTCTACAATTTGAGGGCAAGTTTTGTGGGTTTCAAGACAGTAACAATTTATGAGATCCAAGTAAGTCAGGCGCGACCGGTACAATTGGATATCGAGCTGGAGGAGGAAACTGCTGAACTCAGCGAGGTGGTAGTTAGCAGTGAGTTTTCCCGTTCAGAAGAAACTCCACTTTCTATCCGAAGGCTCAATACCAATGAAATCGAACGCTATCCGGGAGGCAATAGGGACATTTCTCGAGTGATACAGGCTTTGCCTGGGGTAGCAAGTACTCCGAGCTTTCGGAATGATATTCTGATTCGTGGAGGTGCGCCAAACGAGAACAAATTTTTTGTGGATGAAATCGAAGTTCCGGTGATTAACCATTTCTCTACCCAGGGCTCTTCCGGAGGACCAGTAGGGATTTTGAATGTGAATCTGATCAAAAATGTGGACCTTATCACCGGAGGTTTCCCTGCAAATCGAATGGATGCCATGAGTTCATTTTTTGAGATTCAACTCAAGGAAGGACGCAGGGATAAAATGTTTACACAATTGACCTTGGGAGCTTCCGAACTCACACTTTCCAACGAAGGACCAATTGGTGAAAAAACCACCTATTTATTCTCCGCAAGAAGATCTTATCTGCAAGGTTTGTTCCGATTGCTGGGGCTTCCCTTCTTGCCCACTTTCAATGATTTTCAGTTTAAAAGCAAGACCAAGCTGAATGAAAAAACCGAATTAACGATTTTGGGCCTGGGTGCCATTGACAACTTTGTCTTGAATAAGGAAATTCCTGATGATGAAAGCGGGGAAGATCTGGAAAACCGGCTTTACCTCCTCGATGTCCTGCCAGTGCAATCACAGTGGAATTATGCCACGGGGGTAAAGTTGAAGCGTTTTCGGGACAATGGTTTTTGGACCTTTGTTTTGAGTAGGAATATGCTGGACAATTCCGCATATAAGTATGCAGGAAATCAGGAAAATGATGAGGATAAGCTACTCTACAATTACAAATCTCAAGAATCCGAAAATAAGTTTAGGGCCGAAAACAGCATTTTTGGATCAGGTTATACGCTCAAATATGGAGTCAATTACCAATATTCCAGATATTTCATTGACAATTTTGACCGGGCTACCCTGTCAGCGATTGGCCAAGTCATAGACATCTCTTCGACTTCCAATTTCAGTACCTATGGTGCATTTGTATCTGGGAGCAAAAATTATTCAGGAGATCGTCTGCTGTTGAGTGGTGGAGTCCGACTGGATGGCGGTGATTTTGCTGCTACTGCTTCCAATCCTTTTAGACAAATCAGTCCCCGAGTATCGGTCTCTTATCAATTAAGTCCAAATCTCTATGCCACTGCCAATGCCGGTGTTTATTACCAAAAGCCACCTTATACAGTGTTGGGTTTTCGGAATAATGAAGGGGCACTGGTCAATCGTGACAATGACGTACGCTACATCCGTAACTCACAGCTAATTGCAGGACTTGAACTGGTGGTTCCGGAAAAGAACAGGCGTTTTACAGCTGAGGCTTTTTACAAAAAATACAGCAATTACCCTTCCTCCTTAAGAAATGGGATCGCACTGGCAAATTTGGGAGCTGATTTCGGTGTAATTGGCAATGAGCCGGTGATTTCCAACGCAGAAGGCCGTGCCTATGGATTGGAGTTTTTGGCTCAGCAACGCTTGCTCAACAATTTCTACGGGATCGCAGCTCTTACTTTGGTCCGGAGTGAATTTACCAATCCGAATACGGATGGTTTTGTCCCATCTTCTTGGGACAATAAAATTATTGTCAGTTTGACAGCAGGAAAGCGTTTTGGAAAAAATTGGGAGATTGGTTCCAGATGGAGATTTTTGGGAGGAACACCTTATACTCCATTTGATCTTCAAGCATCTAGCTTGATTGCCAATTGGGATTTAAGGAATCAGGGAATTCTGAATTTCAACCAAATCAATGGAGTCCGCCTACAGGCCTTTCACCAATTGGATTTGAGGCTGGACAAGAAATACTATTTCAAAAACTGGAACCTTAACTGGTATGTGGATATTCAGAATGCCTATAATTTCCAAGCCAAACAAGCTCCGTTATTAGTTCCGGTTCGAGCTGCTGATGGAAGCATTTCGATTGACCCCAATGATCCCAGCCGATATCAATTGAAAGAATTGGAAAATACAGCTGGGACCCTTTTGCCTACCGTAGGTATCATTGTGGAATTTTAAGGAAAAAAAAGAGGCTGATCAAAATAAGTGAATCAGCCTCTTTTCATTTTTGTATCGGATTATTTCAGTCTCCAGCGCACATTCAGGCCAAATCCTCCTGCATTGAAATCCGTGTCTTCAACTAAGATAAAGTAGGGTCTCCAATCCAGGCCGATTACCAAAGGAACATCAGCAAAGGCGTATTCTGCACCGATTTCACCGGCAGCTCCCAACCTGAAAGGATCTCCCAAAAATAAGGATGGTCCAAAACCGATGTAGTAATTGAAATCAGAATTTTCAATAGGTCGGTAAATTGGGTTCCAGAGCAAATCTATTCCCATACCGGAATTTCCAAAGCTCAGGTCACCATGAACCCTGCTGAATTCGCCCAGAGAGAAAACAGCATCTAGGGCAACATCGTTACCGTTTACATTTCCAAATCGGATACCCACTTCCTGTGCATGAGATTCCATTGCTGCAAATAGGCCTAAGAAAAGAACCAGTGAGAAAATTTTTAAGAGTTTCATAAATAATTGGTTTTTAAAAAGGAGTTATAAATAGATACTAGTGCGAAAACTAAGCCAACATTGTCCTTTCCAAAGAAATTTCCATCCATTGAGCTTCAGTTTTTTCGGATTTTCATAATAATGGGATAGATCTCAAGAATTTACCCACTCATTGATTATTTCATCTCCAATTCTCAATACTTCTTTTACCAGTAAATCCATGTCCTCCATTCGGGTTCTCTGGTTGGTATTGGCAATGCGGAGAGTGAACTTGCCATTTAGAATGGTGGAGCTTGGAGAAGCAATACCTTCTTCTTGGATTCGAAGTAAAATTTCCCGGTTTAGCTCTCTCAATTCCTCTTCAGAAAATCCTTCTTTGATCATTCTGAAACAGGTAATGCTCATGGAGACTGGAGCAGTCAGTTCCAATTTAGGGTTTTTTTCAACCAATTTTCCCAAATATTCAGCCTGATTACTGTTTTGGGTGATCATTTGGGCATACTTTTCCCGACCATGTTCCTTGAGAGACATCCAGATTTTTAAAGCTTTGAACCCTCTGGACAATTCAAAACCATAATTATTCAGGGAATCGAGGCCTCCCGAAAGACCTCTTGATTCCTGAAGTAAATAGTTGGGAGTAATGGCAAAAGCCTCCCGGTGTTTTTTGGAATCTCTGATCAAGGTACATCCGACTTCATAAGGCACATAAAGCCATTTGTGTAAATCGAAGGCGATACTGTCTGCATCTTCTAGGGCTTTTAATCTCCCGGAATAATTGGGGTTCAGTTTGGCCAATGCACCATATGCCCCGTCCACATGGAACCAAAGCCCGTATTTTTTCGAAATGGCCAACAATTCATCCATAGGATCAATGGCTCCAGTATTGACCGTACCGGAAGTTCCAACCACAGCAAAGGGTAATAAGCCATTTTTCAAATCTTCCTGGATTTGGGATTCCAATTCATCTACCCGCATTTCAAAACGCTCATTTACTCCGATTTTTCTTACGGATTCTGTTCCCAGCCCGATGATTTCAGCCGCCTTTTGGATGCAGGAGTGGGTCTCCACAGAGCAATATAAAACCAACTGCGCAGAGGCAGCTTTTAGTCCCCTACTTCTTATTTTTTCATCTCCAAAGGAATTTCTTGCTACAGTAAGAGCCGTGATATTGGCCATGGAACCACCGCTGACCAAGATTCCTGATGCCTCAGTAGGGAAATTCATCAGTTGCTTGCACCAGTTGACTACTTGATGGTCCACATACATCGCAGAATGCTCTCCAATGGTACAGTTGGGATTCATGCCTGAAGCCAGTAAGTCCGCCAAAACTCCCAGGGGTGTTCCTGTACCCTGTATCCAAGCAAAAAATCGGGGATGAATATTTCCTTTGTTATAAGGGAAAATATAGTGTTTGAACTCCTCGTAGATTTTTTCTGGAGCCTCTCCTTTTTCAGGAAGGGGTTGGTCTAAATATTCCTTTACCTCATCCGGAATAGGTCTCCAGATTTTTTGCTCCCGGATTCCTTTCCAATAGTCAAATAGATCATCGATCATCTGATGCCCCAGGCTTCGCATGGCTTCCCAGTCTTGCGGATCAAGGGTCAAATCCTTTTTGGTTTCTTCAGTCATGTTGGTTGATCAGGCTTTCTTTTTTCCGAAATGATTGGAATTCTCCGGGGGGAGTTGCCTGAATTACTTTTTAAAGATAAAATAAACAGACAAGATCAGGAAAATTGCTCCGATGAGGTGGTTGAGTTTCAATGTCTCTGATTTGAAAGCAATCAATGTGAAAATCATGAAAATAAGCAGGGTAATCACCTCTTGTAATACTTTCAACTGAACCAGGGAAAAAGGACCTCCATTTCCTGAAAATCCTATTTTGTTTGCGGGGACTTGAAACATGTATTCAAAAAGGGCGATGCTCCAGCTGATCAGGATGACCGAGAACAGTCCCAGTTTGCTAAACCATTTCCATTCGGCAAATTTTAAATGCCCATACCAGGCAAGGGTCATAAAAGAGTTGGAAAGTACCAACAATAGAATGGTGAGTAGTCCTTTCATAAAACCGGATTAAATCCGGCAAAGGTCCAAAATTTTCAGCAAGAAAAACTTGGTTTAAACCCTCTTTTCAAAGCTTTTTGATAAGAAGTGGAGGAGCAGGTGGAAGTCCGGTGACTTTCAGGATATCTTCTTCATCCAGGGTTTCTTTTTCCAATAAGGCACTGGCCAAGGCATCTAGACGCTTCCTGTTCTTGGTCAGTAAGCGAACCGCTTCTTTATGGCACTCACTGATGATTTTTACTATTTCAGCATCAATTTTTTTAGCAGTTTCCTCACTGTAATAGATGTCCCCGTAACTGACTCCCAAGTATTCGTTGATGGGAGGAGAAAGCTGAATAAGCCCCAATTCCTCACTCATACCCCAGCGGGTGACCATTCCTCTGGCAATTTCCGAGGCTTGCTGAATATCGCCTTCGGCACCGGTCGTTTTGGTTCCAAAAACCACTTCCTCTGCCGAGCGCCCTCCGAGAATCCCTATGATCCTTGCCCGGAGATATTCTTCTTCGTAATTGTAACGGTCGCTTTCAGGGCGTTGGTAAGTAACGCCCAATGCCTGTCCTCGGGGTACAATGGTTACGCGATTTACCGGATCTGCTCCAGGAACCAATAGTCCCAGAATCGCATGTCCGCTTTCATGGTATGCGATCCGTTCTCGCTCTTCGGGACTCAAAATGATAGGTCTTTCGGGGCCCAGCACAATTTTTTCCAGTGCATTCATAAAGTCATCCAAGCAAACAAAATCCGCATTTTTATGGGCGGCCTGCATGGCGGCTTCATTGACCAGGTTTTTGAGGTCTGCACCAGTGAACCCAGGTGTGACAGCTGCAATTTCCTCGAAGTCAAAACCTTTTTCCAAAGGCACTTTTCGCGTATGGACCTTGAGTATGTCAATCCTCCCCTTTTTGTCTGGAGGGTTGACGATGACCAGTCGGTCAAATCGTCCCGCCCGTAACAAGGCTTTATCCAAGATATCCGGCTGGTTGGTGGCAGCCAAAACGATGATTCCTTCTTTGCTGGAAAAACCATCCATTTCGGTTAGGATTTGGTTGAGGGTTTGTTCCTGCTCACTGGAGCCGCTCATGATGTATTGACCCCTTGCTCTCCCAATGGAGTCCAACTCATCAATGAATATAATGGCGGGTGCGTTTTCCCTGGCTTGCTTGAAAAGATCCCGAACCCTAGCGGCACCAACGCCCACGATCATTTCCACAAACTCAGAAGCGCTCATTGAAAAGAAAGGGACTCCTGATTCTCCCGCTACGGCTCTGGCAAGGAGGGTTTTTCCTGTTCCCGGAGCTCCCACAAGAAGCACCCCTTTTGGGGCGGTTCCTCCAAGTCGGGTATATTTCTCGGGATTTTTCAAAAAATCCACAATTTCTACCAGCTCATTTTCGGCATCGTCAATTCCTGCTACATCATCGAAGGTGACTCTTTCGGTGGTATTTTCGTCAAAGCGTTTGGCTTTGCTTTGTCCCATCCCCATCATTCCTCCCAGACCTCCTTGGGATTGAGCCCGGCGAAACAACCAAACGTAAAATATTATAATCAGCAAGGCCGGCCCGAAGGAAGCCAAAAAGCCCCAAAAGGGACTGCTCTCCTCAACAATGGGATCCGCAAGGATTTCTACTTGGTGCTCTATCAAAAGGGCTTCCAGTCCTTCATCGGCAAAAGCAGGCACAAAAGTCTTAAAATGGCCAACTTGAGTGGTTTTACCACTTTCATCCTCATTTTGTGGGGGAGCAGTATAATTGACTTCCTCTGAAAATTTTCCAGAAATCAGTTCTCCCTTGGTATAAACCGCCTTTACATTTCCTTCAGCTACTTCCTGTTTAAACAGGGTGTAGGGAATAGTTACCGCAGGGCTGGTTTCAGGCAAAAAGAATTTCACCAAAAGGTAATTCAGGACCAAAATTGCCAGGAAGGCCAACCAGGTTTTTCCACCTGTAGGGATTTTTTTTGGAGCCCGGCCATCGCCCCCTTCCCCTATTGGATTATATGGACTGCTCTCTTCTTGGCCTTGGTTGTTGGAATTGCTCATGTAAGTAGAAAATTGATGTGAACTACCTGCCGAATCTTCCTAAAAATGAAAATTTGATTCCATTTAGCAGAATGGATTCAGCTTCGCCTCCTTTGGGAAGTTAACCATTTTATCTTTTAAAAAAGTAGGTTTTTCCAATTAAAATAGGAGGATTTCGTCAACAAAGTTCAAGGGATGAATGGGGCTTCTTTCCCACTTTTAAAGTAAATACTACCATCAGTAAAGATGCTAAGATTGCCATGGAAGAGCCAAAGTAAAATGGAGCACTGGAATCTACCTTATCATAGAGCAAGCCAGCAATCAGGTTGGCAGGTAATAGCGTTATGCCCAGTACTGAATGATAGATTCCGTAACCGGTACCTTTTACTTCGGGGCTTACTATATCGGAAACAAAGGCCTTTTGACTGCTTTCCGTAAGGGCACTGTAGAGACCATATAGGATAAAAAGCGGGATAAAAACACCAAGACTATTGAATCTACCGAAGGAGAAATAGGTGATGGCATAAACCAGAAATCCGGCGATGATCAGTTTTTCCCGACCGATTTTATCTGAAATCTTCCCAATCGGAATTGCCAGAAAGACGGAGACTAAATTGAAAATCATATATACAAATGGGATGTATGCCTGATCAATTCCTGTTTCGGTAGTTTTGACCAGAAGCAATGCATCTGCCGAATTTCCCAGGGTAAAGACAAATATGATCAGGAGAAAAAAATAATAACGCCTCGGCAATTGCCTGAAACGAAATTTTTCAGGCTTTGTGTGGGAGGGTTTGCGGGCTTCCCTGATGAAAAGAACAATGGACAACAATCCCAAAAGTGCCGGAATTGTCGCTACCAAAAAAATTTCCGAATAATCCAAGGGAAAGAAATAAAGGAGTACAAATGCAATTAAAGGACCTAAAATCGCTCCGCTGTTGTCCATGGCTTTGTGGAATCCGAAGTTTTTTCCAGCCTCATGATTTTTTACAGAAGCACTGATGAGACTGTCTCTTGGGGCCGTTCTCAGGCCTTTGCCGATACGTTCAAAAAACCTCAGTAATAAGATCTGAATTGGGGCCGTCGCCCGGGAATAGATCGGGGTGATCAGGGCCGTGAGTCCATAGCCTATGACCATGAAAGGCTTGTTTTTGCCAATCTTGTCGCTCCAGTAACCAGAAAATGCTTTTAGAAGTGATGCGGTACTTTCAGCTACTCCCTCGATCAGGGAAATCGAGGTTTTGGACGCTCCGAGTGAAAGGAGAAAAAGCGGCATCACACTGTATACCATTTTGGTGGAAGTGTCCGTGAAAAAGCTTATCAGTCCTGTAAAAAAGACATTTTTGTCCAGGCCGAATAATTGGGCTTTTTTCATTGCCTTCAGGTTGTATTTTTCAAAAGAGCCGTAACCTATTGATTAGTATCAGGAGAAAGCCAGACCACCTTTTGCTCCGATTGGTGTTCCTGACCCAAAATGTTCCTATATAAATCCGGTCTTCTTGCTTGAATGTACCGATATCCTCCTGCAAGTTTGAGCTTTTCCGGAAAAAGAGTGCTGCTGACGTAGTCATCACCCAAGGTTCGGCATTCAGCCAAGATGTCTCCGTATGGATCTAGGATCATGGAACAGCCGTTTTTCAGTTGATCATCGTCCATGCCAATTGGGTTTGAAAAAACTACATAAACAGCATTGTCATAGGCTCTCGAAGGAAGCCATTTCATCAACCAATCTCTTCCTTTCATTCCGTCAAATTCCAAACGAAGAGAAGTTGGATCCATTTCACGGTTTTCCCAGAGTTTGGAATCCACAAAGCCTGCCCCCGGTCTCGTCGATGGAGTACACATAGTTACATGAGGCATAAAAATGATTTGTGCACCCAGCAAGCGGGTTGCCCTGACATTCTCAATGATGTTGTTGTCATAGCAAATCAGTATACCGCATTTCCAGCCATGGAGGTCAAAGATGCAATACTCCTTTCCCGGAGTAAGATGGGGATTGATAAAGGGATGCAGCTTTCTGTATTTCGCCACCAAACCTCCTTTGTCCACGCAGACATAGGCTTTGTAGAGTTTGTCTTCTTTATCTTTTTCAAACAGGCCTGCCATCACGGTTATATTATACTTTTCCGCAATTTCCTGAAGCCTTTGTATGCTTTCCCCCTCGGGAATAAATTCCGCCAAATCCAACAACTGTTCTCTAGAAAGATGCCTGGCAAATGTATAGCCGGTGATGGAACATTCATGAAAGGCAATGACTTGAGAACCTTCTAATGCTGCATCTCTGGACAGTTTTTCAATGACAGAAAGATTATATGCCTTGTCTCCGCTTTTGTTCTCAAACTGTGCGGTTGATACCTTGATTTTTTCCATTGTGTAAGGGTGATATTCATTTATGCGAGGAAATCCAAAACTGTTTGGAAAAAGGAATGCTAGTTTGTTCCAAAAGCCAGAAAACCCGAAGTCGTTCTAAGGTATTGAGATGATGTGAAGACTACAAGCCAGAAAAGAGAAGAAAAAGTATTCAATTCCAAATTTCCGGCTTTATCGGCATTGAAGAAATTCAGTTTGGTTTGTCCAAGCGCTCCTGATAAAGCCTGTAATTTTCATCATTGTAGCAGACGAAAAGCACTTTTTCGATCTCAGGGAACTTGGCATCTCGAACAGTCTGAATGGCTATGTCTGCAGCCTCAGCCAAAGGATAGCCAAAAATCCCGGTGCTGATATTGGGGAAGGCAATGGTTTTTACCTGATGTTCACTGGCGATTTTGAGGGAATTTAGATAGCAAAGTCTCAGTTTTTCGGCCTCCTGTGCATGACCTCCTTGCCAAACGGGACCCACGGTGTGGATGACATATCGGGCCTTCAGCTTACCTCCGCCCGTGATGACAGCTTCTCCTGCTTCACATCCTCCCTGTCGGTCTCTGATAGCCTGGCATTCCTTGAGTATTTCTGGTCCCCCGGCCCGGTGGATGGCACCGTCAACACCCCCTCCTCCCAATAAGGAGGAATTGGCAGCATTGACTATGGCATCTACTTCTAGCTGGGTAATATCTCCTTTCAGCAATTCGATTTTCATTTATCGGTATTTTGATTTTTCTCTCCTCTTTTCAAATAGCTTATTCTGCGTTCACTTGCTGTACTCCTAGAGGAACAGGATTCTTAATGGGTGGCAAAGATTGGAGGTATTTAAAAATCGCAGAAAGCTCCAAGTCACTCATTCGAGTGAAAGGACCCCAAGGCATGGGGCTTCCAGTAATTAACTTTCCTTGTCGGAAGCGGTTGATAAAGGTTTCCTCGGTCCACCCTTCAAGCCTTCCGGTTTCAGGATCAGGAGTCAGGTTTGGGGTAAGGAAATACTGGTTGAAGTCAATTTTTCCTTCGTCGGTGATGTATTCAAAGGGAGCACCCCCAGACAGGTCCGGAGCAGTGTAGGCTCCAGTAGCCATATTCCGTTGTGTATGACAGCCTTTACAGTTTGCCACAGTATTGACCAAGTATTTTCCGTATTCAACTGTCGGTTCAGCAGCAGGAGTAGGTGGGACATCCCCGTCACCCTGAGGCTGGATGGCCAGGGCAAAAACCAATTTTCCAAGCAGATTAAACTCATGGTTTGGCCTTTCGTTTTTGATAGGGCTTTGGCTTCTCAGAAATGAAATGATAGCGGTAATATCGTATTCGCTCATATCATAGAAGGGCATGAAATCCATCAAAGCCTGGCCATTTTTTTTGACCCCATACCGAAGAACTCGGGCCAGTTCCCCATCGGTATAGTTTCCGATACCTGTTTCTGGATCTGGGGTGATATTTGGGGAATAGACGGTACCAATGGGGAGTTCAAAATTGAATCCGCCACTAAGAGGAGTGATTTCACCTTGATCAACTAATGCGATGTTCTCCATGGGGGAATGGCAATGTGCACAGTGAGAAGGGCCATAAACCAGGTATTTGCCACGGGCAATTAAGGCGGAATCGGTGCTGGCCCTAATATCCGGATAGGGAGCCTCGAAAGTACGGTCATAACGGGTTTGAGCTAGAATAATCAATCCCAAGCCAAGGACAAGTACGAACAGTACAAGCCCTGTTAAAATTTTCCTGATCATGCGTATATAGTTTTGGGAGTGAAAAGATCAGTCTAAACAATAGTTGGGAAACTTTAATGTACTGATTTTTAGCTAAATACTAATGTTAAAATTAGAAAATTTAGAATGCAGCTACCTAGTCTAGTTATCCCAAAAACTGGGTCTTATTCGTTAAGCCCTTTTCCTTCAAAAATCTGGGGAATACACTTTTCTATTCTTGATGCTCTTGTTTTGGATTGTTTAGCAGCAGAAAAATAAAGGGTATAGGCCCTTTGTCTCCCTGGAGTCAAAGCCTCAAAAGCTCTTTTCAACACCGGGTTTTCTTCGAACTTCTGAAGAAGTTCATCTGGAAAAACAAGTGCCTTTTTCTCCTTAAAATCCACTTTCAATCCTGCTTTTTCTAGCTCTTTGGCTTCTTGGATATAAGCCTTTAGGATTGATTCCATCTCTTGGATCTCACCGAGTTGGGTAAATCTGAACTGCCGAGTAGCTTGGGAATTTTCTCCTGGCTGGTGGAGGAGTTTCTTTTCGTCTTTAAGCAAAGAGCCCTTAAAAAAACTCAGGGCACAGTACTCTTTAAAGGCCGCCAGTAGAAGTAAGTTTTTTCCCTGAAAAGTGTAGCAGGGAACACTCCACTTCAGTTCCTCATTGAGTCCAGTTTCAAGAATAATACTTCTCAGCTCCTGTAATTCATCCTCCCAAGTGTGAACTTTACACTGGGGTGTACCCCCTAGTTTGCACCGGCCACAGCCTTCAATGAAATACAGATCGACTTTTGGGTTCATGGACTGAAAGATAATGTGGAAACTCGGGCCCTTAAATTACTAGCAATGGGGATTATAATTCTTTGAACATGATATACGTGTCTACCAGCCCAAATTTGGAATGCCTGAATCCTTTGGGTGTAGTACCAATGATTTGAAACCCGAATTTTGTCCATAAGTCTACTGCTCTGGTATTGGTACTGACTACTATATTGAACTGGATCCCAAAGTATCCACTTTCTTTGGCAAACTGGATGGAATGCTCACAAAGGGCAGTTCCAATTCCTTTTCCCTGGGCTTTTGACCTTACCATATAACTGCAATTGGCTATATGATTTCCCAGTCCAAGTTGGTTAGGCTTCAGAATATAGGTTCCTAGAATTTGTCCATTCTCCTCCGCCACAAAAGTGTCCATATAATCGGCAAACCAATGTTTTTGCAGTTCGGATTTGGGAGTGTTGGGGTCGAAAACATACGTGTCCCCTTTTTGGATCACCTCAGAAAAAATCTCCCAAATGGAGTCGTAGTCTGAAGGAGAGGCTTTTCTAATGTTCATATGGGGCCCATTTATTAGAAGGGTAATTACCGAAGGCGCGTATTTATTTGTTATTTGGTCTTGAGCTTAAATCCTAAGTTAAAAATCGATTTTCCAAATAGAAATATCTACTCTGAATGATTGGAATTTCTAGAAAGTTTCTTTCCCCGTATGATTTTAATTAAGAATCGCCCGGACCGGAGAGCCGGTTCCCCCTCGGATTTTTAAGGGCAAAGCAATAAAACGGAAACGTCCTATTCCAGTGAGAGGGTCCAAATTGATCAAGTTTTCGTAATGGGTAAAGCCCATTTCCCCACAGATCAAATGGACTTCTTTGTTTGAGATTTTTGGAATCCCCGGAGACATGGTCTCCACTCCAAATGCAGCTATTTTCTTTGCTCTCAACCAGCGTGCCGCTGCAGTGGAAATTCCCGGTCCATTTCCCCAGTTTTCTGTTCCAAAATGCCTGCTAAAATGATCAGTCCGAATCAAAACAGTGTCCCCTTGGTGAATTTCGACTTTGGCCTGCTGGCAAACCTGTTCCATTTCCTCGGGCTCTATCAAATCTTTAAGTTTTTTGTGTGAAAAATCCAGACAAAATCCCTTCTGTATAAAACATGGACAGCGGCATGCTGTCTAATTGCCCGGCAAATTGTCTTCCCAAATGGTTGAGCGCATCTACGTGGGTGCCGGTATGCTCCCCCATTTCCAAGTGGTAAACACTGGGAGTTTTGGTTTGGAGATTTGTAGAGTTGTTTTTCACCAATTCGGATCAATCAAACAGACATCGGTTTTTAAGGATTTAAAATTTTAACCGACACTGACTCCAAAAAAGTATCCAACCAAGGCTGTCAGCCCCATAGCCGCTGTACCCCAAAATGTAATCCTAATTATTGCCTTTGATATGCTAGATCCACCGGTTTTGGCAGCAATAGCTCCCAGCACAATCAAGAAGAATATAGCGGATCCATAAAGGGAATATTCCATCCCTTTTAAAGGAAGCAAGAGCGTAACCAAAAATGGAAGAATCCCCCCGGCGGTGAAGGAGGCTCCCGAAGCCAAAGCTGCCTCAATCGGTTTGGCCTGACTGATTTCATTGATCCCCAACTCATCCCGCACGTGTGCCGCTAAAGCATCTTTCTCCGTCAACTCTTTTGCTACCAGTAAGGCTGTTTCCTTTTTCAGTCCTCTTTGTTCATAAATTTCAGTTAACCGCTGTAGCTCTAATTCTGGCATATCGATTAACTCCTGTTTTTCTCTTTCGATATCCGCACTTTCCACATCGGTTTGAGAGCTTACGGATACATATTCCCCTGCAGCCATGGACAAAGCCCCAGCAACCAAACCTGCTAGTGTAGCCAACAATATGGGGTCCCGTGCATCGCTTGCTGCTGCAACACCGATTGCGATACTGGCTGTGGATAAGATTCCATCATTGGCGCCAAGCACAGATGCTCTCAGCCAATTGCTTCGTGTTATAAAATGAGGACTTAAATAATCCTCCAAATGGCTTTTGTCCTTTTTCATTTTTCAGTGGGTTAATGTTTGGAGTCTGAGATGCTCCAATAGGGAATTAAACGATCAAATATGAATCTGTCAACCACTACGGCAATCCCTACTCCCAAGGCATATACAAGAATATCCATCGGGTCAAATGTTGCTCCTAGTGCATATATTCCAAAAAACTGTAAAATTTCCAATCCTGTGGTCAATCCGAAAATCAGAGCAGCTTTCACATACCATTTTTCCAGTATTGTAATATGAATTTGACTGATACAAAGTAGAAAATAGATTCCAAATGGCATGATCAGATCTGAGCCATAGCTTAGGTAAAGGGTGCTTAGATTGCCATTCAGCTTTCTTCCCAAACCAAAAATATGGAGTAAAGCAATCAGGGAAATAATGGTAATCCCGACTATTTTTCGGTTTCTAAAGGAAAGCCTGATGTCATTTTCATTCATTGGACTTTGTGGCTAGCCGGACAGGATATTTTCTTCCACTAACCATTATCCAAGATACGTTTTGCAATCTTCAAATTCAGGTTTTTCAGCTAGCCAATCTGTTATTTTCATTCCTTCTCCCAAATCGAACGATATTTTTTGGAGCCCTTTGCCAATTCGTCTACCAACTTGTCCAAATACCGAACTTGTTTGGTTAATGGAGTTTGAATTTCTTCTATCCTATACCCGCAAATCACTCCGGTAATTTGTTGGGCGCTGGGGTTCAATTTTGCTCTCTCAAAGAAGGTTTCAAAAGTTACCTTTTCCTCTATCAGTTTCTGGATTTCTTTTGTATCAAAACCCGCTAGCCATTCTATTACCCGATCCAGTTCTTCTTTTGTTCTCCCTTTTTTCTCCGCCTTAGCCAGATAATGAGGGTAGACCGATGCGAAAGTCATTTTAGCTATACGTGCATCATGCTCAGCTGAGGTTGCCATAGTTCAGGGGTTTTCATTTGGTTTATTTAGGAATCCCTTCAAAATCTTATCCTTCTTCAATGCTGTGTGGATTTTTAAATCTTAAGCTTCTTAAATTAGAAAAAGCCCCTTCCCATCTCTTTTCAAAATATCAACTGATACATTTCCTCCAATTTGCTGACTGGAATGATTTGGATTTTGAATTTTTTGAAATCAAGTCCCTTGACGGCATATTTTGAAACCACGATTTTCTGAAATCCCAGTTTTTCTGCCTCGGCAATCCGGTTTTCTATCCGTGAAACCGCCCGGATTTCTCCTCCCAACCCGACTTCTCCTGCAAAGCAAATATGTTCCGAAACAGGGCTGTCCTCATAGCTGGAGATCAAACTGGCACAAACAGCTAAGTCCAAGGCCGGGTCATCTACCCGGAGGCCACCAGCAACATTCAAAAAAACATCCTGATTGCCTACCCGCATGCCTCCTCGTTTTTCCAATACGGCCAGAAGCATGTTTAAACGCTTGGCATCGTGTCCTGTACTGCTTCTTTGGGGTGTTCCGTAAGTTGCTGGACTTACTAAGGATTGGATTTCGATCAGCAAGGGCCGGTTTCCTTCCATCATAGCCCCTATGGCTACCCCATTGAGCACTTCTTCACGCTGGGTAAGCAGGATTTCAGATGGGTTGGCTACAGAACGGAGTCCTTCGGCTCTCATTTCATAGATTCCCAGTTCATGGGTAGAGCCAAAGCGGTTTTTGGAAGTTCTTAAAATCCTGTAAGTAAGATGTCGGTCTCCCTCGAATTGAAGTACGGTATCCACCATGTGCTCCAAAACTTTGGGGCCGGCAATGGATCCGTCCTTGGTAATATGTCCTATTAGAAAAACCGGAGTGCCCGTTTCCTTGGCAAACTTCATGAGTTCGGCAGTGCATTCCCGAACTTGGGAAACTGAGCCAGCGGCGGATTCTACATATTGGCTGTTGAGTGTTTGGATCGAGTCAATGATCAGGAAATCCGGCTTGAGGATTTCGATTTGCTGAAAAATCTGTTGGGTGTTGGTTTCGGAGAGTACATAGCAATCCGGATTTTGGGCTTCCATTCGATCTGCCCGCATTTTGATTTGGGCTTCACTTTCCTCTCCAGAAACATACAAAATGGTCCTTCCTTTTAAGGTCAGGGCGATTTGAAGCATGAGGGTGGATTTGCCGATTCCAGGCTCGCCCCCAATCAAAACCAGGGAGCCCGGAACGATGCCCCCGCCCAGCACTCGGTCCAGTTCAGGATCTCCGGTGATCCATCGGGCCTGTTCCTCATACTTGACTTCAGCTATTTTTTTGGGACTGCTGGCTTTTTTGCTTGAAGAGCCCTGAGGCTTCCAACTCCCTTTTCCACTTTCTTCCTTTTGGATGATTTCTTCTACATAGGTGTTCCATTCCCCACAGGCGGGGCATTTTCCAAGCCATTTTGGGCTTTGGGCTCCACAGTTTTGACAGAAGAAAGAGGTTTTGATTTTAGCCATAGGAATTCCTGAATTGTGAGAGTTAACACTTGATTATTAATGTGCCTCCAACCAGTCATTTCCTGCCCCAACTTCTACCTCTAATGGCACTGCCAGAGGAATGGCGTTGGCCATGAGTTTGGGAATGTGTTTTTTCAGAAGATCCACCTCATCCTTATGTGCATCGAACACCAATTCATCGTGTACCTGCAGGATCATTTTTGACTTGAGCTTTTCATTTTTCATCCATTCGTATACATGGATCATGGCCACTTTGATCAGGTCGGCAGCAGAACCTTGAATAGGGGCATTGATGGCGTTTCGTTCTGCAAATCCCCGCATGGTCTGGTTACGGCTGTTGATATCCCGGAGGTAGCGTCTTCGTCCAAGAATGGTTTCTACATATTCATTTTTTCGGGCCTTTTCAATGGCGCCGTCCATGTATTCTTTGACAGCCGGAAACTCTTTGAAATAAGCATCGATGATTTCCTTGGCTTCGGTTCTGGGAATGGACAGTCGCTGAGAAAGGCCAAATGCTGAAATGCCGTAGATGATCCCAAAATTGGCCGTTTTGGCTTTCCGACGCATGTCGGATGTGACTTCTTCCAAGGGTACCTGAAAAATTTTTGCTGCGGTAGTGGCATGGATATCCCTGCCTTTTTTAAAGGCTTCTATCATGGATTCATCTCCCGAGAATGCAGCCATGATTCGGAGTTCGATTTGGGAATAATCCGCAGAAAGCAGGACATGGTGCTTGTCCCTTGGCACAAAGGCCTTTCGGATTTCTTTCCCACGGTCGGTACGGATGGGGATATTTTGTAGGTTAGGATTGACAGAAGAGAGCCTTCCCGTAGCCGCTACAAACTGGTTGTAAGTAGTGTGAATGTGGCCGGTTTTGGGATTGATCATGGTGGGTAGTGCATCCACATAGGTGGATTTCAGTTTGACCATTTGTCTGTAGTCCAAGATGGCTTGGGCGATCTCATGTTCGTTGGCCAATTTGCTGAGAATTTCCTCTCCGGTGGCGTATTGTCCGGTTTTGGTCTTTTTGGCCTTGGGGTCCAATTTGAGCTTTTCGAAGAGCACATCCCCAAGTTGCTTCGGAGAAGCTAGGTTGAATCGTACTCCAGCGAGCTCATATACTCGTTTTTCTATTTCCTGGCTTTCCTTTTCCAGTAAACCGGAAAGCTCGCCTAGACTTTCTGTATCAATTTTTACCCCTTCGAACTCCATGTCGCATAGGACCCGGATCAGGGGGTTTTCTACTTCATTGAAGAGTTTTTCCAACTCGTTTTTCTCTAGAATTGGATCAAATTTTTCCTTCAGCCTCAGGGTGATATCAGCATCTTCAGATGCATAGGCGGTCACTTCGTCCTCATCCACATCCCGCATGTTTCCCTGATTTTTTCCTTTTTTTCCGATCAGAGATTCGATAGAGACCGGTTTGTAATTCAAATATTGCTGGGCCAGCCAATCCATGTTGTGCTTTCCTTCCGGTTCGATCAGGTAATGGGCCAGCATGGTATCGTAGAGTTTGCCTTTGACTTCAATCCCGTAATTTTTCAGGACGAGCATGTCATATTTCACATTCTGCCCGATTTTCAGGATTTTCTCGTTTTCGAAGACCGGGCGAAGGAGCTCAAGAATTTTTTGAGTTTCCTTTTGATCTTCCGGCACAGGGATGTAGTAGGCTTCCCCACTGATGTAGGCAAAAGACAAACCTACGAGTTCGGCTTGCATGGCATCCAGGGACGTGGTCTCCGTATCGAAGCAGATGGCTTTTTGCAGGAGTAGGAATTCCACGAGTTCGCTCACTGCATCCTTTCCTTTCACCTTGTGATATTGGTGGAGGTTGCCGGAGATGGTTTCGAGCATTACTGGCTCTGGATTGACGGTTTCCTCTTCAAATTCTATCTTTTCATGAGCCACTTTGCTTGGAGGAGCAGGAGCACCGAAAAGATCCATTTGCTCTGGTTTGCTGATCGCTGCTTTTTTCCCGGGTTCTTTGAAAATCCTTTTGGAAAGGGTACGGAATTCAAGTTCAGTAAATAGAGCTCTCAATTTTTCCTCGTCAAAACCTTCATACCTCAAGTCTTCCTCTACAAAGTCCACAGGCACATCGATTTTGATGGTGGCCAGTTCTTTGGAAAGCAAACCCTGCTCGGCGAAGTTTTCGACGTTTTCTTTCTGCTTGCCTTTGAGTTTATCTGTGTTTTTTAGCAGGTTTTCTATGCTGCCGAATTCCTTGAGAAGTTTTACCGCGGTTTTTTCACCTATTCCAGGAATTCCCGGAATGTTGTCCACAGCATCGCCCATTAGCCCAAGGATATCCCGGACTTGGTCCACATGCTCTATGCCCCATTTTTTGCACACTTCCTTAGGGCCCATAACATCCACCCCATTTCCCATGAAGGCAGGTTTGTACAAGAAAATATGATCATCCACAATCTGTCCGTAGTCCTTGTCCGGGGTCATCATGTAGACAGTATAGTGTTCCTTTTCAGCTTTTTTGGCAATGGTTCCTATAATATCATCTGCTTCGAATCCGTCCATTTCCAGCACAGGAATACGGAATGCCTTTACAATTTCTTTCACCCAGGGAGTACCCACCGTGATATCTTCCGGTTGATCTTGTCTGTTGGCTTTGTATGGCTCGTATTGCTCATGACGGAAGGTTGGCGCTTTGGTGTCGAATGCCACGGCAATATGACTTGGTTTTTCCTTTTCGAGTATTTCCAACAAAGTGTTGGTAAAGCCCAGCATTACCCCGGTATTGAGTCCTTTGGAGTTGATGCGGGGATTTTTACTGAATGCGAAATGGGCTCTGTAGATGAGAGCCATTGCGTCGAGCAGGAATAATTTATGCGGTTGTGTTTGAGCCATTGTTTGATTTTTCGATGAAAAAGCAGACTAAATATCGGTCTAAGGTACAAAATTACCCTTGGAAGGAAGGCAATGTCTTTTACCAAAACTTAGGAATAATTCAGTCAGGAATTGATAAATTAGGGAGAAAGAAAAATTCCAAATCATGAAAAAACTAATCCTAATGGCAGGATTGATGATGACTGTATCACTTGCCTACCCAGCTGAAAAGCTTAAAGATTCCGAGAAGAAGGAAAAAGTGGAGTTGACGGAAGCCGAATTGGAAGAAATAGCCGCTATAGAGGCTAGAATTTCCGAAATCCGTGCGATGGATTTTTCTTCCCTTGACAAGGTTGAAAGAAAGGAGCTCAAAGAGGAATTAAAGGAAATGCAGCAAAGATATAGAGAAAGACATGGTGGGGGGATTTTTATTTCCACCGGGGCAATCATCATCATTCTTTTGCTGATTATTATCCTATAAGAATTCTATTCCCCTTCAATTTTTTTGTCCATCCGCTTCTGTTTCGAATTGAGGGAAGCCGGAAGTGGATTTATATTCAAAAAAACGAAGAGGTTTATTCATGGCTTTTGAGATACTGTTTGACCTGGAGAGCCCTAAGGAAGACAGGACAAAGAGGAACCAGCCAGAGGATTTCATTGAAAATTAAATGGAATCCTGTTCGCTTGTTCCATCCCAGTTCTGGAAGAAACCCCAGGCTAAACCAAATTGCCAAAATTATTTTTCCGGTAATTCCCGCCATGATGAGGTAGACCCAAGTGACCGGGTAAAAGGCGCTGATGAAAATAAGCAGTCCTACAACGAGTCCAAAGGAACCATAATATGAAGCGGGAAGATTATCCATCACACCGTTGTCAATTGCCAGCCAAGTCAAAAGGGCAGGGCCAAACCATTTGAAGAAGGCTGACCAAGCTATCGTATACATCCCTGCCAAAAGGAGGATGCCTCTGAAGTGCATGGGAAATACGGGAAAGGTGGGTTTTTGATCCATGGGTGGTTTGATTTTATTCTGCTTTATGAACACCTTAGGGCTTCATGTTTTTGCATAATACAAAACTAAGCTATGGAAAGAAAAAACAGATTAAGATATGCTGCTTTTATCGGACTGGGAGCTGCATCCTGCCTGATATTAGGCTTTACCTTTGGCAGGTTGGCTGGAGAAATCACCCCACAGTCCATTGAAGGTGCTTCGGATTTGATCGGCTTGTCCTTTACCCCTGCCGAAAAAGACAGCATGATCAATACGCTGAAGAATCAGCTCAATAATATCGAAAACTCCAGAAAAATAAAGCTGGATAACTCGGTGGCGCCAGCCTTAGTCTTCAATCCCCTGCCCACAGGATATTCCCCAAGCCAGGAGCAACACCCTATCATTTGGGGATTGGATGAGAAGATATCCTTGCCCGAAAAAGATTCCGATATCGCCTACATGCCCGTGCATCAATTGGCAGTCTTGATCAAAAACCGGCAAATCTCCAGTGAACGCCTGACCCGGATTTATTTGGATAGGATCAAGACATATTCCGACACTTTGCAATGTCTAATTACCTTGATGGAGGATTCTGCATTGGAAAAGGCACGGAGCATGGACGCGGAGTTGGCTTCTGGAAAATATAGGGGGCCTCTCCACGGAATCCCCTATGGAATCAAGGATTTGTTGGCGGTAAAAGAAACCAAGACCACCTGGGGGGCCATGCCTTATAAGGACCAGATGATTGATGAAACGGCAACAGTCGTCCAAAAGCTCAATGATGCGGGTGGAGTTCTGGTAGGTAAATTTACCTTGGGATCCCTTGCCATGGGGGATGTATGGTATGGAGGTGTGACCAAAAATCCATGGAATTTGGAGCAGGGATCCAGTGGTTCTTCTGCCGGATCAGCTTCAGCGGTGAGTGCCGGTTTGGTTCCTTTTGCAATTGGTACCGAGACGCTGGGCTCTATTGTCTCCCCATCAACCCGAAATGGTGTCACGGGCCTACGCCCTACCTATGGAAGAGTGAGCAAGCACGGGGCTATGGCCCTTAGCTGGTCAATGGACAAAATTGGCCCTATCTCGAGATCTGCCTTGGACAACGGAATCGTGCTTTCTGTCATCAACGGGGAAGATGCAAAAGACGCAAGTTCTATTCAGGCCAGTTTTAACTTTTCTGCGAAGAATGACCCAAAGAAACTAAAGGTTGGTTACTTCAAGCCATTTTTTGAAGGAGACAGACCCAATCTTGAAAATGACAAAAAAGTACTGGAATTACTGGAAAGTCAAGGGATAGAATTGCAGCCATTGGAATTGAAAACTTCCGTACAAGCGGGGCCAATTGTCATGATGTTGATGGTGGAGGGAGCCGCGGCATTTGATGAACTGACCAGACTAGGATGGGATGATCAGTTGGTGGCCCAGCATAGAAATGCCTGGCCGAACCTGTTCCGTGCAGCACGTTTTATACCTGCCGTAGAATACGTCAATCTCAGTAGACAAAGAAGTCTCCTGATCCAGGAAATGCATGAATTGATGAAGGATTATGATGTGATTGTGACCCCTTCTTTCGCAGGGCAGCAATTACAGATCACCAATTTGACAGGGCATCCTGCTCTCTGCCTACCAAATGGATTTAATGATAGTGGAAGTCCTACTTCAATAACTTTATTGGCAAATCTCTTTGATGAGGAAAAATTGGTAATGCTTGGGCAATTGATTCAGGACAATTCCGATTGGCAGACAAAAAGGCCACCCCTGTTCAATCGATAATGATTTATTCAAAAAAAGCTGCCCCAGAACTGACCTGGGGCAGCTTTTTAGTTTTTGATCACACCGCTTATTTTCATGTTGTTTGCTTTCAGAAACCAAATCTTTTGACTGGTTTCTATGGAGTAATGATCAATTCGGTCAGTTTGGCTGTTCATGTAAAGTTCCCCAATGGTGTATGAGGTATAAAACATGTTTTCCTCGGCCATTTTGAAAGTGATCCAAACAGGCCTGTCATTTATAATTCGGACTTTGATTTCCTTTACCTTGGTTTTTTCCTTAGGTTTTGATTGATGGATCAGAAAGTCCCGTACCACTTCTGTAGTATAAGAATTGACCAACGAAGGCTTGTTGATATCTGCCCGCAAAAATACGTCCAGTTCTTCCAATAATTCTGTCCTGCCTAGCGTGACAGTAGATTGGTTCTCCTCTTGATTGATCCGGGATAAAATAACTACTTGAGCCGTATCGAATTTGTCTACTTCCTGTTCAATAAATCCCTTCAGGTCATAGTAGGGCAATACTTCCATTTTCCCATTGGAATTTTCCGAAGGGGTACTGCAAGATGTCCAGACTACAAGGATACTGAAGAAAAGTAGGTGGTATGCTTTGATTTTCATTAGGCTAGCAAGATGTCCCCTGTCATTTCTGCTGGGATTTCCACACCCATCAATTTCAGGATAGTCGGTGCCAAGTCTCCCAGTTTTCCGTCTTTCACTTTGATCTGTTCCTGATTATCCACCATGATTAATGGAACCAAGTTGGTAGTATGGGCCGTATTTGGGCTTCCGTCTTCATTGATCATCAGGTCACTGTTGCCGTGGTCGGCGATCACCATTACGGTATATCCGTTTTCAAGGGCAGCTGCGGTCACTTTTTCTGCTGCTTTGTCTACCGCTTCACAGGCTTTTATGGCTGCATCAAAATCTCCTGTATGCCCAACCATATCTGCATTCGCAAAGTTGAGGCAGATGAAATCAGCGCTTTTCTTTTTCAGTTCAGGGGTAATTTTTGAGGCGATTTCAAAGGCACTCATTTCCGGTTTCAGATCGTAGGTAGCGACTTTTGGTGAAGGGCAAAGGATTCTGCTTTCGCCTTCGAATTCCTTTTCTCTTCCCCCAGAGAAAAAGAAAGTCACGTGTGGATACTTTTCAGTTTCGGCAATTCGGATCTGTTTTTTTCCAGCCTTTTCCAGGACCTCTCCTATGGTATTGTTGAGGTTGTCTTTTTCGAAAAGGACCTTCACATTCTGGAATGTATCATCGTAATTGGTAAAGGTGATGTATTCCAGATTCAGTTTTTTCATGTTGTAATCTTCAAAATCACGCTGTGTAAGCACTTGAGTGATTTCACGGCCTCGGTCTGTTCTGAAGTTGAAACAAATCACAAGATCTCCCTCCTCAATGGTAGCCAAAGGTTGATTGTCGGCGCCAACATGGATGATCGGTCTGATAAATTCATCGGTGACGTTGTTGGCATAGGACTTTTTGATAGCGGCTAGGATGTCCTTGGACTTTTCTCCCTCTCCATGGACCATGGCATCATAAGCCAATTTGACTCTTTCCCATCTGTTGTCCCGGTCCATGGCGTAATATCTTCCCACTACAGAGGCAATCTGCCCAACGGAGTTTTTCAGGTGGTTTTGAAGATCTTCCAAATAATGAATACCTCCTTTAGGGTCGGTGTCACGTCCATCGGTAAAGGCATGGATAAATACATTTTCCATGTCATTGAACTTGGCTGCGTCACAAAGTCCCTTTAGGTGGTTGATATGGGCGTGAACGCCCCCATCTGAAACCAAACCAATGAAATGGGCTTTTTTATTTTCTGCCTTTGCTTTGGCAAAAGCCTCTTTTAAAACAGGATGGTTATTGAGTTCTCCATTTTTGACGGCTTGGTTGATTTTTACCAAATCCTGATAGACTACTCTTCCTGCACCTATATTCATATGTCCTACTTCGGAATTGCCCATCTGACCTTCCGGCAATCCTACTGCCAAGCCTGACGCTTCCAGAGTTGCATGAGGGTATTTTACATATAGACTATCCACGAATGGAGTTTTTGCTTTGTCAATTGCTGAAACAGCGGGATCAGTTGAGAGGCCCCAACCATCCAAAATCATCAAAAGTACTTTCTTTTCCATGGCGTAAATATATTACTTTTCATTCCAAACTTTCCTGATTCTAATCATCATAGGTGCGGAATCCGGATTCGGGAATAAAACCCAAAATTGAGTTAAAAAGATTCTTTTTGGCGTAGTATTTGCCAAAAGAAGGCATTATGCTGCCTTATCATTTAATATTGTCTATCCTGCTTTGGCTGGCTATTCCGCTCAGAGAATCAAAGATCCCAATTTCAATAGATCCGGTAGTGTCTGCAATAGACGCTGGTTCGGTCAATGAGTTGGCCGGCTATTTTGATTCCAGCATTTTTCTGAATATCAACGGGCAGACGGGAGATTTTTCACGGAATCAGGCAGAGATTATCCTGAGGGATTTTTTCAAGAAAAATCCTCCTATGGGCTTCAGCTTGGTTTTTAGGGATGAAAATAATCCCAGTTTGAGTTCCTACATTGGGGATTATCAAAGTGGCCAATTTGCCTATCGGGTCTTTATCAAAGTAAATCAGCAGGACAATAGACCTAAAGTCTACAGCCTGGGCTTTGTCAAAGTCTGAGGTATTTTTTTTAAAAAGCCGCTAATCCCTTCTTTATCCCTATTTTTGCGGCATGAGACCTGCATACCTTACAGAAGAAGCCCTGGATACGTTTATCAAATCAGCTTTTGCGGAAGATATAGGTCCGGGAGATTATTCTTCTCTTGCCTCCATTCCTGAGGGAAAAACAGGAAAGGCCAGACTCCTAATCAAGGACGAGGGAATCCTAGCTGGGGTAGATATGGCGACTCTTGTTTTTAAGTCCTTCGACCCAACTCTGGAAGTGGAGGTGTTGATTGAAGACGGGGCTGAGGTAAAACACGGGGATATAGGTTTGATTGTCAGCGGGCCAGCAGCATCTATCCTTTCTTCTGAGCGTTTGGTGCTCAATTGTATGCAGAGAATGAGTGGCATTGCCACCCTTACCCATCGCCTTACCCAACAAATCCTTCATACCAAAGCAAGGCTGATGGATACTCGGAAGACTACCCCTAATTTCCGCCTAATGGAAAAATGGGCTGTACATCTGGGAGGGGGAGCCAATCACCGATTTGCTCTGTATGATATGATCATGTTGAAGGACAATCATGTGGATTTTGCAGGAGGAATCCGTGCAGCGATCGAACGGACCAAAGCCTATTTGGAAACCAACAATCTGAATCTAAAGATTGAGATTGAAACCCGAAATCTCAAAGAAGTTGAAGAAGTTATGGCAGTTGGCGGCGTGGATTTTATCATGTTGGACAATATGGACTATGAGACCATGCGAACTGCCGTCAATCTCATTGGTGACCGGTACCTAACCGAAGCTTCAGGAGGGATTACCGAGGAAACTTTGGTGGATGTAGCAGAGTGTGGAGTCGATTATATTTCCATGGGCGCCCTGACCCATTCGGTCAAAAGCATGGATATCAGCTTGAAGGCTTTCTAAATTCTATTTTTCTGGTTTTCCAAGTTTCAAAAACTCGAGGTTTCTGCGGAGTCCGGAGTACTTGGTTCTCTTTAGTGCGGATTTTTTAAAGACTTTTCGGAAGGTCTCTTCAGTCATTTCCTCCCAGTCTCGGTTGGTAAATTCAGCCAATTCCGGATGGGGTTGAAAGGCCTGCTCCCGGTTGGGTTTTGAAAAGCGGTTCCAGGGGCAGACGTCCTGGCAAATATCACATCCAAAAGCCCAATTCTCCATTTTCCCTGCAAATTCCGAAGGAATGGAATCTTTCAGCTCTATGGTTAAATAGGAAATACAGCGGCTTCCATCCACAACACCCGGTTGTACTATAGCCTCCGTAGGACAGGCATCGATACAGGCAGTGCAGGTACCACAGAAGTCTTTGGTTAAGGGAGCGTCAGGTTCTGCTTCCAAATCGATAATCAGCTCTGCCAAAAAGAAGAAGCTTCCCATTTTGCGGTTCAGTAGCAGGCTGTTTTTCCCTAGCCATCCAAGTCCGGCTTTTTGAGCCCATTGCCGCTCCATCACAGGGGCTGAGTCTACAAAGGCACGACCATCAATTTCGCCTATCTCCTCTCGCAGCATTTCCAAAAAGGTTTTGAGCTTTTCCTTGATCACAAAATGATAATCCTCTCCATAGGCATATTTGGCCAATTTGATGGAGTTGGGGTCTTCGGGAAGCTTTTTTTCGGGGTAATAATTATAAATCAGGGAAACGACCGTCTTTGCTCCGGGAACGAGGAGGGTAGGATCCAGTCGCTTGTCAAAATGATTGGCGAGATAGCCCATCTCACCTTGGTAGTTCCGATGGAGCCAGTTTTCCAATCGGGGAGCTTCGTCTTCCAAAAATTCCGCCTTGGCAATTCCACAGAAGTCAAAGCCCAAACGCTGAGCGATAGCTTTGAGGGTTTGGGCATGTTTTTCGGCGGAATTCATGAAGTAAAGATAAGAGACTAAACTTCCTGAAAAATTAATCTCTGGATTGGAATTCTCTGTCAGGATTAAAAAAAATAGCCGTTCAATGTTGATCGAACGGCTATACCTTTTAAAAATCCAGGGAATTAAAATTCTACATTTTAATCAGCCTTTTGGTCATGACTAGGTAGCCGACCTTGACCTGAACATAGAAGATTCCCGGTGCTAATCCCTCCAAATTGATCCTTTGCTCAAAAGTCTCTTCATGTACAACGGTCTCATTGAAAATCACCTTGCCTGATGCATCAAAAAGCAAAATGCTTACTGATGAACTTCCTTCAAGTTGGACCACTACATTCGTTTCATTTTTCGCTGGATTAGGGTATACCAAAAAGTCGTTTGGTAAGATTTCTCGATAGAGATTTATGTTTTTACTGATAGTTTGACCGGCTCTATCCATACTGGAAATGTTGATTTCCATATGAACTGGAGGTATACCTGATCCAATCCAAAGGAGTTTGTTTCCCTGAATAGCAAAGTTTGGATTCGAATCGATACTATACGTATGGATATTGTCAACTGGATCGATCGTTCTCAATTCTGCTACCACATCACCATGTTGCAATTGATTTGAAACAGATGTCTTGCTTAGTTCTATTGCTATTGGTGCGTCCTTTTCCAAGACTTGAACTTGAACTTTCACCGGTTCATCCAAAATGAATCCTTCAGATCCATCAAGATCCACCTCAAATTCATAAACTCCGGATTTGATAGGGTCGAAACCTGCTGATGAGATGTTGAGTTTCAGTTTTTTCTGAGCAAACCAAGTCAATGCCTGTTCATTGATTTTTTCCTCAATCTTCTGAATTGAAAAATTCCAAGGAACGACTATCAACTCTGGTTCTTTTTCCACTCTGTAGGTGACACTGCAACTTCCCAAGAATGAACCAGGACTGTTTGCCAGTAATGCATCCACAGCATTTGCATTCACACAGATGGTTTTTCGTTTGTTCCAATCGCCTCCGATAATGTGACAAACCTGAACTTTGTTATCACCTCCTTTATCACAGGATGCTTCTACAGAAACAATTTTGATCTGATCCTCAGCGACACAGCCAGAATCACTGGTCACCACTACTTTGTAAACCCCTACAAAGTCACCAGAAGAAATCACTTCTAAGGTTGAGTTGTTTTCTCCATCAATTAATTCAAAGTCACCGGATTCATTCAAATCAACATACCATTTGAAAGAAAGACCAGTATAAGTACCAGGTATGTTTCCGGCGGTCAAAGTTGTTTGACTTGGCAGTCCCAAAGAAGCAGGAGCATTTGAGAAAATCACCACATTGTCATTGGCATTCTTTGAAACAGTAGATTCAATCACCGTATTCAAAGGATTAAGAGGTTCAAGGATGGTGATAATTACAGATGAAGGTTCACTTGTATTTCCTTCCGAGTCTGTTGCTTTAACTTCAATAGTAACTTCACCCAAATCTGTACAATTGAATTCAGTCTGTGAAATTTCAAATACCAAGTATTCAAAGGAGGAACAATTGTCACTGGTACCATTATCAATATCATCCATTGAAATGCTGGCATTACCTGTATCATCGAGGCGTACTCCTATTGGTTTAAGTGACAACACAGGAGGAGTTACATCCTTGATGATTACTTTTTGATATTGAGTAGAAACGTTTCCGTTTCCATCATCGAAGGACCATGTGACAGTAAATTCACCTTGCTTACTAAAGATCATTGAATCGGCATATCCCTCTATTCGACCCTCACAGTTATCAGTAGCAGTTGGTTTGGTTGTGATTTCTACAGAACATTCCCCGGTCAAATCAGGTAGCGTTTCCAGATCAGGTACAGGAGCGGTAGTATCCTTGATAATTACTTTTTGTTCTTGAGTGGTTTGGTTGCCATTTCCATCATAGAATACCCAAGTAATCGTGCGTTCTCCCTGTTCAGTGTAGTAAAGGTCATCAGTAGTTTCACCAATGATTATTCCTTCGCAAGCATCTGTCGCTGTTGGAAAATCGTGTACCTGCACCTCGCACTCTCCTTCCAGATCAGGAAGAGATTGCGAATCTGGAACAGGTGCGGAGTTATCCTTGATGATTACTTTTTGTTCTTGAGTGGTTTGGTTGCCATTTCCATCATCGAACACCCAAGTAATTGAGTATTCTCCTTGCTCAGCATAGAAAAGAGGATCTGTAGTTTCACCAATGATTATTCCTTCGCAAGCATCTGTAGCTGTTGGAATATTGCCTACCTGTACCGAGCATTCTCCTTCCAAATCAGGAAGAGTTTGTATATGTGGAACAGGCTTACTGGTATCATTAATTATTACTTTTTGTTCTTGAGTGGTTTGGTTTCCTCTTCCATCTGAATAAGTCCAAATCAAGGTATAGATCCCCTGTTTAGTAAATTCAGTCTGTCCAGATGTTAAAACTCCATTGACAACACCGCAATCAAATGCTCTGGGAGGATTTCCGGAAAGTGTAAAGCTGCATTCTGCTTCCAAATCAGGAAGTCTTTCATATTCTGGAAATGGGGCAGTGGTATCTTTTATAATGATAACCAACTTCAATTGGGTATTTGGGACTCCTCTGCCATAATATCTATTTCGTAAGCTAAACGTTCTATGGACCTCTAAATATCCATTAGAATTGGGCACCAGTTCATCTTTATATCCTGCAGACGTTAAACATCCGTCAACCCCTTCGATAGTACCTACCAATTCCTCAAAATCAGAAATGCTAATGGGTTTCGGAACATATTCCGTGTAATAGCCCAATCCAGTAACCAACTCCAAATAGCCCAAGCTACAGCCTTCTATAGTCCAAGTGGCCTGACCGTCTATTAGTTGGATCTCAGGGTTATTGTAATTGATGCTTTCAATCGGGGGACAGCATTGGGTGGTAATAGAGCTTGTGCTGTCATCGCAATCGAGGCCCAATATTTCTTCCTCCGAAATGAATCCTGGAGGCCTTGTGCATCCGAATATGGGATTACTTTCTAGAATGTAACCGTCCCCATCTTTATCCTCCCAATAGTATTGCCCTTGCTCCTGAGTAAAAGTTGCAGTTACATCGCAATTGTAAACAAAAATCAAGGTCCCCGTCCATGGGACAATTTCCAATTTAAATTCCCCAAAAGTCCTAGTCATCGTCGGGGTTTGGGTTTCGCCATCTATCGTTATTTCCAAAAGAACATTTTCTGGATCCGAGGGGATTTCGGTAACTTTTACTTTACTCGGAAACCCATTTGAAGGGATTACGGAAAGATCGTATGATGACCCGTCTATCCCGTTTAGGCTTAAATCAAGAGTATCAACTTTGGCAGTTAATGAAGGATCATTTAGTAATTTGGTCAATGCATCCATCAAATCTCCGGCATTGGGTGTTGCAAAAGCAGCTTGTGCATGAACATTTTTTCCGTGCAAAAGAAAAAATGGTATCAAGAAAAGTAAGTAAAATTTTCTCATAGATATGGGCTTTAGTTGAACCCTAAATTTGAGAATTGAAGGAATTACATGATCAGTTTGGGACTGGACAAAAAGTGGACAATCTTGTCATTCCTTTTTCAAAACAACCTTCCTGATGCACAGAAAAGGGATTTTAAAAATTTGATATAAACTCTTCTAGATTGGTGTCAGAAGAAAGCTCCATTCTTTGACGGAGTCTTTGTCGGGTTTTGTGAGCGCTGTCTACTGAGACCCCAAGGATATCTGCCATTTCTTTGGCGGAAAATTGTAATCGAATGAGAGCGGATATGCGCATCTCTGCAGGAGTGATTGTTGGGAATTTTTCCTTGATGGAAGTAAAAAATCCTGGATATACTTTTTCAAACAACAATTTGAATTCGCTCCAGTCTTTATCAGTTAGAATCCGGGATGAATTTAGTTTTGCCAAGTATTCAGAGTGTAACTCCGCCTCGTTTTTAGAATCCAATTCATTTTCCAACTCTTCCAAAAGCTTAGCCTTTTCTAAAAGCTGATTGGTGAAGCTTTTGAGTTGATTTTTTACGGTTTTGATTTCCGATTCTTTAGCTTCTTTTTCTAAAGTTGTAATCTTATTCTTGTATTGGAGCCTCTTTTTTTGCCAATTGAAGTAGGTGAAACCAATTGCAGAAAAAACTAAGATGGCTACAATAATGGCATTTCGCCTTTGCTCGGCTTTATATTTTTCAACCTTTAATAAACCTAGGTTGTAGGTCTTCTCCGCATGATCAATTCGCGTCTGGACGACAGACAAATCAGCCAATGATGCCAAATGCGCAAGTGAGTCATGAAGAGATAGATACTTTCTAAAGTAAAAAGAGGAGCTATCCGAAAGGCCCAGTTTTTCAAATGCTACTAATTTGGTGAAATAGGAGTCTTCCAGAAAATACTCAGTTTGCAGTCTTCTGTCCGAAAAATTTTTTAAAATGAATTCCGCCTCATCCAAGCTACTTAAGGCACTGTCTAGATTATTCTCCTGAAGCTGGATTTTTGCCAACCAAACCAAAGATTTTGCAGCTATTTCAGAAACTTCATCGATGCCATTTTTATACACAGACCTAAAAGATTCCTTAGCCGCAGGTATGTTTTTTTCTTTAAATTGGATTTCTCCTATGTTTTGGAGATTAATATATTTCCACAGTCGGTGGCCATTTAGATCGCAGATGCTGTCTACCAGATTATAATAGGATTTTGCAGAGTCCAATTGATTCAGCCGCTCAAAACTCTGCCCAATGGTATTGAAAATAATGTGATCCTTTGATTCTTTACTCTCTGTGCCTGTGAGACCCTTTTTGGCATAGAAGATCGCTTCTTCATAATTTCTAGCCTCGAAAAGCAACCCTCCCAGCATAAGATAATCAAAGGGTTGAATGAGTTTTGGTTTTATTTTTTCTACTAATTGCACACCTCCCAAGGCATAAGGTGCAGCAAAGTCGTACCGCTGAAAATGGACCATTATAAAGGCAAAATTCCGGTAAGTTTGTCCTATAAGTAATTCGTCTTGGGATTCATAAGCAGCCAATAACATATCGTTTAATAGGCCTAAAATCGTATTGAAATCCAAATGGGGATTTTTCGCCAACATAAATTGGACTTTGAAAAAAAGGAATTTTGCTAAAGCATTAGGGTATTCGGAACGGATTTGCTTTTCAGTTTCTAATAAAAAACGGTTCACTTCTAGGGAATCGAGACTAGATAAATTGCGGAATAAGGATTCATCTGTAAAATTTTGTTCTGATGTCAGCTCCTGAAATTTTTCTGCCCAATCATCATAAAGTATTGCTGTTGATTGGGCTCTTACAATACTTGATTGAAAACCTATCCATAAAACAATGACAAAAAAAGCTTTCAATAGAAATTTCAGACGCATCGAAAAATTGAGGCTTATTGATTTTAATGGATTCCAGTTGAGTTAAATATATACTTTTCCTGGAAATTTTAGATCAAACTCATTTCAATGTATATGGGAATAATCAATGGTTTTGATACCACTTTTTATCAAAGCTGTCCTTGATTTCTACAGGGGCCTTCAGCACAGCCCAGACCATCCAAAAAATCAGTACAGGCCCCGAAATAAAAATAAGCCATATCAAAACTAGGGCTACTTCCAACTGAATCAGCGTGACGAAAACAATCAAAACCCCCGTCACAATTCCCACTGCTAGGTGATAGTTCTTCATCTTTTTTCTGAAATTGTCCTATCTATTAAACTCCAAAGCCCCTTCTCTTGTTGTTTCCCATATGAAAGGATTCCGATTTTCCCAGTATATACCAACTCAGGACCCTGAGAAAAACACCTTTGAGAACCTGCTCAATATATTTTTGCAGTTGGTAACCATGTCCGGTGGGGATGTTGCCGAGGCATTGAGTTGGTTAAGCAATCTGGATAAACGATATAATCTCACTAACCCCAATTATGGAATTGGCGATTTCATTGAGGACCTGAAAACCAAAGGTTATCTGACTGAGGAAAACCAAAAAGGAGAATTCAAAATCACCGGAAAAGCCGAGCAAAGCATCCGAAAGAGCGCCTTGGAAGAGATTTTCGGAAAACTGAAGCGGGGAAAATCAGGTCAGCATAAGACCACCCATTCAGGTCAGGGAGAAGAGCGGGGCACCGACCGTCGGGCCTATGAATTTGGCGATAACCTGGATCAGATTGCCCTGACAGACTCACTTCGAAATGCCCAAATCAATCATGGTTTTTCGGGCGATTACCTCCTGACGGAAAATGATCTGGAAATCCACGAAAAGGAATTCCGTTCCCAGACTTCCACGGTGTTGATGATCGATATTTCCCACTCCATGATTTTGTATGGAGAGGATCGAATCACTCCAGCCAAAAAGGTTGCCATGGCCTTGGCCGAACTGATCAAAACGAGATATCCTAAAGATACCTTGGACATAATCGTTTTTGGAAATGATGCCTGGCAAATCGAAATCAAGGATTTGCCTTATCTCCAAGTTGGACCCTATCATACCAATACGGTAGCAGGATTGGAATTGGCCATGGACCTCCTGCGCAGAAGGAAAAATCCAAACAAGCAGATATTTATGATCACTGATGGAAAGCCTACCTGTCTGAAAGTTGGGATCAAATACTATAAAAATGCCTTTGGCATAGACAGCAAAATTCTGAGTGAAACCCTCAAATTGGCCGCTCAATGCCGAAAACTGAAAATCCCGGTAACCACCTTTATGATTGCTTCTGACCCCTATCTGAAGGAATTTGTCAAGGAGTTTACCAAAGTCAACAACGGCAATGCTTACTATAGTAGCCTGAAAGGACTTGGGGACCTGATTTTCGAAGATTACAGAAGAAACCGTACGAAACGCTTTTGAGCATGGATTATAAAAAACTTACCGCACACGAATTGCTCCAAATAAAAAACCTGGGACAGCTCAAAGCTGCCGGATACCTTCCCAAATCCATCAAGGAGGAGCTTAGGGATAATTTGATTGAGAAAATCAAGGCAAAGGAAAATGTCTTTGCCGGAATATGGGGATATGAGGACACCGTGATACCGGACATCGAACGGGCTATTTTGTCTCGTCACAACATCAATTTGTTGGGACTTCGTGGACAGGCTAAGACCAGAATTGCCCGAATGATGACTTTGTTGCTGGACGAGTATGTTCCCGTAGTAGAAGGCTCTGAACTCAATGATGATCCACTTCATCCTTTGAGTTCCTATGCGAAAGAATTGATAGAGTCCAAAGGTGATCAGACCCCGATTTCTTGGTGGCACAGAGAGGATCGCTATACCGAAAAACTGGCTACACCAGATGTTTCGGTTGCGGATCTGATCGGCGATGTGGATCCCATTAAAGCAGCTACTTTGAAGCTAAGCTATAATGACGAGCGGGTGATACATTACGGATTGGTACCCCGCTCCCACCGTTCCATCTTTGTGATAAACGAGTTGCCGGATCTGCAGGCCCGAATCCAGGTGGCCCTGTTCAATATATTGCAGGAAGGAGATATTCAGATCCGTGGATTTAAGCTGAGATTGCCTTTGGACATTCAGTTTGTCTTTACTGCCAACCCGGAGGATTATACCAACCGGGGAAGTATCGTAACCCCGCTGAAGGACCGGATCGAAAGCCAGATTATTACCCACTATCCCAAATCCATTGAGATCGGAAAAAGGATTACCGCTCAAGAGGCAAATTTGGACGGGAAGCCCGTACAGCAAATCCATGTACCTGAGCTGATGAAGGATCTGATCGAGCAGATCGCGATAGAGGCCAGAAATTCTGAATATGTGGACGAAAAAAGCGGGGTTTCTGCCCGATTGACCATCTCTGCCTATGAGAATTTGATTTCAGCAGCGGAAAGACGTTTGTACCTGAACGGGGAAAACAATACCGTAGTCCGGGTTGCGGATCTCATTGGCGTGATCCCGGCCATTACCGGAAAAGTGGAATTGGTCTATGAGGGAGAGCAGGAAGGTGCAGGTTTGGTGGCTTACAATCTGATCGGTAAAGCTATTCGAACTCAGTTTGCCAATTATTTTCCATCTCCGGAGCAAAAGAAAAAAGACCGGGAAGGAAACCCCTACGTGATTCCGTTGGCCTGGTTTGGGGAGGGAAATGTCCTGGACATTTTAGCCTCCCAATCCGATAAGGAATACAAGACCTTGCTGCATTCTGTACCGGGATTGGAAGATGTAGTGACCCAGATGGTCAAGAATCTTCCTGAAAAGGAGAAGGAATTTTTCATGGAATTCGCGCTGCATGGTTTGGCCGAATATTCCCAATTGAGTAAAAAAATGCTCGATACAGGTCTGCAGTTCAAGGATTTGTTCAGCTCTATGTTTGATATGGGAGCCGGAGAAGAGGACGATTTTGAGGAGGATGATTTGTAAAGAAATTCTCTTGATATTTTAAGTAGGGGCTTTTTTGAAGCCCCTTTTTTTGTTTTGAAGCCTTGGAAACAAACTTTTCCACTGTACCTTTGCTCTCAGATCATAAGGGGTGCCTTAATACAACGGGCTGAGATCATACCCATACGACCTGATCCGGGTAATGCCGGCGAAGGCAAATGAGAAAGCGTAAAAGAGTATTTGAATTCGGAGTGCCGGACTTGGTACCATTCGGTTTTTCCTGTTCCATTTCATTGCGCGACACGGGTAAACAATCACGGAAAGCTTCCCCTAAGTTTTCTAATGTTTCACTCAATCACCCGAAAGGGTAAAAACAAATGAAAAACGTATTACTTGGTCTGGCCTTTTGGCTGGCCGCATTTTCAGCTATGGCTCAGGAATCATTGAGCGGGAAAGTTCTGGATGCCCAAAGCGGGGAGCCACTTACAGGAGCTTCCGTTTGGACTGAAAAACTGGGAAGAGGTGCCGTTACTGATTCCAAAGGAAATTTTACATTGAGCAAATTACCCCAAGGGGAAATTGAGCTGAGGGTTTCTTATCTAGGATATGAGACCTATAGACAAACTTTGACTCTTCCTTTTTCTGGGGAGCTCGAAATCAGGCTGACTAGTCAGGATTTTATGACAGAGGAATTTATCGTTTCCTCCACAAGGGCCTCTGAAACAACTCCAACCACTTTCCAAACTATTGGCAAGAGAGACATCGCAAAGCGAAATCTGGGTCAGGATATTCCAATCCTGCTCAATTTTACGCCTTCTGTGGTGACTCACTCCGATGCTGGTGCAGGGGTAGGTTATACCGGGCTAAGAATCCGTGGCACAGACCAAACCCGAATCAACGTAACAGTAAACGGAATCCCGCTTAATGACGCAGAATCACACGGGGTTTTTTGGGTGAATATGCCGGATTTTGCCTCCTCTGTAGACAATGTGCAGATCCAGAGAGGAGTGGGTACCTCCACCAACGGTGCGGCTACTTTTGGGGCCAGCTTGAACTTCCAGACCGACACCCGTAGAGATGAGGCTTATGCAGAAGTGGACAACAGTGTGGGTTCATTCAACACGTGGAAGCACACTGTAAAGGCTGGGACCGGATTGCTCAACAACCATTTTGCCGTGGATGCCAGACTTTCCAAAATTACTTCTGACGGATATGTGGACAGAGCCTTTTCGGATTTGGGAAGTTATTTTGTTTCCGGTGGATATTATGGTGAAAAGCATGTGGTGAAGGTCAATGTTTTCTCCGGAAAAGAGCAAACCTACCAGTCTTGGTGGGGTCTTCCGGAGTATTTGTTGGAGACTGACAGAACCTCCAATTACTACACCTACGATAACGAAACGGACAATTATCAGCAGGATCATTACCAGTTGATCTATACCGGAAAGTACGGCTCCAACTGGAAGACCAATCTGGCCCTGCATTATACATATGGAAGAGGATATTATGAGCAGTTTCGGGCTGATGACAAGTTTTCCAGGTACGGATTACCAGACGTGCAGATCGGAGAGGAGTTGATTTCCCGCACAGACATCATCCGCAGAAGATGGCTGGACAATGATTTCTTTGGGTTCGTGGGCTCTGTCAATTACGTTTCCACAGATGGTAAACTGGACTTGGTTCTGGGTGGAGGAGCCAACCGATATGATGGAGGGCATTTTGGAGAAATCATCTGGGCACGAATTGCCGGAGATCTCAATATCCGAGATCGCTACTATGATAACAATGCCATCAAGGATGATAGGAATATTTATGCAAAAGCAACCTATGAGGTAAGTACAGGCCTGAATCTATTTGGTGATTTACAGGTAAGAGGGATTAATTACTCTTTTGAAGGCGTCAATGATGATCAAAGAATTGTAGATGGTGGAGAAAATTATACCTTCTTCAATCCCAAGTTTGGTCTGAGCTATGAAAATCTAGGAAAGACCTGGTATGCTAGTTATGCCGTAGCAAACCGTGAACCCACCAGATCAGATTTTACCGATAACCCGATCACCGAAGTGCCAAGACCGGAACGCTTGAACAATATTGAAGCTGGTGTCAGAGCCAAGGCAGGAAATTTCTCCTACAATGCCAACCTTTACTACATGGACTACAAAGATCAGTTGATCCTTACCGGACAGATCAATGATGTCGGAGCCTATATCCGCGAAAACGTGGCCTCTTCCTACCGGGCAGGACTTGAGTTGGACGGAGCTTACCAAGTATCCAAAGCTTGGACCTTGGGAGCTAATATTGCCCTGAGCCAAAACAAGATCAAGGAGTTTACCGAATATGTGGATGACTATAGTGTGGAGGATTTCCGTCAGGAAAGCTTCAGCTACACCGATACAGATATCGCATTTTCACCAAACGTGGTAAGTTCAGCCATGATAGAATTTAAACCGGTGAAAAACCTTTCGCTAAACTGGTTGAGCAAATACGTGGGCAGACAGTTTTTGGACAATTCCTCCAATGAATCAAGATCTTTGGATGCATTCTTTACCAATGACCTTCGGATCAGTTATGTGGCACAGCCTCGTTTCTTCAAGGGATTGGAAGTGAATCTCCTGATCAATAATATCTTCAATGAGATGTATGAGCCGAATGGCTACACCTTTAGCTATTTCGTGCCGGGAGATTCAGGAAGAGAATTGATTACAGAAAATTACTATTACCCAATGGCAGGAACCAACTTCCTGTTGGGAGTGAGTATGAAGTTCTAAAAGTTTGTTTTTAGGTATTTAAAAAGTCCTGCCTCTCATGAGAAGCAGGACTTTTTTAGTTCTGGACTGATTCAGTGAAAAGGGCCTTCAAAATTCAGTTTACTTTTCTTCGGTCTGATCAAAAGAGACCACCTGATCTTCCAGGTAATGCGGGTAGATTTTTCTATGCTGCTTTTTGACTTCGTTGACCAGAGCCTCCCGGAATTCCTCAACATGGAGTCCACTTGCTGCTGCCATAAATACCGGCTTGATCCCATTTTTCTTTTCATAAGCATCGGATAAAGCCTGAAAATCCAAATAGTTGGCTTCCTCCAGTTCCAATTCGCTCATCTCTTGGATTTTTTCTTCGGACGGCATAGTTTCCACCAAGTCTATCTTGTTGAAAACCAACAAAACGGGCTTGTCACCGGCTTTGATTTCTCTCAGGGTCTGATTGACCACGGAAATATGATCCTCAAAGCTGGGATGTGAAATATCCACCACATGGACCAGTAGGTCCGCTTCTCTAATTTCGTCCAAGGTAGATTTGAAGGATTCGATCAAGTGGGTCGGAAGTTTTCGGATAAACCCAACCGTATCCGAAAGCAGAAAGGGAATATTATCCAGGACAACTTTCCGAACCGTTGAATCCACAGTCGCAAACAGTTTGTTTTCGGCCAGAATATCAGTTTTGGTGATGAGGTTCATCAAGGTGCTCTTTCCTACGTTGGTATAACCAACCAAAGCAACACGGACTATACCCTTTCGGCCTTTTCTCTGGGTCTCTCCTTGTTTTTCAATCTCCTTCAATTTGGCTTTAAGGAGGGAGATTTTATTTCGGATATCCCGCTTATCCGTTTCGATTTCCTTTTCACCGGCACCGCCTCGGGTAGAAGTTCCTCCTCGCTGACGTTCCAAGTGCGTCCACATGCGGGTCAATCTTGGTAAAAGGTATTGGTAGCGGGCCAATTCCACCTGGGTTTTTGCTTGGGCTGTTTGAGCCCGTTTCAGGAAAATATCCAGAATCAACAAAGACCGATCATAGACTTTTACCTTCAGTTCATTCTCCAGGTTTTTCATCTGCGAAGGAGAAAGGTCATCATCGAAAATGACCATATCCACCCCAAAATGCTCCACATAGGCCTGGATTTCCTCCAACTTTCCTTTACCCACAAAGGTGCGGATATCGGGTTTTTCCATTTTTTGGGTAAAACGGTAAACAGCCTTTACGCCTAGAGTTTCGGTCAGGAAGGCCAGTTCATCCAGATGCTCCTCCGTTTCCTGTTCGCTTTGGTTTTGTCGGATGACGCTGACTAAGACTGCGGTTTCCTGCTTGGGTGCAGTATCGTGTAATTTTTGAAGCTTGCGCGAAAATTTGCTCATGTGCTGTTTGAATCTAGGAATAAAAGCAGGCTTTGGGATTTTTAGTTTCTTTTCTGAACAGAATCAAACGGATGCTCTACTGAAAATCAGCCTGTAGCCTGCAAAGTTCGGTATATTTCTCCAAAATTGATTAGGATAGTGTTTTTGCTCGTGGTTATTTTACTGTCTGTTTGAATTAAACCAACAGCTCCCTATGGCTCAAGTAAAAGAAACATCACTTTCCGGTGTTTTGGAGATTTTCCCGACTGTATTCAAGGACCAAAGAGGTTATTTTTTTGAATCGTACCGGGAGGACTGGCTAAGCCCTTTTGGGGTGGATCATGGCTGGGTGCAGGACAATCAGTCTTATTCCCAAAAGGGAACCGTTAGAGGATTGCATTTCCAACATTCGCCCTTTGCCCAGGCCAAATTAGTGCGGGTCATTCAAGGGAAAGTACTGGATGCCGTTGTGGATCTCAGAAAGGATTCCCCAACCTTTGGTCAATCATTGACTGTTACCCTTGACACTGAGAAACATAACCTGTTGTACATTCCAGCGGGATTTGCACATGGGTTTTCCGTGTTGGAGGATGCTGTATTCGTCTACAAGTGCTCCAATTACTACAATAAACCAGCTGAAGGAGGGATCATCTGGAACGATCCCGATTTGGGAATTGACTGGCAGGTCAGTGAACCCATTATTTCTGAAAAAGACAGCTATTGGCCCACTCTTGAGGAGTTTAAGCAAATAAGCAAAGGAGGACTGTAATGGGGATTTTTGATTTTTTCAAAAAAAAGGAGCAAGTCAAAGAGCCACTGGATTTGAGTTGGATGCAGGTGGATATGCATTCCCACCTGATCCCCGGTATTGATGACGGATCCAAGTCTATGGAAGAATCAATTAGACTGATCAAGCAACTAGCTGACTTTGGACTTCGAAAACTCATTACTACCCCTCATATCATGTCGGAATTTTTCAGAAACACCCCTGAAATCATCCACATGGGGCTGGAAGATCTGAAACGGGAGGTTGCCTCGGAGGGAATAGCTATGGAAATCGAAGCGGCAGCGGAATATTTCATGGACGAGGTTCTTTTGGAAAAGGTGGAGGCCGGTGAACCACTGCTTACTTTTGGGGATCAGTATATTTTGGTGGAAACAGGCTTTGTTAATAAGCCCCAGATGCTCTTTGAAGTACTGTTCCAATTGGAAATGGCAGGATACAAACCAATTCTTGCACATCCTGAACGCTATCAATATCTTATTTTCAACAAGGAATTGCTCAAGGATCTGATTGATCGCAATATTTTGTTTCAGGTAAATTTGCTTTCCTTCACCGGCTTTTATTCCAGAGAGGTGAAGGAATTTGCAGAAATGCTCTTGAAAAAAGGCCTGATCAAGTTCTTGGGTACGGATTGCCACAATGACCGCTATTTGGAGGTCTTGGGGACCCTTCCGCAAACAAAATATTATCGGCAACTTCAAGAGGCCAATTGGAAAAACACGGATTTATAAGAATTTGAACGCATGAAAATCCTCATTACCGGTATCACTGGACTTTTGGGAAGTTATTTGGCAAAGGAATTTGCCTCCCTTGGAGAGATCCATGGGATCAAAAGACCCGGTTCATCTACGCGTTTGCTTGAGGATGTGGATTTTCCAATTCATTGGCATGAGGGAGCACTATCGGATGTGGATTCCCTGGAATCAGCTATTTCCGGAAAAGATCTGGTAATTCATGTGGCAGGAATGGTTTCCTATGATCCGGCAGATACAGATCAGCTTTATGAAACCAATGTCAGGGGTACAGCAAATCTGGTCAATGCAATGCTCCAAACCGAAGTCAGAAAGCTTGTTCATGTGAGTTCTGTGGCGGCCATCGGTAGAGCCCCGGAACAGCAATTCTATGATGAAGATTTCAAATGGACTGAATCTCCCTTTAATACGGATTATGCCATTTCCAAGTACTGGGGAGAGCTAGAGGCCTGGAGAGGGGAACAGGAAGGCCTGGATTTAATGGTAGTCAACCCATCTGTTTTGCTGGGGAAGATCAGTGACGATAGAAGCAGTACCGCCATTTATCACTATGTGCTGGAAGAAAATTCATTTTACCCTTCCGGGAATGTGAATTATCTGGATGTGCGAGATGCTGCAGAGATGGTGCGGTTATTGGTGGAAAAGGAAGCCTGGGGAAAGCGTTTTATTCTGAATAAAGAAAGCATGCCTTATAAGGAGTTTTTCCAGATAATGGCCGAGGCCTTTGGAAAAAAAGCGCCACACCGTCCTACCAATTCCCTGATGTTGCGACTTGCAGTTCTTTATGCCTCAATTTCCAGAAAATTGGGGTTGAGCAAAAACCCCCTAAATAATAAAACTGCGATGCTTTCAACCCAAAAAATCACCTACGACAACACCAAAGCTACCAGCCTGCTAGAATTCAAATACAGAGACCTGAAAGACACCTTTTTATGGGCTAAATAAACTTATTTTTCATCCCCTTCGTTATCCACATTCCGCAGACCAACTCCAAGCTTGAATAGAAAGTGATAGGCTTGGAAAAATTTAACAAATCACGATTTTGAGAGACCGGAATATTTGGTATCTTAAGTAAACCATAACACATCTGAATGACAGGAGATCACGACCAAGATTGGGAAAACGACAAAAAGCTTGTTGAGCGGTTTGAGAATTCCCTGAAAGCCAATCTCGATCTTTATTTTGAAGAGGAAGAACTGGAAGACATCATTCGATTTTATTTCGATCAGCAAAAATTCCTAAAAGCTTTAAGAGCCTCTGAATTCGCCCTGGAGAAATTCCCGTTTTCAGTGGAAATCAAATTACTGAAAGCCCAGTGCCTGATCTTCAATGATGAATTGGAGGAAGGGTTGGGTATCCTGGAAAACATCAACAACATCTCTCCCAATAACGAGGAAATTATACTTGCCTTGGGCAATGCCTATATTCTTGCTGGAAATCCCCAAGAGGGCATTGAGTTGTTGGAGCGTTTTCTTCCACTTGCAGAGGATAAGGCCGAGGTTTATTATTCCTTGGGAAATCTATTTCGAGCCAAAGGGGACAATGAGAAAGCAAGTGAGGCTTTCAAGGAGGCGGTGAAGATCCGGATCAACCATGAGGACGCCCTGTTTCAGCTGGCCATGATCACCGAAGAGGATGGATCTTTTGACGAGATCCTCACTTTTTATCAGGAATTTATCGATCAAGATCCCTACAGTGCGGGTGCATGGTACAATTTGGGGGTAGTTTATAACCGGCTTGGCAGGTTTGAAGAAGCCATCAAGGCCTATGATTATGCGCTTTTGATTGATGATTCCTTTGCTTCAGCTTATTTCAATTTGGGCAATGCCCTGATGAATACCCAGCAATACGAGCTTGCTTTAGAGGCGTACCAGAATACCATCAACTGTGAAGGCGCCAATGCGGAAAACTGCTGCTACATGGGTGCTGCCTATGAAAAGTTGGGAAAAGTTGATGAAGCCTTCAAATATTTCAAAAAATCCGCCAAGCTGGATGAGGAGTATGACGATGCTTGGTTTGGCTTGGGAATGTGCATGCTCAAAAAGGAGAAATTCTTTGAAGCCATCCACTATTTCAAAAAAGCACTGAATCTCAGCAAAGAAAACCCGAATTATTGGGTAGGATTGGCAGATGCGGAATTTAACCTGGGAAATCTACAGGCCAGTTCGGAAGCCTATGAAGAGGCCATCAATCTGGAGCCCGGCATCATGGAAACCTATGTCAACCTGTCTGTGATTTATTTTGACCAGAACAGATTCGAGGAAGCGATTGATGTAATTCGGGAAGGAATAGAGGAGTTGCCCGAGGAGGCGGAGCTCTATTATCGAATGGTTGTTTATCAAATCAAAATGGGCAATTACAAAGAGGCGTTTTCATATTTGGAAAATGGCTTAACTTTGGACTTTGATCGGCATACAGTTTTGTATGATTTGATGCCCGAGCTGGAAAAGCAAAAGGCCATCTACAAGCTGATTGCCCAGTATAGAGATGAGAATCTCCAGCCCTAAACTAATACAAGCGAATGAATTATGTGCTAAAGAACATCCCTGTACGTACTGAAAAGCCGCGTACCACGGGATTTACTATGGCCATGGACAAAGGCCTCAGCCTTCGTGCCGTGGAAGATTTTGTAGACAGCTGCTCCGATTTTGTGGACATTGTCAAATTGGGATGGGCCACATCTTACGTGACCAAGCATCTCGCTGAGAAAATCGCGATCTATAAATCCGCCGGCATCCCGGTTTATTTTGGAGGAACACTTTTCGAAGCCTTTATCGTACGAGGTCAATTTGATGATTACCGAAAGGTTCTGGATAAATATGACTTGGGTTACGCAGAGGTTTCCGACGGCTCCATTTCCCTAAATCACGACAAAAAGTGTGAGTTTATTTCCACCCTTTCCCAGCAGGTGACTGTTTTGTCTGAGGTGGGTTCCAAAGACGCTGCCAAGATTATCCCTCCCTATAAGTGGATCGAGCAGATGCAAACCGAGCTTCAGGCGGGTGCTTGGAAAGTAATCGGGGAAGCCAGAGAAGGTGGAAACGTAGGACTTTTCAGAGACTCGGGTGAAGTACGTCAGGGATTGGTTGAGGAGATCCTCACTCAAGTTCCTGAAGAGCGCATCATTTGGGAAGCCCCAATTAAGTCCCAGCAGGTTTGGTTTATCAAGCTTTTGGGTGCCAATGTAAACCTTGGAAACATCAGTCCAGCGGAAGTGATTCCTTTGGAGACCATTCGTCTCGGACTCAGAGGCGACACATTCGACCATTTTTTGGGAGAAATCAAATTGTAATTAGCAGAATCTAATCGGGCTGATCAGAATTCATTCTGGTCAGCCTTTATTTTTGTTCATGGATTTAATCAAAAAATACCTACTGATCTACCTCAAAGGGATGGCCATGGGGGCAGCGGACATTGTACCCGGAGTATCGGGAGGCTCTATTGCCCTGATCACCGGGATCTACCAAAGATTGCTGGATAGTATCAATTCCTTCAATCGGGAAAATTTGACATTGCTGGTCAAGTTTGATCTCAAGGGATTTTACAAATCAGTAAATGGCAGCTTTCTCCTGAGTTTATTATTGGGGATACTCACCAGTATTTTTACTCTTTCCAGGCTCATCACCTATCTGATGATTGAGCATCCTGTAGTCCTTTGGTCATTTTTCTGCGGATTAATTTTGGTCAGCGCATTTATGATCCTGAAAGAAATCAAACGCTGGCATTTGGGTGTGGTAGTTTCTGTTTTACTAGGAACTGCAATAGCCTATTGGGTTACAGAATTGCCTCCTACTTCCTCACCGGATGCACTTTGGTTTACTTTTGTTTCCGGTGCCATTGCCATTTGTGCGATGATCCTGCCCGGTATCAGCGGAAGTTTTATTCTGTTGATCTTGGGAAAATATGAGACCATTCTCCATGCTGTTTCTGAGAGGGATATTTTGACTTTGGGTCTTTTTGCTCTGGGTTGCATTGTCGGAATTCTTTCTTTTAGTCGGGTGATTTCTTGGTTGCTGCGCAAATTTCACTCGACCACCATAGGTTTGCTTTCAGGCTTTATGTTAGGATCGGTCAATAAGCTCTGGCCTTGGAAAATCGTAACTGAATACCGAATTTCTTCTTCAGGAGAGCAAAAGCCCTTTCTTACAGAAAATCTCCTTCCAAGTGAGTATTTAGCGCAAGTGGGTCAGGAACCTTTTGTAGGCTTGGCAATAGCGGGATTTGTTGGAGGGATTTTGCTTGTTTTAGGAATAGACTTGCTCGCAAATCAATTGAAGAAGTCATGAGAAAATTTGGTTTGATAGGGTACCCTTTGGGACATTCTTTTTCGAAAAAATACTTTACTGCCAAATTTGAACGTGAGCATATTCAGGACTGCCGCTTTGATCTTTATGAAATTCCAAGCATTCAGGATTTTCCGGAAGTGCTGAAGGCAAACCCTAAACTGGAGGGCATGTCCGTAACCATTCCCTACAAGCAGGAAGTGATGGCTTATCTGGATGAGCTGGATCCGGCATGCGCTAAAATCGGTGCTGTCAATTGTATCCAAATCCGTCCAGGAAAACTCAAAGGCTTCAACACGGATTACATTGGTTTTAAGGAATCCTTGGAAAAATGGCTAGGAAGGACAAAGCCCAAAGCCTTGGTTTTGGGAACAGGTGGTGCGTCCAAGGCCATTAAGCAGGCTCTTTCAGATATGGGCTTAGAGTTCCTGTCGGTTTCAAGAACTGCCGGAGAAAATCAAATTACCTATTCCGATTTGCATCAAGATCCAAACTTGATTCAAGGGTATCACTTGTTGATCAACTGTACTCCTTTGGGTACTTATCCCAAGACTGAGGACATGCCGGATATTCCGGTTGATCATCTGAATTCTGTGCATTTTGTATATGACTTGGTTTATAATCCGGAGATCACCACCTTGATGAAGGCTTGCCTGGATCGAGGGGGAAAGGCTAAAAATGGCCTCGAAATGCTGGAACTTCAGGCCGAGGCGGCATGGAAAATCTGGAATTCCTGATACAATTTCAATCGATGATCTTTCGGGGAATGTCCCGTGGAAGTCGGGTCAATAATTCATAATTGACCTGTTGGGTTGATTCCGAGAAACTCGCAACCGTAATTTCCTGTCTTCCTTGTTTGCCAATCATGACGACCTCGTCGCCGATTTTCACCCCCTTCATCGCTGAAATGTCCACCGCGATCGCATTCATGGTTACCGTTCCCACCACCTGACAATATTTTCCTCCGATCAACACCTGACCGGAATTACTCAGCAATCGGCTGTACCCGTGCCCATAGCCTACGGGGACAATCGCCAACATCATTTCTCTCAAAGCCATAAAACTATTTCCATAACCCACAAACTCACCCATTTCCACTTTTTTCAAACTCATTACCTGACTTTTCCAGGTAATCAGTCTTTTCAGAGGGTTTTTGTTGTTTTTAGGGAGGTCTTTCAACTTGGCAAAGTAGGTTTCCTTGGTTGGCCAAAAACCATATCCGGCAATCCCAATTCGAACCATATCCATGATGGTTTCCGGAAATATCAATGTTGCGGCCGAACAGGCGGAATGATAACGGTTAAAAAACAGCTTGTTTTCGGATAGGTAATTTTTGAAATCATAATAAACGGCGATCTGCTTTTTCACGCGGACATAATTGCTCACACTTTCTGCCCCGGCATAATGCGTACATAGCCCTTCCAAAATCACCTGATCTTTTCCTTGTTGAAGAAGCTCCACCAATTTTTCCCGGTCCTCCCATTCGAAGCCTGTTCGATGAAAACCAGTTTCTAATTCCACATGAATTTTTGCAGGGATTCCGATCCGATTGGAAACTTCAATGGCACGCTCCAAACGCTGAAAATCAAACACATAAAAACTAATACCCGAACGAATCAAATCCTCCAACTCTTCCTCATATAGCATCCCCATAATCATGATTTCGGAATTTTTGGTAGAATGCTTTCTAACTGTCCACGCTTCATCCGAACTAAAGGTGCTAAAATGTCGGATCCCTGTTTTCTCTGCAATTTGAACGACTTGGGCGATTCCATGTCCATAGGCATTTCCTTTTACCACGGCGGAGATGGTTGGCTTGGGCCCTATTTCGGAACGTAAGTAGCGGATGTTTTGGCGGTAGGCTTTTGCGCTAATTTCAAGACGGGAAGTAGGAATACCTGTTGGGAAATCTTGCATGACAAAAAGTAAGGCCATTCCGAAGGAAATCGCAAACCTTTTCTACTTTTAAACAAAAGATACTTGGATGAAACCTTCAGAAAACCAAACCCGATGCCCTTGGTGCCTCTCCTTTGAGGAATATGTAAAATACCACGATGAAGAATGGGGTGTTCCTGTATACGATGATCGGGTTCATTTTGAATTTTTGGTTTTGGAATCGGCACAAGCAGGTTTGAGTTGGGCGACCATTCTCAAAAAACGGGAGGGTTACAAAAAAGCATTTGCCGACTTCGATTATAGAGTTGTGGCCGACTTCCCAGAGAGTTATGTCGAGGAACTGCTTCAGGAGCCGGGCATCATCCGGAATAAACTAAAGATCAAAGCTGCTATCAACAACGCCCAGAGATTTCAAGAGGTACAAAAAGAGTTTGGTTCCTTTTCCGATTATATCTGGGGATTTGTTGGAGGTAAACCTATCCAAAATAAACTTCAAAGCATAAAAGATGCTCCTGCTACCTCGCCCGAATCAGACCGCCTTGCCAAGGATTTGAAAAAGCGTGGATTTAAATTTTTGGGAAGCACCACCATTTATGCCCATATGCAAGCGGCAGGCTTGGTCAATGATCATTTGGTGGATTGTTTTCGATATGATGAAGTGAAAAAACTGCAGCGTTCTTAAGCTTGGACTTTACCTCGCATAAAGGTTAATCTCATCAAAGTAAACTTTTCCCAATGTCAAATCAGGCACAAACAAACTAACCTGAATTTTTTCCGCATCTTTTGGGAAGTTTTCTAAAGTTGCCTTCAACAGGATCCAATCGAAATCCCCTTGTAATAGTTGTTCATTTGTAGCGAAAGCATTTCTACTTTCGCTCGTTTCGAAGGGAAAGACCTTTATCCCAATGTGCACTCTACCTCCTGCCGTCAAGTCTACCACATTTTCTCCTTTTACAAAAGCCATGAGCTCCAATGTGCTTCCCGGTGCAGGCATTGGTCCAGTGTAGGTTTGAATCCAAGTAGCTGAATTAGCGGAGGACCTTTCCTTATTCTCAATGAAGAGTGATCGATTTCCAGTCAAGAATACCTCTCTACTGACTCCATACTGAATTTCATTTGGAAACCTAGGAGCCCAAGGAAAAACAGAATCCTGGTATAGGGATAAATTAGGGTTCAAAAGAAGTTGACTTCCTCTAGGGAGATAGTCTTCTTCCGAACAGGACAGCAAAAAAAGAAGGCAGAAGATCAGGAAAAAATGATTGGCTTTCATGGCTTATAATTGATTCATAATCAATACGATTCAACATACTCGTTTGTTGAAAAAAAACTCCTAAAAAATTGGGTTTTTCTCGCCAGAGGCTCCAAATCCTCTTGGTTTTGATGAACAAATGAAAGTTTTAATAAAAAACGGTCTGGTGATTTTTCACCAGACCGTTTTTGCTTTTTAGTAACTGGAATAGTTAAACAAAAGCAAAGAAGACTAGCCAAACAATAAATAGAAGCGGAAGCAAAATTGGCAAAGAGAAGCGGATGATATAGCCAAAGAAAGAAGGCATCTTAATTCCACTTTGCTCTGCAATAGACTTCACCATGAAGTTTGGACCATTTCCGATATAGGTCATCGCACCAAAGAATACGGAGGCTACGGCGATGGCCATCAGTTCAAAGGCTGAATCATGGAATCCGTCTGCGGCAAATTGGCGCACCTCTTCGATATTATTGATGGAGGCGCCTTTGGAAGCCATGGCTGCTGCAAGGAAATTAAGGTAGGTTGGTGCGTTGTCCAGGAACCCAGAAAGTGTACCAGTCCCCCAATAAAGGGTATTGTGCGTGATCAATGCTGCTCCTTCAGGAGATTTTGCAAAGTTACCTACCAATTCCAATGCTGGCATCATGGTACCGAAAATACCGATGAAGATGAATGCCACTTCACGGATTGGTTCGAAGTTGAATTCATTGCCTTGGATTGCCTTCTGATCTGCAAATCGGTAAGATAAAAAGGCCACAGAAAGCATGATGATCTCACGTAGGAAGGAGAATTTCTGCCCGTCATATTGAATGGAAGGTACCCATTCGATTACGTTTGGATCTAGGAACACAGAACAGATTACGATGAACAGCCATCCAAAATTCTTGACTCCGATGAGGGTGAACTTGTTGGTATAATTATTAGCCTCTACTTCTGAATCATCAGCAGAGCGTCCGAACTTCCGGTCTATAACATAGAATACCAAAGCAAGAAGCAGCAATGCAAAAACCCAAGCAGGCCAGTTGTGCTCAAAGGTCCAGAAGAATGGAATTCCTTTCAGGAATCCAAGGAAAAGTGGAGGGTCGCCAATTGGGGTTAAGGAACCTCCAATATTACTCACCATGAAGATGAAGAAGATAATATGATAAGGTTGTATGTTTCCTTTGTTCAGTCGAATAAAGGGACGGATCAACAACATGGAAGCTCCGGTTGTACCAATCAGGTTGGAGATCAATGCACCAATAACCAGTAGGGTAACATTGGCCAGAGGTGTGGCTTTTTTATCAATTTCAATCAGGATGCCTCCAGAGGCAATGTAAAGTGAAGCCAAGAGGGCTATAAACTGAACATATTCTGCTAAAGCGTGTACTGGTCCATGGACATTTTCCAATACAAATAGATAATAGACTACTACCAAAATGGCTAACCCTACTGCGATTTTTGGATAGTTGTGATGCCAGAAATGCTCATAAAACAAAGGTCCTGTGGCAATCATCAGCAACAATGCCACAAAAGGAATCACCAGCCAGGTAGGAGGTGTATGGTGTGCGGCTTCTCCATGGTCGGCATCAACTTGGTGTTCACCGGCACTGGAATGATCTACAGATTGATGATCGGCTTGAGCCAGATAGTTTTGCTCTACGGGGTTGTCTTGGGCAAGGACTTCAGATACCTGAGGTCCTGCGAAAAATAAAATTCCGAAAAGTATGGAGAAACTTAGTATAAAATTCTTCATGGGGATAATTTGGTAAGCTGTATATTCTTTTCGGTTAATTAAAGGAAATTATAATTGGATGGAAATCCAATGTGGCGAGCACTAAACTACAGATTTTGCATGAATTTGCACCTATCCAAAAGAAAGGCCCGGCTGAATTGTCCAAAAATTAACTACAGCCGGGCATTCAGGAAGAAAGGTTTTACACGAGTTGATCCAAAGCTATTTTAAAGGAGCTTTCAGCCAGTTTAGTTTTTTCCGGATTTTCTGCGAAAGTCTTCTTTAATGCTTTTTCTATGGTCTTGCTCACATCCCGGAAAATTGCCCGGTCAGTGACTTCTGCCTTTTCGCTCATCAGGTAGGCAAAAACTCTTGCCATACCACAATTGGCGATGAAATCCGGGATTACGGATACCTGCTGATCTGTCCATGCCGCTATTGGCCCGAAGAAAATCTCCGGATCGGCAAATGGGACATTGGCACCACAGGAAATAACCTCCAAACCGGAATTCACCATTCGCTCAGCTTGCTCCTGGGTGATTAGTCGGGAAGCGGCAGCAGGGATAAAGATTTCGCTTTCCAAATCCCAGATCTTTTGGTTTATTTCTTCGAATGGTATCAAGTCATCGGCTACCAGCTTGTTTCCTTCACGTTTGAGGAAAAGAGATCTGACCTCATCCAGAGAGAAGCCTTCCGGATTAATCAACCCTCCTACCCGGTCAATGATCCCTACGATTTTGACTCCTTCAACTGCAAGGAAGCAGGCAGCAGCAGCTCCCACATTTCCCCAGCCTTGAATGACGGCTCGTTTGCCTTTTATATTTCCTCCCCAGATTTTGTAGTAGTGGCGGATTGCCTCAGCTACCCCAAATCCGGTGATCATATCCGCTACCGTATATTTTTTTTCTCCATCGGGAGTGTAAAGGGGATCTTCAAGTACCTTGGACACTCCTTGTCTCAATTGGCCAATCTTACGGATTTTTTCAGGTTCATTGGCGTGGAAATGGCCATTGACAACTCCCTCCTGAGGATGCCAAAGTCCATAGGACTCGGTGATTGGAATGACTTCATGGATTTCATCTACGTTGAGATCTCCACCTGTTCCGTAGTAATTTTTGAGTAGGGGCATGACTGCCTTGTACCACCTTCGGAGTACCTCTTCTTTTCTAGGGTCGCTGGGATCGAAGTTGATTCCTGATTTTGCCCCACCGATGGCTGGTCCGGAAACTGTAAATTTCACCTCCATGGTTTTGGCCAAGGACTCGACTTCCCTCCTGTCCAGCCCTTTTCTCATCCGGGTTCCACCTCCGGCAGCTCCTCCCCGAAGGGAGTTGATTACTACCCAACCCTCTGCTTCAGATTCTGAATCACTCCATTCGAAAATGATTTCAGGTTGCTTATTCTCAAACTTTTTTAATAATTCCTGCATTTTTGATTTGGGTTTATATGCAGCGCAAAATTAGAAAAATATCTTCCCGGACCTAAGTTGTTTCAGAGGCTTGATTAGCCATAAATCACTCCGCCACAGGAATCTGAGCTTGCTCCGGTTACTGATGCAAGGCAATTGGACTCTTCCCTGAGACGCAATACTCCCAAAAAGGCAAAAACCAAAGCTTCTTTAAATTCTATAATTTGCGAGGAAGCCGGAAAATGCTCCCAAGCGCCTTGCAAATGAAAGTCCAGTCTATTTATAAAATAAAGATGATAGGCCCCTCCTCCGGTAATCAGCACTCTCGGATTACTTTGGCTTTGGTAGCGTTTGATGACAGCTGCAATCTGCATGGCATAGTGCTCTACCAAGGTGCAGAGAAGATCCTTTAAAGGAATTTCCGAGTCTTGAAGAAGGGGTTCAAAGTCCCTTTCTATATCCTCCCTGCCGAGGGATTTGGCTGAGGGAACCTTATAGAAAGATAGGGCATTGAGCTTTTCCAGCAGATCCAAATTCACCTTTCCTTCTGATGCCCATTGGCCTCCATCGTCATATTCTCTTCCCAGTTCCCTTGCGATGGGGTTCAGAAGTAGGTTAAATGGACTGCAATCAAAAGCTATACGTTTTCCTTGGTGCTCCATACTGACGTTGGATATTCCCCCCAAGTTGAGACAGAAGTCCATGTCGGAAAACAACAAGCGGTCTCCAATGGGTACCAAGGGAGCGCCTTGACCTCCCAGTTGAACATCCAGCATCCGAAAATCATTGATCACTTTCATGCCGGATGCCTGATGAATGGCCCAGCCATTGCCGATCTGTAGACTGATTCCCTTGGATGGCTGGTGAAACACCGTATGTCCATGTGAACAGATGATTTCCGGCTTTTTCCCGATTTTTTCACAAAATGCTTTGACTTGGGTCCCGGTCCATTTTCCAAATTCTACATCCAAAACCGCCAAGTCCAGGGCGCTTAGCTCATGGGAATGCATCAGGCTCTTTTTCAAAGCTTCAGGAAAAGGCACTGTGCTGGCATTCAAAATCCGAAATGCCCATTTATCGGTGAGTTCGAATTCACAGAAGGCAATGTCTAATCCATCTCCTGAAGTCCCGGACATCAGTCCGATTGCCTGGTAGATAATACTGCTCATGGGTTAATGTTTGTTAAGTATCCCGGTTTTCAAAGATAATTTTAGAACTCGGAAAATCCCCCCTTTTTAGAATTGGCTATTTTGCGGGCAGATCCATCCCCATGAGAAATCTAATCATAGACATAGGCAACACCCGGATCAAATCCGCGCTCTTCCAGGACCAGGAGTTGGTTCAGGAATTGGCATTTACGGATTTGGAAGAGGCTATTCCTGTTTGGAAAACTCTTGAGTTGGGGCATTGCTTGGTTTCTTCCGTTAGATGGTCCAAAGAAGAATTGGAGAAGCAATTGGGCTTTTCTTTTCTTTTTTTGGATAGGCTTACCCCCATTCCTGTCAAAAATGGGTATGGAACTCCCGAGACCCTTGGCTTAGACAGAATTGCAGCAGCCGTGGGAGGATGGGCCATGTCCCAAGGGAAGCCTGTCTTAGTCATTGACATGGGGAGTTGTTTGACTTTTGAGTTCGTGGATGGTAATGGGGTTTATTTGGGAGGAGCGATTAGTCCCGGTTTGGCTATGCGTGCAAAGGCCATGAACCAGTTTACGGCAAGACTGCCTTTGGTTTCCCTAAGCGAAAAACCCAAAAAGCTAATGGGGGATTCTACCCAAACCTGTATGCAATCCGGGATTTGGTACGGGGTGGAGTTTGAAATTAAGGGCCAAATAGAGGCTTATAGGTCAGAATTTCCCGAAATTAAGGTCTTTGTTTGCGGAGGAGATGCACAATCTTTTGATTCATTGGCAAAAGACCACATATTTGTAGTCCCAAATTTGGTCCTGCATGGGCTGAATTGTATTCTAAACCACAATGTTGAGTAAAATCAAATTGCATTTGCTGGGTGTGCTCTGCGCCCTTTTCTTATTTTCAGAAGCTCGGGCTCAGTCCAGTTCTTCCACCTATAGTGCGCTTGGGATCGGGGAGTTTAATTACTCCGGATTGACGCATAACCAGGGTATGGGAGGGCTTGGGATCAGCTTTGCCACCGGCTGGAACGCGAACGTGGTCAATCCGGCTTTGACGACGAGAAACACCATTTTCAACTTCCAGGCAGCGTTGAACTATAGAAAAATCAATGCTTCCAATGGCTCTGAAAGTTCGGATGTTGACGGTGGAGGCCTTTCTTACGTTGCATTATCTCTTCCTTTTAAGGCTGGAAAGATCACCACAGGGATGGGACTCAACCAGATTACCAGTGTGAACTATGACATGCAGGTGGAGAGTCAGGTCAACAACGCCGAATACACCGCCATCAATAATATCAAGGGAGACGGTGGTATCTCAGAAGTTTACCTGAACACCGGGATTTTGGTTGCCAAAAATCTGAGCTTGGGTTTGCAGGCTTCCTACTTATTCGGATCCACTATCCGTACCAATCAGTTGACGATTTTCAATGACAATGGCAATCAGGTAGGGAATACTTCTGAATATTATGAAAGATTAACAATTAGTGATATCGGCCTGAAGTTCGGTGCACACTACTTCTTCAAAGTCGGTGATGGGAATAACCTTCATTTAGGTGCCATTTATCAGAACCTAGGGGACGTTAGTGGAAAAACTTTTGCCAAACTGGCCTCATTTGGGGAAGCTAGCGACCCCGATTCGGAGGGGGACTTGATTTCCAACGACGAAAAGGGAAGTATTTATATACCAAATCGTTACGGATTTGGACTTAGCTATGAAAAGCTGAATAAATATGTGATTGGATTGGAAGGTCAGTATCAGGACTTTACCGAATACAAGAATTTCTTTGGGGATCCTTTACAGCTGAAGGAAGCTCTCAAACTTGGCCTTGGATTCCAGATTGTACCGAATTACTTGGCGGTTGACAATGGATGGGAACGGGCTACTTACCGGTTCGGATTGGAGTTCTTGCAGACCCCCTACTATCTGAACCAACAAAAAATCAATGATCTTGGCATTAACTTTGGAGCCTCGTTTCCTGTTAATCAATTGTCATTGCTTAATTTCGCAGTCAAGGTTGGCCAGAGAGGAACTACCACCAACGGATTGATTCGCGAGAATTATGTGAACTTCACTCTGGGATTTTCACTGAACGATAACAGTTGGTTCTACAAACGAGTATTTGAATAATGCCGACCAGCAGCTGAGGTCAGCAGAATTGATGGAAAAGAGCAATTAAACCGAATTAAACAGTTAAAACCATGAAAATTAAATCAACCCTTCTGGGGCTAGCCGCCTTGCTTCTCGCCGGAATGGTGCAAGCACAGGATGGATGGAATTGGCCATCTGATGCTGAACAAGAAGCTAAAGCTAGGGAACTGAATGCAGCATATGTAGACTACATGAAGTCTGAGCAATTTGTTGAGGCTACCAAACCCTTGAATTGGTTGCTGGTAAACGTTCCTGAGTTGAACGAGTCCCTTTATATCAATGGGGTAAAGATCTATGATGGGGCTGCCGATGCTGTTTCTGATGAGGCTCAAAAAAGAGTATACCAGGATTCTGTGATAGCTATTTACAACAAAAGAGGTGAGTTGTACAACAACGAATCCAACTGGATTGAAAACAAAGCGTATTACGGATACAGATACTACAAAGGAGCTAAGGAAAAACTTGGTGAGGCTGTAGGCAACTTTGAAAAAGCATTGGAATTGAATGGAACCATGACTCCATCTCTAACTGCTGCTTATTTCGATTTGGTATATCGTCACTGGGCTTACAACAAAGCCTATACAAGTGAGCAAATCCTTGAAATTCACGATAAAATCCAGGCTTTGTTGGATGAAGCAGCAGCTTCCGGTAAAGATGTGAGCAGTCCTAAAGGTACTTTGGAGCAACTGTTGGTGGCAATGGAACTGATCGATTGTGAATTCATCGAAAATACCATGGGTTCTAAATTGGCTGCAGATCCAACCAACGAGCAATTGGCTCAGCAGATCTTCAAATACTCTGTGCAGTACAAGTGCCTTTCTTCAAATGCATTTTTGGCTGCATTGGAGTTGATCGACTCCAATAACCCAACCTATGCTACTTCTCAGGTAAGAGCAATGAGATATATCCAAGAGCAGGATTATGAAAAAGCTCAGCCTGTTTTGGAAAAAGCTTTGGCTTTGGCAGAGAATGATGCTCAAAAGGCCGAAATCCAAATGGACTTGGCTAAAGTACATGCCAATTTGGGTAGAAAGTCTGCTGCAAGAGCAGCTGCTCGTGAAGCCGCAAGTTTGGATCCTGAAAAAACCAAAGATGCTTACACTATGATTGCTGGATTATATATGAACTCCTTCAACGATTGTAAGGGTGGTGTTTCCAGAGTTAAGGACCGTGCAATCTTTATGGCTGCCTACAATGCGTACCAGAGAGCCGGTGATTCTCAGGGTATGGCGCAGGCAAGAGCTCAGTTCCCTTCCAAGGAAGAAGTCTTTACTGAAGGTCTTCAGGTAGGTGGAAGCATCAGTACCGGATGCTGGATCGGTGAAAATGTATCCATTGCGACTAGAGATTAATTTCTAGTGATTAAATATTTAAAAGGCAGTCCTTAAGACTGCCTTTTTTCGTTTAAGCTCTTACCGCAATTTCTGGTATCTTTGTCCTGTGAACAGATTTCATTATTTGCTTACCCTTTTCTTGTTCGTCCTGGCTGCTTCCTGTAGAAGTGAGGTAGACTCTGCCGCTTTTCAGGTTTATGACGGTCCGGTGAATATGGCTACCAATGTCCATGTCGTGCATTCCGATTCTGCCATAGTCCGATCAGAAATCAGAGCACCCAAGCAGCTGGAGTTTGCAGAAGGGGATCTGGAATTCCCGGATGGGATTGAAATAGAATTTTTTGAAATCGATGGGACCCTCAGTACCACCATGCGTGCGGATAGGGGGTATTTTGACAAAAAAGACAACTTGTACCGTGGAGAAGGCAATGTGCAGGTGAGAAACCTTCTGGAAGATCAGCGGTTGCAGGCAGAAGAATTGTTTTGGAACCCCAATGAAAAGCGGATTTATACTGAGACTTTCGTGACCATTCAGGACAAACAGACCCTCTTCAACGGTACCGGGATGGAGGCAGATGAAAGTTTCACCAATTATACCCTCAAACAAGTGAGAGACAGTAAAACCCTGTTACCTGGAGAAGGACTATGAAACTAGCAGACGTATTGATCTTATCCCTGGCTTTGGCCCTGATTATTATCGGAATTCATCAGTCTATGACTGTAGGAATAGGGTATTCTTATTCTATATTTATGTTTGCGGTAGCACTGCTCTTTTGGTTTCAAATCAGAAGAAACAAGCAGGCTGCTGAGGAGAAGGAATCATCTACCAAGAAAAAACCCGGGCGGAAACGCTGATTATGGAAACAAGCTATTTGGTCTACGTCATCATCACGCTGCTTTTTTCGGCATTGTTTTCCGGGATTGAGATTGCCTATATCTCTGCGAACAAACTTCAGATCGAACTGCAAAACAAGCAAGGTAGTCTGAGTGGGCGTATCCTTAGTGATTTCGTAAAGCGCCCCGGCCAATTTATAGGCACTACGTTGATGGGTAATACCATCTCTCTGGTACTTTATGGTATTTTCATGGCCTATCTTTTGGAAGATCCATTGGCCATGTGGCTTCCCGAGAGTCTCAATAATGAAGGGGTGATCCTGGTTTTGCAAACCTTAATTTCAACATTGGTTGTATTGGTAACGGCTGAGTTTTTACCAAAAAGTCTATTCATGCTCAATCCTAATAGCATGATGACCTTTTTTGCCATTCCCTTTGTGGGGATTTATTATGTGATGTATCCGGTTGTTTGGGCAGTTGTCGGGCTTTCACGGTTTTTCATTACCAAAATTTTACGTCTGGAGTATAGTGAAGACAGTCCGGTATTTACGGTGACAGACTTGAACAGCTTTATCCAAAACCACATGAATCAGGCAAGTGCAGAGGGAAAAGCGGAGATTGATACAAAGATTTTTGATAACGCGGTTGAATTTAAAACAGTTCGGGTGAGGGAATGTATGGTCCCGAGGACAGATATTGTTGCAGTCGAAATGGAAGATAGTATTGAAGATCTAAAGGAGATTTTTGCCGAAAGCGGTCATTCAAAAATCATTGTTTACCGAGAGTCTATTGATGATGTGATTGGTTATTGTCATCAGCTGGAACTGTTCAAAAAGCCCAAATCTGTTGAGGAGATTCTTACTCCTATCATCATTGTTCCGGAGTCTGCCTTAGCCAACGAGCTTCTGATCCAGTTTATCCAAGAACGGAAAAGCCTTGCATTAGTTGTGGATGAATTTGGCGGAACGAGTGGGATTGTTTCCATGGAAGATATTATTGAGGAAATTTTTGGGGAAATCGAGGACGAGTATGATATCGATGATCTGATGGAACAAAAAGTCGGAGAGGATGAATATCTGCTCAGTGCCCGTCACGAAATAGATTATTTAAATGATAAATATGACTGGGAATTGCCCATTGGGGAGTTTGAAACCCTGTCTGGTCTGATTTTGTCCTACACAGAAAATCTCCCCAAAAAGGGTGAGTCTGTGATGATTGGGCCTTACACTTTTACTGTGGTTTCTAAACAGGAACACCGGATTGATACCGTTCGCCTTAAAATCAACCCCTCTGGGATTTTTTAGATAAGGGTTTGATTCAGAATATATTTTGAATTTCGTTACTAATGCTATTATTTTGCGACACTTCTAAAAAAGCGTAGTAACAATAATGGCGTTAATTAAACAAATAAGACAGAGAACGGGTCTCGCAATCGGTGTGATCGCCGGCGGGTTGATTTTATTCCTTCTTGGGGGTGACCTTTTGAGTCCAAATTCCACCCTGTTGAATTCAAATCAGAACATCGTGGGTGAAATTGCCGGTGAGGAAATTACATATGAAGAATATGTAGCCAAGGTGGAGGAGTTTCGAGTTGCTTATCAGCAGCGTACCGGAAGAGCTCCTTCTGAGGTAGAAATGTTCACCGTGAGAGAGCAGGCCTGGCAGGCAATGATCGTTGAAAAGGTGTTCAAGGAAGAATATGAAAAACTTGGACTGACTATTTCTCCAGCAGAATTGGTAGATATGGTTCAGGGCAAGAATATCGTTCCCGAACTTCGTCAGCAGTTGATTAACCCGCAAACCGGTCAGTTTGACAAAACTCAGCTAATTGCATTCCTACAGTCTTTGGAGACTGCTGATCCAGCTCAGCAGGCTTTTTGGGCACAGCAGGAGCAGTTGTTTGCAGATTCTCGATTGAGAATCAAATATGACAACCTTTTGGCTACTTCTGAGTACGCCACCTCTGCTGAGGCTAAACTGGAGTACATAGCGGCGAACACCATCGCAGATGCTTCAGTGCTTTTTGTTCCTTACTATGCGATCTCGGATTCCGCAGTTTCAGTAAGTGAAAGCGAAATGCAGGCTTATCTAAATGAAAATAAGAGCAAGTTCAGAACCGGAAACTCTGCTAATATCGAGTATGTAAGTTTCAGCATTCTTCCAAGTGGTGCTGATTCAGCTGATGTTATTTCCAATATTCAGGAATTGACTGAAGAGTTGAAAACCACTGACAATGACTCAGCTTTCGTTTCCAGAAATTCTGATGTTCGTCCAGCATTTATTACGATCAGACCTGGTGACAATTTCCCTGCAGATCTTACAAACAATGTTTCTGATTTCCAGGAAGGCCAGACTTACGGTCCTTTTGTAACTGCTAATTCCACTTACGTTTCCTACAAAATCTCTGATACCTATCAGGGTACACCTAGAATGAGAGCTTCCCATATTCTCTTCAGTACTGAAGGAATGGATGACGCTGCAAAGGCTGAGGTTCGTGCACAGGCCGAGTCGGTTTTGGCTGACCTGAAAAACGGAGGAGATTTTGCCATGGCTGCAAGTCAGTATGGTCAGGATGGAACTTCCCAGACTGGTGGAGACTTGGGTTGGTTTGCAAAAGAGGACTTCGTGACTGAGTTTGCGGATGCGACTTATGCCAGAAAATCTACAGGCCTATTGCCTAACCTCGTCGAAACGGAATATGGTTTCCATATTATTGAAGTTACCGAACTCCCTAAATCAGAATACACCAAAATTGCCGTTCTTCAGTTGGAGCTGGTTGCTTCCGATGCTACCCGTAACGAGGCCTTCAGAAATGCAGATTCTTTTGCGGGTGAATCCGGAAACAGAAATGAATTCAGCGAAAACGCGATCGATAACAACTACCGTATCCTTCAGGCAAACAACGTAGATGCCGGTGCCAGAAACCTGAACAATCTACAAAATGCGCGCGAGATCATCCGTTGGGCTTTTGCCGAAGCTTCCCAAGGTGAAGTTTCTCCGGTTTTTGAACTGGACAACGCATACATCGTAGCCTCTTTGGTTAGTAAAAAAGAAGAAGGTGATGCTACTCTTGAGGATGTAAGAGCTCAAGTGGAAGCTCAGGTAAGAAATGAGAAGAAAGCGGAGATGATCATGGAAAACCTGAAAGGCAAGGCGTCCTTGGAAGAAATGAAAGGCCTTTACCCAAATGAAGCTTCTGTAAACGAAATCCCTGATCTGAGAATGAGTGCCTCTGTGATCCCTGGAATCGGTTTTGCTCCAAAAGCCATCGGTTCTATCTTCGGCATTGAGGCAGGACAGCTGACTCAGCCAATCAAAGAAGACATTGGAGTGGTTGTAGGTAAATTGAACACCTTGACTCCTGCTGCGGAAATCGGAGATTATACAGCCTACCAGGCTCAACTCACCCAAAGCGCCGCACAGCGGGCTTCTTATCAGGTGATGATGGCCTTGGAAGATCTGGCAAATGTGAAGGATTTCCGATATAAGTTCTTCTAAGAATTAAAATTGGAACCCATGCCATACAGCATGGGTTCTTTGTTTGTATTCAAGTTTAAAGAAAGAGGATGCAAAATAAATTCGACAAAGAATCATTTAGGGAAAAGTTGGAAGCTAATGGACAGTTTCCAATGCTATATATGTTTAAATTTATCGTTCCCAATGGTAGGGAACATGAGATTGGGGCTATTTTCCCCAAGAATGAAATGGTTTTGAAGCCAAGTTCTGGAGGGAAATACATCAGCACCACTATTCAGATCATGATGGAAAGTGCCGATCAGATTATTGAGATTTACGAACAAGCATCTACCATTGAGGGAGTGATTTCCTTGTAAACAGATCATTTATGTGGAAAGAAGAGGACAATAAACTGAAGCGTACCTTCAAGTTTGGGGACTTTCAGGAGGCCTTTGCCTTTATGACCCGTGTTGCATTTTTGGCGGAAGCCCATCAGCATCACCCAAATTGGAGCAACGTGTACAATACGGTTGAAATCGAGCTGACTACACATGATGCCGGAAATACCGTGACTGAAAAGGATCACCAACTTGCTCAAGCTATTGATGCTTTGATTTCATGACTGAAAAGGAAATAAACTTATTTCTTGTCCCCACTCCTATCGGGAACCTGAAGGATATCACGCTTCGGGCAATTGAGACCCTAAAGTCGGTTGATGTAATTCTTGCGGAGGATACCCGCACAACGGGTATGCTGCTGAAGCATCTTGAGATTTCAAGGCCCTTGCAGTCCTATCATATTTTCAATGAACATAAAGCAGTAGAAAAACTGGTTGACCGCATGAAGAAAGGCGAGAAATTCGCTTTGGTAAGTGATGCGGGGACTCCGGCTATTTCCGATCCTGGGTTTTTATTGGTTCGGGAGGTTTTGGCGGAAGGTCTGGAAGTCCAGTGCCTTCCCGGTCCCACTGCATTTGTACCTGCCTTGGTCAATAGTGGTCTTCCCAATGATCGCTTTGTATTTGAGGGCTTTTTACCCCATAAAAAAGGAAGGAAAACAAGGATTGAGTCCTTGTTGGAGGAAACTCGGACCATGATTTTTTATGAATCTCCCCACAGGCTGATGAAAACATTGGAGCAGTTGGCTGAAGCTTTTGGAGGGGATAGGCAAGCTTGTGTGTCCAGAGAACTGACTAAGCTCCATGAAGAGAATGTGAGAGGGAGTTTTTTAGAACTGATTGAATATTATCAAACCAACCCACTAAAGGGGGAAATTGTCCTCGTTGTTGCTGGAAAGAATCCAAAAGCCTAAACACCTATTGATTGTATGATTACCAAAGAAAAACTCAGTTTGCTGTTGGAGCAAACTCAAGAAATTGCCAAGGAAGTAGGATCTTTTATCCGGAAGGAAAGACAGCACTTTGACATGGATGCAGTGGAGCACAAAGGCTTCAATGATTTGGTTTCCTATGTGGATAAGGAAGCCGAGAAAAGAATTGTGGCCAAGCTTTCCCATATTTTTCCCGAAGCAGGCTTTATCACTGAAGAAGGTACCAACACGACTAGGGCTGAGATTTACAATTGGGTCATAGATCCCTTGGACGGAACGACCAATTTTATCCACGGAGTCCCTGTTTATTCTGTCAGCATTGCCTTGATGGAAAAGGAGCAAGTGATCCTTGGAGTTGTTTATGAGGTCAACATGCATGAGTGTTTCTATGCAATCAAAGGAGGCGGGGCATTCTGCAATGAAACCAGAATTTCAGTCAGTAAGGCAAAAAATCTAGCGGCATCCCTAGTGGCTACCGGTTTCCCTTATTACAATTTTGAACTGATAGATCGCTACCTAGCGGCTTTAAAATCCCTCATGCAATCCACTCACGGACTGAGGAGATTTGGGTCTGCCGCAGTGGATCTTTGCTATGTGGCTTCAGGCAGGATAGAAGGTTTCTTTGAATACAATCTCAACTCCTATGATGTAGCAGCGGGAACCCTGATCGTTCAGGAGGCTGGTGGAAAGGTAACTGATTTTTCAGGGGGCGGAGACTACATTTTTGGAAGGCAGATTTTGGCTTCCAACCAAAGCATCCACGAGGAATTTCTCGCGGAATTGCAGAGGATTTGGAACTCTTAAGCCAAAAAGAGGTACCAGGCAAAAAGAGTAATCACAGAAATCGGGATGCCCAAACCGGCTAATAAGGTGGCTAGTTTGGGTTCTAGGTTGTATTTGATTGCGACTATTGACCCTGTGATCATAGGGGCCATGGCACTTTCCATGACAGTAACTTTGAAGGTGAGGTCGCTTTCATCCATGAAGTTTCGGTAAATTATCCAAATTAACGCTGGTGCGAGGATTAATCTATACCCTAGTCCCAGCCAGAAATATCCGGAGCCTAGGTCTTTACTTTTCAGGCTAAACCGGAGTCCAATTGCGAAGAGCGCAACAGGAGCCATGGTTTTTCCGATTAGTCCCAAAACCGGCATAATGAACTCGGGAGTTTTCCACCCCATTAGACTCATGATCAGAGTTCCAATCAGAAAGCCAAAAGGAGGAAATTTGAGAATTTTCAGCGGAATGGCCCGAAGATTACCTCTTTGATGACTGTAGATAGTGGCGATTAGAATGGACATGGAGGAAACCAATAAAAAGGAGCCTCCCTGATCCATCAATAGAGCTACGGGAAGACCCGCCTTTCCGTAGAGTCCTTCGATTACTGGAAAGCCCAAAAAAGAAGTATTTGCCAAACCTGAAACCACCGCAAGACACCCGGTGATTTGTCGGTTCCAATGAAATAACTTTCCAAGAAGTCCAAATACCAGCCAGGAAAGAAAAAAAGTAAGCCAGGAAGCTGATATGGGAATGAGTAAGTCCCATCCTGGTTTGATTTTTGGGATGTAAAGCAAAGCTAGAGCAGGGAGCACTAGGTTGAAGAGGTAGGAATTGGTAAGCGCGATGGCTTTTTCCAGCGGAAAGCCCGGCCGTCGCTGTAGGATCAAACCTGAAATTAAAAACAAAACGGCTAGTAGGGCTCCGATCATGGTCTGAATTTATAAAGGGTGCTTTTATTAACACAACCTTAATCTGATAAAATTGTAAGGATCTGATCCTCAGAATATTTTTGAACAGAAAAATGTGTGCTATGAGTAAACTGATACCGATTTCTATAAATGGAAGCAATTGGATTCAGCTATCCCAGCTTTCCGTGGAGCAAGCACTGCGGCTTAAATCCTGGCTTCCCGTCAACTCTTTGAAAAAAATAAATCTCAACGGAATTGAGCTAAACGATTGTGTGGCATTTGACACCTATTTGCTGTGGTTCAGAAGTCACCAATTGTATGTTCAGAGACAGGCCTTGCTTGATTTCTAGTCCAGGCCAAAGTCTTTTCTCTTTTCCGAATAGTATTTTTCCAACTCGGGGTAATAATTGCTTTTTGCCTCGGGAATTCCATCCAATACCAATTCCATTTTTCCGTCCAGCTCATCTCTATTGAGCTTCATGCCCTCAATCAAGTCTATTAAATCTTCCAAAGATAAAGGCTCTTCGATTTTGCTGGGATAGAGCATATATTCATGTCCATAAAAGTCGACTGCTTCCAGTTGGATGTGGTAGCCGCTTTGGTGCGCATAGATGCTAATTTGCTCTCCCCATTGACTTTCTGGATAGTGAAGTTTGACCAATAAGGCGGAGGAAATGTCCTCTTCAAAGTAGGTTTTTGGGCGGAATTTGAAATCAAACATGGACAAAAGTAAGAATTAGCAGAATGAGAAAATTCCTATCTCTCTTTAAGATTGGATAATAGGGACTTTCAGGCTATTTTTGAGCCTTGTTTGAAGCAGGAGATTTCCTGCTTTTCTCCTACAAAATTGCTTTCAAACCCCTGATTATGAAAAGAGATACGGTAGTATTTGACCTCATTGCCCGAGAGGAAGACAGACAAAAGCGTGGCATCGAGCTGATTGCTTCGGAAAACTTCACCAGCAAGCAAGTAATGGAAGCTGCTGGAAGCGTGTTGACCAATAAATATGCGGAAGGTCTTCCGGGTAAACGCTACTATGGCGGGTGCGAGGTAGTGGATGATATTGAGCAAATTGCTATTGACCGTGCCAAGGAGCTTTTCGGAGCTACTTGGGCCAATGTTCAGCCCCACTCTGGAGCACAGGCTAATGCTGCTGTGATGCTGGCCTGCCTGAAGCCAGGTGATGCCATTCTTGGTTTTGACCTTTCCCATGGAGGGCACCTTACCCATGGTTCTCCTGTAAACTTCTCCGGGAAATTGTACGAACCACATTTCTACGGAGTAGAGGAGGAAACCGGGGTGATCGATTATGACAAGGTGGAGGAAAAAGCCCTTGCTGTGAACCCAAAAATGATCATTTGCGGTGCTTCTGCCTATTCCAGAGACTGGGATTACGAAAGGTTGAGAGACATTGCTGATCAGGTTGATGCTATCCTTTTGGCAGATATCTCCCACCCATCCGGTTTGATCGCCAGAGGTTTATTGAATGACCCATTGGAGCATTGCCATATCGTCACCACTACTACCCACAAGACTCTTAGAGGCCCTAGAGGTGGTTTGATCATGATGAGAGAGGATTTTGACAATCCATGGGGCTTGACCACTCCAAAAGGAGAGATCAGAAAAATGTCTTCCTTGTTGGATATGGGGGTATTCCCAGGAACTCAAGGTGGTCCATTGGAGCACATTATTGCTGCCAAAGCTGTTGCTTTTCAGGAAGCCCTTTCTGACGAATACATGGACTATGTGCTGCAAGTGAAGAAAAATGCATCCGTGATGGCAGATGAATTTGTAAAATTGGGATATCAGTTGATTTCAGGAGGTACTGACAACCACCTGATGCTAATTGACTTGAGAAATAAAAATCTGACTGGAAAACTTGCAGAGGAGACTCTGGGCAAAGTAGATATCACCATCAATAAAAACATGGTTCCTTTCGATACCAAATCTCCTTTTGTGACTTCCGGTATGCGCGTTGGTTCTGCAGCAGTCACTACCCGTGGATTGAAAGAGGAAGACATGAAAAAAATTGTACAGTTGATTGACCGTGCCCTGAACAATCACGACAACGAAGCCGAACTGGATAAAATCCGTGCGGAGGTCAACAGCTGGATGGTTCAATTTCCTTTGTACTAAAGCGTAATTTATTAAAGTGGCATTAGACCAATATCAAGAAGAGGAAGAGGAAGGAATGTCCTTTCTCGATCATTTGGAAGCCCTTCGTTGGCATTTATTGAGATCCGTTGCAGCGGTTCTTATTCTTTCTGTTATCGCATTTCTTTCCAAAAGCATCGTTTTTGGAATGGTTATCTTGGGTCCGTCCAAAGTGGACTTTTTGACCTACCGGGTACTATGTGATATCGGGGATTATCTGGGAATCTCTGCTTTGTGTATTGACGAATTGCCTTTTACTATCCAAAGCCGTCAGATGACTGGACAGTTTTCCATGCACATGACTTCCAGTTTTGTAGTGGGTTTTGTGGTGGCATTTCCCTATGTTTTCTGGGAGTTTTGGAGGTTCATAAGTCCAGGCTTGTATGATCAGGAAAAAAGTGCAGCCCGGGGAGCGGTGTTCTTTGTGAGCTTGTTGTTTTTTCTAGGAGCCTGTTTTGGATATTTTATCCTTTCCCCTCTTTCGATCAACTTCCTTTCCAACTACCAGTTAGACCCCTCCATTCTCAATGAATTTGATATCAGCTCCTATGTCACCACCTTGATTATGTTGGTGTTGGCCTCGGCGATCATGTTCCAGCTTCCTGTGGTGGTCTATTTCCTTTCCATGTCAGGATTGGTGACTTCCTCCATGTTGAGGGCATATAGAAGGCATGCCATTGTGGTGATCTTGGTGGTTGCTGCTGTGATTACTCCTCCGGATGTGATCAGTCAATTGCTGATTGCCATGCCTATATTGGTTCTGTATGAAATTGGGATCAATATTGCCAAGCGCTTGGAAAAGAAAAGAGCCCTGAAGGAGGCAATGGAAGCAAGAGAAGATTCTGAATAAGTATATTAAAAGCACAATCATGGCAAAGAAAATAGCAATTGGCGGGGACCACGCCGGATTTGAATACAAGGCCAAGCTGATCAAAAAGCTGGAAAGCCTGGGTTATGAGGTGAAGGACTTCGGGCCTTTTTCGGATGCATCGGTAGACTACCCGGATTTTGTACACCCTCTGAGTACAGCAGTAGAAAAGGGTGAATTTGACCTGGGAATTGTAATCTGCGGAAGTGGAAATGGAGTCGCGATTACTGCCAACAAGCATCAGGGAATCCGTGCGGCGCTTTGCTGGAACGAGGATCTGGCAGCTTTGGCCCGTCAGCACAACAATGCCAATGTGATCGCCTTGCCTGCACGATTTATCTCTTATGAATTGGCTGAAAAGCTCGCTGAGATCTTCCTGACTACGGAGTTTGAAGGGGGGCGCCATCAAAACAGAGTAAATAAGATTGCCTGTTCCTAATTTGATTTGAAATTGAATAAAAGCCCGGTTTACCGGGCTTTTTTGGTTGAGTTGGTTTTTGTGAAATAGGCCCTATTTCATCTTTTTCGGTTCTGCCTTATCATAATGGTGGGGTCCTGAATAGCTGCCAAACAGGAAAGAATGAGGGTTGGAAGGATAAGGGTCGAAATCGAAAAGGCAGCGCAAAATTATTGTCCTAAAGAAAATGGGCTATAAAACAAAACCCCAGCCTTGAGCCGGGGTTTCAGTAACTTTATAAGAGAGGCCTAAACTGCCTCAGGAATCGGACATCATTTTCAGTAAACAGTCTCAAATCCTTGATTTGATATTTCAGCATGGCAATGCGTTCTATACCCATTCCAAAAGCAAATCCTGTGTATTTGTTGGAGTCAATGCCGCAGTTTTCGAGAACATTCGGGTCTACCATTCCGGATCCTCCGATTTCTACCCAGCCTGTTCCCTTACACACATTGCAGCCCTTTCCTCCGCAAATCAGGCAGGAAATATCAATTTCCGCACTGGGTTCGGTAAAGGGGAAATAAGAAGGTCTGAATCGGACTTTGGTTTCCTTTCCAAACATTTCCTTGGCAAAATGGTAAAGGGTATTTTTCAAGTCGGCAAAGCCTACGTTTTCATCCACATACAGCCCTTCTACCTGATGGAAAATACAGTGGGCCCGTGCCGAAATCGCTTCGTTTCGGTACACCCTTCCCGGAGAAAGAGTCCGGATTGGAGGTTTTTGGTTTTCCATCACCCGCACCTGTACAGAGGAAGTGTGTGTCCTCAACGCGATATCCGGGTTTTTTTCGATAAAGAAGGTATCCTGCATTTCCCTCGCTGGGTGGTTTTCAGGGAAGTTCAATGCAGTGAAATTATGCCAGTCATCTTCTATTTCGGGGCCTTCTGAAAGGTTGAATCCAATACGCTCGAAAATCTCTATGATACGCTGACGGGTAGCGGTCAAGGGATGAATTCCTCCCAAAGAATGGTTGGAAGGAGGAAGGGTAAGGTCTACCTCCGCAGATTTAGCCTTTTTGGTAGCCGAGTTTACTTTTTCGATCAGTTCCTGAAACTTGGCCTCAGCCAATTGCTTGACTCCATTGACCAATTGTCCATAGGTTCTTTTCTCCTCATTGGGGATTTGACCCATGGCGGCAAAAAGTTCTCCCACTACACTTTTTTTGGAGATAAACTCCATGCGGTAGGATTCCAGCTGTTCGGGAGTATTTGCGTCAGCGACGGCTATGGCCGCTTTGATGGCTTCGATTTTTTCCTGGTACATGTGATGAAAATCAATCAAAGCACAAAGCTAAGATTTTTGAGCATTTATGGGAAGAACATCCCTAAAAGAGCCTACTGGATTCCCTGCTTTTTGGATTATAAACCCGTTTTATGGGCCCGGTAAATAAAAAAGCCAGCTGGGAATCCCGCCGGCTTTTTTCTTAATCACCCCTATTATGAATTACCATGTTCTTCCTCCTCCTGGGCGCATGCGCTGCCAAGGCTGGTTGTTGGAAGGCTCAGGTTCTTTGAAATTTCCAATGATGTAGGTAAAAGTCAACATTCCATATCTGGTCAGGACATTGGTAAAGACGTCGGTGATGGCTACGTCAGAAATGGTTCTGCTGATGCTGTTGTTTTGGTTGAGCAAGTCAAAGATCACCACCTTCAATTCTGCTTTGTTGTTTTTGGCAAAGCGGAAACCTCCTTCGATATTCCAGAGCCACACAGATTGGTCGAAGCCCTCAGAAAGCCCGCTATATAACATATTGTTGACAGTGTTGCCTACAAATAGCTTTCCGTTGTTTGGAGAAAAATACAGACGGATATTGGATTCCTGTATGTAGTAGTTTTGATCCAAATTGGACTGCAAACTGGAATTGACAATGGTATAAGTACCAGTGGTGCTTACCGAGAAATCCACGTTTTTGCTGATGTTGCTGCTCAAAGTAATCCCCTGACTCAGGTCAATGTTGTCATTGAGGTTTTTATCCCCATTGATCAAGCCTGGAGTACGGTTGAATCCCAGTCTGGTGTTGGTGTTGAACTGCAATTTCAACTTTGGAATCGGGGCTCCATAGGTAAGGAAAAAGCGGGTTCTCCAATTTCCGTCCAAATTGACGGGCTGAGAAATTTGCCCTCCCGGTCTCAGGAGAATTTCTCCGTTGATCAACGTGTCCTGAGAAGCTACAAAGGTGCTATTGCCTATGAAATTGCTGGTAGCCGAATAGTTTACAAACATGAAAAAGGTTCTGGATTTTTCCAGATTCACCTTGCTGATATTTGCGAAGAAATTATGGTTGAAACTCTGACCCAAGCTTGGGTTACCCACCCTCAGATTGAGTGGATTTTGATTGTTGACTACATTTTGAAGCTCGTTGACACTTGGCTCATCTGTATCGGTACGGTAGCGTAGTCTCCAAGAAAATCCAGTCTCCCGGTTGCGGTAGTTGATATTGGCACTTGGTAGGATATTGTTGAAATCTCTTTTGAAAACTCCTTCTGTAGGGAAAAAGGACTCATTGTCCAGACGCGCATTCTGGTAATCCAGATTCAGATTGATATTCCAGCCGTTGTTATTGTAGGCATAGCCTGTGCGCAATCGCTGGGTAGTGAATTTGTTGTTGAATTCATTACTAAGTGCTGTATCCAACTGAGGAATATTGTCCTCGTCAAAAACTCTGGTTTTCTGATCAGCCCGGGTTTTGTTGTTGCTGATCTGGTATCCGAATGTTCCTATGGATTTTTCGCCCAAAGGCTCGGTAAGGGTCAGATTGACCCTGTAATTGAAGCCCTCATTCAGAGAATTGGTTTCCTGAAGAGAGGTGTCCAGGAAATTTCTGTTATAATCCCTGTTTGCCGCCAACAGATCGGAATATAAATCCCGGTTGTTCCAACTGGTATTGATATCCGTGGAGAATGTTCTTCCGGTTTTGTCAAATTTATAGCGATAGGTCAAATTGTTGGAAATAGTATAAGCCTGGGTTTCCGCATTTGAAATTGATCGCAGGGCAGAAAGGGAATCTCCTTCGCTGTTGAGGGTCAATGCATCCCGATCACTATAGGTTCGATTGGTCTGAAATGAAATATTGGGAGTAATAATCAGGCTGTTTTTCTCATTCAGGTCTGCCTCGATCCGTGCATTTGCTCTGTGGTTGAAATTTTCCACATTGTTGATCAGGCTTTCCTGATAAAACTGGCTTAGATCTTCATTGATGATGGTCTCCCGGTTGGTCGTCTGACGCAGGGTGTTGTTGGTATTGTTGAAAAAGTAACTTCCGGTGAAGTTGACCTTTTTGCCCCATTTGTCACTGTAGTTCAGACCCAGGGCGTTGGTTCCAATGATCCCGATGTCATTTCCGACAAAGAAATTATTGTTTCCTCCTCCCCATCTTCCACCGCCAAATCCGCCGCGTCTTCCACCTCCTCCGGAAGCATTGGCGGTCACGCCTGCCAAGTCCTGGGAGGAGAAATTCTGTTGGTTAATGTTGTTGAAAAGTCCCAAAATTGAAACCCTTCGATCCCCGCCAAAAAGATTCAGGCTTCCTCCAGCTGAATAGCGATCATCGGTTCCATAGCCCCCATAAACACGTCCAAATTGTCCGTTTTTGCGGTCTTCTCTTAGGATGATGTTGATGGTTTTGGTATAATTACCGTCGTCAAAGCCAGTCAGTCGGCTTTGATCCGAACGTTGGTCTAAAACTTCCACTCGGTCAATTGCATCGGCAGGTAAGTTTCTCAAGGCAATGTTGGGGTCGGATCCAAAAAACTCCCGTCCATCTACCAGGATTTTTTGTACCTGTTCACCTTGAGCCTGGATTTGGCCATTTTGGAAACTGATGCCCGGCATTTTACGGATCAGGTCTTCTGCCTGAGCGTTTTGTTGAGTTTTGAATGCATTGGCATTGAAGGAGGTGGTATCCCCTTTTTGCTCTCCTACCGGAATCTGTCCCTCGATCAGCACTTCCCCCAACACCTTAGTGTCTTCCAGAAGCACAATCTCACCAAGCTCCACAGACTCTCGGAAGCTATGGACCCGGCTAATGGTTTTATATCCGATAAAAGTAATTTCAAGTTTCACCTGGGGAATATCAGGCCGTACTATTTCAAACTTACCCTGTCCGTCTGTGGTGGTTCCGCGCAAAAGGGAATCCGCCAAGGTTTTGATCAGTACATTGGCACCAATCATAGGTTTGTTGACCGTCCCGTCAATTACGGTTCCGGTAAATTTACGTTCCTGTCCCTGTGGACGCTGTCCGAACGCCGAAAAGGCAAGTAATAGACTAAAAGTCAGGACGATTAAAGAATGTCTTGTTTTCATTTGAATGCAAAGTTCATCTTCTTTGACTAATTCAGAAAGCCAAAGGTTTATTCCGAACTTTTAAAAAAATAAGAATGGAATTAGAGGGGGATAAATGGTGTAATTCCTATTTAAAAATTAATTCTTCCAAGAAATAGATCTGATGTTGGCTTAAATCTGCCCCATAATTTCAGGATAGGAAATTCCAAAGTGGCTGTTGTCATAGACCGCAACCCCATTTTTGATCAAAATGATCTGGGGAGATTGATGAGGGACGCCAAATTCATCTTCCACTCTGTCGGAAAGTTCCCGATAAGCGATGAGATCCAAGAAGTAAGGGACAATTTTCTCAGTGTCTTCAGGCTTCCAGTTTCTCAGAAGTCGATCCAATGACATGCTGCTCACCGAGCACCGGGTGCTATGTTTGAAAATCAAGACAGGTTGAGTCATGCTGAGTTCTTTGATTTCCTCGATTTGTCCGACTTGGGTGAGTTTATTCCAGTTCATATTCTTTTATCCTTATTTTGGGACAATACTTGTAGGGGAATAATAGTTCCTAAACCAAGTATAGAATTTTGGTATGAAAATACATTTCGCGAGCAAATTGAAAAAACATTATAAGATACTTCTATTCGGATTTTTGATCTTGGCCTCCTGCAAAAGTCTGGACCTTAGCAAGCCAGGTCCTGTTTCCAGTCCTCCATTGGCGAGTTCTACGGTGAATGTGCCATTTGAAATGCCCAAAAATACGCTGGATCGTATCCTGAATTCTCAAATTCCTTCCAGAATAATTCAGGAGGAAAATCTTGATTTTGGATCTGGGATGGAAGGAAACCTCCTTCTCATCCGAAATGGGGAACTAAGTTGGAATGCTTTGGATAGCCAGACGGTGCAAATCCGCCTTCCCCTCAAACTTGAAGGACAAGTTGTGTTGAAGCGGGGAGGCTTGGGGAATATATTCAGAGGAAAAGTCCCCTTGAATGAGGAGTTTGCTCCTGTTTTTAGATTCAATCCCGAGATCAATAGCAACTGGACCATCAGTATCTCTGAATTTGAATTGGTGGATCTGGGAGGAAACCTTAGCTTGGAAGTATTGGGGTTGAGACTGGATTTGACCGGTTTGATGGAAAAGGAACTCCGTAGATGGGCTTTGGAAAATCTGAATGAAGATAAAGCCCTGCTTAACCTGAAGCCTTTTGTAGAAAAAGCCTGGAATCAGGCCGGAAGACCTTTTTCAGTGGACTGGCAGGGGGGCAGGTCTGCTTTTTCCTTACAGCCGGAGCAAGTACGGTTTAAGGAATACTTTGACACTGATGACAATTTTAATGTGCTTTTGGGACTGGATGGAAAGATCAATACGCATCCCATTGATGCTGCACCTTCCCGGGCATTTCCCCTGCCCAACCTCAGTAGCAATAATGACTACGGGAACCATTTGGAAATCTTATTGCCTTTGGAAGTGGACTACGCCGATCTGGATCAACTTCTGGAGCAGAACCTGGAAGGAAGGAATTTCCGGGTCAATAGAAAAACCAATCTTAGCTTAGGAGGAATCCGTACGGAGGCCTTTGGGAGTTTAGTTTTGGTTTCCATGGATTTCTTGGCAAAAAGATCAGTAGGTGAGGATTGGAAAGGAAAGATTTATGTGGTCGGAAGGCCTGAGTTTGACAGTCAAACCCAAAACGTGGTTTTCAAAGATTTGAACCTTAAACTGGATAGCGATCAGTCACAGGCGAGATGGGGAGTGGCTCTCAAAAAGCGAAAAATCATCAGGCAGATACAGAAGCAGTCCAAGTTTCCGATAAGGGACTTACTTGCCGATAGTGAAGAAGGGATTTTGGAAAGGCTGGGTTTTGAAACCGAAGTTGCGGACTTGGCTATTTCAGAACTTGAAATTGTTCCCGATCAGTTTATTCCTGTTTCCAGAGGGCTGTTGGTTTATATGAAAGCCAGCGGTAAAGTGAGGGTGTCCTGGCGCTGATCAGCGCATGAGTTGCCCGAAATTTTCAATGCCTTTGGATTCGGCAACTTTCAATAATTTCAAAAGAAGCTGTGCAGTCAGGAAAGCATCTCCTGCTGCCGTATGGCGGTCATCTTTGGCGATTCCATATCGCTCACAAAGGGAGTCCAGGCTATACTCTTCCTTTTTGATCCGATGCCAATCAATTTGGGGCCCGTATTCGAGTCGAACGGCAAAATTCATGGTATCCAGAACAGGGTTTGGGAATTTTTCAAGGCCAAAAGGCTTACAGGCTTTCTTCAGCATCTGCAAATCAAAACCCAAATGATGCCCTACCAAAATGGATTGGTCTAAATATGGGAGGAGTTTTTTGACAAAAACCTCTAACTCGATTTCCTCTTCTCTACTGACTAAGCCGTGGATCTTTGCAGTTTCGCCTCCCGATTTGGGAGAAGTAGGATACCATTCGCAGGCTGTGTGGACCAGGATTTTTCCCTTTTCGATTTTGACGGCTCCAAAGGAAAGGATGAAATCCTCCTCGGGGTTGAGTCCGGTAGTCTCCGTATCAAGCACCACGAAGTTTAACTGGTCCAAACTTCGAATGGAGGGAATAGGTTTGCTGGCTTTCTCGAGGAAGGCTTTGACAAAGTCGGTTTTGACTGTTTTCTTATTTTCAAAAGGCCACCAACTCATTACCTGAAATAATCTAACTGAAAACGGACCTGTACGATTTCCTGGAGTTCGGAGATTGGGGAAAATGTGTTCTTGAGGAGTTGTCGCTGTAGTTTACCCAAGTTTTCGGGATGGATATATCGTCCACTGTCTCCTTCTTTGAGTCCTTCCAAAGCCCGCATCCTCATGAGGATTTCATAGGCTTTTCCTGCTTGAGTAAAGAGCGCCTCGTAGTTGGGCTCCAATTCAGCCAGGCGTTCAAATCGCTTGAATGTATTATTGACCCCAATAACCCCGTGACTTAAAACCAGAAGTCTGGCCAGATCTGTCAAAGGCATCATTGCGCGGGCTTTGATGTCAAATTGGTCCCTGTGTTCCCCGGACTTTTCCACCATGAAATTTCGGAAAAAGCCTAGTGGAGCAGGATTAGCCAGTGCGTTTTGGGCTAGAAAACTCAGGAATGCCTGCTTCTTTTGAACCTCTTGGTAGATGTGAAGGCTGAGTTCCTCGGCCAGTCCGGTATTGCCTGTCACCGCTCTAAAGTCAAAGAAAATCGAAGCCCGCATCAAGGCATCCTGGGTTGGGGTTAGAATCCATTTGCTGAAATAGTTTTTCCAGGTGGACAAGGGCTGTACCCATTCCGGGTTGCTGGCCATGATATCCCCTGGGCAAGAGGCAAAACCACAGGCAAGCATCACTTCTACAATGGAAGTCCCCAGTTTCAAGAAATATTCTGCAGCTTTTTCCTTCAGTTTTTCGGGTACGTCTTCATATACAAGAGCATTATCCTGATCTGTTCGCAGGAGCTGTTCCTCCCTACCTTCTGAGCCCATGGAGAGAAAGCAATAGCGGGTATTTTTGAATTCAGGATATTCTACTTTTAAGTTGCTTTCTGCGATTTTGACTGCCTGACGGATGATCACATCGTTGATTTCAGTCATTATTGAAGCCACGAAATCCATGGCTACCTCATTTTCCAGATAGTACCGGAGCATTTGTTCTGCCCGATCCCTTATGGTGCGCATTTCTTTGACATCCAAGGTATTCATCAATCCATGGATCAGGACCGCTGGACTGTTGCCCATGGAAAGCAGCACATCATGGTCCGATAGAATCCCACAAACAGGACTTTGGTCTGACCCATCTTCGGTAAGGATCAGATGATGCAAGCGGTTTTTGATCATGGTCAGATAGAGGTCCGAAAACCCGGACTCTTTCTTTCGCGTGATGACCGGCGTACTCATGATCTCCGAAGCCAAAGCAGAGGTTTGGAGGGATTGGGCTATGACTCTTTTTCGGAGATCCTTATCCGTAATGATCCCCAAGGGAAAGCCTTTCTCAGAGCTGACCACAATACTGCTGACATCTGCCTCAGACATTTGATTTGCCAATTCTTGAATGCTCGTATCGGGGCGGCAGGTAAGCACTTTTTCTGAAATTTTGATTTCCGACTGGTCTGAAAAGATCAGTAGGGAATGGTCCCTGTTTTCAGCTTTGAATACCCCACGGGCCTTCTGTCCCTGAGAAAGATCCTGGCGGACTACCACCTGACCGGATGCAAACCCAGCAGCAAAATAGAGAGCAACTTTGGTGTTTTTTTCCAGGACCTCTTCAAAAATCTCCACTGGGATGGAATAAATGAGTGAGTTTTCGGCGATTCTGGCGGTAAGGACGTAGGGTCTTTTTCCCAAAAGGGCCAATACCCCAAACACATCTCCCTCGTCACAGATTTCCTGGATTTCTTCCTTTCCGGCCTTGGTTTCGATGAGCTCTACCGAACCTTCTTTCAAGACAAAAAAATGGGGCTGGGCCGCTTCTCCCTGATTGAACAGCAATTCACCCTTTTCCAGATAATGGATTTCCACAGCGGAGGCCACTCGTTCGAGTTCCTCTCTGCCAAGAAAGGAAAAAGGCGGATATCTCCTCAGGAACTCCAAAACCCGGTTTACAATTACATTTGCCATTTCTTCAATTTAAGGATCAATCCTTCTCTTTTACCGTCATAATGTCAGAAAATTTTTCAGCATTCTAATTGATCCTATGTAGCTCTAAATTATTGGGAATGAAGAGACTTTTCAAAATTGCCAAGCCTATCAGAAGAATCATGTGGGCATTAATTGTTGCCTTTATGGTGGGAGTTCACAATTTTTACAAGCAGGAAATGGATTCCCCGGACTCTATTATTTCTTCCATTCATGTGGATGCCGAGGATGAGGATTCCGCGCCCAAACTTTAAAGGGAAGAAAAAAAGAGCCAAATAAATTTTGGCTCTTTTCATTACTGGATTATTTCTTTCCTTCTATGATTTGGTTGACTACTTCTGGATCCAGAAGTGTACTGGTATCACCCATGTTGTCCAGACTTCCTTCTGCCACCTTTCTCAGGATACGGCGCATGATTTTTCCGGATCTAGTTTTGGGTAAGCCAGGTACGATTTGGATCTTGTCCGGTTTGGCGATAGGTCCGATGATTTTGGAAACCGTGTCCTTGATTTCGTTGATCAGGTTTTCTTCGGTTCGGTTTTTCATATCGCAAATCACATAGGCATAAATACCCTGCCCTTTGACTTCGTGAGGATATCCAACCACTGCTGATTCGATTACCAGTGGGTGCTCGTTGATGGCGTTTTCCACCTCGGCAGTTCCCATTCTGTGACCTGAGACATTGATCACGTCATCCACTCTCCCCAGAATTCTGTAGTATCCGTCATGGTCTCTTTTGACCCCATCCCCAGTGAAATACATGTTTTTGTAAGTCGAGAAGTAGGTTTGCTTGCAGCGCTCATGATCCCCATAGGTGGTTCGGATCATGGAAGGCCAAGGGAATTTGACACAGAGGTTGCCTTCTACTCCATTCCCGGTCAGTTCATGCCCATCTGCATCCACGATGCAAAGTTGGATTCCAGGCAGAGGTAAGGTGGCATAGGCTGGTTTGGTTGGGGTAATTCCGGCAAGTGGGGAAACCATGATGCCTCCGGTTTCTGTTTGCCACCAGGTATCCACGATAGGGCATTGGCCTTTTCCGATATGGGTATGGTACCAATGCCAAGCCTCTTCGTTGATGGGTTCACCTACTGATCCCAGTACTTTTAGCGAGCTCAGGTCATGGCCTTCAATAGGTTCTGTGCCATATGCTTGCAAAGCTCTAATCGCTGTTGGGGCGGTATAAAACTGATTCACCTTGTGTTTTTCCACCACAGACCAAAAGCGGCTGGCGTCCGGATAGGTCGGCACACCTTCAAACATCAGGGTCGTAGCTCCTGACAGCAATGGCCCGTATACGATGTAGGAATGTCCCGTGATCCAGCCAATATCTGCTGTACACCAATACACATCCCCAGGAGAGTATTGGAAGACATTCTCAAAGGAATACTGAGTATAAACCATATACCCTCCCGTGGTGTGAACCACACCTTTTGGTTTTCCGGTGGAACCGGAAGTATAAAGGATAAACAGCATATCCTCTGAGTCCATCTCTTCGGCAACATTCGAATCGGACATTCCTTCCATTACCTCATGCCACCAGTAATCCCGACCTTCCTTCATGGATACTTCCACTCCGGTTCTTTGATGGACGATGACAGTTTCCACACTTGATTTCTCCAGCGCCTCATCCACTACGGATTTGACACCGATCTTCTTGTTGCCTCGGAAGTTTCCATCTGATGTTAAAATCGCTTTTGCGGAGCAGTCATTGATCCGGTCGGCCAAGGCTGTGCTTGAAAATCCGGCAAAAACAACGGAATGCACAGCACCGATTCTGGCACAGGCCAACATGGCTATAGCAGCTTCAGGGACCATGGGCATGTAGATAATGACACGGTCTCCCTTTCCGATTCCTTTGGATTTTAGAGCATTTGCGAACCGACAAACTTCATGATAAAGCTCTCTGTAGGTAATCGTGCGGCTTTCCTCATTGGGATCGTTGGGTTCCCAAATGATGGCAGGTCGATCTCCAATTGTAAAGAGGTGGCGTTCAAATATATTCTCGGTAATATTCAGTTTTCCGTCAATAAACCACTTGACATCCGGGTCATTGAAATTCCATTTGAGGACTTTGGACCAGCGTTTTCTCCAGTGGAATGAATCGGCAATCCTTGCCCAAAATTCCTCCGGTTGGGTTACACTTTTTTGGTATTCATAAAGGTATCCGCTTAGGGTATGTAATCTGTCACTCATAATCTTGAGGTTTATTGAATCGAGTATTGATGTAAATCGTTAATGTTCTATTGCTTTTCCTGCTCCTCTTGGTATCCGGATTTCTTGGATCATTTCCTGGACTTCCTGAGGTGGCGCAGGTGTGAATTTGGAAATGGTGATGCAGACCACAAAGTTGAGGATCATGCCTATTGAACCTATTCCCTCCGGAGATACGCCAAACCACCAATTCTCAGCCGTGTTGAGCTCGGGGCTGATAAATTTAAAGAAAATAATATAGCCAAGGGTGAAAACCAATCCGGAGAGCATCCCGGCAATTGCTCCTTCCTTGTTTATCCTTGAGGAGAAAATCCCCATGATAATGACGGGGAAAAATGAGGCTGCGGCCAGTCCAAAGGCAAAGGCAACTACCTGAGCCACAAATCCCGGAGGATTCACTCCGAAATAACCAGCCAGGATTACCGCACCTGCTGCGGCAATTCGGGCAATCCGGAGTTCTTTCTTTTCAGAAATGTCTGGTTTGAAAGTTTTGAAAAGATCTCTGGAAACAGACGTGGAGATCACCAAGAGCAAGCCCGCGGCAGTTGATAGTGCGGCAGCCATCGCTCCTGCGGCTACCAATCCCACTACCCAATTGGGAAGTTGGGCGATTTCAGGACTTGCCAGTACCATGATGTCCCTGTCAATGGAAAGTTCATTGGCAACAGGGTCGGCCAGATACTGGACCTTTCCATCTCCGTTTTTGTCATCCACATGGATCAAGTTGGTTTTTTGCCAGGTATTTACCCATTCAGGAAGAGCGGAGATGTTTTTTTCAGAGGTACTGTTGATGGTATTGTAAATGCCAAATGCCGCCAAAGCAGGAGCCGTGGTATATAATATCGCTATAAAAACAAGGGCGTAGCCAGCCGAAAGCCGTGCATCCTTCACTCTTGGTACCGTAAAAAAGCGGACAATTACATGGGGTAGGCCTGCTGTCCCGACCATCAGTGCCAGGGTGATCATAAAGACATCCGTCATGCCTTTTCGGCCACTGGTATACTCTGCAAATCCCAATTCGGAAAGAACTCCGTCCAATTTTGCCAAAAGGGGAGTTCCATCAGCTAAATCCCCTCCCAAACCCAATTGAGGTATTGGGTTTCCGGTCAACTGCATGGAAATGAATATGGCAGGAACCATGTATGCAAAAATCAAGACACAATACTGGGCAACTTGGGTATACGTAATGCCTTTCATTCCTCCCAAAACCGCATAAAAGAAGACAATACACATTCCGATCACCACTCCCCATTCTATGGGGACTTCCAGGTATCGGGAGAATACGATCCCAACACCTCGCATTTGTCCGGCTACATAGGTGAAGGAGATGAACAGGGCGCAAACAACGGCGACAATTTTTGCCGTAGTGGAATAGTATCGGTCTCCAACAAAATCCGGAACCGTAAACTTTCCGAATTTTCTAAGATAAGGAGCCAGCAAAAGAGCCAACAAAACATATCCTCCGGTCCAGCCCATGAGATAGACCGATCCATCATAGCCTGCAAAGGATATTATTCCAGCCATGGAGATAAAGGAAGCCGCCGACATCCAATCCGCAGCCGTGGCCAAGCCATTGGCGAGGGGAGATACTCCACCCCCGGCAACGTAAAATTCCTTAGTGGATCCGGCTCGGGTCCAGATTGCAATTCCTATATACAGGGCAAAAGTCAGCCCCACCAAAATATATGTCCAGGTAAGAATTTCCATAGTATGAGCTTTTTGAGTGGACTTTATTTAATCTTCGTTGACATCAAATTCCTTGTCGAGCCGATTCATCTTCCATACATAGACGAAAATCAAAATCACGAAGGAGTAAATAGAGCCTTGTTGCGCAAACCAAAAGCCGAGTTTAAAACCGCCTAACTGGATCTTATTTAAAGGATCCACTAGTAGGATTCCAAAACCAAAGGATACAAGAAACCAGATGAGGAGAAGAATCAGAAGTGTTTGGAGATTTTTTCTCCAATACGCTTTCATTTGTTGCTTTTGGGACGACATGGGGACTGGATTTTGGGAATATCATTTCCTCCTAAAGTAGGGGTATGCTTGCTCCAAAAGCAACCAGTTTTTTATGAAAAACACAAAAAATTTCTGAAAGTCTTGATTTATCCCTGATTTTCTTTGGGAATTATTGAATGCCTAAGAAAAATGTAAGGCTTAGATTAAATATTCCGAAAGGATGGCCAGTGCCGCCGCCAAAAAGCTGATTAGCATTTTATTGAGTTGCAACTTATGATGAGGGCTACTTTCGAAGAAAATGGTGGTGGAAATATGCAGAAATCCTCCCGCAACAAGCCCATAGAGAATTCCCACTCCTTCTTTTTCTAATACTCCCAATTCATATAGGTATGCGCTGGAATACATTCCCAAGGGAGAAGCAAGTGCAAAAAGCACCAAAAGAAAAAAGCTCAGTCGCTTGCTCAGTACGGAAGAAAGTACTGCCGCTAAAGCAAAAGCTGCTGGCCCTTTGTGCATGATGATACCCAGTAGTACAGTTTTGCCACTGTGGATATGTCCTCCGGTATGGGTGACAGATTCCATCAAGCTACCATGGGAAAGAAGGGTTCCTTCCAGAAATGCATGGATAAACAGTCCCAGCATCACTGTCAGTACTCCACCTTTACCAGAACCTTCATGGTGATGCAAATGGATATGCCCGTGCTCTATTCCACTGGACAAATATTCGAGAATCTGTTGCAGAAGAAAACCAATCAAGATGTAAAGTCCCATTTGGGAAGTTCCGAATCCACCTGCAAAGAGTTCGGGGATGATGTGTAGAATGGTGATGGAAAAAAGATAGGCTCCGGCAAAAACCAGGGCCAACTTGAAATAATTTTCCCTGAAATTCGGAGCGAAAAATACAATCGAACCAACTCCGATTGCTGTTAAAAAAAGAAGGATAAAATTTATTGCCATGGATTGCTATGCTCTTTTCCTCCCGATAAAGGGGGAATTTGCAGGTATAACCAAGGCAAAGGTAATAAAATTCAATAATGTTGCATTTAATGCAAGGGATTCCGATCCCACTGCCCAGTCCTATTCCTGAATAAAGGAGAGATAGGGTTTTAGGCTTTCACTGGCATATGTCTCATATTCCCCATTGGCACCACTGAAAATCAAAAAGATTTCGATTTCTTCCAGCTCTTCGTCCAAGGCTATGGCCTTTTCGGTTCCCATGACCATCATGGCAGTAGCAAAGGCATCGGCTGTCATGCAGTCCTTGGCAATCACAGTGGCGCTCAATAAACTATGACTGACAGGATATCCGGTTTTTGGATTGATGGTATGGGAGATTTTTAGGGAATCTCTGACATAGAAGTTTCTGTAATTGCCAGAAGTTGCCATTCCTTTATCCTGAAGTGCGATGATGCTGTAGAGTTCAGAGGCATTGGCGGATTCTTCCGGGCGGTTGACCCCCACTTTCCAAAGTTCTCCCTTTTCGTTGAGACCTCTGGCTACTAACTCTCCACCGATTTCGACAAGGTAATTTTTGATGCCTTTGGAGGCCAGGAAATTTCCAACTACATCCACACCCTGTCCCTTGGCAATGGCGGAAAAGTCCAGATAAATTCCCGGTATTTTTTTTCGGAGTTGATTCTCATCCCATTCGATCTTTTCAAATCCAACTTTGTTCAACATTTCGCTGATGGCTACGCTATCTTTCAGTTCAGGCCCTCCTGGACCAAAACCCCAAACATTGACCAATGGGCCTACAGTTGGATCAAATGCTCCTCCGGTTTTTTCATAAACCACCTTGGAGGCAGCCAAAACTTCAGGGAGATAGGGAAGTTCAAAATCCAAGCTGTCGTTTTGGTTGAAGCGGCTTAGCTCAGAATCCGGGATATAGGTGGACAAGCTTTGGTTGAAAACTACCAAAAGAGAGTCTACAGATGTCTGAAAATCCCTTTCTGCGGAATCCAAATAGGAAATATGGTAGGTAGTCCCCATGGTTTGGCCGGAAAGAGTCATTTTACTGATTTCAGTTTTCTGGGGTAGAGAAAGGCTCGACTCTTTCGCTTCCCGGGTCCTCCAGGAATAGACCAGGATCACCATTAGCAACAAAACCAGGGAATAGACTATATTTTTTCGGGCATTGGGACGCATAGCACTTGGAATTTGGCTCAAAGTTAAAGCTTATTTTGGCATGGAGGCCAGAGTTCACTGATCAAAAATCATCTGTCCTCGCTTCTGTATTTTTCTATATTTGTAAGGTATTGCAAGACTATGAGAGAAGACTATCTGAGAGGAGACGAGGAGCATTTAAGTTCGAAGGATAAAGAGTTTGAGAAAGCACTTCGCCCTTTAAGTTTTGAGGACTTTACCGGACAGGCAAAAATCGTGGAAAACCTCCGGGTGTTTGTCCTTGCTGCCAAAAACCGAAATGAACCTCTGGACCATGTATTACTTCATGGCCCTCCGGGATTGGGCAAAACCACGCTCAGTCATATCATCGCCAATGAATTGCAGGCGGGGATTAAGATCACCTCTGGACCAGTACTGGACAAACCCTCTGATTTAGCAGGCTTGCTGACGAATTTGGAAGAGGGGGATGTGCTTTTCATTGATGAGATTCACCGTCTCAATCCCATCGTGGAGGAATATCTGTATTCTGCCATGGAGGATTTTCGAATTGATATCATGCTGGATAGTGGTCCTAATGCCCGATCTGTTCAGATTTCCTTGAGTCCATTTACCTTGATTGGGGCGACGACTCGTTCAGGCTTGCTTACTTCTCCCCTACGTGCCCGCTTCGGGATCAATTCCCGACTGGAATACTACGATGCCAAATTACTGACTGATATTGTGTCCCGTTCCGCCGGGATTTTGCAGACTCCAATTGACGAAGTGGCCGCTTATGAAATCGCTAGAAGAAGCCGGGGCACGCCAAGAATTGCCAATATGCTACTTCGCCGAACCCGTGACTTTGCAGAAGTCAAGGGAAACGGAACAATCACCCTGGATATCGCAAAGATTGCCTTGAATGCGCTGGATGTGGATGAACATGGCCTGGATGAAATGGATAATCGTATCCTGTTGACCATAATCGAGAAATTCAAAGGAGGGCCGGTAGGATTGGGTACCATTGCTACTGCCTGTGGGGAGGAATCTGAAACCATCGAGGAGGTTTATGAGCCTTTTTTGATTCAGGAAGGTTATATGAAACGGACCTCCAGAGGTAGAATGGCCACTGAATTGGCTTATAAGCATCTAAATATCAAGCCCAATTCAAGCACAGGGACCTTATTTGAGGGCTTTTAGCAGTGGTTTAGCTGACTTTAAGTTTCAGCTCACCCTGTCTTTTTACCACCTTGATCTCAAAAAACTGGTTGATAAATGCCTTGCAGTGGTTTTCTGCCCATTCCGCTCTGCTCTCAGTATCAAAAAGTATGGTCATCCGGAGCATGGTCTTGACGTATTGTTCATGCATTCCGAGCTGTTGGGTATAATTCACCAAACTGCTAGCCCAATCCTCCTGGAATTTTTCAAAATGGGTTCGCCCGTCGAAAAGCAATTCCAATTGATTATCCCCATGCTTGTAGCGGTAGATTCCACAGAGCTGCCGATAAATCAACCGAACCCGGTCCCGTGGAAATTCAAAAGTGTCCAAAATCCGCTCATAGGTCGGATCCATCAGTCGCAGGGGATTATATAATAATGTGTAGGATTTCTTCAGTTCAAAAACCATTCTATCGATCAACTCTTCCTCCAAAACAGACTGTGCCTGTCTGAGAATGTAGTTTTTGTCAAGTGGAAACAGTTTTTGAATCATGTTGTGCTGAATTGCTGAGCAAAAATAGGGAATTCCTCACAATGGGAGGAAAATTGACCCGGAAAAGAAGTTTTTCTTTCGAATTTTGGGCAAACACACTGCCACGGTTTGCCGGAAAGGATGCTTTTACCAATCTGATGGTCTTCTGGCTTGGTAGGCCGCCATTTGGTCGAGCAAATCGACGGGATCATCGGAAATGATCAACAGCTCTTCTTGCTCAGGATATAAAAAGCCGGAGTCCATGGCATGGTTGAGGAAGTCAATCAGCTTGTCGAAGTATCCATTTACATTATAAAGCGCCAGGGGTTTTTGGATATATCGGAGTTGGTTCAAGGTCATGATTTCAAAGAGTTCCTCCAAAGTTCCGATTCCTCCTGGCATGGCAATAAATCCGTCTCCACGCTCAGCCATTAGCCATTTCCTGTCGCGCATGGTTTCCACGATGATGAGCTCAGTACAGCCTTCATGGGCCACTTCCCGATCTACCAATTTTTGCGGAATGATCCCCAAGACTTCCTTCCCTGCTCCCAACATTTCATCGGCGATAATACCCATGAGCCCTACTCGACCTGCACCATAAACAAGGGAGTGATCCCTTTTGATCATTTCCTGAGCCAAGGCCCTTGCTCCTGATTCAAAAACCGATGATTCGCCTTTTCTGGAACCGCAATAAATGGTAATCTTTTTCATAAGCCCAAATTTTAAAGTGAAAATAGGCAATCTGAGGTGGACAGTCTATATCTTTTTCCAAACTTCTTCACAACCTATGTTTTGCCTATTTTTGGACTATGAAAATCTGCTTTGCAACAAACAATACCAAGAAAATCGAAGAAGTGAAAGCTGCGCTCGGCTCTGACTTTGAAATTGTTTCCCTCAAAGAAGTGGGCTGTAATGAGGAGCTTCCTGAAACAGGGGACACCTTGGAGCACAATGCCTTTCAAAAAGCCCGCTATGTCAAGGAGAATTATGGAGTGGACTGCTTTGCAGATGATACTGGATTGGAAGTGGAGGCCTTGGCTGGAGCTCCCGGAGTCTATTCTGGGCGATATGCCGGGGAACCCAGATCCGATGAGCGGAATATTGAGTTGCTTTTGAAGAATATGCAGGGCTTGGAGAATAGAAAGGCTCGGTTCAGGACTGTCATCGCCTTGATTCTGGATGGAGAAGAATTCCAGTTTGAAGGAATAGCAAAAGGAGAGATTTTGGAGGAAAAAGTAGGAGAAGGAGGATTTGGGTATGATCCTGTATTCTGTCCAGAGGGATATGAAAAGACATTTGCCGAACTGAGCCTGGATGAAAAGAATCAAATTTCCCATCGGGGAAAGGCGGTCAGGGCTTTGATCGAATTTCTGAGCCAAAGAAAATTCTGAATTTAGCCCGAATTTGAATTAACTTTGTGACCATGCAAAAACCGTTTATAGTCGGGATTACGGGAGGTTCGGCCTCTGGGAAAACGCTTTTTCTTGAGCGCCTGCTAAGTTCTTTTGATCCAGAGGAAGTCTGTTTGATTTCCCAGGACAATTATTATAAACCTAGAAACTTGCAGCCCGTCGATGCCCAGGGGGTTCACAATTTTGATACTCCTCAGAGCATTGACTTTGAAGCATATGCCGCGGATATCCGGAAGATACAGGCCGGGGAAACGGTACAGCGGGAGGAGTACACTTTTAACAATTCTGCCAAGAAGCCCAAAATGCTGACCTTTTCCTCCGCTCCAGTAGTGGTGGTAGAGGGTATTTTTGTTTTATATTATCCGGAGTTGGCAGAGTTGCTGGATCTGAAGATTTTTATTGATGCAAAGGATCATATCAAATTGAAGCGCAGAATCATCCGTGACAAAGTGGAGCGGGGCTATGATTTGGATGATGTGCTGTACCGCTATGAGATGCACGTGATGCCTACCTATGAAAAGTACATCGAACCATTCAAAAATGAGGCAGATCTGATCGTTCCAAACAACAGCAATTTTGACAGGGCTTTGGATGTGATCCGGACCTATATGAGAGCCAAGTCCAGCAAGTGATTCAAAAAAAGTTGGCCAAACTTCTTGAATTTCAAATAATGGCTATATTTGCGACCCATGAACAATAAAAAGGCAAATAGCAAACTGATCCAACAGCGCATCACTTTGATGCTTGCATTGCTATTGTGCTTTTTTGTTTCTTCTTTGGAGTACATGCCTGAGCCGGAATCCGTGAAGGTTGAAAATCACGCTAATTCCGATTCCGAGCAGACTTTTTTAAATGTTGCTCTTGATGCAGTTGTTCCTTTTGCGCTTCAGGTAAGTCATTCCGTATTTTATTTGATCTATGAAATCATCAGCTTTGAGCCCAAAACTTTTGTAGCCGAAGTTGTTTCTGTTTTTCAGCCAAATCAATTGGTAGAAATCCTTTTTGAAAGGATAATTTCGACCAAGGGGCCCTAATCCTCCTTTTTTTCTCGGCTTTATTTTAGGATCTGTATGAGCAGTTCCACACTATATCTGTATTTACAATTCAATTAATTAATATCTATTTCTATGCAAAACAAAGGTGTCATTGTGTTTTTGACAGTGATTATTACAGCGCTTTGTCTGTATTATCTGTCATTCACATTTGTATCTACTGGCGTTCAGGAAAAGGCAACAGCCTATGCTACTGACGCTTCCGGCAATGTTGACTTTGCCAAAAGACGAGGATATCTGGACTCCATCTGGAGACAGCCTGTATACAATTTCCTAGGTGCTGATTTTACCTATCAGGAGATTAAAGAAACCGAGCTTGGATTGGGTCTTGACCTTCAAGGAGGTATGCACGTGACTCTGGAGGTTTCTCCTGTTGAAATCGTAAAAGGTATTGCCGGAAACCCCAAGGATCAGGCATTCAACCAGTCTGTGGATGAAGCAAGAGAAGCAGCAAAAACTTCTGATGAGAAGTTTGTTGACCTGTTTTATTCAGCTTGGCAAAGAAACAATTCAGGCAAAAACCTTAGTAGCATTTTTGCCACTGCAGCGAACAGAGGTAGAATCTCTTTGGAATCCTCTGATTCCGAAATCCTTGAGATTATCGATACTGAGGTTGAAAATGCCATAGACCGTTCTTTCAACATTTTGAGAACACGTATCGACCGATTCGGTACTTCTCAGCCAAATATTCAGAGGATTCAGGGTTCTGGACGTATCCAGATCGAACTTCCAGGTGTGGACAATCAGGAGCGTGTGAGAAACTTGCTTCAAGGTGTGGCTAAGCTTCAGTTTTGGGAAGTTGCCGAAGTCAATGAAATAGGCGGAGCTCTTGATGCCATCAATTCTAGCTGGGTAGCTGACAATAAGGCAAATTCAGCTGAGGAGGAAGAGGTTTATGAAGAAGGAATGTCTCAGGAAGACTCCTTGAGAATTGCCTTGGAAAAACAGTTGGAGCAGATTGATCCAATGAATGCAGGAGGAAATGATGTGTCTCCTATTTATAGTTTGTTGATGCCAAATATGGGTCTTGCCTATGAGTTGGGCGACACGATGGCCATCAATAGAATTTTGAAAAATCCTAACTACAGCTCCTTACTTCCAAGGGACATCAAGTTGCTTTGGGGCGTGAAGCCATTTGTGACAGAGGATGGTGCTGAGGTAATGGAGTTGTATGCCATCAAGGCTCCAAGAGGAACTGACCAAGCTCCTTTGGAAGGTGATGTAGTGACTGATGCCCGTCAGACATTGGACCAAACTTCCCGACCTGCAGTTTCCATGCAGATGAACGCAGAAGGTGCCAGAAAATGGAGAACCCTGACTGCTGCCAATATCGGAAGAAGAATTGCTGTTGTTTTGGATGATTATGTGTATACCGCTCCGGTTGTAAATGGAGAAATCCCAACTGGACAGTCTGAAATCTCTGGTAACTTTACCCTTCAGGAAGCACAAGATTTGGCTAATATTCTGAAATCCGGTTCTCTTCCGGCTCCTACCCAAATTGTGGAGGAAAGCATTATCGGTCCAACTTTGGGTAAAGAGGCTCAAAGTCAAGGTATCGTTTCCATGGTTGCTGGTTTGGTGATTGTGGTCTTGTTTATGGTTGCTTATTATTCCAAAGGTGGTTTGGTGGCGATTGCTGCATTGGTATTCAACATCTTCTTCATCCTTGGAATCTTGGCGCAGTTGGGTGCCGCTTTGACCTTGCCGGGTATCGCTGGTATCGTGTTGACTATTGGTATGTCCATTGACGCCAACGTTCTGATTTTCGAACGTATCAAAGAAGAACTGAGAAACGGGGTAGGCTTGATTGCATCCATCAACGCTGGTTACAATAAGGCATTCTCTGCAATCCTTGACTCCAACGTAACTACCTTCTTGACCGGTGCGATTTTGTATGCATTGGGACAGGGACCAGTGAAAGGCTTCGCGATTGTGTTGATGATCGGTATTGCGTCTTCTTTCTTCTCTGCGGTATTCATCACACGAGTAATTGTATACTGGATGAGCAAGAAGGGAGAAAAGAGCTCCATCAGCTTCGCTACTCCATTTGCAAAAAATGCCTTGAGCTCCCTGAACTTGGATTTCTTGAGCAAGCGTAAGGTAGCCTATCTGATTTCTTCTGGAATCATCGTAATCGGTCTTGCAATTGCCGCAATTAACGGACTGAAATTCGGGGTTGATTTTACGGGAGGTAGATCCTATATCGTTGCTTTTGACGAGCCGGTTGTTCCTTCTGAATTGAAAGTTGGTTTGGACAGAGAATTTGATGGCTCTGTAGAGGTGAAGACTTATGGAGCTAATAATGTCCTTAAAGTGACTACTTCTTATCTGATCAATGAGGATGACGACGCTTCCAACAAAGCTGTTGAAGAAAAAGTAAAAGAAGGAATTGCTACGGTGACAGGATTCAGATTCACCGAGGATGCAGAAAACCTGTCTTCCGGACAGTTTGCAATCACGGGTTCATCCAAAGTAGGTGCCACTGTGGCTGATGACATCAAAGCTTCTTCCGCAGAGGCAATGTTGGCAGCATTGGTAGCGATCTTCCTTTACATTTTGTTGAGATTCCGTAAGTGGCAGTTCTCACTGGCTTCCATCATTGCCCTGATTCACGATACCTTGTTTGTGATTGCAGCCTTTGCGATTGCCAGTGCACTGGGTGCTACCTTTGAGATTGACCAGGTGTTTATCGCTGCAGTCTTGACCGTAATTGGTTACTCCATCAACGATACCGTGATTGTATTTGACCGTATCCGTGAAAATATCGAGAACCGTGGTACCGGAAAATTGGTGAAGGTATTCAACGATGCGATCAACCAAACTTTGGGACGTACTTTGATCACTTCATTTACAACCTTGGTTGTGGTGATTGTACTCTTGATTTTTGGTGGTGAAGTATTGAGAGGCTTCTCCTTTGCCCTATTTATCGGTATCGTAGTAGGTACTTATTCTTCTGTTTACATTGCCACTCCAATTGTAGTGGACTTGATGAAGAGAGAATTGGAGCAGGAAAAAGAAGCTAAAAAGGCTTAATCCAATCTGAATGCAAAAAGAAAGCTGCTCTAATTATAGAGCAGCTTTCTTTGTTATAGGGTACCTTTGATTTTGTAGATTTTTCCGTCAGCCTTGGTCATGAGGTAAATTTGACCTGACTTATCCTGACCGAACTTTAGGTCGACCCGGGGTTTACCGCAAAGTTCCTGAAGGGTCATTTCCTTCCCTTCGAATGATATCCCCCAAGTTTCTACTTTCACATTTTCTTCTTCCTCCAAATCAGCATAAAACAACCTTCCTGAAGGAACGTCACCAAAGAGCCATTTTCCTTTGAGCGGGCCGTTTTTCACAAAATAGCCACCAATGATTGCCGAGAGTTCATCATGGTCCAATTGGATGAGGGGATAAACCGAACCCAACTCCGCATCATTTTTTGGAAGTGCATAAATCTCGTCCATATTGCCATAAGCATTGATGACGAAGGTTCCTTCCCGTTGTGGCCAACCATAGAAATTACCGGCCTCAATTACATTGAGTTCCTCGACATTTTTGTGACCGATTTCTGTGGCAAACATTCTCCCTTTTTCATCCCAGAAAATCCGGTTGGGATTTCGAAAACCATAGGCATACACTTCCCCGGCTTTACTAGGATTGCCTGCCAATGGATTAGAGGACGGAATTCCATATTTTCCATTTTTGCTGTTGGTTCCGGATGGGTCTATTCTGAGGATACTGCTCCAGATTTTGGTACCGTAATGGTCGGAAATAAAAGAATATCCGCTTTCTGCACTACCCCCATCTCCTATTCCAATATAGAGCAAGCCATAGTCCGAATCGCCTTTTTTCGAGTTGGGATTGAAGGTCAGCTCCTGCACGCCATGGATTTGGGTGACCACATCGATACGCATCAGTTCCTTACCTGTTCCTTTGAACTCATGAGCTTGTGGATTGTCGGTTTCCCATTCGGTAAGAACCCATTGCATTTTTACCGGAATACTGTCGGCATAGGCAAAATCTGCTTTGGCTGTGTCTCCGGGTTCTGTATGACTGGTATAAAGTTTCCCGTTTTCGACAAATTCAGGATGAAAGGCATAACTTCCAAAACCGGTAGCCAGTCCCGGTTTGGAGACCAGTTTGGGTCGGAGGGTTTTCAGAGGAAGATAGACTTGGACTTTTCCACCTTTCAGTTCATAGAGGGTTCCATGTTGGTCATTGACAAAAGTCCTTCCTGAAATCGGTTCGGACTCCAACTTGGTGATTTTTGCCAGTGGGGAAACTGAGTCGGAAGCGGGAACCTGGGTTAAAAATTCGAGCTCCAACCGGATTCCCGAATCTTGGATTTTTGCTGGAATTGGATCCTCTAGGCCTTTTGGCTGAGTGGTGTCCGGAAGGGTCTGAAAAGTATGCATGTAACTCAGTAAATCTTCGATTTCCGGGTCTTTCAAATGCCCAAAGGCAGGCATGTATACTTTAAACTTTGCATAAAGGTCTTTTGCTCTTTCGTCTCCCCTATCAATAAGAGCTTGGGGATTTTTGATGAAATTTCGGATCCATTCTGATTCCACACTTATCGTGAGGCCACTTAGATTTGGACCTATGGTAGTCTGGGTGAAACTGTGACATGCCGAACAGTTTTGTTCAAAAAGGTTTTTTCCGGATTGTATCTGTTCTTGATCCGTAGAAATGTCCACGGAAGATTCATTCTTTTTCGAAAGGGAGCAGGAGAAAAAGAGAGGGGAAAGAATTAAAAGGTAAGGCGCTAGTCTCTTCATTCTTGCTAAGTAGATTATTTTCTCCGCTCAGCAAAATTTATTGACTGTTTGATGATCAAAAAATTGATTTCCTTCTTAAAATGGATGATTTAGTATCATTTTAATGAATAGACCCCGGGAGAAGTCATTTGATATTGACGGCTGAGTTCGGGATAATCTTCAAGTATTTTTGCAAAAACACCTTCTTGGTCCAAAATGAGTTTTGGTTTCTGTTTTTCGATCATCCGAAACAAACGGGCGCGCTGTGGTAAATCCCGTTCTTGACTGAGGTAAAGTTTGCTTAGGTTGAAATTCAGAAAAGGCCCATCCAAGCTGCCGTTAAGGTATGGGGAACGATCATTTCCGAGAACCAAAAGTGGTTGTTTAGTATTGCTAGTTTTTTCTGGGCCCTGAACAAAGTATCCCGTATTTTCCTGGGATTTTTTTTCCCAATACCACCAGCTTGCAACAGGGAGCCCAATTACCAGAAGAAAAAATGCTATCCTAAGCACCGGTGCTTTCCTGACATTCAGAAAAAACTGAGTAATGAGATAACTTAAAATTGGAGTAAGAATAACCAACTGAAAACTTGCCTCCCTTTTTGCAATAAAAATTCCTGCTATTGCAAATAGGAGCCAAATCAAAATTAGTTGCCTTTGTTTTTGCTGATTGATAGTGGAGGCCCTCAAAAGCGAGGTATAAAAATAACCAACCAAGGAAAGAATTAATGGGAAGGTTCCCAAAATAGCCCAGTCCAGATAGGATTGATAGTGGTATTTTTCCGAAAAAAAGATCAGTGGCCATATTGTAATGGCTTCATCAAGGCTGTCTTTCCAGAAATAAAATACTGACATCAAGAGGATGGGAAGAAAATACCCAACAAGAGAAAGCATGAGTTGGCGGAAAGAAAAGCCACTGACTACTATTCCTGCAAAAATCATGAAGGGTAGAAAAACAACATAGATTGGATGGAAACCTGTAGCCAATCCTCCATATATTCCAATCAGTAGAGTTGATTCACTACCGTCTTTCTGGATGACTGTCTGGGAGAATAAATGTCCCAAAGCCAAAAGCAAAAAAGTACTTCCCAACAATGCGGGGGAGATTGACAGCATATCAAACCCAAAATGGAATAGTGCTAGCATCACAATTGACGGCACATAGGTGTTTTCATCAAATACCTTATATCGTATCAGGATTCTGTTCCAATAGTAGATCTGAAAAAAGATCAGGATTCTTCCCAGAATCTCATAGATGAGGGGAGATCTTCCAAAGATGAAATCCACCAAAAAAAAGAAACCGGCTGAAAATGGTCCAGTATCATCGATAATATCCTGATATAGAAAATAGCCATCGCCCAAGCGCTCTCCTAAAAGCATCCAATCCAATTGGGGAGAAGTAATGGGAAGTTGCCCAAAGACGAGATATAAAAAAGTAGTGATCAGGAAGTAAATTCCTACACCAATCAGTCTAAAAGGGTCATTGACTTTGAAAAATTCGAGCAAGGTCCAGGTGTCTTTGGGATTTGTGATGCCCCGAAATTAAAGCATGCCCAAGTATTTCGCTAAATTTGTACCACAAATACTTCACATGGAAAGTAAAAGACAACAAAAACACGCCAAATTGCTTCAAAAGGAGCTTGGAGATATTTTTCAGAAAGAAGCCAAACACTTGGTGGGTAGGGCTATGGTGACTATCACCCGTGTCATGGTCAGCCCGGATTTGGGTTTTGCAAAGGTTTACCTCAGTTTCCTTCTCGCAGATCCCCAGACTATCTACCAGCTGATCAATGATCACAAGAAGGAAATTAGGCATCACCTCGCAAAGCGTATCGGAAAATCCGTGCGTATCATTCCTGAGTTGGCCTTTTTTCCGGATGATTCCGCTTCCTATGCTCAGCATATGGACAAGGTGATTTCGGATTTGGAGATCCCTCCTGCTCCTGAAGAAGAGGAAGAAGAGGATTAATTCAGGAATTTGAACCTCAGTTTTTTCATAGCGGCCCGTTATTTTCGCAGTAAAAAGAAGCGGAACTTCATCACGGTATTGTCTACCATTTCCATGGTAGGAGTGGCCGTGGGGACTATGGCTTTGGTGATAGTCATGTCTGTATTCAACGGACTGGAGGATCTCATTAGGGGTTTGTTTGCCAGTTTTGATGCGGAATTGAAGATCGAGGCAGCGATGGGAAAAAGCTTCACAGTTGAGGAGGATTGGTTGGATGAAATCCGGAATTTGGAGGGTGTTGCCATTCTTACAGAAGTAATTGAAGACAAGGCTTTGCTTGATTACAATGGGAATCAAATAGTCGGGACAATCAAAGGAGTTTCTGATAATTTTCTGGAGCAAGGAAGGTTTTCAAAAGGGTATTTTTGGGGTGACACCACTTTGGGAAATGAGCTCCGGCCAGGTGCAATTTTGGGAAGAGGGGTAGGATTTTTTCTTTCTGTAAACTTGGATGATATCAATATCCCCCTTAAAATTTTCTACCCCAAAGCACCTCGATCAGCAGCTAGCTTGGACCCCAATCAACTCTATAGCTCCGGGATATTGGAACCGGTGGCATTTTTTTCTGTGGAGCGGCAGTTTGATGATGAATATGTGATCGCTCCCTTGGCATTTACACGGGATTTGCTGAATTATGGAAACAAGCGAACTTCTCTGGAAGTTAAAGTTGAAGAGGGCTATTCCATTGATGAGGTCCAACAAGAGCTCAAATCCCACCTGGGACCTGAGTTTTTGGTAAAAAACACGGATGAGCAACATGCCGGGCTCCTTAGGACTGTCAAATTGGAAAAACTATTTGTGTTTTTGACCCTGACTTTTATTCTGGCTATTGCTTCTTTTAATATCTTCTTTTCCCTGAGTATGCTGGCAATAGAGAAAAAGAAGGACATTGCCGTACTTAAAGCCATGGGAGCTCCAGAAAAGCTGATCCAACAAATTTTCCTGAAACAAGGGGCATTAATTGCATTTTCAGGTGCAGTTATTGGTCTGGTGCTTGGCTACTTGATTTGCTTGGCTCAGGAGAATTTCGGTTTGGTTTCCCTGGGGATTTCCTCAGCGGTGATTGAGGCTTATCCGGTTCGGATAGTTTGGTGGGATTTTATCTGGATCAGTTTGGCAGTAATATCCATTACGCTACTTGCATCTTGGAGACCCGCCTTTATAGCTTCTCGGGTAAATACGGTGACAGAACTTTGATCAATCCGAGCAGATTTTTTCAAAGACAGCCATTGCTTCACGCATTCCCATTTCATAGGCTTTTTTCAAATCCTGACAGGCTTCCTCAAACCGGTTTAAACGATGCAAAGTGATTCCCCGATGATAATAACCAGAGGGGTTTCCGGGATCTAAAATTATCATCTGCATGAAGTCAGCCAAGGCCAAGAGATTTTCGCTTTGGTAGTAGCGGGTCTGTCCCCTTCCCAAAAACAGTTCAGGATTATATTCATCCAATATCAAAGCTTCGGAGAAATCGGATTCCGCTTTTGGCCAATTCTTAACTGAGGCATTGGCTTTTGCCCGATACATCCAGCTTTCGGGGAGCTCTGGATTTAGGGAAATTGCCTCAGAAAAATCTTGGATGGCTCCCACAGCATCCTCATGGGTCAATTTATAATACCCACGGAGATTCCAAACTTCTGGATTTTCCGGATCATTTGAAATTGCCAGTGTGAGTGCTTCCAGGTTTTCACTGTCTCCCCCCTTTTCTATTAAAAGAATGCGTTGGATGGCCAGATAATGATTGGGGTCTAGTTCAATTGCTCTTTTCAGATTTTCTAATGCTTCTTGATTTCGACCCAATTCCATGAGAGCTTTTCCCTGCTCTGCATGGTAATCTGCCTCATTTGGGCTGTAGAAAATAGCAGAATCCAGAAAAGAAACAGCCGCCTCGAAATCCTCCAGACCCATGCGGCATAACCCAATCTGGTAATAGATATGGGAAGGGTTTTCTGTTTGGTCTGTAAAAATGCCAGAGATGCCTGTCCCCGTCGAAGATTTTCGGTATATAACCTGTGTGGTTTCTCCTTTGGGTAGCTTTAAATAGGTATTGAAATTCTGTTCTGCTTCCTCAAATCGTTTTAACAAATAAAGAACACGGCCTTTGTTCAAGTAAATAGGTGTAATCTCGGGATTCAGAGTGAGAGCTATGGAATAATTTTCTAATGCCATCACCAGTTCCTCCCCTCCAAAAGCCTCATAGCATTGACCCTTGTACCAATATCCCATGGGGTCATTGGGGTTTTCTCGAGTCCAAGCATCAAAATGGATAAGAGCAGTCCCATATTCTTCAGAATTAAAGGACTGCAGGCCCAAGTCGAGTTCGTTGAACTTGGCCTGATCTTGTCCATTTACCGAAAAAGAGTACAGGAATAGGCAAATTTGAAAAACAGGAAGTAATTTCTTCATGATCTTAAATCTACAAATTGAAGTGGGGAATTGGGCAAAATGGAAGAGCTTGGATAAACAAGTAGTTGAATTTTTTGAATGAGTGTGTTAAAAAAACCATTTTACGAATACCCTTAGGCACGTTTATTGGTTTGGCTTGTTTAACGCGGAATATTCAAACTAAATTAACCCAGATGAAATTATTTACCCTTGGATCCTTGCTTGTAGTGTTTTCCTTGTTTTCAAGTGGCCTCAGTGCTCAGGAAACTTCCACGCCGAGCGGTTCATTGGATTCCGGAACTATTGATAGCCAATTTGATTACATCTATCAAAGTTCCAACAATTACCAAGATTACAAAGTAGTCAAAATTCGAAGTCTTGATAGATTGAAATCCAATATTTTGGATTCCATGCGAACCATGAGAAGTGAGGTTCTGGACCTAAAAAATACAATTTCAAGTCAAAAGGACTCCGTAGGATCTCTGAATGTAATTCTCCAGAAGACCGAGACAGAAAAGCAGGAGGCCATTGCTGCCAAAGACCAATTTGTCTTTTTGGGACTGAATATTCATAAATCCGTGTATTCATCCTTTATGTGGTTGCTGGTGGCGGGCTTGGCTGCTGCTTTGGGATTTTTCTCTTTCCAGTATTTCCGTAGCTTCAAGAAGATCAGAAAGGCACAAAAGGATCTGGAAGAAGTACAGGAGGAGTTTGACCAGCACCGCAAAAACACCTTGGAAAGGGAGCGCAAGCTGAAGCGAGAGCTCATTGATGCACAAATGGGCAAATCCTAATAGAATTAGAAATAAGATCCCGGTTTCCAATGCCGGGATTTTTTATAGATTCAGGCCTGAGTTTGTTGTTTCTATGAAAATCTTCGATGTCGCTGTAGTCGGGCTTGGAGCGGTGGGTTCTGCTGCCCTTTACCATCTGGCCAAACAAAAAGAACTTTCTGTAATCGGAATTGACCGGTTTGATCCTCCCCATTGTTTTGGTTCATCTCATGGAGAGACCAGGATTACTCGATTGGCTGTGGGAGAGGGAAAAGACTATGTAAACCTTGCTCTTCGTTCCCAGAAGATTTGGAAGGGATTGGAAAGTATATCTGGGGTAGAGCTTTTCCATCCGGTAGGTGGCATTTTGATGGATTCAGGGATACAGCCTTGGGCCAAACACGGAGGAGCTGGATTTTTTGAAAAAACGGTTTCATACGCTCAGGAGATGAATATACCTCACCAGATATATTCCTCCGAAAAACTCAGGGAGCGATACCCTCAATTTCTGCTGGAAAAAGAAGGAAAGGCATATTTTGAGCCTTCAGCCGGCTATCTTTTTCCTGAGGAAATTATACGTGTTCAGTTGAGTCTTGCCAATGAGTTTGGAGCCAAATTAAAAGTTAACGCTCCAGTATCCAGTATAGAGATGACAGAAGACGTAGTCAAACTCCATTTGAAGGAAGAAAAGGTGTTTGCTCGCCGGGTGCTTTTGGCTGCAGGGGGTTGGGTAAAGGAGTTTTTGCCCCAGTCCGAGCGGCCCAAGTTTAAAATCTGCAGACAGGTCCTGCACTGGGTTCGGCTTGAGGAGGGAAATACAGCCTATAAGGAAAGCCCGGTGTTCATGTGGGGTTTTGGCCCCAATCCTGAGGACTTTATCTATGGCTTCCCCTCATTGGATGGAGAAAGCATCAAATTGTCCAGTGAATCATTTGTTGAGACCGAGTCTGCCGAACAAATAAATCGCTCAGTGACAAAAGAGGAACAGGAAAAATTCTGGAAAGAAAGGGTTGAAGGAAGGATAGGTGGTCTGAAACCTGAGTTTGTCAAATCAGAGGTTTGTTTTTATACCGTAACTGAAGACTCCAGATTTGTAATGGGGAAGTTGCCTGAAATGGAGCAGGTCACCTATGTTTCTGCCTGTTCAGGACATGGATTCAAGCATTCTGCAGCATTGGGGGAATTGCTCGCTGATCAACTGAAAGAGCCTTTTGGCTGAGATTTTTTCCACTATCCATATTTCCTGACATTTCTCGATCAAAAGGGCTATTTTTGCCGATTGAAGTAAAAAGAAAAATGGCTAAGAAAAGAGGAACTGCTTTGGAAGAGGGTGAAAAGAGAAAACTGAATAAGCAGAATTTAAGTAAACTAGGAGGTGTTTTCAGGTTTATCTTGCCCTATAAAGGAGTGTTTTTCCTAGGGCTGGTATTTTTGCTTCTTTCTTCCCTGACCTTATTGACTTTCCCCTATGTCGCCGGTAAACTTATCGACACAGCCGAAGGGCAGTCATGGATAGTTTCGGACATAAATAGCATCGCGCTGATTCTTGTAGGTATTCTTGCAGTTCAAAGTATCTTTTCCTTTTTCAGGGTTTGGCTGTTTGCCTTGGTTTCTGAAAGGTCCATGCGTGATATTCGTCAGTCCTTATACAGCAGATTGCTCCGTCTTCCGATGACATTTTTTGATAAAAGAAGAACCGGAGAATTGATCTCCAGGATCACTTCTGATGTCAGTTTGCTACAGGATACTTTCTCGGTCACGCTTGCAGAATTGTTCAGGCAGGTTGTAACCCTCCTAGCAGGTATTGTTTTCCTCATGCTCAATACTCCAAAGCTGACTCTGTTCATGCTGGGGACTTTTCCGGTGCTGGTGGTGATTGCCATGGTTTTCGGGAGGTTTATCCGGGGATTGTCCAAAAAGACCCAGGATGAATTAGCCGCAGCGAATGTAATCGTGGAGGAAACATTGCAGTCAATCAGTACCGTAAAATCCTTTGTTGGTGAGGCCTATGAGAGCCTGCGCTATTCCAAAAGCCTGAATAGCGTTGTTGGAGTGGCTTTGAAAACCGCCAAATTCAGAGGAGCCTTTATTTCCTTTATCATTTTTGCTCTTTTTGGAGGCATTGTAGCGGTCATGTGGTATGGTGCCAGTTTGGTAGCATCCGGTGAAATGAGCATTGGCGAGCTGGTTTCCTTTGTACTTTACACCACATTTATTGGGGGTTCCATTGCCGGATTGGGAGACATTTACAGTCAGGTTCAAAAGGCAATCGGTAGCTCCGAACGCGTACTTGAAATTTTGAATGAGCCCGAGGAAAACAGTCAAGGAGCAGCGAAATCAAGATTTGAAGGGAAAATAGCTTATGAAAATGTAGGTTTTCATTATCCAACCCGCCCTGAGGTTGAAGTTCTTAAAGATCTTTCCTTCCATGTAAATCCTGGAGAAAAAATAGCCTTAGCCGGGCATTCTGGTGCGGGTAAGTCGACGATCATCCAATTATTACTTCGCTTCTATGAGGTTCAAAAAGGAAGTATCCGAGTGGATGACCAACTCCTTCAGGATTGGAATCTGGAAGACCTGAGAGGTTTGGTGGGGATTGTTCCTCAAGAAGTATTGCTGTTTGGAGGTTCCATTCGGGAGAATATCGCTTATGCCAAGCCCAATGCCACCGAGGAAGAAATCATACAGGCTGCCAAAAAAGCTAATGCATGGCAGTTTATCACCCAGTTTCCAGAGGGTTTGGAGACCCTTGTTGGGGAGCGAGGGGTCAAGCTTTCAGGAGGTCAGCGTCAGCGCATTGCCATAGCCCGGGCCATCTTGAAGGATCCATCCATCTTGATTTTGGATGAGGCGACTTCTTCTCTTGATGCAGAATCCGAGGCGCTTGTTCAGGAAGCTTTGGATGAACTGATGAAAGGGAGGACAACCATTATCATTGCCCATAGGTTGGCGACTATCCGAAAAGTCGACCGCATTTATGTACTCAGTGAAGGCAAAATCATAGAGCAGGGAAGCCACCTGGATCTTCTGGGAAATCCCGAGGGGTTTTACGCCAATCTGGTCAAGTTGCAGTTTGCGGATACCTGAAATTATCCATAGAAAATTTCAATTGCCAAATAGCTTAAATAATCCGGTTCAGGGGTTATTTTCATGCCAAAATCACCCTAGAATTTAATGTCTGAATCCTTAAAAAATTTGATTGGCTCTGTTGCGGCTGATCGAGAAGAGTTGCTGTCCCATCCTTTGTACCAAAACCTCAATACCATAGATGATTTCAGAGTATTTATGGAATATCATGTTTTTGCGGTTTGGGATTTCATGAGTTTGTTAAAAGCCCTTCAGATTCGCCTGACCGGCGTCAATCTCCCCTGGATCCCTGCTAAAGACCCACAGGTAGTCCGTCTTATCAATGACATAGTTTTGGCTGAGGAAAGTGATGAGGATGGTCAGGGAGGCTATTGTAGCCATTTTGAATTGTATCTGCGTGCGATGAATGAGGCGGGAGCCCAGACCTATCAAGTTGATCAATTAGTAAAGCATCTTTCTCATGGGAAAAAGCTTGATGAGGCAATGGAGGCTTGTCATTTGCCTGATTTCGTGAAGAATTTTCTTCGTGTGAATTATCAGACCGCCCTTTTTGGCAAACCTCATGAAATTGCAGCATCCTTTACCCTTGGAAGAGAAGATCTTATTCCAGATTTATTCCGTCAATTGGTGAATGAGTTGATACAAAATCAGCCAGGTGACTTGGATACTTTGGCCTTTTATTTCGACAGGCACATCCACTTGGATGAAGAAGAGCATGGGCCTTTGGCTTGGAAAATGGTAGACATGCTGTTGGAGACAGATTTGCATCTGGAGCAAGCAAAGATTGCGGCAAAAGAAGCTTTGGAAGCAAGAAAATTGCTCTGGGATGGCATCAATGAGATGATCCTGAAGGGGAAAGAATCAATTTTACTTTGATTTAAAGGTTGTGGGCCACTATTGATTTGCATAGGCCCATCACTTTTTCTCTATAAATAGAGGATTGTGGGAAAAGAGCCTTTACCTCCCCCTCATCCAATAGCCTAATTTCGTCCAGGTACTGCTGTGCTGCTTCAGGTTCCCAGGCATGCAGTCTGCTTAGCTTGGTTTTGGTCAGTAAATAAAAAACCCAAGATTTGGGCATAAATTGGGCAAAGGGCAAGGCATAGTGAGCTTCTATTGGAAAGAACTTATTGGGTGTTTGGATAAAATGTTTTTTGCCAACCCGAAGAATTTCCTTTGCCATTTTTTGTTGGTTCTCGAATGTATAGAGGTGCTCGATGACAGAGTTTGAAAAGACCAGATCAAAGCTTTGGCTCTCAAATTCGGGCATATGGGTAGCATCTCCTTTGAGACTGTTGAAAATAGGATTGGAGGTCTTTTCTGCCTGTAAATTCAAGAGCGTGATTTCAAGTCCCGGTATTTGAAGTAGGGCGCTGTTTTTCCAGAAATTGCTATAGCCTCCCACATCGAGGATTTTTATGGATTGCTCAGAATTGAAGTTTTGAAAAAATAGTGTTTCAAACATCTTTTGCCTTCCACCCCTAAATTTGGCCCCGAGTGATTTGGGGTTGTCGGAAGAATCAAATAAATCTAAAATAAAACTCATGGCTTGCCTTTTCTGGCTGGAAATGATAAATAAATCCAAAAGTAATAAGGCTTGCCGATTCTTTTTTTAATTTTGGTTTTGAATGGAGTTAATTGACTAAGCAATATCAGTTTTTGCGTGGTTTTTGATAAAATGACCATGCCTTAATAGATTTTTATGAAGCGAAGATTTGATAAGTACTTTCCTTGGCTTTTTACTTTAAGTGACTTATTAGCCGCCCTTCTTTCACTGGTTGCCTGTAATTTTATTCTGGGTGGTCTGGGCTTGCTTGAAGGAGCAGAACTGATGGCTTTTTTCCCGCTATTGGTTTTGTGGTTTTTGGTTGCCTTCCTGAGAAAAGATTATCGAATTGGGAGGACTGATGAATATGATCAAACCCTTCAGCATCTGGTAGGAACTGTTTTTTGGTTTTTAGGCGCTGCGACTTTACTATGGCTTCCTTTCAACACTCCGAAAATTCAGGTGTTTCCAATTTTGGCCTTAGGCCTGGGAATGTTGATTTTTATGGGGTTCTTCCGTGTTTCGGTTCAAATGCTCCTCAGGAAGTACAGAGCGGGGGGGAATAACTTTAGAAATGCGGTAATTATCGGAAAAGGTGGCACAAGCCCCAAACTTGCGGACGTATTTCGGATCAGGAAGGACTTCGGGATCAATTTTTTGGGATACTTCGATGATTTGGCAGATTGCAGTCAAACGCGAGGAGGTATCGATTCCTTCTTTTTCCAGGCTCCAGAACTTGATTTGGATCTGATTTATATTCACGAGCACCTTGAGCCATCACTGGTCCGAAAGATCATCAACTATGCTGATGAGAATTACATCAAGGTAAAAATGATCCCGGGAGGAAGCCTTCAACTGGAAAAGAATCTTTCCTTTTCCAGATATGGGGATTTCTTTGTGATCAATGTCAATGAAATTCCTTTGGACCATGTGCTGAACAGTCTGTTGAAACGGGCGTTTGACTTGGTTTTTGCCTCATTTGTTTTGGTTTTCGTACTGTCTTGGCTGATTCCTTTGGTAGGAATTCTCATCAAATTGGAATCAAAGGGTCCTGTCTTTTTTATTCAGAAAAGGAATGGAATCAATAACAAGGTTTTCAATTGTCTGAAGTTTAGGTCCATGACTCCAAATGACTATGCAGATGTAAAGCAGGCTACAAAAAACGATCCTAGAGTCACCAAAATTGGAGCGTTTCTCAGAAATACTTCCTTGGACGAAATGCCCCAGTTTATCAACGTACTGCTGGGTGATATGTCCATTGTAGGGCCTCGTCCACATACAGTTCCTATGAATCAAACCTTTAAGTCCCAGATTGAGAAGTATAATTCCCGGCACAAAATCCGCCCGGGGATTACTGGTTTGGCGCAGGTTATGGGATACCGAGGGGAAATCGAAAACCCCTATCAGATTCGATCAAGAGTACGGTTGGACTCTTTTTACATCAACAACTGGACATTTTTACTGGATATGGGAATCATGGTAAAAACCGTTTATGAATTGATTTTCAATCGGGAGAACGCCTATTGATCCATGTCCAACTGTAAATTTTGCAAAAGTACTGATCTCACGGAGTTTACTGCCACTGAGAGAATGCTTGGGCTTGGAGGGGATTTCGTCTACCAGGAATGCAGGGCTTGTGGTTCCCTTCAATTGAAAAATATCCCCGAAGATTTATCTCCTTATTATTCAGACTCAGTTTATTATTCCTTTTCCCCATTAGTAAAATCTAGCCTATTCCGTAAGGTTCTGAAAAGAATTCGGCTCAGGGCTTTTTTTTGGTTTAGGTTGGAGTTCATGGCTCCTGTTTATGGATATTGGTTAAAAAAGATCCATCCCGGTTTCCAAGCTCAAATAGCCGATGTGGGCTGTGGAAATGGGCAATTGCTCTATGAATTGCATGCTTCCGGATATAATAATCTCTTTGGATTTGATCCTTTTTTGGCAAAAAGTTTTGATCCAGAAAAGGGCCTGGTGCTGAAGAAAGGAAGTATAAAGGATAGTGATAGGACTTTTGACCTGATCATGATGCACCATTCCTTCGAACATATGGAATTTCCGGAGCAGGTTTTATCTGACTGTTTTGACAGGCTGAGGCCAGGCGGGAAACTCTTGATCCGCACACCGGTAGCCGATGCTGCTATTTGGAAGGAGAAAAGAGCACTTTGGGTTCAGCTTGATGCCCCCAGACATTTGGTAATTCCGACGATAAAAGGGTTCCGTACCTTGGCAGAGCAGCAAGGGTTTAGATTGCTCGAGGTAGAATTTGATTCGGATGAATTTCAGTTCTGGGGCACACAGCTTTATGAGTCGGGCCAAAAGCTCGATCGGCAATTAATCCCCCAATATATTGATCAAAAGTTGATGGCTCTATACAAAGAAAAAGCCCTCCTTTTTAATCGGGAGGGCCAAGGGGATCAGGTTTGCTTCTATTTGCAAAAGCCTGTTTAAAGCTTCAGAAGGGCATCGAAGAATCCCATCGTTTCACCTTTTTGCTTGAAGATGATCATAGGAAGCACATTGTTGACTTTGATCAGTTTTTCAGCAGTACTTCCCAAAAGAATTGCCGCGGATTTGGAGCGACCTCTGGAGCCCATGATAAACATGTCAATATCCATTTTGTGCGCTTCTTTGAGAAGAAGTTCACCCACATCCTCGCCGTCTTCTTTCAGGAGAAAATCACATTCCAGTTCGGAATGGTTGTGTTTGGTAACGAAATTCTTGAAATCATTTTCTGCATGGGTTTTCATGATTTCCGAGAATTCCTCATAGGTTTTACCTGTTTTGGAATAGCCTTGAGGAACCTGATAAATATGCACTGGAACCAGTTTAGCATTTAACTGATCCGCGATACGCTCTCCAAAATCATAGATCATGTGGTTGTGGGGAGAGAAATCCGTAGGAATCATAATTCGCTTGGGAAGTCCAGGGGGTCTTTTTTCCTGGAGCAACATGACTGAGCAGGGAGCCTTTCTCGCCACTCCATTTGCAAGAGCTCCGCTTCCGGATAGGGTTTCCTTTCGACCCATAACGATGAGGTCTACATCTTTTATCCTTGCCCATCTCAAGAATGTATCCAGAGGGTGGTCTCCTTCTTCAGCAAAAATCTCTACTTCTATTTTTTTGGGGAAATTATGGTGGCTAATTCTTTCCTGCATAATGGCCTCGATAGATTCATCTCCGGGAGCCAATAAATTGGGATATTGCTTTAGGATTTCATCCGGCACAGCCAGGTTTTTGGCGATATGGACGAAATAGCATTTTTCGATACCTAGAAACTCCAAAAACACAATGGTTTTTTGAATCAGGATATCATCCATTTCGGTGAGATCGAGCCCGATCATTACCTTGGAAAAAAACTTCATAGTTCTAATTTGTTTATAAGCCTTAATTTAAAGGATTGATTGGGTATTCTAAATAGTTTTTTTGTTTTTGATCCACAGGTTCGGACTCAAGGTAAATTAAAGAGATGAAAGTAATGCAGAAATATTTTCTTGCGATTCTTCCCCCTGAGGGTTTTAGGGAAAAAGTGGAGGATCTGAAGCAGGAGATCAAGGAAAAATTCGGGATCAAATATGCTTTAAAATCCCCTGCCCATATTACTGTAAAAATGCCTTTTACTTACAATGAAGCCAAGGAGTTAAAGCTTTTTGGACAATTGGAACAATTTTGTTCAGGGCAGCAGCCTTTTGAGCTTTTCATTCGGGGGACGGATAGTTTTGGAAGAAGGGTGGTTTTTCTTGATGTTGAAAAGCAGGAGCGATTGGTGGTGTTTCAAGAGCAACTGAAAGAGTATTGCAAGAGGGATCTTAAGATGGTTTCCGAATTGAGTGACCGAAATTTTCATCCCCATATGACTGTGGCCTTTAAGGATATGAAAACCAGTTATTTTGAAGATGTGATGAAACTCGTGAAAGAGAAAAAACTGAATTGCCGATTTGAAGTATCCAAACTGACTTTACTAAAGCGGGTTTTGGGTCGATGGGAGGTCTGGAAAGAGTTTGAGCTTAAAAAAATTGCCAATTGAAGGTGAAAAAGTGCCAGACTTGGAGGTTTTTTGTCAATTCGTCAAAAAATGTTAATCGAAATTTAATTTTGAATTAATCGTTTAGAAATAATAAAAATTTGATTGCATTCAAATCTTGGTTTCATGTGATTAGAATATTATTCTGTTTTTTTTAAAAAATATTCATAAATCAATTAAAAAATAATAATTTAATAATCTTATTACAAATTTAATTTTTATTGAACTTTTTCGAGAATTAGAATTTTTTAGATTAAAAATGCATTTCCCCAAAATTTTTAGATGTTAAAATTTAAAAGCTCAAACTCTTATAGTGAGAACGTAATCATATACATAGGTAAATAAAATAAAATTTTTTTAATCATTATTATTATAAAATAATATTCTAAAAATCATTAAATTTTTTAACCGTGCCAAATTTGCTCCTTTGGGCTATTTAGGTTGATCTTAGCTCATTGAAAATTAAATCATAAAAAATTTAAGCCCATGAAGAAAGTTTTATTAGGCTTCGCGTTGAGCATATTGACAGTGATGTCAGTACTTGCGCAGAGCAAAACGATCACCGGTAGGGTAACTTCGGCTGAAGAGCCAAGTGGGGTGCCGGGTGCGAGTGTTGTGGTGAAAGGAACCACGACTGGAACTGTCACTGACCTGGACGGTTCTTACTCTTTAACTGTACCTGCTGATGCCACTACTTTGGTATTCAGTTTCGTAGGTTATCTAACCAAGGAGGTTAGCATCGGTTCAAGCGCTGTTATCAATGTGGTGATGGACACAGATGTTAAAGTCCTTAATGAAATTGTTGTTGTTGGTTACGGTACTCAGGAAAGAAGAGAGATTACCGGTTCGGTAGCTTCCATCGGAAGTGAGGCCATTGAAAACTTGGTTACTCCTTCTTTTGAATCTCAATTAGCGGGTAGAGCACCAGGTGTTCAGGTGACTACTCCTAATGGTATCCTTGGTGCTAGACCAATCATCCGTATCCGTGGTGTCAACTCCATTACTTCCAGTGCTAACCCACTGATTGTAATCGACGGTGTTCCTGTAGTAGATTCTGACAGATCTGCAGTAAATGCTTCTAACCCATTGGCAAACATCAACCCTTCTGACATTGCTTCTTTCGAAGTATTGAAAGACGGTTCTGCTACTGCCATCTTCGGTTCAAGAGCTGCTAACGGTGTGATTTTGATTACTACCAAAAGAGGTGCAACCGGTAAAGCAAAAGTTTCTTACAATACTTCCATTGGTTTCAATGAAGAAGTAGAAAGATTTGAACTGTTGAACGGTGACCAGTTTGTTGAAATCGCAAACGAAAAGAGAACCAACGCCGGTCAAACTGGCCTTGCGAACCCAGGTGTGAATACCGATTGGCAGGACTTGATCTTCAGAAAAGGTTTTACTCAGCAGCACAATCTTTCCATTTCTGGAGGTTCTGAAGCTACTAAGTACTTCTTCTCTTTGGGATATACTGATCAGGAATCTCCTGTAAGACCGAATGATCTTTCCAGATATTCTTTTAGAGCGAATATCGACCACAAAATCTCAAGTGCAGTAAGAATCGGTTCTTCCATGTCTTACTCCATGACTGAGATCTTTGGTCTGAACAACGGAGCGAACTCACTTTCAGGTGCGATCTACAACGCAACCCGTTCTTTGCCTAACGTGCCTATCTATGATGCTGAAAACGTTGCCTTTGATGGTTTCAACGTAACTGCAAACGGAGCTACTACCGGTTTCGGAGCAAACCTTGCCGGTCCGGACAACAATATCCCTAACATCGGATTTGTAATCCAGAACAACCAGTACAGAAGCCGTGCCCACAGAATCTTGGGTAATGCTTATGGTGAAGTGGACATCATCAACGGTTTGACTGCCAGAACCCAAGTGGGTGTGGATTTGACCATGGCTGATGACTTCCAGTCTTTGGATCCTAGACACGGTGACGGACGTAGCTCCAATGGTTATGTATACATGGCCTACAACCCAGCTTTCCGTTGGAACTGGCAGAACACTTTGAACTACCAGACCATCATTGCTGAAGATCACAGCTTGAACGTGACTGCTGGTATGGAATATCAGTTCACCAAATTCTACAACTTCGCAGGTTGGGGTACTGATATCTCTGACAACTTCTACCGTCAGGATAACCTGATCTCAGGTTCTTACAACAACCAGTTCTCTGGTGGTGGATATTCAGAAAGAGGATTTGATTCTTACTTCGGTAGATTCAACTATAGCTACAGAGGAAAATACCTAGCTTCTTTCACTTTGAGAAATGACGGTATTTCTGACTTGGCAAAAGACAACCAGAGAGGTACCTTCTTCGGTGGATCTGTGGGATGGAGAGTTTCTGACGAAGCTTTCTTCAATTCTGATCTGATTTCTGACTTCAAATTGAGAGGTTCTTATGCTGAAGTAGGTAACACAGAGATTGGTACTTTCGCTGCTATCGGTGGTTTCTCTCCAGTATTGGGTGGTGCCGGTGCAGGTATCGGATATGCAAGAGTTGCTAACGGTGCCCTTCAGTGGGAAACTTCCAAGAAGTTGAACATCGGTATGGACATGACTATCGGAAAAGTAACCATTGCCGCTGATTACTTCACCAACGACATCGACGGTTTGATCCTTGCTGCTCCTACTGCTCCTTCTTTGGGTGTACCTGGTAACAGCATCAACCAGAACGTGGGATCCATGACAAACTCCGGTTTTGAATTGAGAGTGATGTCTAACATAATCGAGAAAGAAAACTTCTCTTGGAATACCGATTTCAACATTACTTTCTTGAAGAATGAGGTGACTAACTTGGTTCAGCCTTTGACTTCTACTTACAACAGAACTGAAGTAGGCGGTCCAATCGCTCGTCTTTATGGCTTCAAGTGGGCAGGTGTGAACTCTGCCAATGGTAACCCAATGTACTACAGAGGCGATGAAATCGTTCAGTATAACTTGGTTAGAAATGCTTTGGGATGGAGAGCTTATGATCCTTCCAACCCAGGTGATGTTTCCACTGCTGCTTCTGGTCCTACTCAGGAATACTTGGGAAATACCCTTCCAAAGTGGCAAGGTGGCTGGACTAACAGCTTCACTTTCGGAAACTTTGATGCTGAGATCTTCACTAGATTCTCTGGTGGTAACTACATCATGAATGAGTCTTTGAGAGGATTGTTGGGTCAGGGCTTCTCTAACAACCACGCTTCTATCCTGAACAGATGGACTGAAAGCGGTCAGGTAACTGATGTACCTAAACTGTACTCTGGACAGGATGCCAATATGTGGCAGACTTCTGCTTCTAACAGCAGATTCATTGAGAAAGGTGATTTCGTAAGAATCCAGAACATTGTTTTGGGTTACACTATCCCAACCACTGTTCTTAACAATGCCTTCAACGGTGCCATTACCAATGCAAGATTCTTTGCACAGGTTCAGAATCCGTTCTTGTTCTCCAGTTATTCAGGTTTGGATCCTGAAGCCAACCAATACTCTGGTCAGTTGAACTTCGGAGTTGACTGGAACGTAGCTCCAATCATCCGTACCTACACTATCGGTGTTAACGTAGGTTTCTAATCTCTAAAACCTAAAAGAAGAATTACAATGAAAAAATTCACGATAAAAAATATCAAGTTGGCGCTGGTAGGTGCAGCCTTAATTGGTTTTGCCAGTTCCTGTGATGTGACCGATTTGGCACCTGCGGACCTGATTCCTGATCAGGAAGCATTTGCTACACCGGCACGAGTTCAGTCTGCTGTTTTGGGTGTATATGAAGCTGCTCAGCGTGGTTTCTACAGCAATTCAGTTCAGCGTGGTTATCCTTTTGGTGCTGCCAATGTGGAGCAGGGTGACATGAGAGGTGAAGATATGTACAACGACCAGTTGTTCTATGAAATCACTTATGTAGGCTCTTACAACCCAAATACTGCCAATAACAACGGTATGTGGATCTCTCTATACAGAATGATCAACAGAGCCAATATTGTTATTGAAAATTTGGATATCGCATTAGCAAACGGTGTGTTGACTCAGGCACAGCGTGATGGATACAGAGGAGAAATGTTGTTCTTGAGAGCTTTGGCTCATCACGAACTTTTGATCCATTTCTCAAGACCTTACTCTGACAACCCAAGTGCCCCAGGTATTCCTTACAGAACTTTTGCCATCAATGACGTACCAAAGGTACCAGAAGGTGAAGCCGTTCCTAGAGGTACTGTAGGAGAAGATTATGCTCAAGTTTTGGCTGATTTGGACGAAGCAGAAAACCTGATGGCTACCGGTGGTGCTTTCAGAGCTTCTAAAGGAGCTGCAATCGCGTTGAAATCCAGAGTGAAACTTCACATGGAAGATTGGGCTGGAGTATTGGCTGAGTATGCTAAAATTCAGGGAAGCTATGCAGTTACTGCAAACCCTGTGACTCCTTTCAGAGGAGGAACAAGTTCTGACAACATTTTCTCTTTTGTAAACTCTGAAGCTGCAAACGCAGGTGTTAACGGTGCTTTGGCTTCTATGTACGGAAACCCTAACAACGGTGCTCGTGGTCTGGTAAAAATCAGCCCATTGATCTGGAGAGCGGATTTCTGGCATGCAGAAGATTTGAGAAGAACAGCCATGACAACTAGCAGCTCTGTAGGTGTTTACACTGACAAGTATCAGGACAACACTACCTACACTGATCCTAACGTAATCTTGAGATTTGCTGAGGTTGCGTTGAACGCTGCTGAAGCCAATGCTCAGTTGGGTAACCTGGATGCTGCAGTTACTTTGTTGAACTCAGTAAGAGATAGAGCGCTTCCTGATACTGTACCTTCCTTCACTGCTGCTGGCCTTGGTGGAAAAGATGGTATCCTGACTGCTATCTATAACGAAAGAAGAATCGAATTCTTGGCAGAAGGTAGAAGATGGGCTGATATTCACAGACTTTCAGGTGCTGGTGTAATGGATGGTGTTCCTGCAAAGGCTACTTCCAGATCTATCACCAACATCGATTTCTACAACACTGACAGAGAAATTCCTACAGATCACTCTATCGAGTATTCTGATTACAGATTTATCTGGCCAATTCCATTGACTGAAATCCAGACTAATTCTAGCGCTCCTATTGCGCAAAACCCTGGATATTAATCACTGTTGGTTTGAAAAAGGAAAGCCCGGTTCATTTGAGCCGGGCTTTTTTGATTCGAGAAACTAGTTGATGGATCAACTAAAAGGATGGCTTCCTATTTGCCCAATCCGTACTTAATCTGTTTAGAATTTCAAAGTCATACTTTCCTGCTCTTTATGAAGTAGCATACTTCGTGGACTTTTTGAATCCTTGTAGATATGGATGATGTTTTGTTGGGTATCAAAATTTTTCAAAAGAATGGAGTTCTTGACTTTAATTTCACTGGTCCAATTGATCGGGTCTGATTCTAGATAAAACCAGGCTGCATCTTCTTCAATCTCATAACCCAGTAGGTGGAGTTTGGATTCCTTTCCATCCAGCCAAATTTGGTTGTGCTTCAAAAGATAGGCCTCAATCTGTTTTTGGAGTTTTTCTGAATCCTCCGGGTTTAGAAAATCCACTGATTCTTCGTGAAACTCGCTGAGAGCCACCTCTAAATCATCCCAGAAAATCTTCTGGGCGATCTCTAGTCGTTGATTTTCAGGATTGTGACGGATTTCTGTCAGGCTGATAAAAAAGGGATGAAATAAAACCGTCCATCCCAGTGTAATCAGATAGGTATAAAAGAGCTGCATTTACTGTAGAGTTGATTGTCTTTTGTGGGAAGAAAACTTTATACTTGCCCGCAATTTACTTCTATTGAGGTATTTTAAACCCATCTATGACTACTTTCGAACTTTATTTTCATCTGGGCCTTGATCATATTCTCGACATCAAGGGGTATGATCATATCCTATTCGTGCTAGCCCTTTGTGCTGTGTACATTCTTAGAGATTGGAAAAAAATCATCATCCTAGTAACAGCCTTTACTATTGGACACTCTTTAACCTTGGCTTTGGCCACATTCAAGCTGATTCAGGTGCGTTCGGATATCATTGAGTTTTTGATTCCCGTGACCATTGCTGTTACTGCATTTATTACGATATTAAAGCCTCGTCCATCCACTGGCAGAGGGATTCAGCTCAATTACTTCTTCGCCCTGTTTTTTGGGCTGATTCACGGCTTGGGATTTTCGAATTACCTGAGACAATTGCTGGGGAAAGAGGCTTCCATCTGGGAACCTTTACTGGCTTTCAACCTTGGTCTTGAAGTGGGGCAGTTGGTCATTGTAGGGATTTTCCTCTTGGTTACTTCCATCGTGGTGGGATTGGCTGGAGTAAACCGAAAGGAATGGGCTTTAGTCATTTCTTCCATGGTATTTGGGATTGCCCTTATGCTGATGCTTGACACTAAATTCTGGTAAGATTTCCTTGAATCGACAAAAATAAAACTAAACAGCGCTGATTATATTATGAGAAAATTACTCGCTTTAACCGCTCTTGCGTTTTCGGGTTTATTACCCGTTTTGGCGCAGCAAACAGAGCAAAACCACGCGGTACGATTTGAGCAGCTGGGCACTATGCTCCGCTCTCCCAACGTGTACCGCACGGCTTCTGGAGCTCCGGGACATATGTACTGGCAGCAGCAGGCCAACTATGTGATCGATGTGGAGCTGAATGATGACAATCAGTCCATCAAAGGCAGTGAAAAGGTCACCTATATCAACAATTCACCGGATCAGTTGACTTATCTATGGGTGCAATTGGAAGAAAACCAAAGAGGACCGCTTTCGGAAGCTCCAAAAGTAGCGGAAAGCTCCATCAACTCTCGTATGACCATGAGGACTCTGGAAGGAATCCTTTGGGAAAATGAAGAGTTTGGCTACAAAGTCCTCAATGTAAAAGACAGCAATGGCAATTCGCTCCCTGTAGCTGTCAATAAGACGATGATGCGCATTGACCTGCCTCAGCCTTTGAAGTCAGGAGAAAGCTTCACTTTTGCCGTGGATTGGTCCTTCAATATCACCGATCGTATGAGCTACATTTCTGGCCGTCCGGGATATGAGTATTTTCCGGAGGATGGCAACTACCTCTATACAATGTCTGAGTGGTTCCCAAGATTGGCCGTTTACTCTGATTTCGAAGGATGGCAAAACAAGCAGTTCCTTGGACGTGGAGAGTTTGCTCTGACTTTTGGAAATTATGAAGTAAGGATTACCGTGCCTGCAGATCATATGGTAGGTGCTACCGGAGTTTTGCAAAATCCAGAGGAAGTACTTTCCTCAATTGAACTAGAAAGATGGAATAAAGCCAAGCAGACTTATGACAACCCGGTGATTATCCGTACTCAAGCTGAAGCTGAAAAGTTGGAGAAAGGAAAATCCAAAGACAAGAAAACCTGGGTGTTCAAAGCTGAAAACGTAAGGGATTTCGCCTGGACTTCTTCTAGAAAATTCATCTGGGATGCCATGGCTGTGAAGCAAGGAGGTAAGGATGTAATGGCCATGTCCTACTATGCCAAGGAAGCCAATCCATTATGGGAGCAGTATTCTACTCGAGTGGTAGCCCATACAATCAAGTCCTATTCAGCCCATACATTTGACTATCCTTATCCTACTGCTATCTCTGTAGAGGCTAGTAATGGTATGGAATACCCTATGATCTGTTTCAACTATGGCCGTCCTGACAAAGATGGCACCTATTCGGAAGCAATCAAGAACGGAATGATTTCAGTGATCATCCATGAGGTGGGGCACAATTTCTTCCCAATGATTGTCAATTCCGACGAGAGACAGTGGACTTGGATGGATGAAGGCTTGAATACCTTCATGCAGTTTATGGCAGAACAGGAGTGGGATAGAAATTATCCTTCCCGACGGGGTCCTGCCCATAAGATCGTTCCTTACATGAGAAGTGAAAAGCATTTGCTGGAACCTATCATGACCAATTCAGAAAACATTATCCAATTCGGACCAAATGCTTATGCCAAGCCTGCGACTGCCCTGAACATCCTGAGAGAAACCGTAATGGGAAGAGAGCTCTTTGATTTTGCATTTAAGGAGTATGCCAAGCGTTGGATGTTTAAGCACCCAACCCCAGAAGATCTGTTCCGAACTTTGGAAGATGCCTCAGCTGTGGACTTGGATTGGTTCTGGAGAGGTTGGTTCTACGGAACTGAGCCGGTTGACATTTCTATCGAGAATGTAGCTTGGTACAAAATGGACAACCGAACTCCGGCTCAGAAGAAGGCTGATGAGAAGGCTGAATTTGAGCGAGAGGAAACCTACGTTTCCAAGGATTTCAACAAAGTGGATGTGGAAAAGACTGTGTTGGAAACGGATCCTGCTACCCGTGATTTCTACACTACCTATAATCCGTTTACTGTGACTCCAGAGGATGAGGACACCTATAAGAAATTCATGGCAAGCCTTACTCCAAAAGAAAAGGAGTTGATGAATTCCGATCTGAATTTCTACGAAATCACCTTCAAAAATGTGGGTGGGCTAGTGATGCCTCTGATCATCGAATTCCAGTATGCGGACGGAACCTCTGAAATAGAACGAATTCCTGCTGAAATCTGGAAGCATAACGAAAGCCAGGTTACCAAAGTCTTTCCAAAGAAGAAAGAAGTGGTTCAGTTTGTATTGGATCCAAAGCGTGAAACTGCCGATATCGATGAAAGCAGTAACTATTGGCCAAGACAATATCAGCCTACTCGCTTTGAATTGTATAAAGGCCGTGGAGGCGTAAGAGGGGCATCCATGGGAGATAATCCTATGAAGAAAGCTCAGAGTAAAAAATAAGCGAAAAGCCGGCATTGTCCGGCTTTTTTCTTTTAAGTGATTAAAAACACGGATGGAAATCTGATTTTGTCTTTAACTTGAGTTTCCAAACAATTAACAAACCTAAAACCTACACCATGAAAGCAAAAACATTTCTATCGGCCTTTCTCTTGGCCTTTTCTTTCTTAATGACCAGTCACCTATTTGCCCAAAAGGCGAATCGGGACATCTACGAACTCAGAATTTACCATATTGAAACAGCGGCTCAGGAGGCTGTACTGGATGAATACCTGGAGAATGCCTATCTGCCCGCCATGCACAGAAACGGCATCAAAAAAGTCGGGGTATTCAAGCCTTTGGCTTCCCAGCCGGATGCGGGACAAAAAGTCTATGTTTTTATTCCTCATAAATCCCTAAATGAGTTTTTGTCCCTGGAAGGTAAACTACTTAAGGACCAAACCTATCTGAAGGACGGGGATGCCTATATCAATGCGGCTCATGACAACCCTCCCTATAAAAGAATAGAGACAGCCTTATTACAGGCATTTAAGGCATGGCCTGCCTTTACTGAACCTAAGTTGACCGGACCCAAAAAAGACAGGGTCTATGAGTTGAGAAGCTATGAAGGAGCCACTGAGCGTCTCTACAGACAAAAGGTAAAGATGTTCAATGAGGGAGAAACGGATATTTTCACCAAGCTGGATTTTAACCCAGTGTTTTATGCTGAAACATTGGCGGGTGCAACTATGCCGAATTTGGTTTATATGACCACCTTCTCAGACATGGAGTCAAGAGATGCGCATTGGAAAGCCTTTGGTGCCGATCCGGACTGGAAACGAATGAGCGGCATGGAGGAATACAAAAACACCGTTTCCCGAAACGATACCCGATTCTTATATCCTACCGATTATTCAGACTTTTGATCTTCAACTAGTCTTAAAACAAAAGAGCCGGAATCTTCCGGCTTTTTTTATTGTAAAGGGTCCAAACTTTACGCTTGCACTTCTTTTATTATTCTTTCAAATATTCCTTTTCCTGTTTCAATCAATTCATCCGGGAAGTCATAAGTCCCTTCATGGAGTTGGGGGCAACTATCACCCGCTCCTAAGCCAAATAAAAAGGAAGGGCAAATCTGGGAAAATAGGCCAAAGTCCTCTGACCATCGAAAGGGTTCGGGCTTTTCAAAAAGGGAGAGCCCAAGGTCTAGAGCAGTTTTTTCCACTATGTTATATAGATCGGAGTCATTGACCGAGACGGCAAATTGCTCCACAAAGTCAAAGTTTATTTTCAAACCAGTTCTGGAAGCCGTTTCCATGGCTAAACTTTTTACATTTTCGATCAATTGATCCAAATCCTGCTGATCAAATGCCCTCAGTGTCATGCTTAAGTTGGCTTTTCCCGGACTGGTGCCAAAAGCCAAGTTTCCCAATTCGGCATGGATCAAGGTAATCAGGCAGAAGCCCTCCATTTCTTTAGGTAGTTCGGGTAATTTTCGGATTAGTTCTGCCAAAGCCTGTGCTGGATTCAGCCCAGCTTCCGGATGTGCAGAGTGGGAAGTTTTTCCTGTGAGTCTAATGGTCATCCCTGTACTTCCCGCAGCAAAAGTTTCTTTTCGCATCACAACCTGATGCAAGGGATAGCCGGGAAGGTTGTGTAGGGCAAAGGCAAAATCCGGTTTGATTTGCTCAAAGCGAGGATCATTCAAAATTGCTCTTGCTCCATCTCCGGTTTCCTCAGCAGGTTGAAATAGCAAAACAATCTCTCCTTTTTCAGGACGGTTTTGTGCCTGGATTTCTCCCAAGCCACAAAGGATTGCCATATGCCCATCATGTCCGCAAAGATGGGCTTTCCCTTCAATTTGACTTTTATAAGCAGGATTTCCGGTTTCCTGAATCGGCAGGGCATCCAGTTCGCAGCGGAACATCAGCCGTTTTCCTGGTCTTTTCCCCTTGAAAACAAAAGCGAGTCCTGTTCCTCCAAGTTTTTGTAAAGTTTGGTCTGGCTTTAAGGGAGTAAAGAAATCCAAGATCCTTTCTGCGGTCCCATTTTCTTCCCCGGCTACTTCCGGATGGGCATGTAGCATTCTTCTAAGCTGAATCAAGGATCCGGGGTTGGACATATTTTTAAGTGCCTCGCGTTCAATTGGAATCATTTTTGAGTCAATTTTTTCTATAAAGGATAGGAACTTAATGTTTCAATCTTGCTATTTTCAACCAATCACTTCAACCCGTAAAACAACACTTTTATGAGCGAAATCCAACTCCAAGAAATCAATGAGCAAATTGCCTCATTGGAATCACAATTGACCGGCGACATGTTTGCAGATATGGAAATCCGCGATCAGATTCACAACCTGAAGATGAAGCGAGATGGTGTAAAGCCCATGGATTCCAGTATCGATTGCATCGGTTGCGGTAGCTAAAACCTAAGTTTTGGCACGTTATTTTATCATTTATAAGCCCTACGGGGTATTGAGCCAATTTAGCGGAGAGGGGCAGACACTTGCCTCTCTTTTTCATTTTCCCAAGGAAGTCTACCCTGTTGGGCGCTTGGACAAGGATAGCGAAGGCCTGCTTCTCATAACCGATGATAAATGGCTCAACCATCATTTACTGAATCCCCGCTTTGGGCACCAGCGCAGCTATCTTGCCCAAGTGGAAGGAGTTCCTGATAAGGAGTCCCTTCGTCAGCTGGAAAAAGGAGTGGACATTAATGTGGATGGGAAAATGTACCATACCAAGCCAGCCATCGCCAAAATCCCTGAGCAAATTCCCCAATTGCCCGATCGGGATCCACCGATACGTTACCGCAAGAACGTACCTGACACCTGGATTTCTTTGACTTTAATAGAGGGGAAAAACCGTCAGGTCCGAAAAATGACTGCTGCTATTGGATTTCCCACCTTACGCCTTGTGCGTTGGTCTATGGAGAAGATTAGCATTGAAGGCTTTGCTGTTGGGGAAGTTAGGGAAATGAGCAAAGAGGAAATCTATAGAGCCTTGGGAATGACCGGATTTCTTAAGAGCAAAAAGTAAGTTTGTCTGGATCAGAATTTTTACCGCAGAGCCGCCAAGTTCGCAGAGAAGTTCGCGAAGGGGAAGGGTTTTAATTGATAGGTGAGAAGGAATATTCTTGATGTCCTGCTTTGCGCCTTCTGCGTCTTTGCGGTAGAAAAAAGTTTCAATCCTGTAATTGAACTGTACATATCCCGATTAATGGGACCGAGCAATTTTTTCAGATTTAGGGTCCTATTCCACAGAAACCATAAATTTACCCGGTTAGAATTTTTACCGCCAAGCCGGCAAGGTTGCAGAGAAGTTCGCGAAGGGGAATGGTTTTAATGGATAGGTGAGAAGGAATATTCTTAGCGTCCTGCTTTGCGCCTTCTGCGTCTTTGCGGTAGAAAAAAGTTTCAATCCTGTAAATAGAACTGTACATATCCCGATTAATGGGACCGAGCAATTTTTTCAGATTTAGGGTCCTATTCCACAGAAACCATAAATTTACCCGGTTAGAATTTTTACCGCCAAGCCGGCAAGTTCGCAGAGAAGTTCGCAAAGGGGAATGGTTTTAATTTTTTAAGCATTATTTTAAATTATTATCCTAAACTTTTAAATTTTTTTCAAATGACAGAAAATGAAATTTCTTCAATTATTATAGGTTCAGCCATAGAAGTCCACAAAGAATTGGGGCCTGGCCTTTTGGAGAGCAGCTATGAGGTTTGCTTAGCCTATGAATTAAGATCCCGTGGTTTAGAGGTTGAGACCCAGGTTGGCTTACCCGTTGTTTTTAAGGAAGTAAAGTTAGAGGCTGGATATCGCATTGACATATTAGTCGAGAAGAAAGTAATAATTGAAGTGAAAGCCGTTGATGAATTTTCCCCTATTCATTTGGCGCAAATTCTCACTTATTTAAAGCTTTCAAACCTAAAGCTTGGTTTGCTTCTAAATTTCAATGTTTCCAGAATGGCTGAGGGCTTAAAAAGGGTAGTAAATAGTCTTTAGGAAAAACCATTCCTTGCGTCCTGCTTTGCGCCTACTGCGTCTTTCCGGTAAGAAAATTGAAAACTACCCGTCTTAAAAAATCCTAAAAACCCGCTTGGATCAAGGCATTGCCACTTCAAAGAATTAAGATTGCGCTTGGGACAAATTGTTCTATTTTTGAGGTCTTAGCGTTAAAAAATCATTTCCATGCATCAGGAAAAAATAACAGCAGTAGTAGAGGAAGTACGTAAGGTCGTAGTCGGACAGGAAAAGATGGTCAATCGCTTGCTGATCGGACTGTTTACCAATGGTCACATCCTATTGGAAGGGGTGCCTGGTCTGGCCAAGACCTTGACAGTAAACACACTCGCTAAAGTTTTACATTTGGACTTTAACCGAATCCAATTTACTCCGGATCTTTTGCCTTCAGATCTGATCGGTACTATGATTTACAATCAACAAACCGCAAGCTTTGAGGTAAAGAAGGGGCCAATTTTTGCAAATTTGATTCTGGCGGATGAAGTGAACCGCTCTCCTGCCAAGGTTCAGTCGGCTTTGTTGGAGGCCATGCAGGAAAAGCAGGTGACTATCGGTGAAACTACCTTTCCTCTCGATCGGCCCTTCTTGGTATTGGCGACACAAAACCCGGTGGATCAGGAAGGAACCTATCCTTTGCCTGAAGCCCAAGTGGACCGATTCATGATGAAAGTCCATATCGATTATCCAAGTAAGTCCGATGAAATGGAGGTAATGAGGCGTATGGCCAATATGTCCTTCAGCTCTGAAGTGAATGCCATCCTTTCCAAAAAGGACATATTTGAGATCCGCGATCAGATCAACGCTGTAAATATTGCCGAGCCATTGGAGCAATATATTATTGAATTGGTTTTTGCAACACGCTTCCCTGATCAATATGGATTGAAAAATGAGGCCAAGTACATCCAGTTTGGAGTTTCACCTCGAGCTAGTATCAATTTGAACTTAGCCTCCAAGGCAGTAGCCTACATGGATGGAAGGGATTACGTGTTGCCTGAGGATATCAAAGAGATTGCGGAAGACGTACTGAATCACCGAATTATCCTTAATTATGAGGCAGAGGCGGATGGAATCAATACCAGGGACCTTGTAAAAATATTATTGGAAAAAGTGCCGATTAATAAGTCGGTAACATTGAAATAACATAAAATCGATGAATAGCAGGCTTTCCGTGGGGAAAGCCTTTTTTTTTGTTTAATCTGTTAATTCAGTATTAAATTCTGTATTCATTTTTAAAAAAAGCATAATTCAAAAAATTCTCTTGGGGTTATGATTTGATGCACTTTTGTACTGTCAAAAGTGCAAAACCTATTAATCAATCATAATTCCATGAAAAATTTAAAGACTATTGGCTTGATGTTTTTAGCAATCACGCTGATTTTCACTTCTTGTATTGAAGGTAATGAAAAACCGGATTTGGGAAATGATACAGGGTCTGACAATGTTCAGGTTATCTCGTCCAACATTACCTCAAGTACTACTTGGGAAACTGGTAAAACCTACATTCTGGCTGGAAGAATTGCCGTTACTGCCGGAAGCACCCTTACTATTCAACCTGGTGTGGTTGTAAAAGGTGAAGTAGGTACAGGTTCTAATGCTTCTGCTTTGATCATCGCTAGAGGAGCTAAAATCAACGCCGTTGGTACTGCTACCTCTCCAATCATTTTCACCACTTATGCGGATGAAATCGAGCCGGGACAAATTGCTTCTCCAAACTTGGAGCCTGAGCTTTCCGGTCTGTGGGGTGGTCTAATCATCCTTGGTAAAGCGAAAGGTTCTTTTGCTGGGGATGTTACTGAGATTCAAATCGAAGGTATTCCTGCATCTGACATCAACGGTCTTTACGGTGGAACTGATGATACCGACAATTCCGGTGTATTGAAATATGTATCAATCCGTCACGGTGGTGCAAACATCGGTGAAGGTAACGAAATCAACGGTCTTACTTTGGGAGCTGTAGGTTCAGGAACTGTAATCGAAAACGTAGAAGTAATCGGTAACCAGGATGACGGTATCGAATTCTTCGGTGGAACTGTAAACGTGAAAAACGCAATCGTATGGAATGCTGGTGACGACGGTTTGGATACAGACCAAGCTTTCGCTGGTACTGTGGACAACTTTATCGTGATCACCGGTCCAGAAACTGACCATGCTTTGGAAATCGACGGTCCTGAAGGATCTTATATCGGAGCTCATACCTTAAAGAATGGTACTGTAAAAGGTAACAATGTTGCTGAATTAGGCGACTTCAGAGATGGTGCTAGAGGTACTTTCGAAAATATCTACTTCTTCGGATTTGCTGATCCAGCAACCACTGACGGTAGAGGTGACCTTTCAATCAGCGGTGACAAGACGATCGCAACACTTGCTGACGGTTCCTTGAAGTTTATCAACCTTGAAGCAACGCTTGCAGAAGGTGTGGCACTATCCACAGTATTCAAAGCTGGAACTGATGCCTCTGCGACTGCGGTAGCTGCAGGTGCAAATACAGTAGGTGCAGATGTTTCTGCCTTTGCAAGCTGGACTTGGGCTGCCACTGCTGGACAACTATCCGCATTCTAACAATACAATACTAGCTAAATAGGAAGAAAAGACTTGCAAGGTTCTTTTCTTCCTGTTTACTCAAAATTGAAATCAAATTGCTGTATGAAAAATAAATCATCCAACTCGTTCTTTAGAAGGACGTTGATTCTTATTCTGATTGTCATTGCCCAATTGGCGGCAGGTTTTGCATTTGCGCAAAAAGGAACAATCAGAGGTGCTATCTACGAAGAAGGTACAGGAGAGCCCTTATTTGGTGTCTCTGTATTTGTAAAAGAAACTTCAACTGGAGCTATTACTGATTTCGATGGAAAATTCGAAATCCAGGTAGATCCGGGAACTTATTCTCTTCAGATTTCTTACATGTCTTATGCCACTGTGGAATTGACAGAGGTGGAAGTAAAATCAGGAGACGTTACTGTAATTAATGACATTATGATGGCGGAGGAAGCTTCAGAACTGGAGACTGTTACCATTTCTGCTTCTGCTATCCGTACCACAGAATCAGCTTTGATGTCTGTCAAAAGAAATGCTGCCAACCTGATGGACGGTATTTCTGCAAGTACCTTCAGACAAATCGGTGACGGTGATGCTGCATCCGCAGTGAAGCGTGTAACCGGGGTGTCAATCGAAGGGGGCAAGTATGTTTATGTGCGTGGATTGGGAGACCGATATACTAAAACAGTATTGAACGGTGTGGATATTCCTGGTTTGGATCCGGATAGAAACACCATTCAAATGGACATTTTCCCAACCAACGTGATCGATAACATCATCGTATCCAAGTCTTTCACTGCTGAGCTTCCTGCTGACTTTACAGGTGGTGTCGTAGATATCGAGACTAAGGATTTCCCTGAGGAAAAAACTGCTAGAATCAGCGTGTCTGGAGGTGTTAATCCTTCCATGCACTTCAATAGCAATTACCTGACTTATGATGGTGGAAAAACCGACTTCTTAGGTTTTGATGATGGAACAAGAGAAATTCCTACTGCCAACAGAACTGACATCCCTCAATACGGTGATGCCGTAGGTAATCCAAACGGAACCAGAGGACAGGAGTATCAGAATATCTTGGGTAGTTTCAACAAAACGCTCGGAGGATACAGAACCAATAGCTTCATGGATTACGGCTTGAGCTTCTCTTTGGGTAACCAACTTTCCAGAAGCAAAGCTACTTGGGGTTACAACTTGGCCCTGACTTACAAGAATGAAACTGAGTTTTACCAGGATGCAGAATTCAACCTATATGCAAAGCCTAGAGATGCCAATGAAACTGAATTGGAATCTTTGGAAAAGCAAAAAGGTGATTATGGAGTAAATAATGTATTGTTAGGAGGTTTGGCTGGAATCGCTCTTAAGACCGATAACTCCAAGTACAAACTGAACTTGATGCACCTTCAGAACGGTGAAACCAAAGCAGGTGAGTTTGACTTTGTCAACACCAACTTGGGGGCCAATTTTGAAGCGAAGCAATACAACCTTGAATACAGCCAAAGAGGCTTGAGCAGCATCTTGTTGGCGGGTACACACTACTTCAACGGAAGAAACTGGGAGATCAACTGGAAGTTGGCTCCAACCCGATCCACCATCCAGGATCCAGATATCAGATTTACCCGATTCAGAGTTCCTACAAATACGATTTCTACAGAGGTTGGTCTTCCAACCAGAATCTGGAGAAATTTGGAGGAAAACAGTATCGTTGGAAAGGCTGATGTGACTCGATCATTGAACCTGTTCCAGAGAGAAGGAAAGCTTAAGTTCGGTACCAACTATGTGTTCAAATACCGTGACTTTAATATCCAGAGCTTCCAGTTTGCTACCGGAAGTACTGAATTGACCGGAGATCCAAACCAGATCTTGCAGGATGAAAACCTCTTCTCTGCTACCAACAGAAATGGAGTGAGATACAATGCGGATTTTATTCCAATCAATCCAAACCAGTACGAATCCATCATCACCAATGTGGCTGGTTACTCTTCAGTAGAGATGAATCCAGCTTCCAACTTGAAGGCCATCTTGGGTCTTAGAGTAGAAAAGTACAATCAGTACTACACCGGAACCAACCAGACTGGTACCATCAACTTTGACTTGGTAGAAATGCTGGATGATTTGGATTTCTTCCCTACTGTGAACTTGATTTTCAATCTGAAGGAAAACCAGAACCTAAGAGCATCCGCATCCAGAACCATAGCAAGACCTTCTTTCAAGGAGCTTTCTTATGCTGAGATCCTGGACCCAATTACCGGTAGAACCTTTATCGGTGGTATGTACCGCGAGACAACCAACGGTGGCTCAGAAGTACTTTGGGACGGTAACTTGACTTCTACAAGAATCAACAACTTCGACCTGAGATGGGAAGCTTTCCAGGAAAGAGGCCAGATGTTCTCCGTAAGTGCATTCTACAAGACCTTTGACAAGCCAATCGAAATGGTGCAGTTCCTTTCTGACCCTGGAGCTTTCCAGCCAAGAAACGTAGGAAACGGTACTGTGGCAGGTTTGGAATTTGAATTCAGAAAGTCTTTGAAATTCCTTTCTCCATCTCTGGAGAATTTCAACTGGAATACCAACGTGACCTTGACCAAATCTCAAATCAAAATGTCTGAATCAGAATACAGATCCAGATCTTTGACTGCTAGAGAAGGACAGGTTATTGGGGATACCCGTGATATGGCTGGACAGGCTCCTTACATCATCAACACAGGTTTGGGTTACCAAAATTACAACACCGGTTGGGAAGCAGGGATCTTCTACAATGTGCAGGGATCTACCCTCAACTATGTTGGTTTCGGTAACAGAACTGATACGTATACAGTACCTTTCCACAGTGTAAACTTGAACATCAACAAGACCTTCGGTGCAGATGAGAGAGTTCAGGCTGGTTTTGGAATTCAGAACTTGCTAAATGACAAGAAGGAACAAGTGTTCAGATCTTATGGTGCACAGGATCAGTTGTTTACAAGCCTTGCTCCAGGTACTAAAATGACCTTCCGATTTGCCTATTCTTTCTAAAAGATAGAAAAGTAAATAATGAAAAGGCCCCCAATTTGGGGGCCTTTTTTGTTTTTTCGGGTTTTCTAATTCCCTTTTATGCATATCGGCTTTATTGCCGGTTTCTAGGTAAGAGAGAGTGGAGACAAGCTAAAAATCCAAATCGGGCCTAATTTGGTTTTCATTCATCTACTTGTTTTCTTACCGCAAAGGCGCAAAAAGCGCAAAGTATGGCGCAAAGAAAATGGCTTTTTTGTTCCCTATAGGTTAGATATCACTCTTTTTCGGTTCTAGGCCGTTTTGGAAACATAAAGTTCAAGTATGCTTGAAAAATCAGAAAAACCTTTCCTTGGGGACTTCTTTGTGTCCTTGGCGGGATTACAGATAATCAAATTCCCTAATTTTTGTAAGATACTAATGGGAGCATTGGAAGTTGATTTATTTCAATTTTGCCTCCCTAAGCTCTTGAATTATTTTATCCTTTAACTGGATCAATCTCTCCTTATCCTGCAATTGCCCTTCCATAGATTCAACCAGCTTCTTGAGGGTCTCTATTAGTTCCAAATTTTGTTGATTGATTCTTTTCGAAGGCAGAACTTCCCGGGGTTCTTCCACCGTATTTCCATCTAAAGAATTTTCATCTCTAAGCATGCCTCCTTTTCCTGTTAGCAACCAAACTGGGTTGACTTCTGGATACTTTTCTATGAATCTTGAAATCCATTTCGTTTGGACATCCTTGTCATTCCCCACTGCTTTGGAAAGGGTTCCATTACTTGAGCCAATTGTAGCCTCTATTGTTCGCATACTGGTTTTAGTACGAAAAGCATATTCCCCAATTCTTGTGACAATTTCCGACATTGTAGAAAAATAGTTATTTAATGTTTCAAAATATCTACAAAATAATTTATATTTATATCAATAACAGTAATATAAGCATCAAAAGAGAAGCAATATTGATTTTGCACCAAATCCTATAGAGCTTTTTATTTAGCTGTTCCGAATTGCTCCAGTTTTGGTAGATTCCAAAGATGGACTTTCCCTCTCTTAATTCGGAAATCACGTTTTCACAAATTTCAAATCAAGGTAGCCAAAAGGAAGGGCTTAGAATTAGCCCATAATCGGGTACTGCTATTTTGAAGGATATAGTTGTCAAATTCAATAGAAGCTTAGGATGCTAATCATCTTTAAATTTAATGTTATGGAAGACTACCTGAGTACGATGGAAAGTAATTTTGCCTGTACGAAACTAGAAGATTGTGAAAAGGGCTTGTATCATTTTTTCTGCGATTTTTGCACTTTAAAAATCTGGAGAGAGGAGTTGTCAATAATTTTTGAGAATGTCCTCAAAAGTTCCCCGGAGTTCGGGAGGTTGAGTGCCAATAGCCACTTATATTTTGGTGGGCATTTTATCCAACTAATCTATCTGGCCGAATACCTCAGCAAGAATTTAAATGAGCCATCAATTACGAGCTCGGACTGGAGGAATTTTATTTTGAAAAAGGATTTGTCGAGTGGCTCAGGTTTGAAGGATTGGGTTATGCTACTTCCAAAAAATTTGGATGAGGCCGACATTGAGAACCCATTCCGGTATCTAAAAGGATTTTTTGATCAGGACAGCTGTATAGGTTGGGTAAAGCGTTGGAATAGGATAGTTTATGAATCCATTTCTTCGGATACCCTTTTGGATGATAGCCAAGGGGCATATTTTTTCCAGGAATACAGGAATTTTCTGGGTTTATTAGAAGCTAGTTATTTGATTTATGTAAGGGGGTTTTCTCAAAATAGACCCACAGATTATTGTGTGAATTCGTATTATTAAGAGCTAGATTAGATTGTTCTTTTGATCTTCTATTTCAATTTTTTGACAAAAATTGACCGAAATATTTCATTTATTACCTAAAAAACATCTAAAATACCCTATATAAGGTATTTTAATTTGGGATTATTGGAGATATTTTGAAATTCCTTTTTGATCTAGAAAAAGACAACCCTGGCTGAAAATTTCAACCAGGGCTCTCTTAAATGTTTTCACAACGGAATAATCCTTATTGTGAATTGCTTCAAAATGGTAGCACTAATATAGATTTTAAACTTTCAACTTTTCAAAAAATATGAAAAAGATTTTGGGATTGGATTTGGGGACCAATTCAATAGGCTGGGCTCTTATTGAAAATGACTTTGAAAAAAAGGATGGTAATATTTTAGGAATGGGCTCTAGAATTATACCTATGGGTCAAGATGTGCTGGGGGATTTTGATAAAGGAAATTCAGTCTCCCAAACCGCCGAAAGAACGAGGCTGAGAAGTGTAAGGAGACTGAGAGAACGTCATCTTTTGAGAAGAGAGCGCCTACATCGAGTTCTTAATGTCCTTGGTTTTTTACCGAAGCACTACGCGGATCAGATCGATTTTCAGGAAAGATTAGGGAAGTTTTTGGAAGAATCTGAGCCTAAGATTGCGTACAATAATGGAGATTTCCTTTTCAAGTCTTCGTTCTTGGAAATGCTTGAGGAATTCAAAATATATCAACCAAGTTTTGTTGACGGTGATAAAAAAGTCCCATACGATTGGACGATTTATTTTTTGCGAAGGAAGGCGTTAACTGAGAGAATCGAAAAAGAGGAGTTGGCATGGATAATTCTAAACTTCAATCAAAAGCGAGGGTATTATCAGCTTAGAGGGGAGAATGAAGAGGAAAAGCCAAATAAGCTCGAAGAATTTTACTCACTAAAAGTAGTGGATATCAAAGTGGATGAGGCTCCAAATAAAAAGGGGGATACATGGTATTCATTAAGGCTCGAAAATGGCTGGATTTACAGGAGATCTAGCAAAGTTCCTTTGGATGATTGGTTAGGAAAAACAAGGGATTTTATCGTCACTACAGATGTTGATGATCAAGGAAATCCTAAACTAGACAAAGAGGGAAATCCAAAAAGAAGTTTTCGGGCACCAAATGAGGATGATTGGGGATTGAGAAAAAAAAAGACCGAAAAGGAGATTCTAGACTCCTCCAAAACTGTTGGGCAATTCATTTTTGAAAACCTTTTAGCAGATCCGACTCAAAAAATTAAGGGAAAGCTAGTTAGGACCATTGAGCGTAAATTTTATAAAGATGAACTGAAGCAAATTCTAGCTTCGCAAAAAAGGTTTCATCCAGAACTCAATGATGCTGATTTGATGGTGGAATGCATCAGAGAATTATACAAACACAATCATTCACACCAGAATTTTCTTGAAAGTAAAGAATTAGCTCATTTAATAATTAATGATATAATTTTTTATCAAAGACCATTACGAAGCCAAAAATCCACCGTAGCAAACTGTCCTTTGGAGTTCAAAACCTATGAAAAGGATGGAGTACAAAAGATTATTCCCTTCAAGGTGGCTCCCAAGTCTCATCCTTTGTTTCAAGAATTTAGATTGTTACAGTGGGTCTCCAATCTTCGGATTATCCGAAAAGAGGATGATTCGGATGTAACCATGGAATTTATGGGTACTCTAGAAAAGACTAAAAGGCTTTTGGATTATTTGATGACCCAAGCCGAGATCGATTACGGCAAATTAATGACCTTCTTTTTGACCCTTGAGGGATATAAAGGGAAAGACCTTAAGTCTGAAGTTGCCAAGTTTAGATGGAATTATGTCTTTGATTCCGAAACGGGTGATTCTAAAACGTACCCTTCAAATAGTACAAGAGCAGAATTTCTGAAAAGATTAGGAAGGCTTGAAGAGTTTGATTTTGCCAAGTACACTGAAGAGTTTGAAGAATCACTTTGGCATATTGTTTATTCAGTTACAGACAAGTTAGAATTTGAAAAAGCGCTCAGAAAGTTTGCTCGCAAAAACGGAATAGAGGTCAACTCATTTGTGGAGAATTTCAAGAAGTTCCCTCCTTACAAGAGTGAATATGCCTCTTATTCACTTAAAGCCATAAAAAAGCTGCTAGCATTGATGCGATTCGGTGAAAATTGGAGAGAGGAGTTAATTGATAGTTATTCCAAACTAAGGATTGAAAAAATCCTTACGGGGGAATTTGATCCGGATATTAAAGACAAGGTCCGTGAGATTTCCAGAGAGTTTAATGAGCTCGAGGACTTCCAAGGTTTGCCAGTTTGGTTTGCCAATTATGTAGTTTATGGTCGCCATTCGGAAGCCTCAGAGTTAATCAAATGGAATTCTAGTGCTGAAATGACAGATTTCATTCAGGAATTCAAGCAGCATTCGCTCAGAAATCCCATTGTTGAGCAGGTGGTTCTGGAAACCTTGAGAGTGGTAAAGGATATTTGGGATAAGTATGGACATGGACAAAAAGACTTTTTTGATGAAATCCATGTAGAATTAGGCAGGGAAATGAAAAATCCAGCTGGGCAACGTGCCAGACTGACCAATCAGATATCCGAAAATGAAAACACTAACTTTAGGATAAAGTCTCTTTTGGCGGAGCTGCTTCATGATCCTAATGTGGAAAATGTTAGGCCCTATTCCCCCATGCAGCAAGAAATCCTTAAAATTTATGAAGAGGGAGTTTTAAAATCGAATGTGGAGGTGCCTGATGATATTCTCAAAATCAGTAGGACAGCCCAGCCTTCTAAATCTGATTTGCAGCGATATAAACTTTGGTTAGAACAAAGGTACCGGTCACCATATACAGGCAAAATTATTCCGTTGAATAGGCTGTTTACCCCTGCTTATGAGATAGAGCATGTCATTCCGCAATCCAGGTATTTTGATGATAGCCTAAGTAATAAAGTAATTTGTGAGTCGGCAGTCAATAAATTGAAAGACAATAGATTGGGAATGGAGTTTATTAAAAGCTTCCATGGACAAAGAGTTGTCTTGGGATTTGGGGAAGAGGTGGAGATTTTTTCGGAAAGTGCCTACAAGGCATTTATCCAAGAAAATTACGCCAAGAATCCAACTAAGAAAAGAAAACTTTTGATGGATGAATTGCCCGAGCAGATGGTCGAAAGACAAATGAATGATACCCGGTACATCAGTAAATTTATTACATCCATCTTGTCCTGTATTGTTAGGTCTGAGGAAAATGACACTGGATTTAATTCCAAAAACATTATTCCGGGAAATGGAAAAATTACGACTGCACTTAAGCAAGATTGGGGGCTCAATGATGTATGGAATGAGTTGATTTTGCCAAGGTTTGAACGGATGAATAAACTTACAGGGACCACAGCTTTTACGGCTTGGAATGAGAATCACCAAAAATTCCTGCCAACAGTTCCTTTGGAATATGCAAAAGGCTTTCAGAAAAAAAGAATTGATCACAGGCACCATGCCTTGGATGCATTAGTAATTGCTTGTGCAACGAGAGATCATGTGAATTATTTAAATAATGAACACGCGCTTGGTAAGAAGTACAAAGGAAAAGAAGAAAAACAGTCGAGAAGATTTGATCTAAGACAAAAACTTTGTTTCAAGAAAAAGAACGGTAACTCCCAAGAGCATTTTGAATGGGTTTTCTCCAAACCATGGGACTCCTTCACTCTTGAAGCAAAGGAAAATCTGGAGCGAATTGTGGTCAGCTTCAAGCAAAATCTTAGAGTTATTAATAAGGCGAGCAATAAATACCTTAGCTATAAAGATGAAGAGGGGAAGCTAAGGCTTGATAGCCAGGGAAATCCAATAAAGTCATTGACTAGGCAGACAAAAGGAGATTCCTGGGCTATAAGAAAGCCCATTCACAAGGATACTGTTTCAGGTCTTGTCAAATTGAGAGGTGTAAAATCAATAAGTCTAAGTTTGGCCTTGGATAATCCTGTTAACATTTTGGATAAAGGTCTAAAGAAAAAGATTGCTGAACTGACCAAGTTGAATTACGATAAAAAGCTCTTGCTAAAATATTTCAAAGACAGGAATAACAGTTTTGAAGGCAGAGATATATCCAAGCTTGATGTTTACTTTTTCCAGGAGGGTTTGGCAGCGTCTAGGGTGAATTTGGACACTTCTTTTAACGAAAAGAAAATACACTCGATAACTGATACAGGAATTAAAAAAATCCTTTTAAAGCATTTGGCTGAATACGAAGGTATAAAAGACGAAAAAGGCAAAATCATTCCAGCTGAAACCTTGGCTTTTACTCCCGAAGGGATCGAGGATATGAATAAAAACATCCAGATTCTTAATGATGGAAAATTCCATAAGCCGATCTATAAGGTTCGCACCTTTGAACCCAAGGGCAATAAGTTTCAGGTTGGCTTCAGGGGAAATAAAGACTCTAAATATGTAGAAGCGGCCAAAGGGACTAATTTGTTCTTTGCAATTTATGTAAACGAGGAAGGTAAGAGGAGTTATGAAACCATTCCTTTTAATGTGGTAATGGAAAGGCTAAAACAAGGGGAAGGACCAGTACCTTCAGTTAATGAAATAGGGGATAAATTGCTTTTTCACCTTTCTCCGAATGAATTGGTTTATGTACCTGAACCCGATGAGAATTTAAATAGCATAGAACTCAAAAAACTATCTAAAGATCAAGTTGATAGGATTTATAAAATGGTAAGTTCTTCTGGCTCACAATGTTTTTTTGTGAAACATGATGTATCAACTCCTATTGTGAATAAGGTTGAATTCTCTGCATTAAATAAGGCAGAGAGAGCTATTGATAATACTATGATTAAGGATAGATGTCAAAAAGTTGATATAGATCGAATCGGAAGAGTTATTTAGTAGAATTAAGAATGGAACTAGGCCAGTCCTATCATATCTACAACCACGCAAACGGGACGGAGAATATTTTCCGGGATGAGGAAAACTATCGGTTTTTCCTAAAGCAGTATGCCAAGTATCTGGCAGAAGTGGTGGATACTTATGCCTATTGTTTAATGCCGAATCATTTTCATCTGATGGTGGGTGTGAAGGCTGATTTAGACCTGGCAGGTTTTCAAAACCTGCCAGGTCTTTCCACCACAAAACTCGCTCACGCTTCCAATAACCCCGTAATCAAGGCTTTCAGTGATTTCTTCAACTCTTACACCAAAGCAATCAACAAGCGATTTGAAAGAAAGGGAAGTTTGTTTGTGAAGCATTTCAAAAGAACTCCAATTCTGGACGAAAAGCACTGGCAGGAAACCTTTTTGTATATCCATTTGAATCCAGTTAAGCATGGATTTGTAAACCGGACAGAAGAATGGAAGTGGTCGAGTTGGCACGGATATCAGCAACCGGATAAACCGTCAAATCTTGAAAGGAATTTCTACCTTAATTTCTTTGACGGGTCAAGGCATGTTCGGGAGTTGATGGAGAAAAAGAAAGAGTGGCTTTTGAATAAAGAGTACGAGTGAAATGATTCAGACCTGGCAGGTTTTTGGAAACCTGCTAGGTCTTTTAGTTTTATCCTTATCGTCAATCAAATGATCAAACGTACCCTATTCTTCGGAAATCCTGCCTACCTCAGTACCAAAAATGAGCAGCTTTTTATATCTTTTCCCGAAGCCGATAAACCTGACCGCACCGTTCCCATCGAAGACTTGGGAATGATTGTATTGGAGAACCAACAGGTCACTATTACCCATGGATTAATAGCCAAACTTACGGAGAAAAAAGTCAGTATCGTGACCTGCAACAGTCAGCATTTGCCTGAAGGTTTGCTTTTACCTATGCATGGCCACTCTGAACAAACTGAACGCATACGATATCAAATACAGGCTTCACAACCGCTAAAAAAGAACCTTTGGCAACAAACTGTATCTGCTAAAATACAAAACCAAGCAGCTCATCTCAAAGAAAGAGGAAAGGACTCTGCCCGGATCCACTATTTAGCAAAAAATGTAGCCTCTGGGGACACAGGAAACCATGAGGCTCAGGCAGCCGCTATTTATTGGCAAAGCCTTTTTGATATTCCGGATTTTAATCGACACCAAGCTGGAATTCCACCCAATAACCTCCTCAATTATGGGTATGCGATTCTCAGAGCTGTAATTGCGCGTGCTTTGGTGTCTTCTGGAATGTTTCCAGGACTTGGAATCTGGCATAGAAATAAATACAATGCCTATTGCCTTGCTGATGATATTATGGAGCCTTATCGACCCTATGTGGACCTGGTAGTCTGTCATTTGGTAGATACGGAGGATGATATTACAGATCTATCCACCAATATGAAAAGGGAGTTGTTAAGTATCCCGGCCTTGGATGTGCGAATAGATGGCCAAAAAAGCCCCTTGATGGTAGCGGCCAGTCGTACCACGAATTCACTATTTGAATGCTTTGCCGGCATCAGCCGAAAAATCATTTACCCCGAATATGGAGGATAAATACTATTCCAGATTTAACCAATATAGAAGCTTGTGGGTCTTAGTTTTTTTTGATTTGCCGACCGAAACCAGAAAGGAGCGAAAAGTCGCTACCAAGTTTCGAAAGAACCTTTTGGATAATGGATTTGCCATGTTTCAGTTTTCGATTTATATGCGATTTTGTGCCAGTCGGGAAAATGCTGATGTGCATACCAAAAGGGTGAAAAATATGCTTCCCGAGAAAGGGAAAATCGGGATTATGCAGGTTACTGATAAGCAATTTGGAATGATGGAAATTTTTTACGGAAAAAAAGAAATGGAAAAAGAATCTCCAGCTCAACAGTTGGAGTTGTTTTAACGGGCAGTTCAGACCTGGCAGGTTTTCAAAACCTGCCAGGTCTGTTTTCACCCAAAGCTCATCTTCCGTATTTTTTCATTTCTGATTTTAGATGTAAAAAACAGCATACCAGCCACTTAGCGTGGGGTATGCTGTGATTCCTACAGGAAAGTACCATTTTGAAAGCAATTCACAACGCATTTGTTTAAGTTTGTGAATTTCAGTTTGCTGTGATTCCTACAGGAAAGTACCATTTTGAAAGCAATTCACAACTACAAATAGAGGCTTGTAATCATTCAGAATGCTGTGATTCCTACAGGAAAGTACCATTTTGAAAGCAATTCACAACATTAAACGCTAGAAAGTGCATAGTTCCAAAGCTGTGATTCCTACAGGAAAGTACCATTTTGAAAGCAATTCACAACATGCACTTAACAGGGCTAAAAAAGGCTAAAGCTGTGATTCCTACAGGAAAGTACCATTTTGAAAGCAATTCACAACTCTACCTTTGAAATAACATAAACATAAACGCTGTGATTCCTACAGGAAAGTACCATTTTGAAAGCAATTCACAACGATGCTGTGTAAGATGTTGGAGGAGGATAAGCTGTGATTCCTACAGGAAAGTACCATTTTGAAAGCAATTCACAACCTCCGGTGGGATGACTGCCGGAGCACCGGGCTGTGATTCCTACAGGAAAGTACCATTTTGAAAGCAATTCACAACTGGGAGGAACAGCTGAACAGCTTTGAGACTGCTGTGATTCCTACAGGAAAGTACCATTTTGAAAGCAATTCACAACAACAGTGAGGAGGCACTGACGAGCAAAAAGGCTGTGATTCCTACAGGAAAGTACCATTTTGAAAGCAATTCACAACCGGGATTATCCATCAGCAGACTGGTAGAGCGCTGTGATTCCTACAGGAAAGTACCATTTTGAAAGCAATTCACAACTTATAATTTTGAAAAGGTAGCTTCGGTATTGCTGTGATTCCTACAGGAAAGTACCATTTTGAAAGCAATTCACAACCATTGCCTCTTGCTTGTTGGAATATTCGATGCTGTGATTCCTACAGGAAAGTACCATTTTGAAAGCAATTCACAACAACATATAACATCCAAAACACCATGTCCGAGCTGTGATTCCTACAGGAAAGTACCATTTTGAAAGCAATTCACAACACAGGGCCGATCACCATCAATGGAGCTTCTGCTGTGATTCCTACAGGAAAGTACCATTTTGAAAGCAATTCACAACAGATCGCTGCTTTATTGTTCATCCCGGCGAGCTGTGATTCCTACAGGAAAGTACCATTTTGAAAGCAATTCACAACTTAGCATCAACACGCTCCGATTTCTTAAGAGCTGTGATTCCTACAGGAAAGTACCATTTTGAAAGCAATTCACAACAGAAAAAGGCAAACGCTAAAAACGAAAGCCGCTGTGATTCCTACAGGAAAGTACCATTTTGAAAGCAATTCACAACTAATGTTTCATCAGTAGCATCGGAAGTCTTGCTGTGATTCCTACAGGAAAGTACCATTTTGAAAGCAATTCACAACTAAAATGACAGAAGATGCAAAAAAAGTATGCTGTGATTCCTACAGGAAAGTACCATTTTGAAAGCAATTCACAACTGCCTTTTGATTGAAAAAATAACACAAACAGCTGTGATTCCTACAGGAAAGTACCATTTTGAAAGCAATTCACAACAGGTATCAAATACTTAGCAAATGAAGTTCCGCTGTGATTCCTACAGGAAAGTACCATTTTGAAAGCAATTCACAACCCTTTTATATTTAATGAAAACTCTTTCCAGCTGTGATTCCTACAGGAAAGTACCATTTTGAAAGCAATTCACAACAACATATAACATCCAAAACACCATGTCCGAGCTGTGATTCCTACAGGAAAGTACCATTTTGAAAGCAATTCACAACATTTCGAGTGCTACCATAATACTGCGCTTAGCTGTGATTCCTACAGGAAAGTACCATTTTGAAAGCAATTCACAACTAATTTATTATTGTTTTATGCCTCTATTTGGCTGTGATTCCTACAGGAAAGTACCATTTTGAAAGCAATTCACAACCAATTCAATAGTGAGATCCGCTTCTTTGACGCTGTGATTCCTACAGGAAAGTACCATTTTGAAAGCAATTCACAACAGAATGGAGGATAACGAATTATCAATTGAGCTGTGATTCCTACAGGAAAGTACCATTTTGAAAGCAATTCACAACTTTGGATGGGATGACAGAGAAGAAAGATTTGCTGTGATTCCTACAGGAAAGTACCATTTTGAAAGCAATTCACAACTTATTAGGTCATATTCATGAAAATTGGTGTGCTGTGATTCCTACAGGAAAGTACCATTTTGAAAGCAATTCACAACGTAAATGCTCCCCGTTCAATAATATCCCCGTGCTGTGATTCCTACAGGAAAGTACCATTTTGAAAGCAATTCACAACTGGATTACTTCAATATTGTCAAAATGACTAGCTGTGATTCCTACAGGAAAGTACCATTTTGAAAGCAATTCACAACGTCATACGGTGTGTTTGTTGGATTGAATTGCTGTGATTCCTACAGGAAAGTACCATTTTGAAAGCAATTCACAACTATTTGAGCCACTGTAAATACTTTCTTTTCGCTGTGATTCCTACAGGAAAGTACCATTTTGAAAGCAATTCACAACCCTGTCTCTTTTCCGTCATATCCACAAAGTGCTGTGATTCCTACAGGAAAGTACCATTTTGAAAGCAATTCACAACGCCATTGGACACCTCCTTTCCAATTACTAAGCTGTGATTCCTACAGGAAAGTACCATTTTGAAAGCAATTCACAACGGATATAGTCAAGTATTGGATTTATTCAGCAAAATCTTCTCGTGGATTTAAGACAAACTTTGATTTTACCAATCCTTAACCAATTATAAAACATTGGAACTGCATATTTTAGACAATTCTATATAGCTTATAATATGATCTAATTTTTGTTTTAGTAAATTTTTAAATTAAATAGTTCATGCTTTTCTTGAATGTTATTCGTATCTTCTTGGTAATCAAACAACAAGGCGATGGCAAGAGTGACAAATTCAATTCTGGAAGGAATGAGAGGTAAAATCGGAGATATTGTGATCTACAAGATCGGAGGCAAGACCTATTCCCGAAGAGCCCCTTCCAAACAAAGTAAAAACACGAAGAAAAAAACCTCTGAACTCAAAAGGCTTTCTCAATCTGTAAATACCCAGACGCATGCATTTCTTAAAAATTATACCCATCTCCTCAGATTTGGATATCAGGAATTAGCAGATGGAGGCTCAAGACCCTACCATGCGGCGGTTTCTCATACCTCAAAAAACTCCTTTGTTTTTCAAAACGGCAAAAAGGTTTTGGATCTGAGTCTGGTAAAGCTGAGTAAAGGTAGTCTCACAGGAGCCCAGAATGCCAAGGCGGAACGAAATCCCGAGGGAATTCTGTTTTCCTGGGAAAATAATTCCTGGATTGCCTCTGCGAAACCTTCGGATCAGGCTTTTGTGATCCTCATCAATCAGGATGGATCTTCTATTTGGGAGTTTTTTGGTAACTACAGGGAATTGGGGAGTTATTTGCTTCCAGTTTCAGAAACTGCCCTGGAAAATAGTTGGTTTGCTTTTTTGGCCTTTAGCCAGGAAAATCCCTGGACCAAAAAAAGAATTTTATCAGACTCTGTTTATTTGGGTGAGATTTAGGAATTCAGACAAGAGCATTTTGGGCTATTCTTCAAACTTGGATAAAAAAAATTCAAATAGCATTAGGTCAATCTTCGAATTATTTCCTCTTCATCTGGGAAATCCTTCAATAAGTCCTCTGCTTTGAACAGCTCAAAATCTGCAAAATCAAATCCGGGTGCTACTGTACAGGAAACCAAAGCATAAGAATTGGCATCTTCTAGCGTACTTCCAAATAGAATTCCGGCTTTGACCAATTGCTGAGGGAGGCATCCTTTCCCATCTACAGGACCCAATTTTAGGATTTCATGGCCTTTATCTCCCAGTAAATGAATCAGCAAAGAGCTTCCTTCATGCCAAAACCATAATTCATCGCTCTTTATCCTGTGGAAATGACTGACGTTTTCAGAGGTAAGGAGAAAGAAAATGCAGGTACTTAGATTTCGCTTTCCCGATGGGGTATCATGAAGTATTTCACTTCTATAGGTTTCCCTGTAATAACCTCCCTCAGGATGGGGCAATAAGTCAAGGGATCGGATTAGAAAGTCTATTCTGTTTTGGGTATCCATGGCTGTATCAAGCGTATTTCTCAATTAGTATATCTACAATTCGCTCTGAGGTTTTCCCGTCCCAAAGCGGGATGCCCTGATAGGATTTCCAATCCCCTTTCATGACTTTTTCCAGATAGGGTTTCAGCTTTTTTGGGTCGGTTCCGGCTAGCTCATTGGTGCCTAGGAGAATGGTCTCAGCCCGCTCCGTATTGTCTCGTAAAGTGATGCAGGGGACATTCATGACTGTTGCTTCTTCGGTGATCCCTCCCGAGTCTGTGATTACTGCCTTGGCATTTTTGACGAGGTAATTGAATTCCAAATAGCCTAAGGGTTCACACATCCGTAAATTGTCCGCCTGAATTCCTATGACTTGGAGGTTTTTGGCCGTGCGGGGGTGTACAGGAAATATAATAGGCAAACCTTGTACCCCTTCCAGGATGGCTGCGATCATCGCTTTCAGCTTTTGCTCCTGATCTACATTTGCCGGGCGGTGCATGGTCATGATGAAATAGCCCTGCGGTTCAAGATCTTCAAAAATTTCCCCTTCGGGCTTTTTGAATCTTGGCTTTTGAGCCAATAGGGTGTCGATCATGGTATTGCCCACAAAATGGATTCGTTCTTCGGAAATGCCGCTTTTCCGAAGGTTTTCATTGGCAAGTTCCGAGGTGGTGAAGAAATGGTCGGTTATGGAATCCGTCACCATTCTGTTGATTTCTTCCGGCATACTCAGGTCTCCCGAACGAATTCCCCCTTCCACATGGGCTACATCGATCTGAAGTTTTTTGGCGGTAATTGAGCAGGCCAGGGTGCTGGTGACATCGCCTACCACGATGACTAGATCGCTTGGATGTTCGAATAGCTCTTTTTCAAAAGCCACCATAATGGCGGCGGTTTGCTCGGCTTGGGTTCCTCCTCCGCCTCCTAAATTGGCATCGGGTTGCGGGATATTGAGTTGCTCAAAAAAATCCCCGGACATTTTTTTGTCATAGTGTTGCCCGGTGTGAACCAGTCGAAAACGCACATTCGTACCTTCCCTTTGCTTTTTTTGAAGCTGGTGGATTATAGGAGCGATTTTCATGAAATTGGGTCGGGCTCCGGCTACAATGGTAAAAAGACTCATTTCTCAAGTTGAATAATTGTCCTAAAAATAAGAATAACTCCTAGATCTCGAGATTGAAAGGAACTTTGATAGAGCACCTTTTAAGGGTTTTTTGTTTCTTTGTTGCATTGTGTTGATATACTAAACAAGTCCAATGAAAAGAAGGATTTTGAAAACTACTTTACCAAGCTTTACTCTTTTTTTGCTTGCACTTATGGTTTCTTCCTGTGTGGATACCTTGAAGCCGGATTATTTTGATGTAATTGAATCCGAAAAAGTGGTGTATTCCAATGATTTTGGGGAATTGGACCTTGCAGGGTTTGAAAATGGACGTTTATTTATTTGGAGAGGAGATACCATTGCAGGCTACTACCGCAATGAAGAAGTCGCGGTTAATCTTAACAATCTTCCTCCCCACAATTACCTCAAGATCACTTTTGAAATTCTGATTCATGACAGTTGGGATGGTAATCCGAATGACGGAGAAATCTCCGGTCCGGATTATTGGTACATGGGCTATGATGACACAGAGGTATTTAGGACTACTTTCTCAAATTCTCCCTGTGAATCCACCTATTGCCTGTATCAATCCTATCCCAATTCCTATTTCAGGCAGAACAGACCTAAAACAGGGGCCACCCAAACAAATCTTCCGGGCCTTTGCAGTTTTGGGGCTTTTAATAATTATACTACCCGTTATAAAATCTCCAAGATTATCGAGCACAACAACGATTACATCAGGATCTATGCTGGTGGGGACTTGAAGCAGACCAATGCTATAGATCCGGTTTGTGATGAGTCCTGGTCCATTTCAGGTGTAGAAGTAGTTGCTTTCCAAGTAATTTAAAGATGAAAAAATCCCTTATAATTTCTTTTTTGATTTGTGTCCTTCCATGGGCAAAAAGCGCAGTTGCCCAGACCATTCCTGTGGGGACTCCTGTTTTGGATGATTACCTGAGAAGGCTACAATTGACCGGGCAAATAGATTCTGCTTCTTCCTTTATGATCCGGCCTCTGTTTCCTACCGAGGCATTTGGCTTTGCCAATGGCTTTGACATTGATGGTACTTTGGTGGATTTGGAAAACTCTGCCTTCCATCAAAGAATTGGTGAAAAGGGGAAGCTTTTGGCTATGCCTGGAATTTACCGGGGGCAATACAATTCAGTGTATGCTTTTGGAGTCAATGATGGAGCCTTTATTCCCAATAGGGGATATCAGCACGTGATCAGTCCGGGGATTTATGCAGAATATGGAAATTTCAGTCTTCAGGTACAACCTGAGTTTCTGTTTGCCGAGAATAAAGATTACGAAGGCTTTCCTTTTGAACACCAGTCCACCATTTTGTTTTATTACGAGTACCTGAACCGAATAGATATGCCGGAAAGGTTTGGTAAAAGCGTTTACAACAAAGTGTTTGCAGGGCAATCGAGTTTAAGATTTAATCTTGGAAGTATCTCTTTAGGGGCTTCTACAGAAAATCTCTGGTGGGGTCCCGGAAGGAGAAATTCCTTACTGATGGGCAACAATGCCCCGGGATTTTTCCACTATACCTTAAACACCCGTCGCCCAATAAAAAGTGGAATAGGAACTTTTGAAGGGCAGACTATAGCGGGCTTCTTGAAGTCAACGAATTTCCTCCTTCCTCATTCGGACTACATTTTTGTGAATAATCCGGTGTACATCCCAAAGAGAGAAAATGGAGACCGCTTTATTTCGGGTTTGATCCTTACCTATCAGCCCAAGTGGATTCCGGGCCTCTTTCTGGGGTATGGCTCTGTAAATCACCTGTATCGGGATGAAATCACGGATTTTGCAGATGTATTGCCGGTATTCAACGGGAGAAAGGGCTTACAGAATGTAGTTGACCCCATCCGGGACAAGAGACAGCAATTCAGTACGGGATATTTCAGATGGCTGAGCCCGGAGGGAAGATTTGAATTTTATGGGGAATACGGTACCCGGGGTAATTCCAGAAAGCTGGAGGAATTTATTACCACTCCTGAACAAGGGAGGGCATTTACATTTGGCTTTACCCATTTGATAGATCTGAAAAAGCCTAATCGATTTATTGAGATCAATTCCGAAATGACCCAGTCTGGACAGACTATACGGGAAGAAATCCGGGAGCTCCGGTCTTGGTACATTCATGACCATGTGCGGCATGGGTATACAAATCAGGGACAGGTGCTGGGAATCGGAAACGGCCCGGGAAGCAACCAGATTTTTCTAGGAGTAGCCTGGGTTGAAAAGCTCAAGAAAATCGGGGTTCAAGTGGAACGGATTGAGTACAACAATGATTTCTATTACTTCCGGTATGAGGAGTCCAAGGACTTCAGAAACAAATATGTGGACTTGGTGTTTTCCCTTACCCCTGAGTGGAGGTTTGGGGATTTCCTGCTCGCCGGAAAATTCCAGTATGTAAAGACCTTTAACTATAAGTGGTATTTGGAAAATCAGCCGGACCAGTATTTCGTACCGGGTTATGACCGGAAGAATTTTGTAGGTCAGTTGAGCATGGCCTATTTGTTCCGTTAAAAGGGAAACCCTACTGAATCAATGAATTTAATCAATCAATTAATGATCGCAGAAGCAAATAAAGTAGTTTCTATTTCTTACCGTCTCAAGGTAGATGACGGTGAGACGGGCCCACAGCCTTTTGAGGAGGTGAATGAATCCACTCCTTTTCATTTCTTAGCTGGAGCGAATAATATTCTTCCTGCTTTGGAAAAAGAAATCCTTGGCAAAGCTGTAGGAGATTCCTTCTCGGTGTTTATCGATTTTGAAAATGGATATGGGGATTATGATGAAAATAAAAAGGTGATCATTCCGAAGGCCAATTTTAAAGAGGAGGGCAAAAAGAATAAGGACATCCTAAAAGTTGGTAACGTCATTCCCATGCAGGATGACAAAGGAAACCAGATGAGAGGAGAAGTCCTCAAAGTAGACTATCTCGGGGTTCATATGGATTTCAATCCACCTCTGGCCGGTTTTGATCTGTATTTTGAAGGGAAGATCGTTGGAATCAGGGATGCTGAGCAGGAAGAAATTGAACATGGGCATGTGCATGGTCCAGGTGGTCACCACCACTGATACCTCTCTATTAAAAAATAAAGCCCTATTTCAAATAGGGCTTTTTTGGTAAGTAGAATACTTGGGTTTTATTGACTGATGTCGGTACCGTAGGTTTTATAGGCCTGATCAATGGCCAATTCTTTTAATCCTTCAATTCTTTCGGAAGGATACAGCTGAAAGGCCTTTTCCAATTGCCAGGCAGCTTCCCGGAATCTTTGCTGGTTGAAATGCAGGATGGCATCGTTGTAATATTGAAGGCCTGCCAGTTGGTTTAGATCTACTTTTCTGAAAATGGAATTTTCACTGAAATCCACTTTTGGGGCACCAATACGCTGTCTCAGCTCCAAATAGGTTTCTTTTTTTGCAGGTTGATAGGAATCCAAATAGTTCTGAACCTCAGAAGGAGTTGAAATCATTCCTCCGATTTTCACGGTGCTTTCCAGGATGATTTTTTTGTTGTCTGAATTGGCTACAATGAAGACATGATAGTCAGTTTCTACAATATCGTATTCGAATCCATAACGCTCCAACAACATTCCCAATGCCGCAGAACCACTTACACAGTCAAACAGTCCCTCATTGAGCATGTCATTGAAGGAAGAGTGCTGCTCGTATTTTTTGAAAAGGTTCTGATGGCTTTTCTGGAATAGGACCCTTAGAAAATTTTCACTTCTTCCTTTCTTTTCAAACTGTTCATCTAAGGTACTAAGCAGGTCATGCCAGTTTTCAGCTTGATTTTCAGCTTCAGCATGTACTGCCATGAATAATGCCAGAGGGTTGTTTTCGGAAGTTCCGGTCTGCCAAAATTGTTTTTCTACGGATGTTTCAAAAGCTAGGGATTCAAAGGACACAGCACTTTCCTGTGACCAAGCCCGGAAGCTGATCCCCAAAAGAATGAGTACTATGTATAAGCCTTTTTTCAAGTTCGTGAATCCAATGTTACCAATTTACGATAAAGTTAACAATTTGGTAACATTGGAAGAAAAAAGGATTCAAAAACTTAACATTGAGCCTGTTAAGAATTATTCGTGATGGTAGGGTTCGTTTCGGAGAATGGTAAAGGCTCTGTAGAGTTGCTCAGTCAAAAAAGGGCGAATCATCTGATGGGAAAAAGTCATTTTTGAAAGGGAAATTTTTCCGTTGCATCTGGCATAAACGGCCTCAGAAAAGCCAAAAGGGCCTCCAATTACAAAAATCAGCTGTTTGAGTCCGGAGTTCATTTTTTTCTGGAGGTATTCTGAAAACTCCAAAGAGGAAAAACTTTTACCTCTTTCATCCAATAAAATCAATTCATCAGACGGGCTGAGTTTTTTTAATATTAACTCTCCTTCCTTTTCCTTTTGGGCAGTCTGGGAAAGGGATTTGGTGTTTTTCAGATCCGGAATAATCTCCAGTTCGAAACGGATATAATGTCCCAGTCGGTTGGAGTATTCCCGGATCAGTTCCTCTATAGCGGGATGATCTGTTTTTCCGATGGCCAATACTTTGATCTGCATATCCAAATATGATAAAATTAGCGGGATACTTTATCCGGCATGGGGAGAACTCCCTATACTTTGAATTCAATAAAAAAGCCTGATTTAGGGATCAGGCTTCATGTATTATTTAATCAGTTCTTTTCGCTTGAGGATAGTCTCCAAAAATTTTCTATCATTATCAGAATTGAAAATCTTGAAAGGAAGATAGATGAACTGAGCTTTGGACATATACAGCACAAATGCCTCTTTGGTGATTTCTGCCCTTTTGATCATATTCCACTGCACTGGCATACCCTGGCGCACATTAATTTTCATCAAAATCTGACGGCTATCTATTTCATAGGCCATTTTTTCGAAAATGACCTTGTTTTGTTCCATTTGTGTCACTCCGGTAAATTGGATTGCCCAAAACAACACATACAGCCCATAAGCCAAAACGGCTCCTATTATCCACCAAATGGAGGCTATCCAAAAATATCCGCATCCGATAGCAAGGGCAATCAAAATTACCCACCACTGTTCTTTGAGGATATTGACAAGCCCCATTTTGATGTATGTTCCTGTAGGAAGCTGATATTTTTTAGTTTTTACAATCATGTCTTTTTCAAATTCAGAGCGCAAATATCCAAGTATCCCGGGGATAAAACAAGCCAAAGGAATTCATATGTGAGCCATTGGGGATGAAACAATTCCTCTAAGTCATTGATTTAAAAAGAGTATAGGCTTATCTTGATTAAAATTTTTAGCTATGAGCAGTTTATTCATCAATCTCTTATTGGCAGGATTTGCGTACGTCATTGTCATCTATTTTGTATCTATGATGACTAAAAATTCTTTGAATAAGGGGAAGAATAAAGGAGACGACCGAGATGGAGGGGTTGAAAATTTGAATCCTCCCAAAATTGATTTGCCTCCCGGGGTGATCTGGCCGAGCGACTCACCCACAAGATCCAAAAAACCTGAGCCGGTTGATTATTGATGGCATTTGTCACAGATGCCGGTGACCAATAAATTCATTTCTCTTTTTTCAAACCCTTTGGGAAGTTTGATCTGAGGAAGGCTGATTGATTCCAAGCAGGTAGTTTCCCCACAGATATCACATTTGAAATGTACGTGTTCGTGACTGTGGTCATGATCGTCTTCATGGGAGCAAAGTGCGTACTTGGTTGCTCCACTATCGTCCAATACTTTATGGATGATGTCGTTTTCCAGAAACGTATTCAGGGTTCTATAGATGGTTACCCGGTCGAATTTTTTGTCCAAACTGTCTTCAAGATCACTATGGGCCAAAGCGACCTGTTTTTCCAAAAATTCCTGTATAATATCCAGCCGGCAATCGGTGATACGGAGTTTGTGACTTTTTAATATTTTGTTTGGTGTGACCATATAATCCTATAACCCGGGTAAAAATAAAGAAATTCCCCAGGTACAAAAAAGGGGCGCCATTGACGCCCCTTTTGAAAGGAAGTGTTTAGGGTTATTTCGGGTCAAGAATTGCATTGATTCTTTCCAGGGCATCCTGAAGATGAAGTTTGCTCATTCGGTCCGATGTTCTTCCAATAGCCCCTCTGATTTGAGTCTGAAGTGTTTTGAGTTCACCTCTTGCCATAGGACGGATGTCAGATTGGGAAGCATTGATTTGAGGTCCCACAAAGCTTCTGAAGCGAGCAGGAACTTCCGGCTCACTTCCAGTAAGCAGTACTTCCAGTCTTTCAATATGTGCTCTCTGCAAAGCTCTTCTATGAACATCGATGGTTTTTCCGGATGCAAGTTCAGTCCAGATTCCTTTTCTCAAATCATCAAACAGCTCAGTGATTTTGTAAGCATCGGATCCATTGAGTGCTTCGTTTTCGATGACTCTTCCTAGTCTTCCCCAATCCAATACTCCATTCAGTGTGTTTACCTGAAGGCTTCTGATTCTTTCCAAAGCCCCGAAATCCCCGGTGCGGGAAATGATCTCCTCATCCATCATCCAAGAAGGGGTAGCGAAAAGCTGTTTATTCAAAAATTCTACAGCAGACTTTTGCATTTCCTTGGAAGTGTGGATATAAACAGGTTCGTTCTGTCCACTGGATTTGTAGATTTCCATTACACCACCCACATTGGTTCTTACGTGACCCATGTATCGGTTGAATTGGCTCAATACCTGTCCATACATTTCTTCCAAATCCTCAAAATTCTTGTAAGGCTTGTCTTTTTCAGCTGTCCATTCAATCAGGTTAGGCATGATGCGTTTGAGGTTCATGATTCCGTATTCGGAAGCCTTAACGGAATTATCCCCCAAGTCCTCACTTTGAGCCGAAGGATCGTAGCTGTTGCCCTGACGACCATATCGGTACACAGGGTCTCCGTTTTTAGCCAAAATCCACTGGTCCAGTATAGGCTGCTCTTCCTCTGGAGTAGATGCCTCCAAAATAGGCTTATAACCCCACATAATCGCATATTTATCATAAGGGCCTACGTCAGGCATCAAGCTAACCCCCTCGTCTTCCGGCTGGGCTATGTAATTGAATCGGGCATAATCCATGATGGAAGGTGCAGTTCCCATTGTTTTGGTAAACTCAGGATCTCTCAATTTTTCAACTGGATAAGCATGGGAGGAGGCGAAGTTATGCGGAAGCCCCAATGTGTGACCAACCTCATGTGCAGATACGAAACGAATTAATCTGCCCATTACCTCATCGTCAAACTTTACACTTCTCGCCTGAGGATTAACTGCTGCAGTCTGGATGAAATACCAGTTTCTCAACAAGTTCATCACGTTGTGATACCATCCGATGTCAGATTCCAGAATTTCTCCGGATCTAGGATCCGAAACGTGGGGTCCATAGGCGTTCTGGATATTGGAAGCAAAATATCTGATTACGGAATAACGGGCATCCTCTGGGCTCCAAGTTGGATCCTCTTCCGGAGTCGGAGCCTCTTTGGCGATAATGGCATTTTTGAATCCTGCTTCTTCAAATGCTTTTTGCCAGTCTTCCACACCTTGTTTCAGATAAGGAACCCACTGCTTAGGAGTAGCCGGGTCTATATAATAGACAATTTGTTTCTTGGGCTCGACCAATTCTCCACGCTTGAACTTCTCCATGTCCTCTTCCTTGACCTCCAGTCTCCAACGATCCAAGAATCTTCTGGAAGCTGCTTTTTGGGCATCCGAACCATAATCCACTACCGAGCGACTAAACCAACCCACTCGCTGGTCTGCCAATCGCTGCTTCATGGGTTCTTTTGGAAGCAAAATCATGGATGAATTCATTTCCAAGGTGATCAAACCGGTTGAGCTATTTGAAGGGGGCTCTGCCGCAGCATAGGTTAGGATGTAGCGGGCTTCGATATTGATAGGGTAGGTATGGATGTGCTGGATGTAGGATCGATCAGCATCCAAACGCTGTACTCTGTACTGCGTTCTTCTGTTTCGCTGAAGTCCCAAGGCCTGTACATCTTTGCTGAAAAGATCAGTCGCATCAATCACCACACCGGTGCTGTCCGTACCTCTTGATTTCACATCAAATTTTTGAAGTAATGGCTCCAAGTTGGAGTTTTTCACTGCCATGGCGATAGGAAGTGAATCCGCAGCATAGTTGTTGACAGAAACGACCTTCAACAAAACATCATCGTTGTTTTTTTCCCATCGGAGCATCAAGGTGTTGGTACGCTCACCTCCGTATCCGATTCCGTCGGCAGTTTTGGCGATGGTGGTGACCATCAACATATCCCTGCCAAAAAGGGAGTCAGGGATTTCGTAAAAATATTTGTCCTCTATTTGGTGGACCTTAAACAGTCCGTCTTTGGATTTGGCTTTGTTGGTAATGACCTCTTTATAGGGTTTTGGGCCTTTACTGTTGGCTCCGGCTTGGGGCCTTGCGGGCGGAGTTACGGTAGCTGGAGCATTTTTGGTGTCTTTTTTTCGTTGGGCAAATGAGCCCTCTGAATACAGCATGACCCCAAGCATTGCCCCGAGTAAGGTAATTCTCCTCAGAAATTTGGGTGTTCTATTTTTCATGATTTAAAAGTTTTTGAAATAAAATAACTTTCAAATTCCTTAATGGGTGGGCTTTCCTTTGATTTTTTTGATAGACGGTATATTGGAAGAGTCAAAGGCGGGAATGTGTCTGATCAGAACGGAGCAAAATTTTTTATCATTGGACTTTTTTAGAAATGAATATTTAAATCCTCTGTCAGTACTTTGCGCTTATCTACCAGCTTGATCAATAGGCGAATAACTGAAGGATTTGGGTGTTTTCGAGAAAAAAGTAAAAAGAAAACCCGTTGAAAATTATCACGGATAGACTAACCATTCCTCTTACCCAGCTTTTGCTTGCGTACTTTTCCGGATTGACTCTGATAAAATTGAACCATACCAAAAAGTACAACATCATGGGGGTCATAGCGCCGAGAAAGGTCCAAAGAAAGTCTTGCTGTCCATTTTGGATAAAAAACCATGCAAAACCAGCACCGCTTAAAGTGAATAGGAAGGCCGATAAAAGAAAAGTGCCAAGGATTCCCTGTTTTAGGCTGCTTTTCTGATTGGATTTAAGGTAAATCTCTGCCAATGGATAATACCCGAAATACATCATGCTTAAAGTAATTCCAGGAATAAGTACATGGCTTTTTCCAAAAATCCCCCAGCCAAAGTCACTCAGGCCGGCATAGGCCATTGCGAAAGCGAAATATCCCTGAAGAGTACCCTTTATCAGGTAAGTCATCCATGGGGATTTTTTAATTGCTAGGGAGGGGTGGGTGAAGACAATACCTCCCAGGGAAAAGACTGCCACCATGGAAGCAAATTCTCCGCTTATCTTGAAACTGAGTAGGATGGAAATCACCAGCAGAACCAAACCAAAGCGGAACAGCGCATTTTTGTTTGGGCTTCCCTCGGACTCGTTTTTTTGATGGGAATAATAGGTGCTGAAAAGGTTGTTGGAAGGGTAGACCAAAAGGTGGAGGATAAGGAAAACCCAAAGTAACCTGGTTTCATTTAAGTTGGGAGTCAAGCCCAAGGCAAAGAAAAAAACAGGAAGATAGAAAAGTGAGTAGTGAAGGCGAAGGCTGGAAATTAGGTTCATGGCTTCTGGGTCTTAGGCATCCTTATGGATCTTTTAATAACTCAATTTAGGAATATCCACCAATTCGGACACAAACTCTTCATATCAAGGGTTGAGAAGAACTTGCAGTTCGATTCAAGGGATTTCAAATCAATGGTACTTAAACTTTCCCTTGGGGGATATCTGTCTTAAATTAGAATTTTCTAACCAATCAACGTTAATATGGAGATTACACCAGAAACTATCACAAAACTTTCCGACCAAGGTATAGACTTACTTTACCGTATTGTTCCATCCCTGATCTATGCGATTCTTTTTTATTTCATAGGCAAATTCATTGTCAATAAACTCATCAGTGGTTTTAGGAAGCTATTGGAAAGAAGGGATGAAAACCCTTCCCTGAATAATTTCCTGATCGGACTGATCAAGGCTTTATTATATGTTTCCTTATTTATAGGTGTGGCCACGATCATCGGGGTGCCCATGTCCTCCTTCCTGACCATTCTGGGTGCAGCTGGCTTGGCTATCGGTTTGGCTTTGCAGGGATCACTATCCAATTTTGCCGGAGGTGTTTTGATTTTATTGTTCAAGCCATTCAAAGTGGATGACGTGGTAGTGGCTCAAGGCCATACCGGAACCGTCCGGAGAATTGACATTTTGTATACTCATTTGACCACTTTTGACAATAAGGAAATCATCATTCCGAATGGCAATCTGGCAAATTCAGATGTGGTCAATATGAGCACTCAAGCAACCAGAAGAGCGGACTTCAATATTGGGGTTGCCTATGGTACGGACCTAAAGAAAGCCAGGGAAATTATATTGGAGATTTTCAAGAATGATCCGAGGGCGCATCAGGATCCTGCTCCGGTGGTTTTTCTCAACCAATTTGGAGATTCGTCTTTGGATTTGGTGGTACGCGTCTGGACAGATTCAGCTAATTTGTGGCCTTTGTATTTTGATGGAATGGAGGCCATTAATGAAGCGTTTGAACAAAACGGGATCGAAATTCCCTTTCCCCAGCGAGTGGTACATCAGGCCAAGTAATATTCAATAAAAAAGGCGATCATTTGATCGCCTTTTCTTTTTTAATTTCTTGAGAGGATAATGGTTTTTGTTTGGTCACCGATGGTAAGGGTGACCTCCCTGTCGCAGGTTCGGTCCCCGAAATCAACCAGGATTTCTTGGCGTCCGCTTATTTTCAGACTCAAAATACCTGCACTTGGGATATTCACTCCTGTTTGGATGCATCTTTGGATAAAAATCAAAGGTTCTACGATCTCAGAGACATAACTATTGCCGTTTCTGTTGGTGCCTGCCGAGCCCCCGCTTACCGCATAGAACAGGCCTCTTTCACCATTAGGCAGATAGATTCTTTTGGTATGTCTTGCCTCAAAGGTTTTGGATGTTCCATCGGACCAGGTGATTTTACCACCTTCGACTACTGTCGAAAAGCTGAAGTAGCTTTCCTCTGCATTGAAGCCCAGGTTTTTTACCACCCGAATGCCTTCGATTTGCATGTCATTGATGAAAAAGTTTTCAAAAGTTGTGGTGATGATGGTGCCCGGGATCCAAAACCTTCCTGTAAAGCTCACGATGATCTTCCCTTTTCTAAACACTCCTCTTGGGCTGGTGCAACCCTCCCCAAAATCAATGATCATTTTCTTTTCTTCAGGGAGCCAGGTAATATTTGCCCGATCGCAAATGTCATCCTCAGTTTCTACGAGTATACGGCCAGCAAACTCATTTCTTTGGAACCCCGTCAGGGTAATTTCATCAATGTCCTCCATGGTTCCTGTCAGGTCTGTTTCCTGGAGGGTCTCATCTATTTCATCTAGGGTATCAATTGGAGCTTCCGGTTGCTCACTGCATGAGAAAGCAACCAAAGCCAAAAATCCGACAATGGTCAAGCGAGCGAGTTTGATTTTTTTCATGGCTATGAATTTTATAACTATTTAAAATGAACTGTCCTTTAGATGAAGCTTAGTTTAGGTGGTTTAATAACGGACCAAAAATTCTTCAATTGCTTTTCTTTGGATATCGGGCACATAGGTTTCTTCTTTGGCATAACCAACCGGCAGTAACAGATAGGGTTTTTCATGGGAGGGGCGCTGGAGAATCTGGCTTAGAAAGTTCATTGGACTTGGTGTGTGGGTGACAGTGACCAGCCCTGCCTGGTGGATGGCCGCAATCAGGAAACCACAGGCAATACCCACGGATTCATTGACATAGTAATGTTGAATTTTTTCTCCGTTTTCTATTCCGTAAGACTGCTTGAAGACCACGATCAGATAGGGAGCCTCCTCCAGAAAGGGCTTTTTCCAGTCTGTTCCCAGTGGTTTTAAGTCATTTTTCCAGGTTTCAGGCATTCGGGAACTGTAGCTGATTTTCTCTTCCTCTTCAGCAGCTATCCTGATTTGCCGTTTAATTTCCGGATCGGATATAAGACAAAAGGTCCAAGGTTGTTTATGGGCCCCAGAAGGAGCGGTACCTGCGGTTTTGATAAGGGTGATCATTACTTCTTCCGGTACCTCCCTGCTGTCAAACTCCCTTACGGTCCTTCGCTCATTCATCGAAAGAAAGAAATTCTCGGAATTTTTGAGGACTTCTTCAGGACTCAAGTAGGCTCTTCGATATGGGATATGACCAAATCCTTGGATTACTTTTTTTTCCATGTTGAGTTCTTCTATTTTTCCTTTTTCTCAGCCTTCTTATTTGAGCCTCCAACACAGCCAATGTTTTTGGTCAGAGGAATGTCATCCGGAAGTATTCCCATTCCGCTTCTAAAATCGAACTCCTCTATTTCCTCGGCTTCTTCCTTTTTCTTTTTTTTTGGGCTTTTCATAGGCAGAAATTTTTGATCATTTTGAATGTTGCTGGACATATAAACTTAGGATAAGATTTTCCCGTGTCAAAGAACTTTAAGCCAGTAATCCATTCCCAATCTTTATCTTTGATCATGAATGCTTACGATTTTGATCCATCCAGGCTCGAGACCAAACTGAAGGAAGTCAAAAGGAAAACCGCATCCCTTTCCATTTTTAGATTAGTGGTATTTGTAGGGATGGGAGCTCTTTTGGTCCTTGGAATTGCAGAGCACCCTCTTTGGATGCTTGCATTTATAGCAGTCTTGACACTGTTTATTTTTCTGATTTCCCGGTATAATTTCCAAAAGGACCAGGAGAAGATTTTTTTGGCGCTGAAAGAGCAGGGTAAAAGAGAAAAATTAAGAAGGGAAAGAAATCTTGAAAGTTTGGATTCCGGAATGGAGTTTATGGAAAAAGCCCATCCATTTTGCAATGATCTTGACCTCTTCGGGGATCATTCTCTTTTTCAATTGATCAATCATACTGTGTCCAAAGGAGGAAAGCAACGTCTTGCTGAGGCAATGAAGTCCGGGATAGATTTGAAATTGGCAAGCCAAATTCGCGAGGGAGTGGATGAACTTGCACAGAAACCCTACTTTCTCAAATCAATGGAGGCAGTTGGTATGGCGTTTTATGAAGAGGAAAAGGAAAGCAGGGATTGGGAGTCTTGGCTAAGTCAAGAAGAGGACCAAAAAGTCTGGTTAACCTTTCCTGCTTTTGTGGGGCCAATAGGGGGGATTATTCTATCCGGGCTTGTTTGGACAGGGCAGCTTCCAGCCGGTTTTTTGGGGATTTGGATTCTGCTCGGGATGTTTTTTTTAGGCTTTGTTTTTCAGCCTTTGAAAAAGGCAGGTGAAAAAATACCGGCCCAAGCCAAACTGAAAGCTTATTTGAACTGGCTCATTTTGTTGGAAAGAGAAGCCTTCAATTCTGATTTTCTGCAACGGAACCAAGCTGTTTTTCTGATGGGTCAAGAAAAAGCAACCCAGCACTTTAGGGAGTTGGACCGCTTGGGGCTATGGATCCAAAACCGCCTCAATATTCTTTACATACCCATCAACCTTATTTTTTGGACCGATTTGCTCTTGCATCGGAGGTTTGTTTCCTGGAAAAATAAATTTGGAATGGCGGTTTCCAAATATCCAAGCCAATTGGAAAAGTGGGAGGTATTGGTTTCTCTGGGAATTTTTGAGGTGGAACTCGGTGCTAAAGGGGAGGTTTTGAAACTGGAATACCCGGGTATCAAAGCCCAAGATCTGTGGCATCCTTTACTTCATCCCCAAAGAGCGGTGTCCAATACTTTTGAAATGGGGAAGGATTATCGATTGGTTTTGCTTACCGGTGCTAACATGAGTGGGAAAACAACTTTTATGCGGACCTTAGGGATCAATTTTGTGCTGATCAACCTGGGATTGAGACCTTTTGCCAAATCCTTTGGGATTCACCAGATGCAGCTTTACACCAGTATGCGAAATTCGGATAACTTAGGGGAAAGTGTCAGTTCCTTTTATGCGGAATTGAGCAGAATCAAAAGCTTGATCGATAGACTGGAAAATGGGGAGCCTATTTTCTTTTTGTTAGATGAAATCTTAAAAGGGACTAATACAGAGGACAGAATTGCAGGCAGTGAAGCGCTTATTCGTCAGCTAAAAGAAACCAAAGCTTTAGGGATAATCAGTACCCATGACATTGAGCAGGCCTCTCTCGAAGACGAAATTCCTTATGTAAAAAATTTCAGTTTCCACTCGGAAATCCATGATCAAAACATCGACTTTGACTACAAGATCAAGCCCGGTCCCTGTCCGAGTTTTAATGCCCACAAACTGATGGAATTGATGGGTATTCGTTTTGGAGGAACAGCTTGATTTTTCCTTAGCGGAGTTTATCGTATTTTTGGGTTCAAATTAAGCTATGGCCAAATCATCCACTTCCAGAATATTAGGCGTACTCGGCGGAGGACAGCTGGGACGCATGCTCATTCAGTCCGCAATCAATTACAATCAGGATATCCATATCTTGGATCCCGACCCCAATGCACCTTGTAAGGATCTTGCTCAGAAATTTACGGTGGGTTCATTGAAGGATTTTGACACAGTGTATGCCTTTGGACAGGCTTGTGATGTGATTACTGTGGAGATTGAAACTGTCAATACAGAGGCGTTGAAAAAGCTCCAATCCGAAGGAAAAGAAGTTTTTCCCCAACCAGAAATAATTCAACTGATCCAGGATAAGCGGGAGCAGAAGCAGTTTTATAAGTCTCAGGGAATTCCCACAGCGGATTTTATCCTTACTGCGGATAAAGTTGAAGTGCTTCAGAATAAGGAGTTTCTTCCGGCAGTCAATAAACTTGGGAAGGAAGGATATGATGGCCGTGGGGTGCAGGTTTTACGAGATGAAGAAGATCTCAATTTGGCTTTTGATGCTCCGGGCTTGCTGGAAAAGCTAATTGACTTTGATAAGGAAATCGCCGTAACCGTTGCCCGAAATAAAGATGGAGAAATGATTGCATACCCTGCTGTGGAGTGTGCTTTCCATCCAACCGCAAATCTTGTGGAGTTTTTGTTTGCCCCGGCGGAAATATCTGCCGAGATAGAAGAAACAGCCCAGAAAATCGCAAAGGATGTGATCACAAAACTGGGGATGGTAGGAATATTGGCCGTGGAAATGTTTGTGACGAAAGAGGGCGAAGTTTTAGTCAATGAAATTGCCCCCAGACCTCATAACAGTGGACACCATACCATAGAGGCTAACTTTACTTCTCAGTTTGAGCAGCACTTGAGGTCTGTGATGAACTGGCCTTTGGGAAATCCTGAATTGCGTTGCCCGGCTGCCATGATCAATTTATTGGGAGAAGAGGGATACACCGGTGAGGCAATCGTAGAGGGGCAGGATGAAGCATTGAGAGAAAAAGGCGTGTACATCCATCTTTATGGCAAAAAACTGACAAAACCTTTCCGTAAAATGGGTCATGTGACACTACTCGACGAAAATGTGACTGAATTGAAGGAAAGAGCCAATCGAATCAAAAATCTCATCAAAATAAAATCCAACCAATGAATCCACAGGTAGGAATAATCATGGGCAGCCAATCTGACCTTCCGATAATGGCGGAGGCAGCCCAAATGCTCGAAGAATTGGGTGTCGCATATGAATTGACAGTGGTATCGGCCCATAGAACACCCCAAAGAATGGTGGAATATGCAGAGTCTGCCAGAGAGAGAGGACTGAAGGTGATTGTTGCAGGAGCCGGGGGTGCTGCCCACTTACCGGGAATGGTGGCCTCCATGACCAGCTTGCCTGTAATAGGTGTTCCTGTCAAAAGTTCAAATTCCATTGATGGGTGGGACAGCATTTTGTCAATCCTCCAAATGCCCGGAGGAATACCAGTGGCAACTGTGGCTCTCAATGGCGCAAAGAATGCCGGAATTTTGGCAGCCTCTATTGTTGGAGCTTTTGATGCTCAGGTAGGTGCTAATTTGGATCGCTACAAAGCTTCCCTTCGGGAAAAAGTGGAGGAGTCAGCTGCGAACATTGAGGCCAAAGGCTGGAAAGAAGTATTGAAAAAATAAAATGCGGCAATTAGCCGCATTTTTTACTGACAATCATGGACTGGAAAAAACCCGTACGTTTTAAAATCGGGGATGTTCCCTGGGAAATCCCCTTGAACATTTTTGTGCTGTTAATCCTGATTACCCTAGTGCTGATGGCACTTGGAGCCTATATGGGATTCAGGTTTGGAAGTGGCAATCTTTAATCGGTAAAGATCCCCCAACCATCGTCACTTTTTTCAGAGGAATCAAATCCTGTGACCCAGTCGATAAACAGAAGTCTATATTCCTCAATGGCCTGACGGAGCAAGGCTAAATGTTCTTCGGCATGGGTTTCTTCCAAGGCCAATTGGTAGGTCATGGAGTTTAGGCTTTTGGCATGCACTTTCATAAGAACCGCCTTCTCCATTTTCAGGACAAAGTCAGGAATGGCTTCAGCGGAGGAGAATTTTGCACTCAAAATCATGGCATCATCCATCATAATTCCCCCATAAAGCTCTTTCCTTGCTTCATCCAAACTTCCTACCAGTGCTCGAGTAAGGCCAATAATCTCCTTGGCCTTTTTCATCAGGGGATGTTGATAGATCCTTTCTTGCTCCTTTCTGTAATCAAATTCACCCTCCTCATCAAAATCCGGGTCTTCATTGTCAAAGTCGTCCCACATATAGTTAAAAAATCCAGTTGCTTGTTTAGAAAGGAAGCTTGTCTTCTTCGCTGTCTGAGTAAAAGGTGTCTACCTCTGGTAATGTATTGGTGGTAGAAGTAGGAGTACTGCCTGTTCGGTCTACTTTATAGGCTTTCACCTCTGTGTACCATCTTCCATTGTATTCACGGCTTTCCACATCCACTCCTAGGGTGACATTTTCCCCGACTTTCAAGCTAAACTGCTCGATTTTATCACCCCAGATTGCAACACAAACTTTTTTGGGATATTGTCCGGGAGTTTCCAGAACATATTCCTGCTTTCTCCAAGCGTTGCCATTTCTAGAATTTCCACCTACCTCGGGCAGTTGCTGAATTATTTTTCCACTCAATTCCATATTGTAATCTATTAAAATTTCTATTTGACGAAGGTAAGCAAAGCTGGATTAATCTCCCGACACAAAGGGTTTAAATACAATTTGAAAAGTATATCGATTTAACATTTTTTGGCATAGGGATTGGTTAAACTATGATCCGAATTAACAAACACCAAATTATTGATTGGTTTTGGATTTTGGACCATTATAAAATTCTGATCTGAAAAAGAATCGATTTCAAAGCAAAAAAAGCTGTTTTAATTCTTTGCACAGATACTTTCAAAATCATACTTTTAAAGCCTTTCATTTCTGTCACTCTAAAAATATACTATGGCTTAGACTTTTACGTTGTTCATAAACTAAATCAAATGAGTAAGGTAATAGGTCCTCGGGACAGCGAGTTGATAGCTCAGTACAGAAATGGCAATTTTGCCGCTTTTGATCTTTTAGTAGATCGTTATCAGAGTAGAGTTTATACTACGATTTTCCTGATTGTAAAAGATCGGGAAGTCGCTGAAGATTTGCTTCAGGATGTATTTGTGAAGGTGGTTCAGACCATCCAATCGGACAAATACAATGAGGAGGGGAAGTTTCAGCCCTGGTTAATGCGCATTGCACACAATCTGGCAATTGACCATTTCCGAAAAGCCAAGCGCTATCCTACCATCATGATGGAGGATGGAAGCAATATTTTCAATTCTTTGAATTTTGCAGTGGAGACTGTGGAGGACAAAAAAGTCAAAGAAGATGAGGTAGAGCTCGTTAAGCGATTGATAGAAGAATTGCCGGAAGCTCAAAAACAGGTGCTGATCATGAGGCATTATATGGATATGAGCTTTCAGGAGATTGCAGATCAAACTGGAGTGAGTATAAATACAGCCTTGGGGAGAATGCGATACGCGCTGATCCACTTGAGGAAAAAAATGAAACAACTAAATTTTGCCTATGATAAAATCATTTACCCCAAATGACCTGGTGCGATATATCTATCAGGAAATGCCGGAGGTAGAACAAGAACTCTTGATGCAAGCCTTGCAAAGTGATGAATCCCTGATGCAAGAATATGTGGAGTTGCTGAGCGCGATAGAGTTAATGAATCAACTTCCTTTAAAACCTTCGGAAAAAGTAGTAAGGGCGATTAAAGCAAAAGCCAAATCTACGGGACTTCAAAAAGTCTGAACTTATGGTAACCCTGCACAATCCAATTATGCAGGGTTTTTTTGTTGAGTGTGTATGTAGAGGCCAATTATTTAAGGTGTAGTAGTCAAAAATTTTAAAACCATTTGATCAAGGAAGCTACGATCTGCTTTGCCTTGGCCCCATAAGGAGGCCGGAGCAAGGTAGTGTTGTTGTAACCTGTCCGTTGATGGAGTACTCCTTTTTCATTGCTAAATGCCAAGAAACCATACTGTCCATGTGCCTTTCCTATTCCGCTGTTGTTGACTCCTCCAAATGGAAGTTCATTATGGAGAAAATGCAGGACGCAATCGTTGGTTAGGGCATTTCCTGAACTGCAGCGTTGGAGGACTTGATCTGTAAAATTCTTGTTTCCCCCAAAAGCATACAAAGCCAATGGTTTGGGCTTGGCATTGATATAGGATATGGCAGATTCTGTGGAGTCAAAGGTTATCACTGGTAGAATGGGGCCGAATATTTCCTCATGAGCTACAAGCATGGACTCATTGATTTCACTCAGAATTGTGGGCTCAATGAATCGGTGGTGCGGATTACTCCCCCCGCCAAACTCTAATTTTGCGCCTTTTTCAAGAGCGTCTTCAAGGTATTTTGTGAGTCTGTGATAATGTCTTTCATTGACAATTCGAGCCAGGTCTTGGGAATATTCCAGTCCCTTGTAAATGGGATCGTACATTTTTTGAATAGCTACCTTCAATTCCGCCAGCAAAATATCTTTCACCTCCTGATGAACCAGAATATAATCAGGGGCAATGCAGGTCTGTCCGCAATTGACCATTTTCCCCCAAATCACTTTTTCGGCTGCATCCTGGATATTAGCGGATTTATCGATGATTGCGGGAGATTTCCCTCCCAACTCCAAGGTAACAGAACTGAGATGTTCAGCGGCATGACGCATGACTATTTTGCCCACATGCGGACTTCCCGTAAAGAAAATATGGTCAAATGGTAAGGATAAAAGTTCTTGGGCAGTGGAGGATTCTCCCCGAATAACTGCAACTTCATTAGGGTCAAATAATTCGGAAATCATCTTTTCCAGCAGTTCAGAGGTAAAAGGGCTAATTTCTGAGGGTTTGATGATTGCGGGGCATCCTGCTGCTAAAGCAGAGATCAAAGGTCCGATTGCAAGGTTGAAGGGGTAATTCCATGGGGAAATGATCAGTGCTCTCCCTTTTGGCTCAAAAGTGATCTGGGCTTTGGTACCCAGCATGGGCATTGGGGTCTTTAGCGAGCGCGGTTTCATCCAAGACTTGAGATTTTTGATTGTATGGTTAATCTCGGAGGTTACCGGAAAAATTTCGCTCAGGTCAGTTTCTATTTCGGGCTTCTTAAAATCCTCCCAAAGTGATTTTCGAATTTCTTTCTGGTGGCTTTTGATCCAAGTTCTGATTTTTTTGATCCTTTCAATACGCTCTTCAGCTCGGGAAGACCTCCAGTTTTCTGCAGTTTTTTTTTGGCGGTTGAAAATCTCTTGAATTTCTACCATGGTAATGATTGGATGTTGGTGATAAGTCATATCGGGCTTGGAAAAGAATTCAAAAAATACAAAATGCTAAAATGGGAAGAGGAGAACGGCGTGAAATTTTTATATAGGGATGAGAAATTTGCTATTAAAGGGCAAGAAAAACAGGTGAAATTTTCGGTTCTGGCTGATGGATGAGGTTAAATCCAAATAAAAATGTATTTCAATTTTGAAAAAATTAATTTCATAATAAAAAAAATGCATTTCAAATAGAAAATAAACTCTTGAAAATTTGTTATAAAAAGCAAAAACCTGTATTTTTATTACAAATTAAAATATTTAACAAGATTCTATTAGGTAATAGTGTGCTAAAATTTGGGACAAAAGTGATTTAGAGGTCGGGCCTGAATTCCTAGAGTTTTGAAATGCGGGTTTTGACCAGTTTGAAAGTTGGCTTTTGAATAGATAAAGGTAATGAGAAACGTTTACGAACTCGAAAAATTTAAAACTCTAAGGATATGGAAAAGTTATCCGATTATCAGTACAAACCCAAAACGCCGGAAGGTAGATTTTTAAAATGGCTAAGTAAGAAATTTACAGGAGAAGTTGCTGGACTTTCTTGGTTCTTTTTGTTTTTCCTGCTAATTCAAACAAATGGATTTTCTCAAAATCCAAGTAATCCAGTCCCGGTACTTAAGCCGGTGGGAGGATTTGAAATTGATGGGAATCTTCTTCCTGGAAACAATTTTGATTTTGATATCGACCTGAACCTCCTTTTAAAAGGAGGGGATTGGATCAGGTTTGATAAAGCAGATGCAGAAGATGTTGTGTTTTATCAAAATCTGGAGGGAAAAATTGTTCCTAAAGAAAGCATTACGACCTTAAGAACCGTGGATTTGTTTGGGAATGGGTCTGGTGATAATATTCTTGCAGGAAAGGCAAATGAAGACCCAAATAACTGGTCCTGGTCAATAGGAAACGCGAATGGTAAAGGGGATATTAATAATGCCTATTTACACATTGGTCAAGATGATCAAGGGAATCAATGGTTGATTGTTGGAGCCGATAGAAGGGAGACTAATGGAGCTTCCTATCTGGATTTTGAATTTTTTCAAAACAGCACAGTTTTATCCTTTCCTGAAGGAGGGGGCGATGTTACAAGTTCTGGGGCAGACGGCGGACGAACAGAAGGCGATATTCAGATCTCAATTATTTATTCAAACGGTGGTTCTGTTCCAATTATTCAAGCTTTTACTTGGAGAGAATCAATCCCTGGTGCGGGCGACTGGGATTACTATGAGTCATTAGAGCCTTTAGAATATTATGCGTTTACAAACCAAGTTGATGGAGTTGAAAATCCTTTCGGTGCTTTTGGCTCAGAGGTATATTCCAGCTTTCAGTTTGTTGAAGCGGCAATCAATATCCAGGCATTTTTGAATGGTGGAGAGCCTTGTCAAGATTTGACAATTGGATCGGTTCTGGTTAAAACAAAAACTTCTGGGTCATTGAGTGCTGAGTTGGATGATTTTATCTTTCCAATAGAAGCAAGTTTGATATTTGGAAATGCCACAATTTCTTATGAAGGAGAAGATCTTTGTGGAGATTATGCTTATGTTACTCAAACAGGGGTTGAGAGTGGAGTGTACTCTTATGTAGCAACCGACTCTTTGGGAAATGCTGGAGGGCAGTTGTTTTTTGCTCCAACTCCTGAATATCCAGATGGAACCATTGATTTAAGTGCCAGTGATCCTGGGGACTATTATATCACTTATAGTTTTACTACTGGGGGTTGTGATAAAGTTGCGAAAGTTTTTATCACAATTCCAAATGATGCTCCGCCTGTGACAGTGGTGGATCAAGTTTTCTGTGAAAATTCCGGGGAGCATGCATTTTCTGCGACCCCTGATTCTGGTTATACTCTAAATTGGTATAGTGATTTGGAGATGACTGACTTTTTGGGGAATGACGCTCCAACAGTTGATAGCGATGTTTCCGGCTTGGGAACATTTACCTATTACGTAACTCAAATTAAAGATGGAGAATGTGAAAGTGCTCCAGAGGCCGTAAATATAGAAATTGTCAACTGTGCTATCGCAGTGGTCAAAGAAGCGACAAATGGACCGGGTCCTGAAGAGTGTTTGGATCCTGAAGCGAATCCGATTATCTACTATTCCTTTACAGTTACCAACCAAGGAGAAGTAGGTTTGGCTAATATTTCACTTGTAGATCCTTTGATTGGAACTTTGACAGGCCCAACTGGGGATGAAAACGATGATGATATTTTACAGGTTGATGAAACTTGGGTCTATACTGGATCCTATACAATTCTTCCTGAAGATATTGAATTAGGTTCTGTGACAAACCAAGCTACTGTGACTGGAGAGCACAAAGGTCACCAAGTTAGCGACCTTTCAGGAACTGCAGTGGATAATGATGATCCAACGGTCGTTCCTGTTTGTCATAACTTCGATTACAGCATTACAAAAGTGGCGACCCCCCAGACCTACGATGCGGTAGGGGACGTGATCAGCTACGACATCAGGGTGACCAACGAAGGCAACGTGACGCTGAGGGACATTTTGGTGACCGACCCGCTGACCGGCTTGAGCCAGTTGGTATCTACCCTGGCACCGGGAACTGACACCTTGATCGTAACGACCTATACCATCAAGCAGTCGGATCTTAATTCCGGCAAGGTGGACAACACCGCGACGGCGAGCTACAAAGAGCTTGTTCGCACAGCCGAAGAGCAGGTGACGGCGATCCAGGACTTCGATTACAGCATTACAAAAGTGGCGACCCCCCAGACCTACGATGCGGTAGGGGACGTAATCAGCTACGACATCAGGGTGACCAACGAAGGCAACGTGACGCTGAGGGACATTTTGGTGACCGACCCGCTGACCGGCTTGAGCCAGTTGGTATCGACCCTGGCACCGGGAACAGACACCTTGATCGTGACCACCTATACCATCAAGCAGTCGGATCTTAATTCCGGCAAGGTGGACAACACCGCGACGGCGAGCTACAAGGAGCTTGTTCGCACAGCCGAAGAGCAGGTGACGGCGATCCAGGACTTTGATTACAGCATTACAAAAGTGGCGACCCCGCAGACCTACGATGCGGTAGGGGACGTGATCAGCTACGACATCAGGGTGACCAACGAAGGCAACGTGACGCTGAGGGACATTTTGGTGACCGACCCGCTGACCGGCTTGAGCCAGTTGATTTCGACCCTGGCACCGGGAACTGACACCTTGATCGTGACGACCTATACCATCAAGCAGTCGGATCTTAATTCCGGCAAGGTGGACAACACCGCAACAGCGAGCTACAAGGAGCTTGTTCG
>NZ_JARHUI010000001.1:0-885 GCF_029222925.1 Algoriphagus sp. CAU 1675 | reverse complement strand
TACAGCCGAAGAGCAGGTGACGGCGATCCAGGACTTTGATTACAGCATTACAAAAGTGGCGACCCCCCAGACCTACGATGCGGTAGGGGACGTGATCAGCTACGACATCAGGGTGACCAACGAGGGCAACGTGACGCTGAGGGACATTTTGGTGACCGACCCGCTGACCGGTTTGAGCCAGTTGGTATCGACCCTGGCACCGGGAACTGACACCTTGATCGTGACGACCTATACCATCAAGCAGTCGGATCTTAATTCCGGCAAGGTGGACAACACCGCAACAGCGAGCTACAAGGAGCTTGTTCGTACAGCCGAAGAGCAGGTGACGGCGATCCAGGACTTTGATTACAGCATTACAAAAGTGGCGACCCCCCAGACCTACGATGCGGTAGGGGACGTGATCAGCTACGACATCAGGGTGACCAACGAAGGCAACGTGACGCTGAGGGACATTTTGGTGACCGACCCGCTGACCGGCTTGAGCCAGTTGGTATCGATCCTGGCACCGGGAACTGACACCTTGATCGTGACCACCTATACCATCAAGCAGTCGGATCTTAATTCCGGCAAGGTGGACAACACCGCGACAGCGAGCTACAAGGAGCTTGTTCGCACAGCCGAAGAGCAGGTGACCGCGATCCAGGACTTTGATTACAGGATTACAAAAGTGGCGACCCCACAGACCTACGATGCGGTAGGGGATGTGATCAGCTACGACATCAGGGTGACCAACGAGGGTAACGTGACGCTGAGGGACATTTTGGTGACCAACACGGGCAACGTGACCCTGAGCAATGTAGTGATAGACGATGCGTTGACCGGATCTGTGGCGTTGGCTGTGAGTCCGTCTACCTTGGCTCCGGGCGCGACCGGTACCGCTACGGC